>DATJWO010000012.1:0-157361 GCA_035501155.1 Bryobacteraceae bacterium
GAGCCTTCTCCATAAGCGGCCACCATTCGCGATCGGTCGACAGGTCGACCATGTTCAGTCCATGCTGCGGGAGATTCTGAAGCAGCAGTTCGACGGCGCGCTCTCTGCACGCGATCAGCGTCCGCGCATCGGCGGTCCGACCTTGGTCGATCAGCGCGACGGCGTTTTTGAGGAGAGTTTTCTCGATGGCCAGGAAGCCGAGCGCCGCCGCGTAGCGGCACAAGGTCGCGAGCGAATCACTGTCCATCTCGTTGAGCCACCCTTCGGGGTCGTTCTGGACAACCGCGATGTCTTGTTCGTCCATCATGGAAAAGCGATGCGCAGCACGCGAAGGAGCGTTGCGATGCTCTCCAGGCCGCGCGCCCTGAGCGCCGCCGCGTCCTCGGCGTCGCCGTCGGGAAGAACCATCCGAGTCAGTTCGTAGCGGAGGCCGATCAGCGCGCCGATCAGATGACTGTCGATGATCAGGCGCCCCGCGGGTTTCAGCCGGATACCCAGCCCTTCGATCTCGCACATCGCGACGATCAGATCCCGCAGGGCGCGGCGAAATTCATCCGCCGGGGCGAATTTGAGCGCTCGGTCTCCCCGCGTTCGGACGACGTCCTCCAGCTGTCGAAGGAAGTCGCTCCACGAACGCTTGATGGGCAGTTCCGGCCCGGAGAATTGCTCCAAACGTTCTTCGCAAAGAATGTTCATGGCCGCCGTCCCCCGCGCCGCAGCGCGACATCGAATCCAGACTTCTTGCCCGCCGCGATTTCGACGGAGGAGAGCCGCGGTTCCTTCGAATGTTTCTCGCCGCGCCGCGCGCGCCGCTCGCGGGATTTTCTTTTCTTCAACAACTCTTGTCCCCTTCCTGGCTCAGACTAGGCGGAAAGAACACGCGCCTCGTTCCGTGCCTCTCGCTGGTTAGGTTGTCCATCCTCACCCGCAGCTCGCGAACGGCGGTCTGCGCCTGCCGCGCGAAGCGCTGGGCGAGTTCGCTGTCCGGCGCTAGCTCGTGCGTCAACGCCGCGGCGCGGTTCAGCACATCGCGCGCGTCGAGCAGCAGGCCGGCCAACTCAGCGTGCTTGGGCGTAGGCGCGTTCGGCATCTCGGCGCGCCAGGAAGCTTCGCGTTGCACGCGCGCCGCGGCGGTCGCGGTGGTCGATTCGTTCATCTCCATCTCTCCTCTTCTCGAAATTCAAAACGGAAGCTCGCTGTCCGGGACCAACATCCACTGCCTTCCGACCTTCTTGAGCAGCCCCGCGGCGGCCATTCGCTTCAGCGACCGCTCGACGTTTTGCAGCGCTGAGCCGAGTTCCTCGGCCAGCTGACTCTCCGTCTTCTCGCCCGCTTCCAAGATTTCGTAGATACTCTCCTGCATCTCCGAAGCGAACTTCCGGTAGATACCGAGGCACTTCCACGGCGGCGCGGCGTTCCCGGAGAACTCCATCTCCAGTAGATTCCCGAGCGTCGTATCCTTCCCGGTCACTGACAAGAGGCGGTTGCCCTCCTTGTCGGCTCCGAGCACGATCAGGGAATCGGCGGAGGCGGTGAGGCCGGTAGTGCCGAGGATCTGGTCGATCGAAGTCACGTCGCCCGTCATCGGCTTCCGGGTATGGTGGACGACCACGATCCCGAGCTTCCACTTCAGACTCAGGTCGCGGAGCGCGCCCATCTCGTTGTAGTCCGCCCTGACGGCGTCGATGTTCGACTTTCGCATCAGGCAGGCGCGCAGAAACGTGTCGATGACGATCGCGCCATAGGGCCGCCCCTCTTCGCGAGCTGTCTCAAGCCGCGCTTCGAGCCGGGAAATGCCGTCGACGTCGAGCTTGAGATCGAAGGCGAAGTCGATGTTGCGCCGCGCCGGCTCGTCCGCGAAGACCTGGTCGAGGCGGTTCTGCATCCGGCGCTCGCTGTCCTCCAGCGCGAAGTAGAGGACGCGCGCTGGCTCAGTCGGGAATCGGCCGAGGAACTTCGTTCCGTTGGCCATCGCCACCGCCGCCTGGAGGACCCAGTACGATTTCCCGCGCTTGGGGCGATCGGCGAGAACCGTGACCCCCTCGCCGGGGATCATGCCGCTCACCAACCAGACGAGCGGCTCCAACGTCCGCCGATGGAGGTCTTCGGCGTTCTCGACCACTGTAGCTGCCGCCGCTGCTACCGATTTCGGAGTGGCGGCCCGCTTCGGATCGGGCGGCGGTTCGGCGAGCGGCGCCGTTGCCTCCACCAGTTCGCGAAACTGCTCCGCCTTGCCGCCCTGTTCCGTCCATTCCGTGAAGTCCTTGACCGCGGTCATAGGTTCACGATCCGAACTTCGCGGGCTACCCCGATCAGATTCCGCGCCACCTGGGCAGCGTGGTTCTGGCCCGGTTCGTCCTGGTCCGGCACGATGATGACGCGCTTGCCCCGGAAATGTTCGCTGAACTCCGGCCGCCATTTTCCGGCGCCCATCGGGTTACAGGTAGCGACGAGGCCAAGGCGTTCCGCGGTTTCCACGTCCTTCTCGCCTTCGAAGATGAAGACCTCGTCGGCGGCTATGACTTTGGGCAAACGATAGGGGACGAGGCGAACGCCGCGCAGCGCGCCTTTGCCCGCCCTCCATCCGCCCTGGCCGTCGGGCGAACGTTGGAAGAAACCCTTGGGCTCTGTCCGTACACATTGAAAGAGAGTGTTTCCGTCTTCGTCTTGGTAGGTGTATTCGGCGACCACGCGCCGCCCGTTCTTCGTAGTTGGCTGGCGGCCAAGAATTCTGTCGATCTCGGCCAGCGCGTCAGCGAGCGAGCAGTTCGAAAGCAGGGAGACGAGATCAGGCAGACCGCCGCCGCGCTTGCATTCGGAATGGCAGCACCAGGCGCCGGTTTGGACGTTAATCGAGAAACTGTCGCGCGTGCCTCCATGAATCGGGCACGGACCGCGAAGCTCGGCGCCACTTTCGCGAAATTGGTCTATCGTTGGAACGAACGCGCGCAAGACGGCGGCGGTATCGGCGGGCGCCACGGAGACGCTCACAGATACACCTCGGGCTTAAGGATGGGATTCGGTTGGAGGGAATCGAAGGGAGGGAGTTTAAGGCGGGACAGACCTGTAGCGGCCGCCGGGAAGACCGATGGCAACATGAGCGAACTCCTGAAAGCTGAACGAGCGAGGCGAGATCCAGCCCCGGCTCGAACTTCAGAAATTCTGCGTTCGGGTTCGGTCGGCCTAGCCGGGAACCCGCCCGCGCCTCGTTCGAGCAGGAGTTGCTCTCTGATTCCAGGATACACCCACGTGTTTTACGGTCCAGGCCTTGCAGCCATGCGCGTGAACGAATAATCAATCAGTTAGGCGAATCGCTCACGGAGGACCACGGCGAGCGTCGAAAAGAAAATTGTGAAAACTCCTCGGGGGGTTGCCTTGTGTCCATCGCGAGATGGATAAGGTGGATAACCTGGATAGTCGGATAACCCGGATAACCTACGGGACAGCGAACGCCAGCTTACCCGTGTAGGCCAGCTTATCCGACTTATCCGGTTTATCTACCCTGCTTCAAGATCGAGATGGAAATTGCGGTGTCGGTTACGGGGCGCACCGACCGCGCGGACGGCGCGCCGGGGACGCTTCTCGGCGCGCTCGGCCCCACCATGCCACCCACGGACCCCGGGCGCGGGGTTCGCTACCCTTCGGACGCTGGCCGCGGTCCGAGGGCCTCGGACGGCACTGCGCGGCCCTGTTCCAAAAGGGTCCTCGTCGGCGGCCCGCCTATGCCCTTGACTCCGTTGGCGCGCTTCCGCTGATTTCGGACGCTGTTCCAAGGAACCTTTTTGGAACGTATAATAGACCATGCGCACAGCACTGTACTTACGCGTTTCCACCAAGCCGGCCAAGAGCCGCAAGCCCACTCCCGGCGAGCAGACCGTCGAGAACCAGCGGATCAAGCTGCGCGAGTTCGCCAAGGCGATGGACTGGACGATCGTCGCCGAGTACGAAGACCGCGAATCGGGCGCCAAGGCTGGCCGTCCGGGGTTCACGGCGCTCATGGATGCAGCCGCGCGGCGCGAGTTCGACGCCGTGCTGGTGTGGTCGCTCGACCGCTTCAGCCGGGAAGGGATCGGCAAGACGTGCGACCACCTGAAGCGCCTCGCCGGATACAGAGTGGCGTTCCGGTCTTACTCCGAACCGTTCCTGGATACCACCGGCGACTTCGGCGAACTGGTAGCGGCCATCTTCGCCTTCGTCGCTTCGTTCGAGCGCAAGCGCATCATTGAGCGCACACTGGCTGGAATGGAGCGCGCGCGGCGACAAGGAAAGTTGATCGGCCGCCCGCGGTCCGAGGTCGACCGCGATTTAGTCTTGCGTCTCCACCACCAGGAAGGTGTTAGCATTCGGCGAATCGCGAAGGAGCTGAAGACGAGCGCGACGACTGTACACAGGCTGCTGAAGACTTGATGTGGCTCGCCCGGCCATAGGGGGATTCGATATGGTAAATCATGGACAACGAACAGGCTCTCGAGAAGATCACATGGCAGACTTCGAAAAACAATCCCCAGCTTTTGTATCAACTCGCCGATCTCAAGCGTGACCTAGCCAACAGCGGTCGGCAAGTGGTTTCCGAGTCCGATTTGATTGAATCCGAGGAAGACGGGGTGAAAGTTGTGAAGGTTACTCTCCTATGCCGCCCCCCACTGTACGAGTACGGGACGATTGAGATGAGAGGCGGCAGCGTGTTTGCCTTTACTGATCCACGCTCACGTAAACCTCTCGGAACCCTAGCGCTGTACCCCTTCTTGAGGGATCTATTTAACGCCGGCTGGCAACTCGACGGGGTTTTGCCAGAATTCAAAACCGAGGGGGAGTATGAAATCAAGCTCCGTCGGCCCAAGAAGGTTGATAACGGCTGACCTCGCTAGCCAGGAAAAATCCCAATTGCGTTCCTCAGTGCAGGCGCTCAGTTACGAATCGTTGAACCCATCGAAGCATATCCTGGACATCCTGATGGCGAACCTTGTCAAAGTGCCCATGGTCAGCGCTGTTTCTGAGATCGGCCTTAGCCGTGATTTCCTTTTGGATGAGTTTGTCGTACACGACTTTTCGCGCCAGTTCGGTATTCAGAACCTCGATGCCTGCCTTCGACGTATACGAGATGCCATTCCTGTCACAGAGCTTTCGTAGCGTGTCCTCAAGCACGGCTCCTGCGAGCGAAGCCGCAGCCTGGGCGTACCCATTCGATAACAGGCATTCGGCTTGAGCCAGGAAGTCGCTCAAGAGGTCAGCGCGGACGAGATAACGAATTTCGACAAGACAGCCTGCTTTGTAGTCCTTGTGCGCCGCCTCCAAAATCCCAACGTAGTCCTTCATGTACCAACTGTTTGCCGAGCTCCGTTTATCTTCTGAAATCGCGCGGATGGCTTGGGAATGACTACTTTCCGACCCGCACACACGGTTGATCAGGTTTGATGCCCGAACCCGGAAGCGCTGATAGTCGACGTTTGAAGGGAAGTGATAGTACTGATTCTCGTTCGGATCGAAACCTGACCGCTTCAGGATGTCGTGACCCTCCTTCAAGAGAGCGTCGAATTGTTCCTCGATTTTTTGATCCGTCGGAGTCATCGCCGCTTATTCCTGGAAGAACTGTACGTGCCCACAGTGGCTGCAGAAGTACGCTCTTGTATTGAGGGTGACTGGGACTCCCAGTTCCTTAATGAATTCTTGGCCGCGCCATCGAAGAGAGTTTTTCTGTTGGTAATAACCCTTCTTGCAAACAAGGCACCGCCAGCTCGTATCGCCATCGGATCGTCGGTCGAGTCTGGCTATTCTGCCTATCGCTTCGTCGACCAGAGACTTCATAACCGTGGTGTTTTGCGCGCAGTCGGCGTCGTTCCGCACGATGCACTTTGACAAGACGTAGTTCACGATGGGCATCGCCGGGTCGTCGGGGAATAAGTTCACGAGATTGTACTCGGGTCGGTCGTACTCCCAAAAGGGGAATCCGTTGCGCCCGGCGATCATCGACCAGAGGACTTTGCCCAGCGGAAAGATATCCAGCGATGGGTTGATTTCATCTATCGACAACTGGACCGGCTCGTACGCCCAAGGAGCCATCCAGTAGTGACTTCCCACTCTCTCGTCATAAGTATCGGTCAGCCGAGTTCGCTGGGCATCTGCAAAGAACACGATCCCGAAATCACCCAGCACCAGCCGCTCATCGGTGGCGACGAAGATATTCTCGGGCTTGATGTCGCGATGAATTGCCCCCTGCCTGTGGATAAGACCAACCGCTTGGATAAGCGGCTCGAACGCGAGCAGCGCCTCCAAAGCGCGGCCCTTGTACCTTCCCAGATGACTGTTCAACGCCCCGAGTGGGTGGTACTCGGTCACGATGAAGCCTTTATCTTTATTGTGATGAAGCAGCTTCAGCAGCGCTGGATCGGCCGAGATGTTTAGCGCGTTGATCTCGATAGCTAATCGGCCATAGGCTTTGGCGCGCACCGAACCGTTTCCGGGTATCTTGAATACTTTCAAGGCGCCCAGTTCATCAGGCTCGTCGGGACCACCAACCTCGACGATCAGCTTCGCAAGCTCCGCGTAGGTCATGGGCATATTCCCGTTGATTTGCCTGAGTGCATCACCAATTCTACGCTCAGACGCCTGAATAGCGGAGACTTTCTTGGGACTGCGGGCCTTGTACACAGTCCCCTGACCGCCTTCGCCGAGCGGCTCCAAGGTCTGCCATCCATCGTAGTCGGCCATCAGTTTTCACGGTAACATAGTTAGTCGAAGATGTTTTGGCCTTGTCACTGTGCCTTATTGTGCCTTATGGACCCGAATCTGCAGGGACCTGGCAGTCTTCGGTATCATTTGTTTTCTACGAGTAAGGATCTGTCGGGACTCGCGAGGATACCCTGGTTCGGATTCAGGTTCTAGTTCTCGCAAGGGAGTGGAGGTTCAAGTCCTCTCATCCGCACCAAATACGAAGGTACAGACGGCGGGTGGCTTTGCGCCTGCGTATCGTTAGAGAGCCAATGAAGAACATCAGAAGGCTCAACATGGTGAGCCGGCAAGCGGAAACTTGGCGGCCGCCGTTGTTCAGCGCTTCGAAAAGCCTTCTCTCTCGACTGACATTCTTCCTCCGGCTATGCTTCGATCTACAGGCCGCCTCCATCTGGCGGGACTTGGCCGCGGATTTGCCGGACGCCCGGGGCACGGTGGTGGACGTCGGCTGCGGCGCCCAACCGTACCGCTCGATGTTTCACCCCGATGTCGAGTACACCGGCATCGATACTGCCGACGCGCAGGCTCACTTCGGCTATGCGGTACCGGAAACGAAGTACTTCGAAGGGACAACCTGGCCGCTGGCAGACCGTTCCGTCAACTACATACTTTGTACCGAGACCTTGGAGCATGTGCTGGACGTTCGCGGTTTCCTCAACGAGGCGGCGCGCTGCCTGGCGCCTGGCGGAAGAATTCTTCTGACTGTGCCTTTCTCTGCGCGATGGCATTACATTCCCTATGATTATTGGCGATTCACGCCGAGTTCGCTCGACGCATTGCTGAGCTCAGCTGGTTTCGTGGATGTGCGCGTGTATGCCCGCGGGAACGCTCTCACCGTGGCTTGCTACAAGACAATTGCCCTGATCTTGCTGTTAGCAATGCCGCAAAACAAGAGCGCGCTCACGCGCATTGTGCTCCGTCTGATTAGTCTGCCTTTCTTGCCGTTCTTCGTGTTGCTCGCGGTGATTGGGCAAATATCGCTCCTAGGCAAAGGCGGCGACGATTGCCTGGGATATACCGCCGTCGCGACCAGGAACGGGGGCTGAAACTCAGGTTGCAACCGCCGCCAGCGCAGCCAGCACGCTCGCCGGGTCCAATTGCGATTCCCGACGGTGATATTTTTGGGAGCCGTAGAGGCCGGAAACGTATCCCTGCGCATAGTGGTGTGTAAACCGCCGAACCGTCACGGATGCGAGCATCAAATCATGGCTGATCATTTGCCCTAGGCCGCCAGTGCTGACGTGTTCCTCTACGACGGCAAGATGTCCGGTGCGCTGAACGTCCTCCAGGAAACCAGAAGGGATGTTCCCCAAAGGCAGCTCGCTGATCAACCAGACGGATGGCCGTTCCTCGCGGGACATCTTCGTCACTTCGCGGACAATGCCGCCGACCAGAGGACCCGCGACCAGCAGCGTCGCGCTATCGCCCTCCACCAGATGACGCCACTGTGCATAAGGCGGGGGATCAAAGCCATCGGGCACCTCCGAGAGTCCTAGCCGCAGGTACGAGGGGAACGCACAGGTCATTTGAGTTTCGATGATCGGCCCGAGGTCCGAATCGAACGCAGGAATGAACACGCGCATGTTGGCGAGTGTGAGAAGGACGCCGTAGTCTTCCAGCGCGTGATGCGTGCTGCCCATGACTCCATAGCCATAGCCCCCGCCGTTGCCTACTAGAGTGACCGGCAATCCCGGCAGCGCGATGTTGTTGCGGATCTGCTCGAACGGCCTGGCATAGACGAAGGGCGCGATGCTGTATACCCAGGGACGGAATCCCGTATGGGCCAAGCCTGCCGCGACGCACACCATGTTCTGCTCGGCCACGCCGGCATTGATGAACCGCCGGGGCATGGAAGCGCGCAATGGCTCGAGCGCCTTGAATCCGAGATCGCCGGTGAGAAATACGAACTCGGGCCGGGCGCTGTGGCGCATCAACTCCCGGCAGAACGCGTCGCGCATGCTTCCAGCACCTCTCTTTCGGCCTGCCGGTATTGGGATTCGGTCATGGGGAGGTAATGCCACTCCAGCTTATTTTCCATGAAGGATACGCCGCATCCCTTGACGGTGCGCGCCACGACGACACGCGGCCCGGCAGCTGTTCTGTCCAGCGCACCGCAAATGCCCGCGCAATTGTGGCCGTCAATCTCCTCCACCTGGAGATTAAATTCCCGGAATTTTCCGGCCAGTGGCGCCAAATCGGCAACCTCGCTGGTAGCACCGAAGCCTTGCAGTCCATTTGCATCCACCAGGATGACGAGATTCGACAGGCCTTGCTGCACGGCGAAGATGATCGCCTCCCAGGACGAACCCTCGTTCCACTCCCCGTCCGAGGTCAGGCAGAACACTCGCCCAGGGGCATCCTTCAATTTCTTCCCCAGCGCGACGCCGGCAGCGAGCCCGACTCCGTGCCCCAGGCTGCCCGTCGCAAACGGAATCTCGGGAATGCCGTTTGGCGGCGGATGTCCGCTCAACCGCGTGGCGTCCTTGTGAAAAGTGCGCAGGTCTTCCTCGCTCAGGGCTCCCGTGGACCACAGCGTGGTGTACAAAGCACCCGCAGCGTGGCCTTTGGAAAGAATGAAAGTATCTTCGGGCCGCAGGATTTGATGGTACAGGCAGACGAGCAAATCGAGCGCCGAGAGATTCCCGCCGATGTGGCCCACACCGCTCTCGAAATGCATCCGGAGTAGTCTGAGCTTGACGCGGCTCACAAGATCCGGAAGATTTGGGCGGTCGGCCGGCATGCACTCAGATTGCCAGAGCGGTGCTGAGGTTGGCAAATGGAAGGTCCGGACAAGGTAGCTTTCAGAGGCCAGCCCTCGGATCTGTCTTGCGGCGATTAGCGTCCACAAGGGATGATTACACATATGCCCGGTTCCAAGACGACGAACGGCGAGACGTTTTCGTCCTCAGGATCACGCTTCGAGAAGCACTGTCGCGCGTTCGTCGACTATTGGGCGGAAATACTCACGCGTCATCCTTACGTTTTCTTGGTTCTGGTATCGCTCGCATACTTCTTAATTACCATCTATCGGGCTCAGCGCAAGTTGTTCTGGTTCGACGAACTATTCACCTTTTACATCGCGAGACTGCCGGACCTGGGCTCGATCTGGGCTGCTTGCAAAAGCGGCGCCGATTTTAATCCTCCGCTGCTGTACCTTCTGACGCGCTGGTCGCAAGCCGTATTCGGCGCAGCGGAGTTGGGCACGCGGATGCCGCAAATCGTCGGATTTTGGTTGTTCTGCTTATGTCTATATCGCTTGGTGTCGGTTCGCGGCGGTGTGCTGGCCGGATTCATTGCGCTGCTCTTTCCATTAACGACGGGGGGCTATTGGTATGCCTATGAAGCGCGATCCTACGGCCTGGTGCTTGGTTTCTTCGGACTGGCACTAATCTGCTGGCAGGCGCTAGCGCAGGGCTCGGCACACCGCACGTTGATGCTAGCTGGCCTCACTGCATCCTTGACTTGCGCCGCCCTTTGTCACGCTTACGCCTTTCTACTGCTCGTCCCGCTCGGCTTGGGTGAGCTGGCGCGAACGATCCTGCGCAGGCGCTTCGACTCATTGGCGTGGTGCGCGCTTCTCTTACCCCTGGCCGTCTTGATAGCGATATTGGCGCCTCTGTTGCGAGCGATCAGGGCCGCACACATACCACCCGCTTTGCCTTCTCCTGGAAACACGATCTGGAGCGGTTGGGACCTTTCTCTTGCGCCTCACTTCGCCTTGGCGGTTGTGCTGCTGCTCGCGGCGCAATCGCTGTGGGTGGCCGTTTCATCAACAGGCACTCGGAACCAGTCGGCTACCAATGGATCCCTCGCCGCGCATGAGATCGTGGCACTCGGCGCGCTTCTGGGTACGCCCCTCTTCGTCTTCATCGCGACACGCGCTGCAGGAGTGCCGTCTTTTGGAAGATATTCGCTGATTGCGATGGCAGGTTTTGCGTGTCTACTCGGCGCGGCCTGCACGCAGGCCCGTGCGACGGGTCTGGCAGTTGTTCTAATTAGCCTGCTTTTCTGTGCGGGTGCGTTCTGGCAGTTCTATCGTGGAAGCTTTGTGGTCGAACCGAGCACGAGACTGAAAGTCGCGACGCGGGACGCCGGGGACGCTTTTTCATTCAAATGGCTGACGGCGTCGGCGCCGGGCGATGAGCCTATCGTTCTAGCGGACGACTTGGAATTTGCTTCCATGTTCCACTACGCGCCCGCGCCGATCCGTTCCCGCTTCGTCTTCCTGGTGCCGGATGTCAATGGTGAAGGCTACTCGCGACTTCAGAGTTGCTGCGGCGCACCGGGAATTGTGATGTCCACAGCAGCGTTTCTGGCTGCGCATCGCAGCTTTTTCGTTTACGGCACACTGAACAGATTGGCCTCGCAAGCCGTGAAGTTCCGGCGGAAGGGTGGTCAGATCACGATCGCAGACTGCCATAAGGGGCGCTGCTTGTGCCGGGCGGTGTTTCTCCCGGCGCAATCCGGAGTGACTGAGGACCCAGCCGTGACGAACACCCACCTAACGCATGAGCAACTTTAGTCTTCCTGCCGGCCATTCCTTCTCCGGGATCGATGAGAAAGTGCGCGCCCTGCAAGGGCCGATTCTGATCCTCGGCGCCAGCGGCTTTATCGGCGCCAATCTCATGCGGTTGCTGACGCCGCTGCGCCCCGATGTCTACGGCACAACTACCCGGGTTCCGGCCTGGCGCCTGGAAGATCTGCGCCAGGACCACGTCAAGGTGGTGGATCTGCTGGTCGATTCCAACCTGGATCAGCTCCTGGATTCGATTCAGCCGCGGACAATCTTTGACTGTGTCGCCTACGGCGCCTACTCGTTCGAGACCGACGCCGCGCTGATCTATCAAACGAATTTCAACCTCGCGGCAAGGCTGTTGTCGCGCCTGCGGCAACGCAATATCGCGGTGTACGTTCATGCGGGCAGTTCCTCGGAATACGGCGATAACGCGGGCGGCCCCGTTGAAAACAGCTTCACCGCTCCCAACAGCGATTACGCGGTCTCGAAAGTGGCGACGGCGAATCTGCTTTATTATTATGGCAAGAAACTGCACTTTCCCTGCGCCAACCTCCGGCTCTACTCGGTGTTCGGCGCCATGGAGGATTGGTCCAGACTGATCCCCGCCGTAGTGCGCTGCGGGCTGGAACACACGTACCCGGAATTCGTCAACCCGGAAACCTCGCGTGACTTTGTGTTCATCGACGATGCGTGCGAAGCCTTTCTCGACGCGGCGCTTCACCTGCGGCCAGACTCCTACGGCGAGTCGTTCAACATCGGCACAGGAAGGAAGACGACGATCGGCGAGGTCGCCGAAATCGCGCGCGAGATGTTCGGCATCGATGTCCGGGCGCAATTCTCTCTGGAGGGCCGGAAATGGGACGTGAGCGATTGGTACGCCGACGCGAGCAAAGCGGCCAGCGTCATTGGATGGCGGCCGCGCATCGATTTTCCGGAGGGCCTTCGCCGCACCGCGCAATGGTACGCCGCGCTGCCGGACAAAGCCAGATACCGGCAGGCTTCCAAGCAGTTCGGCCTGGATACCCGGCACAGCGTTTCGGCCATTGTCGCCTGCTACAAGGACCAACAAGCCATCCCGATCATGTACGAACGGCTGCGCAAGACGTTCACAGAACTGAATGTCGACTACGAGATTATTTTCGTGAACGATTGCAGTCCCGACGACTCCGAAGAAGTCATCCGAAAGATTACCCGGGATGACCGCCGCGTGCGCGGGATCTCCCATTCGCGCAACTTTGGCTCCCAAGCGGCATTCCGCAGTGGTATGGCAATCGCGTCGAAGAACGCGAGCGTGCTTCTGGACGGAGATCTCCAGGATCCTCCCGAGCTGATTGCTGAGTTCGTGGCGCAGTGGCGTAAGGGCTATGACGTGGTCTACGGCCGGCGTGTGAAACGTGAGGCGACGCTATTGATGCAAGGGGCGTATAAACTCTTTTACCGGGTCTTTGACAAGTTCTCCTATATCCGCATCCCGCACGACGCGGGTGACTTTTCGTTGCTGGATCGGCGCGTGGTGGAGGCCCTGCTGCGTTTTCCGGAGCGCGACTTGTTTATACGCGGCATCCGCGCCTATGCGGGTTTCAAGCAAATGGGCGTGGACTACGTCCGTCCCGAGCGTATGTTCGGGACAACCACCAACAGCTTCTGGAAGAACATCGGCTGGGCGAAAAAGGGCATCCTCTCTTTCAGCTACGTGCCGCTGACCGTTCTCAGCGTTACAGGGTCGCTGTTGTTCGGCATGACGGTCGCCGTGATGGTCATACAGATCATTGCCCGGCTGCTTTTCCCGTCGGCGATTCCGCGAGGCTTAACGACAGTATTGCTGGCCATACTGTTGTTCGGCTCGCTGAACATGCTTGCTCTCGGCGTCATCGGCGAGTATATTGCGAAGGTTTTTGAAGAAGTCAAACGCCGTCCTCACTATTTGCGCCGCAGTATCATTCGCGACGGTGAGATTCGCGCCGCAGTTCTGGGCGACGAAAATGATGGCTCCGTGTAGTTCCCGCGCGAACGCTATAGTATACTGAGCCTTTCGATGTTTGTTACGAAGCCCAGGCGTGCGGATAGTCGCCTACCCGACGCCACGCTCCCCCAAACATCCCCACGTGAAGTCGGCGGCCGTATTCAACACACAATTGTTCTGTTTTTTGCCGTTCTGCTGCTTGTTTATTACGGCGTCGCGCTGAAGTGGTCGATCAAAGAAGTCATTTATTACATCGCGGGCGTGGCGTTGCTTTGGGGACCCATCGCCGCGCTTCTTTACGGGACGCTAAGAAAGGCAATCGAGGATGCCACGGTACGCTTTGCGTTCAGCGCCGCAGGCAGTTACACGCTGACTACGCTTCTGTACTTCGCGGCTGCAGTGCTGCATTTAGGTTGGCTTTTCGTCGCGGCGCTGATGGCCGCCGGGGCGACGGCTGTCTGGCTTGCGCGATGGGAGAAAATCCCCATTCGTTGGCCGCGCCTGGACGGGGTGTTGTTCGTCATTGTCGCCGGTAGCCTGGTTACGACGATTCCGTACAGCACCGTGCTTAGGTTGCAGCCGTCCGGAGACCGAGTCGTGACCGGAATTGTCGACCAGTTCTACCATGCCGGGCTTGAATACGAATTGAGCCGCAATGTGCCGCCATCCCAGGCCACGATTCGGGGCGCGACGCCGGAACGCGCCTACCACATGTTTTCGCATCTGACGGTCGTATTGTTGCGGAAAGTCACGCGCCAGCCCGATATGCTCCGCGTGCATTCTGTTTATCATTACGCCGCAATCACCGTTCTGATCTGCCTCGCGATGTATGGCATCGGCTTTCTGTTGACGGGAACGCCGTTGGGCGGATATGTTTGCGCATTTCTTCCATTCTTGACTGCAATCGCGACGCCGCCGATCATACCGAACGTGCCGGGCTACTTCTTCTTCACGATTTTGCCCCACGCGACGAGTTCGGTTTTCCCGACGCTGTTCACGTCCCCGCAAATGTATAGCGGCATCGCGGTGATGTATGGAGTCCTGCTTGGCTTTGCGGCCCTCGCGCGGGCTTCCCGGCGAGCTGCCTTAGTTCTCGTCTGTGGCTTGATGGTGGCCGCACTCTTTCGGTTCCGCGTGCACTGCTGGCTGGCCGCGATGCCGATCTTTCTCGCTTACGTGTCGGTCATGTGGTATCGCACGAAACGCGCGGTTTGGCTCATTGCGGCGGCGCTCGCTATCTCCGTCAGCGGCCTCTTATATGTCGAAATGTTGCTTCCTGTGTACATGCGCGGGACTGCGGAAGTGCATTTCGGGCTTAGTCCGATCTCGGCGATTCCCCTTTACCGCTCGTGGCCGTTTGCAACGTTCGTTCACCGGATCCTGCAAGAGCTGCTTCCGGCTGGACTGTCTATTGGCGCTTGGCAGATCGCTTGCCTTACGAACTTCACGATCTGGAATATGCTTGGCGTTCCATTGTGCGCCGCGCTCGTCTTTGGCCTTCGAATCCTGAAGAAAAGCCGTGCTGCGAACTACTATTGGTTTACGCTCGGCATGATCGTCGTTTCGATGATTTGCGCCGTCTTCCTGAATGCGGGATACGACAAATACTCCGTTTCCGCCCAGTTTGCCTATCATGTCGGCTGGTACGCTCTGCCCGTCGGCGGCGTGTGTCTGGCGGCGCTGATTTCGCGTCTCCAGCAACGCGGTAAATTATCCACTGCCGTTCTCGTGGCAGCGGCGCTGATTTGTGGGATCGCGTCGCCGATTAGCCAGCACTTGATCTTAGGCCACTTCTCCATCAATCACGGCGTGATCCAGGCGGCGAGCTGGGATGCCTTTGAATTCCTCAGGGAGAGGACTCCGGGCGAGTCGATCGTCATGTCCACCTGGCCGCTCGACCGCAAACGCGTTACGATTTCGGGCCTGGGTGGCCGCAGCGCCTACTTGGATTACACGCCCAACCCCGTCAACGATCAGGCGCTCCGGCTGAATCCACAAGACCACCGCGCTCGTGTTCTGAAGGAACTGGCGGCCGCGCCTGACCCGGCAACCTATTGCTCGGTGATCACTGCGACGCCGATCACTCACGTGCTCGAGGAACCTTCTGACCGGCTGATGCCGAATTTGCCCTGTTTGCGCCTGCTGTTTACCGGGCGCGACGGGGTCACTTCGGTATGGCAGGTGGTCCGGCCTTGACGCTCTACGCTTCGATGACGAGTTCCAAGGTCGAATGGGTGGAGCGATGTTGCCCGCTGTGCGGACCTGGCGCTGCAGCGCGTGTGTTCGCCGAGAGCAACATCGATCTCAGCCGTCTGGACCAGTTCGCGTTTGCATCCCGCAAGTTGCCAGAATACATGCATCCGCGGCTCTGTGAATGCACACATTGCCATTTGCTCTATGGCAATCCGGTGTTGTCACAGGAGTCGATTTCGGCAGGGTATAACGAGGCAGCCTTTGACAGCGGGATGGAAGCGGAACAGGCAAGCCGAACCTATCAGAAGCTGATCGAACGCATCTTGCCGCTTTTGCCGGATCGCGACGCAGCGCTGGATATTGGCACTGGCGACGGTGTATTTCTCGAGCGGCTGATGGAGAGTGGATTCTCCCGGGTCCGCGGTGTCGAGCCTTCAAGCGCGCCGATCGCGGCCGCTAAACCCCATATCCGGGGACTGATCCAGAATGGCTTGTTCGACCCCGGCGCCTTCGAGCCCGCAAGCTTGAGCCTGATCACCTGCTTTCAAACGATGGAGCACGTCTGGGACCCGCTTGGCGTCTGCCGCGGCGCGCACCGTTTGCTGAAAAAAGGAGGCGCGCTGGTCGTAGTCGTCCACAACCGCCAGGCGATGTCGGCGCGAGTGCTGGGCCGCAAGTCGCCGATCTTCGATATCGAACATCTGCAACTGTTTTCGATTCCGAGCAGCCGGCGGTTGTTTGAGCTTGCCGGTTTTTCAGGCGTGCAGGCGAAGCCGATTTGGAATCGCTATCCGCTGCATTACTGGATCAAGCTGTTTCCGTTTCCGCCAGGAGCGAAACGGGCGGCCATATCGTTGGTGAAGAAGGTCCCCTTTCTTAAAGTGCCGATCCCCGTGCCCGCCGGGAACCTTGTCGTGTGGGGCTTTCGGGATGAGTAGGGACCGCCAGTCAATTGGTTCCGAAAGCCAGCAGCACGTTGCCAGGGATGCCGCCATTGCGCGGATAGCCGGACGTAATGAAGACCGTGCCGCCGACGACTACCGCGCCCGGACCATCGATCGACCCGCCTTTGGCCTTGACTCCGTTCACGGTGTCGAATTCGCGCGCGGTGTTGAAGTCCCAGAGCACGCGACCGTCTTCGGCGGAGTGCGCGCGCAGATGCCCGTCGACTGAGCTGGCGAAGACGACTCCGGGGATGGCCGTTACGGCGCCGGGTTGAGACGGACTGCAGCCGGACGGCGCATCCTCCGCGCAGGGCATCGGCGTAACGTGCCACGCCTGGCTGCCGTCGGCTACGCGTAGCGCCGTCAGACCGCCACCCTTCTTCGGATCGACGACAAAGCGGCGAGTATCGAGAGGATTCTTCGGGCTGGTGCGGACGACGTCGGATACCGACGCGAAAACCTCGCGGCCATCGCTGGCCATGCCCCACTGGACGCCCCCGTTGGTGCCGCCGATGCCCACGCGCATCTGCCAGACGATTTCGCCTTTCTTTGCGGGATCCAATGCGAACACGATGCCTGACTTCTGACCGGCCAGCAGCAGTTGGCGGCCATCCGGCGCGGTGGTCAGGATGGCGGAGGAGCCGAAGTCGAAGTCGGGGCCGCACTTGCCCGACTCGCTGCGGCAGGTGCCGTTAAACACGTCCGCGGCGGTGATCTGCTTGGACCATTCAATGCGACCGCTGGCGAGGTCCAGCGCCATCACGGCGTCACTGGTGTCGGTGGCAGGCTGCGAGTAGTTGTCGCCCGTGGTGACGTAGAAGACACCGCGTTTGGTATCCAGAGTGGGCGTAGACCAGACTCCGGCTCCGGATGGTCCGAAACGCGGGACGCCTTGCGCGTTCTTTCCGGTTTCGTGGGGAGGCGGCGTCATGTAAGTCTTCCACAATTGCTTGCCGTCGCGAATGCGCAGTGCGACGACGCTTCCACGGAAGGTGCAGCACGGATATTGTGCATCGGACGACCGGGTTTCTTCCCAGGAGGCGACGGGGACATACGCCGTACCTTTGTAAACGAGGGGCGCTGCCGTGAGCCGTGTGGAATCGTGGGTTTCGATGTGCTGCTTCCACAGAAGCTTACCGGTTTCAGCGTGGAGTGCGTAAAACCAGCCGCTCATGTCGCCAAACAGGAGCGCGTGGCCGCGGCCGAGCGGCGCTGCAACCGGGGCCGACCGTACGGGACCGTTCGCCTGGAAGGTCCACTGGATGCATCCGCTATCGGCGTGCAGTGCGTAAATCACTCCGCCGGCGCTGCCAACAAAAGCCTGACCATCGATGACCGTGGGCGGCGCGAAAGCGGTGATGTCGCCGTCGAAGCCAAACGCCCATTTCAGCTTCAGCTTGCGAACCTGGTCGATGCTCAATTGGGCCGCGGCGGCGGGCTGGAAGCGCGCATTATCGGAGCCCGGACTCCATCCATTCCATTCAAACTTCGGCGCGGCATCCAGATGCACGCTGCGGTCGGAACAGAACGCTGCGGCGGGCGGCCCGGAAACAGGCGCGTTGGTTCCCAAATAGGATGCAA
This sequence comes from Bryobacteraceae bacterium, assembly GCA_035501155.1. Classification (GTDB taxonomy): domain Bacteria; phylum Acidobacteriota; class Terriglobia; order Bryobacterales; family Bryobacteraceae; genus Palsa-89. Next base: position 17,927 of record DATJWO010000012.1, read on the forward strand.
CCGCGATCTTATCGTCCCGATTGATGGTGAACCCGATTGACTGCATGGCGCCCGTTTCGAGCGCACGCAGGATCCGGGCCGAGGGCATTTTCTCGAGCGCGCTCCGCGGCGGTATGCGCGGATTGGCTTGATTGTGGCAGCCGGAGCAGCGTTTCTGGTAGACATCGGCGCCGGAAGGGCCAGCGGCGAGGACCGCGACAGGCAGAAAGAGCAGGAAGTACCGCATCCGGAAGTACAGTATATCGTTTCGCGACGTGCGCGCGGCTATTGGAGCCGGCGGCGGCGTTGGTATTCGCGAAGTTGTTCGAGCTGTCCGCGCACCATCGCGTTAGTTGGATCGAGCTTCAGCGACGTCTCCAGATTCGCGATCGCCGTGGCATCGTCCGACTTGCGGGTGTAGGCGAAGCCGATCAGCGCATAGGTCTTGGCCGACTGCGGATTGAATTCCAGGTTCATTCGGAGCAGGGCAATGGCGTCGTCGGGCTTGGCCTGCACCACGCGCTGGACCATTTCGAGTAACACGTCCTCACTGAAATCGTAAGTATCGCGACCGTAGAACTGCTTCCTCAGATCCCGGTATTGTTCGGCTGCGGCCGCGCCGCCCTTGTCGATGACGGTTCGCAGGATGATCGCGGCGAGAGGCTGCGGGATGGGGACTCCGCGATGGCAGGTGACACATTCCACGTGGGTGGTTTCATTGGGAGGCTTGCCGGTGGCCGCCTGGATCTTGGCGTTCAACTCCTGGGTCATGGCCATCATGGCGCGTGCGATGTCTTTCTTGGGCTCCGGCTGGCTGCTGCCGCGCGGCGCGGAATGACAGTAATTGCACCCGACACCCAGCGCCTTCGAGACCGCCGCCATGTCCATGGTTTGGGCGCGGAGGAGCGGGGAAGCGAGGGTGAGCAGGAGTGCGAAGCGCCATTTCATAAGCCCTGATTATCGTGGAACGCGGCATTGCGGTCAAATCGAAACACAGATGTTTACACTGGAGATATGGGCCGGTTTGATTCGACCGTTGAGTTCTATGCCAAGTATCGCGAGCCGTACCCGGCGGAGTTCTTCCGGCAGGTGGCGGAAAAGCTGGAATTGCACGGCAGCGAGCGGCTGCTGGACACCGGATGCGGGCCGGCGCAACTGGCCATTGGATTCCAACCGTTCGTGGGTTCCTGCACGGGGCTTGATCCGGAGCCGGAGATGATCGCCGCCGCGCGCGAGGAAGCGGAACAAGCGGGCGTACGGCTGGAGCTGATTCAGGGGCGAGTCGAAGATTTACCCGCCGACGCTGGCCTTTTCAATCTGGTCACCGTTGGCCGGGCGCTGCATTGGTTCGATCGGGATCGGGCGCTGGAGACGCTCGACCGGATCGTCGCTCCTGGCGGGGCGATCGCGATTTGCGCGGCCATTTCGCCGCGCTCCGCGGTGAATCCGTGGGGGGCGCGTTTTCACGAAGTCCGGATGAGTTGGGCCGATCCTCCCGACGAGTCCTGCTACCGGATCGATTTTGAAAAATGGTTTGACGGAACGCGCTTTCAGGGGGCGGGCCGTGTGGAGGTGATGGAACGGCGGCAGGTGACAGTCCACGACCTGGTGCAACGGGCGCTGTCGATGTCGAACACATCGCCCGCCGTATTGGGCGACCGCCGGGCGGATTTTGAAGTTGTGATGGCGGAGGCGCTGGAGCCGTTTTCAGCGAATGGGATATTGGAAGAAACCGTAGTTGCCGGCGCGCTGATCTTTCGCTGATACCGGGCGCTAACACCGAGTCATGAATCTGCTCATTCGAGTGCAGTTTCCGCAAGCTCATCGGCTTAGGCCTGTGATAGCATGTGGAGCAACCAGGAGTGTGATATGTGCAACAAAAGAACTCTGATGCTTCTGTTGGGAGCCACGTTGGCCACGTTACCCGTTGCCGCGCAGATCGATCCGTCCGGCGAATGGGCGCCGGTTTTTGACGAAGATTTCCTGGAACGCATCCCGGGGCCGGACATCGGCGACTACCTGGGGCTGCCGATCAACGACGCCGCCCGGCTGCGGGGCGATAGCTGGGACGCGTCCCTGCTGACACTGCCCGAGAATCAGTGCCGGCCGCATCCGTCCGACTATGCCTGGCGCGGGCCGGCCAATCTGCGCATCTGGAAAGACGTGGACACGACAACGCAGAAGGTGATCGCGTATCATACGCACATCTCCTGGCAGGCGCCGGAGCGCACCATATGGATGGACGGCCGCCCGCATCCGCCCGAGTACGCGCCGCACACCTGGCAAGGTTTTTCCACCGGAAAGTGGGACGGCGACGTGCTGACCATCTTCACGGATCATTTGAAGGAAGGCTGGATCCGGCGCAACGGCATCCCGCGCAGCGAGAAAGCGACCGTGACCGAGCACCTGTTCCGGCACGGCGACCACCTGACCGTGATGGTGATCATCTACGATCCGCAGTACCTGACGGAGCCTTTCGTTCGAACCACGGACTTCACCTTTGCGCCGCGCCAAGAGATCGCGCCGTATCCTTGCGAGCCGGTGGTGGAGATTCAAAGGCCCAAAGGAACTGTGCCGAACCATCTGCCGGGCGAGAACCCGTTCCTGCAGGAATTTTCGAACCGGTTCAAGGTTCCGTATGAGGCCACGCGCGGCGGAGCGGAAACGATGTATCCCGAGTACGAGAAGAAGCTGAAAGAAATGCCAGTGCCATCCGGCGCGTCAGCCGCCAAGTAGATCGGAGCAAGCCGATGAAGAACGTTTTGTTGAAAGCGGCCATTGCGCTGCCCCTGTTGGCGGCGCTGGCGAGCGCTCAAGAGGCCAAGCCCGCCGAGCAGCATCCGGGCGGCGGCGAGGTCCACATTCTGAAGGTCCAGGGCAACATCTACATGCTGGTGGGAGCCGGCGGCAACATCGCAGTTTCCGTTGGCAATGATGGCGTCCTGCTGGTGGACACAGGCCTCGCGAACATGAGCGACAAGGTGATTGCGGCCATCCGGACCCTGTCCACCAAGCCGATCCACTACATCATCAACACGCACGTGCATGCGGATCACACCGGGGGTAACGAGGCGATCGCCAAGATCGGGACGACCATCGTCGGGGGAAACGTGACGGGTGATATCGCCGATGCGGGGCAGGGGGCTGCAGTGATCGCGCAGGAGACTGTTCTGGACCGCATGAGCGCACCGACGGGCAAACAATCCGCGATGCCGCAAGGCGCCTGGCCCACTGATACCTACACGGAAGAGAAGAACATGTACTTCAACGGCGAGGGAATCCAGATCATGCATCAGCCGGCGGCGCATACCGACGGCGACAGTCTGGTATACTTCCGCCGGTCCGACGTCGTCGTAACGGGCGACATTTTCACGCCCGAGCGATATCCCATTATCGATCTGCAACGGGGTGGCAGCATTAATGGGATCATCGCCGGGCTGAATCATTTGATCGACATCACGATTCCGGCGTCGAAGCAGGAAGGCGGGACGTACATCATTCCGGGGCACGGACGGCTCTGTGACCAGGCCGATCTGGTGTTTTACCAGGAGATGGTGACGATTATTCGCGACCGCGTTCAGGCTTCGATCAAAAAGGGGATGACGATGGAGCAGGTGGTGGCGTCGAAGCCCACGCGGGACTACGATCCGGTGTTCGGGGCGACGACGGGGTTTTGGACCAGGGACAAGTTTGTGGAGGCGGTGTACAAGAGTCTCAGCGGGGAGAAGTAACTTCACCCGGTTGGCTCGAACTGCGTGACTTGCACGACGCGCAAATCGCTACACTGCGCATCAGATACACAGGCCGCGATAGCGTCTGAAAACTCGTCAAGCAACGCGAGTCCCCGCTCGTCATAATCGTTTTCGGCTTTCAGGCGCAGCCGCTGTCCGTCCCAGGTGCAGCTGACATTCTGATGCCATGGCCTGTGTTCGAACTCTTCGGCGACATCGACGGCCGCCTTTGGGCCCGCGGCGCCGGGAAGGCCCTCACATTCGAGGACAACACGGTACATGCCGAAGCCATCCTACTTGGCTTCGCAGGGGGTCGGGCTCCACTTGGAGCCGTCCGGTTCCTTCTTGAAGTGCGTGCTGGTGACGAACTCCTGGTTGAGATATTTCGGATCGTCGACGATGGTGGTCACGATCAGCCAGGAATCGCCGTTTGGCTCGTTGGTGCGGTCGTAGTATTCGGTTAGGACCGTGTTGGCGCTGTAGGGAACGCCGTTCTTGCGCAGGTAGCCGGGCTTGAGATCCGTGGTGACCACCTTCAGCGCGCCGCCCATGGCTTGGGGGGGAGCCGACGACGCACCGGAGCCGCGGCGGGCAGGCGCCAGCCGCAGACCGTCCCAAGTGGCGTCGGAGTAACCCTGCCAGCTCGCCGCTTCGTGCGCCGGCATTTTGGCATTGAAGTGGAACAGGCGCGTCTGGGTGCCCGCGTCGGTTTCGACCTTCAGCGTGTTGTCGTCCTGCCAGGTGATGTGGACTCGTCCGGGCACGCGCATCAGGCCGGCGGCTCCGTAGGCTCTGCACTGATCGCCGGCGGCGGTGTCCTTGGCTGGATCCCAGGTGTCGGCCACTTTGCGGCCTTCCTGGTTCAAAGGCACGCTTGTGTAATCGCCCTTGGCCGGAGTCACCATGCGCCAGCGCCAATCTTCCGTGACGATGGACACCCAGTAGCCGGTGAGATCCTCAGGCGCTACTTCCTTGGCGGGCCGCACCTGTTGCGGCGGCGGAGGTCCGAACTGGGCGCGCAAGTAGGTGGGCGCAGAAAGCAGAAAGGCTGCGCCGGCTGCCACAAGCAGCGCGCCGCGCCGGGTCATCAACAAACGAGTCATCCTTGCCTCCAGCGTTCCCCGCATCCGGGCAACGCATTTCATCATACTGAACCGGTTCGTCATCGTGCGGAACAGGGCGTGGGATGCCACTTCGCCCCGTCGGGTTCCTTCTTGAAGTCCGTGCTGGTGACGAACGGTTCGGTGAGATACTTGGGATCTTCCACGACGGTGGTCACGGTGAACCAGATGTCGCCGTTGCGCTCCTTGTGGAGATCATAATACTCTTTCAAAACTGTGTTCTCGCTATAGGGTGGGCCGTTCTTGCGGAGATAACCGTCGCGTAGGCTCGTGGTAACCACTTCCATCGAGCGCCCATGAGTGCCCGCGCGGGTGGCGCCTAGTCCGAATCCTGGGAATGCTGTGCCGCGCACGGGCCGCTCCCAATTCGCGGCTGAATATCCTTGCCAGGTGCGCTTTTCGTCCGCGGGCGGTTTGCCGGTGAAATGGAAGAGCCTGGTTTGCTCGCCCGCGTCCGTCTCGATCTTGAGAGTGTTGTCGTCGGCCCAGGTGATGTGGAGGCGTTCGGGCACGCGCATGATGGCAGGCGCGCCGTAGGCTTTGCATTGCAAGCCGCCGGCCTGGTCCTTGGCCGGATCCCAGGCGTTGCCGATGCGGCGGCCCTCGTTGTTCAGCGGGATGCTGGCGAAGTCGCCATGGATCGGCGTAACCATGCGCCAGCGCCAGTCCTCCGTCACGACGGAGACCCAGTAGCCGGTGAAGTCGACAGGCTCGGCTTGCTCGGCCGGTTTCGGAGGCTGCGCGGGTCCTCCAGGTCCTCCAAGACCCGGTCCTTGCGGAACGCCTTGCGCGAGCATGCAGGCTGGAATCATCAGAGCCAGTGCGATGGTTCCTTTCATGGCTTTTTTTCGCTGAGGCTCTTATAAACCGCCTCTACAAATTGGCTGGTGGTCCAGAAGCCCGTAGTGGCGCCGTATTGCGTGTCGTAGTCGCCAGTAAGGCCGGCTTCCTGGACTTGCGCGAGCGACTGGCCTCGCTTGATGGCGTCCTGAATGCGATCGCGAATGACGGTGACCATGTTGCGGTATTCCACCACGTCGGCTTCGTCACAGAGGCGCCCGTGACCCGGGATGACCACCGTACCGCCTTCTTCATACTTGGTTGGCACCGTGATTTCGAGAATGCGGTTCAGCCCTGCTATCAGGCCCTGCACGCTGCCACCACGCTCCAGATCGATGATGGGGTAGTGGTCGGGCGTGAAGATGTCGCCGGTGGCGAGCACATCGGAGCGGCGAAAGAAGACGATGCTGTCGCCGTCGGTGTGCGCATTCGGGATGTGATAGACCTTGATCGCCTCGCCGTTCATGAAGAAGTCCTTGAACGGGGAGAAGTATTCGTCGTTCGGCCACTCGGCTTCGGGGATCTTGGGTTGATGGTCCGGCTGCGGGCCGGTCATGCGATTCAGAACGTTGGACTGGGCGACGATTCTAGGGGCGCCGATGGAAGTTCGAGTCATTCCAAGCTTGGAAAACGCCGCGTTTCCCCCCGTATGGTCCGTGTGGACATGCGTGTCGACGATCCAGCGGATGGGTCCATCGGACAGCTTGCGGATCTCGGCCATGGCCAAGGGGACAAGCTGCGCGAAGCCGGTGTCGACGAGCATGATTCCGTCCTTGCCGACTTGCACGGAGATGTTTCCGCCATCGCCGATCAGGACGTAGACGTTGCCCTGGACGTGGGCCATGCGAAGGTGGGCGTGGTCGGGGTCAGGAGGGCCGGGAGGACTTTGCTGCGGCTGCTGGCCTTGGGCGAGCGCCGCAGTCGCGCACAGCACGAGCGCGGTACTGCGGAATTGGGAAGGGCTGCGCATGGTTACTTGGAATCCACCATGCAGTCGAACAGGGAAGTGCACTTGCAGTAACGGGTGCAGTGATCGGGAGGATGGTATTCGTTCTTGATTTTTTCCTGATATTCGGGGTACAAGGTTTCGGCGCCGCCGCGGGTGGCTTCGTAGGGCAGGCCGTACCAATCGGCGAATTCGTGCAGGAACGCATTCTTGCCGGGCAGATGATTGGGCACGGTTCCCTCAGGCTTGGGAACCTCGTGCTCGTACTCACAGCCGAACACACCGATGTTTTGGCCGGGGTCGAGCGACCAGTTGTCGCTGCGGACCAGCGGCTCGGTGAGGTATACGGGATCGTCAATCACGGTGACCACAGTCAGATAACCATCGTGCCGCATCCAGTGCTCGGTGAAGACGGCCTTGTCGCTGCGGGGGATGCCATTGCGGCGCATGTAATTGACCTTCAGATGCGTCGTGGTGATAGTGAGCATGTTGCCGTCCCATTCGCCGGTGGAGAAGCCTTGCCAGGTGTGCTCGGCATAATCGGGCGGATGCGGGCGGCCATCCATCCAGATGGTGCGCTCGCTATCCCAGGCCAGCATGTGCGTGTGGAAGGCGACGAGCTTCTGCGAAGTCTGATCGATTTCGCGCCAGATTCGCAGGTTGCCCAGCCCGCGCATCGAATAATCGGCGCCGTGCGGACGGCACTGGTATTCGGTCACCACGGAGATGCGGTCGGCGTCGTAGGTGTCGCCAGCCATGCGGGCGGCGCTATTGATGGGCAGTTCGGTGTAATCGCCAAGCTCGGGGCCGGGAAGCCGTTCCGGCCCGTCCTCGTGATACAGAGGTGACCACTCACCCGTGAAGTCGACTTGAGCCAGCGCCGGCACGGCCACCAGGGCCGCGAGCACAAGAGAGAATCCCGCGCGCCGGCATGGGCGAAGGTTACGCACTGTCACGCTCCATTAGAGAAAGATCGGGCGCCGCGGCTCCGCGACGGCGCCACCTTGTGAGCCCGTGCTAGCGGACTACGCCCTTCCAGTTCCAGCCGTCGGACGGCCGGGTAATGCTCTGCATGCGGATGCGATGGTCGTCGGGGTTGCGGCCGGGATTGCCGGTAATGACGACGACGTCGCCGGGCTTCAGCGATTCACGCGTGACACCCTCACGGCTCAACTGGCCGCCGGCGCCCCATTCCACCGCCCAGGTCTGCATCGTACCCTTATCATCCGGCGCCTCGACGTGAACGAAAGAGTGCGGATTGCGATAGAGGAACTGAACCAGCTTGCCTTGAATGGTGATGGTTTTATCCTCGAAATAAGTGGCCGCGAACGAGTGGTGAGCAAACGTCGGCACGCTCAGAGCGGTCCCCGCCGCGATCAACAAAAGCAACAGTTTGTGTTTCATAGAGTTCCTTCCAGGTTTACCTCAATCATAGTACGGCGCTACGTATTATATGCGCCTAGTGTTTCTCACTCAAGCTCTTGTATACGGCCTCGACGAATTGGTCGGTGGTGCCGAAGCCGGTGTCATGGCCGTAACGAGCATCATAGTCCATCGTAGGACGGCTGGCCTTGATTTGGTCGAGCGTCATGCCCTTTTTGATCATTGCCTGGATACGGTCCCGGATGATGGTCACCATGTCGCGATATTCTATCAACTCCCAGCGGTCGCAGAGGCGGCCATGGCCGGGAATAATGTACGTTCCGCCTTCCTCATCGTGTTTGGGGATGGCAAGATCCAGGAGGTGATTCAAGGCATCGATCTCGCCCTGAATGCTGCCGCCGCGCTGCAGATCGATGAAGGGATAGCCCGTAGTCACGAAAATGTCGCCGGTACTGATCACATCTGAGTGGCGGAAAAAGACGATGCTGTCGCCATCGGTATGCGCCGCTTTGTAGTGCAGGATTTGAACCGGCTCGTCATTGAAGAACATCACCTTGCGGTCTCCGAGGAACGTGTCGGTGGGCCAGGCGTCGGCCGGGAAGGGAGACTTTTCGCCAGTGGGGGCGCTCATGCGGTCCAGAACGTTCTGGTGCGCGATGATGGCTGCGCCCTTGGAGGCATCGGCGATGTCGCCGGTGACGTTCGCGCCCGTGATGGTGACGCCGAAATCGTGCAGCTTAATGTTGCCGCCCGTGTGGTCCGGATGCACGTGGGTGTTGATGATGTATTGGAGCGGCTTGTGCGGCGACAACTTTTCGATGGCCGCGATGACCTTGTCGGCCATATCCGCCAAGCCGGTGTCCACCATCAGGACGCCCATGTCGCCGACTTGCAGGGTGATGTTACCACCGGCGCCGACGAGCATATAGACGTTGCCTTGCACATGGAGTACGTGAACCTGGCCGTCGTTGGGAACCGGATTTGGCGCTTCGTTCTTGATGGCGTGCGGTGTGACCTCCGCCTTTGCGAACGGGTCCGTGGGCTCTGCGGGCGGGTCCTTCAGGACCTTCATGTACTCGGGGTACATCGTGTCGGCGCCGCCCAACGCGGCTGGCAGCGGCAGGTGGTACATGTCAGCGTACTCATGCAGGAAAGGGTTGTGGCCGGGCAGGTAATTCGGTACGGCGCCCTTCGGCCGGCCCTCAACTTCTTCAACTTCTTCGCAAGGATAGAGCCAGTTTCCGCCAGCCTGAACGTTAAGAAGGAAATCCTGGGTTTTGATGAGCGGTTCGGTCAAATACACCGGATCTGTCACAATGCTGACGTGGGTCAGGTGGTTGCCGTGGCGGATGAAGTGTTCCACCAGTGTGGCCTGATCGCTTTCCGGCAACCCATCGCGACGCACCCAGCCTTGCTTGATGTGGGTTGTATAGACGGTTAGGATATTGCCTTCCCATTTGCCAGTGGAGAAACCCATCCAGGTGTGTGCGGCGTAGGCCGGCGGATGCGGGCGGCCATCCATCCAGATGGTGCGCGTCTGCTCGTAGGTGCTGATGTAGTTCTTGATGGCGATGATCTTTTGCGACTGAGGGTCCTTCTCGTTCCAAAAACGCATCTGGAGCGGGCCGCGGTAGATGTAGGGAGCCACGTGTACCTGGCACTGATGTTCGGGCATGGTGAGGCGGGAGGAATCCCAACTTTCAGCCCAAAGGCGCGAACCATCGCTGATGGGAAGACCGGAGTAGTTGACCAGTTCGGGACCGGGGATGCGTTCGAGAAAGTCTTCGTGAAGCAGGGGGCTCCAATTGCCCGACAGGTCAAGCCCGACGTCGGGAACGAACTGTCCAATCACGCCCTGAGCAAATGCGGGCGGAACCAAAGCGAGCGCGGCCACCAGAGCCGCTGCATACAGAAGCGAGCCCAAAGCCCTGGCTCGGCAGACATTGCCCATTACACTCTCCTAAAAGTCGCCAGTCCTGCATGCAAGCGTGTCGCGACGAGGTGCGCCTATCAACGGAACGCTTGCTTCTGTATCATTGTAATTCAAAAACTCGGGACCCGGCGCCGGGTGTTTTCTTCTGCCCGAAGGAACTTGATATTCTACCCTGGTGTCGGCGTATATAGTGGACGGAAAGGTTACAGTCTAACGGGAGGCAATGTATGCAACAACTAGGTGGCTTCGTTTTTGCGGTTTGTTTGGCTGCTACGGCGGCCGGTCAGGCCCCGGATGCCGGCAAAGACGCAACTCCGCGCGCGAGTGCTCTGCCGGCGGACATTCATCCGGACTCGCTATCCCGGTTGCCCGAGGTAAAACGAACCGACCTGGACGCAGATGGCCAGCGGATTTATGACTATATCGCCGGGCCGAACAAGACCTTCCCACCCACGGGGCCGGCGGCGGTCTCCATTTACAGCCCGAAGGTGGCGGAGTCGATCCAGATGCTCAACCAGTACCTGAGATTTCACGGTGTTTTGAGCAGGCGAGATACAGAATTGGCGATTCTCGTCGCGGCGCGCGAGTTTGACCAGGCATACGAATGGACCGGGCACGAAGCGGCGGCGCGGAACGCCGGGGTGGACCAGTCCATCATCGACGTGGTGAAGTACGGCAAGGACGAGACGGGACTTTCGGACAAGGACACGCTGATCATCCGCTTCGGCCGGCAGTTGTTTCGCGAGCACAAGCTGGATTCGGCGTTGTTCGCCAAGGCAGTGGATCTGTTCGGCCGGCAGGGCACGGTGGAAATGGCGACCGTGATGGGCGATTACGCGATGGCGGCGATCATGCTGACCGCGGCGGACCAGCACTTGCCGGCGGATCGCAAATCGACGCTGCCGCCGCGGTGAACGCGCCGGACTAGGCGGAGGGCAACGTAGGCGCCGGCGTGGTGAGAAAGCTCCGCATGGCGTGCCAGAAGAGCTGGCGGTTGAGACCCGAGACCACCGAGTGTGCCATACCGGGCAGAATGACGAACTGGCGGTCACCGCTGGGCAACTGGCGATAGAAATCCACCAGATCGTCGACGGTTGCGATGCCGTCGTATTCGCCGCGGATGAGTTGGACTGGCGCGAGGACCTTCTTGGGGTCGACGACGGGCAGGTTGGCAGTCATGTCCAGGTAAGTTCCCGTGGGCACCTGATCGCCGAACTTCAGTTCCTGGTCGGCCAGATAGTCGCCGAGCGCGGGATCGGACGTGCCCGGCTTGTCGCGCGTGAAAATGCTCTTGATCATGGCTCGGTCGCGGAGCCGCGTGTTGTGCGTGCGGTAGTAGTCGAGCTGCTTGGCGCGCTGCGCCAGGGTGGGCGAGCCTTCGCCTTTGTAAGTGAAAGCCGAGAGAACCAGGCGATCGATGCGCTCGGGTTTGGCCATCGCGTAGGCGCCCGCGCGCAGACCGCCGGAAGATTCGCCGAACATGTGCATCTTTTCGCGGCCCGTCGCGCGGACCACCACTTCGACGCCGGCCTTCAGATCTTCGACGCCGCTGGCGATATCCGAGTTACCCGAGGTGCGGCTGGAGCGGCCGTAGTTTTCGTGGTCCATTGTCCAGACGTCGAAGCCATACTGCGCGAACGTATTCATGACCGAGTATTCGCCGTGGCCGGGGACGGTGAGGTCGAAGCTGTTGCGCGAGGAGATTGAGGAGCCGTGGACAAGGAACAATACGGGCAGCGGCGCCTGTCCGGGCTGAGGAGCACCGGCGCGCTTACGGAACATGTACAGCGAGACCTCGCCTTTCTTGGCCCAGTATTCGTGGCTCCAGATGGCGGCGGAAGGCTCTGCTTGGCTCAATCCGGTCAGCAAACCAGAACCAGCAAGGCCTGCGAGCACGTTACGGCGGGATGGGCTGGACATATCAGTCAATGAGGCTATCACCTCGAATTGCCACGAGCAAGCCATCGCCGATTGGTGTATTCTCCGAGGAGTCGCTATGTATACAACCAAACGCTTTGGTGCTGCAGGCTGGGTCGGCCTGCTTCTAGGGATCTTTAGCTGCGCTCCCGCCTGGGGGCAGACAATACTGTCCGGCGATTGGAGCCCGGTTCATTTCGAGGACTATCTCGAACGCATTCCCGGCCCGGACTTGGGCGATTATTCGGGCCTTCCGATCAACGATTCGGCACGGCTGTTTGCCGAGAGCTGGGACGCATCGCGCTTGACACTCAAAGAGCATCAGTGCCGCGTGCACATCTCGCCGTACATCTATCACGGCCCGCTGCACCTGCGGATCTGGGAAGAGAAGAACCCAGAAACGCAGGAGGTGATCGCCATCAAGAACTATATCAGCACTTATGAACAGACGCGAACCATCTGGATGGATGGGCGTCCGCACCCGCCGAGTTACGCCCCGCACACGTTCATGGGATTTTCCACCGGCAAATGGGAAGGCGACGTGCTGACGGTTTACACGACGCACATCAAGCAGGGTTGGCTTAAGCGCAACGGAGTGCCGGAAAGCGACGAGGCGACGATGACGGAGCATTTCCTGCGCCACGGCGATCATCTGACGCACGTCACGCTCATCTACGATCCTGTGTATTTGGCTCAGCCGTTCATCCACACGGATGACTTCATATTGGACAAGGAAGAAAAGGGCGGCTGGCTGTGGCCTTGCGAAGCCGTGGAAGAGATAACCACCCGGCCCAAGGGCGAAGTGCCCAACTATCTGCCGGGCGCGAACCCGTTCCTGTACGAATTCGCCGACAAGAACCATCTTCCACATAACGCAGTGCTGGGCGGGCCGGAGACCATGTATCCGGAATATCGTTCGGTGATGGGAACGGCGCCTGTGGATGTTGAGCAGGCCGTTCAGCCGCAAGCGAGCGAGGCGGCGCGGCCGCAGAATCAGAATTTCGACAACGTCCAGATGCACATCCTGCACGTGCAGGGCAATGTGTATTTACTGGTGGGCGCGGGCGGCAACACCACGCTGCAGGTAGGCGATTCGGGCGTGCTGGTGGTGGATACCCAATTCGCGCCGCTAGCGGACAAGATGCTGGCGGCGATCCGGACACTTTCGAACAAGCCGATCCGGTACATCATCAACACGCACGTGCACGGCGATCATATCGGCGGCAATGAGCGACTGGCCAAGGCCGGAGGCGGTTCGGCTCGGGAAGTGACTTTGGTGAACACGCCGGGCGAAACGGCGGCGTACAGCGTGCAGATTATCGCGCACCAGAACGTCTTCGATCGCATGAGTTCGCCTGGCAACGGCCAGAAAGCGCTGCCGGAGGATGCTTGGCCTACCGACACGTATCTCGGAACAGAGAAAGAACTCTTCTTCAACGGCGAGGCGATCCAGCTATTTCATCCGCCCGCCGCGCACACGGATGGCGACAGCATCGTGTTCTTCCGCCGGTCCGATGTGATCAGCGCTGGAGATATTTTTGTGACCAACGGCTATCCGGTGATCGATCTGGAACGCGGGGGCGGTCTCGAAGGCGAGATCGACGGATTGAATCACATTCTGGACCTGGCGATTCCGGCGCATCACGAGGAAGGCGGGACGTACATCATTCCGGGGCACGGACGCATCTGCGACGAGTTCGATGTTCTGGAGTATCGCGACATGGTAACCATTGTGCGCGACCGCATTCAGGCCATGATCAAGAAAGGCATGACACTGGATCAGGTGAAGGCGGCGCACCCGACGCACGACTACGATCCGCGCTATAACACGCCGGGCGGATTCTGGACGGCTGACAAGTTCGTGGAAGCGGCGTACAAGAGCCTGACAGCCAAGAAATAGCCGGCGCTAAATCACTTTCGTCGCGCCGCCGTCCATGTCGATCAGCGAGCCCTGCAAGAAACGGCCTTCCGGGCTGACGATGAAGGCAACTAGCGCGGCGATGTCGTCCGGTTCGCCGATGCGAGTGGTGCGGGCGTTCTCGATGATTTTGCGTTCGGCAGTAGCGACGTCAACGCCTTGTTGCGCGGCGGTGTTCTCGAGGATGCGGCGAAAACGGTCCGTGCGGATGCTGCCGGGGTTGACGCAATTCACCTGAACGCCGTCGCGGATGCCGACTTCGGCCATGGCTTTCGTAAAAGACAGCAAAGCCGCGTTGACCGAGCCGCCGATGGTGAATAGAGCTCCAGGCATGCGCCCGCCGACGCCGGAGATGTTCAGCAGCGAACCGGCTCGGGCCTTCAGATGCGGCCAGGCGGAGCGGGTGAGCCGCATTGCCCCGAAGAATTTCAAAGCGAAGCCGTCAGCCCAATCGGCGTCGGTGAGGTCGAAGAACTCCCCGCGTTTGGTGGCGCCGGCATTGTTGACGACAATATCGATCTGACCATAGGTTCTGATCGCGAAATCGGCCAGATTCGCCGGCGACTCTGTTTCGCGCAGGTCGGCGGGAAAGGCTGCTGCACGCCACCCCGCGTCTTCGATTTCGCGGACGGCTTGTTGCAATAAGTTGGCGTCACGCGCGCACAAAACCACTTGTGCGCCTTCACCGGCAAGCCTCTGAGCGATGGCGCGCCCGATGCCGCGGCTGGCGCCGGTCACAATCGCGGTCTTTCCGTTTAACCGTTGGTCCATGATTCCTTTCCTGTTGCGGATCTTCACTAGAGTATCGCCACAGGTCAGGTGTTCGAAGGTATGCTTGGACGAGTGAATCCAGCAGCCACGCAAACGGCGCGAGCGCGGCAGTCGAAGCTGATGCCCGTGGTGCGCGTCGCGGCGGGCAACGCGCTGGAGATGTACGACTTTCAGATCTTCGGCTACTACGCTGCGGCCATCGCTGCAACGTTTTTTCCTACAGGTAGCGGATTCAGTTCGCTGATGTTGGCGCTAACCACCTTCGGCGCCGGATTCCTGATGCGGCCGTTGGGCGCGATCGTGCTTGGCGCCTACATCGATCATCGCGGGCGGCGTGCCGGTCTGCTGCTGACGCTGGCGCTAATGGCCTTCGGAACTTTGTCGATTGCGTGCCTGCCGGGATATGCGGTGCTGGGTATCGCCGCGCCGCTGCTGGTGCTGGCCGGCCGCCTGGTGCAAGGTTTCTCGGCAGGCATGGAATTAGGCGGCGTCTCGGTTTATTTGTCCGAGATCGCGACACCGGGGCGCAAGGGGTTCTATGTCGCATGGCAGTCGGCGAGCCAGCAGGCGGCTGTGATGCTTGCTGCGTTGCTCGGAATTGCACTGTCGTCCACACTCAGCTCCGGCCAGATGCTGCGGTGGGGCTGGCGGGTGCCGCTGCTGGTGGGCTGCCTGCTAATTCCATTCCTGTTGTTGATGAGGCGATCGCTCGAAGAAACGGAAGACTTCCGTTCGCGGCCGCGGCCGCCGCGCGCATCGGACGTCGCGAAGATGGTGGCGGCAAACTGGCGGCTGGTGTTGCTCGGCATGATGATGTCC
Organism: Bryobacteraceae bacterium; assembly: GCA_035501155.1. Classification (GTDB taxonomy): domain Bacteria; phylum Acidobacteriota; class Terriglobia; order Bryobacterales; family Bryobacteraceae; genus Palsa-89. Next base: position 33,285 of record DATJWO010000012.1, read on the forward strand.
ACCATGACGACCGTGTGCTTTTATCTGGTCACGGTTTACACGCCGACTTACGGGAGTTCGGTCCTGCATCTCGCGGCCACGGGAAGCCTGGTGGTGACGTTGTGCGTGGGAGCTTGTAATTTCATCGTGCTCCCGCTTTCGGGTGGACTGTCGGACCGCATCGGCCGGCGGCCGATCCTCATCGGGTGCACAGTTGTGGCGCTGCTGACGGCTTATCCGGCGCTCTCCTGGCTGGTCAGCGCGCCGTCGTTTACGCGACTGCTGATCGTGGAGCTGTGGTTTTCGCTGTTCTATGCAACGTACAACGGCGCGATGGCGGTCTATCTGACGGAAATCATGCCGGTTGAGATGCGCGTCTCCGGCTTCTCGGTGGCGTACAGCCTGGCGACCGCGGTCTTCGGCGGATTCACGCCCGCTATTTGCACATACCTCATTCATGTGACCGGCAATCGCGCTGTACCGGCAGTTTGGCTGTCGTTCGCGGCGGCGTGCGGCCTCATTGCGGCCTTGATGCTCTCGCGGCGGCGTAGCGCTTGATATGCTTCACAAGTGGGAGGTGTTCTGTTGAGGACTCATCTTGCGCTCGGGGCAACTGCGGCTCTCCTGTTGACAGCCTGGTTGTACGCGCAGCCCAGCCCGGCTGCAGAAACGTCGGTCAAAATCAACGGCAAGGCTCTGAAGATTGACTACTCGGCGCCATCCATGCGCGGACGCAAGATCTTCGGCGGCCTGGAGCCGTACGGCCGCGTCTGGCGCGCGGGGGCCAACTCGGCAACCGCGTTTCACACCGACGCCAACCTGGATATCAACGGCCTGGCCGTTCCGAAGGGCGATTACACGCTGTTTGTCTATCTCGATCCGAAGCAGTGGCAACTGGTCGTGAGCAAGGCGACCGGCGAGTGGGGATTGGATTACGATCAGAGCCACGACTTGGGCCGCGTCAAAATGGACATGAGCAAGCCGCCTGCGCCGATCGAGAAGTACAGGATGACGCTGTCGAGCCTGGGCGGCAACAAAGCCAAGTTGGAACTCGCATGGGAGAACACCATCGCGTCCGTGACAATCACGGTGAAGTGAATCAGCCGAGGAATCCCAGCTTGGACGTCGTGAAATTGGCCAGATTCGGAAAGACGGTACTGAGGGCGCTGCCGGGAACTCCGAACCACGAGCAGAGCGTCGCGCCGTATTGATCGACGGACGTTGTTGGAATCCAGCGGCCACGGACGTCGGCGTCGTTCGCTCCGCCCAGTTCGAAGGTTGGGAATTGGCCGTAAATCTGCCCGCCTTGCACTGCTCCTCCGAGTACAAGATGGTGGCTGCCCCAAGCGTGATCGCTGCCATCCGCGGTGGTTGGCTGAAAAGTGCGGCTGAAATCGGACTCGGTAAAAGTGGTCACGTTTTGGGCGAGGCCGAGCTCCTGAGTCGCGTCGTAGAAGGCTGCCAGCGCCTGGCTCAACTGCGGATACAGGTTGTTGTGCGTCTCCAGTTCGCCGGCGTGCGTGTCGAAGCCGCCCAGCGAGCAGAAGAAGATTTGGCGGCTCATGCCAAGATCGGAATGTACTTGGATGATTTGCGCCACCTGCTGAAGCTGCGCGCCCAGGCCGGTGGAAGGGAACTGCGTCTTAAGCGCGGTGGTCTTGGCCAGCGCGGCTTCTAAAGCGGAAGCGTCGGCGATACTGTTCGTCATGGTGTCGTTGGCAGCCTGGACGAGGGCGACGCCGGTATCGGTAGTCAACAGGCTATTGAGAGCGTTCCAGCGCGCTTGCGACACGGCCGAGGCATTGAATCCTTTAAGGGTCAGGGATTTGCCCGGCGCAATTGCGACTGGCTGCGTTTGGAGGCCGGAGCCTTCCAGAGAGTTGCCCGCCAGCGACACGAACACGGGAAACTTCGCGGAGTTGATGTTCTGCGACGCGATGTAATCCGCCGCGCGGCCCGCCCAGCCGGTGGAGCTGTGGCCCTGGGCGACTGAAGTCTGCCATTGCAATTGTTGATCGGCGTGGGAGAAGAGATTGAGCGGGACCGGCGTCTGTTGGCTCTGATACTGCGATCGCGTGAGCGGCTGAACGAGCGAACCGACGTTGGCGACGACAGCCAATTCTTTGCTCGAAAACAGGCTCGCGACTTCGGCGAGCTTCGCGTGAAACGTGAACGGCACGTTCGCGACGCTGTAGACGGTGGGCGTCAAATCGCTCCCTGAAAGCGCCAGGCTTCCCCGAAGGGACCGATAGGCCTGGTAACTGGTGTCATCCATCGGAATGATCGTGTTGTTGGAGTCGTTGCCGCCGTAAAGGAACACGCATACCAGCGCGCGGTAGTCCGGGGCGCTTTGCGCCAACGCCGGCAGCAGGCCAAACGGGCGCAGGGCGAGCGTTCCAACCGAAGCCGCGCCGATGCGAATGAAGCCGCGTCTTGAGAGCATCGAGGTTCTCCTATTGAATGATTTGGTACTCGCCCGAAGTCAAAACGACGTACAGCGCTGCTTGTGCTTTGCCGAGCGGGGTTGCGGCTGCGTTGACCGCGTTGCTGACGGCCTGTTGCAAGGCGCTGGACATTGAGCCATGCAGGAAGACGGAAGCAATGTAGCTGAGCAGGGCCGGGGTGTTTCCAGCGAGTTGGACGAACGGCGTCAGATTGACTGTTGTGCTTTGATCGATCTTGCCGTACAGGATCGCGTTGACGATGTCGGCGCGCTCGGCCGCCGTTTGGGTCGAATAGATCTGAAATTCCGGCCCGAGAAGCCCCTTTTCAGTGCGGTATTGGGGAGAGAAATAACTGAACACGCTCGGGGCGACGAACAGATTTTCGCTCAGTAGTGATGTGTCGTAGAAGATGGTATTCGAGGAAGTGATCGTGGCGCTAAGGCCACGCAGCAGATTGGTCACGAATAGAATCGGCTCGCGGAGGTGACCGAAGTTCGGATTCACGGCCGCGTTCGGGTCGTCCGCGGCGCGGGCTTCCGGATCCGTGAGAATCGCGGTGACGACGGCGCGCAGGTTGCCGCTGACGCCGTTGCCATCGTTTGAGAAGACGCTGGATACGCGCTGAATGTATTGCGGGCTGGGATTGCTGGTGACCAGGTGTTGAATCAGCTGCTCACTGACAAATGGGGCCATGGTCGGCTGCGCGATCAGAGCATCCAGGAGAGAATTCAGATCCTGTTCAGCGGTTTGGCCGGCCGGTAGCGTCACGCCGCCGAAGATCGTTTTCGCCGTAGTGTCGTGTTCTGATTCGACGGGAATCAACTGGCCGTAGAAGTACGGCGGATTGTTGATGTGTGCCTCTGCGCCCGGCGCGGTCGGATAGGTCCAACCAGTCAGGACCTTGGCCATGTTCACCACTGCCGTTTGGTCGAATGTGGGAACGGGATTCTTGTTCTGATCCAGTGCCGGCGTACCGTCCGGATTGAGTTGGGTCAGCCCGAGCGTGAACAACTGCATCAGCTCGCGCGCGTAGTTTTCATTTGCCGAAGTGTTCTTGGCGGGGTCTGCCTTGTTGTTATTGGCCATATTGAGAAAACGGCCCATGGCTGGATTGAGTGTAACGGCCTTGATCAAATCGCGGTAGTTGCCGAAGGCGTTGTCGCGAAAGATGCGCCAATATGGCGGAAACGCGTAGGCGTCGGGCACGCCCTCAAAGGAAACCACCCAAATCTGACTCAAGGCGAACGCGACTCGCTGCCGCAATTGATCGGGCTGGTTAACGGCATTTCGGAAAAACGCCGCTTGCACAGGGTGAAGATCCCGGTTCGGCTTGCCGGTGGAATCGAGAATCGGCTGATTGGGGAGGTTGGATGTGTTCATCGCGAACTGCGTGATCAACCAATTGCTAAACCCGGCTTTCTGCAGTTCGGCGATGGAGGCGGGCATGGGTCCCCAGGTGGCTTGATCGAGGAAACTGGCGGCGGCGCGTGCGGACACCGCCTGAGCCAGCGTTTGGCCGAAGACAGGCGTGGTGTAGACCATTGCCGCCAGCAGGAGAGCACATGAGGATCTCATTGATGAACCTCCCGATTCCAGTCTCTAGTGAGAACACCATTCGGGCGGCAGAGTGTCGGAGAAATTCGTGAAGTCTACTTCATCAGTAGCAGCGAAGCGGTGGCGCCGGAGCCGGGGTCGTACACCAGGTCCAATGCCTTGATCGATTTCAACTTCTTCGTATAAGGGAAGAACAGGCAGCCTTTAACGGGTTTTTCGATGCGCCCTTCCGGCAACGCAGCGTTTGTGACCGCTTGATCGATCGGCAAGCCATGATCCGGCGTAATGCCGTAGGGACTCTCTCCGTTCGGATCTTGCGGCATCGGCCTGGGCGGGGCACCGGTCGGATCGCCGGGGAAGCGGCCAACCACGGGCGGCGCGCCTATGACCACACCTGCATCGCCGATCCCGGCCCCCGCCGTTAACGTAGGGTGCGATTGCCAATCCGGATACTGGATCGACGCTGCAACGGCGCCGGGGGAGTCCGCGTAGACGAGCGATTTCTTGCCGTTGATCCGCAACATGAACTGGCCGCTCGAAATGTTGACGTGCTCCCGCGCACCGGGCGCAAGAATCACTTCAACGACGAGGTAGTCCCGGGCCCAATACTCGCCCTTTTCCAAGGGGATGTTGTGAACCAGGTATTCCGCGCCGATTTCAAATCCGGGAAATTGCGTGTGGGCCGGATAATCGGAAGGCTTCGAGCGCGGCGGCGCATTTTGAGCCGCGAGAAACGGCGCGAGGGCGAGAGCCAGCGGAAGCACCCGGGCAACCACGCCCCGAGTATAGCGCGCCGGGCGGATGCTGACGATCCCGGCATATCATGTATGGAGCCGGATGGACACCAAAACTTCTCCTGTTGTGCAAGCGAGCAGAGCTACTTCCCGTGGCTGGATGATCCCTTTCTGCGCAACCGTTTTCGGGATGATGACGCTGCAAATGTCGAGCCTGGGCTTTGCGCCGCTGCTGCCCGCTATTCAGAAGGACTTCGGCATCAACTATTCGCAACTAGGCCTGTTCACGGGTTTGTACGGCCTGGTGGCCATTGTGGTGAGCCTGCCGGCGGGCGTGCTGGCGCGGCATTTTGGCGAAAAACGCATCCTCACCGGCGGGCTGTTACTGGCGGTAGCGGGCCTTTTCTTCCTGAGCCAAGCGCCGGGGTTCGCGGCCGGACTGAGTGCCCGCATCGTCTGGCTGATCGGGTACCGGTTGGCATTTGTCACCGTGATGATGGCCGCGGCGGTGACTTCACCGGCATCGCTCAAGAGCATTACGATGGGCGTGCTGGGTGCGATGTCGTCGCTGGCGTCGGTGATTGGCGCGCCGTTTGGCAGCGCGATCGGCGAAACATTCGGCTGGCGGCACGGAATGATGGCCTACGCGGGGATGGCCCTATTAGGCGCCGTGGTGTTCTGGGCGTTGTACCGCCGGCCAAGCCATGCGGCAGTTGATCCGCAGGTAGAACGTGCGCGGCCGGAGCATGGTACCGCGCGATCGGCCTGGAAGAATCCGGTTGTTTGGGGCCTCGCGGCATTGGGTCTGGCCAACGTGGGCGGATTCAGCTCTACGTTCTTCGTCCCGTCCGCCCTGAAAACTGTCTTTCGGCAGGATGCCATGAGCGCGGCCTACGTGATCAGCGCGGCCTACATCGCTGCGATCTTTCTCAACCTCCTGGTGGGCTATCTGGGGGACCGATTCAACCGCTGGAGCGTGCTGACTGGTGTGATTGCGGTTATGATTCCCGCGACCCTTGCGATGACAACCGGCGAGCTTCGCGTCTTCCGGCTGGCGACGGTTGCGATCATTTCCCTTGGGCTGGCAGCGACGAATCAGATTTACGCCATCGCCGGGGAACTGCTGCCGGCGCGCGAACTCGGCCCCGTAATGGGGATCGTCAGCCTGGGGTCCGGCGTATTCGGGTATGCCGGGCCGCAGGCGTTGGGTGTGCTGCGGGACTGGACCGGCGGTTTTTCAGCGGGCTGGGTCTTCCTGACGGCGGCGTCGACGCTGGCGCTCGTCGTAGTAGCGCTCTCATGGCGCCGGAGTAGCAATGCGGTGGCAGCGACCGCAGCATGACGAGCCTGGAATCGAACCCGGCGTACGCGAGGCTAAAGCATGCGTACGAGAATCCATTGGCGGCGGCCCTCGAAAAGCACCGCGCCGGTGTTCTCGTGGCGGGCTACACGTCGAACACCGTTCCCTGGGAGCTCCTGCGGGCCGCAGGCTTCTTTCCGGTTTTGCTGCAGGCCCACACCCGGGAGACGCCTCACGCCGACGCATACATGGAGCCGGTGTTTACGCGGCGCATGCGGAGCTTGTTTGAAGGCCTGTTGAGCGCCAAATGGTCGTTCCTCAAAACGCTGGTTATTCCGCGAACGTCGGAACAGGAACACAAGCTGTACTTATATCTGAGCGAAGTGATCCGGCAGGGCGACGGCGGCAGCATGCCGCAGCCGTACCTATTCAACCTGCTGCAGACACGTTCGGTGCAGAGCCGGGCCTACGGATTGGAGGAAACGAAGAGTCTGTTCGCTCATTTGGCGGGAATCATCGGGCGGGAGGCAAGGCGAGAGGACTTGGTGTCGGCTGTGACTGAGTCGAACGCGGCGAGGAGCGCAGTCAGGCGGCTGCTGCGATTGCGGAGAGGTAAGAGCCCCAGGCTGGGCGGATCCGAGGCTCTGCGCTTGATTGGCGCCTGGTATTTCATGGATCGTAGCGAATACTCAGCGGAAGCCGAAGCTCTTGTCTCTCAACTTTCCCGGCGCGCGCCTCTTCAAGGTCCGCGCATCCTGATCAAGGGCGCTTCGCTGGATCATCCAGCGCTGCACGAGGCCGTGGAAGCCGTGGGCGCGGTGGTAACGGCGGAGGACGACTGGTGGGCGTCGCGCGCGGTGGGCAGAGATATCCGAACCGCCGGCGACCCCGTTCGCACCATCTTCGAGAAGTACTATCTGGACGCGCCCAGTCCGCGAACGTTCCCGCACGGTACGGCTGACCGGTGGTTTCAAGCCGCCGTGCTGCGCGATATTGATGGAGTTGTGTTTTACCTTCCTCTGGAAGACGATGTGCTGGGCTGGGATTATCCCCGGCAACGGCGCTGGCTCGAGGAACAAGGCATCCCGCATCTATTGATTCGGGACGACGCGCGTAGTCTGTCCGGGGAAACGCGGCGATGCATTGGGACATTTGTTGCCGGTTTAAGCCGCGCGCGAGGTAGCCGATGACGCAACAGGCTCTTCCTCGCCCGCTCGAAGATGTCACGGTCTTGGATTTGACGCTCGCCCTCGCGGGCCCGTTTGCGACGCTCCTACTGGCGGGACTCGGCGCGCGGGTAATCAAGATCGAGAACCCGATCCACGGCGATCATTCGCGGAGCAATGCCCCCTACCTCGGTCCCGACGGCGTGAAGATGGTGAAGGCGACGCCGGAAGATGTTTCGCTATCGGTTCTCAACCGGCTGCGCAACAAGCTGGGCGTGACACTGAATCTGAAGAGTCCGGAGGCACGTGGCATCTTCGCTGATCTTCTGCGGAAGGCCGACGTGGTCGTCGAGAACTTCAGTTATGGAACGCTGGACCGGTTAGGCTGCGGATACGAGTTTGGCCGAACCGTAAACCCACGAATTGTTTACTGTTCGATCAACGGCTTCGGAAGTGAGGGAGAGCCGGGGGCGGGGAAGGCAGTCGACACGATTATTCAAGCGCTCAGCGGCATCATGTTCACCTCCGGCGCGCCGGACGACCCGCCGATACGCGTCGGAGTGCCGGTGGCAGACCTCGGGGCGGCTCTGTTCGGCGTCATCGGGCTGCTGGCGGCGCTGCATCAAGCTAAGCGGAGCGGGACCGGTCAGCATGTCGACATTTCGATGCTGGGTTCGGTGACGTCTCTGGTTGCGTGCGAGAACTATGAGGCGTTGATCGAGTGCGGCATTCCAGTGCGCAGCGGACAGACGATGCCGCGTCTGGCGCCTTTCGGGATCTATCGCGCGCGGGACGGGTACGTCGCGGTGTGTGCGCCCACGGACAACTTCGCCCAGCGGCTGTTCCAAGCCATGGGCCTCCCTGGGCTAAACGATGATTCGCGGTTCCACACGCGCGACCTCCGCGTCAAGAACGTCCGGGAGCTGGATGCGCTCATCGGCGGATGGCTGGCCCCGCTGGCAAAGGCCGACGCGGTTGTGCGACTCGAGGCCTGTGGCGTTCCGGCCGCTGAAGTCCGCGAGCCACAGGCCGCGGTTCGTGATCCGCGGGTAATCGCACGAGGTGAAACCGTTCCGCTGGAACATCCCAAGTATGGCGCCGTCGAGGAGCTCTATGGGATGGGCTTGCCCATTCGATTTTCCGGGGCGAGCGCGGGCTACGATCAGCCCGCACCGGAGCTGGGCGAGCACAATGCGAAGGTTTATGGCGAACTGCTGGGGTATTCCGCGGAACGCATCGCGCAACTGAAAGCGCAAGGCGTGATCTAAGCGATGGCGTCCGCTAACGAAAAACAACTGGAGAGCACGCGTGCGGCGGCCGAACATCAGAAAACCTGGTTCGCTCATTTGCGTCAAACCGTCTTCGCCGAGCATCAGCCGTATGCGATCGTGCAAGCCGACATGCCGTTCGAATTGTTCGAGGTGATGGACGTGCCGGTGGTCAGCAACCAATGGTGGGCGGCTCTGATCGCGGCCAAGAGGCTTTCGGAGCACTACCTGGACGGCCTGAACGCGCGCGGCTACCACGAGGGACTCTGCCGCTATTGCAGCCTGGGGCTTGCCTCGACGTTGGAAGCGGATCCGGAGCGCGCGCCTTGGGGCGGATTGCCGAAACCGGCGCTGCTGGCCGCGCGGCTCACTTGCGATTGCATCCAGCGCGTCTTTTCGAATTGGGCGGAAGCATTTGAGGCGCCACTGTTTGTTTTGGAAAATCCAGGGGCGCGCGTGCTGCCGCCGCGATGGTGGGAACTGAGCCGCTACCGATGGGAAGAACTGTTCGAAGCGATTCGGCTGGATCTGATGGAGCAAGATCTGGAAAACCTGGTGCGCGTCTTGAAGAAGATCACCGGCCGCAAGTTCGATAGGGAGCGCCTGAAGGCCCTGATGGAGGGCGTCAACCGGCAGGAAGAGTATTTCGACGAAGTGCGCGAGCTGATCTGCCGCGCGCCCAAAACGCCGGTTCGCATGAATGAACAGGTGCAAAACGTGATGACTGCCCAGTGGCACCGGGGCAGTGTGTGGGCGGTGGAGCATGCGCGGCGCTTTCGGGATGAAGTCCGGGCGCGCGTGGAGCAGGGCGTCGCGGCCTATGCCGGCGAGCGTGTGCGTCTCATGTGGATCGGCGCCGGGCTGTGGCACGATACGTCGTTCTATACAGCTTTTGAAGAGGATTATGGCGCGGTGTTCGTATGGTCGATGTACCTGGCGTTCGGGCCGGACGGCTATATCCGCTATGGGCTGGACGCGCCGATGCGCGCGCTCGCGAGCCGGATCGTCAGCATGAACGAGCAACTGCATAACCCGCCTTGGGCGAATGAGTGGATGGTGGATCAAGCGAAACGGCACCGGATCGACGCTGCATTGCTGCTCATACCGCTGGGAACACGCCCGTCGATCTCCGGGAGTTTCTTTATTGAACGCGCGTTGGAGCAGGCCGCCATTCCGGTATTAAAGCTATGGGCCGACATGGTAGATAGCCGGGGTTGGGACGGCGAAGCAGTGCGCGCGCAAGTAGGCCGCTTTCTCGAAGAGCGCGTGAGCCGCCGCCCGGGTCCCGTTGACAACCCTTAGCCGCTTCCTAGAACATGGTACGCATGAAAATCCAACTTACATTTGCCGCCCTGTTTGCCGCGATGCTGGCATCGGTACCCATGCATGCACAAGACCCTGTCGTTGCCGCGCCTGACGTCGAAGCTCTTTTTCACAGCAAAGACAAGAAACTCGATCGCAACAAGCAGGCCGCATATCACATCGAAAAGGACCTGCTCGAAGCGAATCACTGGAATGAAGCTGACAAATGGCTGACCGAGCGATACATCCAGCACAACCCCAACGCACGGTCGGGCCGCGCCGGCGTGGTCGCGTTCTTCTCGTCCCGGAAGCCAACTCCCGTTCCGGAACACCTGGGAGCCAAAGTGACTTTTGTCACAGCCGAAGGCGATTATGTGACCGTGGGCACCGTAGCCGAGCGGAAAGACGCGAGCGGCCAGCCGTACACGACTACCTGGTTTGACACCTGGCGCTTCGTCGACGGCAAGGCCGACGAACACTGGGATTGCGCCTTGAAGGGCCGCTAGTCGAATCAACGCGGCCCTGCACCGCGCCGTTTGCCAGCGCTACAATCGATCATTCGCATGAATCGGATAAGATCGATCTGTTTGCTGGCAACACTTTTCCTTCTTTCGCTTTCCGGGCAGCAGCCGAAAGCGCGCATTAATCCGACCGTGAAGCAAATCGTCGATGCGATCTCCGAGGATCGGATTGCCGCGACGCTGCACAAGCTGCAAGGGTTCGGCACTCGCTATGTCTTGTCGCCGCAGGACGACCCCACGCACGGCATTGGCGCGGCCAAGCGCTGGATTCACGACGAGCTGCAAAGTTACAGCCCGCGCCTCCAAGTCAGCTATGAAGACTTCACCGTAAAGAAAGGCGCCCGGCGCGGACAGATTATTCGCGACGTAAATCTGTCGAATATTGTCGCCATCCTCCCGGGAACGACCGAGAAGGACCGCTATGTTTTGGTCACAGCGCACTACGATTCGTTGGCTATAGTCCGGAAGCAGTATACCGGGGAGGACCAGACGGTCGCCGAAGCCGTGCGGCAGGGCGTCGACGAAGCGGAAGAACGGCGATTCTTGAAGATCCTTCCGCGGGACCGGGAACTGGCTCCGCTCGATTTTGAAGCCACCGCCGATCAGCCCATCGCACCCGGTGTCACCGACGACGGAAGTGGGACGGCAGGCGTGATGGAACTCGCCCGCGTCATGAGTCAATACCAGTTCTACAAATCCATCGTGTTCATCGCGTTCGCCGGGGAAGAGATAGGCTTGAGCGGTAGCCAGGTGTACGCGAAACAGGCCAAGAAAGACGGGATGCGGATCGAGGCGGTGCTCAACAACGACATCATCGGCAGCGACATGTCCGGCAACGGGCGCTGGATCACGAACGTTCTGCGTGTATTCTCGGCCGGACCCGACGACGGCGCGACGCGGGAACTGGGACGTTACACGAAGTTGATCGCGGAACGATATGTGCCGTCCATGCAGGTTGAAATGGTATTCCGCCGCGACCGGTTTCTCCGCGGGGGCGATCATACACCGTTTGTCAATCAAGGCTACGCGGCAGTGCGTCTCACCAGCGCGGCCGAGAACTACGACAATCAGCACTCGACCACGGACACGTTCGCCAACACGTCTGTGCCTTACGCGACGCGCGCGGTGCGCATGAATGCCGCCGTGCTGTCGAGCCTTGCGCTCGCTCCCTCGCCTCCGGTTCTCAATTGGACCTGGCAATCGGGACCGAATAAGGGCGGCCACGTACCGCTGCTGTCGCGCGGAAAGTCCGGATATGACGCGGTGCTGCATTGGATGCCGAACCCGGAGCCCGATCTGGCAGGCTACGCCGTACTGATGCGGTCGACCACGTCTCCGGTGTGGGAACGGGAGACCTGGGTGGGTAACGTCAATACTTACACGTTTCCGAATGTTTCCATCGACGACGTGGTCATTGGAGTGAAGGCGGTGGATCGGGACGGGAATCAAAGCGTCGTTTCCTGTTACGCCGAACCGGTCCTGCCGTCCCAGATCACACCCGCGGAGCAGAAGTAGGGCGTCAGAGCGAAAAAACACGGAAGGAATGCCGGTGGACCAGCGTCTAAGCGTTGTTAACATGGTGCTGGACGCGCACGACCGGGAAGTCATCGAGGCCTGCCAGCGTGGCGACGCGGATGCATTCCGGCTGCTGTTCGAAACCTATAAGGACCGTGTCTATTCCATCGCCTTGCGCTATTCGGGAAACCAAGCCACGGCGATGGACATCGCGCAGGAGACCTTCCTGAAGCTGCTTTCGCGTATAGCGGACTTTCGCGGCGAAGCCAGCTTTGATTCTTGGCTGTACCGGCTGGTGGTGAATTGTTGCCTGGACCATCAGCGGCGCAGACGCCGCCTGACGCCTTTTCTGGACGGTCTGCTCGACGCAGTTTGCACGTCCGCCGAAAGCGCACTGCACAAGCTGATGCGTTCCGAACGGGATCAGCAGGTACAAGAAGTGGTGAAGAAGCTGCCGGCTGAGCAGCGCATCGTGGTGGTCCTCCGCTACACCGAAGGACTGTCGTACGACGAGATCGCGGAGGTTCTGGGCTGTTCGCCAGGTACCGTGGCCTCGCGTCTGAATCGGGCGCACAAAGTGTTGGGGCGGCGTTTGTCGCATCTCCGCGAGGTGTGTGGAGGCTTTCATGGATAGTCACTGGCTGGAGCCGGCCTTGGAGCGGGACTTGGCCCGCGTCAGCGCGCCGGCGGAGTTGTGGGACCGCGTTCAGTTGCCCCGCCAACGGAAGTCAAAGCGTCCGGCGATGCGGCTGATGTGGGCAATGGCAGCTGCCGGACTGGTTCTGGCCGTGCTCGGTCTCCGGGGCAGCCGGACTTCGCTGGAACTTCGTTCTACATCCCCGGCCGAAATCGAGGCTTGGGTAAAGGTGAACAGCGGACTGGACCTGGCAATCGCGGCGCAACCCGCGGCTTCCGTGCAGTTGCTCGGCGCGCATATCATTCCGGGCGCGAATCCGGCTGTGGAAGTCTCGTATCGCGCTGCGGGCTATGACGCCAGGTTGGTGGTCTCCAAGGATTCCGGCGTCCCGGCCCGCGCCGTGCATGCCATCACGCACCCGGAGTGGCTGATGAAAGGACAGCGTTACCAGTTGAGCTGCGCCGATCCAGCCGGCCTACAGGCCGCGTGCCTGCTCTGTCATCCAGGCGGCGGGCACGATGTCACTCTGAACTGATCCCACGATCCGTTAGGGGCACGCCCTTGCGCACAAAGCGATTGTAACGGCCGGAAGGCGATAGATTACGGCTGCACAAGGCGGTGCTATTTTCCGTTCCGGGAGCTGCTGGGCGGAACGATGCCTTCGATCCGCATGTAGGTCACCAGGTTGCCGTAGTGTTCGTTGGTGTGCGCAACGTTGAAGTCCAGCATGCTGAGGCGCGTGATCTTCTGGCCGCCGAAGCCCGGCATCAATTCCATGGCCTTCGCATCGGTCATCTTCGAGTAGATGGCGTCACAATAGCCGAACGCGGTCTTCAGCGCGCTCGCGATTTCGGCCTTCGTCTTCGCGTTCTGCTCGAAGTCCTTCTGTTCGTGATCACCGACGGCCGCTCCGCAGAACTCGTACTGGCCATCGGCAACGTGCGCCAGCAACTGCCCATAAGTGCGAACGCTGTCAGTAGGCTTGAAGGCGTATTTGTCTTCAGGCATCTTCTCGGCCGACCGCAGAATGTTCTGCTTGACCATCGTGTAGAAACCCTTCGAACTTTCCACCAGCGGATTGCTCCCTCCGGCTTGAGCCCAGGCAGTGGATGCGGCGAACAGTATGATGATTGGCCAACGCACTTGGTGGTTTCCTCCCGTGTTGTAAGGATCAATTTTAGCAAGTCTCGCGGGCGTGCCAATGTTTCGGATGGCTTACCAGGCAACCATCGCGTCTTCGAACAGCGCGCTTAATTCTTCCGGGCCGGCCGGGCGCGGCGAGAGTTTGGTGACGCGGTGTTGCGGTAAAGTTCCTTCAACAAGCTTAGGGATATCGGACGAGGTGTAGCCTAGTTCGCTCAGACCGTTGGGCGTCTTCAATTTCTGCATGAACCAGGTAATCCGCTCCGCCAGGATGCGTCCAGCATCTTCTTTGCGGCATCGGGCGGTCTCTACGCCGAGCGCCTCCGCAGCCTCCAGATGGCGTTCTGGGCACGAGGAAGCCGTGAAACGGAATACCGCTGGGGCGTTCAGAATCACGGAGAATCCGTGCGGCACAAGTGGATGGTCGACCGCGTATCCGGGCGTCCGATAATTCTTCACCATGCCGGACACGGGATACGACATGCCATGCGGGAGATGAACGCCCGCATTTCCAAATCCCATCCCAGCGTAAGACGCCGCCAGCAACATATTGGAGCGCGCTTCGTCGTCGGCGGGGTCGTCGACGGCACGAACGATATACTTGGCCACCATTCGTAATGCCTGCAGTGACCAAATGTCGCTAATGGGGTTCGAGCCTTGATATGCGGGCCGTAACAGCGGTCGCTCTGGACGGGGCCGGCCCGAGTAGGGAATGGCTGTATATGATTCGATAGCGTGGCTCAGGATGTCCAAGCCGCTCGAAGCCGCCACCTGCGGCGGCATGCTGCGCGTATTGTCCGGATCCAACAGACCGAGGGTCGGCTTCAGCCGCCGGCTCGCGATCCCCGTCTTGGCGTGCATCCGGCTCAGATCGAAAATGCTGACGCCAGTGGTCTCGCTGCCGGTGCCGGCCGTGGTAGGAATCGCAAACAGCGGCTTCAGCGGTCCTGGGACCGGCAGTCCCTTCCCAATGGGCGGATTCACATAATCCAAAAAATCGGAGGGCGGATAAGTGGTGTAAAGGTTCACCGCTTTGGCTGTGTCGATCGTTGAACCGCCGCCCACCGCCACAAAAGCGTCGTAGGGTGCCTGGCGCGCGAACGCGATCGCGTCTGCGAACGATTCATCCGTAGGTTCTACGCGCACGCGGTCGTAGAGCACGTGTCCAACGCCGGCATCGTCCAGCGCTTCGAGTACGGCCTGTACCGGAGCCATTTTGGCCAGCAACGGATCGGTGATCACTAGCACCTTGCGGGCGCCCTGGTCCGCCAAGTCCATTCCTACTTCCCGTGTCACTCCGGCGCCGAACCGTATGCTGGACGCCGCCATTTCGAATGCGATTTCGTGAGTCATCTCCGATGACGATGTTAGCAACAAACCGGTGGGCGGCGAAGCGTCATAACGCTGGTTCGCGTAAGCTGTATGCCATGGTTGAAACCAAGACGGCCCCCTTTCGAGCCGACCACGTCGGTAGTCTCCTGCGTCCGCCCGAATTGCTGAAGGCTCGCGACGATTATCAGCATGGCCGCATGTCGGCGGCCCAGCTGCGGAGGGCGGAAGATACCGCAATTCGCGAAGTGGTGCGCCGGCAGGAGGATCTAGGTCTACAATCCATCACCGACGGCGAGTTCCGGCGCAACTCCTGGCATCTGGATTTCATAAGCCAGATCGGCGGCCTTCGCCAAAGTGACGAACTGATGACCATCCATTTCATCAACGAACAGGGCGCCGTTGAGTACCGGCAGCCGGTGCCGCGGGTGGAGAACAAGCTGCAACTGGAGCATTGCATCTTCGGCGAAGACTTTCAATTCCTTCGTTCGATCGCCCGCGCCACGCCCAAGCTGACGATTCCGTCGCCTAGCGTATTGCTTTACAGCACGCCGGTAACTGCCGTGAACAGCGGGGTCTATCCCGACGTCGGCGCCTTCCATGCGGATGTGGCGCGGCTCTACGCAAAGGAGGTCGACGCCCTTGGCAAAGTGGGCTGCACCTACCTGCAGCTCGACGACGTAATTCTCGCCATTCTCAACGATCCATCACGCCGTGCAACACTCACCAGTCTCGGCTTGGACGGCGAACACGCTCACCTGGCCTTTATCCGCGTGTTCAACGAAGCGTTGGCGCACAAACCGGCCGGTATGACCGTTTGCACGCACCTTTGCCGGGGTAATTTCCGCTCCGCCTGGAGCGCCTCGGGCGGGTACGATCACGTAGCCGAAGCTCTATTCGGCGAACTGAACGTGGACGGTTACTTTCTGGAGTACGACGACGCCCGGTCCGGGACTTTTGCGCCGTTGCGGTTCCTCCCGCGAGGCCGTAAGAAAGTGGTGCTCGGCATTGTGACTTCCAAGCGAGCGGCTTTGGAGAGTAAAGACGCTCTCAAGCGGCGAGTCGACGAAGCAGCGAAATATGTCCCCCTCGAGCAAATCTGTCTGAGCCCGCAGTGCGGATTCTCGTCCACCGTGGAGGGTAATGTGCTGACCATCGACGAGCAGTTCGCAAAGCTGCGCCTCGTGGTGGAGACTGCTCGCGAAATCTGGGAAGACGCATAAGGTCGCAGCGCTTCCGCCGATCGCGTAATCTAGAGTCGATGGTAAAAACGCAAGCTCCTCCCTTTCGCGCCGACCACGTCGGCAGCCTTCTCCGTCCGCCCGAACTGCTGCGAGCGCGCGAAGACGAAAAACAAGGCCGCATCAGCAAGGCCGATCTGCGCCGCATCGAGGACGCGGCGATTGGTGACGTCGTCAAAAAGCAGGAGGATCTTGGCCTAGAAGGCGTCACCGACGGCGAGTTCCGGCGCGCGTCGTGGCACATGGATTTCCTCTATCAGGTGGGCGGTGTCGCCAAAGTACAAGGGAGCAAGGCGGTTCAGTTCCGCAACGAACAAGGCGTGATCGAATTCACTCCATCCGCGCATCAGATCCAGAGCAAGCTCCATCTAGACAAATGCATTTTCGGGGATGACTTCGCGTTTTTGAAGTCCGTGGCGAAGGCCACACCCAAGCTCACCATCCCCTCGCCCAGCATGATGCACTACCGCAGCGGTCGAGCGGGGTTGGATCCTGCGATTTATCCGGACATCGACGAGTTCTGGCACGATCTGGCTCAGGTGTATGCGCAGGAAATCGCCGAACTCGCCAAGCTCGGCTGCACGTATCTGCAGCTCGACGACATCAGCCTGGCGTACCTCAACGATCCTGCGCAGCGGGAAACCGTCAATAAATTGGGCGAAGACGGCGATCACGCGCACATCCGCCACATTAACGTGATCAACGAAGCCGTGGCGGACAAGCCCGCCGGTATGTCCATCTGTACGCATCTGTGCCGTGGAAACTTCCGCTCGTCCTGGGCGGCTTCAGGTGGCTACGACCATGTCGCTGAAGCGCTGTTCGGCGAGTTGAAGGTGGACGGCTACTTCCTGGAGTATGATGATGCGCGCTCAGGGACCTTCGAGCCGCTGCGTTTCGTGCCCAAAGGCAAGAAGATCGTTCTCGGTTTGATCACCACGAAAAAGGGCGATCTGGAGAAGAAAGACGACCTGAAGCGGCGCATCGACCAGGCTGCCAAGTACGTGCCCCTCGATCAGCTCTGCCTCAGCCCGCAGTGCGGCTTCTCTTCCACCTTTGAGGGAAACGCGCTCACGATGGATCAGCAGTTCCAAAAGCTGCGCCTGATCGTCGAAACGGCGCGCGAAGTCTGGCCGGAATAGCCGGCGCAGCTATTGTCTTAACTCGGCGATCATCGCGTCCACCTGCTGGATGGCCAGGCCCCCGGCCGCCCAGTGGTAATCACCGGCCAGCACTTTTGAAATTTCTCCCTTGCTCTTGCCTGCATGCACCATGCCGCGGATGCGTTCGCGCATGGCTTCAAAACTTGCGCGCCATTTCAGCACGCCTGCGCGATCCGACACCGGCCCGTGGCCGGGAATGGCTACGTCGAAGTCCAGCTTGAGCATTTCATCCAGGGTCTTGGTCCACTCCAGGGCGCTCCCACCATTGGCATAGTCGATGAACGGCTGCGTCGGGAACGTCAAAAACAAGTCGCCCGTGTGGATCAATCTATGCGCGGGAAAGTACAGAACCGCGTCGCCGCCCGTGTGACCGCGTCCGAAATGGAAAGCTTGCACTTCCTTGCCGCCGAGGTGGACTTCCATTTGGCCGGAAAACGTGATCCGTGCGAGGCCGGGCTGCTTGAGCAAGACCATACTTGCGCGCGCATTGCGATGCGAGATCACTTCGGCGTTAATCCCCAGCATCCTGGCGTTGCCGCCCGCGTGGTCGTCATGCTGATGGCTGTTTAGCACGTACTTGATGGGCTTGTCGGTGAGCGATTTGACGGCAGAGATGATTTCGTCGTGATTTCGATCGAACATGTCGTCTACCAGAATCACGCCTTCGTCGGTCAGGTAAATAGCGACGTTTCCCGCGCCGACGCCCTTAGTCACGCCAAATACGTACAGGTCGTCATTGAGCTTTCGAAGACCCAAGGGCGGCGATGGCTGAGTTTGCGTGTACGTAATCCAGGCACCCGCCAATGCCAGCGTCGCGGCCGACGCACGTACGAGGAGTGTGCGGCGCATGCGGGTGACTCTATCACACTTCTTGTAACCTGAAAGCATATGCGTTTGCTTGTTATGTTCGTTGGTCTGACGGCGGTCCTGTACGCTGAAGGTGTGCCGGAGTGGGTTCAGAAGAGTAATCAGAACGCACAGCTACTGATCAACGTGGTTGCGAAGTATTCGCCGGAGAGCGCAGGCGAAAGCGGCGTTGAAGGCTTGGACGACCAGATCACTGTCCTCTCTTCCGATCTGCCGGAGCGATCGCGCCGCGACTTAGTGGCAGCGCGTAAGGAGCTGGATACGCGCCTTGCGGCAGAGAAGGACCCGCTTGTCCGTCAGGATCTGGAGATCTTGATCGCGGCGGCGAATCGGATGGTGCGCTCGTCGGAGACTTCCGAGCGCCGTCTGCTGCCGTATAGCGACGTCGCCGGCACGGTGTTCTACGGAATGCAGACACTGCTGGCCGACCAGGTTGCGCCATCGCGACGCGCCGCGGCCGTGACGCGGCTCCGTAAGTACACCGGCCTGGAGCCGGGCTACCAGCCGATGATCGCGATGGCCGAGCAGCGCTTTCGGGAAAAGCTGCAGACGCCGGACCTGCTCGGACCGTCTAAACTCGAGGTGGAAAAAAATCTCGAAAACACCAGTGCCTATCTCAACGGCATCGGCCTGCTGCTCGAAAAGTATAAGATGCACGGTTATCAGGACGCTTTCGCCAAGCTGAAGGACCAGCTCACTGCTTACGACAGCTTCGTCCGAAAGGAAGTGCTGCCTAAAGCCCGCTCCGATTTCCGGTTGCCGGCCGACCTGTACGCCATTCAGCTCGAGGATTTCGGCATCGATTACACGCCCGCCGAGCTGATGCGACTGGCGCATCAGAGCTTCACCGAACTGCAGGGACAGATGCAGACCCTGGCGTCCAGGATCGCCAAAGAACGCCATCTGCCATCGTCGGACTATCGCGACGTAATCCGGGAGCTGAAGAAGGACCAGATTCCCGGCGTTCAAATCTTGCCGCACTATGAGAAACGGCTTGCAGAAATCGAGGAGATCCTGCGCCGCCAGCATCTGATCACCCTCCCGGACCGCCCTGCCATCATCCGCCTGGCTTCTGCCGCCGAAACCGCCCAACAGCCGGCCCCGCACATGCAGCCGCCACCTCTGATGAACAATCGCGGCGAGCGCGGCCAGTTCGTGCTTCCGCTCGAAACCACGGGGCAGGGAGGCAAAACTCTCAAGTACGACGATTTCACTTTCGCGGCAGCTTCCTGGACACTCACCGCGCATGAGGCGCGTCCGGGCCACGAACTGCAGTTCGACGCCATGGTAGAGCGCGGTGTCTCGCTGGCGCGCGCCATGTTCGCCTTCAACAGCACCAACGTCGAGGGCTGGGGTCTGTATTCGGAATGGTTCATGCAGCCCTATATGCCCGACGATGCGAAGCTGGTTTCGATGGATTACCGCCTGCTCCGCTCTGCGCGCGCGTTCCTCGATCCAGAGCTGCAGGAAGGACAGGTAACGCCCGATCAGGCGATGCACGTCTTGGAGAACGATGTGGTTTGCTCACCGGCATTCGCCACCGAGGAAGTGGAGCGCTTCACTTTCCGTATGCCTGGACAAGCGCCTTCCTACTTCGACGGCTTTACGCGCCTGATGGAAATTCGCAGGGCAGCCGAGCAAGCACTCGGTCCAAAATTTAACCTCGAGCGCTTCCACGACTTCGTTCTTTCCGAAGGTCTGTTGCCGCCGAACCTGCTGCGCAAGGCTGTGATGGACGACTTCGTTGCACCTCAACTGGCATCGCACTAGGGATAAACCGAACCCCGATATAATGTTGGGGCGACGTTGTGGTCAACGCAATCGTACAGGAGACAGCCGTGAACAAGCAGATGTTTGACAAAGGCATGAGCATCCGCCGCGATATGTTCGGCGCCGACCTCGCCGACAAGACCTGGGCGGCCGCCGACGATTTCAACCGTCCGCTCGAGGAGCTGGTGAATTCCTACTGCTTCGGAGAAATCTGGACCAGACCCGGCCTGGATCGCAAGACGCGCAGCATCGTGACCCTTTCCATGTTGACCGGTTTGAACCGCCCCAATCAAATCCGCGCGCACGTACGCGGCGCAATCGCCAACGGCGTCAGCAAGGAAGAGCTGAAGGAATTGTTCCTCCAAGCCGCCATCTACTGCGGAGTGCCGGCGGCTGTGGACAGCTTTCGCATCGCCAGGGAAGTTTTCCAGGAAATGGGGATCTGACGGATGCCGGATGCCCATGCTGCTTGAACGCGGCAACGCAGTCTATGGCGTGGCTCTGAATTTCCGCGCGTCTCTGGAAGCCTTGGACGGCCAGCTTTACCAGGATCCTTACAAGAAGCCGCCTCAGGCGCCGATTCTCTACATTCGCCCTCACACTACTTGGAACACCCATGGCGCTGCGATTCCACTCCCCGCCGGCGTCGAAGCACTCAAGATGGGAGGAACGCTGGGTATCGTCATCGGGCGCACGGCGTGCGGCGTCAAGGCACAGGACGCGCTGGATTACGTCGCCGGTTACACGGTTGTGATCGACGCCAGCATTCCCCACGCCTCCTACTACCGGCCCGCCATTCGTGAGCGCTGCCGCGACCGGTTCTGTTCCATCAGCCTCGCCATGGCCGAGCGCAATGCGCTGCCCGATCCCAATCAAGTCGAGGTTCGCATCCACATCAATGGAGAGTTGCGTTGCACCGCGTCCACGCGTGACTTGGTTCGGCCCATTGAGACGCTGCTCGCGGATGTCACTGAGTTCCTGACCTTGCGGCGGGGAGATATCCTGCTGGCCGGTGAGCCGCACGACGCTCCCTTGGCTCGAGCGGGCGACCATGTGCAGGTTGACGTCGACGGCTTCGCGTCGCTTCGTTGTGAGGTTGCTGCGGAATGAAGCACGCCCGCGTGGCCTACGCCGGCGCAATCCACGACGCTGTCGAAGTAAGCGGGCGGTTGCGCTTGCCTTGCGGGCGCATTGTGGCCGAAGACGAAGTGGTGTGGCTGCCGCCCCTCGAAGGCGGAACCATCTTCGCCCTCGGTCTCAACTACGCCGATCATGCCAAGGAGCTTGCGTTCAAGGCGCCGGAAGATCCGCTGGTGTTTCTGAAAGGTCCACAGACACTCTGCGGCCATCTCGGCCAGACCGTGCGTCCCGCCGACGTCAACTACATGCATTACGAATGCGAACTGGCCGTTGTAATCGGCAGAACGGCCCGCAATGTCCAACGCGGCGACGCGTACCACTATGTCGCCGGATATACGGTCGCCAACGATTACGCCATTCGCGATTACCTGGAGAACTATTACCGTCCCAACTTGCGGGTGAAGAGCCGCGATAGCGCGACGCCGATCGGCCCCTGGCTAGTGGATGCCGCGGACGTGTCCGACCCGATGAATCTGCGCCTGCGCACCTTGATCAACGGCCAGGTGACCCAAGAAGGCTCGACGCGCGATATGATCTTCGACATCCCTGCGCTCATCGCGTATCTCAGCAGCTTCATGACGCTGGAACCCGGTGACGTGATCCTGACAGGAACGCCACAGGGCCTCGCTGATGTCCGAGTCGGAGACGAAGTGGTAACCGAAATTGAAGCGATCGGAAGCTTGAAGAACACGATCGTCGCCCCTCCGGAGGAATCTCATGTTGGATGAAAGCAGCATTCTAGATGCGGCCCGCCGCCTGGACCAGTCTGAGAGCACGCGCACACAGATCCGGCAACTCTCGCTGCAATATCCGGAGATGACCATCGACGACGCCTATGCCGTGCAGAAGGCCTGGGTGACACTCAAGACCAAAGCCGGCCATCCTATTAGGGGCCACAAGATTGGCCTGACGTCCAAGGCCATGCAGTATTCCTCCAACATCAACGAGCCCGACTATGGCGCGCTGCTCGAGAACATGTTCTACGCGGACGGTTCCGAGATCCCCATCGATCGGTTTATCGTTCCGCGGGTTGAAGTCGAGTTGGCCTTCGTTCTCGGCAAGCCGTTGCAGGGCCCGGGCTGCACGATCTTCGATGTTCTTAGCGCTACAGAATACGTTACGCCGGCGGTTGAGATCATCGACGCGCGCATCCAGCAAGTGGATCCGGACACCAAGGTCACTCGCAAAGTGACCGACACTATTTCCGACAACGCCGCCGGCGCGGGACTCATCTTGGGCGGGCGCCCCTTCCGCCCGCTCGACTCGGACATGCGCTGGATCTCGGCCGTCTGCTACCGCAACGGCACTATAGAAGAGTCGGGCGTTGCCGCTGCGGTGCTCAATCATCCGGCCAACGGTGTTGCTTGGCTAGCCAGAAAGTTATCGGCGCACGATGTTAGCCTCGGCGCGGGCGAAGTCATCCTGGGCGGATCGTTCACGCGGCCCGTACCCGCGCGGCGCGGCGACACCTTCCACATCGACTACGGTCCCTTCGGCTGCATCTCTTGCCATTTTGCCTAACGGTTTCGATATGCCAATCAAGAAAAATACCTTTAAAGCTGCTCTCAAGAACGGACAGGCGCAAATCGGCCTGTGGATCGGATTAGCCAACTCCTACACCGCGGAGCTATGCGCCGGCGCAGGTTTTGACTGGCTGCTCATCGACGGCGAGCACGCGCCCAACGACGTCCGCTCCATACTCGGCCAATTGCAGGCCATGTCTGCTTATCCGGTGCATCCGATTGTCCGCCCAGTAATCGGCGATGTCCCGCTCATTAAACAGCTGCTCGACATTGGCGCGCAAACGTTGCTAGTCCCTTTGGTCGAAACTGCCGAGCAAGCGAAACAGTTGGTGGCGGCGATGCGTTATCCGGGGGCTGGAATCCGCGGCGTTGGACCATCTCTAGCGCGCGCTTCGCAATGGAGCCGCATCCCGGACTATGTCCACACCGCCAACGACGAAATGTGCCTCCTGGTGCAGGTGGAGACACGCAAAGGCCTCGACAATCTCGACGCCATCGCTTCTGTTGAAGGCGTGGACGGCGTCTTCATCGGGCCATCGGATCTATCCGCCGCGCTCGGTCATCTCGGTAATGCGAACCACCCCGAAGTGCAGTCCACTATTGAAGACATGATCCGCCGGATCCGTGCAGCCGGCCGTGCAGCCGGCATTCTGACACTGGACGAGGGCCTTGCGCGGCATTACCTGTCGCTCGGAGCGCTGTTCGTCGCGGTCGGTCAGGACGGTAACCTGCTGATGCGCGCCACAACGGAATTGGCCCGCAAGTTTAAAAGCTAGACCATGCGCGGAGCCTGGGAATCCAACGCGGCACGTTAGCGCAAAATTGTTTGTACTGCTCGCCATAGGTCTTGCGCAGCTTCGGTTCTTCGTAGCCGAGAACGAAGAGGTGAAAGGCCCCCCAAACCATCGCCGCGTACGCAAGCAGATCCACGTTGCCCAAAAGCAGCCCCTGGCCAACAATGAGCGACAGAACCGCCACATACATCGGATTTCGGACGTAGCGGTACAAGCCGGTCGCAATGAGCCTCCGCGTCGGGAAGACGGGTGCCGGCGTGCCGAGCCCTTCGAGAGCAAAGCGCGCGAACGACTCCAGCAGCACCATCGCCCCGCCGGCAATCAGCGCTACCCCAACAACGCGAAGCAGAAACCACCCGGCGAATGGCGCCTGGAACCGCCAGCGGGAAATCCACCACGGTATGAGGCCCGCGATTGTGCCTGGCGCGATGACTAGGAACGCGGCCGTCGCGAGCAGTGCCGGTAATCGCCGCCGGCCTAGCCTAATCACCCGCGGCTTGCATTCGCGCCACTGGCGCCGGCGCTGCTTCGAAGAACAGCGCGTAGACGACGCCGCCCAGCGCGGCCCCGACAATCGGTGCCACCCAGAAGAGCCAGAGTTGCTGAAGCGCCCAACCACCGACGAAAATGGCCGGGCCCGTGCTCCGCGCCGGATTGACGGATGTATTGGTCACCGGAATGCCGATTAGGTGAATCAGGGTCAGGCCCAGGCCGATCGCGATGGGCGCGAATCCCTGCGGCGCACGCTTGTCCGTGGCGCCGAGAATGATCATCAGGAACATGAAGGTCAGCACCACTTCGGCCGCCAAGCAGGCGCTCAGCGCATAGCCGCCCGGTGAATGTTCCCCATAGCCATTGGAAGCAAACCCGCCCGCCAGGCTGAACCCCGCCTTGCCGCTGGCAATGAAGTACAGCACCGCGGATCCGGCCAAGCCTCCCAGCACCTGCGCAATCACGTAGGCAGGCAGTTCCGATAGTGGAAACCGCTTGCCTACCACCAGCCCGACCGTAACGGCCGGATTGATGTGGCACCCCGAAATATGCCCGATGGCGAACGCCATGGTCAAGAGCGTCAGACCGAACGCCAGCGCGACGCCGACAAAACCGATTCCCAATCCCGGAAAAGCCGCGGCCAGAACAGCAGCGCCGCAGCCTCCAAAAACAAGCCAAAATGTTCCAATGAACTCGGCGACCGACCGTCGTGAAAGTGACACGCGATTGTCCTCCTCAGCTGGATTTTTCCTCCCGTCAGAGGCTGACCAGATCCTATCACTGTTGCGTGTCGCTTGAACCGTCCTGTGATCGAGCTTACCGCACGTACGCAGGCAACCCCTGCAATTGCGACTCCTCCACTTTTACCCAGCCGCCGTTGAAGGCCTCCACCACGCTGCCCTCCAGGAACCAGCTCTTCGGCGCCGTGCCCCCCCACAATTGCTGCCGCCGCGGATCATTGATATGCCAACGAATCGGCTCGAAATCCGGATCCACTGCCAGATAGTCGGACGTGAAAAGCTCGATGCGATGGCCGTCGGGGTCGCGCAGGTAAAGAAAGAACGCATTGGTGATTCCGTGCCGCCCCGGGCCGCGTTCGATCCGGTCGGTTTCGAAGGCCCCTGCGAAAATGTCGCAAGTTTGCGAGATCCTGCTGCCGTCGGGCATCCAGTAAGCGAAATGATGTAGCCGCGGCCCATTGCCGTTAGTCGTAGCCAGATCGTGTGCGTGGCCTTTGCGCTGCATCCAGGAAGCCCAGATCCGTCCCTCGTCATCCTCGCTGTACTCCGTCAGCCGGAAATCTAGATGCTGCCGGTACCAGTCCGTCAGGCTCTTCACTTGTGGCGAAAGCACATTGACGTGGTCGATGCGCTGGATGCCTGGTCCGCGATGCAGATCGAAGCGCTGCAGCAGCCAGGGATGTTTCACCGACTGGAAGTAGAAGGCCACGGGAAACCCGAATGGGTCCTGCATCCGCAACAAGCGCGGCCGGTCTTGTTCGGTCTCCCAACGATAAGGCAGCCGCTGCTCCTCGGCGATCTCCGCGATTTCATCCAGCGCCGCTTCCGACCCCACCTTATACGCCAGTTGCTTCACGCCCGGCTCTGGCGCCAGCTCCAGCTTCAGCGTCCACTCGCGATCCTCCATGCCGCGCAAATAGAGCACGCCCTCGCTCTCGTGCAGAACATTCAGTCCCAGCAGATCCACGTAAAAATGCCGCGAAGCGGTGAGGTCCGTCACGTAGAAAACAGCGTGGCCGATGCGAACGACATGGGGAACAGACATAACAGTCTCCTGGAATCACCCGAACTTGGGAATTGGAAGGGTTCTTAGCGGAACCGCAACGTGCTTAAGTTCAGTATAGAACTCAAACGAGTGCTCGCCACCCTCCCGGTGCGTGCCGCTGAACTTCATGCCGCCGAACGGTGTGGGAAGATGCCGCACGTTATGGCTGTTGATCCAGGTCATGCCGGCCTCCAACGCCAGAGCCATGCGGTGCGCGCGCGCAACGTCGCTGGTCCACACATACGATGCCAGGCCGTATTTCACGTCGTTGGCTTTAGCCAATGCGTCGGCTTCATCTTTGAATGGAATCGCCGTCAGCACCGGGCCGAAAATCTCCTCCTGCGCGATCCGCATATGATTCTCGCCCGTGAACAGAGCAGGGGAAACATAGTTCCCCTCTGCGCCCACGCGCTCGCCGCCCACAATGAGCTTCGCCCCCTCCTTTTTGCCGATTTCGACATAGCCCAGCACGCGATCGCGATGCTCGGGATGAATGAGAGGCCCCACTTCGGTGCTTGGATCGAGCGGGCTGCCCACGCATACCCGAGCCGCGCGCGCCGCCAGCCGTTCCACGAACGTGTCGAAAATCGATTCCTCAATCAGCGCGCGCGAGTTCGCCGTACAGCGCTCGCCGTTGAAGCTGTAAATCTGAAACACGGTCGCATCCAGCGCCCGATCCAGATCGGCATCGGCGAAAATCACCGCCGGAGACTTACCGCCCAACTCCAAAGACAGCCGCTTCAACTGCTCGGCGCCGGTCTTCATCACGATGGACCCGGTGGTCGTCTCGCCCGTGAACGTGATGAGCGGCACCAACGGATGCGCAACCAGCGGCGCACCCGCTTCTTCGCCATAGCCTTGCACTACGTTAAACACCCCAGGTGGCAGGTCAGCCTCTTGAATGATCTCAGCCAGTTTCCAGGCTGTCAGCGGCGACCATTCGGCCGGCTTCAGAATCACCGTGTTCCCTGTCGCCAGCGCGGGAGCGATCCGCCACGTGGACAGCATCATGGGCGCATTCCAAGGAGTAATGATGCCGCAAGGTCCCACCGGCACGCGCAGGCTGTAATTCAGCCAGTCGCTGTCCACCGGATAGGTGCGGCCGTCCATCGCTTTTTCGGCGTACTCGGCATAGAAACTGAAGTTCTCAGCGGTGCGCGCGATTTGCGCCCGCACAATTTTGAGTGCCTGCCCGGCGTCCAGGCACTCCACGGTCGCCAGTTCATCGCCGTGTTTCTCGATAAGCGCCGCGATCTTCAGCAGAAATTTCTTGCGGTCCTTCGCCTTGCCGTGCCCCCACTTGGCGAACGCAGCGCGGGCTGCGTGCGCCGCGCGATCGATGTCCTCGGCGTGACCTCGAAATGCCCGCGACAAAACCTTGTTGGTTGACGGATCCAACGTCTCGAACACTTCACCGCGCGCGCCGTCCACCCACTGGCCGTTGATGTAATGCTGCACCGTCGCGAGGCTCAGTTTCCTCCGCATTTCTTCAATAAAATCGGCACTAATGCCGGTAACCGGCGATGCTGTAGTCATTCTTGAGCGCTCCGTATTGGTTGGACGCCTTCAGTATAAGTCCAAAGTTCCATTTGTAGCCGATTGTTCATCGAGCGAGTGCTCCCCCTATGGCATGCTGGAGAAATGACACGCGCGAAACGGCTCACTCTCGGCTTACTGGCAGTGATCGCAATACTGTGCGCGGCGCCGCCCGAACGCGCGCAAAAACCCAAACTGGTGCTCGCGATCGTAATCGATCAGTTTCGTTACGATTACCTGCTTCGATTCCGCAACGATTACAACTCCGGGCTGGAGCGCCTGCTCGAACATGGCGCCGTCTTCACCGATGCCCACTACCTGCACGCCACGACGGTGACGGCCGTCGGTCATTCTACGTTTCTGAGCGGCGCCACTCCTTCCGAGAGTGGCATTATCGCCAACGAATGGTTCGACCGGGAAACGGGTAAGACCGTTACCAGCGTCTCCGATCCGAAAACAACGCTCGTCGGCGGAGTACCTGGCGAGCGCGGTTCTTCGCCGCGCCGCCTCTTGGTCAGCACAGTCGGCGACGAATTGAAGATGCAGGGCGGCGATTCCAAAGTCATCGGTGTCTCCATCAAGGACCGCAGCGCCATCTTGCCAGCCGGTCACACGGCTGACGGCGCCTATTGGTATGATCCCGACTCCAATCACTGGGTCACCAGCACGTACTATCGTGCGGAGCTTCCGGATTGGGTCCGTCAACTGAATGACGAACACATCTACCAGCGCTATGTCGGAGCGAAATGGCTCCCGCTCGATACTAAAGGCAGCTCCGCGGCGCCTTTCTGCACGATGACGGCGGGAACGGATGTGCGCTTCTGCGGCAGCCTGGAAGCCACGCCTTGGGGCAACGAAATGATCGAAGAATTCGCCGAGCGGGCCGTCACCGGCGAGAATCTCGGCCACCATACCAGCACCGATATCCTGGCCGTGAGTTTCTCCTCCAACGATTACGTCGGCCATGCCGTCGGCCCCGACGACCCCGCTGTGCGCGACATCTCCATCCGCACGGACCGCGAGATTGGCAAGCTCCTCGATTACATTGACCAGCACGTGGGCGCCGGCAACACGTTGGTCGTTCTAACGGCCGACCATGGCGTCGCTCCAGTCCCCGAAGTCAACCAAGCTCGGCACATGCCCGGTGGACGCCTGTCGGAGGCGCGCTTAAATCACGACATGGAAGACGCACTCACGAAACGCTTCGGCCCGGGCAAATGGATCTCAGCTGCTTCTGCGACGATGCCGTATCTAAACCTGGAGTTGATTCACCGCCACAAGCTCGACCCCGCCGAAGTCGAGCGAGTGGCCGCCGGCGCGGCAGCCTCGGAAGACCACATCGCGCGCGTGTATACACGCCAGGAATTGGAAAGCGGCCGCGTGCAGCAGGACTCCATCGGTCGCGCGATCAGTCTGGGCTTCTACGGCCCGCGCTCTGGCGACCTCTACATCCTTCAGGAACCGTACTACTTGTTCGAAGCCACCGGCACTTCGCACGGCACGCCTTACAACTACGACACCCACGTCCCCCTGATCTTCTTCGGAGCGCACATCAAGGCGGGTACTTATCGCGAGAGTGTCGCGGTGAACGACGTCGCCGCCACTCTGTCCCAGGTCCTGAGCGTCCAGGAGCCGAGCGGCTGCATTGGCCACGTACTGCGCCAGATCATCCAGTAGAGGCGGCGGCCGGCTCCATCAGGTTGCCGCAGTATGATTGATGCATGCTCTTGCGGCTGTGCATCACGACGGCAGCAGTAACTGTAGCCTTGTTCGCTGCCACTGACCCTTGCGCGGACTCGCGCGACCTTCGCCTGATCGACGGCCATATCGTTACCATGGACGCGCGCAACTCCATCGTGTCTGCCGTGACCATCCAGAACGGCGTGTTCGATACTGTCGGCGTCAACCGGTCTCATAAGCTCAGCCCCTGCACGAAAGTCATCAACCTGCATGGCCGCACCGTTGTCCCCGGCCTCATCGACGATCACAATCACATCGTGCTTCTGGGCCTGCGGCCCGGCCACGACACACGGCTAGAGACCGCCGCTTCCGTCGCCGACGTGCAAGCCATGTTCGCGGCTCGCGCCAAAACCGTCCCCGCAGGCCAATTCATCACAGCCATGGGCGGCTGGAATCCGCTGCAGTTTGCTGAAAAACGAATGCCCACTCTGGCGGAACTGGACGCCGCGGCGTCGAATCATCCGATCCTCATGTTCCTCGCGTTCACGGGTCCGTCCGTCACCAACACACTCGGCAAGGAATTCTTTGAAGGGAAGGGAATTGCCGTGAGCGACGCCGGCCTGATCGCCGCTAACGCACCCTCTGTCGCCGCACTCAACGCCCTCCGCTCGATTCAAACGTTCGACGACAAAAAACGCGGCACACTGGACGCCATGGCCTACGCTGCCAGCGTTGGCGTCACCACCAGTGCCGACATGGGCGCATTTGTCATCCCGGGCTTACCCGACATCCAGGACTCGTTTGTTTTCGACGGCCTCGCCAGCGCCGACCCGTTCCACATGTATGACGCCTTCCGGGCGCTCAACAAGGAAGGCAAAATGTCCATGCGCCTTCGCATCTTCTTCCTCAGCATGGATACTCAGCCCAACATCCCCCTGCTGACCGAACGCATGCTCAACGCCTTCGACGGTTTTGGCGATGACATGATGCGCATCTCCGGCATTGGCGAGTTCGCCACTGTCTGGCCGCTGTTCGGCCCTATGAAAGCTCCGCCAAACTATGAAGCCGCTCTAATGGCGGTGGCCAAACAGGGATGGGCCTTCCAGCAGCACACGCTGTCGCTGGCCGAAGACCAGCTGACGGCCGACACTTTCGAAAAGGTCAACGCCGTCACGCCCATCGCTAGGCTGCATTGGTCCGTCGCGCATACGCCCAAGATCGATCAGGCTACGGTCAATCGCCTCAAAGCCGTTGGCGCCGGCATCGCCATCCATCCCTACGAATATCTCGCCGGACGGCCCGGCGCAGGCCCACCCATGCGCATGATCGTCGATAGCGGCATCCACGTGGGCGCCGGTTCCGATTCTGCCCAAATCTCCACGCTCGATCCCTGGTTGATGATCTATTACATGGTCACTGGTAAGAACTCCGCGGGCGAATTGATCAACCCCGGCCAAACCCTTACGCGCATGGAGGCCCTGCGCCTCTACACCGCCGACAACGGATGGTTCTTCCACGAAGAAGACCGGCTTGGTTCGATTGAGCCTGGTAAGCTCGGCGACGTGGTTGCACTCAGCGACGATTTCCTCGATCCGGCTAAAGTCCCGGACGAGTCGATCAAGAAGTTGAAATCCGTTCTGACGGTGGTCGATGGCCGTGTCGTCTACGACGCTATAAGATGACGGCGGGAGCAAGTCATGACAACGAATCAGCACCGCATTCTCACCACGCACGTGGGCAGTCTGGTGCGGCCACCCAAACTGGCCGAATTCTTGAGAAAGATCGAGGACGGCCAGCCGTACGATGAGTCAGCCCACGCAGCCTGCCTGCGGGAGTCCATTGAAGAAGTGGTTCGCCAACAGGCCGAAGCCGGCGTCGACATCGTCAGCGACGGCGAATTCGCCAAAACCGGCAACTGGGCCTGGTACATCCACCAGCGCATTTCCGGATTCACCGAACGCCCCGCCACTCCCGAAGAAATGAAGGACCCGCTCATGACCATGAGCCGGGGCCGTGACTTTGCCGACTTTCCCGAGTTCTACGCCGAATACTTCCCCACCCAGGGATTTCGCGTGCGCCCGCCAGACACCGTGAACGCCTGCACCGCGCCGATCCGCTACATCGGCCACGCGCAAGTGCAGCGCGACATCGCGAATCTGAAAGCCGCGGCCGCAAAGGTCAAGGCAATTGATGCCTTCCTCCCGGTCGTCGCCCCGGCCAGTGCGTATCCGATCTACAAGAACGAATACTACAAAGATGACGAAGCCCTGATGTTCGCCCTGGCGGAAGCGCTTCGCGAAGAATACAAGGCCGTGCTGGACTCCGGGCTGCGCGTCCAGATCGACGACGCGTTTATTCCCTGGACCTATGAGCGCATCGTGCCCCCAAAAACTTTGGCCGAGTACCGCCAGTGGGTTGAGCTTCGCATTGACGCGCTCAACCACGCGCTGGAGGGCCTGCCGCAGGACAGAATCCGTTATCACATCTGCTGGGGCAGTTGGAATGCGCCGCACACGCACGACGTCCCGCTGAAGGACATCGTCGATCTCCTGCTCAAGCTCCGCGTCGGCGGCTACCAGTTCGAAGCGGCCAATGTGCGCCACGAGCACGAATGGAAAGTGTGGCAGACCGTGAAGGTTCCCGAAGGCAGAGTGCTGATCCCCGGCGTCATCAGCCACACCACCAACGTCGTGGAACATCCCGAACTGGTCGCGGACCGGCTCATCACGTTTGCCAACATCGTCGGCCGCGAGAATGTCATGGCTGGCAGCGATTGCGGATTCGCCCAGAGCCCCTTCACGCGGCGCGTCCACCCGTCTATCCAATGGGCGAAACTGCGCGCTCAAGCCGAAGGCGCACGTCTGGCGAGTCAAAAGCTCTGGGGCAGAACCTCGGCCGCCTGAGCTTACCTAGACGGTGACTGCGTACCCGACGGCATTGCCGGGGAAGACGCGGTCCCGCAGAGGTTTGAAGCGCGGGTCCGCTCGCAGCCCGTCCAATTTCGGGTCTACGTCCATCAGGAAGAACATCACCGAATTTTCCTCGAAGGCGCGCTCCAATTCGCGAAAGGCTTCGTCTCGCCGTCCTAGCGCGTCCTCGAGCAGGGCCATGTAACAAGCATCGATGTATTCGCTCGCACGCCGCTGCTCCAGGTTGGCGAGGATTTCCAGAGCCTCGCGCTGCCGCCCATTCCGGGCCAGGCATCTTGCCTCCACCGCGCGCAGCCACGGCAGGTCCGGCGACATGATTCTTGCCATCTGGTATTGCGCCAGCGCGTCTTCGGTCCGGCCCAGGTGCTCCAGGGCCTCGCCATAGAGCATGCGGCCCATGTACAGGTACGGATGTAACTCCAGCGCCCGTTCGCCGCAGGCAATCGCCAGATCGAATTCCCGGCGGCAAAGCCTTACCAGGATCTCGTGCGCCGGAACAGTGGGCCACAGACAGTGAGCGCCGCTAGCCTGATGAAGCACGGCCAGCGCATCGTCCAGACGCCCCATGGTCGCGTACAACATGGTCAGGCGCACGTATACTTCCGGCGCATCCGGTTTCTCGCGCTGGGCCTGCAGCAGCTCTGCTTCCGCCTGCTTTGCCTTGCGCTCGAACAGATGCAGCCCGTGGGCGCGGTCCGCCCGGAGCTCCGGCGTCAGGCCGCACAACGCTGCGGCGCGCCCGTGCGCCTTCAGGAATCCGGCGTACATTTCCCGCGGCGAACGCATGCAATACGTCCCCAGAAGCAGATACGACAACGCCAAACCTTCGAACGCCCGAAAGTCGTCGTCGGTCTCTTTGGCCGCTTGCTGGAAACAGAGCAGCGCCTTTTCGAATCCCTCGCGCGTCCGCCGGCTCCAGAAATGCCAGCCCCGCTTCAGCAATTCGTCCGACTTCGGCACTTCCAGCCGGTATCCCAGCTTCGGGCGATAGCGAATCCAGCCCCCGTATTCCCCCAAAACCTTCTTCACTTCGTTGATCGTGACGGCCACGGTATGTTTCGAAACCAGGTTGCCGTCCCAAGCCTGGTTGATCATTTGTTCATAGCCGACGTGTCGGCCGTTGTTTTGGATTAAGGCCCGCAGTGCATGCAAAGCCTGTGGACGAAGTTCCAGTTCTGTACCATCTTTTAAGAGCCGGCTGCCCGCAACGTCCAGGCGAAACGGCCCGAATGCAACCTGTTCCATATAGATCACCCGTTACCATCTAGCGTCAAAATTGACGACGTTTTGACTTCAGTGGTGCGGATTATATCATACAATCGCTTCAATTGAGCCACCGTTGCATGCGTGGCGTTTGTGGGTGAGAGGCTAGTACTGCTGAGGCTGGACGATTACCAGCTTGCCTCGAAAGGGTGAACAATGTATTCAACGATACTGCTTCGTTCGCGTTGGATCGCGGCCGTACTGTTGGCTGTGCTCCTGGTTTCCGGTGGCCCGTTGCTTCTGGGCCAGTCGGCCGGTACTTCCGGCTTAGGAGGAACCGTTACGGATCCTTCCGGCGCCGCCATTCCCAACGTCACTGTCACTCTTACCAACAACGGCACCGGGCAGACGCGCTCGGCCACAACCGGTACCGATGGCAGCTACAAGTTTACGCTCCTGCCGCCAGGAAACTATAAAGTGACGTTCGTGGCCATGGGCTTCAAGACCTCCGAGGTCGCATCCGTTCAGCTCAACGTGACTGAGACTCCGGCTCTAGATCGCTCCCTGGAGGTAGGTGCGCAAACCGAGCAGATCACCGTCGAGGCTGCGGCCGAAACACTCCAGACGCAAAGCTCGACGCTCGGCACCGTCGTCAATCAGCAAAGCGTTCAGGGACTACCGCTTGCCAGCCGCAACTACACCCAGATCCTTGGTCTGGAGGCTGGCGCCAATAGCGGCGTCAATAACGCTACCGCGCTCGGCAAGGGCACGCTCGACATGGCCGTCAACGGGAATAGTATCGATCAGAATAATTTCCAAATGGACGGCATCTCGGTGATCAACGCGTTCGGCGCCGGGCTCGCGACCGACTCGGGCATTTACGTCGGAATCCCGATCCCCAACCCGGACGCAATCCAGGAGTTTAAGGTACAGACCTCCACCTACGACGCCAGCTACGGACGCAACCCCGGAGCTAACGTAAATGTAGTCACCAAGTCGGGCACCAACGCGTTCCACGGCACCCTCTTCGAATTCTTCCGCAATAGCGACCTGAACGCGAATAGCTTCTTCTACAATCGCGACAACCCCGACAGTAACTCCACCAGACAGGTTCTGAAGCAAAACCAGTTCGGCGGATCGTTTGGCGGACCCATCAAGAAGGACAAGCTGTTCTTCTTCGGCAGCTATCAGGGAACGCGCCAACGCAATGGAATCGCCCCGGGCGGTAGTACGGCGCCCATCTTGCCCCCCATTCCCTCGGGCGACCGCTCGAGTCCCGCGTTCCAGGCCGCCTTGGGCGCGGCCATGTGCCCCGCCAATCACCCTGGCAACCCCAGCTATTTGACCGGCTTCGGCATCTTTCCTTTCCAGATGCAGATGGCCTGCGACGGCTCCAATATCAGCCCGGTGGCCATGAATATCCTGCGCGTGAAATTGCCGAATGGCAGTTACTATATGCCCGGCTCCACCAATGGCGGTTTCCAGCAGGCCAACTACAGCATCCCTTCGATTTACACCGGCAACCAATACCTCGCCAACGCCGACTACCTGATCAATTCCAAGAACACGCTGGCCATGCGGTACTTCTTCACCGAGGACCCCCAAACCACGCCCTTCAGCATCTCCACGATCCCCGGAACGCCCTCTAGCTCCTACTACGCGAATACCGATTCGTCCGTCAAGCTGACAACTCTCGTCACCAACACGTTTATCAATGAGGTGCATGGGTCTTTGGAGCGCAACATCGCCAACGGCAGCGACACAGCGCCTTACACGAATCAGCAGGTCGGCATTACCGGTATCGTTCCTCAGGAGACTCTTCCGCCGGCCACCATCATTGTCGGCGCTTACAACATTGGCGGCACTCTCGCGCCTTATTACGGCCCCGCAAACCAGATCCAATGGGGCGACCAGATCTCCTGGTCACACGGAAAACACACCATCCGCGCCGGATTCGAGTACGAATTCCTGCAATGGAATCTTTCATTCGCCTCCTTGCTGCGCGGATTCTTGATCAGCCCCGGGTTCAACGACTGGCTGATCGGACGGGCCGGATGCGGCGACCCAAGCTGTTTCGGCAACTACTCGGGTGGCACCACAGGCGCTCCCTTTGGCACCTGGCTCCAATGTCTGTTCTGCGTGCGCAGTGGACCCAACGGGATTATCCACGGTTATCGCGAACGTGATATGAACGCCTTCGTCCAGGACGATTGGAAGATCAGTTCCACATTTACGCTAAATCTCGGCGTCCGCTGGGAGTACGATGGCGCGTTCGGCGATCACTACGGCAACCTGACCAACGTCTGGCCAAGTCTGCTGCAAACCGTACCCAATCCCCCGACTACCTCTCAACCGACCGGTGCCAGCTTGATCGGCTACGTAGTACCGTCCAACTTCTCGGCGCATTATGGCAACCCGCCCGATGGTGTTAAGACGGTGAATAGCGAATTCCCGGTCGAGAATTCTGTTCCGCTCAGCGACTTCGGACCGCGCCTCGGTTTTGCCTGGCAACCGCTGGGCAGGAATGGAAAGCTGGTCATGCGCGGCGGCTTCGGCTTGTTCTTCGACCGCGTCGGAAGCAGCAAGTTCGTGCATGCCGTAGAGCAGGGTAATCCATATGCCTTGACTCTAGACTACGGCGGAGGCGCCGCTGTTCCTTACAGTCTCGCCAATCCGTTCCCGTCCACGCCGCTTGGGTTCACGCCCCGGTTCTTCAATCCGGCAAATAACGCAACGTCCAGTTTGAACACGCCGTTCTACGAGACCATCCACACCCCACTCACACGACAGTACAACCTCGGTTTCCAGTATGAGTTCCTGCCGCGCTGGGTGTTGGAGGTGGGCTACGTCGGCTCCAGCGGCATCAATCAGGCCAACTACAACCACAACTACAACCTGGCTCAGATCGCCACTCCCAGCCACCCGGTCAACGGCGTGACTTCCACCACCACCACGAATGCAGCGGCCCGCGTGCCTTATTTGGGATATCAGGCCATCGGCCTCCAAGGCACCGCATACGACGCGACGTATCACTACAACAGTATCCAGGCCACCGTAAGAAAACAGTTCTCGCACGGACTCACCATGCAGGCCGCCTACACTTTCAGCAAGGACCTGACCGAGATCCAGCAATGCGCCGGCGGCTGCATCGGAGACGGCCAGACAAATTCCAACAATCCCGCGGACCTGCGGCAGCAGCTAGGACCCGCGGCATTCTCCCATCCGCAGCGCTTCGTCTTGAGCTATAACTACGAACTTCCGTTCGGCAGCCCCCAGAACGCCGTGCTGAGCCATCTGGTCAAAGGCTGGTCCATATCCGGCACAACCATCGCTCAGAACGGTACACCGCTCACGGTCAACAACACCAACGGCGGCACCGCCTATTATGGCAGCGCCAACCCAGGAAACGGCGAAGGTGGCAGTGTGAGAGGACAACTTTGCCCAGGCATGACTTACACCACGATCAAGTCTTCCGGCGGCGTTGAGTCACGGCTGGGCGGACCTAGTGGCGGGTCCGGCTGGTTTGTCCCCACTGCGTTCTGTGCGCCACCGGCCATCAATCCCGACGGCACTCCAACTTCCGTCGCAGCATGTCCGAGCTGCGCCACCTTGTTTGGCGACTCCGGCGTTGGCATCCTCCTGGGGCCCGGTCAGTTCAACTTCGACGTCTCGATTCTGAAGACCACCCCGATCACCGAGAAACAATCGATTCAGCTCCGCGCTGAATTCTTCAATGCGTTCAACCACCCCCAATTCGCGAATCCCGTTACGACCCAGAACACGCCAGCCACGTTTGGAGTTATCCAGGGCACCTCAACGAACCCGCGGATCATTCAGTTCGCGCTCAAGTACATCTTTTAGCGCACGGGTTTAGGGCTGGCTGTGAACCGCACGGCCAGCCAACCCACCCCGGCGTCCGGCCCCGAAATCGTTAAGCTTAGGATCGCTGAATGGCTCGTGGAGTTGCATGCAGGGGGACCCTTCCTGGCATTGCAGGTTCGAACCTGGTCTGGCCAAGTCTTCGCCCTTCTTCGGTCGGTAGGTGCATATGCCTAGGCGCAATAAGCTCAACGGGACCTATGACATCCAAGAAGTTAGCCTGTGTGAGCTCGTTTGCCATGAGGGCGCTACTGGGTTCGTTTTCTCGTATTCCCTACCGGCTGTCCAGCCTTTTGGGGACACTTCGAGCGCCCCACTTTGGTATCAGTAGTAATTCCTGACACTACGAATCCGCTAGAATTGCTTCTGTTTTGACGCCACTTCCCTAACGTTCCAGCATACAATCGCCTCATTGGGTTGCATGCAGGGTCAGTCCGAGAGAGTTCTGCACATCGGCAGAGGTACGCCGACGCCCAACCTAAAAGGGATGATATGACACTTAAGAAGTTGCTCCGTGCGCAGCTTGTCTTGGCCGCGACGTGCGCGATAGTGGCCGCTCTTTCTGCTCCTTCACTTCATGCCCAGTCGGCCGGAACATCCGGCTTGACCGGGACCATCACCGATCCATCCGGTGCGGCGATTCCCAATGTGACCGTGACCATTACCAGCAATGACACAGGTCAGTCTCGCACCAGCACTACCGGATCGGACGGGTCCTACAAGTTCACGCTGCTCCCTCCCGGCAACTACAAAGCCAGGTTTGCGGCAACGGGTTTCAAGACCGCCGAGGTTGGCTCGGTAACACTGAACGTCACCGAAACACCGACTCTCGATCGCACCCTCGAGGTTGGTCAACAGAGCGAGCAGGTCACCGTCGAAGCGACGGCGGAAACGCTGCAGACTGCAAGCTCGACTCTCGGCACAGTAGTCGGAAGCACCACCGTAACCGAACTGCCTTTGGCGAACCGCAACTTCACGCAGATTATCGGATTGTCTGCCGGCGCGAATGTGCCTGTCAACGACGCCACTTCGTTGGGCAAAGGTACCCAGGACATCAGCGTCAACGGCGCCACCCCGGGACAAAACAACTTCCAGATGGACGGCGTGGCCATCCAGAGTATGGCCAGCAGCGGAAGTGCGAACGACAATGGCATTTACGTGGGCATCGCGATCCCCAACCCGGATGCGATCGCTGAGTTCAAGATCCAGACGTCCACTTATGACGCCACCTACGGCCGCAACCCCGGCGGCAACGTGAACGTTGTCACCAAGTCCGGCACTAACACCTGGCACGGCACGGCCTTCGAGTTCTTCCGCAACGCCGACCTTGACGCCAACAGTTTCTTCTACAATCGCGATACCTGCCGCACCACGTTTGCCGGTCAGTCTTGCCCCAAACAAGTGCTGAACCAGAACCAGTACGGCGGGGTGATCGGCGGCCCCATCAAGAAAGATAAGCTGTTCATCTTTGGCAGCTACCAGGGAACCGGGCAGAGGAACGGAGTGGACCCGGCTGGATCTTCCAACATTTCGCTCTATCCCATCATTCCTTCCGGCGATCGTACCTCCCAGGCGTGGGTGCAGCAGCTCATTACCGCGAACTGTGAACTCCCCTCGTTCGGCCCTCCCGGCCCGAACGGAGTACTTCCCTGCAACACTCCCCCGAGCCAAGTCAGCCAGGTGGCACTCAACATGCTGAATGTAAAGACCGCTGGCGGCGCCTACTATTTCCCCACGCACAACTCCTTTGGCGATCCGATCAGCTTCAATACGCCGGCGTTGTTCCACGAAAAGCAAACGCTGATCAATGGCGACTACATCATCAACCCCAAGAACACTCTGGCCATGCGGTTCTTGTACAGCTCCGATCCCCGCACGATACAGTTCAATACGCCCATCGGCGGCGCACTGCCGGGAGCTCCGGAGCAAACGAATTACTCAAACACAAACGCCGTGCTGAAGCTGACCACCATTGTGTCGAATACGCTGGTCAACGAAGCTCGCGGGTCCTTTCAGCGCCTCTTCAACCAAGCGTCAGATGATGTGCCCGCCGGATGGACGCCGCAGAACCTGGGCATCACCCCCATCGTACCCAGCCAAACCCAGGGGCCGCCCATTTCTTTCCTGATCAACGGTTTCGGCGTCGGCGGATTCCTGGAGCCCGTGCTCAGCCCCACCAATCAATTCCAATATGCGGATCAGATCTCCTGGTCGCACGGGAGGCACACCATTCGCGCCGGATTTGAAATCGAGAAAGCGCAATGGAACATCGATTTCGCCGGCCTGGAGCGTGGCTGGCTCTTTATCGGAAGCTTCACCAACCTCCTGGCTGCCAACAATCCTGGCAACATTTTCCAGTGCCTGTTCTGCGTATCCAGCGGTCCCGTACAGGCCGGTGGCATCATTCATGCCTACCGCGAGACCAACATGAATTCATTCGTTCAGGACGACTGGAAAGTAAGTTCCAAGCTCACCCTGAACCTGGGAGTTCGCTGGGAGTACGATGGCACGTTCGGAGAAAAGTACGCCAACCTGACCAACACCTGGATCAGCCAGTTGGCCCCCAACTCCGAGGTGCCGACTTCGGCCCAAGGTCTGCCCGCCAATTACGCTGGTTGGGTCACAGCGGGGAACTACCTGGCTCACTACCCGCCGCCGCCGGATGGCGTTCTGGTCAACAAGAGCGGAACGGGCGCCCTGCGCGAACATCCGCCGCTATCCAATTTCGCTCCGCGGTTCGGATTTGCCTACCAGGCCATGGACAAGCTGGTCATCCGCGGCGGCTTCGGACTCTTCTATGATCGCATCGGCGCCGATCGTTTCGTGCACGGCGTCGAACAGGGCAACCCGTATTCCACGACGCTCGACTACAGCGGTAGCGCGGCTGCGTTCGCTACCATTCAGAATCCGTTCCCGAACCTGCCCCTGGGACAGTTCGTGCAACGTTGGGCGAATCCGGCCACATCAGCCAGTTCCAACCTGAGCGTGCCGTACGTCAATGAAGTAATCCACACGCCCCTGGTCCGCCAGTACAACCTGAATCTCCAGTACGAATTTGCTCCCACCTGGGTATTGGAACTTGGATACGTAGGTTCCAACGGCATCAACTTGATGGATTACAATCACAACGCCAACACGGCACTGCTCGCAAGCGCTGCGAATCCAGTCAACGGCTTCACGACAACTACTACAGCCAACGTTGCCCTCCGCGTTCCTTACGTCGGCTACGCTCCGGCTGGCTTGCAGGGTACCTACTTCGACGGAATTTCCAACTACAACAGTTTGCAGGTCACCATCCGCAAGCAGTTCTCGCACGGATTGACGCTGCAAGGCTACTACACTTGGAGCAAGTCGCTCACCGACCTCACTGTCGATTCCGCGAACAGCAACAACGCCAGCTTTTTGATGCAGCAGTACGGCCCGTCGTATTTCAACCGGCCCCAGCGCTTCGTCGTGAACTATAGCTGGGATATTCCGTTTGGCAAGCACAATGGATTCCTGGGCAAGGTCACCGAGGGTTGGAACATCTCCGGTGTGACTACCGTTCAGGACGGTGCGCCCATGACCTTCGTCGACGGCGGCGCGGGCACTGCCTACGGTACCAACGGAACCGGAACCACCTCCGGGTTCGGGCGCGCCCAACTGTGCCCTGGAATGACCTACGCGAATATTGCGACTCCGGGTGGCATCGAATCCCGCTTAGGTGGCTATAGCGGCGGCCCGGGCTACTTCAATGCGAACGCATTCTGTGCTGCTCCCGCGATTATGCCGGACGGCGTCACCGTCACGTCCCAGGCGGCCTGCCCGACCTGCGCTACTTTGTTCGGCAACAGCGGCATGGGCATTCTTCTCGGGCCGGGCCAAGCCAACTTCGACGCTTCGGTGCTCAAGACCACCCGAATCACCGAGAAGACCTCGCTGCAACTTCGCTTTGAGTTCTTCAACATCCTGAATCATCCGCAATTCGCCAATCTCGATCCCGGATCGGGCACCGGCGGAACGGTTTCCCAGCTGCCTCAGCCTCTCGTGGCCGGACAGGGGACGATCACCAATACCAGCGTGAACCCGCGCATCATCCAGCTCGGCGCGAAGTTCATTTTCTAAAGGAACCGGGGAACGCCCAGGGCTGATATACTGCACAGTTCATGGGCTTCGATTGGAAACTGATTTTGGCCGGCGGCGTCCTGCTGCCGGCCATTTTTGCGCAATCTTCCTCGCAAATCCCCGCCGGCGACTGGCCGACTTACAACCGCGACTTGAGCGGCCAGCGCTTTTCACCGCTCACGCAAATCAATACCAAGATCGTCAGCAGGCTCGCTGAGGCCTGGTCGTTCAACCTAAGCGAAGAGCCGGCGCCCGGCTCCACAGCGCACCCGAAGCCAGTCATTTCGGCCGCCACGCCGATCGTGGTAAGTGGCGTCATGTACCTGCCCGCCGGCAAGCGCGTGGTTGCGTTGGACGCGGATACCGGCAAAGAGATCTGGCAGTACGATCTCGCCAGCGGCACAGCCTCGCAGCGAGGTGTCGCCTATTGGCCCGGTGACAAGCAGAATCCGCCACGCATTCTCTTCACGTCCGATCAATACCTGGTCGCGCTGAATGCCAACACCGGCAAGATCGATCCCGGTTTCGGCAACGAAGGCAAGGTCGACATGGTGGTCCCGTACTCCGGCGTTCCGACCATCTATAAGAACATCGCCTTGATCGGCGCCAGCGTCGGCGAGGTGCCCATCGGCCCGGCGGGCGACTCGCGAGCTTACGACGCCCGCACCGGCGCGAAGCTGTGGGAGTTTCATTCCGTCCCGCGGCCGGGCGAAATCGGTCACGAAACCTGGCTCAATGACGGTTGGAAGGGCCGTTCCGGAGTGAACGTGTGGGGCTGGTATATGACGGTCGACCAGGAGCGCGGCATTGTCTATATGACTTTTGGGGGGCCTGCCGCCAATTACTATGGAGGCGACCGGCCGGGCGACAACCTGTTCGCCAATTCCGTGGTCGCCGTGGACGCAACGACGGGCAAACACAAATGGCACTTCCAAGTAGTGCATCACGATCTGTGGGACTCCGATCTTCCGCCCGCGCCCGGCCTGGTAGACATCGTCAAGGACGGAGAGAAGATCCCCGCGATCACGGTCGTCGGCAAGACGAGCTACATGTTCATCCTGAATCGCGTCACTGGTAAGCCGGTATTTGGCGTCGAGGAGCGCCCGGTTCCCAAAGGCGACGTCCCTGGCGAATGGTACTCGCCCACGCAGCCGTTCCCGCTCAAGCCACCGCCGCTGGCTCGAGTCAGTTTTAAGCCCGAAGACATCGTCACCGCGGAGGACACGACGCCTGAGCATGCCAAAGCCTGCCGCGAAGTCTACGAAAAGAACGGCGGATTCTACAACGCCGGTCCATTCACTGGTTGGATGTTGCACAAGGACGGGACGCCGCCGAAGAGCAATATCCAGTTTCCCGGTGGAATCGGCGGCATCAACTGGGGCGGCACCGCTACCGATCCCAACACCGGCTTCGTTTTTCTGAACACGCACGACGGCGCGCTTACCGGATGGATCGAGAAGAAGAAGGCGGGAGGCAACTACGGCCGAGGCACGGAAGGCTCGACGCAGCCCTACGATCGCGGGAGCGTAGATGGGCCAGGGCCTTACCACGGCTTTAGCGCCACCGTGAAGGACGCCAACGGCAAAATCATCGGAACCTGGCCTTGCCAGAAGCCGCCGTGGGCGCGGATGGTCGCCGTGAATGCCAACACCGGCGAAATCGCCTGGCAAACGCCGCTGGGTTTGGTGGAAGGACTGCCGCCGGGAAAGCAGCATGCAGGATCCGCGGGCAGCGCCGGGCCGATTGTCACTGCCGGCGGCCTGGTTTTCATCGGCGCTACCAACGATCATCGTTTTCGCGCCTTCGATTCCAAGACCGGCGAGGAACTTTGGGTGGCCGACGTCAAGCGTAACGCCAACGCGAACCCGATGACTTACTCGGGCAAGAACGGCAAGCAGTTCGTCGCCATCATGGCGATTGATTCACTGCACGTGTTCGCCCTGCCGTAGGCTAACGGCCGAGCAACGCCGCGGCTTGGTGCTGGCCCTGCGTTTTGGCGACATCCGCCGCGGACTGCCCGGCGTGCGGGCCTGCACCGTCATAACCCCGCAACTTTCGATCGGCGCCGCGGTCCAAAAGGTATGTCATCACTTGAAGATGGCCGCGATAGGCGGCGCTATGGAGTGCGGTCAGGCCATCGCGGCGGCGGCCGTTTACGTCGGCGCCGTGGTCCACCAGCAAGTGGACCAGATCGAGCACGGTGTCTTCGTCATCACTCGGATTGGGGACGTCCGCCGTGGCGGCCGCACAGCCGAGCGGCCGGATCTGGAGAAAGCTGTCGCGCGTCGGCGCATTGGGATCAGCGCCGTGCTCCAACAGGAATCGGGTGGCTGCCAGTTGTCCCCAATAGCAGGCGCCGTGCAGTGCAGTGCTCCCTCGCGGAGTGAAGGCGTGTACCAGTTCTGGGGCGGCCGCGACGGCGGGCTGCAAGCGATCGAGCATTCCGAGCTCGGCCGCCAGGAACGCATCCAGTAAGACGCCCCGTTGGACGAGAAGATCAACCACTCTCGCATGACCACCGAAGTGCGCGGCATGGACCGGCTGCGAGCCTAGCATGGTAGACGCAGCCGCCAGCGCCGGATCCTCGTCGAGGAGTGACGCGACTCGCGCCGCGTCACCCGTTTGGGCAGCCCGAATGATCTGCTGGACTTTGTCCATGCATACCATCTTACGAGCAGCCGCCCGCCTAATAGCGGGCCTGGACTCTGGCTGCAATCTCCTGTTTCCATTGCTCGGCTTCGTTTTCCAGCCGTGCGCGGCAGACTTCGGGCACTTGATCGAGTACGCGCTTCACGCTGGGCGGCTGCACGGGAGGTAGGATGCCGAAGCCCAGGGCCTCGGCCAGTAGGTCGGCGGCCTGGACCAAGTGCACCATGCGGAACTCGCGATTGTCGAGAGACGCGTGATGGCTGGCGACCACCTCGCTCAGTTCGAGGGGGAACAGCATCTTGCGCGTCAGCCAAGCACCGGCCTCGCAATGATCGATGTCAAACAGCTCGTGCTCCATCATGATGAGATCGAACTCCTCCTCGGCCGAAACCGCCAGCAAATTCGCGTACGGACCGGGATACTTCACCAGCAAAGCCAATCGGCCGATGTCGGCCAGCAAGCCGGCGACATAAGCGAAGTCCGAATCCATTTTGGCCGAGCGAGCCAGTTTTTCCGACAGGAAGGCAATGGCCAGGCTGTTTTGCCAACACGCCCGCAAAGCGTGCGTGCTCATGACTGGACTGACGTAGTCTTCCAGGGCGCGCGTCACCGTGATGGCCTTCACACGGTCCAGCCCTAGCAGAACAATGGCGTGCGAAATGGTTTTCACCTGCCGCTCCAAAGCGAACAGAGGCGAATTGGCCATCTGCAAGACACGTGTTGCGAACACCGGTTCGGCGGCGATCAAGCGGCCAACCTCGATGGTGTCCACCTCTTCCCTGGCTAACATGGCCACCAGTCGCGTGGCGACCACGGGAAATGGCGGGAGTTGATCTAGCGCCCAGGGCGGCGCAGCCGCCGGGCTTTTGCTGACAGGCTCAGTTTGAAGATTAGGCATACCTCGATGTTCCGTCTACACTTGGTGTGCGGACCCTCTCTAAAACCCTCATC
This sequence comes from Bryobacteraceae bacterium, assembly GCA_035501155.1. Taxonomy (GTDB): domain Bacteria; phylum Acidobacteriota; class Terriglobia; order Bryobacterales; family Bryobacteraceae; genus Palsa-89. The sequence continues at coordinate 77,881 of DATJWO010000012.1, forward strand.
GGCGGGTAACCGTTTTGTGTGAGGCGAAGGTTCCGGATACTTGGCCGATATGTAGATTAGCCATGTCGACTATAGGTGGAGAAAATCCGGCGGAATTGGATGCGTTTTTCCTGGGCTACCGGCTGGACGTAATCAGCCGCTGGCCGTCCTCGGAGCGGAAACTGGCGAACGCGAGAGCGATTTCACGGCGCCTGACCGCGATTGCCCGGTCCGCGCTTGTGCGCCCCGACATCGAGGATCTGCTGCATCTTAGCTGCGGCCTGCTGGACGACGTCTTTACGGCCGCCCAGCCTCCGGGCTTTGATCCATGTCTCAACACCACGGATGCCAGCCTCGCCGGTCGTCCGTCCACTGTCGGTCCTCTCGACCGCCTCGAGATGCCATTAGCCGACTGGTAAGAGCAGCTATTTGCGTCCAAAGATTGGCCCCCAGGTTCCATGGCGGCCAAGCTCCTCGGTTAGCATGGTCTTAGCGGCGCAATCTGGCCGGAGCAGGAAGATTGATGGGCGATTCCATGAACGTAAGGCATGGAGCAGTTCCGGCCGGACAACGGGGATGGAGGTTCCAGGTCTGGGCGCCTTCGGCCTCCCGCGTCGAGTTGCACCTGATCTCGCCCAGCGACCGGATTCTACTCATGGAACCAGCCGGAGACGGCTACTTCCGCGGGATCGCCGAAGACGTCGCCGCCGGCGCGCTATACTTCTACCGCCTGGATGGCAGCAAAGAGCGGCCCGATCCGGCCTCGCGATTCCAGCCGCAGGGCGTGCACGGCCCTTCGCAACTTGCCAGTAACTTCTTTGACTGGCAGGACGGCGCCTGGCGCGGGCTTCCCCTATCGCACTATATCCTGTATGAAATGCATACCGGCGCCTTTACGCCGGAGGGCCACTTCGACGCCATCATTCCTCAATTGAACCGATTGCGCGATCTGGGTGTTACAGCGATCGAGTTGATGCCGGTGGCGCAGTTTCCCGGCGGACGGAACTGGGGTTACGACGGCGTTTTTCCCTTCGCGGTGCAGAACTCCTACGGCGGCCCCGACGCATTGCGGCGCCTGGTAAACGCCTGCCATCAAAGCGGCCTCGCTATCGTATTGGATGTCGTCTACAATCACCTCGGCCCGGAGGGCAACTACCTGGCTGATTTCGGGCCATATTTCACGGACCGCTACAAGACGCCCTGGGGATCTGCAATCAACTTCGACGGTGCGGCGAGCGACGAGGTGAGGCGGTTTTTCGTCGAAAATGCACTCTATTGGGTGCGGGAATTTCACATAGATGCCCTGCGTTTGGACGCGATCCATGCCATCTTCGATCAATCGGCGTATCCATTTCTCGAGCAACTGGGCGACGCCGTGCATAGCGAGGCAGAACACCTGAATCGCCACATCCATGTGATCCCGGAAAGTGACTTGAACGATCCGCGGTTCGTGCGTCCCAAGGTTGTGGGCGGAATCGGACTGGACGCGCAGTGGAACGACGATTTTCATCATGCCCTGCACACGCTTCTGACCGGCGAGCGCAGCGGCTACTACGCGGATTTCGGCAGCGTCGGGCAGCTTGCCAAAGCATTCCGGGAAGGGTTTGTGTACACCGGCGAGCATTCGTCGTTCCGCCGGCGCCGCCATGGCGCTCACTCTAGCGATGTCCCCGCGCAACGTTGGGTGGTGTTTTCACAGAACCACGATCAGGTAGGGAATCGCGCGACGGGCGACCGTCTAAGCAGCTCGTGCCCGTTTGAAAGCCGGAAGCTTGCGGCAGCTCTGGTGCTGCTTTCGCCATTCCTTCCGCTGCTGTTCATGGGAGAAGAATACGGGGAAACAGCGCCGTTTCTGTATTTCGTCAGCCACTCCGACCCCGCGTTGATCGAAGCGGTCCGCAATGGCCGCAGAGCCGAGTTCGCCTCCTTCGCTTGGGAGGGCAACGTTCCGGATCCGCAGGCGGAGGAGACGTTTCTTCGCTCCAAGCTGGATCGCCGGCTCTCCGGTGAAGAGCCGCACCGTACGCTACAGGCCTTCTACGCCGAGTTAATCCGGCTGCGCAAAACTACGCCGGCACTGGCGCTGCTGAGTCAGCATCATATGGAGGTCACCGAGCAAGATCGCGTGCTGTGCGTGCGGCGCTGGAGCGAGGATGATGAAGTGCTGGCGCTGTTCTCCTTTTCCGGCCTCCCCGCACGGCCCAAGATTTCCACATTGGGGCAATGGCGCACCTTGCTGGATTCGGAAGCGCCCCGCTGGCGAGGCCGAGGCACCCAAGTTCCCTCGGTGCTCGAATCCGTCACGCGCTTGGAGCTGGAACTGGCGCCCCAATCCGCGGTCGTCTTGGGCAGAACAACCCGCGAGGCAGCGCCATGACCCCGGCCCGCGTCCCGGTGTCGACCTACCGGATTCAGTTCACCAAAGACTTCCGCTTCCTCAACGGACGCGACGTTGTGCCGTATCTGCATTCCTTAGGTATCGGCGACATCTACTCCTCGCCTCGCTCGCGCGCGCGTCGCGGCAGCTCACACGGCTACGACGTGGCCAATCCGGCACGGGTGAATTCGGAGTTGGGAACCGACGAGGAATTCGACGATCTGTGCGAAAAACTCCGGCACTACGACATGGGCCTTCTGCTGGACATCGTGCCGAACCACATGGCAGCCAGCAGCGAAAATCCGTGGTGGATGGACGTTCTCGAAAACGGCCCGAGTTCGCGCTTTGCTCACTACTTCGATATTGACTGGAACCCCACCACGACCAAGGCCGCCTTTCTACAGGAGAACAAAGTCCTGCTGCCGGTGCTCGGGGACCTGTACGGCAGCGTTCTGGAGAACCAGGAACTTTCACTGCGCTTGGACGAGACCGGTTTCTTCATTCGCTTTTACGACCACCAATTCCCCATCGACCCGCGAACCTATCCGCCGATTTTGCAGTATTGCGCCGAACGTCTGGAGGCGGAGCTGGGAGCCGGCAACCCGGCGGCCGTGGAACTGCGCCAGCTTCAGGAGATCGCCGCGCGGATGCCGCCCAGAACGGTAACCGCTCCGGATAAGATCGAGCAGCGCTATCGAATTGCGCGCAAGCTCAAGAAGAGCATTTTCCTGCTCTATCGCGACCAGCTAAACGTGCGCATGATTCTGGATGCGGCGCTGCGGGATTTCAGCGGCCTCAAGGACAACCCTGGAAGCTTCGACCTGCTTCATCGGCTTCTGGAGGATCAAGCCTATCGTCTCGCGTTTTGGAAGATCGCTTTCGAGGAGATCAACTACCGGCGCTTCTTCGACATCAACGACCTGGTGGGGTTGCGCGTGGAGATACCCGACGTTTTCCAGGCACGGCATGAAATCATCATCAAGCTGGTCAGCGAAGGAAAAGTCTCGGGACTTCGTATCGACCACATCGACGGTCTGCACGATCCGCAGCTCTACCTGGCTTACCTGCAGAGTGCGGTGAGCGACGCAACTGGGCAGCCATTCTACATCATTGTCGAAAAAATTCTAGGGCGGGACGAATCCCTGCCGCCGGATTGGAGCGCGTGCGGAACCACCGGATACGATTTCGCCAACGCACTCAACGACCTTTTTGTCGACTCCACCGGCCTGCGGTTGCTGCGCCAGACCTATGCGCGATTTACCGGCGAGGTCGTTCCGTTCGCCGAGATCTGCTATGCCCGCAACAAGCAGGTTTTGTGGAGACTGTTCGCCGGGGAGGTGAACGCATTGGGTCACCACTTGGGGAAGCTAGCCGCGCAGGACCGGCACGCGCGCGATGTGCCGCTGTCGGAACTGATGGTCGCTTTGATCGAAGTTACCGCGTGTCTTCCCGTGTATCGCACTTATATCCGCAGCTACGAGGTATCCCCTGGTGATCGAGCCAGCTTGACCCAGATTCTCGACCTGGCACGGCGCCGGACCACCGAGAACGAAGTCGGGACACCCGCATTCGAGTTTCTTCGGCGCGTGCTGCTGCTGGAGCCGGAGTCGTACGCGCAAGACCAGAAAGGCGAATATCTGCGATTCGTCATGCGGTGGCAGCAATTCACCGGCCCGGTGATGGCCAAGGGTCTGGAGGACACAGCGTTCTACGTACGTCATACACTGATCTCGATGAACGAGGTCGGCGGCGACCCGCTGCGCGAAACCGATCCGTTGGATGCTGCCGGCTTCCATGCCTTTCAGCAGACGCGGGCGGAATGCTGGCCGTACTCCATGAATACAACGTCGACGCACGACAGCAAGCGAAGCGAGGATGTCCGCGCCCGAATCAATGTGTTGTCGGACATTCCCGCCGAGTGGGAGAAGCACCTGTACCGCTGGCGCCGCTGGAATCGGGGAGAAAAGCAGCAGATTGAGGGCGTCGCGGCGCCGGACCCGCACGAAGAGGTGCTCATCTACCAGACGCTGCTAGGCGCTTGGCCGCTGACCGCCGAGGACTCCAACGGGTTTCATGACCGTCTGAACGCGTTCCTGATCAAGGCGGTGCGCGAGGGTAAGACACATTCCGACTGGCTGCATCCCAACGAGGGATATGAAAGCGCGCTGCTCAAGTTTCTGGACGGGATTCTCAGCGGAGAGGCAACCGCGCGGTTCCGCGACGACTTTTCCAGCTTTCAGGAAACAATCGCCTGGCACGGAGCGCTGAACGCGCTCTCGCAGGTGTTGATCAAGACCACGGCGCCCGGCGTTCCGGACTTCTACCAAGGCTCGGAATTGTGGACTCTGAATCTGGTAGATCCGGACAATCGCCGCCCGGTCGATTTTGCAAAACACGCGGCCCTCCTGGAGGAATTGCGCCGGCAAACGATCGACGGTCTGGCTGCGCAGCTCAAGGATATGTTGACGAACTGGAAGGATGGACGCATCAAGCTCTATCTGACCGACCGCGCCCTGGACTTCAGGCGCGCGCACGCGGACCTGTTTCGGGATGGCGCTTATGTTGCCCTGGCCGCCGAGGGATCGCGAAGCGGGAACGTCTTCGCCTTTGCACGCCGCAAGGAAGAACTCTGGTGCCTGACGGTGGCGCCGCTCCGTACGGCGGATCTGACCAAATCGAAGGGCGCGCCTCTTGGGAAGGCGGTTTGGCGGGAAACCAGCTTGCTGCTCCCCGAGGACGCGCCGGTACATTGGCGGAATGTGCTGACCAACGAAGCGTTGACGTGCGTGGCTGGCTCGCGCAAGAGCCTGCCGCTTGCCGCTATCCTGAAGAAGTTCCCAGTGGCGCTATTGGTTTCAGAAGACCCGCCGGGGATAAGAGGCGCCCGAAAATGAGTGCAACCATGCCGCCGGACGCGGCCTTGACCCTGAACCGTTCTACTAAGGCTTTGTTTCGGCCGTTCCTGTTGGGCACGGTCGAACTAGCCAATCGCATCGTCATGGCGCCGATGACGCGCTCGCATTCGCCGGGCGGCGTTCCTGGCGCCGATGTCGCCGCCTACTATAGGAAACGCGCCGAGGGCGGAGTCGGCCTCATCATGACCGAAGGCACTTTCGTTCCGCACCCGTCGGCCGGCTTCGATCCGAATGTGCCGCGCTTCTATGGCGAAGACGCCCTGGATGGTTGGAGGCAGGTGTCCGAGCACGTCCACGCCGAGAATGGCCGCATCTTCCCGCAGCTCTGGCACGTCGGCTTAGTGATCCGTCCCGGGCAGGAACCGGCGGCGGGCGTTAGAGCGGTAGGGCCTTCGGGTCTTGCCAAACCGGGCGAGCGGATCGCGGGGCCAATGAGCCAAGCCGACATCGACGCCGTTGTGGAGGCCTTCGGCAAAGCCGCGCATTCCGCCCAAGCGCTGGGCTTCGACGGCGTGGAACTTCACGGCGCGCACGGCTACCTGATCGACCAGTTCTTCTGGGAAGGCACCAATGAGCGCAGCGACCGGTATGGCGGCGATTTGGTGTCGCGCACGCGGTTTGCCGTGGACGTGATCCAGGAAGTGCGGCGCCGCGTCAGCCGGGATTTTCCCGTCGTGTTGCGCTTCTCGCAGTGGAAGCTTCAGGACTTCGACGCCAAGCTGGTGCGCACACCCCAGGAATTAGAAAGATTCTTGAGGCCGCTCGTCGATGCGGGCGTGGATGCATTTCATTGTTCTACGCGCCGTTTCTGGGAGCCCGAATTCGCCGGTAGCGAGCTGAATCTGGCCGGATGGACCAAGAAGCTCACGGGCAAGCCTGCCATCACGGTGGGTTCCGTCACACTGACCGACGAGTTCGTGCGATCCTTCCGCACCGACGAAACCACTAGCGTCTCCGGTATCGACAACCTGCTGGACCGGTTGGAGCGCGACGAATTCGACCTGGTTGCCGTAGGCCGCTCGCTCATCGCCAACCCGGATTGGGCCGACATTGTGCGTCGCGGCGATCTCAGAAAACTGCGCCCGTTTCAACGGGGCGTTCTCGCCGAGCTGGTTTGATACTTTCGCAGGATTGGTTTTATTAGGCTATTGGACGGCCACCGTGACTTTGCGGGTGGTCTCAATGCCGCCGATCGAGACCGTGATCGGAACATCACCGGGCGTTACGTCCATCGGTATGGTGGCGTTGATCTGAAACACGCCAGTCGGCAGAAGCGGCGCGGCTCCGTCGTATGTGATCTCGGCCGTTTCGCCCCCGAACTTCACGATGACGGGCGCCTGCGTGCTGGAGTAAGGGGTCGAAATTTCGAGCGCGCCATCGGGGAGGGCGGGCGTTGTCACGCCTTCTCCCGTGCCGAACAGCACCACGATCGAGCCGCGCGCCGCTGGATTCGAATCGCTGTTCAGGGAGAAGTCTTGGTTGAAAATCGCTCCCTGGCCGGAACCGCTGCCGTCATGCGTGGAAAGACCGAACGCGCTCGGCGCGACGGGCATGCTGATTGGATCAGAAAGGACGCCATCGACATCTACCGTCACCTGTACCGATGTCTGTTTCGCGACATTGTACGGAACAAAGACGTTGATCTGGTTCGGGGTGCGCGCTGTGATGGCGCCTTCATTGCGGGCACCGAAATACACGTGAATGTTGTTCAGCGCCCTGGGGATTACGTTGTTTTGCGGCGATGAGACATCCAGTCCGGACGGCCCGAAGTTGGTCCCGAAGATCGATACCAGTTCGCCTGGTGCAATCGCTGTGCCGGCGAGGCTGGCCGCGTTGACGATGCCGCCTGCAGAAATGACCGGCCTCACCATTGGCGGCGACCCGTGGATACGACGGATCCGGCCTGTGTTGGCATCCAGCACGTACAGGTCGCCACTGGGCGCGAATGCCATGGCCGAGGTCCCGATGTAGGCCGATTCGGCTGGCTCGCCGTCGCCGTAAGACGAGCAGCAGGACGCGCCAAATGGAATCTCGCCCTTATACAAACCAACCAAAGACCCCTGCCAAATGTTGGAGGATGCGCCCACCGCAAGTGCACTCACGGGCGGAATAGCAGTGCCCGCCACCGTTCTTTTCAGATCCGGCGAATAACGGTAGATTGGGTGGTCGAAGAGGCCCTGGGCCGGACCGCAACAAACGTAGACGTTGTCTGATGAATCGATTGCAATAGCATTGTAGAAGACCGGGAAAAGAGAGTCGACGCCCGTCACAGTGGCGTTGTCCGGCGTTGATCCCGGTGAGATCCTGAAAAGGTGTCCGAAATACGACGAGTAGTAAATGTTGTCTTTGGAATCGACCGCGATCTGAGGCGAAATGCCGTCGGTTGGTTGACCGACAGCCGCCACTTCGCTGATCATCCCCGCCGTCGACACCTCGTATACATGACCGGTGGTGGCAGAGTTGGCAAAAAAAACCTGACCTTGCTTATCCACGGCAATGCTGAAGACTCCAGCGAGTTGCGTCGTTAGTGCCGGACCGCTGGCTTGAATTGCCGAACATTCCGCCGTCCCCGCAATCCTCGAAACGACGCCTTGCGAGTCGATTTTCTGGATCACGCAACTCTGGCCGACGTAGAGATTACCGGCGCCATCGAAAGCAATGGAATTCGGCTGAACGAACTCGGCATCCAGGGCTTTGGTCCCGTCCGCCGCCGGCCGCGCGTTCTTCGGAGCCAATGTGGTTATCGTAGCTTGGCTTGTCAATTGCCGCAGATGGTAGTTCTCGGCGAAAGTGATCGTGCCGCCAGGATCGATCACAAACCCTGAACCAGCGGTGGCAATCAGGTAAGTCTGCAAAGCGGGACCTGTGCCTTCGATTCCCGAACTCGTCGCAGTACCCGCGAGGATATTGACAATCCCGTCCGTACCGACACGCCGGATAATGAATCCAGTACTTTCGATTGTCCCCACTGGAGTCATGGTGAACGGTCTTTCCTCGGTATAGACGTCTCCTGAGGAATCCGTCGCAAGACGAATGCAGTTGCTGATCGGAGCGTTGAGGGCTGGCCCTCCGTTGCCCATGTTGGAAGCTGTCCCGAATCCGGCAAAGTTGTGAAGAATTCCGTCCGGAGAGACATAGAGTATGTGGAACCCGTCCGACAGATAAAGATTCCCCTTTTGGTCCGAAGCTATCGCGGTAATAGAGCTAAATTCAGCGTGCGTAGCCGGAGTCCCGTCAACATCCCCGGAACAAGTCGGGCATCCCGCGTAGGTCCCGATTCTCCCCGCTGGAGTGATCCGCCGGACGCGGGCGCCGTCTTGGTTGTGATCGGCGATGTACACGTTCCCGGATTTATCAACCGCGAGATCCTCCACGATCCCCACCTGTGCTTGATTGGCGGGGCCGTCCGCTCCCAGTATGCCCATGATTCCGGTGCCTGCCACGGTCGTAATGACTCCGGACGGATCGACCCGCCGAATTCGGAAGCTGTCGATGTCCGCGAAGAAAAGATTGCCACTGGCATCATATTTGGGGTATGCTGGCGAATTTAAGACCGCGTGCGTAGCAGGCCCGCCATCGCCTCCGTAGCCAGGAACTCCGACGCCCGCGATGGTTTGAATCGTGCCGTCCGCGTTGATTCGGCGAATCACGCTGGTTGTGGTATCGCAGAAGACCAAGTTGCCCTTTAGATCCCGCGTCACGCCGGTGATCGTCCCGAACGCAACATCTTGCGCCGAAACGTCGGATGGAACGACACCTCCGGCAAAAGTGTCGATCGTAATCTGACCGGATGCCGAAAATGAAGACAGAGTAAGGCAGAAAAGAACCGTAAAACAACGCGAATGTGGTTGAGTCAAGCTCCTAATTATATCTGCTTCTCCAGTAGCAACAACGCGGTCCTCCGGTATATCGGGACGCACCTGCGGCAAGAGCGCATGATCGGTTGACGCAGTCGTACGCCAGGTTATAGAATCGCGCACGGTAGCGGTCACCGGCCTAAACGGCGTCCCATCAGGCACAATAGTTTCTGGAGGTTCTCCGGCATGAGGTTTCGGTCTACGGCTTTGGGTGTGAGTGTGGGACTGCTTCTGGCCTCTCTGCCGGTCCTGGCGCACCATTCGTTCGCCGCGGAATTCGACATCGCCAAGCCGATTACGCTCAAGGGCAAGTTCGTCCAGATGGACTGGGTGAATCCGCACTCCTGGATTCACGTCGAGGTGGCCGGCCCGGATGGCAAGAAGGTGACGTGGTCCTGTGAAGCGCTACCGCCGAACAGTCTTTTCCGGCAAGGCTGGCGAAAAACAACCTTGAAGCCGGGCGACGACGTGGTGATCGAAGGCTTCCAGGCCAAGGACGGTACCGCAACGATATGGACGCGGTCGGTGACGACGCCCGATGGACGGCGTTTGTTTGCGGGCAACGCGGATGCGCTGCCGCCGGGCGCTCCCGCGGCTCCCAAGCCGGAAGGAAAACAGTAGGTGGTCCGGTCAAAGTTGGCGATTGTGGCCGTAGTGCTGTGCGGCGTCCTGGCCAAGCCCCTCGCCGGCCAGGCATCCGGCTCTTATAAGGCGCCGCGAACTTGGGATGGGCACGCCGACCTACAAGGCATCTGGCAGGTGCGAGACACCGCGGCGGCCTTCGATCTCGAGGACCACGGCGGCGCTTTGGGAATTCCGCCCGGGCGCAGCGTGATCGCGGAGCCTGCGGGCGGCAAGATTCCTTACAAGCCCGAAGCGCTGGCCCAGCGGCAGAAGAATTTCCAGAATCGCGAAAAAAGCGACCCTCTGAACAAGTGCTACATGCCCGGCGTCCCGCGCATCACTTACATCGACTTCCCGTTTCAGATATTCCAAACGCCCGGCTACACGCTGATCGCCTACGAGTACATCCACATTTACCGCACCATCTTTACCAACGGAAGCAAGCATATCGACGGCCTGGACTTCTGGAATGGCGACTCGCGCGGCCACTGGGAGGGCGACACCCTGGTGGTGGACGTCAGCGATTTCAACGATCAAACCTGGCTGGATGCCTCCGGCGACTATCACAGCGGCGATTTGCACGTGGTGGAGCGGTACACGCGGACCGGTCCGGATACGCTGCAATATGAAGCCACGCTGGAAGATCCGAAAGTCTACACGAGGCCCTGGACGATCCGGCTGACGCTCTACCGCCATGCGGAGCCGAATTTCCGGCTGCTTGAGTACGAGTGTCAGGCATACTCGGACGAGCAGGCCAAGGCTAGTAGATAAGCCATGAGATTTCAGAGCTGGATCACCACTGCGGGAGTCGTTTTCGCGCTCTGGCTAGCGCCAGGAGCAGCGGCGCAGCAGCAGCAACCCGCTCGGGGACATAGCACCAAGCGCGCCGGAGAGCCTCGTCGGGGACCTCGCGGAGCCGCCACGGCGGCGAGTCCTGCCAGCGGCAACGGCGCCGCACCGGCCTTTTTCGCTCCCGGGCCGCCCCACGTGCCTGGCGGGCCGGTGAGACGCTTGCCCGACGGCCATCCCGATCTGCAGGGCTTTTGGAATGCCGCGAACAACGGCGGCGCGGTGTTTGAGATTCAGAATCACCCCAAGCCAAAGCCTGGTGTGCCGCCGGGCATGGGCGCCATCATCGACCCCCCGGACGGCTACCTGCCTTATCTGAACTGGGCTGCCGCGAAAGCGAAGAACACTTTCGAGCACGACTTGGCGGACGAGCCGGAACTGCATTGCTACATGTCCGGCATTCCCAAACAAATGTACGTTCAATTCGGCTTTCAGATTCTTCAGCCGCCGGGCTATGTGGTCATGACCTGGGAGTTCATGCACTCCTACCGCATCATTCCGACCGACGGCCGCCCCCACATCCCAGACAACATCAAGCTATTTGAAGGTGATCCGGTGGGCCGATGGGAGGGCGACGTACTGGTCGTGGACACCACAAACCTGAATGACCGTACCTGGTTTGACACGGTCGGCAATTTCCACAGCGACTCCGAGCACGTCGTGGAATACTTCCGGCCCGTGGATTCCAATACCATCAAGTACGAAGCCGCCGTTGAGGATGAGAAAGTGTTCACGAGGCCCTGGAGGATCGCAATGGACTTGTACCGTAACACCGAGCCCAATTATGAGCAAATGGAGTTCGCCTGCATCGAGGGCAACCAGGATGTCAAACACTACACCAAGGACAAGGGCGGCGCTGCCGACGTCAAACTCAAGTAACGACACAGGGACAGGGAGTGCCGGCAGCTGGCCATGGCCGGATTCTCTGGATGCGGTCGTAGCGGCGCCGCAATATCACCGCATCGTGTTGGAGAATGACCGCGTCCGCGTCCTGGACACGCGGATCCCGGCAGGTGAGATTGTTCCGGTGCATACGCATCACTGGCCCGCGATCTACTATACGATTGTCGCGGGCGACTTCATCCGCCGAGATCAGGAAGGCAAAGTGCTGTTCGACAGCCGCAGCGTCCCCGGCCTGCTGACGGCGCAGGAGGGAACCTGGATGGAATGCCTCACGCCGCACTCGGTGGAGAATGTCGGGGCAAGAGAGATCCACCTGATCAGCGTGGAGCTGAAGAAGTAGCGCCTTCCCTGCGTTAGCGCCCTGCCAGCCCTTGCGTCAGCTCGATGCGGGTTCCGACCGGATCAATAATAAAGGCGATTTTCAAGCCGATCGCCGGCACGTCGCGGAATGGCATATCCATCTTCATACCCTGCGCTTCCAGTTGCTTGACGAACGGCTCCAGATCCTTCACCTCGAAGCCGATGTGATCCAGGGTACGGCCTTTGGTGGGAGCTGCGGCTTCCTTTGCCTTGGAGAAGTCCACTTCGGCTGATGGAATCTTGGCCGACGGATAGTTCCTACGCTGGGATTTTTCCGCGCCAAAGGTCTTGATGTACCAGGCCTGCAGGCTGTCCTGATCCGTCGTCGTGAGGTGGATGTGATGGAACGCGACTGGCGTCGCGAGCGAAGTATTCTCGAAGAATTCCACGTGGATTTGATCCGGGAAGTTCGCCATGATCTGCCTGTTTTCAGGGCGGTCGAATACCATGGCGACATGCGCGGCTTCGAGCTTCGACTTCAATACCGCGTAATCCTTCACCAGGAAGCCGATGTGGTTGACCGTGGAACCATCGGTGCCCTCGGTGGCGTTGGCCTTGGTCACGATGATGAAGATGCCGGGCAGCTTCAGGAGGTTCAGCGGGCCGGCTTTGGTTGACTCCGCGCCCAGGACATCGGTCCAGACCTTGATCTGCGCGTCCGGATCGGGCACGGTCAAGTGGATATGGCCCATCGACACGCCGGCCGCGTTCGGGGCGGGGAGTTGAGCGAATAACGAGGCGGCAGTGGCCGCGACTAGAAATAGCCAACGCATGCGCGATATCCTATCACGGATCGCCCGGGCCGGAGCCGCGGCTTAATGCCGGATTTACTCGCCCCAGGAGCGTTCGAGCATGCGCGAGTATTCGCCTGAGGAATAAAGCTCGAAATGGAAATCGCGAGAGGTCACGCTGGTGAAGGGACGTTCTTCCTGCTTGACCTGAAAGACGTGATCGGCGTAGCGGTAGTAGTTGCGCACGAACTCGTCCGAGAGAACCTCACGCGATGGCGCGTCGGCAAACAGGCACTGCAGGCCGAGTGCACGCGTGAAGATGGACTTAAAGTCGGCGACGCCCCATTTTCGGAGCTTGGACTGGACGGCGGGGGGTGCGTCTTGAATCAGGAGCGCGGCGATACTCTGAGAGGTAATGCCGCTCGGCAGCCCGTCCTGATGGCGCTCGACAAATTCCAGGCATTGTTCGATCCAGCGCGCCACATCCCGGCCAACGTAGAACAACATGCGCAGCTCGGAGTAGCGGCCGTCCAACAGAGCGCGGTCCAGCTCTTCGCGCGTGGCTTCGCCTTGCGGCAATAAGCCCTGTAACTTCAAGTTAGCGCGAGAGCTTTCCACCAATTTGCCCGGCCCGCCGGCGTCGGCGAAGGGGTGCAAAATCAGCGGTGGCAGCGTGCGAGCGTCCAGGGCAGGTGCGGTTCCAAATGATCCAAATCCCATATCTGAGCTAAGTATGCAACCTTACTTGCGTTCCGTCAGTAGTACCTTGGCTTCAATCGTTTGGTCCCCCCGGAGGACCTTCACAAGTACTATTTGACCAACGTGACTAGCCCGAAGCGCATAGGTAAAGTCATATAGATTTTGGGTGGGCTTGCCATCGAACTCGATCAGGACGTCGCCACCCTTCAGGCCGGCCTTGGCGGCGGGCGAACCGGGCCGGACATCGGCAAAGCGGACGCCATTAGGCACCTCCGTGAAATCCGGGATACTGCCGAAATCGGGCCCGTAGCCGGAGCCGCCTGCGCCATGCGCGTGCGCATCAGCGACTGCGCCGGGAGGTTGGGTCTCGGCCACTCGGACGAACTTGGGACGGGGGGAGCCGTCGGTCAGGTGATCGGCTACGTCGGCCACCAGATCCAGCACCCGCACCGCGTCGGGAGCGTCGATCTTATCCCAGGTGTCGCTGGGCTTGTGATAGTCGGCGTGAAGGCCGGAGAAGAAGAAGAGCACCGGCACCTGCTTGGTGGTGAAGGAGGTGTGGTCGCTGGAGCCGTAGCCGGCCCGCTCGGTGGCATCCGCTTGGAAATCGTGCTTGGGCGCCAACTGCTTCAGCAGATCGGCAAAAGTGTTTCCGGTGCCAACGCCGCCGACGTAGATCCTGTTTTCCCGGATTCGTCCGATCATGTCCATATTGATCATGGCGACGGCGTTGGATAGCGGCAACTCAGGGTGGTTCACGTAATAGGCCGATCCGAGCAGCCCAAGCTCCTCGCCGGCGAACGTGAGGAACAGAATGCCACGCTTATGATGCGGCTCGCGTGAGAACCAGCGCGCTAGTTCGATGACGCCAGCCGTCCCGGAGGCGTTGTCGTCAGCCCCGGGGTGAATGTGCCCCACGAGCGACGGCGCCATGGAGAACTGCTCGCCCAAGCCCAAATGATCGTAGTGAGCGCCGATAATGACGTATTCGGAAGTGTCGCCGGGCAGGTACGCGCCGACATTGTGCACAGTCTTGACTTCGCGCGTGATGTCCACGTCCAAATCGAGTTTCAGCGAATCCGGCAGCGCGAACGATTCCGGATGCAGATCTTTGTCGATGCCCGCCTCGATTTGCGCCAGGTTCTTGCCGGCAAGGCCCAGCCATTGGTCGGCGACATTGGCCTTCACCTGAATAAATTCGATCCCGGCGTTGGCCGGACCGGCGGTGGCGCCGAACTTTTCCAAATCGTCGGCGTCGTTGGTATGCGCCGCGACGTCGTTTACCATCAGCACGGCTTTGGCGCCATGCAGCTTGGCGTTCACGGCCTTGCTGAAGATCTGCGAATGGGCCGTATATACTTTGCCTTCGAAAACGCTCTTTTCGTCGAACTCCTGCGGCTCGTGCCGGAGCACCATGACGATCTTGCCTTTGACGTCCAGGCCCGCGTAGTCGTCGTAGTTGTATTCCGGCGCCGTGATCCCGAAGCCTGCGAACACGATGCCGCCCGAAACATCGCCGGCCGAGGAAAGATTCAACGGGATGAAATCCTTCTCGAAGTGAAGCTGCGCTTCTTTCTGACCTTCGGAGTATTTCAGCGTATTGTTCTGGCCCAGGCGCGCGCTGGTGGTGACTTCAAAAGGCTGGTAGTAATTGTCGCCCGCCAGAGGCTTCAGATTCAAGGAACGAAACTGATCGCGAATCCAGCCGGCGGCCACTTCCAGTTCAGGCGACCCCGTGGCGCGGCCGCGCATCTTGTCAGAAGCCAGATACTTGATGTAGCCCAGGTACTCCGTGCTGCTCATGTCAGCAGCAATCAGAGCGCCAGCGAGCGCCAGGAAAACCACAAGCCTTATACGCATGTCAACCTACTTGAGCGGCGACGGGATTTTGATTTCGCAGCACTTCTCATCCGCGGCATTGGCAGTCGTCCGCTGATAGTTCAGTTCGCCGTTGATGATCTGCTCGATGTTTTTCCAGGGATAGTTGCCGATGAGGCGGCGGCCGTTGACGAATAAGGTCGGCGTAGCGTCGACGTGCAGCGATTTGCCCTCGGCCGTGGAGGCGTCCACTTCGGACTCGGTGGCCTTGGTGTCGATGCAGCGGCCGAGCTGGAGGGTGTCCACGTCCTTTGCGCTCTTTGCAAAGTCCAGCACCTTGTCCTTCAGATTCTCCGGCTTAATCTCTTCCTGGTGTTCGTAAATCCAGTCATGAAACTGCCAGAAGGCCGCAGGGCTTTGCCGGTAGACGCAGCGGCCGGCGATGGCGGCGGGCTTGGCCCAGGGATGAATAGCTTCCAGCGGAAAATCCCTGAAATAGACTCGAACTTTGTTGGGGAACTTAGTGGGGACGTTGTCGCGCAGCGTCTTGGCTTCCTCTTTGCAGTTGGGGCATTCAAAATCGCCGAACTCCACAAGTGTAACGGGAGCGCCGGCCTGGCCGAAGCTCGGTGCGGCATCGGTCTTCAGCTTATTCAGGTCCTCCTGGAAGGGGTTCTCGGCGAAATTGTAGACGTAGCCGCGGAGGATGTGCTGGCCATCCTTGGTGACGTAGAATGTCTCGTCCTGGCCGCGGTCGCCGTAGGTGAAGTGAACGTCCACCTGCAGCAGATCCGGGACGGACGTCGGCTTGGGATCGTCGACTCTGATTTGCACCTCGGGAATCACCGCCAGCAGATGCCGGACATAGGCTTCCATTTGAGCCTTGTCGAGGGCGGACTTGGGCTTCTCCTGCGCGGGAAGCAACGCGGCGCACAGCACGGCGGCGAAGAGAAAACGCATATCCAGATTGTAGCGCGTGACCGGGAGCAGATTGGCTCCCAGCCCCGGGCGTTTGTCAGGCGGAGATGACGTCCTTCAGGTTGTTTTGAAAGTACTCCTTGAGCTTGGCTTTGCCCCAAGTCGAAATCAGCCCATCCACGACCTGGCGGGCGGTGAAGTTCTCAAAACCGGAGCCGAGCACGGATTCGAGCAGAGGCTTGGCAACGGCGTGCAGCCGATCCACGCTCCAGTTCAGAACGTGGCTGACTCGAGCCTGCGTTATCTTGGCCGGAATGGGCGCGGGGACCTCCGAAACCGCGGTCCCGCACAACGGGACGATAGGAAGGGTCTGGTGTTGCTGAGGATCAAAAGCGCTGATCGCGGCGGAACGCGATTCGGCCGTAAGCTTGTCCAGGCCGCCGGCGATGATTGGGTTGCTTACGGCGAGCCGGAAGTGATCGCGCAGGAACTTCTGGCAGTTGCGCCGTCCCAGTTGATAGTCGTGCGCGCGGAAACCTCGTTCAAAGAAGCCGCCAAAGGCGCCCAGAAGACTGCACTGCAGCGCCGCTTTATCGGGATGTTCGAAATCCGAGGGCGCCAGAACGAAGCGGCTGGAGGAAGCACCGCCCATCACGGCCCCTAACGACTCGCCGAAAAAGCGCGATTGGGAAATGAGCGTGTTGAGTAGATTTGGCAGCATTCCTAGAACGCCGCTGTTCTTTGGGAAATCGTACCGGTCTTCGAACGGAGCCATGGCGGGGAAAGGAGCCACCGTGAGAACGGCGCAATTGGCCTGATCGGCGGGCTGTGGATTCTCCAGATCGCCAGTCTGAGAATTCCTTTGCGCCAGCGGATTGTGGATCGCGAGAAAATCGTGCGCCAGTTCGAAGGGATCGTTGTCGGTTAGGCCGCCGTCGACGTTGAGAGTCGTGAAAGGGTCGCTGGCGTGGAGCGGCCAATGCGGCGGAACCGCTTGGGGTTGTTGATTGGCTATTGGCTCCCAAGGGGAGTTCAAATAGTCCTGTGCGCTGCGGCTGAGCTGCCGCGGCGCTAAAAAGAGCGGAAAAGCTCCTGTCGCCTTGGCGGTTTCTTTGAGCAGCGGCCACGCTCCGGCATTCGATCCGGCAGGTAACGGCTTTGCCGAGGACGACAGAGGACTGGCCGTTCCCTGGACCATCTCGAATTGGACTTTGTCGGCGTAATAAGCGACATCCTCCTCAGCCGATCCTTGTCCGGTGCCGCCCAGCAGGAAGGGAACGCCGCGCACATTGGTGACAGTGAGGAACAGCGTCAGCGATTTCGAGATGTAGGGTCTGGCCACCTCCGGGACTGGGGCTAGCGCGTAGTCCGCAATTTCGTCAATGATGGTTGAATCCAAGAGCGAAATCACGTTACCATCCGCAAGATCCCGATCCTGCAGCAGCGGCTCAATGTCGATCCTATTCACCCAACTTTCATAAAACCGGTTTGTCGTGTCCTTTACAGTCAGGTCCGCAGGATTGCGGATGTGCTGGAACGCTCCCTGCACCATTGTTGCTGCGATGGCCGCGCACATTCCGCCCGCGGATGCCCCGGAAAATACGTCAATGGAGACATCGTGCAGAGGCACCACCGGGTTCGGTGCGCTTTTGGCAGCGTACCATTGCTCTAATGCCTCCATCAGAAAGTCCATGACGCCCGCTGTGTAGGCTCCGGCGGAAATCGCCCCCGCCATGTTGATTCCAAGGTGGAAAGTTCCGTCCTGTAGACTCCATTTCTGTGCCATGAATGCTCCTTGAGCGCCGTGAATCGCGTTCCTTCACGTCGGAATGGCCGGCAGTATAAGAAGCGGCGCCGGAGCGCCTGGTCCGCCATCAGTTATTCAGCTTTCAATGCTTCCACCGGATCGACGGCTGCTGCGCGCCGGGCGGGCAGATAACTGGCCAACACCGCGGCGGCCACAAGGACGACCGGCACCGAAAGGTAGGTGAGCGGATCGAGCGGGCTGATGCCGAACAGCAGCGACTTCATCAACTGCATGAGGCCGGCTGCCGCCGCGAGGCCCGCGAGCACTCCAACGCACGCAAGCTTTAGCCCATGGCGCACAAACATGGTCCTCAGCACCGCCGGTTGGGCGCCAAGCGCCAACCGGATTCCGATTTCGCGCCGGCGCTGCGAGACGGCATAGGAGATGACTCCGTAGATGCCGACGATTCCCAGAATCAGCGCCATGGCGCCCGCGATGGCCAGCATGACGAGCGTGAAGGATGTTCGCGCGAGCGACCGGTCGTAAACCTCCTGCATCGTTCGCATCGACGCGGCCGGAAGACTGGCATTGACCGACCACACGGCCTGGCGGATCTGGTTCAGGAAGCCTTCCGTACCAGTGCGATCGCTGCGGATCACGAACGTCACAACCCGTAGCGCGTTGAGCGGCGTGGGTCCAAAGAAATTGTTCATCATCGAAGGCCAGTAAACGATTTCGGGCGCCGGTTCGTGGACGCCTGTTTCAGGCACATCCTGCACGATACCGATCACTTCGTGCCAAGGCATGTTCGGATACTGGCGGATCCGTTTTCCAAGCGCGGCGGAGGCCGATCCCCACAGCTCGCGGGCAAGGTTTTCCGAAATCAATACCACGGGACGCAGACCCTCGACTTCGGCCCAAGTCAGCTCGCGGCCCAGGACGAGTCGCGTACCAGCGGCGTGAAAGAATCCCGGCGAAACGTACTTGAAGAACCGCAGCGGCGGGATTTGACCTGGATCGTAATTCTTGCCTTCAGCGAAGATGTTGTCCCAGTTGGGATCGAATCCCTCCATGGGCATTTCGCTGGCGAACCCCACGGCGCTCGTGCCGGGAATCGCCGCCAGCTTGTCAAGAACGTCGCGTTGCGTGCGAAGGACTCGCCGGGGCTCAGCGATTAACGAGTCGGGAATAGCGATACGTAGGGTTTCAAGATGTTCCGGCGCTGTGAATCCGGGGTCTACGGTGCGTAAAGCCTGGAAGGTGCGGATCATCAAGCCGGCACTCACCAGCAGGACCAGCGCCAGCGCCACTTGGGCCACGACAAGGAGATTGCGCGTGCGATGACGTTCGCGGCTAATGCTGGCTGTCCGCCCGGAGCTGCCGAGAGCCATGGAAATGCGAGGCCCGGCGTATTTCAAAGCAGGAATCAATCCAAATACAAGGCTGGAGAGCAGGGAAAGGACCAGGGTGAATGCGAGCGCCCTTGCGTCCAGCGAGGTCTCATTCAGGCGCGGCAGGTTGGCCGGGCCGATGACTCTTAGAAGTTGGAGGCCGCCATCCGCCAGGACCATTCCCAGGGCCCCTCCCACCAGGCCCAGCATGAGGCTTTCGACAAGCAGCTCGCGAACGATGCGTCTCCATCCGGCACCGAGCGCCGCGCGCACGGCCAGTTCCTGTTGCCGCGTCTCCGCCCGCACCAGCAGCAGGTTCGTCACGTTGGCGCACGCGATCAGCATCACCAGGCCGATGGTCCCCATCACCACCCACAGCATGTCGCTGATATTGCCGACTACATCCTGCTTCAAGGCTCGGAGAGCGGGGGTAATCTTCCAGGTCTCATAAATGTGACCATTGGTGCCGGGGCCGTTGGACCAGGAGTTCATCCAGACGGGCAGGAGCCGCGCCAGGTCGGCGTTGGCTTGCGCGATGGTGACGCCCGGCTTCAACCGGCCGACGCCGTTGAAGCCGAAACCCGCCAGGATAATGTTGCCGCGCACGAAGGCTAACGGCGCGATCAAATCGGATTCGGCGTTGACTACCTGGAACCCGCGGGGCATCACGCCGACGATTTCCAAAGATCGCGAATCGACCGCGATGTTGCGCCCAATCACGGAACGGTCACCGCCAAAGCGCCGCTGCCAGTACCCGTAGCTCAGCATCACGGTGCCCGGACGGCCTGCGAAATCGAAAGGGACAGAACCACGCGGAATCTGGTCTTGCGCGTTGAGGGTGCGTCCGAGAGCCGGCGCGACACCCAGCGCCTGCAGCACGCCGTCACTCACCCAAACGACGCGGACCTGTTCGGGTTCCGCCAGACCGGTTACGTTGGCCGCTCCGGTCACCCATACGCCCAACGACTGGAAGGTGCGGTTATGTTCGGCATAAGTGAAATACATGGAGGGCGACAGGTGCAGGCCGTCTACGAAGCTTGCGAGCCCTGCGGCGCCGGGCGCCAGTTGCCGGAGTGCGACCAACTGGCCGGCCTTGGGATAAGGCAGCGGCCGCAATAACACGCTGTTGACGACGCTAAACACCGCCGTATTAGCGCCGATTCCGATCGCGATCGTCAACAGGGCCGCAGCAGTGAAGACGGGATTGTGGCGCAGCGCGCGCAACGCGTAGCGCACGTCGCGGGCGAGGGTGTCCAGGAAGACGATCGTGTTCATGCGATAAATCTCCTCTCGAATAAGGGTGCTGTTGCCGAATTTCCGGCGGGCCGCGGCCCCGGCTTGCTCCGGGGGCATGCCTCGGGCGATGTTTTCGTCGGTTTCGATCTGGACGTAGGACTCCATCTCTTCGGATCGTTCCCGGTCCCATCTCGCCCGGCGAAAATAGCGCGCGAAGCCCATGATCTGTTATTCCGACGCGGGCTTAAGCACGCGGCCGATCGCTCGAACCAACTGTTCCCAGCGCGTGGTCTGCGCAAGTAACTGCTTTCGGCCTGCTGGTGTCAGCCGGTAGTACTTTGCCTTGCGATTGTTTTCCGACGTGCCCCAAAAGGATGCAATCCAGCCGCGGTCCTCCAGCCGGTGCAGAGCAGGGTAGAGGGAACCGTGCTCAATTTGCAGGACGTCTTCCGAACGCTGCTCGATGGCGTGGGCGATCGTATGCCCATGGGCAGGGCCAAGGACCAGCGTCTGCAACACCAACATGTCGAGCGTACCTTGCAACATCTCGCCTTGAATCGAAGAGCGGGGTTTGGACATGGGTCTCAGTATACTCCACTCGATCGTCTACCTAAGGGCATACCCGTAATACGGGCACAATCCGATTTCGTTCCGAAAAGTTCAAAAGATTGTCGACTGGTCAGGTCCGGCCGCGCAGCCGGGCGATCTGGCGGCGATCCCGTTTAGAGGGCCTGCCCTCGCGCGATTCCTCAAACTGGGGCATGGCTTTGCGCTGTTCGGCAAGCTTTTCACGCAGTTCGCGGCTGGCGTCCGTCTCCCGGTAGAGCGTCTGGGCGACGGCGGCCGGTCCGCGGATCTCGCTGAGCAACAAGACTTCCACCTGAAATTCGGCGCTATCGTTCTTCACCCGCAGCAGGTCGCCGACCCGAACCTCCCGCGACGGCTTGGCGGGCTGGCCGTTGGAGTCAATCCGGCCGAGGTCGCAGGCCCGCGCCGCCATCGACCGCGTCTTGAAAAACCGGGCCGCCCAAAGCCATTTGTCCATTCTCATGCCGGCCATCGGATTACAGAGCGATGCCGGAGTACATCACATAGACGCCGGCCAGGGCGAGCAGCGCTCCGCAAACCCGCGCGGTCCACTCACCGCCGGGCGCAGCTTTTTCGAGCAATAGCAGCACGGTGATGCCGGCCATCCACAACAGATTCATGACGCCCGCGGCGAACGGCAGCAGCATCAGCATCCAACAGCAGCCCACGCAAAACAGACCATGTCCGGCGCCCATCCGGAATGCGCCGGCCGCGCCCTCTCGCCAGTCGCTTAGAAGAAAAGTCAGCGGCGACCGGCAGTGGCGCAGGCACGCGTTCTTCATCGGCGTCCACTGATATACGCCCGCTGCCATCAAGATGGCTCCGGCGAATACGGGACTGGCGGCGGACATCATCGGCGACAGCATCGCCTCGTGGTGCAAGACCTGCTGCAGCAGGGCGCAGGCGGCGCTGAAAACGATCCACACCGCGAAGTAGCCGGCAATGAAAAGCCCCACCGGCGTCATCGGCGCGTGCCTCGCTTGCCTGTGGACTTGCTCGGCCCGAAAGACCAGGACAAAAGGCAGGGTCGAAGGCAGCATCATGGCGACCATCATCACCGTCCACATTGCAAACAGCGCGCCCACATCCATCGACATGCGCGCATGGCCGGCCGCCATGCGAACCATGTAGAGCCAGGCGACCGCGGTGATCACCGCCGAGCCCGCCAACAGAATGATCCGGTCGCGGTTTAACGGCCAGATGCTCGGTCCCGGCACGAGCTTAGCTCTGGTAGGTGAAGGGCGAATACATGCCGTTGCGGTCCGACAGGGTCCATTTGTAGCCATGGTCCTCGTAGCGCAGCCCCTTGGACTTCGCCACAACGACCGGATATCCAGGCGAGATGCACAGCGGATGCCCCGTGACGGTGACTTCCGCACCGCCTGCGCCCGTCAATGCCTCGATCTCAACCTCGGCGACGTCGCCGACCTTCAGGCTGCCGTGCTTACCTTCGCGCTCAAACTGGATCGGCACGCTCGCGACACCCAACACTTGGCCGATGTGTCCTGCTAACCGCGCCGGATGCCCGCCGCCCTGGCCGGAGAAGATCGTGAGCAATCCGTTCTTTTGTTGTTCGGTGGCTCGCTCGTCCAAGTACAGCGCGGCTTTCCATTGGACTTCATGCATGACGCCGGGCGAATCGACCGCGAGGGCCACATTGAGACCGGAGAGGTCAACCGCACCATACTTACCGGAGTCGATGTGCCAGCCAACGACCACGGTACAGTCGCCTTCGGTTGGCGTACTCAAGAACACACACGGACACGCCGGCTTACAATTGCAGGATTCCAGATACTGCCCGGATACTTTCCAGGCTTCAGCCATAACTACGCCTCCTATTTCTAAAGCGTCTGCGCCCTACAGTATACTCCTCACTCGCCGCGAACGAGATCGTCGTAGGTTTCGCGCTTGCGAATGACGCGTAAGCGATCGCCTTCAACCAGGATCTCGGGCGGGCGGGGACGCGCGTTGTAGTTTGATGCCGCGACGAAGCCGTATGCGCCCGCCGTGCAGATGGCCAGCAGATCGCCTGGCATCACGTTCGCCATTTCGCGTCCACGCGCCAGGAAGTCGCCGGACTCGCACACCGGACCAACCACATCGGCGGTAATGGTTCCGGCCGGATTCTCGCGCAGCGGGATGATCTCGTGGTGCGAGTGATACAGTGCGGGACGAATCAGGTCGTTCATGGCCGCGTCGACGATGACGAAGTGCCGCTCCCCATTGCTTTTGCGATACAGCACGCGCGTGAGCAACACACCGCCTTCGGCAACGATCGAGCGGCCGGGCTCGATCAGAATTTCCAGGTTGTGCCCCGCGGTCTCGCGGCACATGGCGCCAATGAATTCGGCGATCGAGGGCGCCTGATCGCCCGACTTGTACGACACACCGAGCCCGCCGCCCAGATCAAGCGTGCGAATGGGCAGGCCGCGCGCCCGCAGCCGCTCCACCAGCGCGACCATTTTGTCGAAGACCTCCACCATCGGCGTGATGTCGGTAATTTGCGACCCGATGTGGCAGCTCACGCCTTCCAGCACAATGTTGGGCAGCGCGCGGGCGCGTTCGTAAACGCCTTCGGCTTCCGAAATATCGATTCCGAACTTGTGCTTGCGCAGGCCGGTAGAGATATAGGGATGCGTGGCCGCGTCGACATCCGGGTTCACGCGAACTGCAACGTTCGCCTTCACACCTAATCGGCCGGCGAGCGAATCGATCAGCGCCAACTCCGGCTCGGACTCGCAATTGAAGCTGCGGATGCGGTGTTCCAGCGCGTAGTCCAGCTCCTGCGCCGTCTTTCCGACGCCGGAGAAGATCACGTCCGTTGGATCCGCGCCGGCCTTCAGCACGCGAAACAGCTCACCGCCGGAGACGATGTCGAATCCCGCGCCGGCCTCGGCCAGCAGCTTCAAAATGGCGAGATTCGCGTTGGCTTTCACCGCATAGCAGACTTTGTGTGGCACCGCACCAAACGCCGCGTCATAAGCCTGGAACCGATCGAGAATCGCGGCACGCGAATAGACGTAGCAGGGCGTGCCTTCGCGGCGCGCGATATCGGCCAGCGCAACCTGTTCCAGATGCAGCGTGTGCTCGCGATATTCCATCAACGGACTTTCAACACGATCAAGGTCTGGTCATCGTCGGTCGGCGCTTCGCCTTTGAATTCGTCGAAATCCGCCAGGATGGCGTCCGCCACCACGTCAACCGGCTTGCTCCATAGCTTACGCAGCGTTCGGCCAAGACGCGCGCGGCCGTACTCTTCGCCCCCGGGATTCCGCTGGTCGGTGATGCCGTCCGAGTGCAGGACAACCAGGTCGCCCGGCTCCGCATCCAGCGTCACTTCGTCGTATTCGCGATCATCCAGCAGACCCGCCGGCACGCCCTCAACTTTCGGCTTGATAATCTCGCCCTTCCGGCAAATGATGGGCGGCTCCGAGCCGGCATTGGCCATAACGAAGCGGCGTTTCTCGCTCTCCCACACCAGCACCATCAGCGTCACGTATTGCGCGACGACGATGCGTTCGCGCAGGACGTTGTTTAACAACTTGAGAAGGGCCGCTGGGTTGCGGCGGCGATGCGTGAGCGTCCGCAGCAGCCCGCTGACCATGGCGCCATAAAGAGCCGAAGCCGCGCCCTTACCGCTCACGTCGCCAAAGGCGAACATCGTGTCGCCGTCGCCGTACTCGAAGATGTCGTAGACGTCGCCGGTGATCTCGCGCGCCGGACGCATGCGGATGGTCGCGTCCAGGCCTTCGATCTCCGGCGCCTCGCGCGGCAGCAGCACGCGCTGCACGTTGTGGGCGGCCTTCAGGTCCCGGTCCATCCACTGCTCCCGCTCCGCGATCTCTTCGTAAAGCCGTGCGTTTTCCACGGAGCTGGCCACCTGCGGCGCCAGCAGCGCCAGCAGCCGGGCATGATCTTCGGTGAAATAGCCCATGCGCTCGCTCTCCAAATTCATGACGCCCACCACGCGGTCCTGCACGATGAGTGGCACTGCAATCTCGGAACGAATCTCGGGATGTGATGCGATGTAACGCGGATCCGCCAGCGTGTCGGCCACGCGGACGATTTCCCGCGATTCGGCCGCCGCGCCGGTAATCCCTTTGCCCAGCGGAATATTGTCCAGGTTCACGCGTTGGTCATAGCGCTGGCTGAAGCGGTGCCGCAGTACCTTTAACTCCGGATCCACCAGCAGAATGCTGAAAGCATCGTAGGCCACCAGCGTGTGCATGGTGAGCGCGATTTTGCCCAGCAGTTCGTCCAGATCCAGGATGGAGCTGAACTCTTGCGACAGAATCGCCAGCGTCTTGAGCGTGCGGTTTTGACGATCCACACGGCGGTAAAGGCGCGCGTTGTCGATCGACGCCGCCACCCGCGACGCGATCAACTGCACCAGCGCGCGATCCTGTTCGCGATAGGCGTTCAGCCGCGTGGATTGCAGATCGATCACGCCCACTAGCTTGCCGCGGGCCAGCATGGGAACGGCGAGTTCGCTGCGCACCGCGTCCAGAGCGGGCAGATAGCGCGAGTCGCGGCTGACGTCGCCCACCAGGATCGGCTGACGTGTCGCGGCCGCTATCCCCGTGATGCCTTCGCCTAGCGGCAGCACCAGGCTGCGCACCACCTCCTCGCGATGGCCGATCGAGTAGCGGATGGTCAGCCCCTGACGCAGCTCACTGTAAAGCAGGATGGCGAACAAGTCGTATGGCACGACTTCCTTCACCACCGCGGCGACATTGGCCAGAGTGCGCTCCAGGTCCAGCGATTCGGCTGTGACGGCCGACACTTCCAGCAGGAAGTCCAGCAATTCGGCGCGTTCGTGGAAGCGGACTTTGGCTTTGCCGGTGGGCGCGGTCATGCTTGCCCCGCTCCCTCTGTCTGAGCGGCGAGGGCCGCTTCGATGATGGCGACGCTTGCGCTGGCGCCGATGCGGGTCGCGCCAGCGGCGATCATTTTGCGCGCGTCGTCCAGAGTGCGGATGCCGCCCGATGCCTTGACACCCATCTCCGGCCCGACCGTGGCGCGCATTAGCTGCACGTCGTGCACGGTGGCTCCGGACGGTCCGAACCCGGTTGATGTTTTGACAAAATCCGCACCAGCGGCCTTGGCGAGCTGGCACGCAGTGGTCTTCTGCGCATCATCCAGGAACGCATTCTCCAGAATGACCTTTACAATCGCGCCGCCTTGGTGCACCGCCTGTACCACCGCGGCGATGTCGGCTTGGACTGCATCGAGATCTCCGCCGCGCAGCGCACCGACGTTCTGCACCATATCGATTTCCTGTGCGCCGGCCTGTAGCGCGGCTTCCGTCTCGGCCACCTTGGCCGCCGTCAGCGTCGCGCCGAACGGAAAGCCGACCACCACGCAGGTTTTCACAGGCGACCCGGCCAGCTCCGCCGCCACCAGCCCGGTCCAATACGGATTCACGCACACGCTCGCGAAGTTGTAGCGAAGCGCCTCGCGCGCGATCCGTAGGATGTCCTCCCGCGTGGCTTCCGGCCGAAGCAACGTGTGGTCGATGAGACGCGCGAGACTGGGCGCGGATATCTGCATAAACACAGGAATATCAGTGAGTTCGCGGGGGAATCGAAGACCATAATAACATAGCCTAGTCCGCAGTCGGATGCAGCGTCGGTTATCCTATCCACATGGAACTAATTTTCGAGATTCGCGACGCAGAAGAAGGCGGGTACAGCGCCCGGGCGCTCGGTCATGCGATCTTCACGGAAGCGGATACTTGGGAAGAACTCCGCAAGAATGTCCTTCAGGCCGTTTCACTGCACTTTGAAGAGAGCGATGTTCGCCCGCAGCTCGTGCAGTTGCACTACGTCAAGGACGAGTTAATACCCGTTGAAGCCGCATGAAGTTGCCGCGTGGCGTGGCCGGGAACCGGCTAGTCCGGGCGCTTCAACGTCTTGGCTACGATCCGCCAAAAAAGAAGCCACGTTCGCTTGCGCCATCCGGGACCACCGGCTCACGTGATCACCGTTCCGCTTCACGCGCCGCTGAAGTCGGGAACACTGCATAGCATCCTCTCGGAGGTCGCGCAGGAGCGGTCGGTAACGATGGATTCCATCGTGGAGGAACTCTAGTTCACTTCGGAAGGGAAGTGCAGTTCGTCTCGAAATCCAGGGTCAGTTGGATCTGCCTGCTGCATCGGCTGGAAACTTCCAGTCCTTGACCGCCGCCTCCGCGGCAATTTTAAGCAACGGGTGCCCGTTTAGAATTCTCGTGTCTAAGACCTCACCAACCTCATTCACTCGGGCCTCAATTGTCACTTGACCGGGGGTATTGGTGAGCCGGGTTAGCGGAGGGTACTTGGGGAGTGGGAAGAAGGTCGGACGGAAAGGAGAGCTGCTAATTAGCTCAGTTGTCGGCTTGGGAGCTGGGATTTGGGACTGGCGAAATAACTCAGAGAGCTGGTCGGGAGCTTTGTCGAATAATGAATCGAACCGGCCGCCCTTTAGCTTGTCGACCAGGGCGTCCGACGGCGGTTGCGCTGGTGCTTCAAGAGAATTCGGGACGGGGAAGATCGCCTGTTCCAGAACGTTGCTTCCTAGTGCTTGATCCAGCCGGACCAACAGTCTCATTGTCCACGATCTATGCTGGGGCGTCCTCGGCTCCGGATCGAACATGTCTCGATCCAAAATGTCCATGCGTATGCGGCGGCTCCGTTCTCCACAAGCGACTTGCATTATGACCTCCGCTCCGCTAAAAACTAAGCACTTCTTGCATCGCTGTCGCTCGCGGCGCAGGTCCGTTTCGGGAATAGCGCAGGGGTTCGTTCTGCCTAGTAAATCCGCCATGCTTTCCGGAATCTGCGCCAATGCTACCTCGACCTTCGCAGGCTGTAGGCATACATTTCCCTGTGGCGTGAGCCTGACTCGCTCAACGAAAGCACGGCCCTCTGCGGAGTGAAGAGAAAATATCTCGTAAAAATCCATGGACTGAAGACGTCAGACCTCATGGAACCCGGCGCAGTTGGCGCTGTGGCTTAATGAGAGACATGGACCTGCATGCGATTCGGCTCGAAATTCCCGCGGACGGCAACATCATCGTGGGCCAGAGCCACTTCATCAAAACCGTCGAGGACATCTACGAAGCCATCGTCAACAGCGTTCCGCAAATGAAGTTTGGCATCGCCTTCAACGAAGCTTCGGGCGCCTGCCTGACGCGTGTCGACGGCAACGACGACGAGCTGAAGAAGATCGCTACGGATAACGCCAGCGCCATCGCGGCGGGCCACGTATTCGTCGTTGCGCTGCGCGGCGGATTTCCCATCAACGTCAAGAACCGCATCCTCGAAACGCCGGAAGTCTGCGCTATCTTTTGCGCCACGGCGAATCCCGTTGAGGTGATCGTCGCCGAGACCCAGCAGGGCAGAGGAGTGCTCGGCGTGGTCGACGGCTCCTCGCCGAAAGGTGTCGAAAAGCCGGAAGACGCCGAATGGCGGCACGGTTTCCTGCGAAAAATTGGATACAAGAAGTGAAGCTGCTGGTTGCACTACTGCTGATTCTGCCCGCGGCCGGACAGAACCGGTTCGAACAGTTTGATCGCGATCTGGCCCACGCCGCCGCGGAGCTGCACGCCTCGGACTTGCGAGCGCAGGTGAGCGAGCGTGGCCGGGTAGTGTGGAAGCGGGGCGCGGTTGATGTGCCCGTCCGCACGGTGTCCGTAGTGACCCAAGAATTCGAGGGACAGCGTATCGAATGGTGGTTCCAGGCAAACTGCCTTCGCATGGACCTCACCGCGAAGGGCCTGATTGTTTGCGCTGATTCGAAGTCGCTGACCGATGCGCCGCGCCTGGAAGACGGAAATATCCTCCGCTCCTCGATCGCGCTAGGTTTCATCAAGGATGTTGTGGGGCTGCCGGTTTCCGACCGCGAAGAGTTGATCGCCGGCGCGTTCGCGGCGCTTTATCTTGGCGATCGTACTTCTAGCGCTGCGCTGGTGCACCAAGCCTTGGACCAATTTCCTGAACTGGAATCAACACCGGACGTAACGCTGCTCTATTTGTTCTCCCACTTGGGTCTTCCGGAGACCGAAGCTTCCGCAACTGCCGTCATTCGCGAACATCCCTCGCTCCCCACCGCTTGGTTTTACTACGGCACTTATCTAGAAAACGACAAGCGTTATCGCGAGGCGGCCGCGTGCTTCCGCATGATCGTCGATCACCAACCGCCGTGGCACAACTGGACCGTGGCCGCAGCTAAGAAAGAGCTGGCGGGGCTGCCGTGACGCCGGCTTCCAGCGGCAGCGACGCTACCGCGTCTACGCCGGCATCGTCCCGCACCGTGAAGTGCACCAGCGCGTAGCCCGCCAGCGGCAAAAGCGCGAACACGAAGCAGATCGGCTCGAAACCGTAGATCTCAATCACCCTCGCGAGCGGCGTCGAGACCACAGCCTGCATCAGGCCATACGCGAACACCAGCGTCGAAACGGCGAATCCAACGCTTCTCGCGCCATAAATGTCGATGGGCAGCGTATAGTGATTCACGCTCCACGCGGCTACCAGGAAGAAGCTGAGCGAAATGCCGGCGGTAGCCAGCGCGGGCGTGGGGAGCAGGGGAATCGCGGCGGTTCCAAGCAACAGCAGGGCGGCAACGAAACAAGCCCGCTTTCGTGCCGCAACCGGTGTCATGCCTCGCCGAACCAGCCCCCAGGAAACGCTGCCGCCCAGCAAACCGCCGAAGTAGGCCGCGATCGGCGGAATCCAGGTGTAGGCGCCCGCTTGGAGCGGCGTCAGATGATGCACGTGAATCAGATAGGTCGGCGGCCAGTTGCTCCACAGGCTGTATATGGTCATGCCCAGCATGTTGGCGACGATCAGCGCCCAGAGCTTGGGATCGGCGAACAGCCCGAACGACCGGGCCGCGGTCTTGGCGATCTCCGGCTGCCTCGCCGGCCGCACCGCGCGCGAAGTGGCGAGCCAAACTGGAATCCACGCCAGGCTGAGCAGGGCCGCCGCGAAAAACGTCCAGCGCCAACTGTACTGATACGCAAAGAACAGGGCAAAGCGAGGCGCGAGTCCCGCACCCAGGCTTAGGCCGAGCTGACTCATCGCCTGGCCGACAGCCCGCTCCTTCGGCAACAGGTACATGCCGATCGCCTTGGTGACAGCCGCGATCGCGCCCGCTTCCGCGACGCCCAGCAGCGCGCGCCAAACCAGCATCTCGCCGACGCTATGCGACGTGCCCGTGCCGAAGCTGGCGATGGCCCAGAGCGCCACCCCGATGGTCGCGCCGCGATTCAAACCCGCGCGGTCCACGAACCAGCCCATGAACAGCGCGCTCACCGCGTAAGAGATCGAAAAGACGGTCAGCAGCAGCCCGTAGTCGGAATACGTGAAGGGAAAATCGGGCCGCGTGCGCCAGATATCCACCATCGTGGCCAGCACCTGCCGGTCCAGGTAATTGAGTACCGACGACAGGATGAAGACCAGAATCGCGACCCAGCGGGCGGGGATGCGCGTACGCACACCGTGATTGTAACAGCGGCTATTGCTGCAATTGCGCCAACTGCGCCTCCAGAACGTCCAGCACGTTGGCCGCGTTCGACGCGCCATCCATCGGTAGCCGCAGCACCCCCGCAGGCGAAAACTGCGCGCCGTCCGTGTGGCTCACCAGACTCATCAGCCGGACCGGATCGACGTGCGCTTCCTTGTGGAACTTTACGTTCAACACGCCCTGGCGCCGGTCGATCGCTTCAATTCCAAGCCGCTGCGCCAGGCTCTTGATCGTTGAGAACTTCAGCAAGCTGCGCACGGCGTCCGGCGCCGGTCCATAACGGTCTTCGAACTCCGCGAGAACCTCGGCGGCGGCTTCGGGCGTCGCTGTGTCGGCGATGCGCTTATAAGCCCGCAGCCGCTGGTGCTCATCCGCGATGTACTCGGGCGGGATGCGGATGTCCAGGCCCAGATTCAACGTCGCATGCACCTCCAGCGGCACTTCTTCGCCCTTCAGCTCGTGCACCGTCTCCTCCAGCAGCCGGATATACGTGTCGAAACCAACTGCGCCGATGTGCCCGTGCTGCTCGCCGCCTAAGATATTGCCGGCGCCGCGCAACTCGAGATCGAGTGCGGCGATCTTAAACCCCGCGCCCAGTTCAGAAAACTCCTTCAGTGCGGCCAGCCGCTTGCGCGCAATCTCGCTTAGCTCCGTATCCGCCGGCACCAACAAATACGCATACGCGCGCCTATTCGACCGCCCGACACGCCCACGCAACTGGTACAGCTCCGACAAACCATAGCGCTCGGCGTTCTCGATGATCATCGTGTTCGCCAGCGGAATGTCGAGGCCGTTCTCGGCGATCGTCGTGCACACGAACACGTCGTACTCGTGGCGCATGAAGCCTAGAATCGCGTGCTCCAGCTCCGCCTCGCCCATCTGACCGTGTCCCACGCCGATACGCACATTCGGCAGTAGCTCCTGAATCGACGCCGCGCGATTGTAAATGCTGTCCACGCGATTGTGAATGAAATAGACCTGGCCGCCGCGCCCGATCTCCTGCTCGATCGCGGTGCGGATCAGCTCCGGATCGAAGTGCGCCACCACCGTATGAATCGCCAGCCGGTCCTTGGGAGGCGTCTCGATCACCGACATATCGCGCAGCCCGACCATGGACATGTGCAGTGTCCGCGGTATGGGCGTCGCACTCATCGTCAGCACATCCACGTTGTGCTTCAGTTGCTTGATCCTCTCCTTGTGCCGCACTCCGAAGCGCTGTTCTTCATCCACTACCAGCAACCCCAGGTCGCGGAACTTCACGTCTTGCGATAGCAGGCGATGCGTGCCGATCACGACATCCACTTTGCCTTCGGCCAGCGCCTCCAGCACTTCGGCGATCTCTTTCTTATCGCGAAACCGGCTCAGCATCTCGATGCGCACCGGGAACGAAGCGAAGCGCCGCTTGAACGTTTCGAAATGCTGATAGGCCAGCACTGTTGTCGGCGCCAGTACCGCGGTCTGCTTGCCGTCTCCGAGCGCCTTGAACGCCGCGCGCATGGCCACTTCGGTCTTGCCGTAACCGACGTCGCCGCACAGCAGCCGGTCCATCGGATGCCCGCTCTCCATGTCTTTCTTGATCTGCACGATGGCCGAAAGCTGATCCTTCGTCTCGGTGAATTCGAACGCGTCTTCGAACTCCCGCTGCCAGTTGCTGTCCGCCGAATAACGGAACCCCTCGGCCATGCGCCGCTGCGCGTATAGTTTCAGCAGCTCGTCGGCCATATCGCGCATCCGCGCCTTCACGCGCGACTTGGTACGCTCCCAGGTGACGCCGCCCAGCCGGTCGAGCGTTGGCGCGTGCCCTTCGCCCGCGCCGCGATATTTCTGCACCAGGTCCATGCGCGTCAGCGGCACGTAGAGCTTGGCTTCGCCCGCGTATTCCAGCAGCATGAAGTCGCCCTTGTTGTCGCCTTGCGCGATTTCGCGCGTGCCCAGGAACCGGCCGATGCCGTGCGTCTGGTGCACCACGTAATCGCCCGGCTTCAGATCCGCGATGTCGGCCGTGAACGCCGCTAGTTGCGACTTGCTCGGCCCCGGCTTGGCGATCAAATCCGACGGATCGAACAGATCCTCAGCGCCGAAGACAGCGATGCGGTCGTTGGGAAAGACGACGCCGCGCCTTACGAGGCCTTTCACCAGAAACGTGCTGGCGGCCTCGCCGGCGACATACGAGCGTTCGGCTAAATACGGCCGCGTGGCATCCGCGGGATCCAGCCCCAATTGGAACGGCACCCGGTATTCCTGGAAAATGTCCGCCAGCCGCTCCAGCTCTCCGGAGGACTGCCCGAAGAACACGACGCGATAGCCTTGCTCCACCAGATTGCGCGCCTCGGCGATCACCGCCTGAATGTTTCCGTGAAAGGCGAGCGATGGTCTTGAGGCTGTTGTGGCCGCGCCTAGCGGCTCGTGGCTGGTGGCTAGTTCGAGCTCACGGAGCGCTAGTTCGGCGTTGGCCTCTAACCTGTCACGCAGCTCGGGCCAAGTGAAATAATTCGCCTCCGGCGGGCAGGGCATTGGCCGCCCTGTGCCCGTCTCCTCCAGCCGCTTCCATAAACGATCCGCCGCCGACGCGATGTGTTCCGGTTCATCCAGCACCACCAGCGGATTCTCCGCGAGCGCGAACAGCGACCGTGCGCGCGGCCGCACCAGCGGCACCAAAAACTCCCAACCCGGAAACGGATCGCCCGGACTCGGCACATCCACTTCATCAGCCAATTGCCGGAACAGATCCCGCGACTTCGGATACTCCACCAGCGGCAGCAGCGTCGCTTCCGCCACCTTGAGCACCGACCTCTGCGTCTCTACATCGAACCGCCGGATCGATTCGATCAAATCACCGAACAGCTCCACGCGCACCGGCTTCGACGACTCCGCCGGAAAAATGTCCAGAATGCCGCCGCGCAGCGAGTATTCGCCGACCATCTCCACCGGGTCGCGCTTCTCGTAGCCGATGCTTTCCAGGTGCGCCAGCAGATCCTCCAGCGGAATTTCCTCCCCGACGCGCAGCGTGAGGGCGAGTTGGCGGTAGAACTCGGCCGACTCGGTCCGAAACAACGCCGACGCGACCGGCGTGACGGTAATCGACGCCTTGCGCGACGCCAGCCGCCACAGTCCAATCGCGCGCTGCTCGCTGATCTCGCTGTGCGGCGACATGCGCTGGGCCGGAAGCACGTCGAGCGCGGGGATGGTCTGGGGCCGCGGCAGGTCGCCGGTGACCAGCAGCTCGAAGAACGTCTCCACCAGCTCGCTGAGCGTGTCGGCTTCCTTGTTGCCGTCCACCACAACCACCATGTTCCGCTCAGTGGCCTGCCACAAAAGGACGATATAGATCGCCTTGGCGGTAGTGGTCAACCCGGCCAGCGACAGCCGCGCCTGCGGATCACGCGTCAGCCGCCCGGCGACGTCCTGAAAGGCCGGATCGCGGGCCAGCGATTGGAACAGGTCGCGAATAGCGGGATGTGTCACGGATGCGGACGCGGGGAGACCCGGCGATTACAGATTGGCGTTCGCCCTATTTTATCGTGGCGCGCGCCAACACCTCTTCCAGAATCCCGGTGGTCGAATAGCCCGGCTCCAGCGGCAGCGCCAGCACCTGGCCGCCGGCGGCTTCCACCTCCTCGCGCCCGGCAATGAAATGCGCCCAGTCGGCGCCCTTGATCAAGACGTCCGGCAGCACAGCCGCGATCAGCTCGCGCGGCGTGTCTTCATCGAAAAACGTCACTGCGTCCACCGCCTCCAGCGCCGAAGCCAGCTCCGCGCGCTCGCCCTGCGAAATCAGCGGGCGCGTCGGACCTTTCAGCCGCTGTACGCTCGCGTCCGTATTCAACGCCAGAATCAGCACGTCGCCCCGCGACTTCGCGCTCTCCAGCAGCCGGATGTGCCCGGGATGCAGCACGTCATAGCAGCCGTTGGTGAAGACCACCTTCTTACCCGCGCGCTTCCACTCAGCCCGCGCGGCGATCAGTTCTTCTCGCGTGTAGATTTTGCCCAAAGCTCATTCTAACGTGGTAACAATGGAAGCCGGCCCGGCTCGCCTTCAACGACATGCGTCTGGCAGGGGGCTTGCACGTCAACAAAAAGGAGGAGTGACCATGTGGCTGCTCTGGACCATTCTCGTCGGCCTCATCGCCGGCTGGGCAACCGGAAAAATCATGAAAGGCTCCGGCTACGGCGCGCTGATGGACATCGTGATCGGAATTTTGGGCGGCGTGATCGGCGGCTGGCTGCTGGGCGTGATCGGCCTCTATCCCGGCGGCGGCCTGATCGCCCGAATCCTGGTGGCGATTCTGGGGGCGGTGATCCTGGTGGCGCTGGTCCGGACGTTGAAACGGGTGGCCTGAGGGCCGCGCGATGCACTACCGATAACGTATATTATGTAACCTTTCAAGGTAGTGGGTCAGTTTGAAATTTCGGACTTGCCAGCGGCGGTGAGACGGTAGCGCTTCCTGAACCTTTCCAAGAGTCTTTGATCTACAAGTCTATGAATGCGTGCCTGATTCTCTCCGGTTACCTGAATGAGGCCACCGAGGTCCAGTGCAAGTTCAAGCAGTTTCCTGTCGTCTGAGTTCATGGCTCGTATTTTATCACCCCCAACCGTTGGGTTCAATCGATAAATATTTGATTCTAAAGGAATACAAGTTGTATTTTGCCGATTGAGGCCTATCACCTTAGGCCAAGCCACAGACCTTCCTTTCGGCCTCACTTGAATTGGCGCCGAATCTCCTTTCGCGCTCTGCTGTTCAGTCTCCTCTCCCCGAGTAGTACACTTGACCATCAGACTGACGCCACAAGCTGCATTAGCCGCCCTCCTCCTCGTCCAACTCTGTTCAGCTCAACCCTTCTGCTCCCAGCCCGAAAACCCCGCCTTCTCCCATTACAAAAAACTCGACGTCTCCGACGGCTGGTTCGAAGTCTACCAACTGCCCGGCCGCGTCTATGCCTTCTACGAACCGCGCCAGGATCAGCAGGTCCTGTCCTACCTGATCCTCGGCAACCAGCGCGCCCTCCTGTTTGACTCCGGCCTCGGCATCAGCCACCTCAGCGCCATTGTCCGGCGTCTCACTTCCTTGCCGGTCATCGTGCTCAACTCGCACACGCACTTCGATCACGTCGGCGCCAACGCCGAGTTCTCCACCATCTACGCGGTCGACTCGGCCTTCACTCGCCAGAACGCCCAAGGCCATCCGAACTCTTACATGCTGAAGAACGCCGGCCCCTCCGAAGCTTGCCCCCCGCTCCCCTCCGGCTTCGACTTCGCAAAATATACCAGCAAACCGTTCCGCATCACGCACACCATTCACGAGGGCGAGATCATCGACCTCGGCGGACGCCCGCTGGAAGTTCTTCTCACGCCCGGCCACACGCCCGACGCGCTCTGCCTGCTCGACCGCAGCGCGGGAGAACTGTTCACCGGCGACACGTTCTATCCGGACGAAATCTGGCTGTGGTGGCCGGAGACGGATCTGAACGCGTATCAGCAATCGATCGAGCGCATCGCGCGCCTGGCGCCGTCGTTGAAAGTTCTGCGGCCCGCGCACGCCGCGCCCGAGGCCGATCCCTCCATGCTCGCGAAAGTCGTCCAGGCACTGCCCAAGGCCCGTAGCGGCAAGATGCACTACAAGACCGAGCCCGGCCGTCGCGTCTACCAGTTCTCCGGATTCTCCATCGCGCTAAGCGATTCCAGATAGCCCTACCGGTATCCAGATCCATTTCAAGCTGAGGATAAGCTCGCACACTTCGCACCGGTGGAAGCAATTCCCGGTTGTGTGGGAGATAAAAAGAAGGCCCGAACCCGCTGGGAGAAGCGTGTCCGGGCCGAGGGAAGAAACTAGGGAAACGTCAACCGCAAACCGTGTTTAGCGGTGCCCTCCGCCATGACCGCCGCCGCCCGCGTGGCCGCCGCTGGAATGCCCACCGCCGCCGGAGCGCCCGCCGCCACTGAAACCGGGCGCGCTGCGATAGCCACCACCATTGCCGCCGCGCGGAGCCGAAAAGCTCGGAGCGGAATTGCGCGGCGCTTCATACCGTGGCGAGTTGCCGCCGCCGGATCCGCGCTGCGAAACGATCGGCGGGCTCAGCCGTACCGGGCCGCCCGCGCCTCCAAAGCCGCCGCGATACGAGCCAAATCCGTTGGAAGACCCGCCCGGACGGAACTGCGAATTGGGCGTGGTCCCGTGAATCGGCTCTCCGAAGCGGCTCCAGCCGTGTGCCGTCGATGCGGCGCCGGTTCCTTCCTGCCGGAATCCACCCGTGCTGAAGTTCGACCGCGAAAACTGCTGCATGCCCCGCTGCTGCTGCTCAAAGTTGACATGGTCCACGCGCGGCGTCTGCATCCGTCCGGCAAAGTTCTGCGCACGCGCCTGCGGGAAACTCCCGCTCACCGCACGATTCGAAAAGCGCAGGCTGGAACGGTCCGGCGAAACCGGCAGAACTCCGTGCACCAGGCCCGCATCGCGAATCTGCGCGCCGTTGAAAGCTGAGTGCTCGCCTCCGCGGCCGAATCCAGCGGCGCTCACTCCGATCACTCCGCCGTTCACCCGCGCATTGCGATACACGTTGGTGATGTTGACGTTGTTGACAATGGTCGTGCGGGCCCCGAACACGCCCGAGCGGTATCCGCCGTAGAAGCCGCGTCCCCACCACGGATGGAACGTCTCATACGGGGCCAAAGCCACCCAGCCGACGTTGCCAAATCCAAACCCGACGCCCACGCCGACTCCCCCGCCCCAGCCGAAGAATCCAATGTAAGCCGGAGCCCAGTAAGGATGCGCGTAGACCGGCCCTGGATACCAGCACCATCCGGCTGTGCCAAAGAACCAGCGGCCGTAGTGATACGGCGCCCAGCCCCAGGGATCGTAGCTCACCCAGGTCCATCCATAGTAGTCTTCCCAGACCCAGTGGCCGTAGCGATAGGGCGCCCACCCGGGCGCCACCGCCGGCTGCCAGACGTTTCCATAGGTCGGATCGTTTACCCATTGGCCGTATTGGTCCAGATCCTCGGCGCCGTATACATCCGGGCTGACGTATTGATAGCTATGCGATCGCATCAGGCTGCGGTCGCGATCCTGGTTCCAGCGATCCCACTCGTCTTGCGGGATCGCTCCTACGATTTGATATTCGGGATCCGATGCCGGCCCGCGCGCGTTCATCGTCTGTCCGGGCGCCAGGCGCTCGCTGCCGTGCGGGCTGTCGACCTCCGCCTCGCCCGCCCGCACCGTGACTTCCGATGTGCCGTCTTCCCGCACCGTGATGCGATACGTCCCTTCGCGCATCGGGCGAACCGCCACGCTGGGCGTGTCCAACTCCACAGGCATCGTGCTTTCGCGCAGAATCCGGAACGTCACCGTGCCGGACGCAATTTGCAGTTGCGAGCCCCGGGTATCCAGCGCGGGAAACCGCACCTCCGCATTGGGGCCGATTCGAATCATGTTGGCGTGGTCCAGTTGAACCTCAGCGCGCGCTGAGGAACCGGTCAGCAGACGGTCGTCGGCCATCAGAGGCGCGTTCAGCGCTGCCGCCACAACATCGCCGGAATCGCCGCGCCGCACCGAAACGTCTCCATTTAGGAGGCTGATGCGGGCGACTCCCCTGCCTTGCTCGTATTGTCCGTCCGGCTGGTTAGCCTGATCGGGAGGAGGCGGGCCATTCGGATCCTGGGCGAAGAGCGCCGCGCCGATCGCCGCAGTGGCCAGGAATACTGTGAAGACGCTCTTCATCTGCCGATCCATGTTCCGCCGCTGTAAGGGCAATCTGGAGACCAACCTGTAACCGACAGATTTTCCTATATTTCCCTGACTGGTCGCTCGTTGCTTCCCTGGCCGAAAACCACCAGCCCTGATTGGAAAGGGCCGAATGTTGTATTACAGCCGGTAACCCGCTAAACTACAGTTAATTTGTGGGACGCAACCACAGTCAATAGCTCCCTGCCTGAAGTGCATTCCACCGTCGGCACGGGCCATCTGTCCGTGTGGAAGCGCATGTTCGCCTTCGCCGGACCAGCCTACCTGGTGAGCGTCGGCTATATGGATCCCGGCAACTGGGCCACCGATCTGGAAGGTGGCGCGCGCTTTGGCTATGAGCTGCTTTGGGTCCTGGTCCTGTCGAACCTGATGGCGATCCTGCTCCAGACCCTGAGCGCCCGGCTCGGAATCGTCAGCCAGCGCGACCTGGCACAGGCCTGCCGCGAGACTTACCCGCGCCCGATATCTTATGCCCTGTGGTTCCTCTGCGAGATCGCCATCGCGGCCTGCGATTTGGCCGAGGTTTTGGGTGCAGCCATCGCCCTCAACCTGCTGTTTCACATTCCCCTGCTTGTAGGCGTGCTGCTCACCGCGGCCGACACGCTGCTGCTGCTCTGGTTTACGCGGCTGGGCATCCGGGTGATCGAGGCGTTTGTTCTGTCGCTCATCATGATCATCGCGGCCTGTTTTGCGATTGAAATCCTCTGGGCCGGCACCCCAGTACTAGGCGACATGGCGCGTGGAGTAATTCCTCATATTTCAGCGCGTAACTTATACATTTCCATTGGCATTCTTGGCGCAACCGTGATGCCCCACAATCTCTACCTCCACTCCGCTTTGGTCCAGACGCGGCGCATCGGCAAGAGCCTGGAAGAAAAGCGTGTCGCCTGCCGTTTCAACCTGATTGATTCAACTATCGCTTTGAATGGCGCACTGCTCGTGAATGCCGCAATCCTGGTACTGGCGGCCATGGTCTTCTTCCGGCGCGGCATCGTCGTCACCGAGATCCAGCAGGCCAATCAACTGCTTTCGCCCTTGATGGGAACGACACTGGCCAGTCTTTTGTTCGGCGTGGCACTGCTTTGCTCCGGTCAGTCTTCCACGTTAACCGGCACCATGGCCGGACAGATCGTCATGGAGGGCTTCCTCAACATCCGTATGCGGCCGTGGCTGCGCCGCCTGATGACGCGCACTCTGGCCATCATTCCGGCTGCTTTCACAGTTTATGTAGCGGGTGAACATGGAACCTATAATTTGCTGATTTTAAGCCAGGTTATCCTGAGCATGCAGTTGCCATTCGCAGTGATTCCTCTCATCCACTTCACCAACAACAGCCAGCGTATGGGCGAACTCGCCAACCGCGCCTGGGTGAAGGTGCTGGCATGGGCGGCTGCGGCTTTGATTCTCGCGCTGAACATATGGCTGGTAGCTTTGTCTCTGCACGATTGGCTGCAGGGCGCTGGCCCTTGGAAAGGCTGGATCGAGCTGGGCGTATCGGTTGTGCTAGCTCTTCTGGTGCTTCTTCTGGCGTGGGTCAGCTTTGAGCCGGTGTTGTCGCATTGGTTGCACCGGTTTGGACGCGCTCCCATTGAACTGCCTCAGTCGGTGGCGACCGATCTGCCTAGCCCCATCTACCGCAAGATTCTGGTTCCCCTGGACCACAGCAGTCGCGACCGCGAGGCTATCGCCCATGCCGCCGCTATGGCCAAACAACACAACGCCAAACTCTTCTTACTCCACGTTGAGGAAGGTGTTACGAGCCAGGTGTTTGGACCGCTCGCTGACACTGCGGAAGTGGAAGCCGGCGACCTCTATCTGCGACAGATCGTGCAAGCCCTGGAGAGACAGCAGATTCCCGTCGAAAT
The DNA here is from genome assembly GCA_035501155.1 of Bryobacteraceae bacterium. Lineage (GTDB taxonomy): Bacteria > Acidobacteriota > Terriglobia > Bryobacterales > Bryobacteraceae > Palsa-89. Next base: position 117,980 of record DATJWO010000012.1, read on the forward strand.
GATAGTGCGGCATGCGCGCGTGCCGGACCAGGAGATTGTCCGGTATGCCGAGGAGCTGAAGCCGGACCTGGTGGTGATGGGGGCTCATGGACATAAGGGCTTGAAGGACATCGTTTTCGGGACTACAATTAATGCAGTCCGTCACAAATTGAAAGCGCCGCTGTTGGTGGTCCGGGGAAACGACTGAACTGCGGTAAGGGCGGGCAGCCATTGTGTCGAAGCGATACAGTCGGAGGAATCGCTCGACTGCATGTCTTTTTGTTTCAGTGACATGAGTTGGTGCATGAGTTGCTAGTGCGTTAACGAGAAACGTTACATGCGCAGATTGTTCATTCTGTCGTTGCTGGTCGCCTGTTTGGCGACCGTCGACGGGTCTACCCTGCAGCAGCTCAGTCTCAGCGACATGATCCTGAAGTCCACGCTGATCGTGCGCGGCACTCCTCAATTGAACTACTCCCAGTTTCGCGGTTCCATCATCTATACCCATTACACGGTGGAAGTTTCCCAAGTTTACAAGGGACTGGTCCGGACGAGGCAGGTGGACTTCGCGGTTCCCGGTGGAATCAGCACGGGAATGCGCCAGGTCTTTTCAGGCATCCCCGGGATCGTGAATGGCAAGGATTATGTCTTCTTCCTATGGACCAGCAAGACCGGTCTGACGCAGATCATTGGACTCTCCCAAGGCTTGTTCATGGTCAGCAAAGATACTACCGGCCATATGATTGTCCAAAGGCCGGCGGCCACTGAGACTATGCTGAACGCAGCAGGCCAGCCAGTAGCGGATTCCGATCTGCAGATGAACCTAGGCGACCTGATCAACAAGATCTACGTTGTCTTGCGCGGAGGCGGGCAGTGAGACGCCGGAGTGAGCTGGCGCGGGCGGCCGTTCTCGTAGCGGCTTGCTGTCTACTGGCAGGTTCCAGCTCCGCGTATTACTACTACACGTATTTCAACAGTTCGACGTCGCCGTATACGCCAATACCTGCCAGATTCGACGTTAGCTCGTTGCCGAACAATACCGTTCGGTTCTTTGTTTCAGATCAGGGACCGACGGCATTGGCCCCCGGAGACAGCTTCCAGGCTTTGATCAGCGAAATCCGGGCTGCCGCCGGAAAATGGAGCGGCGTGAGCACGTCCAGCCTGCGATTGGGCTATGGCGGGCTCTATTCAGCCGGAACGACGGAGTCGGCGCCGGGGATCCGCATCGAGTTCTCCGACGATATCCCGCCGGGCCTGCTCGCGCTCAGCGCGCCGCAGAGCTTCGGGAACCTGGTTCCCGGCCCGAATGGCAGCGGGGGCTTTATCCCGGTGGTGCTATCGGTGATGCAGCTCCCCAAGGACCTGAGCCAGAGTGCGCTGGGGCCGAGCTACAGCGAGGCATTCTTCGTGACGCTGGTTCACGAATTCGGCCATACGCTGGGGCTGCAGCATACGTTGGCATCGAGTGTGATGTCCACGCTCCGGACCAGTGCCGCCACGAAGGCAAATCCGCTGGGCGCCGACGACATCGCGGGCATTTCGCTGCTGTACCCGGCGGACGGTTATCTCGCATCGGTTGGTAGTATCAGCGGAACTGTGACCATGAACGGCACAGGCCTGAATCTGGCCTCCGTGGTGGCGATTTCGCCGAGCAATCCGGCGATCGCGACGCTGACGAACCCGGACGGGACTTTTCAGATCAACGGGATTCCGCAGGGCGAGTATTTTGTCTACGTGCATCCCCTGCCCGCTCCGGTACTGGGAGAAGGCAGTCCGGATAACGTATTTTACCCGCACAATTCCAACGGTGTTTTCCTGCCGCCGGATACGGGCTTCGCGACGCAGTTCTATCCCGGAACGCTCGATCCATCCCAGGCGCAGGTCATTCCGGTGACGGCGGGCAATGTGTCGGCTGGAATCAATTTCAGTGTCGGCCCGGCGGGGGCGAACCCAGTCTCCTCGGTGCGCACCTATAGCTACACTCAGAACACTTACGTGCTGGGCGCGCCGCTGGTTCTTGGTGTTCAGACGCCCATCGCCGCGACGGGCGTGGGTCTCCTGCAGTCGGACAACACGCTGGCTCCCGGGCTGAACGTCAGCATGTTGGGATCGGCCGCGCAAATCAGCAATCTTCGGCCGTATCCGCCGCCGACGCCTTATATCGCCGTGGACGCCATGCCGGTTGTCCCGGCGTTCGGACCCAAGCATCTGCTCTTCCGCACCCCCGGCGATCTGTACGTCCTTCCGGCAGCTTTCACGGTGGTGAACACGCCGCCTCCGGCTATTAGTGGAACCGCCGCGACGACGGATTCTCACGGAAACCGCGCGGTGGCTATCGCCGGGCAGCAGTTCGGGCCCAACACCAGGATCCTGTTCGACGGCTTGCCGGCAACGATTCTGCTCCAGGCACCGAACGGGCTCATGATTGTGACGCCTCCGCCGGCGCCGGCTGGTTACACGGCCTCCATCGTCGCGCTGAACCCGGATGGACAGAGTTCGTTGTTTCTAAGCCCGACGGCGCCGACCTATACCTACGATGCCTCGTTTGCCGCAGCCGCAAATACGCAGTCGCTCACGGTGTCGCCCAAAGAGCTGACCCCCGGCGGAGATGTGACGGTAGACGTGCAGGGCTCGAATACGAACTTCATCGATGGGCAGACGACGATTGGCTTCGGAACCAGCGACGTGCTGGTGAAGCAGGTCACGGTGCTGAGTCCCACTCATCTGACCGCGGTGGTGACTCCGAGCGCAACGGTATCGACCAGCGGGATCAATGTGACCACGGGCCTCGGCGTGATCTCCCAGGCGCTCGGCGAGCAAGTGACCACCACCGATTCCAACCAATAACCCTGGGGCCTGCCGCCTATTTCGTCTTGCTGAGTTTGCGGAAGTATTCCGCGACCGCGTCGGAGTAGCCGGGCGGGACGGTTTCCGATCCGGCGCTGCGGACCTGGTCCGAGGTTTTCTCATCCAGCTTGCGCCGAAGTTCCAACTCCAGGCGTTCCATGCCGGGAATCACTTCGTGGCTGAGGCGCTGCGAGAGCTCGGCGTCGTTGCTGACGAAGCCGGGATTGAGAGCCTGCAGTAAGGAGGTATAGTCGCCGGCGAAATCCGGGTTCTGGCGGATGAAGTCGCGGATCTGGTTCAGGTCGCGGAACGATTCGCGATAGGCACGGTCGAGCGGCACTTGGTCGTTACCGTAGAAGCCGCCGCCATTCGGCATTACCGGACCGCCTCCACCGTTGGGAGAATAGCCGGAGTTGGGGCTGTATTGGCCGCCATTCCCCTGCTGCCCGTTCTGGCCCTGCTGGCCATTCTGAGCTTGTTGCCCGTTCTGACCAGACTGACCTTGCTGCCCTTGTTGCCCTTGCTGGCCTTGGCCGGACTGGCCTTGCGAATTGCCTTGCTGGTTGCCCCGCTGCAGTGTCCCCGGCTGGTAGCCGCGCTGATTGCCGCGTTGATCGCCACCGGGCTGGTTGCCCTTGCCTTCGCGCTGGGCCAACTGCTGCATCCGCTCGCGCATCGCTTCGACTTGAGCCAAAGCGCGTTGTAGGTCGGCGTTGTCCTTGCCGCCGGCGCCGGCTTGTCCCTGCTGCTGACCGTTCTGGTTCTGCAGGGCGGCCTGCGCCTGCTGGAGCTGATCGCGCAGGTGGTTCAGACCAAGCTGCACGTTGTTCTCGCGCACCCAGGCCGAGGAGCCGTAGCCCTGGCGGATCCATTGCGCGCTCTGGCGCATGTGCATTTCGAGCTCGTTCTGCTGGGCTTCCCCGAGCGCATCGCGGAGTTTGTTGCCGACCGGGTTCTGAGCGCCGGCCAAGCTGCGGGCGGTATCGGCGATTCCCTTTTCCAGATTTTTGAGCTTGTCGGCCATCTGGTTTTTCTCACTCGCCAAGCGATCAGCCTGCTGCTGCGACTGCAGGGCCTGCGCGCCGAAGCGCGGAGTCTCGGTGGGCGCGGATCCGACCATTTGACGCAGCTTGTTCTGTGCGTCGGCCTGCTGGTCGGCGAGCTGGCTAGCCTGGCGGGAAAGATCGCTGAGTTGTTCGGCGGCGTTCTGATGCTGCATGCCATTCAACATGTCGCGCGCCTGCTGGAGACGCTCGGCGGCGCGGCGCTGCCCGGCTGCGTTCTGCTCGGAATTGCCGCTTTGCGGATTCTCGGAGTTCCGCATATCTTCCAAAGCTTTTTTGAGCTGGTCGATGGCCTGTTGGAGCTGCGGTCCGGCGATGGAACCGGTGCCGCTTTGTCCGGGCTGTCCGGAAGCCTGGCCAGACTGCTGGCCTTGTTGCCCCTGTTGCCCTTGTTGGCCCTGCTGGCCTCGCTGTCCCTGTTGACCCTGCTGTCCCTGTTGACCTTGTTGTCCCTGTTGACCCTGCTGCTTCTGCTGGTTCTGAAGCTGTTCCATCTGCCGCTGCAGCTGCTCGGCTTCGCGGCGGAGCATTTCCTGCTCCCAGCGCTGGCGGAACGGCTGCTGCTGGTTCTGCTGCTGCGCCAACTCCTGCTGGCGGCGGGCCAATTCAGCGAGCTTTTGGAGCGCTTTGTCGATTTGCTGTTCGCGGCTGTCGGAAGCCGATTGCTGGCCGGTTTCGTATTGGTTCTTTTCGCGGTCCAACTCGAGATCCGCCAGGTTGGCCAGATCGCGGCCCATGTTGCCCATGGCTCCGCCACCACCGCCCTGAGCGCCAAACGCTACCTGAATATCGCGGAACGTGGCTTCGGCGCGGAGGGCGTTTTGCAGCGCCTTCTGCTCAGGCGGCATGGCATCGTTCCACTTCTGCGAACGGATCTTCTCGGCGGACTCAAGCATGGCGGTGGAGGCATCTGTCATGTCTTTCGCGAAACTCTTGAACTGGGCGTTCGTGTCGGCCAGCTCTCGCGCCTTCATGCGGTCGGCGAGCGACTTGGCTTGAGCCGCCAACTTGGCTTGCTGTTCGGCCAGGAACTTGGCATCGTCAGCCGCCACGGACGGATTCTTGGAACCGTTCTTGAATTCGTTCCAAGTGGCCGCGATGATGTCTTTCTGGCGCTGCGAGATTTCCTGCTGCTGATCCCCGCCACCACCACCGCCTCCGCCGCCGGCCTGGGCCTGCGAGTAGTTGCGCTCGAACGGGTCCGCCTGGACGAAGAAGATATCCGTCTTGGTGGTGTTGCGGGCGTCCTTCGCAGTGGCGTACAGGCTCACCAGGTCGCCGGGTTGGAGTTTGTAAGTCTCGAGTGCGATGACGTACTTGCCGTCGGCGGTCTTCGCGCCTTTCTGGGAGAGCATCGGAATGACCTTCTCCGGCCCGCCATTGACGGTGTAGTGCAGGCTGACGTCATTCAAACCGAAATCGTCATTGGCGTCGACGGCTACGGTGACTTCTTCAATCGGGTTGACGTGCTCGTCGCGGTTGGGGCGCTCGATCTTGACGTTGGGCGGATTGTCCTTGCGCGCTTCGATGAAGTAGTCTTCAGTGAGGCGCACGTTTTCGCCGCGGTCGATGGCGGCTACATGGTACATGCCGTCCTTGTCGAGGGACACGCGAGCGGTCAGCCAGTTCCCTTCTCCAGGCTTCAACTCAATCTGCCGGTCGTCGTTCAGCATGAGCACGCCCTTGTTGAGCGGCCGATCCGTCTCGATCGCGACTTCGGCTTCAGTGCCTTCGACGGCGCGCAGATCCCCGCCTGGATCCTCGACGGCGTCCTTCATGCCGGTCCAAGACGGGAAATGATAGGTGACGCGAATCTTCTTGACGGCGGGCAGATCGACGACGCGCAAATGATAATGCTTGGATCGAACCGCGCCTGCCTCGACGTAGTATTCGACGTCGTTCGGAAGGCTGCTGAACAGGAATTCGTAGGTAGACGCCCCAGGCGTGGGCTGCATGTCCACCTCGTCCCACTTCAAAGCGCCTTTGTACTGCGCGTACAGGTGGACCTTGGGTGCATCGAAGCCGAGCAGTTGCGCGGTGACCACCTGATCGGCCTTGCGGCGCACGGTGCGGTCGCCAGGATTCACAGCGATATCGTAGAAGGCCCGGGTGCCGGCTTTCGGCGCGCCAGCCCATAGGAGAGACGTTCCGTAGCCCAAATAGCCGGGGCCTGCCAGGATCAGCCACAACAGGACAGCGACGGCCAATCCGGCCGAGGTAAGGAATCCGACGATGGGACCAGTGGGCGCGATGCGATCCGGCTGGCTGGTTTCGGCCACGCGCATGGCGTCACCGGCGAGAAGCTGCAGGAACGGGTCCGACGGATTGGGCTTCTCGGCCAGGGTCAGCAGGCGCTCCTGGAAGTCCGGAAATTTCTCCTCAGCCTGGCGCGCGGCATTGCGCCGGTTCATGGTGAGCAACGGGATGACCAGCCCGAAGGCGATGGCAACCGCGATGGAAAGAAACAGAAGAAGGCGTGCTGACAGGAGACTGGCCGGAGAGAAGGCGTAACGGTTGATGATCCAGACCAGAACGACGGTCACCACCAGGGCCGAGACGGTGACCAGGGAGGTTCCTTTGGAAAACGCGAGGAACCGCAAGCGGCTTTCCAGGCGCCGCAGGTAGCCATTTAGCTGATCGAGGGCGTTCAAGCTGCCTCCTTCTCCACCGATAAGTATCGGCTGGCGATCAATGATTCAATTATGGCGGTTATCAAAACCAATAGCAAAGCGTATCGCCAGAGGCTCCAAGGCCGGGTTTGGTTCTCGCCGGTTGCGCTCGCGTCGGTGGTCTGAGGGCCCGCTCCGGTGTTGCGCCAAAGGTCGAGGGTCTCTCGCGGGATGGGGGTCAAATCGGACTCGCGGCGGTCGGCGTGGACAGCCACCATCTCCTGGCGGCCGTTGGCGCGGTGAATCTCGTAGTAGCCTTCGCGCGTGACTTGCAGGGTCTGGGCCGTGGTTGCTTCCTTGAGCGAGAGCGGATGCTTGCCGTCGGGATCGACCACGTCGATGGCGGCGCCTTGCTCCTTGGCGGAACGGAGTTGAATGTAGGAATCGACCGTGAGATCAGCGGACTGGTCCTGCTGGCCGCCGAGGTAGCGGGCGGTTTCTTCGACAAAGGGAACGAAGCAAGTGTGCAACGGCAGATCGTTGGCGATGTTGTCGAAGGTAGAAGTGAACACCAGCACGCGGCCTTCGCCGACCTGCTTTTCGAGCAATAGAGGCGCTTGGTTGGTCAGGCTCGCGATGACGCGCGACTGGCCGGGATCGACGCGGACGACCTGATAGAACTGCACGCCGGCCAGCTTGTTCGTACGGCGCAAGGCGGGATGCTCGGTGTCGGCGGTGGCGACGGTCTGGAAGAGGCTGGTATCGCGACCCGAGTAGGCGGAGCCCTGGATGATCTGGCCGGAAACCGGGACGCGCTGCATGGCGGCCGAGTCGAATCCCAGCGCGACTAGCAGCGAGCCTCCGGCGGAGACGTAGGCGCGCAGATTGTTTTCCAACCCCGGCGGCAGCGCTCTGACGTCCGACAGAACCACGAAGGCGTACTTGGAAAGCGACTGATTGGCGGCCTGCTCGACGGCGAGCGGCTCGAGGACAAAGCCCGCGTCGGTCACGGATTCCAACGCGGAGCGATAGTACAACACATCGCGCTCCTGTCCGCCAGTGTGCAGGAACAGGACTGGATGTGGATCGGTGCGCTCGACGGCGAAGTCAAAGCGGTCGTCTTCGTGCAGCGAGTCGCCGGGCTCGATGCGAATCTCGCCTTTGTGGAAGCCGTGCGGCGAATCGAGCGAAACGAACTCGACCGAGGCGCGGCCGTTCGGTGGGATGTCGACGGACTTGCTTTCGAGCACTTTGCCGTCGAGCACGAGCGAGACGGTTCGTTTCGCGGCAGACGCCCCGGCCGGCTGCCCGACGCTGGCGATCACGGCCTGGACGCGGGCTTTCTTGGGATCGTAGATCTTGCCGGGCGCGTTGACGCTTTCCACTAGCCAGTTCGGCTCCTTGGAGTCGGCTACAGAATGGAAGACCAGCTTAGTGTCGCCGGGAAGGCGCAGATCGGCGAAGGCGGGAGGGAGCGACGATTTCTGCATGTCGCTGGCGAAGTGTACTTCCAGAGGGACGCGGGAGGATTGGGCGATCGTGCGTAGCGCGCGAGCGAATTCGCCGTAAGAGCTGTCTTCGTCGGAGGGCTGAATGGATTGAATGGCAGCCTTCAACTGATCGGCCTCTTCGACAGGCTGCGACATGAAATGGACGCGTGAGCCGATGGCCAGCACCTGGCCGCGCTCGCCGGGATTCAAATTCGACACCGCGCTCAGCGCTTCCCGCTTGGCGTTCGCCAGGTGATCGTCATAGCGCATGCTGAACGAATTGTCGACCGCGACGATCAGCATCTTCCGGCTGCCGGCGGCCGCGGCGGAACGGTTCACGAAGGGATTGGCGAACGTCAACGCAATCAGCACCAGCAGCGCGACGCGCAGGGAGAGCAGCAGCAGGTAGCGCAGGCGGCGGTGTTTGATGGAGCTTTGCGTGCGCCGCTCGAAGAACATCAGGGAGCTGAACGGATGCGGAGTGCTTTTGTATTGCCGAAGCAGGTGGACCCACAGCGGCAATCCGACGGCAGCCGCGCCGGCGAGAAACCAGGGCGCCAGAAAACCCACGCTACAGCCTCCCTTTGCGGATCACGAAGTACTCGCGCATGGCGTCGTCGAGCGGGCGATTGGTGGGCAGCAGTTGATAATCAATGTTGGCGGCGGTGGCCTTTTCCCGGAGCGCTTGGATATGGGCGTCGATCTTGGCGCCGTATTCCTCCTTGGTGTACTCGGGAGAAACTTCGATGGCGTCGTCGGTTTCCATGTCCACCAGAAGAGACGGTTCTTTCAACTTCGGACGAATCTCCTCTGGATCGAGGACGTGGAACAGGATGAGATCGTTTCCGTGAAACCGCAACGGCTGGACGGTCTTGATCACGGTTTCCGGGTCTTCGTAGAAATCCGAGACCACGACCACAATGCCGCGGCGGCGCAGAAATTGCTGGAAGTGAATGAACGGCCGCGCGAAGTCCGTGCGCGTGCCCAGTTCCGCATTTTCGATGGCGTGAGCGACGCGCATGAACTGGCCCTGGCGCGTCGAGGGCTGGACGTAGTTGCGGACGTCGTCGTTGAAGATGATGACGCCGGCGGCGTCGCGCTGCTGGTTGGCGAGGTACGCCAGAGATACCGTCAGGTAGCGGCCGTAATCCAGCTTGGTGATGCCGTGCGAGCTGTAGCCCATAGAGGCGCTCGAGTCGAGCATCAGCGTGAGCTGGGAGTTGGTCTCGCCGCGATAGCGCTTGAGATAAGCACGTTCCGTGCGGGCGTAGACGTTCCAGTCGACATGGCGCAGATCGTCGCCAGGCGTGTAGGCGCGGTATTCGGCGAATTCCTGGCTGAAGCCGAAGTCGGGCGAGCGATGCAGGCCGGCGACAAAGCCGTCGACCACGGTTTTGGCGACCAAGTCCAGGTGCGAAATACCCGCCAAAAGCGCCGGATCAATGAACCGGGTTGGTGTGGATGGATGCATGTGCTGCCAACTGCCTTCCGCTGACTGCCTGCTGTCTACTTGCTATTTCGGTTCGGGCATCCACTCCAGGAGGCGCTTGAGCACGGCGTCGGAATCCAGACGCTCGGACTCGGCATGGAAGTTGAGCAGCATGCGGTGGCGCAGAATCGGGGCGGCGAGCTCGCGGATGTCCTCGTAGGCGACGTGATAACGGTTGCGCATCAGGGCGCGCGCCTTGGCGGCCAGCACGACGAACTGAGCCGCGCGCACGCTGGCGCCGAAGTTCACGTACTTCTTGACGAAATCGGGGGCTTTGGCGTCGTTGGGCCGCGTGGCGCGCACCAGCTCGACGGCGTGCCGTGCGACGGTGTCGGCGATCGGGACCATGCGCACCAGTTGTTGAAAGTCGAGAATCTCGTTGGCGTTGGTGACGGTATCCGGCTTCGCCACGCGCGTGGTGGTGGTGAGATCCACAACCTTCACCTCGTCGTCGGCCGAAAGATAATCCAGCACGGTGTTGAACAGGAAGCGGTCCAGCTGGGCTTCCGGCAGCGGGTAGGTGCCTTCGAGCTCGATCGGGTTCTGGGTGGCCAAAACAAAAAACGGCGCCGTGATTTGATACTGGTGGCCGCGCACGGTGCAGCTCAGCTCCTGCATGGCTTCGAGCAGCGCGGACTGTGTCTTGGGTGGCGTGCGGTTGATTTCGTCCGCCAGCAGGACGTTGGAAAAGATCGGCCCGGGCACGAAGGTCCAGGTGCGGTGGCCGGTAGTGGGGTCTTCTTCAATGATGTCCGTGCCGGTGATGTCGGATGGCATCAAGTCCGGCGTAAACTGAATGCGCTTGAAGACCAGTCCGAGTGTCTGGGCGAGCGTGCGAACCAGCAATGTTTTCGCGGTTCCGGGCAGACCGGTGATGAGGCAGTGGCCGCCGACGAAGAGGGAGATCAGCACCTGTTCGATCACCTCCTCCTGTCCGACAATCACCTTGCGCACCTCGCGGACGATGCCGCGCTGGACCTCCTGAAAGCGATCGATTCGTTCCTTCAGCTCCGCTGAATCGGCGATTGTGGATGGAGTGGTCATGGTTTATTTCGCGATTTCTAAAAGTAGTTTTTGGGCCGGCTTGAAACCGGGAGCGGCCTCGAGCGATTGGAGCACTTCGTCGCGCGCTTCCTCCACACGGTTGGCTTTCTGTAGGGCCTTGGCCAACTGATAGTGGGCACCCGCCTGATCGAGCGGTTTGAGGGCGAGGAGCGCCTGGTACTCGCGGATTGCCCCCGTCAGATTATTCTGTGCGAGCCAGAGATCGCCCAATCGTTTGTGCAGCTCCTGATCTTCGGGATAAATGTAGTTTAGACGATTCAGGGCCGCGGCGGCTTTCGCTGGTTCTCCGGCTTGCTCTTCCAGGGTGGCGAGCTGTTCCACCAGCATCGGGTCGCGCCCGCCGGCTTGGCTGTATTCCTCCAGCTCTTTGCGCGCGTCGGCCTGGTCGCCTTTGGCGGTGTAGGCGTCAGCCAGCAGCTCGTACACGCTGCCCACCTGCACGTAGTCCGGGTAGTCGGCTTGAATCGCGGTGCCGATCCGGATGACGTCGTCGTATTTCTTGGCGCGCGAATCGGTGACCATGGTTTTGAGCTGCTGCTGCCATTCTTCGAAGTGGCCGACGGTGCGGCCAACGCGCTTGTCGAGCCACGCCATGAACTCTTTGTCGAAGTCCTGGGTGGAGATGCCCAGCACGTTTTTGAAAACGTCGGGCGTGGATACCAGCTTCGCGTAGGCGTGGATCATGTCCAGGATCTTGGGGTAGCCGTACTTTTCGGCGATGTAGGTCAGGATCTGGCCGCCCTGATAGTAGGAGACGATCACCTGCGACGGATAGCTGGGCCGTATGAAGCCGCGGTCGAGCTCCGCCACGGGTAGCAGCATTTTGTGCTGCATGGCGTGGATGGATTCGACATCCAGGCCGTCGCCCCAATCCGGCGAGGCGGCGGATTCTTCATAGACAGCGAGACCTTCGGTGAACCAGCGCGGCACGCGGTTGTTCGTGGCCTGCAGCACGTAGACATGGCTCATCTCGTGGCGCAGCGTACCGGCCCAATGGAAACTGCCGGGCGGGCGGCCAGACGGGCTGTCCATCGCGACGACGGAGGTGAACGTGACGCCGAGAGCGCCCAGTCCCGGCATGCCCATGGTGCGAACCGCGAAGTCTTCATGGTCCGGATAAACCTCCACCTCGACCGGCCCGTTCAACTTCATTTGGTACTTGTTGTTGTAGTCCGCGATATTCTTTTCGATGGCGGCCTCGAAGTAAGGACGCAAAAGCGCGGCCTCCTTCTTATCCAGACGCAGGACCATGTTGGGCGTCTTGAAGGTGACGAAGTTGCTGTACTTGTCGAGCAGCCGGAGCGAGTTCACAACTTCGTAGCTTTGGTAGTTGTTGTTGTAGCACTCCTCCAACTGCTGGCGGGCCTCGGCATTCTGGCCCAATTCCAGAAGCGCCACTCCCAGGTGCGCGCGCGCTTCCCACAGGCGCGGCTTCAGCTCGATGGCCTTGCGATACGCCTTGATCTCTTCGTCGTAGCGCCGGTTGATGAAGAAAAAGTGACCGACGGTGGAGTAGGCTTCGCCGTAGACCGGGTTGACCTTGAGGATGCGCCCGGACCATGGCGAATCGGTTTTGTCGTGCAGAAGATCGAGCGACAGGTGGATCGCCATGGCATCCAGGGCCTCGGGAGAAATGGCGAGCGCCGCGTCGGCTTCTTTGGCAGCCCGGTCCTCGTCACTGTCCTCCAAGGCGAGAAACGCCAGCTCTTCGTGTGCCTGGTAGAGTTTGGGGTCCAGTTGAGCGGCTTTCTCAGCGTCTTCGACGGCTTTCTTGCTGAACCCTTCGGCCTCCACCTGGGAAAGGCCCAGATAAGCCTCCGCGTTCTTCGGATCGATGCCCAGCGCTTCCTTAAACAAGCCCGCGGCTTCCTCGTTGTTAAAACGCTCCTGGAACAGCTTGCCCCACTCGACGCGGTACTCGGCGTTTTTGGGGTTGTCCTTGATCACCTGGCGAAATACTTCGTTGGACTCTTTGAAGCGCTCGACGCCCCACAGGCCTTCGGCGCGCAGGAAAAGATCCGAGCTTGCTGCCAGGCGCGTGAAACAGGCCTGGGCTTCGTCGAGCTTGCCGTGCTGGCGGAGCCTGCGGCATTCCTCAAGCGTTTGAGCCTGGACCGCGACCACGAGCGCGCCAAAAAGCAGCGCGGTTAGCACCTTCATTTGTCTAACTCCGCTTGTGTCTTGGCGAGCTGGATCAGCAGCGCCTCCAGCTGCTTCTTGTAGTCCGCGGGCGGAATGGCAGCCTTTTCGTACTTCAGCTTGTCGATCTGCTCTTCCAGCTCGTCGCGCTTGGCCAGCAGCGCTTTCTTCTCGGGCGTATTGGCCTCAGCCGACGTGGTGCCGATCCGCAGCAGAGCGAACTGCGCGGCCTTTAAGCCCTCGCCATTTTCGGGCGACGGTTTACGCTCGCCCTCGCCTTGCCCCGTGTCTTCCAGCATGGGATGCTCGGTGGCCAGACGCTTTTGCGTGTCGTAGAATTGAGCCGTTTTGGTTTCGGCGTAAATGAACGCTTCGAGCGCCGAGATGGTCTCGTTCTTGTCGGTGTCAGAGGTAGGATCGCGCATCGCCTCCACCCAGAAGCGGGCGAAGACGGTGGCGTTCTTTTCGTTGCCGCTCTTGGTGGCGGTGATCACCACGCGGCTGGGCTTTTCGAGCGCCATGCGCGAGGCGCCGCTGGCGCTGGTCATGTTGACCACCAGTTGCCGCGTGCAGGGGATGCGGTCCAACAGCGACGCCAGTTCGATGGCCGAGATGTCCGGGCCCGGCAGATTCATTTTGTAATCGAAACCATCGAAGCTGCCGTGGCCGATCAGCATGAGCACGAAGGCGTCGCCGGGCTTGGCGTCGCGCGCCACTTGCGCGAGCGCGCCTTGAACCGCTGCCTTGGTGGCCTGTGCGCCGTAAAGTGTGGTCGCCTTGACGTCGGAACCCGAGGCATGGACCAGCTTGTCGATTTCCTGCGCTTCAGAGGCGAAGCGTTGCTCGTAGTCGGGCTCGCCGCCCAAACCAGCGACGGTGACGTAGTAGGTTGTGGCGTGGAGCGCGGCGGCGCCCGTCAGGAGCAAAACAAAGGAAGCGAGCTTCCTCATACCACGCCCCACTTCCGCCGCAGCAGCCATTCGCCGCAGCATAGCAACAATACCAGGAAGAACACGGCCGGCATATCCCAGAGGTCCTTGGTTTCACGGACGGTGATGCCCGCGTCCGAATAAGAAATTTCCTCGCCGAGCCGGCTGACTTGATCGGGCTGATAATAGCGCCCGCCGGTCTCGGAAGAGAGTTTTTGCAGCAGATCGCGATTCTGTTCGAGATGGAAGTTTTCCGCCACCCCGTCCTCGCGCCGGAATGTGACGACGCCGCGCCCGAGTTCCTGCTGGCCGCGCTGCGCGACCACCTCACTGACGTAGGAACCAGGCTTCGCGGCGTCCCAGTCGGCGGTGTACACGCCTTGTTCGACGGAATCCGGACGCAAATCGATAGTTTGGGAATTGCCGTCGGGCCCGAGAATGTGCGCCTGAACCTGAGCATCGCTGGTGGGCAGATAGGTGGTATCGCGAACCTCGGCGCGCAGGTGGACGTGGCCATCGTCATAGAGCACTGGGCGCGTCGTGGTGGTGACCACGCGCGTGGGTGAGTCGCTCACCAGCCAGCGCAGCAACTGCCGCCAGAAGATTTCGTGGCTCATGTCCTGGACCGGCTGCAGCATTTGCCAGCGCCAGTCGCCGCCCGTGGCGAAGACGGCCGTGCGTCCGCGCCCGTATTTCTCGGTGATCAGCAAAGGCAGGGGTTTCCCGCCCATCACGGTCATTTCCGCCAGCACCAGCGCGCCTGGCTTCGGTTGGCCGGCTTCCTGGAAATTCATCAGATAAGGCAGCTTTTTCCAGCGCTCCACGTTGGCGTCCGGGCTGTCTTCGATCCGCGTGATCAGGCTGTCGCGGCCAGCCGGGGTGAGCCGTGGAGAGGCCGGCTCGATATGAAACGTATTCTTGTGGTCCGGTAGCTTGACGGGAAGAAGGTCGGAAAACGGGGGCTTGTCGTAGCCGCCGTCGGCCAGCGATGACCGGCCGCCCAAAAACAAAAGGCCACCGCCCCGGCGATCCACGAACTGCTGAATCATCTCCTGTTGCGCGGCGGTGAAGTAATTAGCTTCCACGCTGCCAAGTATGATGCCCTGGAAAGCGAACAGGTCCTCCACTTTTGTGGGAAAACCATCCTTCAGCTCGCCTTTCGGCGCATCCGGCGGAACCTGTACGTACAATTTGTTCTGCGTGGTGCGGACCACGCTGTAAAGATCCAGGTTCTTGTCGTCCTCCACCGCGCGGCGCAGGAACTTGTAATCCCAGCGAGGCTCGCCTTCCATATAGACCACCCGAGGCTTGGCGTTGTCTACGTAAAGGACGCGCGTCAAGGCGTTATTGTTTTTGTTCTCCTCTTCCGGAAGCACGTCAATGGAGAACTGGAGGTTCTTCACGCCAGCGTCCCCGGCGTTAAAGAGCACCGACTCGGTCTGGGTCGTGCCGTCTGCGGCAAGAACGACGTCGCGGGAAGCCAAAATGGCTCCGCCGTCCCTCACGGCTAGCCGGGCTTTGGCGCCCTTCATGCCCCATTGATGGAAGCTCACCTGGGCGTTCAACCGGGACTTGGCCAGCGACCGCGCGGGCAACTGCACGTCGGTCACTTCGATGTCGTGCGCCATCCGTTCCCGTCCGAAGCCGACGGTATTGATCGGAATCCGCTGGCGTTTGATGTCGGAGATCGTTTCCAGATCGACGCCGCCGGTATTGTCGGCGCCGTCGCTCAGCAGCACCACCGCGCCGATGGGCAGCGTGGCGGAGTCCGCCAATACTTCCTTCAAGCCGTCACCGATGTGCGTGGCGGGCGCACTGGCGTTCAGCTGGTTGAGGTTGTCAATCCGCTCCAGATGGTCGCCCAAGCGGTAAAGCCGTACCTGAAATTTTGCGCGTAAGCTCTTGAGCAGTCCATCGTTCAGGGTTTTCAGAACCTGATCTTTGCGCGACTGCCCATCTTCCTGAGCGGCCATGCTCTTGCTGTCGTCGATCACCACGGCGACGATGTTCTGCTGCGGCCGCAAAGTCGCGATGCTCAGCGCCGGCTGCCAGAGCAGGACCAACAACAGGCAGACCAGCAGACTTTGTAGCAGCCATACCACGGCGGTGCGGGGCCCTCGAATCGTGGATGCGATGCTGCGCCGTCGACGCCAGATGACCCAGCCAAGCCCGCCGGCCGCCACAGCTAGAAGAGCGATCAGGGTCCAGATCGGCCATTCCCCCAAGAACACGAGCGTGCCCTTGGCGAACACGGTGGGCGGGTATTTGAAGAGGAACTCAAACATCGGACCGGAACGAGATGGCCAAGCTCGCGCGTCCAGCGCGCTCTCAGCATACCACGCTGCTAGTGTTAGGTGCCGTCACCCGCGGGCCTGGTTACAGGAAATTACAGAACCAGATATGGGCTATGAATCCCGCCCGGCTACTGCGCCACAACGCCGTTGAAATGAGACACCACGCCATTCGACTCCAAAATGTGCTTTTCTCGCATGAGTATGATTCAATAGAAAATAACTCGTCGATGGTAACGCTGGGATTCAAGTTTCGCAGAGATGTCAGGGCGCTCAACCGGCGCATCCGTGAATGGCGGATGATTGCCAAGGGTGTGCTGTCTACCGATCATCCGGTCATGGCGCACATCATCCCCATCCGGCGCTGTAACCTTTCTTGCACCTACTGTAACGAGTACGACGATGTATCCAAGCCCGTGCCCACCGGGACCATGATCAGCCGGCTGGACCGGCTGGCCGCGCTCGGCACGACGATCATCACCTTCAGCGGTGGCGAGCCGCTGCTGCACCCGGACCTGGATATGCTGATTGCGCACGTGCGCAGCCGCGGCATCCTTGCCGGGATGATCACCAATGGCTATCTGCTGACGCCGCAGCGCGTCAAGCAGTTGAACGAAGCCGGGTTGGATCACATGCAAATCAGCATCGACAATGTGATGCCGGACGACGTGTCGAAGAAGAGCCTGAAGGTGCTGGACAAGAAGTTGCAGATTCTCTCTGAGCATGCGCTGTTCCACGTCAACATCAATTCGGTGTTGGGCGGCGGCATCCACAATCCGGAGGATGCGCTTACGGTGGGCAAGCGGGCGCTGGAGTTGAGCTTCACCTCCACGGTGGGAATCATCCACGACGGCAGCGGGCAGCTCCGCCCGATCAGCGAGCGCGAGCGCGCCGTGTTCCTGGCGATGAAGAGCTTCGAGAAGAAGAATTTCTCGCAGATCAACGGTTTTCAGGACGACATCGCCAACGGCCGTCCGAGCAATTGGCGCTGCCGGGCGGGCGCGCGATACCTGTACGTCTGCGAGGACGGCCTGGTGCACTACTGCTCGCAACAACGCGGCTATCCGGCCAAACCCCTGCATGATTACACGGTCGATGACATTCGGCGCGAGTATCTGACGGCGAAAGGCTGTGCGCCCATGTGCACCGTTTCCTGCGTGCATCAGATCGGCTACTTCGATTTCTGGCGTGATCCGCAGACGCTGGCGAGCACGGTTCCCGCCGAAGGCGAAAAGCCGCTGGTGCAAATCCAGTCTACCGGGCGTTGATTTCCCTTTTTGCTGACGCGCGCGGTTAGTCGAGCGCTTGATCCAGGTCGGCGATGATGTCGTCCACCGCTTCGATGCCCGCGCACAAGCGCACCAAGCTGTCGCGGATGCCCATGCGCTCGCGCTGCTTGGGCGAAATATCGCGATGCGAGGCGATGGCCGGATACAGCATCAGGCTATGAACGTCGCCGAGCGAAGTACCGCGCACGATCAGCTTCAGGCGGTCCATGAAGTGCAGCACGTCCTCCTTGCCCGCGTCTTTGAGCTCGAACGAAACCAGCGCGCCGTAGAGGCCTTCCGGCAACAGGCGGCGGATCACGGCCGCGTCCGGATGTTTCGGATCGGCGAGATAATACACGCGGTCGATCTTGGGGTGCGAGCCGAGCCAGGCCGCAATGCGGCAGGCGTTCTGGCATTGCCGCTCCACGCGTAGCGCGAGCGTCTTGATGCCGCGCATGGTGAGATAGCTTTCGAACGGACCGAGCACCGGTCCGACGGTGCGCGAAAGCGCGCGCACAACTTCCGTGTTGTCCTTATCCGTGACGATGATGCCGCCCAGGACGTCGCCGTGGCCGGCCAGAAATTTCGTCAAACTGTGAACGACGATGTTGGCGCCGTGGTCGAGCGGGCGCACCAATAGCGGCGTCGCGAACGTTGCGTCCACCAGCAGCGCCGCTCCGGCCGCGTGGGCCAGTTCCGCGATGCCATCGATATCGCCCACACGCAGCAAGGGATTCGAGATGGTCTCCATCAGTACACAGCCCGGCTTGCACTCCGCGATCTTCTGCCGCACCGCGGCCAGATCGCAAATATCCACGAAGTTCACCGCGATGCCGAGCGGCTCCAGCACGTTCATAAGCATCGAAGTAGTGGCGCCGTAGAGAGCGCTCGCGGCCAAAACCGATTTGCGCCGGTCCGTCAACGCGGCCAAAATGCCGATGTGCAGCGCGGCCATTCCAGACGAACAGGCCAGCGCGCCGTGGCCGTTTTCGAGCTCGGCCACCAGTTCTTCGAGAGCCGCGTTGGATGGATTGTCGTAACGCGAATAGGAGCAGCCCGGCTCCTCCTGCGCCAGCACGCGGTCGAGCTGCGCCGTCTGTTCGTAAATGTAGCTGGTGGCTGTGTGGATGGGCGTGGCCGAAGGAATCGCTCCTCCGGAACGCGCCTTCCGGTCGCCCGCGTGCACAGCTTTAGTTTCGAACTTCATCACTCATTTCCTCTTCCAGCGAGTACCTTCTTTAGTGTCCTCCAGAATGACGCCGGCTTCCAACAGCTCCTGCCGGACCTGATCGGATCGCGCGAAATTGCGGCTTTTCTTAGCTTGTGCACGCTCGGCGATCAGCCGCTCGACGTCGGTGTCGGATAGCCCGGTCTCGGTGCGCGTTGGTTCGAGCACGGCGAAAATGCGGTCGAAGCGCTCCAGGAGGTCGATCGCGGCAGCAGTATTGCCGGCACGGAACTCGCCGGCGTCCATCGCCGTGTTGGTCTCCCGCACAAATTCAAATACGGCGGCTAGCGCTTCGGCGGTGTTCAGATCGTCATCCAAGCCTTCTTCGAACTGATGCAAAGCAGCCTGCGTTCGTTCGGCGATCTTCTCATTGGCGCCCTCGGCGAACCTGTCCGTCTCCAGCCGCAGCTTGAAATTGCGCAGCCGCTCGATCGCTACGGCTGCGGCCTTCAGCCCGTCGAAGGTGAAGTTCAGTTTCTTGCGATAGGGCACCGAGGCCAGCAGATACCGAACTACCTCCGGCTGGAAGCCCTGTGCTCGCAGATCGCGCAGCGTGAAAAAATTGCCCGCCGATTTCGCCATCTTCTGCGACTCGACGTTCAAGAACTCGGAGTGCATCCAGAAACGCGCGAACGGCTTCGAGGTCAACGCTTCTGACTGCGCGATTTCATTTTCGTGATGCGGGAAGATCAGATCCACACCGCCGGCGTGAATGTCCAGCGTCGCTCCCAGGTACTTCATCGCCATCACGGAGCATTCGATGTGCCAGCCGGGACGTCCCGGCCCGATCTCGCTCTCCCAGAAGGGCTCGCCTTCCTTGGGCGCCTTCCAGAGAACGAAATCGCGCGCATCCGTTTTGTCGTACTCGTCCACATCGACGCGCGCGCCTGCGCGGATGCCACTGAAGTCGTTGTGCGAAAGCTTCCCGTATCCAGGAAATTTCGAGATCCGGTAATACACCGATCCGTCGCTTGCGTACGTGAACCCGTGCTTGCCTAATTCCTCGATGGCCTGCACCATCTCGGGGATGTGTTCCGTGGCCTTCAGCATGCGCTCGGGACGTTGCAGGCGCAACGCCGCGGTGTCCTCCAGAAACGCTTCGGTGTACTTGGCCGTATATTCGGCGAGCGACTTGTGCTCGGCGGTGGCGTTGCGGATAATCTTGTCGTCCACGTCGGTGATATTCATGACGTGATCCATCTGATAGCCGCGGTACAGCAGCCAGCGGCGCAGGATGTCCTCAAACGTGAAGGTCCGCAGATTTCCGATATGAGCGTAGTTGTAGACCGTCGGGCCGCACGTATACATACGAACGGTTTTGCCGTCCAGCGGCTCGAAGTTCTCCACACGCTGAGTGAGAGTGTTGTAGAAGCGAAGGGCCATTGAGAGATAGACGTTTAGATGAAAGCTTCATAGTAACTCAGGCTTGGACCTTCATCCCCATGCGACCAGAGATTTTGTCCAGCCCAGGAAGCGCTCGCGCACCAATTTCGCGCGCGGAAACAGGCGCTGCAAGTCTGCCGCAGACAACAGTCGCACCGAAAGCAGGTAATGGTCGATGTAGAACGTGCGTTGGTCTTCGGGCAGCCGGGTTATCGCGCTCCACACGGAAAACTTCCGAAGCACGCCGGCCTGCCACCGGCGCGGCAGCCAATGCACCAGCGGCGTCCAGAGATGCTGTTCCACCGGAAAGCGCCGGTTGGGGGTCTGCACCCAGTATTGCCGTCCGACGCGGGCGATCTCGGCGGCGAAGCGAGCCTGATCTTCGCGGCTGCCGACGTGCTCGATGACGGAATTGCTGAAGACCAGATCAAACGAAGAGTCGGCAAAGGGCAGACTGATTCCATCGCCCAGCACGATCGACGCCGCCGGCCCGATCTCGTGCTGAGCGCGGCTCTGGTTCAAAAAGACTACGCGCGGCATGACGGGCGCGAGGCGCCAGATGTCCACGGTTCCGCCGACGTCGAGCACTCGCGTCTCAGAGGTGAGGCCGACGGTGCGGGCCAGTTCGGCCATTCGGCGCCGGCGAAAGCGCCGCTGAAGAGCGTCCAAAAGCATGCGGTGCTCTTCAGCGTAGCGCGCCTTGCTTACAGCATGAGTCGCCGTCCCTTACATTGAAATAGTGCGCTTCGAACTCCAAGCCGTCTGCCCCGACACCGGCGCCCGCGCGGGCCTCATCCACACCGCGCACGGCGTTATCGAAACGCCCGTCTTCATGCCCGTCGGCACACAAGCAACCGTCAAAGGCGTCATGCAGCGCGACCTGGCTGGCGAGCTCGACGCAAAGATCATCCTCGCCAACACCTATCACCTCTTCCTTCGGCCGGGCCACGAGCTGATCCGCCAGCTCGGCGGGCTGCACAAATTCATGTCCTGGCCGCGCGCCATCCTCACCGACTCTGGCGGGTTCCAGGTCTTCAGCCTGAGCGACCTGCGCAAAATCACCGACCAGGGCGTACTCTTCCGCTCGCACCTGGACGGCGACCAGCATCTCTTCACGCCCGAATCCACCGTCGACGTTCAGCTCGCCTTGGGTAGCGACATCATGATGCCCCTGGACGAGTGCATCGCCTACCCCGCCAGCCACGAAGCCGCCAACCAAGCCATGCAGCGAACCGTACGTTGGGCGAAGTGCGCGTACCAGTACCAAAGACGCCGCGCCGAAGAGACTTCATCGTACTCGGCACTTTTCCCCATCGTGCAAGGCTCTATGTTCGCCGACCTCCGCCGCGCCTGCACGGAAGAACTGCTGGAACTCGACGCGCCCGGTTACGCCATCGGCGGGCTCTCGGTCGGCGAACCACGATCGCTCAGCATGGAAATGACCGAGGCCACCGCGCCGCTCCTGCCCCGCGACCGCCCGCGCTATGTCATGGGCGTCGGCATGCCAGAGGAATTACCCGAATATGTCGCCCGCGGCGTGGACATGATGGATTGCGTGCTGCCTTCGCGCAATGCCCGCAATGGCTGCCTGTTCACTTCCGCCGGCCGTGTGGTTATCAAGCAGGCGCGTTATCGAGACGATGCCGGCCCGATCGACCCGCAATGCTCCTGTTATACCTGTCGCACCTATTCGCGGGCCTATCTCCGCCACCTTTTTCAAGCCGGCGAAATGCTTTTCCCGGTACTCGCAACGCTGCACAACTTGAGGTACTACCTTGACAGGATGCGTCAAATCAGGCAGGCTATACTGCTTGGGAGCTTCCGAGCTTTCTTGGACGAGATCCGTGGCTCGGCGGTAGAATAAGGTAGCTTCGTCCGCTGTTGCACTTCTTTATTCCACTTCCCAGTGTTGACTCGGCTGATTGAGAGCCGGACTGGCTATTTCAGTGAACATGACATTATTCGCTCTCTTGTTGCAGCAATCCAGCGGGAGCAGCCCAGTGATGGGCCTCCTGCTGCCGTTGGCCCTGGTGGCCATTTTTTATGTGCTGGTGTTCATGCCGATGCAGCGGCAGAAGAAGCAGCAGGCGCAGATGTTGAAGTCGCTCGAAAATGGCAACGTGGTGCTCACCTCCGGCGGCATCGTCGGAACCATCGTGACTATCAACAGCGATGATACGCTAATATTGCGAGTGAAGCCGGACAATGTGAAGCTGCAGGTCTCCCGCAGTTCCATCACCAGCCTGGTCACCGAGGAGAAGAAGGCCTAGCAGAATCGAACGCCGGCTGAGCCGTCAGCGCGAGCAGGACTGGAAGTAACAGGACATGAATCGCAACTTCAAGATCAGATTCGGAATCATCATCGTGGTGGTGCTGGTGTGTCTGTACGGCATCATCGGGCTGCCCAAGTCCAAGGACGAGTTGCTCGCCAACTGGCACAACAACATTCACCTGGGGCTCGATTTGAGCGGCGGAACGCAACTGGTGATGCAGGTGCAGCTGCAGGATGCCTTCAAGGCCTTCGCCGACAATGCGATCGACCGCATGAAGCTGGAACTGCAGAAGGACAATATCGCCTTCAGCGATGTCACCCGCAACGATCCCAATACGCTGGAAGACGCCGGCAAGATCGAGATCGACGTCAAGGGTGTCCCCAGCGACAAGAGTTCGACGTTCCGGAACACCGTTAACGATCAGTTCCAGGAATGGATTCTGACGCCGGTGAACTCCACCGACTATCGCTTGACCATGAAGCCCACCGAGGCCTTGAAGCTGCAGCAGGACACCATGACGCAGACCACGGCCACCATCGAGCGGAAGATCAACGCTTTGGGTTTGACGGAATCGTCCGTCCAGCCCACCGGCCGTAGCGATGCCGAGGCCGAACTGCTGGTGCAGCTGCCCGGAGTCGACGACCCGGCCCACGTCAAACAATTGCTGCAGACACAGGCCGTCCTGGAATGGGACGACGTAAAGCAAGGCCCCTTCTCTTCCCGCGAAGACGCTCTCGCCAAGAACGGCGGAATCCTGCCGCTGAATACCAAGCTGGTGCCGACCGCCCTGCGCAGCGGCCAGCAGAGCTGGTATTTGGTTTCCCGTACTCCGATCGTTCGCGGAACCGACATCCGGGATGCATCGGCCGCCCAAGGCGAGCTGAACCGCTGGGAAACGAATTTTGTCCTGACCCAGGACGCCGCCAAGCGCTTTGAACGCTACACCGAAGCCAACATCGGACGGGCGGCCGCCATCGTGGTGGATGGGATTGTCATCAGCGCGCCGACGATTCAGAGTAAGATTAGCGACACGGGCCGTATCACCGGCGCCAGCAGCCAGGAGGAAGCCGCCGACCTGGCGTTGAACCTGCGCGCCGGAGCGCTTCCGGCTGGCATAAAGTATGAGGAGGAGCGCACGGTCGGTCCGTCGCTCGGCGCCGACTCCATCCGCGAAGGTTTCCGCGCGGGTATCGCCGGCTTGGTGGCCGTGGTGTTTTGGATGTTGTTTTACTACCGGCGCTCGGGCATCAACGCCACGCTGGCGCTCGTGTTGAACGCGGTAATCCTGATCGCCGTGCTGGCTTATTTCGACGCTACGCTCACGTTGCCTGGCATTGCCGGCATCATCTTGACCATTGGTATGGCGGTGGACAGCAACGTGCTGATTTTCGAACGCATCCGCGAGGAGTTGCGCACTGGAAAGGCCGTGGTGGCCGCCGTCGACGCCGGCTTCTCGAAGGCTTTCTTGACCATTATCGACACGCACGTTACCACCGTGGTATCTTGTGCGTTTCTGTTTATTTTCGGAACCGGCCCGGTGAAGGGCTTCGCGGTCACTCTGGTGATCGGCTTGATAGCCAACCTCTTCACTGCGGTCTTCGTGTCCCGTACGATTTTTGACTTCGAGCTATCCGGCAAACGGCAGGTGGCGGCTCTGAGCATCTAGGAATTTACCAGGAGCGGGAACTCTTTCCCGCCCGCCGGTGTCTAACTTTGCTAGATGCCGGTGTTGCGATTGCTTACATGGAATTATTCAAGAACACCGACTACGATTTTCTCGGCAAGAAGTGGCCGTTCATTATCCTCTCGCTCATCCTCACGGTGGCAGGTCTGGTGAGTTTGGCTGTCAAGGGAGGCCCGCGCTACGGCATCGACTTCCGCGGGGGAGCGCTGATCACGGTTACTTTTGCCCAGCGCCCGCCGGTCGATAAAGTCCGCGCCGCGCTATCGTCCAAGCTGCCCGTGGAAGTACAGGAAGTATCCGGCCAGAACGAAGACATCATCGGTATCGACGTCCGCGATGACGCCGCACTGCAGAGTGCGCGCCAATCCATCGTCACCGCCCTGACCACCAATTTCGGCCAGCCCGCGAATGGGAAGTACAACATCAACGGGAGCGGCGCCGCCGCCCTTGCCGACCGCCTCCGCGATCCGCTTCAAGCCGCTTCCGTGGGCGTTCCGGACCAGCAATTGAACAGCCTCGTGGCCAACATCATGGAGTACCGGAAGGAGCATTCCGGTCTGATCCGCAACCTCGACGATCTTCGTTCCGTGCAGGGTGTCACGCCACAGATCCTCAACGTGATTAAACAGCAGTGTTATGCCGACACCGTCGCCGTGGTCGGCACCGAAGTGGTGGGCCCCAAGATCGGCGCCGAACTGCAGCGCAAAGCTTTCCTGGCCGTACTGTACGCACTGGGCGGCATGCTGGTGTACATCGCGTTTCGTTTCGAATGGATCTATGGCGCCGCCGCCGTGATCGCCGTCTTCCACGACACCATCATCACCATCGGGTTCTTCTCGCTGTTCAACAAGGAGATTTCGCTCACCGTCGTGGCCGCTCTGCTAACCCTGGTCGGCTATTCGATGAACGACACGATCGTCACTTTCGACCGCGTTCGCGAAAATCTCAAGATCATGCGCCGGGAGCCGCTGGAAACCATCATCAACAAGAGCGTCAACCAGACCTTGAGCCGCACGGTTCTCACCTCGGGTTTGACCCTGTTGACCGCCCTGGCTCTGCTGTTGTTTGGCGGCCAGGTACTAAATGGTTTCTCTTTTGCCCTGGTGTGGGGTATTATATTTGGTACTTATTCATCGGTCTTCATCGCAAGTCCGATCGTAATCTTCGGGCAGGGGCTGCTGGAGAGCCGCAAGCGCCGCGGAACAGTTCCAGCGGCGGCCCGGAAAGAGGTGGCCGCGCAGCCACCAGCCAGCGCTCCCAAGTCCGACCCCGCACCCAGGCCCGGTGCTTCCAAGGAAGGAGCCCGACGGGGAGCCGCCAAGGTGAAATGAGCTGTCAGAGTGTGTATGATATTTTCTACGCCGATTGGGCGCTTGCAACTTTATGGGACGAGGTGAGGCATGTTTGATCAAACTTTCGTAAGCACCGCGAGAACGAACAAGAGCTGGTCGGTGTGGCTGTCGTTCGCAGGCCAGGTTGGGATCATCGGAATTCTGATTCTGATTCCGCTGATTTACACGGACACGCTGCCGCGCGCGCAGCTGACCAGCTTCCTGGTTGCACCCCCGCCGCCGCCTCCTCCTCCGCCCCCGCCGCCCCCTCCCGCCCCCAAGATCGTCAAGGTCATTCCCCGTCAGTTTGACGCCGGCCGCTTGATGGCGCCCAAGAGCATCCCGAAAGAAGTCGCCATGATCAAGGAAGAGGAACTGCCTCCGCCGTCCTCGGGCGTCGTGGGTGGTGTCGTCGGTGGAGTGCCCGGTGGCGCGCCAGGCGGCGTGATCGGCGGCATTCTGGGCTCGGTCGGAGCGGCTCCCCCGCCCCCGCCGCCCGTCGAGGAGAAGAAGAAGGGACCGTCCCGGATTCGCGTCGGTGGCAACGTGCAAGCCGCCAACCTGATCCGCAAAGTGACGCCGCTGTATCCGCCGCTCGCCAAGCAGGCGCGCATTCAGGGTGTGGTGCGCTTTACGGCGATCATCGGCAAGGACGGCACCATCCAGAATTTGCAACTGGTCAGCGGTCACCCGCTACTGGTCGAAGCGGCGCGGCAGGCCGTGTCGCAGTGGCAATACCGGCCGACCCTCCTCAATGGAGAGCCGGTCGAAGTGGTTACTCAGATCGAAGTCAATTTTACGTTGAGCCAATAGAAGTATAAATTCAACTCGCAGGAGAACAAGATGTTTCTACAATTACCGGTTTTGGCGTTCCTGCTCTTACAAGAGCAGTCAGCGACCAGTTTTGACGTATTGGGCATGTGGGGGAACATGGGATACGCGGCCAAGGCCGTCGTCATCCTGCTCTTCCTCATGTCGGCCTGGTCGATCGGTGTCATGATTGACCGCGCCATCGCCTACAATGGCGCCCGCAAGCAATCCCGCCAGTTTGCTCCGGCCGTGGCCGGCGCGCTCCGGGAAGGCAAGCTGGACGAAGCCATCAAGATCGCGGACCGCTACAGCAAGAGCCACCTGGCCAAGGTGGTCGTAGCCGGACTGCAGGAATTCCGCGCTCACCAGTTGAGCACGGAGATACCCGGCGAGGAAATCGAGGCGTCCCGCAGAGCGCTGGAACGCTCCGAGGCCATCGTCCATGCCGAACTCAAGCGCGGCGTCAGCAGCCTGGCGACCATCGGTTCCACCGCTCCGTTCGTCGGACTGTTCGGCACCGTGGTCGGCATCATTAACGCGTTCAAGGGCATCGCTTCGCAGAAGTCGACTGGCTTGGGCGCGGTCGCGGGCGGAATTTCCGAAGCGCTCGTCACCACCGCCGTTGGTCTGTTCGTCGCCGTCCCCGCCGTTTGGGCGTTCAACTACTTCACCAATCGTATTGAAGCGTTTGACGTCGAAATGGGCAACTCCAGCTCGGAGCTTCTGGATTACTTCCTGAAGCGCACCCAGCGGGCGGGAGCCGCGAAGTAGCTTTTCGCACGCGAGTTGAATTCCACTTGGGGCGTGGGTCCTTCAAAGCCTCGCGCCCCGTGGCTCAAAGGAGTTTGAAATGGAAAAAAAGACGGCTCCACCTCCGGTAGCGGACATCAACGTAACGCCCATGGTCGACGTCATGCTGGTGCTGCTGATCATCTTCATGGTCATCACGCCCATGCTCACCAAGGGCGTTCAGGTGGACATGGTCCGCACCAAGAACGCAATCAGCATGCAGGCAGCTGACAAGGAAGACGCCATCCTGGTCGCCATCACCCGCAATGGCGCCGTGTTCCTCAGCCCGGGCAATGTAAAGGTGACGCCGGATCAATTACCCGAACGCGTCCGCGATCTGCTCACCAACAAAGTGGATAAGACGGTTTATATTAAGGCCGACGTCCGCACCCGTTATGAGGTGGTAGAAGACGTCGTCGACAACCTTCGGGCAGCCGGCGTGAACGATTTGGGACTCATCACCGAAGCAATTCCGCAGGATAAGGCCAAGATGGCGGCCGCAGCAGCAGCTGCCGCCGCAA
Organism: Bryobacteraceae bacterium; assembly: GCA_035501155.1. GTDB lineage: Bacteria > Acidobacteriota > Terriglobia > Bryobacterales > Bryobacteraceae > Palsa-89. The sequence goes on from DATJWO010000012.1 coordinate 145,169, forward strand.
CAACGAATCCGCCTGCGAAGTAGGATTTTAGAAACGAGGTAATTAGCTATGGCAATGGCAGTGGGCGGCCCCAGCGGAGGGCCACGAGCAGACATCAATATGACCCCGCTCATCGACGTGCTGTTGGTGCTACTCATTATTTTCATGGTTATCACGCCCCTGACGCCGCATGGTCTGGAGGCGCTGGCGCCGGAGCCCCCGGATAAGAAGAACCAGCCCCCGCCCGACCAGGATCGCACCGTGGTGATCGTGATCGACAAAGACAAGAAGATGCACATCAACAACGAGGACACCGACATGGACAAGCTCGGTCCGCGGTTGGAAGTCATCTTCAAGACTCGCGCCGAGCGCGTGGTCTTCGTGAAGGGCGATCCCGATCTGGAGTATCAGGTAGTCGCCAAGGCGATTGACGTCGCCAAGGGTGCGGCTATCGATAAGATCGGCTTGATGACGCCAAAACTGGAGGCGGGTAACTAGCAGAATTGGCCTTCGCCGCGGTGCACCCGCGGCGGAGCCGCTCTAATACGACTATGAAGAGCACACTATTGGTAATTGGGGTTGGAGTGGTGCTTCTGGCCGCCACCGGCTGCGACAAACTCAAGTCGCGCGACGCCCTCAACCACGGCGTACAAGCCTACAAGGCAGCCAAGTACACCGACGCCGTCGAATATTTCAAGACCGCCGTTCGCCTGGATCCCACCAACAGCAACGGCCGCCTCTATCTGGCCACGGCTTACATGAGCCAGTGGATTCCGGGCGCGCAATCTCCGGAAAACCTGCAACTGGCCAAAGAGGCCAAAGACGAATTCGGAAAGGTTCTTGAGAGCAAGCCTAACGACACCACGGCCCTGGCGTCGCTGGCGTCATTGAGCTACCAGGAAGCCTTGGGCATGCCCGATCTGGACAGCAAACTCAAGAAGCTCGACGAGGCCAAGGAATGGTATCTGAAACTGGTCGCCGCCGACCCTCAGAACAAAGAAGGTTACTACAGCCTGGCCGTCATCGACTGGGCCAAGTGGTATCCAACCTGGATCAAGGCCCGCGCCGACCTGGGCATGAAACCCGAAGAGCCCGGCCCACTGAAGGATAAAAAGGTCAAGGCCGAGCTTCAGTCGCAGTACATGCCGGTCCTCGACGACGGAATCAAGAACCTGCAGAAGGCCATGGACATCGACCCGCAATATGACGACGCGATGGCCTACATGAACCTGCTCATCCGCGAGAAGGCCGATTTCGACGACAACAGCGACGACTATAAGAAGGACGTCGCCCAGGCCGACAACTGGATGCAGAAGTCGCTTGATACCCGAAAGTTGAAAGCCGCCAAAGCCGCCGCTGCGGCAGCTCAGAACGGTATCACCACCGACGAGAGCAGGTAAATTACAACAGCCGGATCGGCTTGGTATCCATCTCGATGACCTGGCCGATCCGGTAAGCCCCCTCATAGCTCCGCTCCAACGCCGCCGCATCCCCTTCCGCCAGCGCGATCAGCAATCCGCCTGACGTCTGCGGATCATACAGCAGATCGTCGAATTCACTTGCGCCCTCGACGCACTCCGCGACGAACTCCCGATTGTTTTTGAGCCCGCCCGGAATCGCGCCCTGCCTGGCAGATTCGACGGCGCCGGGAAGGAACTGCACCGCCTTCGGATCGATCTCCAGTGTCACTCCGCTGGCGCATGCCATTTCGCGCGCGTGCCCCAGCAAGCCAAACCCGGTGACGTCCGTGCAGCCGTGAACGTCGAGCCGGAGCATCGCCTCGCAAGCCTGCCGGTTGAGCTTTAGCATGGACTCGACCGCCGCCTCAACATCCCCTTCCTTCGCGATCCCCTTCTTGAGCGCGGTGGCAATCACGCCCGTGCCGAGGCGCTTGGTCAACACCAGCGCGTCGCCCGGCCGAGCCCCCGCGTTGCTCTTGATGCGGTCCGGGTGAATCGTCCCGGTGACCGCGTAGCCGAACTTCACCTCTTCATCCCGGATGCTGTGGCCGCCTAGCAGCGCACAATCCGCTTCGTGCATCTTCTCTGCCCCGCCCTTCAGGATCGCTGCCAGTTCGTCCAGATCGCCCTTGGCCGGCCAGGCCAGAATCGAAAGCGCCGACATCGGACGCCCGCCCATCGCATACACGTCGCTCAGCGCATTGGCCGCCGCGATCGCGCCGAACGTGTAGGCGTCGTCCACGATTGGCGTGAAGAAATCCACTGTCTGAACCAGGGCACACTCCGGCGTCAGTTTGTAGACGCCGGCATCGTCGGCCGTCTCAAACCCGACCAGCACGTTTTCGTTCGCCCAGCGTGGGATCCGGGCGAGCACTTGGTCCAAAACCTTTGGACTCAGCTTGGAAGCTCAACCGGCCGCGGACGTATGCGCGGTCAGCTTGCCTGGTTTCGTGGAAGCCACCATCTCAGGATACAAGGGGATGCAGGAAATGCGCCAATCGCCGATATATCGATCGTGCGCAGTCTCTACAATTGGGGACGCCTCGTGCTGGCCGCCAGCGGCGTCAGCATCCTCTTCCTGCCTGGTCTGTCTCCGATGCGCATCCTCTATATCCTTGCGGATCAGGAAGCGAATCCGGCTGCGCTGCATGGGCTCGTGTTTCTGCTCGTCTCCCAGGTGGCCGCCGGCACGCTCGCCATCATCGCCAGTCTCATGCTCAAGACGCCGCGGCCCGGCTCCGTTCGTCTGGGACGGATCGCGGCGCTGGCGCTCATCGTCTTCGGCGTCCCGTGGTTGATTCTGCCAGGTCTCTTCGTCCTCTACGCCCTGATTCATCCGCCAGGGGTCTCTACGCACTCCACAGCGGCTGCTCGCGGGAAATCGTTGTGGTGGTCGTCCATCTTCGGCGGCCCGGCGCTCATCGCTGGCTGGGGCTTGGTCATGAGCCATGCGCCGTCCTGGGGTCTGCCTGCCAGCTCGCTAGGCAGCAGCATCATTTGGGTATGGTTCTGTGGCGAGTTCATCGAAATCACTGTGCATGAGTTCGGCCATACGCTGGCGGCGTGGGCCGTCGGCTTTCGCGTGCGGACTATCTGCATCGGGCCGTTGACGCTCTGGAACGAGCCTGGTAAACCCCGCCGCGTTCAGTTCCAATGGCAGCGCCTGCTGATGGTGCAAGGCGGCTACGTCGGTTGCATTCCCACATCCGAAGAAGGCGTGCGGCCCAATATGATTCTGGTGGTCCTGTGCGGGCCGCTGATCGCCATCATCGCCGGGATGGGCCTGTTCTCGCTCGCCTTGGCTTCACCCGGCACGGCCTGGGAGAGCCATTGGGACGTGCTGGCAGCCGTGGCCCTACTCTTCCTGGTGGATTCGCTCGCCAATCTGATCCCGGCCGGCAATCTCGACGGCGCCCACTTGCTGCACCTGATCCTCTGGACGGAACGCGGCAAGGCCTACGTCGCATCACTGCGCACGGGCAAGCTGCGCGAGGACGCCAAGGCAGTCCGCGGTTCGGGCGATCTGGAAGGCGAGCTAGCGCTGCTCGAGCGTGCCCTGCGCGAATCCGTCGATGGCGGAGAACGGCGGCCCGAAGCGCTTGCCTCACACTACCTGGCGCTCGGGTTCGGGCTGTTGCGCGTTCAGCGCTGGACTGACCGCCGAGGTCAATCTGAAGAAAAGCGTCGAATACGTAGAGTCCGGTGCTTCCGATCCCGCGCTAGACGCCAATTCCTGGATGGGCCTGCACAGTGTCTATCACGCCACGCAACGCGCGGCAGACGCCGAACGCGCTTACCACGCCTCCGTGGCGGCCTTCCGCAGAGTCCTGGAACGGCGGCTGCCTCCCGGCGTGGCTTCTTCGGTTCACGGCGTCATCGGACGCATGCACGTCGATCAGAATCAACTGGACGCCGGCCTGGACGAGTTGGACCGCGCCCTCGAAGAGCTTCCTTCCGGAGCCGCGCACGAAATCGACCGTGCCATTCTGCTGCGCAGCCGCGCCGAGTGCGACTTCCTGATGGGCATGCCTGATCGCGGACTGGAAGATACGGCGCAAGCCGCCAAAATCCTCCGCGCCGCGCTTGCCCGCGATGCGGAAGCTCCCAAGGCTTTAGGCGAGCTCGGCGCCCTCGGCGTAGTGGTGTGGAAGTCAGGCCGTTGGGAGCGCGCGGCTAGCCTGGTGAGAGAAGCGGCAGAAGGCTTCCATGCCCGCGGCCTCACCGCGCGAGCTTCCGCTCAGCGGCTCATGCTCTCCCTCATCCTCCGCAAAGCCGGGCATCTGGACGAAGCGCGGTCCGCCCTGCCGGCAAAAGACAACGTGTCTGCCTCCAAGCTCGAGAGCTGGCTCATGGCACGCGGTGAGATCGCGCTACTGGGCGGTAGGGTAGCGGATGCGATCGAGGACTTCCAGCAGGCGCTGTCCCTCGCTCGCCAGGTCTCCCGCCCGGACCCGGTTCACATTGCTGCAACCGAATGTGCGCTGGCCGAGGCATATCTGGATGCCGGGTGGGATCAGGACGCCGAGACTCTGGCCACATCCGCTGGGGCGATTCTCCGCGAGGCCGCGAATCCGGAAGAGTGCCGCTTCCTGCTCACGCTCGCGCGCTTGCGTTGGAAGCGCGGAGAGGACGGCACTACGCTCTGGCGTCACGCCCTGGAAACGATGCGGAGTGCTCCATTGATTGAACCCGCCACGCGCGCCCGGTGGCTGGAACAGGTTGCGTCCACGCTCTCGCGCGCCGGGCGCCCCGCTGAGGCGGAAGAAGCCCGTACCGCCGCCGCCGTGGATTGGGACCGGCTGGGCTGCCCGCTAAAAGCGGTACAGCATCAGGTACACGACGACGCCGGTTACGCTCACGTACATCCAGATCGGTAACGTCCAGCGCGCGATGGCGCGATGCCGCTCAACTTTCATCCGTAGCCCGCGTCGAAGCGTGATGATGGCCAGCACTGGGACGGTGACCGCCAGAATCGTGTGCGTCGTCAGAATGGTCAGATAGACGCCGCGAATCAGACCGGTCTTCTGGTAATACACAACGCCGGCGTTGAAGTGGTAGATCAGGTAGCAGGTAAGAAACACCACCGACACGCCGAACGCGGTCAGCATCACGCGCCGATGCGCATCGATGCGCTTCTGGCGGATGAGCACATAGCCGATGGCCAACAAGACCGCGGCTGTGCCGTTGAGCGCCGCGTTGACCGCGGGCAGCGCGTGGACGTCGATCAAGTGCGGTCCCGAGCCAAATCGCGAATGTCCGAGATCAGCTTGGGAATCGAAGACGGGTCCGAGGTCTCGTAATAGGCGCGAATGCGGCCCTGCCGGTCCACCAGAACGAAACGCGTACTGTGCTGCAGCGAGCCGTCTACGTTGCCCAGCTTGAACGCGTCACGATCCAGCATCTGCAGCGTCGCTACCGGCCCGGTCAGGAAAGTCCACATGGCCGGCGACGCTCCATGCACTTTTGCGTAATCAGCCAGCACCGCCGGCGTATCGTTCTTCGGATCCACGGTGAACGAAACCAAGTGCACATCCGGCACCTTGAGCACGGCTTGCTGCACGTCGTGCATTTGCGATGTCATGCGCGGGCACGGGCCCGGGCAGGTGGTGTACATAAAATCCGCTACCCAGATTTTGCCGGCCAGTTCCTGGCTGTGAAACGGCCGGCCATCTTGAGCGGTCAATACGAAGGACGGCACGTCGCCATAGACTTCCAACGTCGTGCGATGCATCGAGCAGGCGCCGAGCGCCAGAGAAAGCGCGGTCAATACAACAAATTTCATTTCGGTCGATCCAGCAACATCAGACTGAAAAGCACCGGAAGGTACACGACAGACGCCAGCAGAACGCGGCGCGCTTGTTGCCTTGTGCGTTCCGTCCGGATCTTCAGTCCGGCATACAGAAACAATATTCCCAGGACCAGCGCTCCGTACAAATACAGATCGCCGGTCATGGCGAAAAACTTAGGCATCAAGCTGATGGGGATCAAAGCGAGGGAGTAGAGCAGAATGCGCCGCGCGGTGGACCGGCCGTCCGGCTCGACCACGGGCAGCATGCGGATGCCGGCCCGCGCGTAGTCTTCGCGGTACATCCAGGCGATCGCATAGAAGTGCGGGAATTGCCACAGAAACAGAATGGCGAACAGGACCCAGGCTTCCCAGGTCAGCGTGCCACTGGCGCCGGCGAAACCAATCAGCGGCGGCATGGCTCCGGGAATGGATCCAATGGTGGTGGAATGCGGGGACCGCTGCTTGAGCGGCGTATAAACGAACAAGTAGCACAGAAGAGTAAACAGACCCAGCAGCGCGGCCAGCAGATTCGCGCCTAGCCACAGCTCCACGAAACCGGCCAGCGAAATGAAGATCGCGAATGCCAGAGCCTTACGTGCGTCCAACCTCCCGGAGGGCAGCGGGCGTGCCTGTGTGCGCTTCATCTTGGCGTCCGCTTCGCGCTCGTACCATTGATTCAGCGCGGCCGTGCCCGATGCAATCAGACCCGTCCCGAGAATTGTATGGAACAGCGTGAGGAGGTGCCAGCCGACGCGCGCGCCGAAAAAGTAACCGACGCCCGTGCTCATGAGGATGAGCCATGTGATTCGCGGCTTAGTTAACGCGATGTAGTCCTTCATCCAAAAGCCGACAAGGCTAAAAGCTTGATCTATTAAGGTACCACAATCCGTAACGGTTGGGCCGGATATTTTACGGTTTGAGCGCAATTGCGCCGGGCGGCTAGCTGGAGGCGGCAGCGCCTTTGAAGCTTTGATCGGCTTCTTCCGCCGTGGCAAACTGCGGCAGCATGCTGTCCACCTTGGTGACGTCCAGCAAAACCCGCACCCGGTCGCTGACGCCGGCCACCGCGAACTTCGAGCCGGTCCTCTGGCTGTGTGCCCAGGCGCTCAGGATGACGCCCAGACCGGCCGAATCAATGTACGGCACCCCGGTCAGGTCCAGAATCAAATTCTTCAGATCCGGCTGCCGCACGGCGCTTTGAAAGTCAAAGAGCGTCGCCATGGTGAGCGGGCCTTGCAACTGAAGGATGGTGGTGTCGCCAGTCCCGGCGGTTCGCCGCACGTCGAGTTTTTCCATGGATGTGATTCTATAATGCCGACATTGCAGCGCGGTTACAAGTGACTGGCCGTAACATGTTCATTCACGCCCGGTGTATATTGAAGTGTCTTCGGGAGAATCCATGCCTGACCTAACCATTCTGATCCCGGTGCTGATCATCGTGATCTACTTTCTCTCGTGCATCAAGATCTTGGCGGAGTACGAGCGCGGCGTCATCTTTACTTTGGGCCGCGTGAAACACCAGGCCGTAGGTCCAGGGCTCATCTTTGTGCTCAAGCCCATCCAGCGCATGGTCACCTTATCGCTGCGGGTCGAGGCCACCACGGTGCCGCCGCAGGACGTCGTCACGCGCGATAACGTCACCGTGAAAGTGGACGCTGTGGTTTACTTCCGCATCGTGGATCCCATTAAAGCCGTGCTCGAAGTCTCCAACTACCTGTACGCGACTTCCCAAGTGGCGCAGACCACGCTGCGCAGCGTGCTGGGCGAAGTGGAATTGGACGAACTGCTCAGCCAGCGCGAAAAGCTCAACCTTCGCTTGCAGACCGTCCTCGACAGCCACACCGGACCGTGGGGGATCAAGGTCACCGTCGTGGAAGTCAAGCAAGTGGATCTCCCCGAACAGATGATCCGCGCCATCGGCCGCCAGGCCGAAGCCGAGCGCGAGCGGCGCGCCAAGATCATCCACGCCGAGGGCGAGTATATGGCCGCGGAGAAGCTCGCCATGGCCGCACGGGAGATTCAAACGCAACCCGTGGCCATTCAGCTCCGCTATCTGCAAACGCTGGTGGAAATCGGCTCGGAGAAGAACACCACGGTTGTCTTCCCGTTGCCCATCGATATATTCTCATCTTTAGCCCGTGCTCTAGATACCTTTGCCGGGAAGAAACAGGAAGGCTGACCTTTATCTTGCCGAAGAACGACGAAGGCGAATTTGAACTGGTACTGGGAAACCGGCAACTGATCAGCGTTTTCCTGATCGTTGTGATTCTCCTGGGCGTGTTCTTTTCCATGGGCTATATCGTGGGCCGCAACTCTGCCTCCGCCGCTCCCGCCGAGACCGCCCGCAATGATAAAGCGCCGCAGCCGGAGACGGCGCCAACTCCGGATACGTCGGCGCAGCAGCCCGAGCCGGCGGCTTCTTCCCAATCGGACGCTCAACCCGCCGCGACGACGACACAACCCGAAACAACTGCACCGCCGGAATCGAAGCCGGCGGAATCGAAACCGGCGCGCGCCGAGAAGGCTGCCCAAGAGCCGAAGCCCAAACCAGCGCCCGCCTCACCACGCGCCGCCACCCCTGCGCCGGAGCGCGCCTCAGTAACCGGGCAACCGCCGGCTGGCGACTATTGGCAGGTGGTGGCTACCGCACGCCCGGACGCTGAGATCATCGCGGAGACCATCTCCAAGCGCGGCTTCCATGCTGTCCTCGCCCCCGCGCCAAAGGAAGGCATCTTTCGCGTGTTGGTCGGCCCTCTCCCGGATGCCGCCACACAGGCCAAGACGCGTACCAGCCTCGAAGCGGCCGGATTCAAGAATCCCATCCTCAGAAAGTACTGAGTTGGCGTTCGCGCTCGCATGCGGTCGATAACGAGGTTTCTCGACCCGCTCATCAACTTCACCCTTGCCTTGCTCTCGGCTGTCCTTCTGATCCTCACTTTCCCGAACCTGATCTTTCCAGGCTTCGGCATGGCGTTCCTGGCCCCGGTTGCGCTGGCTCCGTTGCTGATTGCATTGGCGCGCGAGCCGCGCCCGTTGTGGCGCCTGATCCTGGGCGAGTTCGCAGGCGTCGTTTACTGGTTCGGTATCTGCTATTGGATTCAGTTCGTCCTCGAATTCCACGGCGGCATGGGCCATTGGGGAAGTTGGGGGACGTTTGCGCTGTTCTGCGTGCTGAAGGCCCTGCATCTGGCGCTATTCAGCCTGCTCGCTCCCGTGGTGCTGGACACATCCTTCGCGGTTCCAGCCGTCGCGGCTCTATGGACCGGCATCGAACGCACGCACGGCACGTTCGGCTTTGCGTGGCTCGCGCTCGGTAATGCCGGCATCGATATGCCCCTGCCTCTGCGCCTGGCTCCCATTCTGGGCGTGTACGGCCTTTCGTTCGTTTTCGCGGCTACGGCCACAGTCGTCGCACTGCTGGTGCTGCGGCGCGGGCGGCGCTACCTGTACTGGCTGCTGATCGTCCCCGCATTGCTCGTGCTGCCGGGCCCGCCCGCGCAGGAGACCGCCGTTCACCACGCGCTCGTGGTTCAGCCCAATGTCCCCGAGGAGGAGCAGTGGACCTATGCCACTGCGGGCGAGGAGCGCGACCACCTGATCATGGAGTCGCTCGAATCGTCGCTGCACTCGACTGAACAACTCATCATCTGGCCCGAATGCCCCGCCCCGCTCTACTACTACATGGACCGCAGGTTCCGGGAAGAAGCCGAGAATCTCGCGCGGCTCGCCCATGCCTATTTCCTGTTCGGCACGATCGGCCAAACACCCGAGGGCGCGCCGCTCAACTCCGCCGTGCTGCTGCGGCCGGATGGCAGCCTGGTGGGCCGCTACGACAAAATCAACCTGGTCCCCTTCGGCGAGTATGTGCCCAGGGTCTTCTGGTGGGTCAACCGCGTCACGCAGGAGGCGGGCGATTTCGTGCCGGGCAGCCGGATCGTAGTCTTTCCCTTAGACGACCGCCGCGTGGGCGTCTTCATCTGTTACGAAGCAGCGTTCCCCGACGAAGTGCGGCAATTCGTGAAAAACGGCGCCAACCTGCTGGTGAACATCTCCAACGACGGTTACTTCGGACGCAGTGCCGCCCGCGAGCAGCATCTCATGATCGCCCGCATGCGCGCCGCCGAGAACCAGCGCTGGCTGATCCGCTCCACCAACGACGGCATCACGGCTGTCATTGATCCAACCGGCCACGTCGACGAACGGCTCCCCATGTACCAGGAGACAGTCCAGCGAATGAATTTCAGCTATCGCTCGAAGACCACGTTCTACACCGAATATGGAGACTGGTTCGCCTGGGGCTGCCTGCTGGCTGGCGCCGCGGCTCTAGTCTGGTCGCAGCGGCCGCACTACAATCCGCACGCGCCCGCGGCTAAGTCCGAAGCTAACCGTGGCGAATCACCAAAACGTCACCGTCCTTGACGATGTACTCCTTGCCTTCCAGCCGCAGCAGGCCTTTTTCGCGCACGCCAGGATAGCCCCCAAGATCGATTAGCGCCTGCCAGTTCACCACTTCGGCGCGGATGAACTTCTTCTCGAAATCGCTGTGAATGGCGCCCGCGGCCTTCTGCGCGGTGCTGTGCATGGGAATGGTCCAGGCACGCACTTCGGTCTCGCCGGCGGTGAGAAACGACATCAAACCGAGCAGCGCGTAAGTGGCCGAGATCAGCCGCTCGAGCCCCGATTCCTTCAACCCGTAGCTCGCCAGATATTCCCGCGCCTCTTCCGGTGAAAGCTCAGCCAGTTCCGCCTCGATCTTCCCGCAGATGGCCGTGACGGCCGTGTGGCTGCGGCCCGCCAGCGGCCCCTTGCGATATTCCTCCTCGATTTCGTGCATCCGCGTCGCGTCTTCTTCGCCGATGTTCAACACAAACAGCATGGGCTTCTGCGAAAGAAACTGGAAGCCGCGGATCAGTTTTTCTTCGTCGGGCGACAGCTCCAGCGTGCGTAGCGCAGCGTTTTGCTCCAGCGTCGCTTTGCATCGTTCCAGCAGCGCAAACTCATGATCCAGCTCCGGGCTCTTGATCTTCTTGCGGTCTTTCTCCAACCGCTCGAGGCGCTTTTCCACCACCACCAGATCGCTCAGGATCAGCTCGGTCTCGACATCTTCCAGATCCCGCAGCGGGTCGACGCTCCCCTTCTCGTGCGGCACCGTGTCGCTCTGAAACAGCCGCAACACGTGCGCCAGCGCGTCGGCCACGCGCATGCTTGCCAGGTAACTGGGGTCGCGCAAGGCTTCTTTGGAGATGGCCGGGAAATCCAGGTACTCCACGGTGGCGTGCGTGATCTTGGGCGGCTGAAAAATCTTCGCGAGCGCGTCCAGCCTTGCATCCGGCACCTTGGTGACACCCACGCGCGCTTCCATTAATCCGACGCGCGTGGCTTCGTGCACTCCCGTCAGAATCGTGAACAGAGATGTCTTGCCGACCATGGGCAGGCCGATAATTGCTGTCTTCATTTGTCCTTGTTGGTGCCGGCGCGCCGGATTACAACGGCACTTCCACCAGCGTCATGATTTCCTGCAGAATGCGCTCGGCCAGTTCCGTGCTGCGCTGCGCCAGCGATGTACGCGGATTGACGGCCACGCGATGCGCGAACACCGGAATCACCAGCCGTTTGATGTCGTCGGGGATCACGTAGTCCCGGCCTTCCACCAGCGCCAGGGCCTGCGCTGCCCGGTACAATGCTTGCGCTCCGCGCGGGCTGACGCCTAAAGCCAGCGACTCGTTGCTCCGTGTCTTCTCCACGATCCCGAGCATGTAGTCCACCAGACTCGCGTCCACGCCCACCTGCCCCACCTGCTCCTGCAACTGCAGCAGTTCGGCGCTCGACAGCACGATGCGCGCGTCCTCGGCCTGTCCGCCGCCCGAGCTTCGCACGATTTCCCGCTCGGCTTCGCGATCCGGATACCCGATGCGGATGCGCATCAGAAACCGGTCCAACTGGCTCTCCGGCAGCGGGTACGTGCCGTGATGCTCGACAGGATTCTGCGTTGCTAGAACCATGAACGGCTGCTCGAGCGCGTGCGAACGGCCCTCGATGGTGATCTGCATTTCGTTCATCGCTTCAAGCAGCGCCGACTGCGTCTTGGGCGTCGCGCGGTTGACCTCGTCGGCGAGCACGACGTTGGCGAAGATGGGGCCGCGCTGGAACTGGAAGCGCTTGCCGCCGCCGTCCTCGACGATGACGTTGGTGCCGAGGATGTCGGCGGGCATCAGATCCGGCGTGAACTGGATGCGCGAGAAGCTGAGGTGCACCGCGTCGGCGAGCGTCCGCACCAGCATCGTCTTGCCGAGGCCGGGCACGCCTTCGAGCAGCGCGTGGCCGCCGCCGAGCAGGCACATCAGGACGCCCTCGACGATGGCCTCCTGGCCGACGATCATCGTGCCGATCTCCTGGCGCAGCCGGCGGAGATCAGCGGTGAAGCCGCCTACGGTGGATTCGACATCGCGCGCTGCAACAGCTGTGG
>DATJWO010000013.1:0-25171 GCA_035501155.1 Bryobacteraceae bacterium
GCATTCACGGTACCAATCCCCCTAGAATGGAAGCGCCTTAGTTCAAGTCGTCGTATCGCGAATGCTCCGGCGATCCATGTCCGTTTTCACCCGCGCCTTCTTACGCCGGAGCACTCGCGATACAACCATGAGGACTTCCCGGTAGTAAACCGTTTAAACTACCTCGAAGGCCGTTTTCTGGATCTCGTCGCCAGTCGATCCCTTTCAGGACCTCCCGTTGGGTAACGCAGTTGAGCGATTTTAGCCCAAAGGACGGCGCACATCCCGTATGGCGCGCTATCCGGAATGGGAAAATGGCCAACGCGAGCCGCCCCCGATTACGAGGCGCATGCCGGCAACGTGACGCCGCGAGGGACCACCGCTGCGAGACAATAGCGTGAAAGGAAATGGCAACCGAGGTTACCTTGCTGCTCGAACGCTGGCGCCTGGGAGACGGCGAGGCAGTCAACCTGCTGATGCCGCTCGTGTATAACGAATTGCGGCGAATTGCCCGGAGTTTCCTGCGGCGTCAGCCGGAGCACACGCTTCAGCCTACGGCGCTGGTCCACGAAGCTTGGCTGAAGCTGTTTCAGAATGAGGAGCCAGAATTCACTGACCGAGCGCACTTCCTGGCGGTGATGTCTCGCGTCATGCGGCAGATTCTGATCGATCACGCGCGCGCGGCCGGAGCGGCAAAGCGGTGGGCGGGAAAGAAGAGAGTTCCCTGGGACGCCACGATCGAAGTGTCCGAAGAAGGTCTCCTTCGCATCCACGTGCTCGATATCGATCGCGCATTACAGGCGCTGTCGCGGGAGAACTCGCGGCTTTCCGAAATCATCGAAATGCATTATTTCGGCGGAATGACCGCGGAAGAGATTGCAGCAGTGGTGAACCGTTCCGCCGAAGCCGTCCGGCACGATGTACGCCTGGGGCGCGCATGGTTGCGACGGGAACTCGCCGTCTAAAGGACCTGAGCTTCCAGGCGCTCCGGGGAGTCATTCAGTACTTGCTGCGCGTCACGCGATCAGGATCGCAATGATCGCAATTACGACCAGGAGCCCTGCCCCACCGAAAACGGATGTGCCGATGGTCACTGTCAAGCCCTGGACCGAGGTTCCCAGGACCTTGCCCTCGATACGGACTGTCTGGCCGATGAGTGCCGGCGTTTTCGATTCCGTGATGGTACCGTTGATGGTCAGCTGATCGCCTTTCAGCGTGGCATCGTGGAGTTCGACATGGGAACCGACTGCATCATGAAAGTCGTCTCCCAAGGTGGCAAAGCCCGGAACCGCGGGCTGTGGTTCGTTGCCGATGGGAACCTGGACCCGGGCATCCAGCCGTATAAGCCAGTCGTTCATCGGCGCGGCGAGCTGCCGGTTCCACACCATGCCGTGAATATAGAGACCATTCATTCGCGGGGGATCGGCCTCGGCTTTGGGTACCGCCGACAGAGCCGCTAGAGCTCCTCCTGCAGCGAGAAACTTGCGTCGATTATTGGTGGTCATTCTTCCTCCGATTCTGTGAATAAGCGGTGCGGGTCCTAGGAGCGAGATCCTGGCGATGACTTCCCCGACCTAAGGCCGAGAAGTAGGAACAGGGCCAGGATGGCCCCCAAAGGCACTAGGGTTGTCGGCTCCGGTACGGTGGAGGCGATCCCGTTGCCAACTCCCGGGCTCAACACGATCGAATACTGGCCGGCGCCCGGGAACGCTGGGTCGACAAAGATAGACGGGTCCGCGAAGGCAGAGGCCGAGAGTGAGTCTCCGAATGAGTCAGGACCGGTGCCGGCGATAGCTCGCAACTGCAACTGGTTTGAGAGATCTCCCGACATCGCTGTAATTGCGATCGCTCCGGAGAAGGACGCGACGCCGCAAAGGTCCCGGTTTATCCGATCGGTCGATGCACATTTATCGAGGATAGACTGACCATGGTTCAACACATTAATATCCGCGAAAGCATCGGCGATACCGCCGCCAATATCATCGAGGCCATTGACCGATGCGGCGGTTCTGAGGTCGACTACTATGTCCACCGGAACCACGTCTCCCGGATTACCCCCGACCACCTCAAAGGCGTACTTGGCTTGGGCGACTGCCCCGTTTGCCTGGCCGAAACCCGAGGCCCCAGCCTGAATCCCGACAAAGGGTGAGAGGCTAGCGGAAGCGCTGCCGCCGCCAAACGAGCAGGCGGACGGGTCCGTTACGACAGTCCCACCGAGCGCACAATTGGCCACCGTGGCCGCTGCGGGGAGAACATCACTCCACGTTGGAGTCGCCAAGGCACTGAGAACACCTGCGAGAACGAGAAAGCGCATCTTTACCCTCCATTGCTGATAACGGAATTCGCCGGAACTTTTGGCGGAGAGGCGTGGGCCGCTTGGCCGTCTGTAATTTACATCAGCCGCTCATACTCGATCGCGCCGCAGCTACGGCGCGGGAGCATTGTTGGCGCGGGTGCAGCCGGAGCCGGCGGTGATAATGTCTCCGCCGGCGTTGCCAACTGCGGTATTGCCTACGACGCTGCTCGGACAACCAGCGCGAATGCCCGCCATGCCGCTCTCGCGAACTTGATTTCCGGTGACCGAAGCGAAGCTAGCATCGATACCGTTGCCGCCGTTCTTGAAGGCAAAGTTGTTCGTTGCTACTCCACTAAAGATTTGCACGCCGTGGGATGCATTACCCCTTACGCTGTTACCCATAACCAAAGCACTGTTGAAGATTCCCACGCCGCCGTTTTGCGTGGCTTCGCATGAGGTCACGATTGCCGAAGAAGCCATGATACCGGCGAAGCCATTGCTGGTAGCACGAATCCCCTCGACGCGAACACCGCCTTCATCGAGTTCGATGCCTGCACTACCCATCCCACGAATGACTCCATTGAGTACGGTGACATTAGTCGCGAGTCCAGATTTAACACCGGAACCTGATCCGGCAGGCGTACAGGACGTAACTGGAAACCCTGAACAGACCACGGGACCGAGAATCGAGAAGCCATTCAGGTCGAGGGTGACGTTGTCTGACGTGATTTCAATGGCGGTGGTATTGGCGTCGGGAACCGTGAGGTTTCCCGAGAGCTTATAACTTCCTGGCGCCGAAATCGTCACCGGAAACCCCGGCGTGTCCCCGGCAGTCACATTTCCCGCCAACGCCGAATTCTGATTGATGAGCACTATGCCGTCGACCGCGTACAGCGGGAGCGCGCAGGCGGTCAGGCCAAGAAATAAACTCTTCGAAAGGAATTGCATAATGTTCTCCAGTTGTCTAAAGTCCTAGGGCGCCGGGGTGTTGTTGGCCCGCGTGCAGCCTGACCCCGATGTGAAGATGTCTCCGCCTGTATTACCGTTGGCTGCGTTCGACACGATAGTGGCAAACGGGCAACTGGCGAAAATTCCCTGGTGATGGTTGCCTTGGGCGTAGTTGCCGCTGATCACGCCGAACCCTGCAATGCCGCTGCCGCCATTCGATTCGACGACATTGCCGGCAATGGATCCGTTGGCGTTAATTCCGTCGGAGCCGTTGCCGTTGACGGTGTTTCCGCGGAATACGCCGCCCCCTCCGGAAATACCGGTCCCGAGATTCTCGGAGGCGGTGCAGGAAAGCACCTTGGCATCGACAGTGCCCGGCACGAGGATGCCGTCCCCAGCGTTGTTCACAGCGTGGACGTTCTCGATGCGGATATGGGTGCCACCATTCAGGTTGATCCCTCCACCCATCCCTTGGATCGTTCCATTGAAGATGGAAATATTGTTCCGGCCGACCAGTCCTGTGATTCCAACCCCGTTGGCAGTCGCGCCGCAGGACGTAACTGGAAAGCCGGTGCATTCGACGGGACCGGTGATCGTAAAGCCGTTCAGGTCGAGAGTCACATTGCTTTCCAGAATCTGGATGGCGGTCGTGTTCCCGTCTGGAACCACCAGATTGCTCGAAAGCCGGTAGCTGCCTTGCAGGCCTATCGTTACGGGAAAACCCGGTTGATCGAAGGGAACTACGCCTCCAGCCAAGGCTGCGTTTTGGTTGATGAGGATGACGCCATCGACCGCGTACACAGGGCAGGCGAGAGCGCTCAGGACGACCAGGCACGTCATCCACAGTAATGCGAGATCTGGTGTTTTCATAAGTTCCTCGAGTTCACGGACTTGGAGCGGACCAGGCGGTAGAGGGCAATCGCTACTGCGGTGGTGAACAGCAGCATCAGGAAAGAAGGCTCCGGAACAGCCGATACCGTGCTGCTGGTCAAAGCGGTGATCCTTCCGTCCACCTGGGTCTCACTGCCCAGAGCGTCGGTCTGATCCAAATGAAAGTCCCGTTCGGCAAAGACGGAGAGTAGCGGCGGGCTCAAAGGCGAAGTGTCGCTGTTGAAGATCGTTCCGCTATTGTCCTGGAAGAAGAGCTCCAGCGAGAGCATCGCCGAAGAGGCGGTGACCGTGTACTGGTCGACGAAGCTGTTCAGGATGCCGATATTCAGGGAGCCAGACTCCGAGAATGTGAGCCCGTCGATGCTGACCGTCATCCCAAAGGCGGGACCCGTGGACAGGTAACTACCGGATGACGGCGCGGGAATGAGATCCGGCGCGGTGGAATCGAAGGTGAAGGTTCCCGCGATCGCAGCGCCCGGTTGAATTCCAGTGGATAGGTCATCTATGGAGACCTGCGTGACCACGCCGGCGAAATCAAAAGTGATGTCGGCGTGCGCCAGCCAGGGCGCGGCCAGGACTCCGAACCAGACTCCAAGTAAGACACGTGGCATAACCCCTCCGAAGGGCAGTAACCGATTCTGAATTCCCGAATTGCGAACCGCCCATTGTGGATAACGGAATTCGCCAGGATTTTTGGCGGTGCTGGCTGCAAAAAAGTGAGACTCGCTGACGTGTTCTTCCTGCGACCGTTAGTCTTGGGGTAGAGGACCCAATGTCTGTGTTGTGAGAGTGCCATTCGGCGAAGTCGTTGCGGCCTGCTTCGTTGTGTTCCCCGATCATTGGAAAAATGCCCGCGGCCACCGCGAGCGCGAGCCGGGCGGTCAGCTTCACCTAACTCTCAGCGTTCTAGGAAATACCCCTTGCCGCAAAGTTCCCAAGGTCCCAGCCCGCTCTCAACCAATCACCAACTTCCCCCCGCTCTTTCTCCCTTCCCCTTCAACCAACTATGCCGGCCCATCCGTCATCCGCATCCCCGCCCGTGCTATCCCGGTGACCGAGGTCTCCATCCATGGCAACACCAGCCCAAGCTCCAGCACCGCCGGTATCATCCGATCCCATCCAACGCTGGTTGGATCGGCGCGCCGCCACCAACCGTGACGATTCCGCGCACTCTACCGGCCCGCGCACCGAGGCCGGCAAGCAGGATCCGGCGCCGCCCTCGTCCCCCGAGTGGTTCCTTGCCGGCGGGCGGTCGCGCCGACGCCCTGGCACTCGCCTATCTGGCCCAGTTCTACCGCGACCGCAAGGACGATGCGCATGCACTTCCGTTGTATGAGGAAGCCTGGCGAATCGATCCAACTCAATCCGCCGTCGCGGCAGCGCTAGGCGCATACCAAATGCAGCGCGGCAACTTCGAAGAGGCCATCCGCTATTGGAACCAAGCTCTGGCCATCAGTCCAGCGTTGGTTCTGGTGCGCACGAATCTCGCCACCGCGCTGCTGCGCACCGGGCGCGTCGAGCAAGCTCAGGCGGCGCTGCGACGAGCCTTGGAATTTCAACCGTCGTTTCAGGAGGCCAGAGATCTTCTGGACCGGATCACTAAGTAAGCCGGCGCCGCTACGACTCACTGAGCACGCAGATGTCGCTCAAGCTGCGGTAATCCTCGTCGAAGTCGAGGCCATAGCCGACCACGAACTCGTCGGGGATCTGGAAGCCGACATAGGCCACGTCAACGTCGCGCATGCGGCGGTCCGGTTTGTCCAGCAGCGTCGCAATGCGTAGAGACTTTGGTTTTCTCTGCTCAAGCAGATTGATGAGGTAGTTCAGCGTCACGCCGCTGTCGACGATGTCCTCGACCACCAGCACGTGCTGGCCTTCGATGGAAACGTCCAGATCCTTAGTCAGCTTCACTTCGCCCGACGACGTTTTGCCGCGGCCGTAGCTGGAGATTCCGATGAACTCAATGCGCGACGGCGTTTCGATGCTGCGCGCCAGATCCGCCAGAAAGATAAACGCGCCTTTGAGGATCGCGATCAGGTAGATGGGACCTTCCGGATAGTCGCGGCTGATCTCCTGCCCCATCTGGCGCACGCGGTCCTGGATCTGGCCCGCCGGGAGGAAGACGCGAGGCGTCAGGGCCATCGGCTAGTCGGAACTGTGCAGGCGAGTGCTTCCCGGGCCAATATGGATGTGCGCGGCGGTGGCACGGCCGGGAAAGGCATGCGCGAAAGCGTAAAAGGGAATCTTTCGCGCCTTCAAGTATTGCCGGAGCCAGACGCCCTCGGGATTGGAAGGATTCAGCGCCACGTCCACGCGCCCGCGATGGTCGAAGCCAAGCTCGCGGTGCAGCTCCGTCTCGCCGTCGGCGCTGATGGGCAGCGGACGGTCGAACTTGCTGGCGAAGGCGGACTCCAGGGCGGGCATATCGCGGCTTTCGTCAAACAGGCCGTTGCCTTCGTAATGTTCCATGCCCGTGACCGCAAGTGCCCCGGATCCTTCATCAACATCCGATGACGCATTCGGAGCCGGAGCCGGCGGTTGGAATTCGGCCAGCGCGGCCGCTTCCGTCATGAGGTTGATGCGGGAGCGGGCCAAGTCGAGCATGGTGCGGCGCGTGGTCAGTTCGATTTCGAACGGCGTCAGGGTGGCGGGTCCGGCTATGCCGCCTGCCACCAGCTTCCGAGCGTTGTCCAGGCGCTGCTGCTCACGGTCCATGCGGCGCTGGGCGGCTGAGAGCATGTCGTCGGACATCTTCTCATTCCAGTCCTTGGCCGGAAGAGGGCTGAATAGCGTCCGATCGAGGATCAGTTGGTCCTGCGCGTCGGCCAGGTCGTCCTTGGCCTGCTCCAGGCGCACGCGCGGCAGGATGCCCGCTTGGACCATTTCCTGGACCCGTTCTAGCATCTGCTGGGCGTCCGCAATTCGTTTGTTTGTAAGGGCTTCGCGAGGATCTGGCGTGGTTTGCGCGAAAACCGGCAGGCTACCCAGGGACAATATCAGGACCAGCCATTGTCGCATGGAATGATTCAGTGTACCATGGGCACAGGAGAACCTCTTAGCTATACAAGAGCATCGGACTACAAGCGCCGTTCCTGCCGCACCGCCGCGAACTACGCCCCCCTGGCTGACTGCCGTCCGTGCTGCCGAATCGAAGAAGGCTCAAGATATCGTCGTGCTGGATCTGCGCGACGTTACTTCGTTTGCCGACTTCTTTGTGATTTGCAGTGGAAGCAATCCCAAACAGATTCAGGCCATTGCCGAGGAAATCGGCTCGCAATTGGAGCAGCGTGGCGAACATCCGCACAGCGTGGAGGGGTTCGGAAACGCCGAATGGATCCTGACCGATTACGGCGACTACCTGGTCCACGTTTTCTCGCCGAAGGCGCGGACCTTCTATGAATTAGAGCGGCTTTGGCGGCATGCTAAAGCAGTCCAGATCCCGGAGTAAGCCTGGATTATTTCCGGCGGCTGCCGTTGGCGCGTTTAGCGGACGCACCTCCGCGGCTGGCCCCGTTTTTGGAAACCAGCGGGTCCAGAATATCCGTAATCTCTTCGAAAATATAGCCGGGCGACCGGTCGCCGCGGATCTGGTGGTAATTACGATCCTGGTAGTGCGCCAAAACAGGCCGGGTCACCTCGTCGTAGGTGCGAATGCGTTCCGTCACAACATCTTCCTGGTCGTCTTTGCGGGTTGTCAGAGGCGTGCCGTCGTCGTCGCAAACGCCAGGCGATTTGGGAGGCTGCTGCAGAAGATTGTAAATGCGCTTACACTTCGGGCATTGCCGCCGTGAGGTCAGGCGCCCCACCAAGGCATCCAACGGAACATCCAGATGCAAAATGACCGGCTTTTCCAGGTTCCGCTCGGCGATTAGCTTGTCCAGGAACTCAGCCTGCTCGACTGTGCGTGGATAGCCATCCAGCAAGAAGCCATCCTTGCAGTCGGGCTGCAACAGGCGGTCCGCCAGCATCTGGTTCACAAGGTCGTCGCCGACCAGTCCCCCATTGGCCATGATGGAGGCAGCTGCGGTGCCCAACGCCGAGCCGGAACTGATTTCGGCGCGCAGCATATCACCGGTCGAAATCGCCGGAATCCCCAACCAGCTGGTGATCTTTTGCGACTGAGTCCCTTTGCCGCTACCCGGCGGTCCAAAGAGCAATAGGACCAAGCATCCTCCGTTCGAGTTAAGACTACTTGAAGATGCAAATCGGGTCAAGTTTGATACAGTCAACTGAATCCCCAAGAAAGACTAACACTATTTTTGCACGGCAACATTCACCCGGAACCTGGGGTAAGTCCCAGTACCCCGGTACCTCGACCGTTCCTCACCTTTTTGCCCGCCCGTTCCCTCGGGGAGCCGGTCGCAACACGGCCGACTCCCCCAAGGTGACCCCACGCATGTGTTCGAAGGGGACGAAGACGCAGCTACCACGCCGGATCGATTTCAGCGGGAGCGATCTCGGCCTGCGCCCCAGTGGTGGCCCAACGCAGGAATGCGATGATATCCGCCAACTCCTGCTGATTGTAGTTGGCCATGGCAGGCGGATGTTTCCATTGTTCGTCCCGATCCATGGAGGTGATCTGATTCAGCGAGAGTCTCCGCAGTTGCGGCGGAAGCTTGCTGAGATCGTAGACTTCCAGAGTAGAACCGTTCTTCGCCTTGACGATGCCCGGGAAATTGCCCGCCGGAGTCTTGAACCGCAGCACATTGTCCGTCATCTTCATGTGCATGGTCATGACCAGGCTGTGCAGGCTCGCGTACTTGGCCATCGTGGTCATATCCGGCGCGACGGCTGTTCCCACGCCCGCAACTTCATGGCAGGTCTTGCAGGCAGTACCTTTCGGTGAGTTCAAGAACAATTCGCGCCCGCGCTGGATCTGCGCCGTCGGGGGCTCCTTGTCCTGGATATTGGCTGCCGACAGCAGCATGGCCGGGGCAAGTATCGCGTAAAGTACCTTCTTCATTGGAAGTGTCCTCCCTGGGCAGCTAGTGATGCAATCGCCGAGCCATCGCGGCGGCGTGCAAGGACTTACGGAATGTCAATGGGGTAGGCCATTGCCTGAGCATTGTTACGCAAGACAATGGGTGTGTAAACGCACCCCTAGCGGGTCACTCGTTCTGGCACCAGCGGCTGGCTGGCCTCGAGTTGCCGGAGCTCCTCTTCGGTGAGAATTTCGCCGGCCTCGTGATACTCGGCATCCACGTTGACCTTCCACAGGTCATAATTTGCGCCCAGTATGTTGCGGGCGGCAAGCAGGCCGGTCAGCATGGAATGATCCTGATTGTTGTAATGGTGCATCCCGTTTCTGCCGACCAATTGCAGGTTCGCGAGAACCGGGAGAAAATCACGGAGCACTTTCAGGCCGCGCTGATGGTTCTCGTCGTAGATGGGATAAGCCTTTTGCTCGCGCACCACGGTTCCGTCGACCACTCTATCGGCGGCGGCGATCTTCAGCCGCGCCAGCTCTTCGGTGGCCAGCGCGCGCATCGCGTCATTGGAACGGGACCACAGGTCGTCGCCCTCGAAGCAGAAATATTCCAGGCCGAGACAGGTGGTTTCCGGATCCGGGACCATTTCCGGACTCCAGTTCTTGAAGTTCTGGATGCGGCCCACCTTGACGCTCGGATCATGAATGTAGATCCAGTTGTCGGGGAAGACGTCGCGTTGGCGCAGGATGAGCGCAACGGTGAGAAAATCCCGGTAGCGGAAATCCGAGGCCGCCGCCAGGACCTCTGCGGGCGGCGCCGGGTCCAGCGCCCGGATCAATTCCTGGATGGGCATGGTGCTGATGAAATGCGAGCCAGTATACCTGCGGCCGGCCGCCTCTACCGCCAGCACGCGTCCCGGCTCCCAATAGATTTTCTCGACACGCGACCGGTAGCACACCCGGCTCCGCAGCGCTTCCACCTGCGCCACGCACTTCTCCCACATCATTCCCGGACCCAGCCGCGGGTAGTGGAACGAATCGATCAGCGTCTTGACGACCTTGCTCTTCTCCTTGGGCTTGCCCAGCAGCATGTTCTTGATCAGGCTGATGGCGTCCAGGCCGCGGATTCGCTGAGCCGCCCATTCCGCGCTGATCTCGGTACAGGGAATTCCCCACACTTTTTCGGTGTAGCTTTCGAAGAAAATCTTGAAGAGGCGGCGGCCGAAGCGGTTGGATACCCAGGCGTCGAAGGTCAGCTCGGGACGAACCGGGAACAGTCGCGCGTAGAGGTAACTGAAGCCGCAGGCCACGGCATTCCAAAGCCCCAGGCCGCGCAAGGCGTCCAGAGGCTCGAGCGGGTATTTGAAGTACTTGCCGCGGTAATAGATGCGGGAGAGGCGGCGCCGCTCCAGAAAATCGTCCCCCATGAGTTCGTGCCACAGTTGCTCCACCACGCGAACCTTGGTGAAGAAGCGATGGCCGCCGATGTCGAAACGGTAGCCTTTGTACTCATCGGTCTTCGCCAGGCCGCCGGGAACGGACCCGCTTTCCAGCACCGTGCAAAGCACGCCGGCCTTGGCGAGTTCCAAGGCCGCCGTCAGACCGGCCGGTCCGGCGCCAATAACTACCGCGTTCCGTTCGGTTGTGTTGGAGTTGGAGCCTTGCTCCGGCGGTGAGGGAAATGCCATGCCAGAGTCACGATTGTAGCATCGCTGCGCTCGTGGACAGCGGCGGGCGGAGTGAAGCTCAGCTCGCGGCTCGCAGGGAAGGCGGCGAAAGCAGGTGTGGGCGGAGTGCGCTGAGGTCGGCGGCGCTGCGCAACCAGTCTAAATAGCGCTGCTCGTCGCCGAGGTCGCCGGCCAGAATCGCTCCAACCAGGCAGTTGTCCTTGATGAAGAGCTTCTTGTATGCGCCTAGATACGGATCTTCGTCCCGCAGGACCTCCACGCCCGGCGCAGTTTCGTCGACGCCGCCGGCCGACAGGATCTCGATGCCTGCCAGGCCCAGTCTCGTAACGGGCACGGCGCCGGTAAATGCCGGCCCTGGGTTGCCGGTGATAGCCGCGGCCAGTACTTCGGCCTGCTCCAGGATGCCGTCGCCCATTCCAAAGGTCTGGCCGCGATGTTCCGTGCAACCGCCGGCTGCGAAAATGCCGGGCACAGACGTCTCCATATAGTCGTTGACCACCACGCCGCGGTTGATGGCGAGCCCCGCTTCGCGAGCGAGTTCCACACCGGGACGGATTCCGGTGGCGATCACCGCGATCTCCGCGGGAATCAACAGGCCGGATGGAAGTCGAACGGCCTGCACGCTCCCCACGCCCGACAGAGATTCGGTTTTCGCGCCGAGCAGCACCCGGACCCCCAGAGCCTCCAACTTGCGCTGGACATAGCTGCTTGCGGCGGCATCGAGTTGGCGCCCCATCAGGCGACCGGCAAGCTCGACCAGGGTCACCTCGCAACCCCGCGCGCGCAGTGCGCAAGCGCTCTCCACGCCAAGAACGCCGCCCCCGATGACTGCGGTGCGCATGCGCGGGCGTAATCGCTGGAGCATCAAAGCGGCATCGCCCAAAGTACGGAGGGTGTAGACGTTGTCCAGGTCCAGTCCCGCGATGGAAGGCAACCAGGGATAGGCGCCAGTGGCCAGGATCAGCCGGTCGTACCCGGTGACGCCGCCGTCTTCATCGATGACCAGGCGCTGGGCGGGGTCCAGTCGAACCACGCGGACGCCTAAACGAGTCCGGATGCCGTTGTCCTGGTACCAGTTCAGGTCGTTCAGGGCGATCTGGTCCGGCGATTTGACGCCTGCCAGGACGGACGGAAGCACCTTGCGGTCGTAGTTGGCGCGCGGCTCGTCGCCGAAGACGGTGATCTCGAAGTTGTGAGTCCGCTGGAGAATCTGCCGCAGGCAGGCAAAGCCGGCCATCCCGTTGCCGACGATCACAAGTCTCGTCATCCCTATGGCTCCCATGGACTGCGTCTCCTTAAGAGGCGCGGAGTCCGCTTTGTTCCGCTTCGGTGGCGCTACCAGAGAAGCTACGGCAAGGAGCTAACCGGTGGGATGCTACACGGCTCCCAATTCAGCGCTGGAAAACCGCCCGTTTCTGAATGAACTGAGGCCAGTGTATCAGCGGCTGTCTGGAATTGGAATACGGCGCCAGGAAGAAACTTTTTATGGACCCGATTAGTAGGCAGCCGGGTACTCCGGCGGGCCGTAAGCGCACCAAACAGGACTCCGGTGTAGTGTTTAGATGCTAAAGTCGTAACAGAAGTACGGGGACCAATCACTAGTCAATAACAGGAAAAGGATCACAGGATGCCAGTCAACATCGGAGAACTCAACATAGGTGGGGGAGGGCGACCGAGCGTATCCTCCCTAACGATTGATGGAGATAAGATCTGGTGTCAATCGATCAGCGTCGGCCTGACCACCCAGCCGAACAGGGCGGGCAAGCCCGCGATCGGGGCATTTCATGTCCACATCGAGGCGGTTGTGGACCTCCACAACGACATCACGTTCGACGTTCTAAAGAAGCTTTTCGATCTGGCGAAGATCGTCACCAGCGACAAGATTAAGCCGATCGTCATCGAGTTCTGGACAGACGAAAGCCATAACGACGTGGTCTGCAGTTATTCGCTGGACGGCTGGATCAGCCATTTTCAAACCCACAGCGGGGGAGGCGGCAATCATACCTTGGTGATGACGATTCAGCCCACCTTGGATCAACAGAATGTGTTCAGCCTCGACATGAGTAATTGAGCCAGTAATGTCCAGATCGGAATTTTGGCTGCTAGGGGCCTGGATAGCACTTGCATTGGCCGCGATCCCGGCTGCTGCTCAGCAGTCTGCCCCAATCAATCCGGGCAGCGACGACGTCGTCAGGGTAGCCACGGTTGCCAGCGGGATCCGCAAGGGAAGTACATCGTTCAGCCTGGTGCACCAACAGGACAAGGCCTACCTGATTTATGCGCGAGACCACCAGTCGCTGTTTTTCAGTGTGGCGCGCGGCTCGCTGGCTCCAACGGCCTCGAATATGCCGATCGCGGAGAAAATTGGACTCTTGAGGCCGCTTTTGAAGAAACTTCTTGAGGTCGAAGGCCGCTCTAGCCGCTATTCTCTTGGTTTCGGCAATTATTGGGAGCTGGGCTCGCGTGTTGCAGCAGAAGCGATTCGTTCCGGGCAGTGGGATGCGCGTAACGGCCGGCCGGCGAGTGGCAGTGCCGACGAACTGGTAAAGAAATTCTTGAATCAAGGCAATCTCTACCCGGAACTGGCTGATGTGGTCAACGAGTTAGGCTACGGCATCACGGTGAGCGATGTTGAGCACGTAATTGTTGAGCCCCTGCAACAGTGTGACGCTTCGCTGGAAGGCAAGCCCCCGGGCAAGGTGACGGGGACAGACAAGGTTCCCTGCTCGATGTCGATCCGGTTTTTAATGCTCAGGAAGGAAAAGTAACGCCTACTTATGTCTCGCCAACTGCCAAAATTTGACATGCTCTCAGCCAACTATCCCGATGCTCCGGCGGAGACGGTCAAGCGTCAAATCGGCGGACATGTAAACGCTGATTGGATTACGAATACCTGCGCGATTCGCCTGAGCCGGGCGCTGAACTACGCTGGCGTGCTGATTCCATCACATTTCCCCAGGCTACACGTCGTTTCCGGATACGATCATCGGTGGTATGCGTACCGCATGCAGGAGCTCAAGAGATGGGTCGAACATACATTTGGACACCCGAACATCGTCGAGAAAGGCGGGGGAACCACAAGCCGGAGCGCCTTGGCGGGACACCAGGGCATCATCGCGTTTGACATTCATTTTTCGGACGCAAGCGGCCACATTGACCTTTGGGATGGAAACGATTTTTACGAGTCCATCTACGCGACTAGCGACTATTTCGCACGAGCCACGAAAATCTTCCTGTGGGAAGCGCCGTAAGCCGGCTGGCGGAAGCTAGTGGGGGTCGAACCCACCAGCGACACAGAGTGCCGCTCGCTGGTTTTGAAGACCAGGCCCAGCACCGGCCAAGATTAGCTTCCGCCGTTGATTCTAGCATCGGCGCGGCGCTTAGTGCTCCGGGTCTACGCGGGTAGCCGGCAGCCCAGGAAGTGTTGGAAGAGCCCCGCGCAGCATATCGTTGGAGAAAAAGTATTTCCCATCGCTCGGCACCATCATGACCTGGACTTTATCGGACAGTTTTTCGGCGATAATCTTCTGGATCAGCAGCGGATTGTCCTTGAGCGCCGCGCCCTCCAACCGCATCTTGTCGGCGTCGGCCTTGGAAAGCAACTGCACTCGGTCGAGGTCGGCCTGGTTCATAAGCTTGCGCTTCTCAAGTTCCGCCTTGCCATCGATCACCTTGGCCTCGGCCATGGCCTGTGCCTGCTCTACGGTGGCTTCCTTGCGGGCCTGCGCCTCCAGGCGCGTCTGCTGGATTTGTTTCTCCTTGAGCGGCAGCGTGTACTGCATGGCGTCGGATTGCGCCTTGGCCCGCAGAACCGTCACCTGCGCCTCCCCCTCGGCGGCCTGGATGTCTCGCGCCTTCTGCGCTTCGGCTTCCAGCTCGGCGACTTTCACTTCCTTCTGCTTGACGTCCAGCTCCACGCCGAGCCGCTCGTTTTCCTGCTCCTTCAGCAGCACGCCCTCCAGGCCCTTGGCATACTCGGCCGGAAGTTGGATGTCGCGCAGCATGACTTCCTTCACGATCACTGCGTCGGGGGCCAGCCGGCGCGTGATGGCCGTGGCTGCCTCGCGGCGAATCTGGTCGCGCCGCGTGGCGAATAACTCGCGCACCAGGTAGTTCGGCGTCAGGTCGCGAAACGTACTCGCCACCACCGGCGGAACCAGTTGCTTTTCGAGCGGCTGCGGCAAATTGGCCTGAACATAGGCCAGCCGGTGCGGATCGATACGGTAGCGCACCGCCACGGCCAGTCCGACTTCCAGGCCTTCCTTGGTTTGGACCTTCAGGGCCTCGCCTTTCTTGAGGTCCGGCGCGAGGGCCGTTTCGAAAATCTGGTCGCGCATATCGTATTTCTCGACGTGCTGCACCAGCGGCAAGACCAGGTGCAACCCTGGATACAACGTGTCCTGAAGCGTTCCGGAAATCTGGCTGACGCGAACGCCGGCCATTCCCGCCGGCACCACTTCGATGCTCAGACCCGCAAGCAGCGGAATCAAAGCGACGGCTGCCAGCCGGCCGATCGTCTCCCAGCGTTGACGCGACATCGTTACACCGCTGCGATACATGGCGGACAACTCTCTTGCGGCCAGCGTGGCAGCGGCCGCAAGCAGGGCGAATCCCAAAAACTCCAACAGGTACTTTAACGTGATCATCTCCTGTCCTCCTGGTTCGGCAAAGGCAAGTAGGACACCACCGGATAAAGCCAAGAAAAACAGAAAGCGAGCTAAGTGCAGCGTGTCGGTCCTGAAACGCCACGTGTGTGAACAGACACGTCTTCGTCTGATATCTTTTCGCATATACATGGAACTCTCTCCACGAGTAATCGCGGCGATCGAGAAATATTTCGCGGAAGCGGACCGGCCGGAGGTGGCGCGTCTGCTTTCCGAATATGGCGATAGCAGCAATCCGGATGGCGCCGAGCGGATCCACCGGATCATCCTGCGAATCTCGCGCAAGGATGTCGGCCGCGTGCGCAAGTTGGTCGAGATGGCCAAGCAAGACTATCGCGACGTGATCGTGGCCGAATCGCATCCCAACCGGACTTACTTTGCCGGCCTGTTGCGACCCGGTCCAAACGCGAAAGGAGGCTTCCTGTCGCTGAAGCTCGCGTCACTTGAGGCCTGGAAGAAGGCCGGGGCCATCGTAATCGGCGGCCGCTTCATGGACGACGGCGGCGTGTTTGGCCTGTACATATTCGCGGTGGACTCGTTGGAGCAGGCGCGCGAGCTGGTGAGCAGGGATCCGGGTGTCCAGTCGGGCGAACTTCAGTTCGAGTTCCATCCGTGGTTCACCGCCGACGGCCTGCAGGTCGGGGTGCCGAAGCACTTCCTCGACGTTTAGAGAAGGTTCAGTTGACGGCCGAAGACGCCGCCGGGCCGTTTCCCGCCAAGCCGAGTTCCGCGGCACGCTCGCGCATCGCTTGGATACAGAACTCGATGTGCTGGTCCAGGTCCACGTCGAGCGCGGACGCGCCGTTGATTATGTCTTCGCGACTCACCGATCGCGCGAACGCCTTGTCCTTGAGCTTCTTCCGCACCGACTTGGTGTCCACCTCGTGAATGCTCCGGCCGGGCTTGACGTAGGAGCACGCGGTGAGGAAGCCGGCGAGTTCGTCGCAGGCAAACAGGGTCTTTTCCAGTCGCGATTCGCGCGGCACGCCGCTGTAGTTGGCATGCGAAAGAATGGCTCGCCGGATCTCGGGGTCCACGCCGCGCTCGGCCAGGATCGGCTCGCCTTTCAAGGGATGGTCCGGCGCCTCCGGATGCATCTCGTAATCGAAGTCGTGCAGCAGCGCCGTGACCGACCATTTCGTTTCGTCTTCGCCGCACTTGCGCGCGTACGCTACGACACAGGCCTCTACCGCCAGCGCGTGCCGCCGCAGGCTGTCGGACTTGGTGAACTCGCACAGCAGCTTCCAGGCTTCCTCCCGTGTCATCTTTTCGCATCCATATCGACCATCGTAACGGAACTGATGATATATTGAAAAAGATCCTCGCGTGGGCCTGTGGCGCAGTTGGGAGCGCGCTTCCATGGCATGGAAGAGGTCGTGAGTTCGAATCTCACCAGGTCCACCAAAAAACGTCCAACAAAACATAGAGTTACGAAAATGCCACGGCGCGTCCGCTCCAGACCGCGTCTCACTAATCTTGAGGGAAACAGGTACTCCCCGACGCCATTCGGCGCGGGCGCGCCCGAACAGAGTTGATCTCACCGGAAGCGGAGCGTAAACGCCTTGGGTGAAGTGACGGCTTACTTCGCCGGAGCCGTCCGCAACTTCTCAAGGGACTTCATCGTGTCGCCCAGGCGATCGATCTTGACGAACGGCTTTTGCAAAAACGTTTCCACTACGGAGTTGAAGCGATCGGGGTCGTCGAAGGGAATGGTGTGCAAAGCATTAGCGAAGATCTGGAGTTGCGCATTTGGAATGTGATGGAAGATGTCAACCGTGTGCTCGTCGGAAATCATGTCGTGGTCGCTCGCCAGAATCAGCGCAGGCGCGGTGATTTTCTCAAGTTCGGTCAGTTTGATTTGCGGTTCGGTGAGCATCATTTCCGTCACTTTGCGGTCGCGAGCGGGAATCTTGGGGTCCTTCAACATGTCCTTGATGAAGCCAACAGCGTCCGGATGCAGTCCTTGCGGCGTGAGGTTGGCAGCCATGGAGACCAGTTTCTTGACTTTTCCGGGATGGCGGATGGCGAGCAGCAGAGCTTCGATGCCGCCGTCGCTCCAGCCTACGACGTTGACCGCGCCGAGCTTCAGATGCTCCAGCAGTGCGGCCTGATCCTCGGTCATCTTCTCGTAGTTGATCTTTGTAGGGCTGTCGGCGGATCGGCCCTGGTCACGGCTGTCCATGGCGATCACCTGGTAGTTTTTGCGGAAATGCGCGATTTGGGCCGTGAAATCGCGGCTGCTGCCCCCGTTCCCATGTATCAGAAGCAGTGGTTCGCCTGAGCCGTAAACTTCATAGTAGAGCTCGACGCCGTCATGTTGAAACTTCAGCCCAGCAACTACTGCGGGCTGAGGCGCGGGTTCAAGCGCTTTAGTCTCGGGTTTAGACGCGGGAGAGCATGCCGTCAAACAGGCCAGAACGGCGATGTAGAGCATGAAGAGCGGAGGGCGCATTAGGGACATTCTAGCGCGCGAACGATAAGTTGTTCCCCCTGTTGAGAAAAGACTGTTAATTTGCCACGTCTCGACCTGAGGCTCTGGGAAAGAGTGCGGGTGCTTGAGCGGTGGAGTCATCGACCCATAGAGCCGGTCCAGGCCGGCCACGATGTGAAATCCTGCGGGAATTCGGCCTGAAGCAGCGAGCGAAGACGCCGCCCCCGAGCGCATTGTGAGAAGCAGCCAGCGATGGTGCAGTAGAGAGACCCATTCGCGGTTCAAACATCAAATTGAGGTGATCCCCGCCACGACGATCCCAGATGGACTGATCAGCAGCAGGTACAACTCTCACCCTGCATAGCTCGGCGGCCTTCGATGACGAGTATCGGTATGGCCACCAATGCCGCACCCGAATCGACCCACGAAAGATGGAAGACAGCGTTCAAGGCCAACCCGAGCAAGGTGACGGCAGCAATATAGGCGCACGTGGCTGACTGTACGGCATCCGCCGCCAAGGCACGGTTGTTCGCGGCGCGAGCTGTGGCACGTTTTTTCCCCGCCAGAATCGGCATTCCGATCAGAGCCGCCGCCGTAATGCCAATGCCGGCCAAGCTCGTCTCCGGACGAACACCGTGCACCAGCGCTAGAACTGCGGACACCGCTACCACGACTGCCAGCAACAAAAGCAGAACGCCCGTTGTTTGCGCCGCACGGGTCCTGTTGAGCCGGAAAGACGGCAGGAATTGAAGCAGCACAATGACGGCGGAGAGCAGCTCCACAAAGCTGTCAGAACCGAAGGCCAGTAACGCCGGGCTGTGGGCGGCAACGGCACCGCCGAGCGAAACGCCGCATTCGATCACCATCCAAGCCAACGTGATGGCCTGTAGGCGCACGATGTGTTGTCTCAACTCCGCTGGCGGCAAGCATTGCTCTTCGCTCAGCCCCGCTTGCGGAAGTCCGATCTGGACGAACTGCGGCATGGCTCCGTTCCTATTATCCGTGCTGCGAGGAGGCTTCTGCGGAGAATGCTCGGATTCCACCCCTACCCGAAACCTTCGATCTCGTACACGAATGTGGGATGCTCCGGACCGGGAAAGTCTGCGATCTTGCGGCAGCCCCACTCCAAAACGAGCGAATGAAAAACTGGATTGCGATAGATGAGCGTCATCTTCCTCGGCGTCCGCTTCAGTGAGTCCACAATATTTCGCATCACGTCAGCCATCACGACCGCCGGAAATGGGTGATACAGGTACACATAGTTATAGCGGTCCAAGTCGCGGAAGCTGGATGCATCCGCGGGATAAATCGTCGCTTTGGATATTCTCATCCGGCGGAGATTGTTCTGAGCGATCCGGATCACGGGCTCTGATAAATCCACCCCGTCCACCCGGCAGAATGGATACTTCGCCATGGTCAGAATGGCGCCGCCCTTGCCGCAACCCAGATCGATCGCCGCGTCCGTTTCACGGATTGGCAAGCTCTTCAATACCTCTTCAAGAAGCGGGCCACCGGAATTGGCATGGAACATCGATCGATCCTCTGACAGCCCGAGTTCCTCTACCGATGCATAACGTAAATCAAGCCCATACGCTCTTGCCTTTAACGCATATACGATCGCGCCCCATTCTCCACGAAAGAGAAGGGACATCAGCTTGCGGACCGGGCGCATATGGAATATGGTGTCATACGCGCTAAACTGATGCTATGAACCCGAGTGGAGTCTGAAATCCGGTCATCCGACGGACCTGAGCCACATCGAGCAGCTTGGATGCGCACCTTTTTTGAACTCGCTATCCTCACCGGCCTCCTTACTACCGCTTTCTTCTTCAGCGCTGGCTCCACGTGGGCCAAGCCGGAATATGCCCGCCGGACCCAGAAGGAATGCAATTTCTGCCATCCCCCAGATTCCTGGAACCTGAACGACGCAGGGAAATATTACCGCGATCACAAATATTCGCTCCAGGGCTACAAGCCGCCAGCCGCGCAGAAAGCCCCCAACAAGTAGGGCACATCTGAGGCCCGAAGCCGCTGAACGATTATTTCTACTAGGTCTCGACCCAGGTGTTGGGGCCGTGCCGCGCTGCCGAAGGAATCAAAAGGTGCCGGAAGCCTCCTTGAGGACGGGCGGTAGCGTGCTTGTCCCGTGTGACTCATCCTCCTGCACCTTCCGGCCATACTGCAATACGCGGCCACACGTCAACAAGTCAGGCAAACGCGCTCCAGACCTGCTATACACAAATTAGACGGAAAGTGTTTCGGTAAACGGGGATGGATTACAGACGGAGCGGCCTACTCAGGCCAGGCAGGCTAACGCCATGATTCCGTCGATCCGTCATAAGGGCCGTTGGGCGCTACTTCTGATTCTGCCCGTTCTGATCGGCGTCGTCATGTACTTCTTCGCCAAGAGGGCGGGAGAAGAAAACGATCTGGTAAAGCACACCCAGGTTGTTCAACTGTCGCTTGAACGCTTGCTCTTTTGTCTGGACCACGCCGAAACCAGCGAGCGCGCGTACTTGCTGACTGGCGAAACCAGGTTACTTGGTCCCTACGACGAATCGGTTCCAGGCGTGCGCCAGGAACTTGCCAGCCTTCGCAACCTCACCCAGGACAACCCGCGTCAGCAACTGGCGATCCTGCGGATCGCGCCGCTGATCGAGCAGAAACTGGCTCACATGCAAGCGAACATCGAGCTATACCGGACAGGGGGCCTCAAAACGGAAGCCCTGGTGGACCGGATCGACCAAGGCAAGCTGCTCATGGACTCTCTTCAGAGCGTTGTCTCCGAGATGCGTACAGAAGAAAACCGCCTACTGAAGCAGCGGGAGACGGAATTGGCGGATGGCGCGAAACGCTTCACCTGGAGCGTGGTGCTGGGCTACTTGGTCCTGGTGGTGGTAGCCGTCTCTCTGTACCGGGCCGTGGAGCGCTACAGCCGCCAGGCAACGGAAGCCGAGCAGAGCCTTTCGCACCTCAATTCCTTGTTGGAGCAGCGCGTCCGCGAGCGGACCGCCTCCTTGCAGGCCAGCGGAGAACTGCTGAAAACCTTCGTGAAACATGTTCCGGCAGCGGTGGCGATGCTCGATCGCCAAATGCGCTATCTCCAGGTCAGTGATCGCTGGGTGACGGGCTTTTCGCTGCCGAGCGAGGGCTTGCTGGGCCGGTCGCACTATGAAGTATTCCCCGACCTTCCCGAACGCTGGAAGGCGATTCTCCAGCGCTGCCTGGCCGGTGAGAGCCTGAAGTCGGACGAAGACAGCTTTGAGCGTGCGGATGGAAGCCGAATCTGGTTGCGCTGGGAGGTTCGGCCCTGGGGCTCTAGCGACGGCAGGCCGGAAGGAATCCTGATTTTTTCCGAAGACATCTCAACTCACAGACACATGCAGGAGGCGCTTCGCGAAAGCGAACAGGAGCTGCGGGAACTGGCGCGCAGCCTACTCACGGCGCAGACGGACGAACGCCGGCGCATTGCCCGCGACCTGCATGACGACGTCACTCAGCGGCTGGCGCTGCTTTCGATCGAAATCGGCAAGCTGTCCGCCGAGCCGGGCGTCTCGAGCGAATCCCGAAAGCAACTGGCTTCACTTCAAAACCAGGCCAATCAGATTTCCGTCGACGTCCGGCGGATCTCCCACGGGCTCCATCCATCCGTCATCGAGGATTTTGGTTTGAGCACGGCCTTGGAAGAATTCTGCGACGAGTTCGGCAAGGCCCAGGGCCTCCAGGTGCGGTTTGAAAGCGCCATCGAGGATGCGGACTTGAGCACCGAGGACGCGTCCTGCCTGTACCGGGTGGCGCAGGAGGCTGTCCAAAATGCCGCCAAGCACGGCGGCGCCATCGCTGTTCATGTTCGGCTCTGCCGGGAGAAAGACAACATCCAATTGATCGTAAGCGATGACGGCTCGGGCTTTTCGACCGATAGCGGACGACTCAATAAGGGACTGGGGATTCTCAGCATGCAGGAGAGGATCCGCATGGTCAACGGAACGCTCGCGATCACCTCCCAACCCGGTAGAGGGGTTCAAGTCATCGCTTCGGTTCCGTTTTCGAGGGAGATTCATGAAACCGCGAATTCTTCTGGCTGACGATCACTCCCTGATTCTGAAGGGAATCAAGGGCCTGGTGGAGAATCATTACGAAGTTGTCGAGTTGGTGGACAACGGCAAGGCTGCCGTGGAGGCAGCCCTGCGACACAAACCCGACGTCGTGATTCTCGACATCACGATGCCGATCCTGAACGGCATCGATGCGATGCGCGAAGTGCAGCGGGGGCTGCCGCAGACCAAGTTCATCATCCTCACCATGCATTCCAGTCCGATCTATCTGCGAAAAGCCCTGGAAGCGGGCGCCTCGGGCTACATCCTGAAATCGGGAGCGGCCGAGGAGTTACTCGAAGCGATCGCGAAGGTTCTGAAGGGCGGCGTTTATGTAACGCCCGCTTTCCAAGGGTTCACGCCACAGAGCCTGGCGCTCTGGCGGGCCAAACCGGGAAAATCCGCAGTCGAGCTGACCAGCCGGCAGAGGCAGATTTTGCAACTCGTCGCCGAGGGCCGGCAGAACAAGGAAATTGCCCATATCCTCAAGGTCTCGGTGAAGACGGTCGAGTTTCACCGCGCGCGCATCATGGCAAAAGCAGGAGCGCACAGCGTCGCGGAGCTCACCAAACTGGCCATTCGGGAAGGACTGGTTGAAGTTGCCTTTGACCACCAGCCCACTCAAGCGGAGCCTTCGGCCCAGAACTAGCACGCGACCTAGGTGCGGCCTGTGGCGCAACAGTGGGAACATTAGTTCAGGGCGTCCCGCCGGAAGTTGATATGACCCAGTTCTCCTCAGCTAGACAACCCTCTGTGAAAGCGATATTGGACTCGCTGTTAGCGGGGGCGCCAGCCGACATCGTCCAGGCCCGGCTGCATAGCTTGCCAACCCGCGCGAACCGTCAGGCTGCGCTCTGCACTGCCTGCGGAATACTTGGGGAAGCCGCCGCCAGTTGCCAGGAGCGCGCCGACGAAATTGCAAATTTCCTGGCAAACAATTGCCTGGTCTTCGGCCTGGGCGGGAAGCCGTGCGCGCTGCAAAAGGTCTATGGCTTGGAACTGGACGCTTTGGCATAGCTCGGCCACGATTTCAATCGCGTAACAGATTCGCATGCACCCCCGCGCTCCGGAACGCGTCATCATGGAGGAGTGTGATCGTCTTCCCAGGAGCATGCAATGCAAGCCACTATCAACAACAAGACCGCTGCGTCTGCATCGGGCCCGCTCTCCGCTGAAGAGTTGCGGAAGATCCACGCTTACTGGCGCGCTGCTAATTATCTGTCGGTCGGACAAATCTATCTTTACGACAATCCCCTGCTCACTGAGCCGCTGCGCCTGGAGCACATCAAACCGCGGCTGCTCGGCCATTGGGGCACCACGCCAGGCTTGAACTTCATTTACGTGCACTGCAACCGCGTCATCAAGAAGTACGACCTCAACATGATTTACATTTGCGGCCCCGGCCACGGCGGTCCGGGGATGGTTGCCAACACCTACCTGGAGGGAACTTACAGCGAGCTGTTCCCCAATATCGGCGCGGACGCCGAAGGCATTAAGCGGCTGTTCACGCAATTCTCGTTTCCCGGCGGCATCCCCAGTCACGCCGCGCCCGAAACACCCGGCTCCATTCACGAAGGCGGTGAACTGGGCTATTCGCTGCTGCACGCCTACGGCGCGGTGTTCGACAATCCCGGCCTGATTGCCTGCTGCGTCATCGGCGATGGTGAATCGGAGACGGGCGCGCTGGCCGCCAGTTGGCACTCCAACAAATTCCTGAACCCCGCGCGCGACGGCGCCGTCCTTCCCATTCTGCACCTCAACGGCTACAAGATCGCCGGGCCGACCGTGCCGGCGCGAATCCCGCGCGACGAGCTGGCAGAATTGCTGCGGGGCTACGGCTACAATCCCTACTTCGTCGCGGGCCATGAGCCGGAGGCGATGCACCAGGCGATGGCCTCTACCATGGACACCATCGTCGAGGAGATTCACGCCATCCAGAAGGACGCCCGCGAGCACGGTTTCTCGCATCGACCGCGCTGGCCCATGATCGTGCTTGATTCGCTCAAGGGCTGGACCGGCCCCAAGGTCGTCGACGGCGTGCCCATTGAAGGGACCTTCCGCGCCCACCAGGTTCCGCTCAGCGAACTGGCCTCCAAGCCCGATCATTTGCGCATGTTGGAGGACTGGATGAAGAGCTACGATCCCGAAGAGCTTTTCGACGACCAAGGCAGGTTCAAAACGGAATTTGCCGAACTGGCGCCCAAGGGCGAGCGCCGCATGGGAGCCAATCCGCACGCCAATGGCGGGCTGTTGCTGAAGGATCTGCGGCTTCCGGATTTCCGCAAGTACGCCGTGGCCGTGCCAAAACCCGGCACCGTGACGGCCGAGGCCACGCGAGTGCTCGGCGAGATGCTGCGCGACGTCATGCAGGCGAACATGGCGTCGGCGAATTTCCGCATCTTCGGCCCGGACGAAACCGCCTCCAACCGTCTGAATGCCGTGTTTGACGTCACCAGCCGGACCTCCACCGGCGAAATCCTGCCCACCGACGATCACGTCTCCCCCGACGGCCGCGTGATGGAGGTGCTCAGCGAACATCTGTGCCAGGGTTGGCTGGAAGGCTATCTGCTTACCGGCCGCCACGGCTTTTTCTCCTGCTACGAAGCCTTTATTCACATCATCGACTCAATGTTCAACCAGCACGCAAAGTGGTTGAAGGTCACGTGCGATATCCCATGGCGCAAGCCCATCGCTTCACTGAATTACCTGCTGAGCTCGCACGTATGGCGGCAGGACCACAATGGATTCAGCCATCAGGATCCCGGCTTTATCGATCACGTCGCCAACAAGAAAGCCGACGTCGTGCGCATCTATCTGCCACCCGATGCCAACACGCTGCTATCAGTAGGAAGCCACTGCCTGCGCAGCCGGCATTATGTGAACCTCATCATCGCCGGCAAGCAGCCTGCGCCGGTCTGGCTCACGATGGACCAGGCAATCCGCCACTGCACTGCAGGCCTCGGCATCTGGGACTGGGCCAGCAACGACGACGGCGATCCCGATGTCGTGATGGCCTGCGCCGGTGATGTGCCGACGCTCGAAACGCTGGCCGCGGTCTCGCTGCTGCGTGAGCATATTCCCGATCTCAAGATCCGCGTCGTCAATGTCGTAGATCTGATGACCCTGCAGCCTCCCAGCGAGCACCCGCACGGGCTCTCCGATAGTGATTTCGATTCCATGTTCACGAAGGACAAGCCGGTCATCTTCGCCTATCACGGCTATCCCTGGCTGATCCACCGGCTCACGTATCGTC
>DATJWO010000014.1:0-2287 GCA_035501155.1 Bryobacteraceae bacterium
CACGAAGACGTATGCGGCGCCTTGACCGAAGTTGCTGCCGACTTTGGCGTTGGGCGCGCTGGCTACGATGGTGCTGCCGTCGCTGCTGACGCCTACCGACTGGCCCAATTTGTTGTTAGACGCCCCGTCCGAGGCGGTCAGCTTGGCGGTCTGCGTGGCCGTGGTCCAGCCTCCGCCGGGCTTCACGAAGACGTATGCGGCGCCTTGGTAGGAGTTGCCGTTGATTGTGGCGGCATACGCGCCGGCTACAATGGTGCTGTCGTCGCCGCTGATGCCTACCGAATAGCCCAACCCATCGCTTGCCGCCCCGTCCGAAGCGGTCAGCTTGGCCACCTGGATGAAGGGGTCCACCACCACCGGATAGCGCGCGCCACTGTCTTGCACCCGCAGCCGCAGCTCCTCCCCGCTGAGTTCGAGCCAGGCAATCAGCGCGCGCCCGTTCGCGTCGTGAGCCTCAAGGCCGCTGTATCGCAGCACGGCACTTCCGGCTCCATCGCGCAGCGTAATGTTCCGCGCCCGCACCTTTGCAGGTGAGTCGGAGTCACCGCGCAACTCTCCCCCGAGGCCCAGAACGATCGTGAGGGGCGAGCCATCAGCGTTGCGCGGGTTTGCGGGCGGCGCGGCAAGGGTGAAGCCCTGCTCAAGTCCGAGCGGCCCGTTGACATACCATTCCACCAGCGAACCGCGGCGATATTCCACCCGGTTTGCCTCACCGCGAGGGGTGGCCGCGTGTACCTTTGCGATCCGGTCGCCATATCCATAGCCAAGCGGCGCCAGCGACCATCGCATCTCCTTGCCGACAAGCACCCGCACGCCAGCCTGGGTGAAGTCGGCGCTCAACCCCTGTGCGGGATTTTGCGTTCGCAACTTGCCGTCGGCCGTTGCCACTTGATAGCGCGCATCGTCGCGGCCCAAGGCCGCGGACACAACGGGCCGCGCCCCAACGGGCAAAGCTAAAAGTCCGCGAGTAGTACGAGTATTAGCCTTCGCCAGCTTCGGGGTCTTCGTGCTGCTGCCGGAGGATGCTTTAGAGGTAGGGCTGCTTGAGCCCAAAGAGAAAAGCGCGATGCTTGTGGCAACAACAGCTGTGCCGAGAACGATCCAGAGCTTCGTTCGTGCTTCGGTGCTGGAAAGATTCACGTTGCTCGCCGTTACCTACTGGTCGCTTCCTTGTTTGAGCCGATTCGGGCCACCTTCCTCCAGCTACGTTTCGCCAGCCGAGTCGGCCTACCATTTAAGGAACATTAACAATGTTTCGAACGCTCCTGTCCTATCAAAACATCCTATTATCGTCAAACATATGTACAGACCACCTGTGACATTCCAATCCAATATTCTATATGTCACGTTATGCTTCTCTCGCTCTCCCGTTGCGCCCAGACATGGAGCCGGGCGATTAGCCGGTCTTGATAGACTAGGAGCGGAGCGTTCGGCCGCACTGGCTGGCGCAGGCAGGCATTGATCCGTCCAGCAGTTTTTTTGGCCTTGGCAAGATTTGGCCGCCGCGCGGGTCGCCCTTGACCTTGGACACAGGTCAAGGGTCTACGATGCCATCGAGGAGAATCCGATGGAGATCATGTCGGAGAACGAACACGTGCGAATCGTCAGGGTCTCGATGACGAAAGGGCACACGGCACCATCCTACAAACCTGCGGCGTTCGCCGTCGTTCGAATCGATTTGCGCCCGGGTACGCATCTGGGCAAGGTGCGCTACAGCGAGGAAGGATGGCCCCAGGCTGAGGGTCTGCCCGTTGGGGAGGACCTCGATGAAATCCGCGTCGAGTTGAAAGCACCAGTGAAGTCGCGGCCGATGCAACTCGATGCGGTTCGAGTCGATCCGAAGCGTTACAGAGTCGTGCTGGAAAACGATCGTGTGAGAGTCGTGCGCCTGCGGTTCGAAGCACGTGAGGCCGGCCTGATGGTGACGCATCCGCCGCGAGTGTTGGCGACTCTGACCGACGTCCAGGTGAAGTTACTCTTTTCCGACGGAAGGCGGGACGAGCGCGGCGCGCCGGCGGGAGTGGCGGCGTGGCTGGAGGAAGAGACTCTGCAGACCGAAAATGCGCGTGACGAGCC
This sequence comes from Bryobacteraceae bacterium, assembly GCA_035501155.1. Lineage (GTDB taxonomy): Bacteria > Acidobacteriota > Terriglobia > Bryobacterales > Bryobacteraceae > Palsa-89. Next base: position 2,077 of record DATJWO010000014.1, read on the forward strand.
GCTGGAAGTAGTCCTGGTCGAGCCAAAAGGCTGAGCGAATCCGCGCAAAAGCGGAAAACCTGTGGAGAACCCATTCGCGCCCGGAAATCCCATTTGCGAGCAAAATGCCATGAGCACATACATGCTATTCGATGGGCTCAGCATTGTTTCCGAAATTCCTCGGTGCGGCGTTTTCGATTACCAAGTCGCCGCGATTCAGCACACTCATCCA
>DATJWO010000015.1:0-6493 GCA_035501155.1 Bryobacteraceae bacterium
GGACATCAGAGCCGCTGGCGCTAGAAACGGTAAAGAGCTAGCCACAGACTGGTTCCTGAAGTACCCGGTGATGTCAACGCTCCGGCCGAGCTATCCGCGCGGGCCCTGGCGCTACACCGATATGCAGCAGCTCGTCGTGACGTACGAGAGCACTGCGGAGGCGGTTCGCAAAGTGGTTCCAAGGCCCCTCGAACCTGCCGAGGGCAATATCGTCACCATCGAGTGGCGGCGCATGACCGAAGTCAGCGGATTCGGACCGTACTCGGAAGTGGGCCACTCGGTCGCTTGCACGCTGCACGGCAAACCGGTGATCTACGTTTTTCAGGCGTTTCTCGACAGCGAATCGCCGACGCTCGCCGGCCGCGAAATTCTCGGCTTCCCCAAGCGGCACGGCGAGCCCGAACTGAAGATCGTGCGAGACGTGCTGACCGGGACCTTGAACTATGGCGGCGTGCAGGTCGCGCTCGCGACCATGCCTTATCGCATGGTAGATCTCTCGGATCGTTTGTCCGAGATCGAGCAGGAACTGCAGACGACACAAGTCGTTCTCAAGCTGCTTCCCGATGTCGATAACCACACGCCGAAGGTCGCCCAACTCGTCCGCGTCAATCTCTACGACGTGCGACTGAAGGGCGCGTGGACGGGGCCTGCGGAGCTGTTCATGGTGCCGCATGCCGGCTGCCCGGTGGCCGCGCTACCGGTCGTGCGCGTCATAGAGGGTCGGCAGCATCTGTGGGACATGACGCTGAATGACGGTGAAGTCGTATGCGACTACCTGGAGGAAAAGAAATGAGTACCTTGAAAGACAAAGGAGCGGTCGTAACCGGCGCCGCATCCGGCATCGGCAAAGCCATCGCGACGGCATTCATCGAAGCCGGAGCCGGAATCGTCCTCTGCGACGTCAATGCCAAAGCACTCGACGATGCGGCTCGCGAACTGGGGGACCGCGCAATCGGACGCATCACGGACGTCTCCGATGAGGCTCAAGTGGAGGCTGCAATGCGCGCCGCGCGCGACGCCTTCGGGTCGCTCGACATCGTGGTCAATTGCGCGGGTTTCGGCGCCATCACGCCATTGACCGAGCTTACGGCTCAAAAGTGGCAAGCGGTTCAAGCCGTGACTCTCGGCGGAGTGTTCTACGGCGTAAAGCACGGGGCGCGCCTGATGCTTGAGCAAGGCCGTCCCGGCGTCATCATCAACATCTCGTCCGTCAACGCACGACAGCCAGGCGAAGGTCAGGTCGCTTACTGTGCAGCGAAGGCCGGCGTCGATATGATCACGCGCTGCGGCGCCTTGGAACTCGGCGGCCGCGGCATCCGCGTGGTCGGCATCGCCCCAGGTCTGGTGGAGACGCCCCTCACCAGAAAAGAGTTGGAGAACCCCGCGATGCGCTCATTGTTCCTGGGCGTGATTCCCATGAACCGGCCGGTGAACGCGGACGAGATCGCCGCCGCTGCGGTGTTTCTGGCCTCCGACCATGCGCGCTCGATCAATGGCGAGACGATCGCGATCGATGCCGGTTCTTTGACCCGCGGATATCCGGCGCTGCTAACCGGTTTGAAGAAGGCCTCGTGATGATCGAATCGGGGCGCTACACCAGCGGGCGAATCGCTGTCGCGAACCTCGCAGCATCGATCGACAGCTTCGAGCGTCGCCGTGGGGGGGCGGCGACGTTCGAAGACCTGATGGCGTTGTCGAAGCTTCTGTTCCTCCGCGGCGACCTGCTGGGCCGGATCGTGGACCACGATCGTGCGGAACAGGCCGCTCTCGAAGCGCTTCGTTTGGCGCAGGATGGCGGAAGTGGAATCTTCATCCGTGCACGGTTGGCAGCGCGTTTTCATCGGTTCGAAGAAGCCGGCGCGCTGCTCGATCAAGCCCTCTCGGCCGGATATTCGCGGCACGAAGTTACGGTCGAGAGGGCCTCGCTACTGCAAGCGACCGGACAGTACGAAGCGGCGCTGTTTCTGCGTCAAGGATTAGCGAAGGGCGAACCTGGCATTCACACTTTTGGTGCGCTTGCCTCACTGCTCGCAGAGATGGATCAATGGCCTCCCGCGGAGGCACGCTATGCGGCCGCGCTCGCTGCGGACGGCGGCGCATCGCCTCTCCCGGCCGGCCAACTGCTCTTCGAATGGGGTGTGAGCGCCATGCGGCGCGGCGATCTGGACCGTGCTGAGGAGATCTTCGCCGAACTCGGCAGGATATTGCCGCAGCATGTTCCGGGACGTGGACACCGGGCCGAAGTCGCTCTCGCGCGCGGGCAGACGGATCTTGCGCTCGCGCTCATCGAACCACTGCCCGAAATTGCCGACGATCCGGAGTATCGTGCGACGTATGCGGAGATTCTGGAGGCACGGGACGATCGCGAGTTGGCTTCAGGCGAAACCGAACTAGCCGCCGCGGCTTATCGACAGTTGCTGGCGCGGCGCCCGGAAGCCTATGCCGATCACGCCGCGTGGTTCTTCATGGGGATCGGAAATCGGCCGCATCTTGCGGTGGACCTCGCGACGGCCACTTGGAAACTTCGCGACACACCTCGCTCGCGCGCGCTTCTGGAAAAGGCGCTGCAGAAAGCGCAGCAATCTGCACTCTTGGGGGCCGCATGAGCCATCGGCCAAGAGTGGTGGTCATCGGCGCGGGATTCGCCGGTATAGCCGTAGTTCGTGAGTTGCGAGACAGCGATGCCGACGTGACCCTGGTTGATCGCAATAATCACCATCTCTTCCAACCGTTTCTTTTCCAGGTCGCCACGTCGATTCTCGAGCCCGCGGAAATCGCGACGCCGATCCGATCACTTTTGAAAGATCTGCCCAACGTCCGGGTAGAAATGCGAGAGGCCAAACGCGTGGATCTGTCCCGCCGGATCGTCGTTATGGGCGAAGGAGACGACCTCCCCTACGACACGCTCGTGATCGCAACGGGAGCGCAGACCAGCTATTTCGGGCGCGATTCGGAATGGGCGCAACATGCGCTGGGACTGAAGACTCTAGCTGACGCCGTTGCGGCACGCAACCGGCTCTTGACGGCATTCGAGCGCGCCGAAATGACATCGGACCCAGCCGAACAGGCGCGCCAGATGACGGTGGTGGTGGTCGGAGGCGGGCCCACCGGGGTCGCAATTACGGGCACGATCAGCGAGTTCGTGCAGCGAACCTTGCCGGCGGACTTTCGCAAGATCGACGTCAAGCGAGCGCGCGTCGTGCTCGTCCAAGGCGCGCCCAGATTGCTGCCGGCATTCAGCAAACAACATTCTTCCTATGCGGCCCGAGCTCTCCAACAGGCCGGAGTTGAAGTGAGAGTGGGCGTTCCTGTGACACACGTGGACGCCGAAGGCGTGACGGTCGGAGCGGAACGGATCGACGCAGCGACCGTGCTTTGGTGCACGGGGGTTCAGGGCGTACCCTTGGCAAGGACACTCGGCGTCGCTGTGACAGCGAACGGAACCGTAGCAGTCGAAAAAGATTTCTCCGTTCCTGGCCATCCCGAATGTTTCGTGACCGGCGATGCAGCGCACGTCCTCGGACCCGACCGCCGTCCCCTTCCGGGTCTCGCATCCATCGCGCAACATCAAGGCCGTTACGTTGGTAAGCTTATTGCCGCACGCGTGGCGGGCAGAACCTTGCCCGGCCCTCCCGAGCCATTCGTACCGGGCAAGTTGGCAACTATCATTCGACGTGTCGGAGTCGCTGAGTATGGCGACCGTTCGATCACCGGCTTTATTGCTTGGCTCATGTGGGGACTGCTGCATCTGCGAACGCTGTCGGACGGACACTCGAAGCTATCGATCGTCGCAAATTGGCTCCGCCTGCTGGTAACCTACCGTCGCAGTGCACGCCTGGTTGTCGAGCCATCTCCGGCTGCCTGTATGACGGCGCCCCAGCCGGACTCCGCAATTCCTCAGCGGATCGGAGCCTTATGAGACGCCGGCTGGTCGCGATCAGTCTGCTGCTCGCCGGCGCCACGTGCGCACAACAGGAGGGCGCTCTCGAAGACTCGACAGCCCGGGTATTTCAGCTCATGCTGCCACCTGGACACCTGCTCGGAAACTGGGGCGGCCTCCGACCGCGACTTGAGGAATCCGGCATCGTGCCGAGGCTGATGCTTGTCAGCGATGTCGCGGGAAACCCGACCGGGGGCCGATCGCAAGGAGCGACCGCGCCCACCAGCATCGAGCTCAGCCTCTTCTTCGATCTCGACAGGATCTTCGGCTTGGAAGGCGGCTCGATATTTACGTCATTTTCGGAGCGCTGGGGCCACAGGCTCTCGTCGGACTATATCGGCAACGTCTTCAGCGAGCAGCAGATTTACGGGTTTCAGACATTCCGCGTCATCGATGTGTCGTACCAGCAAAAGCTGGCGCATGATCGTGTTGAGCTTCGACTCGGGCGCTTCCCGGCCATGGATGACTTCCTCGTCTCGCCCTACGACTTCGGCTTCATGCAGAACGCGTTCTGCGGAAATCCATTCGGGATTTTATTGGACGCGCCCAGCATGAGCGCGTACTACGGCACGTGGGCGGCGCTGGCAAAGGTGCATCCCACCAGGCGAACCCACGTGATGACCGGCATCTACAATGGCGATCCGAGAATGCGAGAGAACAAATACCACGGAGCAAATCTCTCGATGAGCGGACCGCTCTTTGTGATCAGCGAGGCTGGATACCAGGTCAACGGACTGCCCGGCGACTCGCAGCGGCTCGGCAATTACAAGGTGGGCGGCTGGTACGACCATTCCAAACTCACCGATTTTGAGTCTGGCGCAAGGCGGCGCGGAAGCGAGGGTTTTTACGGTCTTTTCGACCAGGTGCTCGTCCCATTCGGGACTCCCGGCAGCCACCGCGGGTTAGGCATCTTCGGCTCGGTGACCGTCGCGCCGGATTCGCACGTCCAGCAACTCCCCTTGTACTACACAGCGGGTCTTTCGGCGCGCGGGCTTTTGGCCGCGCGTCCGAGGGACGCCGTCGGATTCGGCATCGCGTCCGGCTACTTCAGCAACGAACTGCAACGAGCGCAGCGAGATGGACTGCTGCTTGGGCCCGATGGTGGTATCCAGGACCACGAGACAGTCATGGAACTGACCTATCGGTTCGACTTGCGCAAGAGCGCCTACTTCATCCAGCCCGATTTCCAATACATTATTCGGCCTGGGGGTACGGGGCACATCAAGAGCGCGCCCGTGTTCGGCGCCCAGTTCGGCATCAACTTCTGAGCAAACTGCACGAAGATAAAGTAAGCCTCGGTGGTATCGTGTACAGGGTGACGCGGCGGAGTTGTTCGTCTGACGACGATCTTCTGTCTCCGATTAGCTGGTGTATTGCCATCAGTTTCGAAAACCACGCGAGAGTTCTGCGCGAACTCAGCGGGCTGGGTGCAAACTACCCACCCAATTGCCCACCCACGAACGTAATTTTGGTGCCTAGAATGAAATTTCTTGCGAAAATAGTTGCTGCGTAATCAAGGAGATGGCGATGGCTGTCTGGTTCGGGACCAGGCGGTCGAATGTCTCGCGGTGGTGATCAACATTCATTCGTAGAGCTTCACGTCTGACGGGCAACAATTCTCGGATTAACCGGCCAATCCGGTGAAAGTTGACGACAGAAGGCGCTTTTCTACCGCCTACTTCATGGGCTCTTCACCACATCCGGCAGCAGCAGCGGCGTTATTCTTTTCCAGGTGAGATTTGTGTAGGAGGAAGGGCCTCGCGCCGGCCTGTGATCCTGGCAAGATGACCGGGCCGGGCGGAGCCCTCATCGCTACGATTCTGTTTATCCCACTCTCGGCGGCGCAATTCAACCTCGAAGCCGATTGGGCCGAGGCCGGCGTGCAGGTCATCCTGCGCCATTGCCCGATTTGCGCCCAGGATTCCATCGTCGGTCATGGCCGCCGCCGCAAACAGGCGCACGATCAACGCCATGATTGGATCGGCATTCGCCGCGGCCTTTGCAGTCGGTGCGGCAAGACGTTCACCTTCCTGCCGCCCTTTTCTCCTCCCTACGGCCATTACAGTTTCATCGCCCGCAGCCAGGCGCTGCAGCGCCGCTTCCTGGAAGGTCGTTCCTGGGAAACTGCGGCGCCCGCCGTCAAAGACCCCGATCGCGTGACCGATCCTTCCACGCTGCGCCGATGGTGCCAAAGCCTGGATTCTTCTCGGCCGCCGTTCTCCTTCCTGCGCAAGACGATCCGGGCTGTCGGCGCGTGGCTCACCAGAACAGAGATCCTCATGCACGATTCACTCCCCTTGCGCTGGCACACCGTATTCCCGTTTCTCGCCCGGTTCTGGCCCTTGCGGATTTAGAACGCTCCCGCCGCCCCACCATCCTCGCCTGGGAAGAGAGCTGCTTTCCGCCTAACCTCGACTCCGGAGGCGAAAACAGCGCCATGGCCGAGAATCTGGAGCGGCTCAAACAGCGCGTCCCGCTGCTGGAGTATTTGCAGCGCCACAACTGGAAGCCTTGTCGTACCGGCTCACGCCAGGAGTTTGTAGGGCTGTGTCC
>DATJWO010000016.1:0-4983 GCA_035501155.1 Bryobacteraceae bacterium
TCTGCCGTGTCCTTCGCAAAGAATGCTTTGATCGCGGGCCGCCCGCTCACCGCCGGCGCACCCGGCGGGAGGAGCACTGCCCGTTCGTCGTAGAGACTCGCCACAGCATCGGGGTTGCCGGCGTTATAGGCCTTGACCCAGTTTTGATCGACGGTCTGAAGTGCGTCCATTTCACTCGCCGAACCTGCGGCCGATGATTCGACGCCGAACCCGAGTGCAACAATTGTGCAGAGAATCCCCGCCGCTTTCGCGATCGCAGTCATCTAATCTCCCCTTAGTTTGCCAGCGCTGAACGACCTGTCGGCTTCGCGCAACCATCATGGTAGCGGAACTTGGTTAGTTGCTGGCCGGTCAGCGACGGTCGCAATCGACCCACTGCAGACCTAACGACCCAGCAGAAACGGCCGCAGGAAACTGCGAAAGCCGACGCTCAATAGTGACGCGGCGGGGGCGAGCACCACCGGAGGCACGGCCAGCGCAGTCACCGCTGGCCGCACCGATGAGTTCGGCGCCAGCACGCCGAGGTGACGGTGACGATGGCGGCGAGGCCGTCGAGCAGTTGCAGCGGCGTCAGAAGCGGCGGGCCGTTGCCGCCCGGACCGAGCCGGGGTTCGCTCCTCGTGCTCGGCGCGCGGACTCGATTCTCGGCATGTCCGCGAACCTATTGATTGATTGCGGGGATCTGGCTAGGCGCCCCGAACCTTTAGGCGCGCCATGTCCGCTTTGCGCAGTGGGACGACGGCCTTCTTTATTGGATCTACAAAGTGGGTCCGGTGCAGAGATGCGATGTCCTTTTCGGCCACCTCGACTTCAAGAACAAATTGGTTCTCTCCACTGACAGGAACGCACCCACGTTTGCCTGATGCGCGTCCGACTGCAACTATCTCTCCACTAAGACGATGCCACACGTGAATTTTCGGCATATAAACCCCATTTGCAGAGCTTTCAAGAATGATCAAGCCTTGTCTCATTCTGAAGGGACCACCCCAGTATCTTGACGGTCGCAATGTAAGTTAAGTCGACTCCACCATTTCAAGGATCTGGGCGGTGATTTCGTGGAACTGCATATTGTTTGTTATGTATATCTTTCGTCCTTGACTGTTGTCGACCAGCCATCGAAAGGTCTCACCTTGCGTAAGGGTCGCATGGGCCTCTGGAAATTCCCTATTGTCTGCGGACGCGAGGTAAACCACTAAAGTGTAGTTCACCGCCTCCGTTTCAAGATACCCATGGATAAACAGTGACACCGTAGAGTTTGGTGCTATGTTGTTCCAGGTATATATAACGTCTGCCATGCGCAGATCCTCCTAGAGATACGCAATGTATATCTTGCGTGCTGTATGGGAGCAGGGAATTTCAGCGATCCTTTCGGCGAAGGAGAAATGCAGCAGTAGGCCGAAAATCGTTAACGCCTGTTGACTCTAGCACTCGTATTGGTAGGCGACAAGCGGGGCCGGGCGGCCACTGGCCGCGAGGATTTAGGTCGCGCGGCTGAGGTGCCTTGGCGCAGTACCCAGCGGCGTCTTCGGATCGCGAGACTCCGCCGGCCGCCTCGTCAACAGCTGCTCCCCGGCAAAAGGAGATGTGAGGGCGACCGTCTGGAACTGGCGGATAGCAGTTGGTCGCGTATGCCGCTAGCGACCCGAACTGGACATACTGCGGTCCGCTTCTGGTCTTACCCACGAACGACGGACACCTTGCCAGGCGATTTCATCGCCTCGAATGGTAGCGGGGCCTCGTAGCTAATCGATGAGTGCCGTCGCTGCCGGTTGTAAAACACTTCCATGTAATCGAACAAGCTGGCCCGCGCATCGTCGCGCGTCTTGTAGTCGCAGTGCATGACCAATTCGGTCTTGAGCGTATGGAAGAAGCTCTCCATAGGCGCATTGTCCCAACAATCACCTTTGCGACTCATGCTCTGGCGGATGCCATAGCGGTTGACGATTTCCCGGTAGCTTCCGGTGGCGTACGTTGACCCCTGGTCGGAGTGCAGCGTTACCGGTGGACCCCGATGAGCGATCGCCATGTTCAACGCGTCCATCGCCAGCTTCGTGTCCAGGGTTCGGCTCATCGCCCAGCCCACCAAGGCTCTCGAGTACGCGTCCAGAATCGCAGCCAGATAGAGCCAGCCTTGCCTCGTGGGGATGTAGGTGATGTCGGTCAGCCAGAGGTCGTTGGGATGTTCTGACCTGAAGTCCCGGTTGATGAGGTTCGGCGATGCCTTGGTCCTGCGGGAGTCGGTGGTCACGCGGAACCGCCGGATCGCTTTGGGCAGGATCCCAGCCTTGTGCATCAGCTTGGCCACCGTGTTGCGGCAGCACGGCACCGCTTGGGCCTGCAGCTCGACGTGCACCCTGGGAGCGCCATACGACTCGCGGCTGGCTTGGTAAATCGTCCGGATACGAGCCGTGAGCTCGACCTGGCGCTTCTGGCGGTCACTGGGACCGCGATGCCGCGCAGCGTAGTACCCGCTGCGCGACACCTGCAGCGCCTCGCACAGAGCCGGCACGCCGTACTGCCGCCGATTCTTCTCGACGAAGGCGTACCTCACTTCGCTTCCCGAGCAAAGTAGATGGCCGCTTTTTTTAAAATCTCGATCTCCATCTTGAGCTTTGCGTTCTCGCGACGCAGCTGCTCAAGGTCGTCGACCGCAGATCGATCCGGTTTGGCGATGCCGGTCACCGCCTCCTTCTCGAACTGCAATCGCCAATCACGCAGCTGACCCACTCGAACCCCAAGCTCCCGTGCCAGCTGCGCCTTGGGTTTATCGCTCAATGCGACCTGACGAACCGCTTCAAGCTTGAACTCCCGCGTCAATTTCCTGCGCGGCTTGTATTCCATCGAACACCTCCCTCGAGCTAGTATTGCCCGAATTAAGGTGTCCATCAAACGTGGGTACTTTCAGTTCGGCCAACTGCGGTCCTTAACCCATCTGCTCTTAAGCGGACGTAGCGAGGACCGTCCTGAAAGGCGGCGATTGTAGATTCGCGCCACACCGCCTATAGTCCGCCGACATCCAGCCTGAGCCGAGGGAGCGGATGGTGCGGGATCAACGCCGACTGGCAGCAATCGTCTCAGCCGATGTCGCGGGCTACTCTCGCCTCATGGGTCTGGACGACAGCGGCACCCTCGCTGCGCTCAAGACCCACCGGCGGGAGCTAATCGACCCGAAGATCGCCGAGTACGGCGGCCGCATTGTCAAGACTACGGGTGACGGCCTGCTGCTGGAGTTTCCGAGTGTGGTCGATGCGGTGCGCTGTGCCGTTGACGTGCAGCGCGGCATGGCCGAACGCAATACCGGCGTGGTGGCGGAGCGGCGGCTCGATTTCCGTATCGGCATCAATGTCGGTGACATCATCATCGACGGCGACGACATCTACGGCGACGGCGTGAATGTTGCCGCGCGGCTACAGGCGCTGGCGGAACCGGGCGAAATCTGCGCAAGCAAGGTTGTCCGTGACCAAGTGGTGGACAAGCTGAGCTTCGCCTTTGAGGAGCTTGGGGCGCAGCGGGTAAAGAACATCGCGCGTCCAGTGGAGGTCTATCGGGTCGAGCTTGGCGGTGCAATGCCGGACTTGGCGAGCCACGGTCATCTGCGCTGGCTGCGCCTGGCGCGATCTCGAAAGTGGCAGTTGGTGGGCGCGGGGGTTGTTGCCGTCGCTATTGCAGGTGTCCTCGCTTGGTGGATGCCGCGATTCTTCAACCCCGCAGCGACCCCGAACCCACCGGCAATGTCTATCGCGGTAGCACCGCTTGAGGCACCTAAAGGCGACGCGGAGGCGGCTCGGTTCGCCGATGCGTTTACCCGCGATCTGGTATCGACACTCAGTCGCTTGGAAGGCACCGTTGGTCGCTTGCATGTAGTTGCCGTCCAAGGCGATTCGACTAGCGAGGTCATTGACCCGAGCGCGTTGGGGCGTCGCTTCAATGCCCGCTACGTGCTCGCGGGCAATGTCAATCGCAACGGTGAGGGCAACTCGGTCAATCTACAGCTCGTCAACGCTGCCACCGGTGGGCAAGTCTGGGATGCGCGAACAACGGTGCAAAACTCTGACGTTTCGGGCCAATCATCGGTCCCGCTTCGGAACCTGGCTCGGCAGCTGCGCACGGCTGTCATCAGCGCCGAGATACGGCGTGTTCTCGCTCAGCCCTTATCGACACTGAACGCAACGGAGCTCGTGTTGCGTGCGGGGGCATTGTCGCGGCAAGACCCATCGCTTGCCGGGCAGCTAGAAGCACGCAAGCTTGTGGACAAGGCACTACAACTGGACCCCAATTTAGTATCCGCGCTGTGCACGCGGATCAACCTGAACTCGGGCTTGGACAGTCTCGATCCCAAGGGTGATCACAGTCGCCTTGTGCGAGAGATAGACGAAGATGCCGCTCGAGCCGTTTCCCTTGATCCGACCAGCGCGCACGCATGGGGTTGGCGTGGCTTCGCGCTGCAGCTCCGTGAGCAATGGGAGGCAGCGCTCGAAGCCAATGCCACGGCGATCAAGCTTGATCCGGATGAGCCTGACTACTGGGTTGACCGAGCCGTAGTCCTGAACCTCACCGGACGTCCCGCCGAGGCGCTGGCACTCGCAAACCGTGCGCTGGCAACGGATGTATCTGGAGGTGCCGCCTTCCGCCCCGAGTCTGAGGGGTGCAGGGCATATCTGCTGCTCGGGCAGGCTGAGCAGGCTGCGGCAATGTGCGAGAAGGCTCTCGCCATCGACGACGATTGGTATGTCCGGGCACTCCTTGTTGCCGCCTACGCCAACCAAGGTGATACAGAAAAGTCTGCAGTCGCCAAGGCGGAACTTCTGAAGACCCAGCCTCGGATCACAGTCGACCAAGTCAAAGCATCCGATCGCTCATCGCATCCGGAGTTCATCAAGCTGACGGAGAAGTACCTCTACGGAGCGTTGCGCAAGGCGGGTATCCCGGAAAAGTAGACCGCTTTCATGTATGTCCGCTGCTCGCGGGACTTGAGGACCGCTC
>DATJWO010000017.1:0-173702 GCA_035501155.1 Bryobacteraceae bacterium
GAGATGGTGATGCCGGGCGACAACGTGAGCCTGGTGGTGGAGCTGATCACGCCGGTGGCCATGGACAAGGGGCTGCGCTTTGCGATTCGCGAAGGCGGCCGGACGGTGGGCGCCGGGACGGTGACGGAGATTTTAGAGTAGGGGCGCTAACCGCGCCGGGCTGGGCGGCTACGCCGCACAAGCGATCAGAAAGGATGGCAGCATGCCGCGCGAAATCATCACGTTTCAATGCACCGAGTGCAAACGCAAAAACTACAGCAAAACGAAGAACAAGAAGACCAAGACGGAACGGCTGGAGCTGAATAAGTTCTGCGCTGCTTGCCGCAAGCATCAGCTGCATAAGGAAATCAAGTAAACTGAAGTTGGCTCGAAGCGAGGGGTGCCTGAGACGGGTTTAGGGGCATAGGCTAACGGTAAACCAGCGGTCTCCAAAACCGCCTTTGGGGGTTCGAATCCCTCTGCCCCTGCCATCACCAGGAAATTAGGAAGCAAGGCTTGGGAAGTAAAATGGCAACCGCACAAATACAGGAAGGCGAATCCGGAAACTTCATGCAGCGGGCCTCCAGTTGGCCCATGCAGGTGAAGAACTACGTCGAAGAGCTGCAAACGGAGATGCGCCGGGTGACCTGGCCCTCGTGGAAGCAGGTGCGCGCGACGACCGTTGTTGTGATCATCGCGGTGTTTGCGTTCGCGGCCTACTTCGCGGTCATCGACGAGATTTTTCTCAGCTTGATCGACAAGCTGTTCAGAGCTTTCACCAAGTAACTATAAGACGGATCAAGATGGCGGACGACGAGATTATTCGAACCGAAGAAACGGCCGACGAGCAAGCTGGCGCTGCGCCGGAAGTGGAGCCGGCTGAGCCGGTGGATGAGACGCCATCGGAGGCTGCGGAGAGCGCGCAGCCGCCCCCGGTTTCCGAAGATGGCAAGAACTGGTACATCATCCACACCTATTCGGGATTCGAGCAAAAGGTGGCGGATTCGCTGCGCGGGCGTGCCCAGGCTTTCGGCTTCGCCGACAAGATCGGACAGATCCTGATTCCCACCGAGGAAGTGGTGGAGTTGCGGGCCGGCAAGAAGGTGACCAGCAAGCGGCTTTTGTATCCCGGCTACGTGCTGGTGCAGATGGAGATGAACGACCAGCTCTGGCACGAGGTGAAGAACACGCCGCGCGTAACCGGCTTTGTCGGCGGTGGCAACAGTCCGGTGCCGCTGACAGCGGACGAGGTGAATTCGATCCTGTTCCGGCAGGCGACTTCGGCAGAGCGGCCGCGCCCGAAGATGAATTTCGAAAAGAACGAAACCGTGCGTATCATCGACGGGCCGTTCGCGAACTTTTCGGGCAAGGTGGACGAGATCAATCCGGAGCGGAACACGCTGCGCGTGCTGGTGACCATTTTTGGCCGCGCCACGCCGGTGGAATTGGACTTTTTGCAGGTAGAAAAGATCTAGAAGAGACAAAGAAGACACGATATGGCAAAGAAGGTTACTGGATTCGTAAAGCTGCAGATTCCGGCGGGCAAGGCCACGCCGGCGCCTCCAGTGGGCACGGCGCTCGGTCCGCAGGGCGTCAACATCATGGAGTTCTGCAAGGCGTTCAACGCCAAGACCTCGGCGAAGGATCAGGAAGGTCTGATCATTCCGGTGGTCATCACGATTTATAGCGACCGGTCGTTCACGTTCATTACCAAGACGCCGCCGGTGCCGGTGCTGATCAAGCGCGCCGTGAACCTGGCGAAGGGATCGGCCGAGCCCAACAAGACCAAGGTGGGCAAGATCACCCAGAAGCAGGTGGAGGAGATCGCTAAGATCAAGATGCCGGACCTGAACTGTTTCGACGTCCAGGCGGCGATCCGGAGCGTCAAAGGTACGGCCCGTAGCATGGGCGTGGATGTGGTCTAGCTGTCGAGTGGACAAACTGGACTCCGTTTGCTACGCTGGTAGAAGCGCTTAACGCCATAATCTAAAACTGAAACTCAGTGGGAGGCAGGGGTCTTGATGAGTGTGCCTTTGCCGTCTGCACCAATGAGGGAACATGCCGAAAACCGGTAAGAAATTCGAAGCTGCCTCTAAACAAGTCGAAGCCCGCCCCTACAGTCTGAATGAAGCGGTGCCGCTGGTTCAGAAAGTCAAGTTCGCCAAGTTCGACGAAACCGTGGAGCTGCACATGCGTCTCGGCGTCGACCCCAAGCACGCTGACCAGATGGTGCGCGGCACTGTGGTGCTGCCGAACGGCCTCGGAAAATCGAAGCGCGTGCTGGTGATCGCTTCCGGCGAAAAGCAGCGCGAAGCCGAGCAGGCGGGAGCCGATTTCGTGGGCGGTGACGACATGGTGGCTAAGATCCAGAACGAAAGCTGGACCGACTTCGACGCCGTGATCGCGACACCGGACATGATGCGATCGGTCGGCCGCCTCGGCAAGGTGCTGGGACCGCGCGGCTTGATGCCGAACCCGAAGACCGGCACCGTAACTACCGATGTCGCCCAGGCTGTGAAGGAAGTGAAGGCCGGTAAAGTGGAGTTCCGCGTGGACAAGACCGGCGTGATTCACGTTCCGGTCGGCAAAGTGAGTTTCGAAACGCCGAAGCTGCTGGAGAACGCCAATAGTCTGATCCAGGCGGTCCTCAAAGCCAAGCCTGCGGCGGCCAAGGGCAAGTACGTCAAGAGCGTGACTATCTGCTCCACCATGGGTCCGGGCGTCCATCTGGATGTCACCGTGTTTAACGCCAAGCAGGCGTGACGGAGAACCATCATGAAGAAGAAATCGGACAAAGAAAAAGACCTCGAAGCGCTGAAGAAGGATTTCGAAAAGGCCCAGAGCATCTTCGTCGCTGGCTTTGAGAAGCTCACCGTGCAGCAGGACTACGAGCTGCGCAAAACCGTGCGCGGTGCGGGCGGCAAATACAAAGTGGTGAAAAACAACCTGGCGGAAAAGGCCGCGCATGGAACGCCGGCGGAGCCCGTTCTGAGCAACCTGGCCGGGATGACATCGCTGGCCTACACTTCGAAGGATCCGGTGGCGTTGGCCAAAGCGCTCACTGGTTACGCGAAGGCGAACCCGACCTTCACGTTCAAGGCGGGCCTGGTGGAAGGACGCGCGATCGACGTCAAGTCGATTCAGGATCTCGCTAGTCTGCCATCGCGCGAAGAGATTTTGGCCAAAGTTCTGTTTTTGATCCAGGCATCGGCGCAGCGGTTGGTCACTGTCCTCGGCGGGGTGGGACGCAACCTTGCGGTGGTGGTCGATCAGGGCGTCAAGGAAAGCAAGTTTTCACAATAAGGGAGTAGAAAAGAGAAGAGTCATGGCGGACATCAACGCAATTGCGGAACAGATTCAAGGGCTGACGTTGCTGGAAGCATCGCAGCTGGTCAAGGTGCTGGAAGAGAAGCTGGGCGTATCGGCGGCGGCTGCGGCGGTCGCGGTGGCTCCGGCGGCGGGCGGTGCGGCCGCGGCTCCGGCAGCCGAAGAGAAGACCGAGTTCAACGTGATCCTGACGGCGGCTGGCGCCAACAAGATCAACGTCATCAAAGCGGTTCGCGAAGTCACCAATCTGGGCTTGAAAGAAGCCAAGGATTTGGTGGACGGCGCGCCGAAGGCGATCAAAGAGGGCGTCAACAAGGATGAAGCCGAGTCGATCAAAAAGAAGTTTGTCGATGCCGGCGCGACGGTAGAAATAAAGTAGAATCAATGTTTTGCGTGTGGCGATGGGCCTCGGCCCGCCGCCTGCGCCTGTCTGCCGTTGTGTGTCCGGACCAGGCGATTTGACGAATCTGGTCCGGTTTGCTACATTGAGATAGTACTGGCCGGAGACCGACCCGGATTCTTGCTCTTGTGAACCAAACATCCTGCGGATTTGGTGTGCCATTCCTCGGAGTCGGCGCAGGGCTTTGCCATGCGCATTTTTGCCCCACCCGGCGTGCATGGCCGCGGTCTCCTGGCGCCGGTTATCCGGCGTTGTCCCACCGCGAACGTTCTTCCTCCGAAAGGCTCGGGTCTGGAACCAGGACCCTGGCGACGCCCTGTTGAGAGGGGAAGCGTTGGCGGTTGTGTTTTCGATTGAGTTGCGAGCCCATCGGCCGTAGGAGTAAACATGGAAAATCTGGCAAACGGCACAACGCGCGAGCGGGTTGATTTCTCCCGCATCAAGACCTCGATCCCTATCCCGAACCTGATCGAAGTCCAGAAGAAATCGTATGAGCGGTTCCTGCAGATGGACCTGCTTCCCAACGAGCGGGAAGACGCGGGCCTGCAGAGCGTCTTCAACTCGGTGTTCCCCATCTCCGATTTCCGGGGATTGAGCCAACTTGAGTTTGTCGACTACGCCATTGGCAACTGGGAATGCAAGTGCGGCAACCTGAAGGGTCTGCACCACCTGCGTTCCACCTGCCGTAACCCGAGTTGCGGCGCCACCATCAAAACCGATCCGTTCCATGTGGGCGACGTCCTGTGCCACCGCTGCGGAACGTTCAATAAGAACCTGGTCACCTTTTGCAACCGCTGCGGCGATCCGGTCGGCCTGCAGTTGAAGTATGACGTCGCCGAGTGCGAAGAGCGCGGGATGACCTACGCCGCGCCGCTCAAAGTCACCATCCGCCTCACTGTCTACGACAAGGACGCCGAGACCGGCGTCAAGACCGTCCGCGACATCAAGGAGCAGGAGGTCTTCTTCGGCGAAATCCCCTTGATGACCGACAACGGCACTTTCATCATCAATGGGACCGAGCGCGTCATCGTTTCGCAGTTGCACCGGTCGCCCGGCGTCTTCTTTGAGCGCGTCCCGGCGCAGGGCTACTTCCTGGGCAAGATCATTCCTTACCGTGGAAGTTGGGTCGAATTCGAATACGACAACAAGAACCTGCTGTATGTCCGCATCGACCGCAAACGCAAGTTCTATGGCACCGTCTTCCTCCGCGCCCTCGGTCTGAAGACCGATTCGGAGATTCTGAAGGCTTTTTATAGCGTCAGCGAGATTTCCATCAAGGACAAAAAGCTGTTCTGGAAGGTCTCGGAAAGCCTCATCGGCCTGAAGCTCTCCAAGGTCATCAGCGCCAAGGGCGAGACCATCGTGCCGCAAGGCCGCAAGATCACCAAGTCGCTGTACGAGGCGATCCTCAAGGCCAAAATCGAGCAGGTGGAAGTCGACCAGACTGACCTGCAGGGCGCCTACATCGCGGCCGACGTGATCGATATGTCCACCGGCGAAGTGCTGGCGGAGGCCAACCAGGAGCTGACCAGCGTCGAAAAGCTGGCCAGCAACGGCGTGACTTCGTTTGAAGTGTTCTTCCCCGACCGCGACGATGCGGGCAACGTCATCTCTGTAACCCTGAGGAAGGACCCGGTCAAGAGCCAGAACGACGCGCTGCTGGAAATCTACCGCAAGCTGCGGCCGGGCGATCCGCCCACGCTCGACACTGCCACGCAATTGTTCCAGGGCATGTTCTTCGACCCGCGCAAGTACGACTTCTCGCGCGTTGGCCGCATGAAGTTCAACATCAAGCTGTACGACAAGATCGACGCTTCGAGCCTCGACAAGCGCACGCTCGACCAGAAGGACTTCATCGACACCATCAAATACCTGCTGAAGCTGCGCCGCGGTATCGGCGCCGTCGATGATATCGATCACCTCGGTAACCGCCGCGTGCGAGCCGTCGGCGAGCTGCTCGAAAACCAGTTCCGCATCGGTTTGGTGCGCATGGAGCGCGCCATCAAAGAAAAGATGTCGGTGTACCAGGAAATGTCGACGGCCATGCCGCACGACCTGGTCAACGCCAAGCCGGTGATGGCGGCCATCCGCGAATTCTTCGGCTCCAGCCAGCTCTCGCAGTTCATGGATCAGACCAATCCGCTGTCGGAGATCACGCACAAACGCCGTTTGTCGGCCCTCGGGCCAGGCGGTCTGTCGCGCGAGCGCGCCGGATTCGAAGTCCGCGACGTTCATCCCACGCACTACGGACGAATCTGCCCCATTGAGACGCCGGAAGGCCCGAACATCGGGTTGATCTCTTCGCTTTCCTGCTTTGCCCGCATCAACGAGTACGGATTCATCGAAAGCCCTTATCGCCGCGTGCTCAAGGGCGTCGCGGTAGATGAAGTGAAGGTTCTGAATCCGGGCGACAGCTCTTATAAGGTCGGCGATATTATGACCCGGCCCGAAGCTGACAAGAACAATCGTGATGTGGGCGCCAAGAAGCAGCCCATCGAATACGAGGCCCACTGCGACTACTTGTCGGCTTGGGAAGAGGACAAGTACCTCATCGCGCAGGCCAACGTCGAACTGGACGAAAAGGGCCGCATCGTACCCGATCTGGTGAACGCGCGCCAGGCCGGCAATTTCGTGCTCAAGCACCGCGACGAAGTGGAATATATGGACGTCAGTCCCAAGCAGTTGGTCTCGGTGGCCGCCAGCCTGATTCCGTTTCTGGAGAACGACGACGCCAACCGCGCGCTGATGGGATCGAACATGCAGCGCCAGGCGGTACCGCTGCTGCGCGCCGAGACTCCCTACGTCGGCACCGGGATGGAGATGGTGACTGCGCGCGACTCGGGCGCCGTGGTGATCTGCAAGCGCTCCGGCGTTGTGGATTCGGTGGACTCGGAACGCATCATCGTCCGCGTGGAAGGCGGCGCGCATGAAGGCCAGCTTTCGCGCGAAGTGGGCGCCGACATCTATCAGCTCACTAAGTTTAAGCGTTCGAACCAGAACACCTGCATCAACCAGAAGCCCATCGTGTACCAGGGCCAGCGAGTGAAGAAGGGCGACGTGCTGGCCGACGGTCCTTGCACCGACCGGGGCGAGCTGGCGCTCGGACGCAACGTGCTGGTGGCGTTCATGCCCTGGCGCGGGTACAACTTCGAAGACGCCATCGTGGTCAGCGAGAAGCTGGTCAAGGAAGATTACTACACCTCGATCCACATCGAGGAGTTTGAGATCGAGGCTCGCGACACCAAGCTGGGACCGGAAGAAATCACCCGCGACATTCCCAACATCGCCGAGGCGTTCCTCCGCAATCTCGATGAAAGCGGAATCATCCGCATCGGCGCCACGGTGAAGCCCGGCGACATCCTGGTGGGCAAAGTGACGCCCAAGGGCGAAACTCAGCTCACGCCGGAAGAGAAGCTGCTGCGCGCCATCTTCGGCGAAAAAGCCGGCGACGTGAAGGACGCTTCGCTCTACTGCCCGCCCGGCATCGAGGGCACGGTGGTGGATTGCAAGGTATTCTCGCGCAAGGGCGCCGATTTGGACGAGCGCTCCAAGGCGATTCTCGAATCGCAAATCGAGCGCCTGCACCGGAACCTCGAAGACGAAAAACGCATCCTCAACGACGAGCGCGCCAAACGCCTCACCGATCTGCTGGAAGGTAAAGCCGTACTGGCCGACCTGCACGACGAAAAGACCAACAAGAAACTGCTCTCCAAGGGCGTCGACCTGACCCGCGACGTGGTGGAAAAGCTCCGCGCGCGCGATCTGAAGCGCGTCAAGCTCGCCAACAAGGACGTGCGCCTGAACGAGCAGATCGATGAAATCGAGGAGATGACTTCGCGCCAGATCGCGGTGCTGGAGAAAATCACCGAAGAGAAAATCGCGAAACTGCGCAAAGGCGACGAGCTGCCGCCCGGCGTCATCAAATTGGTAAAGGTCTACATCGCCATGAAGCGCAAGCTTTCGGTCGGCGACAAGATGGCCGGCCGCCACGGCAACAAGGGCGTGATCGCGCGCATCGTTCCCGAAGAAGACATGCCGTATCTGCCCGATGGAACGCCGGTGGAGATCGTGCTGAACCCGCTCGGCGTCCCCTCCCGTATGAACGTCGGCCAGATTCTGGAGACGCACCTGGGATGGGCGGCGCAGGCGTTGGGACTGCACTTCGCCACGCCGGTGTTCGACGGCGCCAGCGAGAAAGACATCAAGGCGCAGCTCAAGGCCGCCAGCCTGCCGAGTTCCGGCAAGGTCCAGCTTTGGGACGGCCTCTCCGGCCAGGCCTTCGAACAGCCGGTGACGGTGGGCTATATCTACATGCTGAAGCTTTCGCACCTGGTGGACGACAAGATCCACGCCCGCTCCATCGGACCGTATTCACTCATCACGCAACAGCCGCTGGGCGGCAAGGCGCAATTCGGCGGACAGCGCTTCGGCGAAATGGAAGTCTGGGCGCTTGAAGCGTACGGCGCCGCTTACGTTCTGCAGGAGCTGCTCACCGCCAAGTCCGACGATGTGTACGGACGCGCCAAGATCTACGAAGCGATCGTCAAAGGAGAAGCGGCCGCCGAACCGGGCGTGCCGGAATCGTTCAACGTCCTGATCCGCGAGCTGCAATCGCTGTGCCTGGACGTGGAGTTGATGAAGAAGCCGCGGGAGATCCCGGATACCGCTCTCGCGGCGGACTAATAGCAGACAGCGGAATGCAGAGAGCAGAAAGCAGCTCTCAGCCTTCCGCCTGCTGCCTTCTTGCTGGGGATTAGTTTATAGGAGAATTTAATGTACCGTTCCTCTCCGTACGATAGAGCAAACCTGATCGCCGACTTCGATTCCATCCGGATCAGCCTGGCCTCTCCGGAAAAGATCCGCAGCTGGTCGCATGGCGAAGTCACCAAGCCGGAAACCATCAACTACCGGACCTTCAAGCCGGAGCGCGATGGACTGTTTTGCGCCCGCATTTTCGGGCCGATCGCAGACTGGGAGTGCTTGTGCGGAAAGTACAAGCGGATGAAGCACCGCGGCGTCATCTGCGACAAGTGCGGCGTCGAAGTGACGCTGTCGCGCGTGCGCCGCGAACGCCTGGGGCACATTGAGCTGGCCAGCGCCTGCTCGCATGTCTGGTTCTTCAAGGGCCTGCCCAGCCGCATTGGCTACCTGCTGGACATCACGCTGCGCGAACTGGAGCGTGTTCTTTATTTCGAAGCTTTCGTCGTGGTGGATCCCGGCGAAGTGCCCGAGCTGCGTAGGGCCGAGGTGATCACCGACGAGCGCAAGCGCGCGCTCGACCAGGAATTTCCCGGTAAGTTCGTCGCCATGATGGGCGCCGAAGGCATCAAGGAGCTGCTGAAGAAAGTCGACGTCGAATCGCTTAGCCTGGAAATCCGCGAAAAGATGAAGACGGAGGTGTCGCAGCAGAAAAAGCTGAAGTACGCCAAGCGCCTCCGCGTGGTGGAAAGCTTCCGCAAGTCGGGTAATAAACCCGAGTGGATGATCCTGGATGTCATCCCCGTCATCCCGCCGGAGCTGCGGCCGCTCGTGCCGCTGGATGGCGGCCGCTTCGCCACCTCTGATCTGAACGATCTGTACCGCCGCGTCATCAACCGCAACAACCGGCTAAAGAAGCTGATCGAGCTGCACGCGCCCGACGTCATCGTTCGCAACGAGAAACGCATGCTGCAGGAGGCCGTCGACGCATTGTTCGATAACGGCCGCCGCGGCCGCGTTCTGCGCGGTGCCAACAACCGCCCGCTGAAATCGCTCTCCGACACTCTGAAAGGCAAACAGGGCCGCTTCCGCCAGAACCTGCTCGGCAAACGCGTCGATTATTCCGGCCGCTCCGTCATCGTGGTCGGCCCCGAACTGAAGCTCAATCAGTGCGGCCTTCCCAAGAAGATGGCGCTGGAGCTGTTCAAGCCGTTCATCTATCACCGCCTCGAGCAGCGCGGCCATTGCACCACCATCAAGCAGGCCAAGGAACTGGTGGAACAGCAGGACCCCGTGGTGTGGGACATCTTAGAAGAAGTAATCAAGGATCACCCCATTCTGCTCAACCGCGCTCCCACGCTGCACCGCCTGGGCATTCAGGCTTTCGAGCCGGTGCTGGTGGAAGGTAAAGCCATCAAGCTGCACCCGCTCACCTGTACCGCATTTAACGCCGACTTTGACGGCGACCAGATGGCCGTTCACATCCCGCTGTCGCCCGAAGCGCAGATCGAAGCCTCCACGCTCATGCTGGCTTCCAACAACATTCTGTCGCCGGCGCACGGGGCGCCCATCGCCGTCCCCACCCAGGACATGGTGCTCGGCCTGTACTACCTGACCAAGGCGCGTCCCGGAACCAAGGGCGAGGGACGCACCTTCGCTTCCACCGACGACGTTCTGATCGCGCTCGAAATGGGCGAAGTGGAAACGCTCACGCCCATCAAGCTGCGCTACACCGGTCGCGTCATCGACCTGATGAAGGCCTTCGATAACCAGAACATCCTGCACACCGAGCCGATCGAGTTCAACAAGCAGTACATGGACACTACCGTTGGCCGGGTGATCCTGAACGACGTGTTGCCCGATGAGATGCCCTTCATCAACGGCCTGCTGAAGAAGAAAGGGCTCTCCCAGCTGGTTCAGCATTGCTATTTGAAATTCGGCCTGCAGATCACCGTTCAGATGCTGGACGAAGTCAAAAAGCTAGGGTTCCTGTACGCCACCCGCGCCGGCATTTCCATCGGCATCGACGACATGGTGGTGCCGGGCGAAAAGGCCAAGCTGGTGAGGGACGCTGAAAAGGCCGTCATCGAGGTCCAGAACCAGTATCAGGAAGGCGCCATCACACAGGGCGAGCGCTACAACAAGATCATCGAAATCTGGTCCAAGGTCACCGAACGGGTTTCGGACGAAATGTTCAAATCCATGGAAGAGGATGATCGCACCGGCCGGTACCTGAATCCGATTTACATCATGGCCGACTCCGGCGCCCGCGGATCCAAACAGCAGATCCGCCAGCTCTCCGGGATGCGTGGTTTGATGGCCCGTCCGTCGGGCGAAATCATCGAGCAGCCTATCACGGCCAACTTCCGCGAAGGCCTGGACGTGTTGCAGTACTTCATCTCCACGCACGGCGCCCGCAAGGGTCTGGCCGACACGGCGCTGAAGACGGCCGATTCCGGCTACCTCACCCGCCGCCTCTGCGACGTGGCGCAGGACGTCATCGTAACCGAAACCGACTGCGGCACCAGCGACGGCATCTACGTCGAGCCGATCATCGAATCCGGCGAAATCATCGAGCCGCTGCGCGACCGCATCGTCGGCCGCGTCGCTCTCGAAGACCAGCACGACTACGAAGGCAACCTGATCGTCGGCCTCAACCAGGAAATCACTGAGGACCTGGCGGCTGCCATTCAGGCGGCCGGCATCGAGCGCGTCAAGATCCGCTCGGTGCTCACCTGCGAATCCAAGCGCGGCGTCTGCCAGCTGTGTTACGGCCGCAACCTGGCTACCGGCCGGATGGTGGAGCGCGGCGAGGCGGTCGGCATCATCTCCGCTCAGTCCATCGGCGAGCCAGGAACGCAGCTCACCATGCGTACGTTCCACGTCGGCGGTACGGCTACCGGCTCCAGCGAACAATCGCGCCAGGACGCCAACTCCGACGGGTTCGTGAAATTCCTGGGCGTTGCCACGGTTCGCAACGCCAAAGGCGAACTGATCGCCATGAATCGCAATGGAATTCTAGCGATTATCGACGAAAAGGGCCGCGAAAAAGAACGCTACCCCGTTGTTTACGGCGCCAAGGTTCTGTTTGAAGACGGCGCCAAGGTGAAAAACAACGACATTCTGCTCGAATGGGACCCCTACACCTTCTCGATCCTCACCGAAGTCAGCGGCAAGGTTCATTTTAAGGACCTGTCCGAGGGCATCACGCTGCAGGAGCAGGTGGACGAAATCACCGGCATGTCGCAATGGGTGGTCACGGATTCCCCTGATGAAAAGCGCATTCCGACGGTCATCGTACGCCCCGAGGGCGGGTCGCGCTCTGAGGAGAAGCGCTACCTGATGCCCACCCATGCTCACCTGATGGTGAGTCACGAAGATACGGTCCACGCCGGTGACGTGCTGGCCAAGATCCCGCGTGCTACCACCAAGACCAAAGACATCACCGGCGGTCTGCCGCGCGTGGTGGAACTGTTCGAAGCGCGCAAGCCGCGCGAGACGGCCATCATTGCGGAAATCAACGGCGCGGTGAAGTACGGCGAAGTCGCCAAGGGCATGCGCAAAATCAGCATCACCGCGGACGACGGGGAGCAGAAGGAGTACGCGATCCCGCGCGGCGTGCACATCAATGTCCAGGAGGGCGAGCGTGTCAGGGCCGGCGATCCTCTGATGGACGGCCCGCGCAATCCGCACGACATCCTGGCCGTGCTCGGCGAGAAGGAACTGCAGAAATACCTGGTCAACGAAATCCAGGAAGTCTATCGTCTGCAGGGCGTCAACATCAACGACAAGCATCTGGAAGTTATTTCGCGACAGATGATGCGCTGGGTTCGCGTGGACGACATCGGCGACACCGAGTTTCTGCCCGAAGAGGTCGTCGACAAGTTCAAGTTCCGCGAAGAAAACTCCCGCGTTGTGGAAGCGGGCGGGCGTCCGGCCACCGGCAAACCGGTGCTGTTGGGGATCACCAAGGCGTCGCTCTCCACCGACTCGTTCATCTCCGCCGCCTCCTTCCAGGAAACTACGCGCGTGTTGACCGAAGCCGCCATCAACGGCAAGGTCGATTACCTCCGCGGCCTGAAGGAGAACGTCATCATGGGACGGTTAATTCCAGCCGGAACCGGCATGGAATACTACCGCAACGTGAAGATCGCCGGCGAAGACATGCTGGAAGAAGAGCCCATCGCCGAGGAAGTCGCGCTCGGCGGCGACCTGGGCGGCTACGAAGACGAAGCCCGCAGCGTCTACGCCGGCGGCCTGACCGAGGAACCCGGCGAAGAAACGCTGGCGGAGTAGTTTCCGGAAAATCTCGGGTATCCAGGACCAAGGTTACTCGGTGCCCATTTCGAGTAGGCGATAGTCACTCTATGCTACTTTTGTGTATCGCTTCACTTACGCCTCTGCCCAGCCTTATTACCCCGTCCACGTCCGATCTAGGCAGATCAGTAGCGATGCAACAGGAAAACCAAAGCCGGACGGAGGAATACGCAACCCTGTCCATCTGCAGAAGGAAATACGACGCCATCATCACGACCTGGCTGGTGGCTAGACTAGTAGCGAGGCGATCCTGTAAAACAAACGGCGTGAACCGAGGGACGAACCACAGAACGACCGTAGCAGTGCCCATCCAGACCACCGGGAACAGCAGCGTGTAGGTTCCGAGATTGAGAATGCGTTTGTAGAACGGGAGACTGTGGTCCCGGAGGAAGCCATGCCTGGCGAACTGTTTTACAGCATTTCGACCTCGACATCGGCCAAGGACACCACCACCGAGCCCCCCGACCACAATCCGTTGATACAGCTGACTGGCTACAGGGCCATCATTCGCGTGGGGCGTGCCGAGGGAGGTTAGAAGAATCTCGGAGAGAAACTGAGCAGACTCTGGAGAGCGGACGATGTGGCTGGAGTCTAGGTGCGTTGCTGCGACTATTGCACTCGACAGTTCTCGATCTTCTCGGACAATGTGGTTGGCATAAACCTTCGCAACGAGATACTCTAGGAAAGACTTGTGTGCAAATCGAAGCGCTCCAGCCCCAGCGTCATCAAACACTAGGATGCCGCAGGCGCGCACGTCGCTGGCGATATCCTGAACTGGATCTTCGGACTCCCGAAGCCGCTCTCTTAGCGACCTTGCCGGTGTTCTGACCATGCCCTCGCGCGCCCACGATGCCGAATCGGGTAATCGCTCGTACAGGGATTTCAGTGCCGCCTCGAATTGTTGAGCGCCAATCTGATTCGTTCCTGAAGACACGGCCATGTGTGCGGCCACACCCATCATGAAGAATTGGCGCTCTCCCTCGTTGAGTACCATGAAGTCACGGCCGTCACTACCTTTTTCGGACTGGCGTCGGAAACTATGTTGGATAAAAAGGTCCATCACAAGTGCCGAGTTGATCCGATCCTTCTGTTTAGATAAGCCTTCTCGCTCCCACAGCTGACTTACCACGTACAGCAAGGACCCCCTCGCGACTATATCGTAGAACGAGCCGTCCTTCTTGGCGAGCGAAACGATTTCCCTTCTAGTCTTCTCGGGACCGGCGCGGAGCGCAGAGCCAATCTGATCAATATCAAAAGGAGCCAGATGTATCCCCTCACAGTACGCTCCGACTCCAGTGGGCCCCGCGATCCCCAATGCGGCCTTCAACTCACGGTCATCCAGGAATAGGTTGGGTCTTCCAGTTACTAAAATCTTTGCCCTCGGATAGCACAGTTTCCACAGGGTCCTGAAATGTCCTAGACGTGCTTCCGAGTCACCGACAAGAGCCATCTCGTCAAAGCCCTCCAGAATCAACAACAGTTTTCCAGCGACTAGGAGCTGCATGACGGCGCGGGGGTTGATTTGGTAGGGATAGGCCCAAGCTGACACCAGCTCCTCGGGGGTCATATTGCGAGGGCTTTTGCCTCGCAATTCGATTAGCAGCGGGACGCGCTCGGACTGCGGATCCCGTATGATGTGGTAGGCCGTCACCAACGCTGCAGTGCTTTTCCCTTGTCCGTATTCGCCCAGTAGCGCCAGTTGCCGCTGGCCCGACTCCGCCACCCAATCCTTGAGATACTTCTCCAGGTCGCGCTGCGTTCCTGCCTCACCCTCACGCCTGAAATTTGACACCACGTAGACATCCCTGAGGCTTAAACGTGAGTCTGGTAGTGTATCGCTTTCGACGCGCCTTATGATGTGTGCATAGTAATCCGAGAAGTCAACAAGATCTTGAAGTAACGAAGCTTCAGTTTCAATTCGGATAGACTGTCCGCTGTAGGAAAGGGTCTGAGGTGCTCCCTGGCGTACCGCTACGATGAATTCAGCATCCCGCGTGTCGGTATCTTGCCGCTTCTTGCTGCGCAAGACGTATTTGATGAACGATTTGAGACTTTCGTTGTCGAGTACGTCATGCGGGCAATGAATCGCTACGGTTCTGTTGGTCTTGCGTTCCTGCCCTATCCAACATCTGGGTTCGGCGTGCCAATCCTTCCCTTCCTCGATACAGTAATCGCGATGTCGGAGACACAGCAGCTCACGGGCCTCCATGTGCCATGCTAGTTGAGCGGTTGGGGTAAGTGCGCTCGGGAAGGATCGGTTGGAAGGCACGTAAATAGGCGGTGCCGGGTCTCGCCGTGCGAGTCGCAACCCTTCCCATACGCCTTCCGAAATGATTGTTGATGGTTCGTGGTACTTTAGTTTCTCGCGTTGATGAACGCTGACAGCTCCGTCCCACTTTTCGAATATACGACTAAGAAAGGCAGCGACGATACAGAGGACGAGAAACAACAAGACATGGTCTGCGGTACGCGGTGGATCAGTCTCGGGTGGGACACCCCGGACAGCCCTTACGACATTCGCGAGGCTTCCCCATATTGTCTGCTTACCCGAAATCGAGGCTATGATACTCGTAAGGGCGACAGTGAACGTGGCTAGAGCGGCAAATGCAAAGCGCTCTCTCGTATATGCTTCTTTTTTGAAAAGAATTATGATGAGCCAGGCGCTCCCTGCGACCAATAGAAGGCCAATCACAAGCATAATTATTGCCGCACCAGTTAAATGCATACCGAGAATCATCTAAGTATACAGCGAAGATGTGAGGGGCATAGGGTCGCCAGCAGGGGGGAGCCCTCGCCGACGACGGCGAGCAGAAGGAATACTCGATCCCGCGCGGCGTGCACATCAACGTCCAGGAAGGCGAGCGTGTGAAGGCGGGCGATCCTCTGATGGACGGCCCGCGCAATCCGCACGACATCCTGGCCGTGCTCGGCGAAAAAGAACTGCAGAAATACCTGGTGAACGAAATCCAGGAAGTCTATCGTCTGCAGGGCGTCAACATCAACGACAAGCATCTGGAAGTTATTTCGCGCCAGATGATGCGCTGGGTTCGCGTGGACGACATCGGCGACACCGAGTTTCTGCCTGAAGAGGTCGTCGACAAGTTCAAATTCCGCGAAGAAAACTCCCGCGTTGTGGAAGCGGGCGGGCGCCCGGCCACCGGCAAACCGGTGCTGCTGGGCATCACCAAGGCGTCGCTCTCTACTGACTCGTTCATCTCTGCCGCCTCCTTCCAGGAGACCACTCGCGTGCTGACCGAAGCCGCCATCAACGGCAAGGTCGATTACCTGAGGGGGCTCAAGGAGAACGTCATCATGGGTCGGTTGATTCCGGCCGGAACCGGCATGGAATACTATCGCAACGTGAAGATCGCCGGCGAAGACATGCTGGAGGAAGAGCCGATCGCCGAGGAAGTCGCGCTCGGCGGTGACCTGGGCGGCTACGAAGACGAAGCCCGCAGCGTCTACGCGGGCGGCCTGACCGAAGAACCCGGCGAAGAAACACTGGCCGAATAGCGTTTGTAGTGAGCCTCTTCCGGGCCAGGGAAGAGGCTCACCAGTCTCCGCCCTTTGGAAGGGCGTTCAAGGTATTGTCCAAAGCCGCCTCCTCTTGTTCCCGTGTTACACTGACCCTGTGTTAAAGAACGTCACCATTACCCTCGACCCCGAGGTCGCTCGGTGGGCCCGCCGCAAGGCCGCGGACGAAAACACCTCTGTTTCCAAGCTGATATCTCGCTTGCTGGAGAAGGAAATGCGCGCGTCCGACGACTACTGGCGTGCTTACGAGGAATGGAAGCGCCTGCCGGACGACCTAGGGGTCCCGATTGACGCCTCAAAACGCTTCACTCGAGACGAAGCGCATGAACGGCGATAAATACTTCGTTGATACGAACGTACTGCTTTATCCTCACGACTTCTCAAATCATGGAAAGCGCGCTCAGGCCAAGGCATGGCTGGCGTGGTTGTGGGAGAATGCCAGCGGAGCCATAAGCTGGCAAGTTCTCCAGGAGTTCTACTGGAACGCCTATCGAAAGTTCGGTGTCACTCAGGAAGTTGCGCGTAACAGAGTGAAGCTTTTTTCGCTGTGGAGGCCGCCGGACGTCACGCTCGGTCTGATCGAACGGGCTTGGCACTGGACCGATGAGGCGCAAGTGCCCTTTTGGGACGCGATGATCGTCGCTGCCGCTGAGCGTACCAGATGCAGATTTCTTCTGAGCGAGGACTTCCAGGCCGGCCGCCAATTCGGCTCGGTGACCACCTTGAATCCTTTTAATACTTCTCCACCTGCGGTGCCCTGACCATGCCCGCTCTCGCATTCGACGTCCTAGTCGTCGGCGGCGGTGTCATCGGCGCGTCCATCGCCTGGCGCCTGGCGCGCCAGCACACTCGCGTCATGCTGCTGGACGCCAAATCCGTCGGCGTCGAGGCCAGTTCGGCCGCTGCGGGAATGCTCGGGCCTCCCGGCGATTTCGACACGTCCACGAATCTCTGGAAGTTCGCGCTCGCGAGCCTGGCGAGCTACCACGAATTCGCCGCGTCCATCGCCAGCGATAGCGGCTGCCCAGTGGAACTGCGGCACAGCGGAGCCGTCGACGTGGCCCTCACCGAAGACGAACTCCGCTCCCTGTCCGATCGCGCCGCCCGCCAGCGCGGCTACGGCGTCCGCTCCCACATTGTCTCCAACCGCCGCCTCTATGAGCTCGCTCCGCTTTTGCGCGACGGAGCCGTCGGGGGCGTTCACTACCCCGACGATCTTACAGTGGACCCGCAAGCGCTCATGCAGGCGCTCGAAACCGCCTGCCTCAACCGTGGCGTCTTCATTGTTCAGGGCACTCCCGTGCTTTCGCTTCAGGCCGGCGCCGAGTCCGTCAAAGCAATCCTCCGCGATCGTGACTTCGAGGGAGCTTTTGCCGTCATCGCCGCGGGTGCCTGGAGCCAGGATATCCCGGTCGCCATCGACGGCCAGCCCCATGCGCTGCCTCCCGCGTTTCCGGTCAAAGGGCATCTGCTGGGCTATCGCCTCGACGCTGGATCTCTCGGAACCACAGTTCGCCACGGCCATACTTACGTGCTGCAGCGCGCCGAGGGATTCACGGTCGCGGGGTCTTCGCTCGAAAACGCCGGATACGATCGCTCTCTCAACGCGGATGTAATCGCCGATCTGCGCGCTCGCGCTGCCGCCCTTGTGCCCGCACTAGACGGCCTTGAGCCAGAACGCGTTTGGATCGGTTTCCGGCCCGCGACACCCAACTCAGAGCCGCACATCGGCCGCGTCGGCTCCAGCCGCATCTGGCTCGCTTACGGCCACTATCGCAATGGGATTTTGCTCGCTCCCGCTACCGCCGAGCGCGTTGCGGGCGAGATCCGCGCAGCACTATAAGTTATTGATTTTGTGTAAGTTGGGGCGGCTGGTGGGATTCGAACCCACGACATCCAGAACCACAATCTGGCGCTACTACCAACTGAGCTACAGCCGCCGTAGCGACCTTTAGTTTAGCATCCTCAAGCTCCAATTGACCGCTCGATTTGAGGCGCGTGCGGCTTCTCACCCGGCGGAAACCTCCAGCGCTCGTAACTTGCCAGATCCGTCGGAGCCGTGTAGTAATACCAAAGCGCCGGCAGCTTCTGGAAGGCCATCCGAGCGGTGTCGAAGGCCGCGAAACTTGCGCCGCGCCATCGGGTCAACGCGGACGCCGGTGGCATCTGGCGCGAGTATCCGAAGGTCTCCATTTGACCGCCCAATGTCGACTCGATTTGCGCGGCTTCGATCGGGCTCAAGTCTTGGCGCCAGGTACCCAAACGGTCCGTGCTCAGCGGCGTCCGGAACCGGTCCATGGCGCTGCTGCGCTCCAGTTCTTGTTGTTCCGGAGACAACATCGAAGAAGAATATTCTTCGCCGGCGCACCGGCAGATCTTCCGAAGCTGTTCTTCCGGCTCGGCCGTCAAAGCTTCGTAGCGAACCTCCAGGTATCCGGGCCTAGCTTGCGACCGGCGCGCCGCCAGGTTGAGGCGTAGCCAGGCCCGGGCGTTCAATACGGCACTATTGGCCGCTGCAGGCCGCCGGAGCAGGGAAGCCACAACGTCGCGCGGATCGCGCACAACATGAAGCAACAACGCGTCCGGGTACCATTCGAAAAGCAGTTCGGTGAATCGAGCGTGCTGCGGGGTCTTCTCGCCCCAGCGCTGCTTGCCCTGCGACTCGGCATAGGCTTTCAGGATCGCCGCGAACAGGGACTGTAAACTGTCGCCGTCCCTTAATAATCTTTCTTTCAGCCGGCTGAAATCCATCCGGATCCCGCGCTGGGCGCGGCGCGTTGCTAAATACGCGTCGATCAGGCGCTGGCGGTTTGCCTCATCGCGCAAGTCTCCAAATACCCGCCGCGTCCGCTCGTTATAGACGGTTGTCAGGAAATGCGTCTCGCCACAAATGGCGATTCGCGGATGCCGGCTCAGCATCTGGCGCAGCAGGGTGGTTCCGCTCCGCGGCGCTCCGACAATGAAGATCGGCCCCGCGTTCATCCGGCCCGCTCCGGGTGGGGCGCCGCCTCCGGGCGCGTGTATGTTCTGAGGTGCGGATGCCTCCAATATTCGTATCGCCGAAGATCCGTCGGCGTGGTGTAGGAATACCAAAGCGCAGGAAGCTTGGGAATCGCCTGGCGAGCCAGATCGAACGCGGCGGCGCATAGGCCGCGAAAGATGGTCGCCGCTGAGGCGCGGGGAACTTCGCGGCGATATCCGAATTCCTCCAGCCCTTCTCCGATCGTCCACTCCACCAGTGCCGCCTGATGAGTGGTAAGCTGGTCGCGCCACTTGCCCAGACGATCCGTAGTGAGCGGAGCAAGATAACGGTCTGTCTCCAGGGCCTCGACGCTGGCGGACTGTTCGGCTTCCAGCATTCGCGGAGTGAACTTCTCTCCGATGGCGGCGCAAATTCTTTCGAGCTCGCGTTCCGGCTGGAGCACTAAGGATTCGTAGCGCACCTCCAGATAGCCGGGGCGATGGCGGGACTGGCGGGCCGCTCGGTTGCAAGCCAGCCAGGTACGCGCATTGAGGATCGCGCTGGTGAAGCCAAAAGGCATGCGCTGCAGCGATGCCACGACGTCTCGCGGGTCGCGCACCAGGTGCAGAATGATCGCGCCGGGATACCAGTCGCACAGAGTTTCGGTGAAGAACGCGTGCTGTGGCGTCTTCTCGCCCCAGCGCGGCTTTTCCTGAAGGTCCGCGTAGTACTGCAAAAGAGACGCGAAGAGTGCCGCGTAGCTGGTGGCGTCGTGATTCAGCTCTTGCGCCAGCTTGCCGGAGTCGAACCCTAACAGCTGAATGCGTTGCGTGGCCAGCAGGGCGTCCACCAGGCGCCGTCGCCGGCCAGGATCCGCCAGGTCCCCGAAGGCGCGCCGGTGCGGCCAAACCATCGAGAGCAGGTGCGTCTCTCCGCAGATCGCGACGTTCGGATGCCGGTCCAGCATCCTGCAGAGCAGGTTCGTGCCGCTGCGCGGCGAGCCGACGATGAAAATCGGCGGGGTGTTCATCGAGGCTGGGTCCTGGCTGCGGGCTCCTCGGTCATCCAGGCTTTCCGATGGATCCAGTATTCGTATTTCGCGATTTCGCGCGGCGCGAACAGATGGTACCAAAGGGCCGGAAGCTTCGGAACGGCCCGGCGACCGCGGACGAATGCCGCAAAACTCAGACCGCTGAGAACGGCTGCCAGCGAGGCGGGCGGCGCTTCACGGGTGTATCCGGACGCCTCCATGTACGGGCCCACGGCCCATTCGATCTGCGAAACCTGCTCCTCGGTGAGTTGGCGGCGCCACTGTCCCAGACGTCCCGCGGTTAAAGGAGCTTGATACCGGTCCCATCCGGCCGGGTGCGCGGTGGACGCCTGTTCCGCCGTCAACATGCAAGGCGAGTAATCCTCGCCGATGAATTGGCAGATCTTTGTCAGTTCCTGCTCGGGCTCGTCCACCAGCGTTTCGTAGCGGATCTCCAGATATTCCGGCCGGTCGCTGAATCGACGCGCGGCCAGGACGTAGCGCAGCCACGTCTTCGCGTTCTGGATGGCGCTCGGGGAACCAAACGGCATGCGCAGCAGGGAAGCCGCCACGTCACGCGGGTCGCGCACGATATGCAGGATGGGCGCGCCTGGAAACCATTCGCTCAGCGTATCCAGGTAGAACGCGTTTCCCGGCGTCTTGTCGCCGAAGCGTTGTTTGCCTTGTGACTCCGCATAACAGCGCAGCACGGCGGTGAAGAACGCGGAGCAGTTGGTGGCTTCAGCCATGAGCCTGCTCCGGAACTTCGTCCAGTCTACGCCGAGCTGCTGCGCCGGCCGGAGCGAGAGATATTCACTGACCAAGCGCTCTCGATTCTCTTGCCGGCTCAAGTCCCCGAAAGCTTTGCGGCGCCGTTCCGGACAAATGAGGCGGAGGAAGTGTGTTTCATAGCAGATGGCCAGGGCCGGATGACGATTCAGCATTTGCCGCAGCAGGCTGGTGCCGCTACGAGGGGCGCCGACGACAAAGATGGGAGGCGCAGTCATTGTGGCCCGGTCTTGGCCCCCTGTTCATTGGTAGCCCAGGCCTTCCGGCGTGCCAAGGATTCGTATTTTGCGATTTCCCTCGGCGACGCAAGCGAGAACCACAGCGCGGGAAGTTTGGAAAAATTCTGCCTTGTCTGAGCCAAGGCAGCGTGGCTCAGGCCGCCCAGCACCGCCGCCATCGAAGGTGAGCGGGCCTCGCGGGCATATCCGAAGGCCTCTAGTTGTGGTCCTACGACCCATTCGATCTGGGCCACCTGACGAGCAGAGAGCTCCTGACGCCACCGGCCCAGGCGTGCCTTGGTCAACGGGGCATGAAACCGGTCTCTTTCGTCGGGTCGCTGGACGCCGCTCTGCTCTGCGATCAGCATGGAAGGCGAGAATTCCTCGCCGATGAAGCGGCAGAGGTCAGTCAGCTGCCGCTCAGGCTCGGCAATCAGCGTCTCATAACGCACTTCCAGGTAGTGATCGTGATGGCTTGCCTGGCGTGCGGCTACGTTGCGGTGCAACCAGGTGCGCGCGTTCAGGACCACGCTCGAGGAGCCGAACGGCATACGCAACAGCGAAGCCACCACGTCGCGGGGGTCCCGCACAATATGCAGGATGTAGGCGCCCGGAAACCACTCGCACAACGTATTGACGGCGAATGCGTGCAATGGCGTCTTCTCGCCGCAGCGCGTCTTACCCAACGACTCCGC
This sequence comes from Bryobacteraceae bacterium, assembly GCA_035501155.1. Classification (GTDB taxonomy): domain Bacteria; phylum Acidobacteriota; class Terriglobia; order Bryobacterales; family Bryobacteraceae; genus Palsa-89. The sequence goes on from DATJWO010000017.1 coordinate 21,950, forward strand.
GTAATATTGCAAGACGGAGGCAAACAACTGCGGATAGCTGGAGCCCTCCTCGATCAGCCTCTCCGCCAGCTTTTCACAGTTCAATCCGAGACGCTGCGTGGGACGCAGCTGGACGTATTCGTTCACCAGGCGTCGCCGATTCGCTGGATCGCTCAAGTCGCCGAACGCGTCGCGACGGCGCTTTTGCCAGATCAGCCGGAAAAAATGGGTCTCGTCGCAAATCGCCAGCGCGGGATGCCGGTTCAGCATCTGGCGTAACAGGCTGGTCCCGCTGCGCGGCGCGCCCACGATGAAAATGGGAGGCGCGGTCATTCCTCTAGCCAAGCCCCGCTTTCTTCCAAAGCTGATCCACGCGCTGCTTGACGTCGGCGGGCATGCGGATGACGTCCGGCCAGGGCCGCGTGAAGCCCTCTTCCTTCCATTTGCGCGTGGCGTCGATCCCCATTTTCGACCCGTAGTTGGGAAGGCGGCTGGAATGATCCAGCGAATCCACCGGCCCCAGCACGAATTGAATGTCGCGCTCCGGATCGATGTTGTTGAGCGCCTTCCAGGCTACCTCTCTAACATTCTGCACATCCACGTCCTCGTCCACAACCACGATGCACTTGCTGAACATGGCCTGGCCCAGGCCCCAGATGGCGTGCATCACCTTGCGCGCGTGCAGCGGGTAGGATTTGCGGATGGACACCAGAATCAGGTTGTGAAAAACGCCCTCGGCCGGCATCGAGATGTCGCGAATTTCGGGCAATTGCAGGCGCATCAGCGGCAGAAAGATGCGCTCCACCGCCTTGCCCATATAGAAATCCTCCATGGGCGGCGGGCCGACAATCGTGGTGGCGTAAATTGGATGCTTGCGCTGGGTGATGCAAGTGATGTGAAACACCGGATAGTCGTCTTCGAGCGAATAGAAGCCGGTGTGATCGCCGAATGGGCCTTCGCGGCGCTGCTCGCCGATCTCCACATAGCCTTCCAGCACGATCTCGGCGTTGGCCGGCACTTCCAGATCCGAAGTTTCGCACTTCACCATTTCCACCGGCTTACCGCGCAGAAAGCCGGCCATCATCATTTCGTCCAGATCGGGCGGCAGCGGCAGGATGGCCGAGTACATCGTCGCCGGATCCGATCCGATCGCCACTGCCACGGGCATGCGCGCCTGCTTGCCTTCCTGCAGCAAGCGGCGGTAATGCTCGGCGCCCTGCTTGTGCGTCTGCCAATGCATGCCGGTGGTGCGCCCATCGTACACCTGCATGCGATAGCAGCCGCAATTGCGCTTTCCCGTGTCCGGATTCCGCGAGAAAACCATCGGCAGCGTGATGAACCGCCCGCCGTCTTCCGGCCAGCATTGCAGGATCGGGTATTCGTCCAGCGAAAAATTGTCGTGCCGGATGACCTCCTTGCACGGGCCGCCGGAAACCATCTTGGGGAAGAACGCGCCCACCTCCGCCAGCATAGGCAGCATTTTCAGCTTGCCCACCAGGCCTTCGGGCATGCGGAGTTGCAGGAACTCGGAGATGCGCCCGGCCACTTCTTCAACGGAATCCACCTCTAGCGCCAACTCCATCTTGCGCATGCTGGCGAAGCTGTTAATCAGCACAGGACTTCGGCTGCCCGTGGGCTTTTCAAACAGCAGCGCTGGGCCACCGCCTTTCACCGCCCGGTCGGCGAACTCGGCGATCTCGAGATTCGGGTTCACTTCGACGGAGATCCGCTTCAGCTCTTGGTGCTTTTCGAGCGCGTGAATGAAGTCGCGCAGGTCGCTATATGCCATAGAAAGATGTTGACTGCCTAGGTTTTACTATGATGGATACTCTGGCCTCATGACAAATCGAACCGCTTTCATTACCGGCGCGAGCCGGGGCATCGGACGGGCGTGCGCCCTGGCGCTTGCGGAAGCCGGATACCGCGTCGCCGTGGCCGCTCGCAATGCCAAGCTGCTGGATGAACTGGCCGCCGAGATCCGAGCCGCAGGCCACGAGGCTTACGCTGTCACCATCAACATGGCGGACGCCGCGTCCATCAAAGAGACATTTGCGAAGACAGCCAAAGAGTTCGGACCCGTCTCGATTCTGGTGAATAACGCGGGCATCACGCGCGACGGCCTGGCGCTGCGGATGAAGAAAGAAGATTGGGACGAGGTGATCGGCACGAACCTTACCGGTTCGTTCCTCGCGATCCAGCAGGTACTCCAGCACATGCTGCGCGACCGCTGGGGGCGCATCATCAACATTTCTTCGGTGGTCGGCGAGATGGGCAATCCGGGCCAGGCCAACTATGTCGCGTCCAAGGCCGGAATCATCGGTCTGACTAAGGCCATCGCCCAGGAGATGGGCAGCCGCAACATCACCGTGAACGCCGTCGCGCCGGGCTTCATCGAAACCGACATGACGCAGGGGCTTTCGCAGGAGCTGAAGGACAACATGATCGGCCACGTGGCGCTGAAGCGCATCGGCCGGGCCGAGGACGTCGCCGCCGCCGTGCGGTTCCTCGCGAGCGAAGAGGCCGGCTACATCACCGGGCACGTGCTCAACGTCAACGGCGGCCTGTACATGTAACCGCTTTTTCATTGCGGCGTAACCGCTCCTGCCCCCACAATAGAAACATGGAATTTTCGAGCACGGACAAGTTCCGTGTGGGTCTGGTGCAGATGAGCTGCTCGCTCGACCCCAACGAGAACGTCGAAAAAGCGATCTGGCGGATTCGCGAAGCGGCGGGACGCGGCGCGCAGATTGTCTGCCTGCAGGAGCTGTTCCGGTCCCAGTATTTTTGCCGCGAAGAAAACGCGGAGCTGTTCGCGCTGGCCGAGCCGATTCCCGGGCCAACCACCGTAACGCTGGGCCGTATCGCGCGCGAGTTGGGAATTGTCCTCATCGCATCGCTGTTCGAGCGGCGCGCTGCAGGTCTCTACCACAACACCGCGGCCGTGATCGGCGCCGACGGCGAGATCCAAGGCATCTACCGCAAGATGCACATCCCCGACGACCCGCTGTACTTCGAAAAATTCTATTTCACGCCCGGTGATACCGGCTTCGTCAATTTCAACACCGGCTTCGCGCGTGTCGGCGTGCTCGTGTGTTGGGACCAGTGGTATCCGGAAGCCGCGCGGCTATCGAGCCTCTCCGGCGCGAATATTCTCTTCTATCCCACGGCCATCGGCTGGCATCCGTCGGAAAAAGCCAAGTACGGTGCCGCGCAGCTCGACGCCTGGCGCACCATCCAGCGGGCGCACGCCATCGCCAACGGCATTTACGTCGCAGCGGTGAACCGCGTCGGCTATGAAGGCCCGCCGGAGCACGGCCTGGAATTCTGGGGATCGTCGTTCGTCGCCGACCCCTTCGGCCAAGTGATCGCCGAGGCGTCTTGCACTAACGAAGAGATCCTCGTCACAGAGTGTGATCCGCGCCGCATGGAAGAGGTCCGGCGCAACTGGCCCTTTCTGCGCGACCGGCGCATCGACGCGTATTCTCCGATCCTGCGGCGGTGGATCGATTGACGCCCACCCAGCTCGGCTTCCGTTTGCCGGCCGAATGGGAGCCGCATGAAGCGACATGGCTGGCTTGGCCGCACGAGCGCGGCGATTGGCCGGGCAAATTCGCGCCCATTCCCTGGGTCTACGGCGATATTGTCCGTCGTCTGGCCGAAGTGGAAAAGGTCCGCATCCTGGTGGAAGATGCCGCCGCGGAAAAAGCTGCGCGGCGCGTTCTGACCAAATGCGCGGCCAACACGAACGCGGTCGAGTTTTTCCGCCACGCGACCAATCGAAGCTGGACCCGCGACACCTGCCCGGTCTTCGTGCGGAACGGCAAGGGCGAAGTGGCGGTCACGGATTGGATTTTCAACGGTTGGGCCAAGTACGACAACTGGCGGGAAGACAACAGCGTTCCGTCGTTTGTCGCAAAAAAGCGCAAGATGCGCCGATTCGAACCCGGTATTGTGCTCGAAGGCGGCAGCATCGACGTCAACGGCGCAGGCCTGTTGCTGACCACCGAAGAGTGTCTGCTCAGCGATTCCGTGCAGGTCCGCAATCCCGGCCTCACGCGCGCGGACCTGGAGCGCTATTTCGCCGATTATTTCGGAATCCGCCGGACCATCTGGCTAGGGAAGGGCATTGCCGGCGACGACACGCACGGCCATATCGACGACCTCGCGCGCTTCGTCGACGAAAAGACCGTCGTTACCATGATCGAAGAGGATCCCGCCGAAGCCAACTACGCGCCGCTGCGCGAAAACCTGAAGCTGCTGCGCCGCACTGGCCTGCGCGTGGTCACCCTGCCGATGCCCAAGCCCGTCTACTTCGACGGCCAACGCCTGCCCGCCAGCTACGCGAATTTCTACATCGCGAACGGCCTGGTGCTGGTCCCCGTGTTCAACGATCCCAACGACCGCATCGCGCTGAACAGCCTCGCAAAACTCTTTCCCACCCGCGAAGTGGTTGGCATCTACTGCGGCGACCTGGTCCTGGGTCTCGGCACGCTGCATTGCATGACCATGCAGCAGCCGGCCAGCATTGGATAACCTCATTCAGTTGAATTGAGCTCGATCGGGCACGACCTAGTGGCATGTCTCGTTGCCATCGGCTTTCTTGACACACTCGCAGTGCGCAAGGTTCAGGGCTTCGCTGGCACCTCGATGTAAACTGGCGGGAATCGAGTCAACTGTATAAATCCACAGCGTGGAACATGCGGATGCTTTAACCTCGCCTCGTTCCACCAGAGCGAGGTGCCGAAGTTTCTCAATAGTGTACGTTGCCAATTCCGGCTCCGTTGGCTCCCAATCCAGCTGAGTCGCAAAGGCGATCTCGTCTACCGGGCCTTCGCCCCTGGTGAAGCGCAGATCTACGAGAGCGTAATCAATCGACTTGTTAGTATCGGGGCGATAGTTCGGGTGGGCGCCACTGCCTAAAGGCTGAGTGCAGGAATCCCAACCGTCACAAGATGTACGAAGTACGCCGGAATCCTCCCTAAGCCCCAATACACGCCGCCCGCCAACGCGCCAGAACCCGAGCGGTCGCGGTCCATTGAAGCCACCGGCCCAAGTGAAGTAATAGACACTGATATCCGAAGGGACATGAGCGCCCCTTATGACGTTTTCCACGCGGACCGTGAGCTGGCGCAGTTGCAAAGGATACGTTGGATCTGAGTGCATGGGGATTGGGCGATACACGAGCCGATCCGATGTCAGCACGCCAACAATAATGATCGGAGCAGATTCGATTCGGCCAGGGACACCACATTGATCGACCAAGCGCCTAGCCAAAGAAGGAACGGAGCTCGGAGTCGAGAAGGAAGCCAAGATAAGGACGACGATTAACACAACCAACCGCTTGGCTCTCCCAGCGCTCATCAACCATTAGACACCGACAAGGAGTGGCGTGTTCCCTGAACTGGCGGCTTCCATGCAGCAGCCCGCCGAAACTTCCGCCCCGTGCTATCATCCGCTTTCTCATGCGTGTTTTCGATCTGGGGATCATCGCGGTCTACCTCATTGCGATCACCTGGTTCGGGGCACGATTCCGCAAAAGCCAACGCAATCTGAAGGACTACTTCCTGGGCGGCCAGACCGCGCCCTGGTGGGCCATCGCCTTGTCCATCGTCTCGGCCGAAACCAGCACCTTGACGGTCATCGGAACGCCGCCGCTGGCGTTCTCCGGAAATTTCGAGTTCCTGCAGCTGGTGCTGGGTTACCTGCTCGCGCGCGTTGTGATTTCCGTCTTGTTCCTGCCGCAGTATTTTCGCGGCGAAATGTTCACCGCCTACGAATTGATGCGGCGCCGGTTCGGAGAGCGTATTCGTCGGCTCACGGCCGCTACCTTCCTGCTGCTCCGCGCCCTGGCCGAAGGCGTGCGGGTCTTTGCAGTCTCCATCATTATCTCCACGGTTCTGGGCACAGGTGAAGTGGCGTCCATCCTGGTCATCGTGTGCCTCACGGTCTTCTACACATTTGAGGGCGGAATGAGCGCCGTCATTTGGACCGACGTCGTCCAGATGTTTCTCTATGTGGGCGGCGCCATTCTGAGCTTCTTCGTCATCCTGCACCAGATCCCGGGCGGATGGCCGCAAATCGCCGCCATTGCCGGCGCGGCGCATAAATTTCAGATGTTCGATTTCCGCTTCGCCTGGTCGGCCGAGTTCTTTTCGCGCAGCTACAGCTTCTGGGCCGGGCTCATCGGCGGCTGCTTCCTCACCACTGCCAGCCACGGCACCGAACAGCTTCTCGTGCAGCGCTATCTGGCGGCCAAGAGCGAAAGCCAGAGCCGCGCCGCGCTATTGTCGAGTTGGGTGGTCATTTTCTTTCAATTCGGACTGTTCCTCCTCATCGGCGCGATGCTGTTTGTGGACCATTCCATCCGCCACCTGCCAGCGCCCCAGCCGGCCGACGCTCTCTATCCGCGCTTTGTCTGGAACGATCTTCCGGTGGGAATTGCGGGCCTGGTGATTGCCGCGATTCTAGCAGCTGGCATGTCGAACCTGAGCGCGGCGCTCAACGCACTCGCCTCGACCACTGTGATGGATTTCTACAAACCGCTGGCAGCCCGCAGAGGCCACGTGAAATCCGACGCTCATTTCCTTGCCGTCGCGCGCCGGACCACGCTGCTTTGGGCCGGCGTTCTCGTACTGGTAGGACTGGTGGCGCGGCATTGGGGCTCGGTGCTGGAGGCCGGCCTGACCATCGCCTCCATTCTTTACGGATCGCTACTCGGAGTCTTTCTTCTGGGCCTGCTTACGAAACGCGTCCAACAAACCTCGGCGATGATCGCCATGGTCGCTGGTCTGATCGTCATGATCTACATCAAGCAGGCAACGCATATCGCTTTCACCTGGTACGTTGTGATCGGGACTGCTGCTACCTTTGCCACCGGGTGGCTGGCATCTGTGGCGCTCCGGGAATCGCCCCAATGATCGGAAAACCAGCCGTCGAACAGATCGTTCTGAAGCGCGAGCTGGAAATCTGGAGCGCCGCCGCCATCGTGGTTGGCACGGTGATTGGCAGCGGTATTTTCCTGGTGCCGACCAACATGGTGCAGAGTGTCGGCTCGCCGCTCAAAGTGTTTGGCGTCTGGATCACCGGCGGCCTGCTGTCGTTATTTGGCGCGCTCAGCTACGCCGAATTGGCTGCTGCTATGCCCGAAGCCGGCGGCGAATACGTTTATCTCAGAGAAGCTTACGGCCCGCTCTGGGGCTTCCTCTACGGCTGGACGCAGACCTGGGTGGCCAAAAGCGGATCGATTGCCACGCTTGCCACAGGTTTCTTTATTTACCTCGCCAATTTTCGCCCGGAGCTTGGCCAGATTTGGACTATCGTGCCCCTGCCGCTGGGCGACGGAGGCCGGCCGCTCGAGATTCGCTACGGCCAATTGCTGGCTATCGGCGTCATCGCTGTGTTGGCGTTGATCAATTATTTCGGCGTGCGCGCCGGGGGCAACCTCCAGGTCGCGGCGACCCTCGTCAAGGTAGGGTTGATTGCTGGAATCATCCTGATTGGTCTGGGAAGCGGACACGGTGCGACAGCCAATTACCGCGCGTCGATCCCCGCGCCAGGCGGGCTGGCCGGTTTCTTCGCGGCGCTGGTAGCGGCCCTTTGGGCTTACGATGGCTGGAATAACGTCGCGATGGTGGCTTCCGAGGTGCGGCGGCCGCAGCGCAACTTGCCACTGGCGCTCATCGCCGGAACATTGGCCGTTATCGGGATCTACCTTTTGGCCAATCTGGCCTACTTTTATGTATTGCCTGCGGCCGCTGTTGCGTCTACAAACCGAGTAGCCTCCGAAATGATGCGAGGGATTCTGGGCGCGCCGGGCGCCGCGGCTGTCAGTGTCGCCGCGATGATCTCGATTTTCGCCGCGTTGAACGGCTCTATCCTCTCCGGGTCTCGGGTGCCTTTTGCCATGGCTCGGGATGGTTTCTTCTTCCGGCGGGTGGCGTTCGTTCATCCCCGGCACCGCACCCCCAGCGTGTCCATCCTGCTGCTCAGCGGGTGGGCCTCCATGCTGGTGCTGAGCGGCCGGTACGATCAACTATATACTTACGTGATTTTCGCCAGCGTCATTTTGTACGGCATGGCTACCGCGGCGGTCATCATTTTGCGTAAGAAGCGCCCTGACCTGCCGAGGCCCTACAGAACGCTGGGCTATCCCGTGGTTCCAATCGTTTTCGTGCTGGGGATCGCAGGTTTGGTTGTCTCCACCCTGCAGGCCTCGCCCCGCGAGTCGCTCCTAGGGTTGGTCCTAATTGCGGCCGGCGTTCCCTTCTATTTCGTCTGGAAACGCCGCAGAGCCGCCGTTTGATCTGTTAGTGATCCTAAAGGGCTAGTACCGGATAACCCCGCACGGCGACCGTTTTTTTGTTCGGCTTACCGAACAAGGCACTTGAAATATTGAGTGGAATGCGGTAAAAAAGTCTAAGCAGAATCAATAAGATTCTGATGTTCTGTTCGCTTTTCAGAACAGAATGAGCTTTCGAACACTAAAAAACGTTTGGGGAGAGTGGCGAATGGATATCAACAAGATGCTGGCCGAACTAAGGGTCGAGCGTGAACAGATTGAAGAAGCAATCATGACCTTGGAACGGCTCGCGCGAGGCCGTGGACGGCGACGTGGCCGCCCGCCAGCTTGGATGGCCCAGATCAAGCGGCGCGGTAGACCGCCCGGTAGCAAGAATCGTCCGAAAGACTCGAAGGGAAACACCAAAGTAGCGGCAGCTTGAGCGCGCTTCAAGGATACAGAAGGTACTTCTCTCGCCGCTGAACAAAGGCGGCGAGGGAATCCTGCATACTCTGCACGACCGTCCGCGGGTCCTGTCCTTCCTTCATTGCCTCCAGGACATCCTGATTCCCAATCAGAAAGCGGTTCGCGCCCCAGGCAATCCGGCCGGGGTAAAGCTTGGAAAGAGCGTGGCCTAGCTCCAGGCCGAACCGGACGCTGTCGAAGTCGTCGCGATTGGTGACAACGAAACGCACTCCCTCCACCGTCTTTGCGGCGAATGGCCCGCTGGAAGGCCGGAATCGGGTGGGATAAACCCGCACTCCGGGAATGAAGCGGCCGTTCAGGAATTCAGCCAGTTCCCGGCCGTGAATCCAATCCGCGCCAATCTGCTCGAACGGCGCATCGGTGCCCCGGCCCACGGAATAATTGGGAGTGGCCTCCAGCATCGCGACGCCCGGGTAGAGCGTGGCGGCATTGAGGCTGCGCAGATTAGGCGAGGGGTCCACCCACTCCAGGCCCGTGGAGTCAAACCAGTCGCCCCGATCCCATCCCTGCACGGGAATCACGCGCAAATCCACCCCCAGCTTACGCTCGCCCTTGGCCATTTTCGCCAGTTCGCCCAACGTCATCCCGTGGCGGATCGGCACCGCAAAACAGCCCGTAAATGACTCCAGATCCGGATCGAGGATGGGCCCTTCCACGTGCACGCCGGTGACGGGGTTCGGCCGGTCCAGCACGTAGAAGCTTCGGTGCTCGCGTGCGGCTGCCTCCATGCTGTAGAGCATCGTGCAGGAATACGTGTAGAAGCGCGCACCCGCGTCCTGGATGTCGAAGACCAAGGCGTCCACGTTCTTAAGCATTTCCGGCTGAATTTTCTTCGTCGAGCCGCGATAGAGGCTGAAAACGGGCAAACCGGTGGCCGTATCCTTGCCGTCTGCAATGTCAGATTGATCTTCGGCGCCAGCCAGACCGTGCTCCGGGGAAAACAGAGCCGTCACTTTGATGCCAGCCGCCAGCATTAGATCCACGTTGCGCCGGCCATCGCGGCTAATTCCCGTCTGATTCGTAATCAGCCCGATGCGTTTGCCGCGCAGAGAAGCGAAATCTTCTTTGGCCAACACATCCAGGCCTGTCAGCACAGCGCTCTTCGGCGCGATTTCACGCGGCAAGCCCGGCCCGACGATGGTCTCGTTGTATCCGGTGAGCTTCACGCTCGGGCCGGAGATTCCATAAGAGGCCGCCACGACGGTGGCGATGCGGCTCCGCAGTGATGTGAGCGAGTGGCCGCGGTGAGGATGGACGATGTTGGTCAGCAGGATGACATAGGTCTGGCTATACGGATCGATCCACAAAGAAGTCCCGGTAAATCCGGTGTGACCGTAGGAGCCGATGGGGAACAAATCGCCGCGATTGCTGGAATACGTCGAGTCAATGTCCCATCCCAGGCCCCGCAGAATCGGCTGATCGGCCGGCGAATTCGGCGAAGTGAACTTCTGCACCGTCGCGGCGCTGAACAGCCGCACGCCGTTGAGTTGGCCCATGTTCAACATCATCTGCGCGTACTTGGACAGGTCGTCGGCGGTGGTGAACACGCCGGCATTTCCGGCGACACCGCCCATATAGCGCGACGTGTCGTCGTGCACCACGCCCCGGAAAGGCAGCCCGGTGGCGGGATCGATTTCCGTGGGTGCGATCCGCGGCTTGAGCGAGGCCGGCGGCAGAAACATCGTTTCGTGCATGCCCAGCGGCTCGAAGACGTTTTCCCGGGCGTAGTCATTCAGCATCTTGCCGCTCAGCCGGTGTACGATCTCGCCCAGCAGAACGAAATTGATATCGCTGTAGACGAACCGGACTCCGGGCGGGTTGCGTGGCTCGTCGATCAAGGCGCGTTGAATTCCGGTCTCATAACCGCTCCAGGCGGGCTTAATGTCGAGGTCCGGCCGCAGCCCTGAAAAATGAGTCATCAAATTACGAATGGTGATTTCGCTGTGGCCGCCCTGAAATTCCGGCAGATATTTCGTGACAGGGTCGTTTAACCGGATTTTCCCCTGTTCAAACAATTTCATAATCGACGGCGTGGTGGCCAACACCTTGGTCAGCGAGGCGGCGTCGAAGATCGTATCCACGGTCATTGTCTCGCGGTGCGGCACCAGCGCCCGCTCGCCGTAGGCTTTTCGGAAAACGACCTTCCCATCGTGACCGATCACAACCACCGCCCCGGGGATCAATCCGTCGTGGACGGCCTGCTCGACCGCCTGTTCGATGCTGGGTCCGCCGGAGAACGGCTGCTGTGCACAGAGGCACGCTGCGCCGGCGAGAGCGAGGAGGAGTTTCATTGCAGCCTTTTCGCTGTTTCGTCCAGCAGCTTAGCCAGATCGGCGTCCTTGGAAGTAATGCCCTGGGCGTCGTGCGTGGTCAGGTCCACCGTCACGCGGTTGTAGACGTTGAACCATTCCGGATGATGGTTCATTTTCTCGATCGCCAAGGCCGCTGTGGCCATGAAGCCGAAGGCGTGAATGAAGTCGGCGAATTTATACTCCTTGTGGAGTTTTCCCGCCACCACGCTCCAGCCGGGCAGCGCGTCGAGAGCCGCTTTCAGCTCCGGCCCTGAGAATTTTCTCATAACGCTATTATCGCGCGCTAGAAGATCATAGCCGCCATGCGATAGTGGTTGTAGTGTCTGACCAACTTCCCCGCCTGCGGCTGGGCCTGGATTTCATGCCCTCGCCGGACCCGCAGCATCCCGGTCTGCTGATCCGCGATCCGTTCAAATTCTCGGACGCCATGCTGCTTATCCCGCCGCAACTGGTGCCGGCCTTAGCGTGCTTCGACGGGGATCAGACGGTACTGGATCTTCGCGCCAGCCTGGTGCGGCTGACTGGCGAGATCCAGATCGGCGAATTGGAAAAGCATTTGTACGATACGCTCAGCCAGTCCGGGTTCCTGGAGGACGAGCACTTCGAAGCCATGCGCGAGGCGCGCGTCAGCGAATTCACGGCAGCGCCGCGTCGCGAGGCCGCCCATTCCGGTTCGGCTTATCCGGACACTGCCGAGGAAGCCAAAAAAGCTTTGGACGAGTTCCTGCAGAACGCGCAGCCCGCGGGCGCTGAGGATTCGCAAATCGCCATTGCGGCGCCGCACGTCAGCCCGTTTGGCGGCTGGGAATCCTATCGGGATGCCTACGCGACACTTCCGGCGTCGCTCGGCGAACGGACCTTCGTCGTCTTGGGGACCTCGCACTACGGCGAGCCGGACCGCTTCGGTTTGACGAGAAAACCGTTTGCGACGCCGTTCGGCGAAGCCCTCACCGACCTCGCACTGGTGAATGAACTGGAGCAGGCCGCGCCCGGTGCCGTGCGGATGGAAGATTATTGCCACGCCGTCGAGCACTCCATCGAGTTTCAAGTGCTGTTCCTCCAGCATCTCTTCGGTCCGAACATTCGCATTCTCCCGATTCTGTGCGGCTCGTTCGCGCGCAGCATCTTTGAAGGCGGCAAGCCGGAGGACAATCCGGACGTGCAGCGGTTTTTCGACAGCCTGGGCAACATCGCCGCCCGGGAAGCGAAGAAGCTGTTCTTTGTACTGGGCGTGGACATGGCGCACATGGGTCGCCGCTATGGTGATCAGCTAACCGCCAAGGCGGACGAGGGCGAAATGCTGGCCGTAGCCGTACGGGACCGGTCGCGCATTGAGCGCATGAGCGAGGGCGACTCGCAGGGCTTCTGGGAACTGGTCCAGCAGAACCGCGACGATCTGAAATGGTGCGGCTCCTCGCCGATCTACACGTTCTTGAAGACCGTTCCGCAGGCTCGCGGCGCGCTGCATCGCTACCAGCAGTGGAACATCGACGAGCAGAGCGTGGTCAGCTTCGCCGCAATGGGATTCCGCTCGAGCTAATTGGGCCGGGCCGCTACCCAGTATCCCGGGCGCGTGCGAATTTCCAGGCCGGAGCGATTCACAACCACTTTGATTTCGTGGAATCCGCCTTCGTTTTGGTTGTTGGGTGAATAGCTCAGCAGGTATTGGCTGTGAAGCTCTTCGCCGATTTCCGTGACGGCCCGCTCCAGGCTTCGGTCACTGATAAACGAATACTCCTTGCCGCCGGTATAGCGCGTAAACACGTCCAGCGTGTCGTCCACGAAGACGCTCTTTACGGCTTTGAAGATATCCACGAAGACGGGAATATAGTTACCCAAGTAGTAGTTCTGATCGACGGTGGTAGGCGTAACTGCGGCGCCGGCCGGCATGTGCTGTGCGGTGACCGGGATCGGCGGCGGCGGTGGCGGCATGCCCTTGTCGGTCAACGCGGCCACGATCGTCGAGATATCCAGCGAGTAGATGACGATGTTGGCGAACTGAGCCTGCTCCAGAGCGTCGCGGAGGTGCAGTTCGCTTCCGCGATCGCGCTTTTCCGAGATCAGCAGCAGCACCTTGCGGTGGTCTCTGGGCCGCCGTTGCAGCATGCGGACGGATGTGGACACGGCATCCACTACGGCGTGATTCGAACTGCCGGGCGTCAGCTTCTGCATCGCCTGGTTGATCTTGGTGGCTTCGTTGGTGAAGTCCTGCACCACCTCGATACGATGGTCGAAGCTCACTACGGCGACCTCGCTTCCTTCGCCGGCGACCAAGGCGCTGAGCAGCGGCCCGATCCGCTGGATCTTCGGGAGTGACTCGGTCAGGTTGGAACTGCGCTGCACGGCGACAACCAGCGACAGCTGCTCATCGCGGACATCGGCGGTGATGCGCTGCAGTTTGTTGTTGTCGTACAGTTGGAAGTCCTGCAGCTGAAGGCCGTCAACCAGGCTGCCGGACCGGTCCCGCACGGTGGTGGGCGCGATCACGACGTTGACGTTCTCGCGGATCACTGCCTGGGGTTCTTTGGAAGGATCGAGCGTTCCCGGGGCCTGCGAGAACGCGGCGCTGCACGCCAAGAAGATCAAAATCTTCCTCATATATTTAGTGTGGCACATCCCCGTGACTGGTCCTGCCCTCTAATAGATCCACGACGTGCGGAATGAGTTGTGCGATTGCATCGAAGGACTGGACGGCGCCTTTGGGCGATCCCGGCAGATTGACGATCATGGTGCGGCCGCGCACACCAGCGATCCCGCGCGAGAGAACGGACAAAGGCGTGAACCTGCGGCCTTCGGATCGCATCAGCTCGGCCAAGCCGGGGATCTCGCGCTCGATCACGCCGCGGGTTGCTTCGGGCGTGACATCTCGCAATGCGACGCCCGTTCCGCCGGTGGTAAGGATCACCGCAAGGTGTCCGGAATCGGCGAGCTGGCGAAGCTTGGCCGCGATCTGGTCCGGTTCGTCAGGAACCAGCTCCCGGGTGTGAATCGACCAACCCAAAGCGGCGACGCGTTCCGAAAGCGCCGGGCCGGAGCGGTCCTCACGCGTGCCGGCAACCGCGGAATCGCTCACGGTGATCACGGCCACCTGGATCATGGACGCTTGTAGTCCCCACTTTTGCCGCCGCTCTTTTCGAGCAGATACAGATCCTGAATCTCGATGCCTTTGTCGAGGGCCTTGGTCATGTCGTAAACGGTGAGGGCGGCGACCGCGGCGGCGGTGAGCGCCTCCATTTCGACGCCGGTGGCGCCGGTGGTGGCAACGCTCGAGGTAATGCGAATACCGTCTGTTTCCACCTGTACCTCCACGTCGACGTGCGAAAGCATCAGCGGATGGCAGAGGGGTATCAGCTCGGAGGTTCTCTTCGCCGCCGAGATGCCGGCCACACGCGCGATTTCTAGCGGATTGCCCTTGGGATTGTGCGGCAGCTGCGCGATCACTTCCGGGCGCATCCGCACCAGGGCATGCGCGCGAGCGGTACGCTTGGTGGGCGCCTTGGTGGAGATGTCCACCATGCGAGCCACGCCGGCTTCATCGTAATGGCTGAGCTTCTTTTTCATGATTCGTATTTCAAAGTCGCTTATCTTAACAGGACCCGAATCCAATCGCCTGCCGCCCAGCTTTCGCGGCCGGGCTCGGTCACCAGGAAAGCGTTGGCGCGGGCCAGCGCCGGAACGTCGCCCGAGCCTTGCCACGGCAGGGGCGTGATTTGGGAGCCGTCGGCGCTGAGCTGGGCCGGCAGAAAGCGCGTGAGGCCGGTTTTCTGGCGGAAGCCGGTAGCGAGGCGGGTCCAGGTCAGCGGCAGCATGGGATCTCTTTGGCCTGCGAGCAGCTCGACGGCGGCGCGGGCAAAAATTTCGAAGGTGACCATGGTCGACGCGGGGTTGCCGGGCAGGCCGAAGAAGAATTTGCCCTGCGCGCGGCCGAAGACCAGAGGCTGGCCGGGCATAATGAGGACGCGGTCGAAGTAAAACTCGGCGCCTAGATCGGCCAGCACGCGCTCCACGATGTCGTATTTGCCGGCCGAGACGCCGCCGGAGAGCACCAGCATGTCGAAGCGCAGTCCGCGTTCGATCAGTTCGCGCGTGGAGTCGTACAGGTCCTTGGCGACGGGGAGCATCTGAGGGCAGCCGCCCGCGCGCGTCACTTGGACCGTCAGGGACTCGACGTTGGAATTGCGGATTTGATATTCCAGCGGGGTCTCGTCGACTGCAACGATTTCATCACCGGTAGCGATGATGGCCACCTGCGGCCGCGCGAAGACATTGACGCTCGAAACGCCCACCGTGGCGAGCAGCGCGATTTCGGCGAAGCCCAGCCGCCGGCCCGGCTCCAGCACAACTTCGTCCTTGCGCGCCTGCGAAGCGAGGGCGCTGATGTTTTCGCCCAACTGCAGCGTGCGCGGTACGTGAACGCGCTCGCCGGCTACGGTGCAATGTTCTATCATCACGACGCAATCGGCGCCGGAAGGCACGGGAGCTCCGGTCATGATTTCGACCGCCTGGCCCGGCTGCACTTCGCCAGCGAAAGATTCGCCCGCGCGCACTTCGCCAATGATGACGAACTCGCCCGGAAGATCGGCGGCGCGGACGGCAAATCCGTCGCGGGCGGAGCGGGAGACGGTGGGGTAGTCGCGGTCGGCCGAAATTGGTTCGGCAAGCACTCGTCCCGCCGCTTCGGACAGGCTGACCGGCTCGGTGCGCGGGCTCACGCGGGCCTCCGTCACCTTGGAAACAACACACTGGCGCGCTTGCTCGAAGGTAAGGGTGGCCACCAACGCTATTGTACCTTTGGTGTATGCGGTGTTACCGGCTCGGCGAACGGGAAGTCCACGTGTGGACCGTCCGCTTGGAAGCGGCCGACGATCAGTTCGGGGCCATGTACGGCTGGCTCGCGCCGGATGAAGTGGCGCGCGCGGAGCGCTTCAAGTTCGAGAAGCATCGGCGGGCGTACGCGCTGGGGCGGGCGGCGCTGCGGGCGCTGCTGGGCGGATATCTGGGTGGAGCGCCATCAGACGTCCGATTTTCGTATGGGACAAAGGGCAAGCCCTCGGTGGCCGACGCGGCGTCCAGGCTGCGATTCAACGCGTCCAATTCGGGGGAGCTGGCCGTGATTGCGGTGACAGAGGGCTGCGAGCTGGGCGTGGATGTCGAGCACATCCGACGAGTCGCGGATTTGGAGAAGGTCGCCGAGCGGTTCTTTGCGGCCGGAGAGACCGCGGAATTGATGGCACTGCCGGAAGCGGTCCGATCCCAGGGCTTTTTCAATTGCTGGACGCGCAAGGAGGCTTACATCAAGGCGGTGGGCGATGGCTTTGCCGTGCCGCTGGACAGTTTCCGCGTGACGCTCAGGCCGGGCGTTGCGGCGCAGTTGTTGGAACTGGACGGGAGTGCGGAAGCGGCGCGCTGCTGGACCATGCACGATTTCGTTCCCGCCCCCGACTACATTGGCGCGCTGGCGTATCAGGATAGTGAGCGGCCGGTGGCAATCCAGCATCCGGTTGCGGCGGGCGATTTACTTTAAGGCCAGCGTAGCGTCGACTGGCGCGCCGGTCACGCGGCTTTGGACGTCGCTGAAACCGGCCGTGCGGAGCAGCGCAGCGTACTCGGCCGCGGAACGCTCGCGGCCTTCCGCAGCCACCAGCATATTGAGCGACTGCATGTGTGCCGAAACGTAGTGGGGCTCCAGCAGCTTTTCGGCGATCAGCAGGCCGCCGCCCGCGGGAAGCGCCGCGTAGATCCTGGCCAGCAGCAGCGCGCACTTGTCGTCGGACCAATCGTGCAGGATGCGGCCCAGCGTGTAGAGGTCGGCCGGGGGCAGGGGATCGGTGAAGAAGTCGCCCGCGATGGTGCCGGGATAAATCGCGGCGACCGAAGGCAGATCGAACACTGCGGTTTCGAGGCGCGGATAACGCTCGCGCGCGGCTTCGGCCAGATGACCGCTCGCGCCGCCGAGATCCACCAGGCGATGAAAGCGGCTGAGATCGAACGCCTTCACCACTTCGGGCGAGCTGATGCGACCGAAGCCGTGCATGCCCTTCAGGAACTCGCGCCTGCCTTCTTCGGTTTTGAAGAAGCCGGAAAAGATGCCGCCCTCGATGCCGAAGGTCTGCTTCCAGCGCGGGGTGCCTTCGCGGATGGCGTCTTCCAAGTGGCCGAACATCTGGTAGAGGGCATCGTTGGAGTAGTTGATGTAGCCGGTGATCGAGTCGGGGCTGCCGGATCGCAGGAACTTGTCGGCGACGGGCGTGTTCACGTAGGTGTCGCCCTGCTTTTCGAGCAGCTCCAGCGCGACGCAGGCGTCGAGCAAACGATTAAGTTCCTTGTAGCCGTTGGGGCGCTTGCCGTCGAAGATGCCGAGCTTCACGGCCGCGAACATGGTTTTCGAGCGGCGGAAGGCTTCGATCAAGTCAAGAACGATGTTGGATGTGGTCATAGCCAACGGGTGCCAGCGGCGCGCCGCGGTATCGGAGGGCGCCCGGCTTGCCTTTCGTGATGTTACCGATCCGAATGCCGGGGACACGGGTGCGGGGAGGGGCGGTGTAGAGCAGTTCGTAATCTTCGCCGTCGTGGAGCGCGTGGTCGAGAGTCGCGCCGGGCAGCAGCGGAACGAAGTCCAATTCGGCGGCGACTCCTGAGGCAAAACAGAGACGGTGCAGATCGAGCGCCAGGCCGTCGCTGATGTCCATGCAGGAGTGCGCTCGGCCGACCAGCGCGCGGCCTTCTTCCAAGCGCGGCTGGATGACGCCTTTATGCCGCCACCCGCCCAGCGGTCCGGAGACGTAGATTGAATCGCCCGGCTTGGCTCCCGAGCGCAGCAGCGCCTTGCCGCGCGCGATGGAGCCGCAGACCATCACGTCGCAGACGAGCTGTTTGGCGTGCGAGATGTCGCCGCCGGCGAGGGAGGCGTTCACCTTACGGAGCAATCTATGGATGCCCCGATAAAAGCCATCGATCCAGGCCTGATCGGTCCAAGGGGCGAGCGCGAGCGAAACCAGGCAGTAAAGCGGCGTTCCGCCCATGGCTGCGATGTCGCTCACGCCACGCGCGAGGGCGCGATAGCCGATGTCCTCCGCGGTGGAGTTCCGCGTGAAGTGAACGCCTTCGATGCTGAAGTCGGTAGTGAACAGCAGATCGCGGCGCGTGGGAGAGCGGACCACGGCGCAATCGTCGCCGATCAACGGGGCTTTCCGCCGCAGTTTGGCGGTAATGGAGTCCTCGTTCACAACGCCGCTGCCACCAGGCCCGACGGCAGCTCTTCGCCGAACACTTTGCCAAGGTCCTCTTCCACTTCGCCTTCCAGCGCCGGATGCAGCGCTTCAGGGATCTTGCGGCGAACCAGGTCGATGGTGGCGGGGGCGAGGTCGCGCGTCGAATCGCCGGTGCGGCGGGCGATTGCTACCACGGCGTCTTCGGTCTTGGGGATCTTCAGCAGGGCCTCCGCCCAGCGCGTGGCGGTCGCGGCCGGAAGCACTTGGTTGATGGGGCCGTAGAATAGTTTCCGCGCGCCGATGCGCGACAGGCACCAGAGCGCGGTCTCCAGCATCTCGCCTTTCTTGGCCAGTGCGATTAACGCGTCGCCGAGCTGGGTCTTGGTTTGCAACGGGAGCAGTTCCAGGCTCGCGGCCGCCCGCCACATCTCGCGCACCAGGCTGTTGTTGACACGCGGGCGTTTCTGGCCGCGCGGCAGCAGGACGGGCGAAAGCCGCTGGAAAATGTCCACCTGCTGGTTCTTGTTCAGGCCGCCGGCGACGCGCCCCCAGAAGATCCACCAATCGATTTCGTTCTGAACTTGATTGGCGAACTGAATACCGGAAGCGTAGATGCGGCGCGCTTGCTCGATGCGAAACTCGTCGCCTGGGAATCCGAAGCCGGGACGGAGGCAGAAGCCGCAGAGGTTGAGCCATCGCAGTTCCAGGGCGGCGGATTTTCGGCGACCCTCAGCGAGTTCGAGCATTCGATCAGAAAAACGGCGGATCGCGCTGCTAGGCCATGAGTTACGGCCCAGCGCCAGGGTTTGTTCCAGCTTGCCAGGTAATTCCTCTGGCGCCAGGGTAGTGTCGCGAAACGTAGCGTTCAGCAACGCTTCGGCTTGTTCCAGGGCTTCGTCGCTGACGACGGCGGCCGGTTTGGATGCGCGCGCCGTCACGGTCTTGCGCAGTTCGAATTGGAGTCGCCACTGGTGTTCGCTGATCTTGGAATCGGCCCAGACTTCGAGCGTGCCGACTTCGGTCAAGTGCGCCCGCAGCTTCACCGGAACCAGACGCTCGCCCGTTTTGCCGAAGCGGATGACCGCGTTCAGCGGCGCGTGGAGGTGCAGGTCAGCGGCCTGGGCATCGGGCAAAACCTGACCGATTTGGTCATCGACGCGCGTCAGCGAGCTGTACAGCCGGAAGGAGACGGGTTTGTTCGCAACCAGATGCAGGTCCTGGCTGTCGAGTTCCAGTGTTTGCCCCTCTTCGGCGCCGCGCGGCACGAGGCAAACCGCCTGGTTATCGCCGATGCCGACATAGTAGGAGCGCGGCAGGCCGCCTCGGACCAATAGCCCGGCGCCGGTCGCCTTTACATAGGAATAGTAGGCCGCGCCGACTGCTACAGCCAAGTCGAGGTCACGGTTTTCGAGGATCAGAGGCCGTCGGCCGTACCAGCGTTCCATGACGTCGGCGACGCGCTGCTGGCAAATATCTGGGATGAAGAAGCCGCCGTTGAACAACACAGCGTCCGGTTTGGCATCTTCGTTCGACGACAAAAACGAAGCCAAGTGGCGGGTGACCGCTGGGTCGGAGACGTAGGGCAGGCCTAACTCGCGGAAAAGACTGCGTTTCTCTTCGGCGGGTTTGTCGTGAATATCACAAAAGGGGAGGAAGCCTTCCAACGTGAGTTCGAGCGCTTCTTCACGCAGGATCTCCGTCTTGAGCGTGCCGCCCACGAGCGACGACCCGGCCCCGAGGACCGTGATCTCGACGCTTTTGAGATTCTGATCGGCCAGCATGCGCTCTTTGGCTGCCGCGCACTGGCGTCGCAGGGCGCTGCGTTGGCGAATGGAAAGTTGAGTCCCTAGTTTAGCTTCCACAAGCCAAGCTAAAGTCAAATCTAGGTTGTCGCCGCCGAGCAGCAGGTGCTTGCCGACGGCGGTGCGAGTGAACTCGATTCGGTCGCCGTCGCGATTCACGCGAATCAAGGTGAAGTCGCTGGTGCCGCCGCCGACGTCGCAAACCAAAACGAGCTGGCCGTCGAAGAGGCTTTTCTGCGATTGTGCGAGGTGGTTGGCGATCCAGGAGTAGAATGCCGCCGCCGGTTCTTCGACCAAGGTCAGTTTTTCGATCCCGGCGTCGCGGGCGGCCTGGACGGTGAGCTCCCGGGCTTCTTCGTCAAACGAGGCCGGCACGGTCAGAACGATGTCCTGGTTAGCCAGCGGATCGTTCGGATGGGTTTGATTCCAGGCATCGCGGATGTGGGCCAGGACGGCCATGGAGACTTCGACCGGCGAAAGAACGCGGCCGGCTTCTTGGGCGTCCCAGGGCAGAATCTTAGCCGTGCGATCGACTTCGGGGTTCGACAGCCAGGATTTGGCCGAATGAACCGATTTGGTCGGCACCAGCGCGCCCTGTTCGCGGGCGTATGCGCCGACGTAAGTCTGATCGCCGAGAAAGAGGAACGACGGCAGCGTGCGGCGCGGCTCAATCTGGCCGGGCGCGGTGTACTGGGGAATTTGCAGGACCTTTACTTCCGGGTAATCGGGCAGTTCGCCTTGGACTTTTTCGACGTAAGCGAGCGCGGAGTTGGTGGTGCCGAGGTCGATGCCGACGTTCATCCGGCGCTACTCGACTTCCACTTCGGCCGGGGCGATGACGGAAGCGCTGGCGCCCGGCGCGATGGGTGGCAGATCGATTTTCTCCGCTCGCCAACCTTTGTGGCGCAGCAGGCCGCCCGGCGCTTTGCCGCTGGCGGGCACGTTGCCGAGGAGTTTCACGGTGGTCTGGGCGTTGGCCTCGATTTTGGTAAACGTTCCTTCCACCCCGTCGATGACCGGGGCCAGGCGCAGATAACGGTTGAGCGCCTCCCGGCTCTGCTCGTGCAGGTTCCGCACGGCGGCGCCAACCTGGTCGTCGGAGTAAGCGCTGATGTCTTCCATCAAAAAGTCAATCAAGCGGGCGTCGCGCTGGAGGATGCCAAGCATTTGCAGGGCTCCGTCAGAAGGGCCAGCCTGCGGAACGGCGGCGGGTTTCGGTGCGGCGGGTTGCGGCCTGGCCTGGTTTAACCCAAGCGCCTGTGCAATCTCACCCGGAAGTTTTCCGGTAAATAAGATCGCGAAGAAACTACGGAAAGCTAGACCAATGCGACTCAAAATGTCCTCTAGGCATAGAATACACTGCGGATACACTTGGGGTAGAAGGCAACTCGCCGAAGATGGCGGTCCGGTTGCACAACACAAAGGGGCTTTTCATGTTCCAGGATCGGAGAGACGCCGGAAGGCAGTTAGCGAAGAAGCTGCAGGCATACGGGGACGATCCGAGCGTGCTGGTGCTGGGGCTGCCGCGGGGCGGCGTCCCGGTGGCCTTCGAGGTGGCCCAAGCATTGCATGTGCCCCTGGACGTGTTCGTCGTGCGCAAGCTCGGCGTCCCCGGCCATGAGGAACTGGCGATGGGCGCTGTCGGTGGCGAGGGGGTGCGCGTTTTGAATGCGGAGGTGATCCGTGGGTTGGGGATTTCTTCTACTGTGATTGACTCTGCCGCAGCCGCCGAGATGCGGGAAGTGAAGCGGCAGCAGCGTGAGTATCGCGGCGATGCTGCGTTTCCGTCACTAGCGGGCCGCACGGTGATCGTGGTGGACGATGGGCTGGCCACCGGATCTACAATGCGTGCGGCGGTCCAAGCTCTGCGGCAGAGTCATCCAGCGCGAATCGTCGTCGCCGTGCCGGTCGCGGCGCCCGACTCGGTCGAGCGCTTGCGCCGGGAAGCCGACGAAGTGGTTTGCGTAGACACGCCTGAAATGTTCTACGCCGTGGGCGTGTGGTACGAGAGATTCGGGCAGACCAGCGATGCGGAAGTGAGGAGCTTGCTGGAGGCTGCGGCGCAACCGGCGCCGTCGCATTGAACCAGGCGTGCGTAAGGAGGATCCATGGGCCAAGCAGGAGTTAGTCTGG
Source organism: Bryobacteraceae bacterium (assembly GCA_035501155.1). Lineage (GTDB taxonomy): Bacteria > Acidobacteriota > Terriglobia > Bryobacterales > Bryobacteraceae > Palsa-89. The sequence continues at coordinate 44,151 of DATJWO010000017.1, forward strand.
GAAGCGTGGGGCAGGCGATTGAACATCAGCCCGTCACGGTGCAGGTGGAGCAAGTGGAGTTGGAGGGCTATCTGAGCGTGCCGACGGCTGCGTCGGGCGTGGTGCTGTTCGCGCATGGCAGCGGAAGTTCGCGTCACAGCCCGCGCAACCGCTATGTGGCCGACCTGCTGAACGAGGGCAGGCTGGCGACGCTACTAATCGACTTGCTCACCGCCGACGAGCAGGAAGTGGATCTGCAGACCGCGCAATTGCGGTTCGACATTCCATTTCTGGCGAAGCGGCTGGTCAAAATCAGCGAATGGCTGGGGCGGCATCCCGAGGTCACCGGCTTGAAGCTGGGACACTTCGGCGCGAGCACGGGAGCAGGCGCGGCTCTGCTTGCGGCCGCACAATCACCGCATCTGGTCGAATCCGTTGTTTCGCGCGGAGGGCGGCCGGATCTTGCGGGCGCGGCTCTTGGGCGGGTGCAAGCGCCTACACTGCTGATTGTCGGCGGAGACGATCATGTCGTGCTCGAGCTGAACCGCGAGGCCATGGCACGGATGCGCTGCCGCAAGGAACTGCGGATCGTGCCGGGCGCTAGCCACTTGTTTGAAGAGCCGGGCACGCTGAAGAAGGCGGCGACGCTAGCGCGGGATTGGTTCTTGGAGACGTTGAAGTAACCGCTCCCTCACGGTCGTGGCTCAGTCCTTGGGGCGCTGCACGATGGTCGATTCTTTGAGCTTGGCCAATTCGCGGCGCGCGATGGCGGCCCAGGCGCTGTTGGGATCGAGCTTCAAGTACAACTTCCAGTGGTGGACCGCCTTGAGCTGCTGGCCGGCGGACTGGTAGAGCAGGGCGACGTTATAGTGTGCGTCGGCGTAGCTGGGCTGGATGCGCAGCGCTGCCAGGTAGTGCGACAGAGCCTGTTGCCGGTTGCCTCGCTCGTCGTAAAGATTGCCCAGGTTGAAATGGGCGAGCGCGTAGTCGGGATCCACTTCGACGGCTTTGGCGTAATAGCGTTCGGCTTCACGCCAGTCGCGCGCGTTGAAGTAGACCGTTCCCAAGTTCACCAGGGCTCCAGCGGAATTCGGGTCGACCTCGGCGGCTTTGCGGTAAGCGGCGATCACGTCCTCCACCGGTGCGCCCGCCTGTTCCAGCTCCAGACCTTTTTCAAACCAGACCTCGGCTTCGCGGCGGGCTTTATGCGGCTTTGGCGTTTTTGCTTCGGCAGCCTGTCCGGGGAATGACAGCAGCTTGCTGATCTCGGCTTCGTCGAAGTCCAGCAGCAACTGGCCGGAGATGGGCTCCATTCTTTGCCCGGCGAACTGGACCTGGATCTTCTTGCCGTGCGCGAAGATCTTCAGTTCGGTGAGCGGATTTTCGACGTCGCGCAAGCGCGCGCGCACAGCCGCCACCGCCTTACGGATTTGAGCGGCCGGGACTTTGTTCTTGCGCAATCCAACCAGGGTCCGCAGCGCGAGGATGTCGGAAAACGTGAACGACGCGCCGGCGGAGAGGAAGTTCTGCTGTTCCCAACTCTGCAGCTGGCGGTTCGATACGCCGAGCAGCCGTCGAACTTCATCCCGCGAGTACGCTTGCTTCGATGCGGGAGCGGACACGGTGAAAGTGTAGCAGAGGGGCTGGTGGCTGGTGGCTGGTCTAGTCGAACAGCGCTGCGACGGGAAGGCTCAGGTCCTGGGTCTGGAGGACGCCGGATTCGGCTTCGACCATGCCGGCCTTGGTGACGACGTAGCCTTTCCGGAGGCGCGGGCTAATGATCCAGACGTAGGGGACGCCAAAGCGGAGGTAGTCGTCGATTCGCTCCTGCATGTCCTCCATGGTGTCGTCTTTAGAGAGGATTTCAATGCAGAGGTGAGGGGGCAACCTGAAGATCTCTCCTTGCGGTTGCGACTTCTTCACTACGGTAACGTCCGGTGTGCGAAAGCGCGTGGGGCTCACCTGGACACGCTGTTCGGGTAGTACCTCGATTCCGAATTCCTCGGAGTGGGTGTCGAAATAAACAATCAGCTTCCGCTGAATTCTCCCGTGTGTTCTCTCTCCCAAGTTCCGCTCCACGATTCGGCCGTCTACGTAGTCGCAGTCCGGGTCGTAATTGGTGGACAGATACTCGGCCACCGAGAGGAGGGTAGCGGCGCCCATGCCCTTAGGGTACTTAATTGCGCGCTACGGCGGGCGGGCCGAAGGTGAAGCGCACCAGTTCGAGGGCGTCGGACTTGGTTTGGATGCGGGATTCGAGCTGCGCATCTTCGACGAGTTCCAGCATGCGGGAGAACTCGGGTCCGGGACGGTAGCCGGCTTGGATCAGATCGTCGCCGGTGAGCAGGCGCGGCGGGCGCAGTTCCTCGGGCGGCGAGGCTCCGAACTTTGCCCTGGCGAACTCATAGTTGTCCAGATGGCCGTGGCTGGAGGTGCAGTCCAGGCGGTGCAGTTCCAGGTGCTCTTCGAACCGATCCAGCCGCAGCATGCGCTTGAGCGTGCTCTCGCGCATCTGGTGGACGTGCGTGAAGCGCATGTGATTGGCGATGAGAGCGATCACCTGTTCGATCTCCGCGTTGGAGAAGCGCAGGCGGTTGAGGATGTCCCGCGCGATGCGCTCGCCCAGCTCGACGTGACCGTCGAAGCGGATGCGGCCGGCGATGCGAAACGTACCTGGTTTGCCGACGTCGTGCAGCAAAACGCCGAGTGCGAGCGTGGGCGTGGGCGCATGGAGGCCTTCCAACATGATCAGTGTGTGGGTCCAGACATCGCCTTCGGGATGAAATTCGGGCGGCTGGGCTACGCCCTTCATCGCGGCGACTTCCGGAAGAATATCGTTCAGCAGTCCGGACGCATCCAGGAGTTCGAAGCCGCGGCGCGCACCGCCTTCGGTGAGGATGCGGACCAGTTCTTCGCGGATGCGCTCGGGCGAGACCCTCAGGATGCGCTGGTGCATGGTTTCGATCGCCGCGAAAGTGTCTGGCTCGATTGTGAAGCCGAAGCGCGCGGCGAAGCGGATGGCGCGCAGCATGCGCAGATGGTCCTCTTCAAAGCGCTGGATGGGATCGCCGATCGCGCGGATGACGCCGTTGCGGAGATCGTCGAGTCCGCCGACGTAATCGACGACGTGGCCCGCGGGATGGTCCAAGTGTGCGGGATCGAGCAGCAGGGCGTTGATGGTGAAGTCGCGGCGCAGAACATCCTGCTTCGGATCGGTTTCAAACACGACCTGTTCCGGGTGCCGGCCATCCCGGTATGAGTGGTCGCTGCGGAAGGTGGCAACTTCCACCCCATCCACGAGAACCACGCCGAACTGAGCGCCCACGAGCTGAGCCTGGGGGTACAAATCCAGCAAACGCGTGGGGGTGGCGTCCGTAGCGATATCATAATCCTTGGGTTGCCGCCCCAGGATCAGGTCGCGTACACATCCGCCGACCAGCCAGGCCTGGAACCTCCGTGAGCCGAGTTCCCGCGCGATTTGAATGGCCCTCGTCTTGCTCACACCCTCATCGTAAGATAGAAATTACTTCTACAGTAGAATAGTCATGGAAACCAAAGTCCTGCATGTCCGCGGAAGTTAGCAAGCCCACCGCGACCAACGCCAAGATCGTGGTGGCTACTACCGTAGCGCTCGCCTTCATCAGCTTTTGGCGCGGCGCAGCCATCGTCCTTTCCGACCTGGCCTCCTCCGCGTTTTACGTGGGTGGCATTGCCGAGACCGCGATCGGCCCCGCGGCGCCCTGGTTTGTACTGGGGGTGATGCTGTTCAGCTTCGCGGTACGGTCCGTCTACATGGAAAGCTGCAGCATGTTCGTGCGCGGCGGCGTGTACATCGTAGTGAAGGACAGCATGGGGCCGTTCATGGCGCGGCTGTCGGTCTCCTCGCTGGTGTTCGACTACATTCTCACCGGCCCGATCAGCGTGGTGAGCGCCGGCCAGTATCTGGGGCACTTGATGGATGAGATCGCCCGGATGCTGGGCCAGTCGTTTCCATTCAACGTGAACTACTTTGCGGCGTTCTTCGCGGTGGTGGTGACGGTCTACTTCTGGTGGATGAACATCAAGGGCATTCACGAGTCCAGCGGCAAGGCGCTGCGCATCATGCAGATCACCACCGTGATGGTGGTGGCGCTGGTCATCTGGTGTCCGCTAACGATTCTGCTTCGCGGGCACTGGCAGCTACCGCCGGCGCCGCTGCCGCGCAATCTGCGGTTCACCAATGAATCGCTTGGCTGGTTCCGGGGCACCTTCTGGCCGTCGATTCCCGCGGTGGCAATGGTTATCGCTTTCGGCCACGCGCTGCTGTCGATGAGCGGATTTGAAACGCTGGCGCAGGTTTATCGCGAGATCGCTTACCCCAAGATCAAGAATCTGAAGATCACTGGGAACATCGTGTGCTGGTACGCGGTGGTCTGCACGGGCGTGATCACAGTGTTCGCGGCCATGATCATCAGCGCGGACGACATCCGCAACAAGTACGTGGACAACCTGCTGGGCGGGCTGGCGATGCAACTGGCCGGGCCGGAGCTGCTGAAGCTGATCTTCCATGTTTTTGTCGTGATCGTGGGGATTCTAATTTTGTCCGGCGCGGTGAACACTTCCATCATCGGCGCGAACGGAGTTTTGAACCGCGTGGCCGAGGACGGGGTTTTGCTGGACTGGTTCCGCAAGCCGCACAAGCGCTTCGGCACCACGTTCCGCATCATCAACCTCATCACCATTCTGCAGGTGGCGACGATCATCGCCAGCCGCGGCGACGTCTATCTGTTGGGTGAAGCTTACGCGTTCGGCGTGGTGTGGAGTTTCTTCCTGAAGTCGATGGGCGTTCTGGCGCTGCGCTATCAGCGGCACGACCAAGAGTACAAGTTCCCGTTCAACATCCGGCTGGGCGGCATCGAAATTCCGATCGGGCTCGGTGTCACCACCATGATTCTGGGGTTCGTGGCGATCGCGAATCTGTTCTCCAAGCAGATCGCGACCATCTACGGCGTAGGCTTCACTTTGGCCGTGTTCATTCTTTTCACCATTTCCGAACACGTCAACGCCAAGAAGCGGCGCCTGACGGATGAGCACAAGGCGCTGGAAGAATTCAATCTGGACCATCAGCCGCAGGTGAGCTCCGAGTGCCTGCACGCGCGGCCAGGCTCCGTTCTGGTGGCGGTGCGCGACTACCATCACATGGAGCATTTCAAGAAAGTTCTGCAGAAGACCAATCTGCGGCGGCACGACATTGTGGTGATGACGGTGCGCACCATCTCGACCGGGGCCGGCGAATACGACCTTTCCGATCAGCAGATTTTTAGCGACTACGAACAGGAGCTATTCAGCCACGTGGTGGAGATGGCCGAGAAGGAAGGTAAGCCCGTGGAACTACTGGTGGTTCCGGCCGTCAATCCCTTCGACGCCATGGTGCAGACCGCATCCCGGCTGAACGTTTCGCGGCTGGTGACGGGCGTTTCGGCGCGCATGACCTCCGAAGAACTAGCCCGGCGGATTGGTCTGGCGTGGGAAAGCCAGCCGGAGCCGCGCCATGCGTTTTCCCTGGAGGTCATCAGTTCGGACCGTCCCTCCATGTACGTCAATTTGGGACCGCACCCGCCGCGTCTTTGGCCCGAGGACGTGGACAAGCTGCACGAGTTGTGGTTGAAGCTGAGCGGGTCGGAAGGCGTGGGCGCGCGGCTGCACCACCGCGATATCGTCGGGCTGGCGCTGCGGCGGCTGGAGAAGGATCTTTCGGCCGGCAATCGGGATCAAGTGCTGCGCGATCTGGACGACGAACTGAGGAAGAGCTGACTGCCAGAGAGGAAGCGTCGCCGGGGTTCGACGATTCGCATATACTCAACCTCATGGCAGGCGCCAATGGCTACAAGGCCAAATATGACTACGTCGAATTGCGGGTGGAGCGCCGCGATGAGCATTGGCGGCTGATTCTAACCGATACCAAGCGCGGCGAGAGCGTCGAATTGGGAGAGAAGTTCGAGACGCCGGCCCAGGCGCAGGACGCCGCCATGGCGATGGTGTGGCATCACATCTACGAGAAACACAACGATACGCTGCTGGCGCGGAGTACGCTCTCCTGGAGCGAATCTTGAGTTCGTGCCGACTCGCTCGGCTATACTGGAAAATAATGCGGGGCAGGACCATAGTCGCACTTCTGGCGCTGGCCGGCGCCACCGTGGCCGCCGAGATTCCACGGCCGGCTCCGGATTTTCTTGTCCCCCTGCCGAACGGAAACCTTAAGAAGCTGGCCGACTACCGCGGCAAAGTCCTGTGTCTGACGTTCATTCTCACCACTTGACCGCACTGCCAAAAAACCACTCAGGTCTTGAGTGGCATTCAAAAGGATCTGGGGCCGAAGGGTCTGGAAGTGCTGGAAGCGGCGGTGAACGAGAACGCTGATCTGGCGAGTTTCCAGCAGCAATTCAAGCCACCATTCCCGGTGGGCACGATCAGCGCGGCGACTGCGCTCGAATATATTCAGTGGCCGCGCGACAAACGTCCGCTGGTGCCGTTCATGGTATTCATCGACCGTAAAGGCGTCATCCGCGCGCAATACACCGGAGCGGACTCGGACTTCTTTGACGAAAGCAAGATGGATCAGCACATCCGCGCCGAGATCGAAAAGCTGCTGAGCGAGCCCGCCGGGCCTGCCACGCCCAAGAGCCACAGGAAGGCGAAGTAGCTCTGGCGGCGGGCCAGATCCGCCTTCATCTGGTATGCTCACGATCAGAGAATGACTCCCAACCAAACTGCCGCCAAAGTTTTGGATGGCAAGTGGGTGCGCGATCAGATCCTGGCCGAGCTGAAGCCGCGCATTCAGGCGATTACCAATGCCCGCCGGGCGCCCGGTCTGGCGGTGATCCTGGTGGGTCACAATCCGGGATCGGAAATCTACGTCCGTACAAAGATCAAGACCTGCGGCGAACTGGGAATCTACAGTGAAAAAATCACTCCGCCGGAGAACGTCACCACCGAGGAATTGCTGGGCATCATCGAGGGCCTGAACGAGCGGGCGGAGATCGATGGAATTCTGGTCCAGACGCCCCTTCCCCCGCAAGTGGACAAGTACCGCGTTCTTTTGGGAATCCGCCCCGATAAAGACGTGGACGGTTTTCATCCGTTGAACGTCGGCAAGCTTTTAGCCCACATGCCGGCGCCGCAGGCCTGCACACCGGCCGGCATCCTGGACATGCTGCGGCGCTACAAAATTCCGGTGGCGGGAAAGCATGCCGTGGTGGTGGGCCGCAGCGACATCGTGGGCAAGCCCGTGGCCATGCTGCTTCTGCACCACAACGCCACGGTGACGATTTGTCATTCGAAGACGCGAAATCTGGCCGAAGAATGCCGGCGCGCCGACATCCTGGTAGCAGCTATCGGCCGGGCCGCGCTGCTGACGCGCGATTGCATCAAGCCGGGCGCCGTGGTGATCGACGTGGGGATGAATCGCAAGCCGGACGGCAAGTTGATCGGCGACGTTGATCCGGAAGCGGCGAAGGAGCTGGCGAGCGCGTACACGCCCGTGCCGGGCGGAGTGGGTCCGTTAACCATCGCCATGCTGATGTCCAACACGGTCCAGATCGCCGAACAGCATCTATGCTCCGGGTAGGCCTGACCGGCGGTCTGGCCAGCGGCAAAACATACGTCGGCCACGCGCTGGCGGACATGGGCTGCTACCTGATCGAGGCCGACAAGCTCGGCCACGACGTCCTGGCGCCTGGAGGCGAAGCCCACGACGCCGTGGTCGACGAATTCGGCGAGGCCATTCTGGACCAGGAAGGCAATATTGACCGGCGTAAGCTGAGCGGGATCGTTTGGGATCACCCGGAGCGGCTGGCCAAGCTCAACAGTCTGGTCCATCCGGCGGTGTGGAAGCGCGAAGAACAGCGCATGGGGGAGATCGAAAGGTCGGACCCGCAGGCCATCGTAGTTGTCGAGGCGGCGATTCTGGTCGAAACTGGTAGTTATAAGAGGTTTGACCGATTGATCGTCGTCACCTGCACCGCCGAACAGCAGATGGAACGGGCCATGAAGCGAGGTCCTTATGGCCGGGAGGAAGTGCTGGCGCGCCTGAGCCGCCAGTTGCCGCTGGCCGAAAAGGTCCGCGTGGCGGACTACGTGATCGATACGTCGGGAACCAAGGAGAATACCCTCGAACAAGTGCGGGCGGTGTACAGCTCGCTGCGGAGTTTATCGGAATGAAATTGCGTGTTTTTGTGATTACGGCTCTATTGGTGGCTGGTTTTCTGTTCCTCACGTCGAAGACCGATTGGGGGCAGCGGCGGATCGTAGATCCACTCGGCGGCTCGTCGCCGCTATGGTCAGGCCCGTCGGTCGCGCGCGGCGCCGGCTTGAGCTCCGACGAGACGAACAATATCGATATTTACAAGACCGCGCACCTGGCGACGGTGAACGTCACCAGTACGATTTACCGGCGCACGATCTTCTGGGAGATTTATCCGTCGAAGGACCAAGGCTCGGGATTCCTGATCAGCGGCGACGGCAAGATCCTGACCAACAGCCACGTCGTCGCCAACGAGCAGCAGCTCGAGGTGACGCTCTCGGACCAGACGCGGTACAAGGCGAAGCTGTTAAGCCGCGACGAGTCGAACGATCTCGCCCTACTGCAGATCGAGCCGCGGAAGAAGGTGCCCTGGCTGCATCTGGGCGACTCCGACGCGCTGCAGGTGGGGCAAAAGGTGCTGGCCATCGGCAATCCGTTCGGGTTGGAGGGCACTTTGACCACCGGCGTGGTCAGCTCTTTGGGCCGCACCATTCGCGGCGAAAACGATCAGACGCTGGAAGGGCTGATTCAGACCGACGCCGCGATCAATCCGGGCAACAGCGGCGGGCCGCTGCTCGATTCGGCCGGCAACGTTGTGGCTATCAACACGGCCATCCTGGGGCCGAACGGCGGCAACATCGGCATCGGGTTTGCGATGCCCATCAATCGCGCCAAGGCGATGCTGGACGATTTCCAGGCGGGCCGGAAGCGCCCCAAGCTAGGCGTTTCGGTCGTGCCGATATCCGGCGATTACGCCGACGCGCTGAACCTGCCGACACAAGGCGGCTTGCTCATCCAGCAGGTGGATCCGGGCTCGGCCGCCGCTCGCGCCGGGTTGCGCGCGGGTAGGGAAGTGGTGCAGATCGGTAACGCGCAGATCGTGGTGGGCGGCGATTTGATCATGGCCATCGACGGCAAGCCGATCGATCGGGACGACGCCATCAGCCGCGCGCTGGCGCGCAAGCGTTCCGGCGACACGCTGGAGCTGACCATTTTCCGCGGTGGCCGGACGATGGTCGTGAAGGTGCAGTTGGGCGCGGAAGGCGCGATTTAAGCGCGGCGGCCGCAGTCAGTGAATCGACTGCCCCGGTTTCAGGGTCCCAATCAACACGGCATTGCCGTAAGTCGGACCGGACGAGGTCAGGTCCGATGCCGTTCCCAAGGGATAGGCCCAGATTTCGCCGGTGGCCGAGTTGAGAAGCACAAATCCCAGGACTTGTTTGGTCGGGCTGGTGTTCCCCTTTATGGGGAGCGACGCTATCGTCAAGGGAACCTGAGTGCTGCCCAGCGCAGGCGGGACTCGTTGCCCGTATGCGGGGGAAGGTTGGATTACCAATCGAAGCGCGACGACGCCGAAGAATAGGGTGAGCACAAAAAGTAACGTGTTGGCTAACCGAATAGATCTCATGTCAATTAGACAGGGCCGCTTCTAAGACTGTTTCGATTACCGGATGTCTGCGAGCTAAGCCCGGAATGCGTATCGGAAGCTGTTGGCGGCCAATACCTCCGCGGGGAGTCCGAACACGCGGCCTGCGATTTCATACTCGCGCGCGAGCGACGTATGGAAAAACGCGGGATCGTCGGTGTGGATGGTGATAGGAACGCCGGCGTCGTAAAGCTTCCGTACCGGATGTGCTTCGAGCGACGCCACGGCGCCAGTGCAAACGTTGCTCGAGATGCAAACCTCCAGCGGCACGTTCGATTCCTTTAGCCGTGCCATCAACGCAGGGTCCTGCGCCGCCGCGATGCCGTGTCCGATGCGCTCGGCGCCGATGTCCAAAGCTGAACGGACCGACTCCGGCCCCGCGGTTTCTCCTGCGTGGCAAACCAGCCGCAGGCCGCCGTCGCGCGCGAACGCGAACACATCGCGAAACCATTCCGCGGGCCCGCGCACCTCGTCGCCGCCGATGCCGTAGGCGACGACGCCCTCATCGCGACGCGTCACCGCGAATTTCGCCACTTCCATGCCATGCTCCGCGCCGAACTGCCGAATTGCGTCGAGAATCCAAAACGCGTGCACAGGCGACCGCTGCGTCTCCCGCCACACGGCTTCGTACACGGCGCTTAAATCCTGCTGCTTCCACAACACCACGCCCGCCGACAGCGTGATCTCGGCGTAAGTGACGCCTTCGGCCGCCAGCTTCTCCAGCAAATGCCGCGTCGCCAGCGCGTAGTGCTCCGGCGTTTCCAGTTTCTTGACCATCCAGATGTAGCCACGCAGAAATTCCTCGAACGTGCTGCACGCGAGATTCGCTTCAATCTCTTCGCGAGTGAGGCTGGGATCGATCTCGCGCAGCGTCTCCGCGCCGATAGAACCTTCCAGATGTACGTGTAACTCGGCCTTACGCATGAAATGTGACAGCCCTCTGCCATAATAACTGTGCATGACTCCGCAGGCACCCGAAGCCATCTTGAATGGCACACATAGCGATCCGTTCAGCGTACTGGGCCCTCATCGGGCCGGGAACGGCTGGGAGGTACGAACCTTCCTGCCGCAAGCCATGGACGCCGCGGTTCTGGCCGGAGGCAGCGCGCACCCGATGCGCAAAACCTCCGCCGAAGGGTTTTTCGTCGCCTCGCTCAACTTCGATCCAGGCCGCTATCGACTGCAGCTCACTCTGTGGAGCGGTGGAGTCGCCGAAATCGATGATCCCTACCGCTTCCCGCCGCTGATCTCTGAATTCGACCTGCACATCCACGGCGAAGGAACACAATACGAAAGCTATCGCACCATGGGCGCGCACGTCGTGGAGTGCGACGGAGTCGGTGGCGTCCGCTTCGCCGTGTGGGCGCCGAACGCCGAAGTGGTGAGCGTTGTCGGCGATTTCAACGACTGGGACGAGCGCCGGCATCCCATGCGGCTGCGCGACGGCGGAATCTGGGAGATCTTCCTTCCAGGTGTCGGGCCGGGCACCAACTACAAATACTCCGTGCGCGCTCAGTCGCGCGGTTTTCGGCAGCAGAAGGCCGATCCTTACGGATTCGCCAGCGAGAATCCTCCCAAGTCCGCGTCGGTTGTCTGCGACATCGAAGCGTATCAATGGAGCGATCAGCAGTGGATGGAGGCGCGCGCGCACCGCTCCATCTTGAAGGAACCCGTGTCCATCTACGAGGTGCATCTGGGCTCGTGGCTGCGAGGTCCGAACAATTCCTATCTCAGTTATCGCGAACTGGCAGACAAGCTGGTGGATTACGCGTGTGGTCTGGGCTACACGCATCTGGAATTGCTACCGGTGATGGAACACCCGTTCTCCGGCTCCTGGGGCTACCAGGTGACCGGCTTCTACGCTCCCACCGCGCGCTTCGGCCCGCCGCAGGATTTCATGTACTTTGTCGACCGCTGCCATCAGGCTGGCCTGGGCGTGATGGTTGACTGGGTACCGGGCCATTTCCCGAAGGACGCGCATGGGCTGGCATATTTCGATGGAACCGCCCTGTATGAACACGCCGATCCCCGCAAAGGCGAGCACAAAGACTGGGGCACGCTGATCTTCAACTACGGCCGCAACGAGGTCCGCACGTTCCTCATCTCGAATGCGCTGTTTTGGCTGAAGGTCTATCACATCGACGGCCTGCGCGTGGATGCCGTGGCGTCGATGCTGTACCTCGATTACTCGCGCGAGCCCGGCGAGTGGATTCCCAACATGTACGGCGGCAACGAAAATCTGGAGGCGATCGACTTCCTGCGCCGCTTCAACGAATTGGCGCACCAGGTGCCCGGCGCGATGACGGCGGCCGAGGAATCCACGGCATTCGCGGGCGTCTCACGTCCCACCTATCTCAACGGCCTGGGCTTCACCATGAAGTGGAACATGGGCTGGATGAACGACATGCTGTTGTATTTCTCCAAAGACCCGATCCATCGTAAGTTCCATCAGAACGACATCACCTTCAGCATGCTATACGCGTTCACGGAGAATTTCGTGCTGCCGATCTCGCACGACGAAGTGGTGCACGGCAAGCGCGCACTGCTGGATAAAATGCCCGGCGACGTGTGGCAGAAGTTCGCCAACGTGCGCGCGTTTTTGGCTTACATGTACGGCCATCCGGGCAAGAAACTGTTGTTCATGGGATTGGAAATTGGTGTGTGGGACGAGTGGTACAGCGAGCGCGGCTTGCCATGGGAGCTGCTGCACTTCGATTTTCACCGGAAGCTGCAGGCGATGGTGGGCGAGTTGAACCGCCTATACCGCGCGCATCCGGCGTTCTATCAGATCGATTTCCACTGGGAAGGCTTCGAGTGGGTGGACTTCCGCGACGTGGATGGCTCGACGATCTCGTTCATCCGCCGGCCTGATGGCCGCAAGCCGTTCCTGCTGTTTGTGTGCAATTTCACGCCGGTGGTGCGGCACAATTACCGCGTCGGCGTGCCCGACCCCGGCGTTTACCGCGAGATCCTGAACACCGATTCGGAATTATGGGGCGGCAGCAACGTGGGCAACGGCGGCTTCGTCGGCAGCCAGCCGGTTGGGTACAACAACCACTACCACAGCCTGTTGATCACGCTGCCGCCGCTGGCGGTGGTGGTGTTCGAATCGCCGGGGGCGTGATAGTGCAGTGCGCTATCATGTGACCGTGCAAGAGTTCCACCGCATTACGATGAATCCCGATGTCATGGGGGGGAAACCGTGTATCCGCGGGATGAGAGTAACCGTCGGGATGGTCGTGGAAGCGCTCGCAGCCGGCCGCACCACTGCGGAACTGCTTCAAGATTTTCCTTATCTGGAGGAGCAGGACATCCGCGAAGCTCTCGCTTTCGCCGCCCGTTTGGCCCAAGGACATGAGATCCAGCTCGCCAGTTGATGCGCATCCTCATTGACATGAACCTGACTTTTCGTTGGGTTGAGTGTCTGAAGGCCGCCGGCCACCATGTAGTGCACTGGGCGGACGTCGGGACGATATCGGCGACGGATCAAGAGATTTTCGACTTTGCGCGGCTGAACGAATACGCGTTACTCACAAATGATCTGGATTTTCCGCGCATGCTTGCGCACACCAGGGAAGCCAAGCCCAGTGTAGTGCTGCTCCGCGGCGAGCCGTTGACTCCCGAGGATCGAGGCTCTGCCCTGATCGGGGCGCTGCGGGACTGTGAGCAAGAAATCGACCGAGGCGCTATTCTGACGCTTGATTGGTCAGACCGGCCGCGCGCCCGGTTGTTGCCGTTGCGCTGAGTTCCGCGCGGATCGCGGCAACCCATCAATTCCCGATGGCGGTCACCATCGTTTGCGAACTGTTGGCGGTTCCGACGGTGAATGTGACCGGAACAGAGTCGCTGGCAGCGACGTTCGGCACGACCACGTTGAATTGATAGAGGCCCACAAACGTCGGAGTCAGGCCGTAGTAGCTCACCTGCGCGGACGTGCCTGCGAAGAGAATCTTGAAGGACGAGTTGAGGGAGCTGGACGTCTCCGCAATCTGGCCCGCCGGAATATCCGGCGTCACGGGGCCGAAGCCCACCCCATAGAACAATATCGTATCGCCTGGTTTGGCGCGCCGCGTCGGCACGGCGTTGGTGACGCCGGGAGGAAGCACGTACGTGATCCCATCCGGAAAGAGAGCGACGATGTATTGAGTCCCGTTGACCTGGAAGACGGGCGGCGCCAGCATACCAGGCTCGACGGAATTCACTTGTACGACATCCGGAAGGCTGCTTCCGCCTGCTGTAGTGACGACCACCGGCTGCAATCCCGTGGGCACGTTGGAGGGGACTTGTACATTGACTTGCCCCGGACTCGCGTAATCGATGAACGCCTGCTGGCCTGCGATGGTGACGGTTGTCCCCGCCAGCGCGGTGGGTGCGATGCCGTTGGTGAAGTCGCCTCCGCTCCATTCGCGCGTGGCGGCATTGGACACCAGGTTGAGGCCGTAGATTTCGATCCAGGTCGCGGGCGCAATGGATTTGAACCCGCCGAAGGAGCCGGCGCTGATGAGGGCCTTAATGACGGGTGTCGGATCGAAGCTGCCCGAGACCTGGCCACTGATGGTGGCGCCGACCGTCAATCCAACCTGGCCCACACCGCACGACGAAACGCCAGTGCACTGTGCGGGCGCGTCGCCCGGCTGGTCATAATAACTCACCGGCCCCTCGCCGTCGAACGTCAGCGTGGCGCCGCCGGTTACTTTGATGGTCGTCACGAAACTTCCCGTAGTCAGAGAGAACGGTCCCAACAGATTGCTGCCCGGCGACTGCGACCCTGCGGTTATCGGAGATTCGCCGTTCCCCGAATAAGTCAATACGAAGCTGATCGTGCCGCCCGCGCCAATACCGGTGAATGGTGCGCTCACCGTGCACGTCGTATTGCTGCCGTCAAAAACACAATTGCCCCAAGTGATGCGGACCTGCCCCTCGCCAAGGGCGTTCCCGCCGAGCCCTGTCATGGTAATGTTCTGAGTCGTTGGCCCGAAGTTGGCCACCGACGCCGTGGCAAGGGGCGTAAAAACGACGATAGATACAACTGCTGCATGGATCGTGCTCAGACGCATTCGTCAGTCCCCCTCAGCATCACCTCGCTGTAGGAGGTCTGCCGGTATTTAGGTTGATCGCGCTCTGTCAGCTGAGCGCGCACAGGGATGGTAACACGGGCACAGGTTCGTGGGCAGGTTGCGCGTACTAGTACGCGCCGCAAAGGTACAATCGGGACTTGAAAAAGTTTGACACAATCATCGTCGGCGGCGGTCACAACGGTCTCGTCTGTGCCGCCTATCTCGCCCGCGCCGGCCGCAAAGTGCTGGTGCTGGAGCGGCGCGAACTGGTCGGCGGCTGCGCGGTTACGGAAGAAGTCTGGCCGGGATATCGCGTCTCCACTGCCGCCTATCTGACCAGCCTGCTGCAAGAGCGCATCATCCGCGACCTAGAACTGGCACGCTTCGGCTATCAGGTGGATGCCAAAGATCCGGCCTTCTTCTCGCCGTTTCCCGAGGGCCGGCACCTGTTCATGTGGCAGGATCGCACCAAAACGCTGGCTGAGATTGCGAAGTTCTCTAAACACGATGCTGAAGTCTTTCCTGCCTATGAAGACCACCTAGAGCGGCTCTCGCAGGTCGTCGAAGGCCTGCTGCTCACGGTACCGCCAGAGTTTCCGCCGCACGGCGTCGGTGACTTCATCGATTACCTGAAGCTCGCCGCCCGGATGCGCGGACTCAGCGCCAAAGAAATTGTCGGGCTGGTGAAAATCTTCACGCAAAGCGCGGTCGAATTTCTGGACGAATGGTTTGAATCGGACGAAATCAAAGTCACGCTGGCCACCGACGGTGTGATCGGCGCCAACGGCGGGCCGCGCTCACCGGGCACCGCCTACATCCTGCTGCATCACGTGATGGGCAACGTCGCGGGCCATCGCGGACTTTGGGGCTTCGTCCGTGGGGGCATGGGCGCGGTTTCGAACGCGATCGCCGATTCGGCGCGCAGCCGTAGCGTCGAGATTCGGACCAACGCGGCGGTCGAATGTATCCGCGTCGTTGAAGGCCGCGCGCGCGGCGTCGTTCTGGAGGGCGGGGAAGAAATCGAAGCCCCGATTGTCGCCAGCAACCTGACGCCGCACGTCACCTTCCTGGGCCTAATCAAGCCCCGCGAATTGCCAGGCGATTTTCTCGACAGCATCCGCAAATACCGTAGCGAGGGCACGTCGTGCAAGATTAACCTCGCACTCGACGGCCTGCCGAACTTCCGCGCGCTGCCCGGCGATAACGGCCCGCAGCACCGCGCCACCATGCACATCTGCCCATCGCTCGAATACGTGGAGCGCGCCTGGGACGACGCCAAGTACGGCCGTCCATCGCAATCGCCGCTGCTGGAGCTGACCGTGCCGACCATGTACGATCCGTCGCTTGCGCCGCCCGGCAAACACATCATGGGCATTTTCATCCAATACGCGCCCTACACGCTGCGCGACAGCCACTGGGACGAATTGCGCGAACCGTTCGCCTACCGTGTCTTCGATTTGATCGAAGAATATGCTCCCGGCTTCCGGTCATTGATTGTCGAAAAGCAGGTGTTGACGCCGCTCGATCTGGAGCGCCGCTTCGGCATCACCGGCGGCAACATCTTCCACGGCGAGATGAGCCTGGACCAGATGTTCGTCATGCGTCCGGTACCCGGCAGCGCGCGCTACAAGACTCCCATCCGAGGGTTGTATCTATGCGGTTCCGGTGCCCATCCCGGCGGTGGCGTCATGGGGGCACCGGGATACAATGCCGCGAAGGCGATCCTCCGCGGCTAGATCGCGGCCTCCCCTTCCAAACTCCGCCACAAATACCAGCTAGCCACGGAACAATACGGCCGCCAGGCCGCGGCCATCTCCTCCATCTGCTTGGGAAGCGGCAGCTCCTCTAGCCCGTACGCCTTCCGGATGGCCGTCCGCACGCCCAGATCGCCGGTCGGCAGCACATCATGCCGTTGCAGCGCGAAGATCAGGAACATGTGCGCGGTCCAGACGCCGATGCCTTTCACCTGCGTCAAATGCTCGATCACGGCCTCGTCCGCCATCTCCACCAGGGTCTCGAACTTCACGTGCCCGCGCGATGTCTTGCGCGCCAGATCGCGGATGTAGGCCGTCTTCTGCTTCGATAAGCCGGCCTTCCTCATCCGCGCCGGCCTGAGCTTCAAAATCGCCTCCGGCGTGAGCTCCCCCTCCGGCATCAGCGCGATCAGCCGCCCCAGAATCACTTTGGCCACCTTTCCGCTGAGCTGTTGGTAGACAATGGATCTGACTAGCGTTTCGAAATTTGGCTCGCGGTACTCGATCCGGTACGCGCCCACGCGTTCGATCAGGCTGCCGAGCACTGGATCTGCTTTCTTGAGGTGGTGAATGGCTTTACGCATTGGAACGATAACTCGCAGGCATGCATCTACCAATATAAATCCCATGCGCCTGATCGCACTTGCCCTTGTCGCTGTGATGCTGTTTGCCCAGGAAGAACCCACCATCAAGGTGGAAGTGAACCTGGTCAACATTCTCTTCAACGTGCGCGACAAGCGCGGCGGGCTGGTGGGCGACCTCAGCAAGGACGACTTCAAGATCTACGAGGACGGCAAAGAGCAGCAGATCAAGTATTTCACCCGTGAGACCAATCTGCCGCTAACCATCGGCCTGCTCATCGACGTCAGCGCCAGCCAGGGCAACCTCATCGACATCGAGCGGAACGCGGCCTCGCAGTTTTTCGGCAAAGTGCTACGCAAGCAGGATCTGGCATTTTTGATCAGCTTCGGCTCCGATGCCGAGCTGTTGCAGGACTACACCAGCTCTCCCCGGCTGTTGCAGGACGGACTGAGAGGGCTGCAGGTCAATTCCGACGTCGGCGGCGTGACCCCCGGTCCGGTTCCCACCATCTCGCAGCCGCGCGGCACTATCTTGTACGACGCGGTCTACCTGGCCGCGCACGACCAGCTCAAGGGCCAGGTGGGACGCAAAGTGCTCGTGTTGATCACCGACGGTGAGGACCAGGGCAGCCGCTACAACATCCAGACCGCGATCGAGGCCGCCCAACGTGCTGACGCCATCATCTACGGCTTCTACTACGTCGACCGCGGCTTCTACATGTCGCACGGCATGCTCTTCGGCGGCGGAAGCGACTCCACGCTGAAGCGGATGGCGGAGGAGACCGGCGGCCACGATTTCCATGTCGATCGCAAGATGTCGCTGCAGGACGCCTTCGACGAGCTGAACGCTGAAATGCGCAGCCAATACGCCATCGGCTACGAGCCCACCAACGCGGCCAAGGACGGCACCTTCCGCAAGATCGAGATCCGCACGGGCAACAAAGACTGGAAAGTGCAGGCCCGCAGGGGTTACTACGCCTCCAAGTCCGACAACTGAGCGTGCAACCCGCCTTTACGATCCGGCCGGGATCGGCTGAAGACACCGCGACCATCGTCGCGCACCGCCGAGCAATGTTCTTCGAAGGCGGCTTCCGCGACGAGCGCGCTTTGGACGAAATGTGCGCGGCCTTTGATCCCTGGCTGCGCCGCAAAATGCAAGACGGCGAATACCTGGCGTGGTTCGCCATCGACGCCGGCGGCGCGATCGTAGCGGGCGCCGGATTGTGGCTGATGGATTGGCCCGCCCACATGATCGGGCCCGGCCGCTGGCGCGGCAACATCCTGAACGTCTACACCGAGCCCGCCAGCCGCCGGATGGGCTTGGCGCGCGGGCTGATGGACGCCGCACTCGACTGGTGCCGCTCGAACGGAGTCCGCGCGGTGATCCTGCATGCGAGCGACGACGGCCGCCCACTCTACGAGAAGATGGGCTTCACCTCGACGAACGAAATGCGCATCCTGCTCGACACAGAATAGCGAGCCTTACTCCTCGCGCAGCGCCACCGTGCAATCCACGCGCGTCGCGCGCCGCAGTGGGACGTAGAGCGCTGCCGGCGAAATGAGCAAAATGGCGGCCGCGGCGGCGCCCAGCGTCAGCGGGTCGTGCGACTGCACCCGGAAGAGCAGCGCATCCAGGAACCGGCTGAGCGCCAGCGTGCCCGCCAGGCCGAAGATCAGACCTGCAGCCACGGGCAGCATGCTTTGACGCAGCATCAGGCGGCCCACTTCGCGCGGCGAAGCACCGATGGCCATGCGGATGCCGATCTCGCGCACGCGGGACGATACCAGGTTCGACAATACGCTATAGATGCCGATCATCGCCAGCGCCAACGCCAGGCCCGCGAAAGCCCCGAGCAGCGTGGCGTTGAACTTGTGCTGCGCCAGCAGATCGTCCAGATAGGAATCCATGGACTGCACCTTGTCGGCGGGCAGGTCTTTGTCCAGGGACCAGACTGCCGCCTGGATGGCGTGCGTGTACGCGTCCTCGGCGCCGCGCGTGCGAACGATCAGAGTCGCGCCCGCGAGCTTCAGATTCGGCCAGAAAATCTGCGGCCTCGCTTCCGCGTCTGCGCCCATTGTGTTGTAGTCGGAGACCACGCCCACAATCTCCGAGGCATGCTGCTTGCCGGGATCGAGCAGCCGCTTGCCCACCGCGTCCTGGCCCGCGAGAAACTTTTTCACGAACGCCTCATTCACGATGGCCACCGTGTCGCCGTCTTTCTCGCCTTGCGCGAGGTCGGCATCGGTGAACAGGCGGCCGGCGCGCAATCGCAGCCCCAGGACGCGGAAAAACTGCGGATCCACGTGGCCGACGTCGGCCAGCGGAAGCGCATTGGAGGGAGGCTCGGGCTCCCCGGCCACATAGAAGCTCACCAGCGTGATTCGGTGCATCGGCTGGTTGTCAATCACGGTGGCAAGCGAAACCCCTGGAATGGCGCGGACGCGATCCAGCAGCG
This sequence comes from Bryobacteraceae bacterium, assembly GCA_035501155.1. GTDB lineage: Bacteria > Acidobacteriota > Terriglobia > Bryobacterales > Bryobacteraceae > Palsa-89. The sequence continues at coordinate 63,685 of DATJWO010000017.1, forward strand.
TATGAAAGAAGCGCGAACGAGCATCGTCGTCGGGGTAGCGCTGGTCCGGAAGGGCGAGGTCGAGCGTCGCCAGATGCTCCGTGTTGAAGCCGACGCCGCTGGAAACCAACTCGTGAAAACTGCGGATCAGCAATCCGGCGCCTGCTACCAGCACGAGTGCGAGCGCGACTTCGGCTGCGATTAGGAATTGGCGGCTGCGCAAGCGGGCGGCCGATCCTCCCCATCCGCCGCCGCTCTTAAGAGCCGAGTTCAGGTCGACGCGCGAGGCCGCGATGGACGGCGCAAGCCCAAACAGCAACGTCGTCAAAACGGCTACGGCAGCGGCGAAGCCAAACACACCGGGATTGACGGAGATCAACTCCGGCCGCTGGATGTCGGCCGGCTTCAAGGCCATCATCAGCCGCACGCACCAATATGCCAGCAGCAGGCCCGCCGCCGCGCCAGCGAAAGAAACCAGCAGTGATTCGGCCAGCAACTGGCGAATCAAGCCCGCACGCGTCGCGCCCAGTGCCAGCCGCACGGACAGTTCGCGCGCCCGGAGCGTCGCGCGCGCCAGCGTCAAATTGGCCAGATTGGCGCACGCGATCAGCAGCAGAAATCCCACCGCGCCCAGCAGGATGTAGAGTGCGCGGTCGAGCGTCGGCGAGGCGTCCTCCACCGCGAACGGGTAAACCGAAGCCGTCCAGCCTTTGCGCAGCGTCGAATCGGACTCCACGATGCGCTGCTCGATGGCCGCCATCTCGGCGCGCGCCTGAGCGAGCGAAACGCCGGGCTTCAGCCGCGCCGGCACCAGCAGCCAATGCTGCTCTTCGTCGGCTGGAGTGTTCAACAGTACCGAGAGCGGCACCCAGACGTCAGGCTTCTTCTGATCCAAGCCCCGCCAGGTGGCTGGAAGATGAAACTCCCGCGGAAGCACTCCAATCACCGTGTAGTTCGCGCCGCCCAACGTGAGAGTCCGTCCCAGCGCCGCGGAGTCCCCATGAAAGCGCCGCTCAAAGTACGCGTCGGAGAGCACCACCACGTGGTCACTGCCCTTGCGGTCTTCTGCGGAAGTGAATAGCCGGCCGATGCGCGCGTGCGCGCCCAGCATGCTGAACAGGTTCGCGGATGCGTAGCCTCCATCCACCTGCTCGGGTTCGCCAGAACCAGTTTCGTTGATCACGTTGTCGCGGAGCGCGGCCATGTCGCTGAAGACCGTGTTCTGGCGCTGCCACTCCACGAAGGTCTTGTGCCGTGCCGGAATGCGGCTGCCCGGCGGATCGGGCATGTTCGGATAGCGCTCCCAAACGAAGACCAGTCGAGAGGGATCAGGGTAGGGAAGCGATTTCAAAACGACGGAGTAAATGACGCTGAAGATGGCGGCGTTGGCGCCGATGCCAAGAGCGAGCACCGCGATACACGTGAGTGCGTACCCCGGGCTGCGCCTTAGCGTGCGCAGCGCATACCGGAGATCTCCCAGGACCTGCATGGCGGAGGCTCTTATTGAGTATATCGAGGCCTCAAGGCGAAGCTGGATTGCCGGGCGTGTTCAATTGCCGGTACAGCCACGCCCGCGCCGTCGTCCAATCCCGCTGCACGGTCGCTGCCGATATCCCGAGCGCCTCGGCGCTTTCGGCAACGGTCAAGCCGGCGAAGTAGCGCAGTTCCACCACGCGCGCCTGCTGGGCATCCAGTTCGGACAGATTCGTGAGCGCTTCATCCAGCGCGAGCAGATCCACGTTCCTGCCGCTGGATCCGGCCACCGCCTGATCGAGTGTAAGACTCTGCGCCGCACCGCCGCGCTTGGCCGCCCGCCGCCTGCGTGCGTGATCCACCAGAATCCGACGGATCAGTTGCCCGGCCACCGCGAAGAAGTGCGCGCGGTTCTGCCATCGCACACGATTCTGGTCCACTAGCCGCAGGTAGGCCTCGTGCACCAGAGCGGTGCTTTGCAGGGTGTGCCGCGCCTCTTCGCGTCGCAGGTGCCGCCGCGCGATGGTCTTCAGCTCGCTGTACACCAGTGGCATCAAGCGATCCAGCGCTTGCTCATCCCCGTTGCTCCAGTCGATCAGTAATTCGGTGACGCCCGTCGCCGGCATGCCCCGTCCAAACTTCGGGCATTGTAGCACTGATGTCCAACTCATTGCCAATCAAGGGATTAGGGCGCATGAGTAAATTTATCGCCGTTTTGCGCGTACAAGAGTGATGCAAAGTCTCATGCCGTTACGGAGGACTATGAAACCAAAAGTGTCTGCTCTTGCCGCGCGCGCCGCTGTTTTGCTGATCCTGATGCCCCTCGGCGCTGCCATGGCACAGCCGGTCGTCCGGGGCGTTCTCAACGCCGCCAACGGCGATTCCACGCAGATTGCCCGGGGCAGCTTCATGAGCATTTACGGTCAGAACCTGGGCCAGACGGCCGGCCCCGTGTCCGCATATCCAATCCCCACGACTCTGGGAGGCGCCCAGGTGACAGTTGCCGCAGGTGGGAAGAACTATAAGGCGTACCTGGACTACGTGAGTCCCGGGCAGATCAATGCGATCATGCCGTCCGCGGTGCCCGCGGGTGAGGCCCAGTTGACCGTCACGGTCAATAACGTGACCAGCACGGCGGCGCGCGTCACCATCGGGGAGCACAGCTTCGGCATGTTCACCATCAATTCGCAGCCGGCCGGACTGGCAATCGCCCAGAATTATGAAAGCCCTACGTCGGTGCCGCTGAATCTCTACACCAACCCGGCCAAACCCGGGCAGACTATCATCCTCTGGGGCACCGGGCTAGGCGCGCTCCCTTCGGGCACCGACGACCAGCCGCCCGGTGCCGGAAATATCGTGACCAACGCTAAGGTTCTGCTCAACGGGAGTGAAATCGTGCCCGATTACGCGGGCCGGGCACCCGGAATCGCGGGCGTGGATCAGATCAACTTCACCATACCTGCCGACACCGACATTCCCGACGGCTGCTCGCTCTATCTGCAGGTGGATGTCGGCGGCATCCAGAATGGGTCCGCCACCATCGCCAAGTCATCCGACGGCTCGGTCTGCAAACATCCTTTCGGGCTGAGCACGGATCAGCTCAACAAGCTCCAATTTGGCGCCACGATGCAGGCGGCTGTTGCGATTTTCGACCGCGGGTACAGCTCGCTCGGGCCCGGGGTCAATTTCGTTTCCGAGGAGGGAGTTTTCTATACGCAGAAATTCACCGCCAATGGCTCGCCGCTAACCAATCAAGGCTTCCCCTGGGCGCTGTCCCAGCCAGCCGGCTCCTGCGCGGTGATCCACACCAGCGGCATGATGACGGATTTCGTCGACTATCTGGGTATTGATACCAGCGGCGCTACCACACTCGATGCAGGCAAGGTCACGTTGTCCGGTCCGGGCGGTAATTTTGACTTAACCTTCGCTCAGGTAACTCTGTTCAACGGTATGGTGCCGCAAACCTCGGGCCTGGTGGATGGCAATTGGACGCTTGCAGCCGCGGGCGGCCGCGATGTGGGCGCCTTCTCGGTGCCGTTCACGCTCGGCAGTCAATTCAACATGCCCAATTTCCCAACTAAGATCTCGCGAGGCCAACCACTGGCCCTGAGCTGGACCGGCGGCGGGGCGTCGGATCTGGTGAGGATCCTAATCAACGGGATCGTTTTCTCTGGGAATGTCGCGGCAGTGGTGTGCACGGCGAACGCGAAAGACGGCAGCTTCACTGTTCCCGCGAGTTTCACCCAGCAGCTGGACAGCAGCCCGGCGGGCGGTGTCGTGGCCGTCCTTGACTTCGCGGCTCCGGCGAAATTCAACCCGCCTTTGAAAGCCGGCGGAAAGATGGATGCGGGCGTGATCAACCTCATCATCGGGGTGTCGTCGACGGCCGTTCTGATTCAGTAGCGGCAGCGCTCCGCCCGCCGGCGGGACTAGACTGAATGGGAGACTTTCTATGAAGAAACTGCTCCCCGTCGTGGTCCTGCTGTGCGGCGCGGCCTTTGCGGAAACGCCCGGGACCGTGCGCCTGTTTGAGCTTACCTGCGTCTCTTGTCACGCCAAGGCGCAGACGCCGCCCATCCCGGATCCGACCGCGCTCCGGCAGATGACGCCGGAGGCCATCTATGAGGTGCTCAATGCCGATCGGCGGCACGTCGAAGCACTGCCGAAACTCACCGATGCCGAAAAGCGCGACGTGGCCGAGTATGCGAGCGGGCGGCAGTTGATGGAGGGCGTCGTCGCTGAGGCCGGCAAAATGCCCAACGCATGCAAGGCTGTGCCGCCCATTATGAGCCTTACTTCGGCGCCGGCCTGGAACGGGTGGAGCGCCGACCGGACCAATGGGCGCTTTCAGACGTCCGACAGCGCGGGCCTCACCAAGGCCCAGATCCCGCGCCTGAAGCTGAAGTGGGCGTTCGGGTTTCCCGGAGCGACATCGGTTCATGGCCAGCCCGCAGTTGCCGCCGGACGCGTGTTCGTCGGCTTGAACAACGGCTACATTTATTCGCTCGACGCCTCCAGCGGCTGCGCGTATTGGTCATTCCAGGCGCGAGCGGACGTTCGGAATGCGATCAGTGTCGGCGAAGTGAAAGGGCAGGACGCCGCCAAGTTCGCCGTTTATTTCGGCGACGTGCGCGCCAATGTCTATGCGCTCGATGCCGCGACTGGCCGCCAGCTCTGGCAGACGAAAGTCGATCGCCATGGCCTGGCCAGCATCACCGGAGCGCCCGCTTTGTATGAAGGACGTTTGTACGTTCCGGTGGCGTCGCGCGAAGAGCAGTCCGGCGTCGCATTGACTTATCCCTGCTGCACGTTCCGTGGCAGCGTCGTGGCTCTGGACGCCAATACCGGCAAGCAGATTTGGAAGACTTACACGATCCCCGATGAGCCGAAGCCGACGCGCAAGAATTCGGCCGGAACGCAGCTTTGGGCGCCGGCCGGCGGTGGCGTCTGGAACACGCCCACCATCGATCCCAAGCAGCACGCGCTCTATGTCGGAACCGGCAACAGCTACACGCAGCCTGCTCAGCCGATGACCGACGCGATTCTGGCCCTGGATCTCGACACCGGCAAAGTGCTGTGGGTGAAGCAGGACACGCCCAAGGACGCCTGGCTGGTCTGCTTCGGCGCATTTGGAAAAACCGAGAACTGTCCCGAGGACATGGGGCCGGATTACGACTTCGGCGCTTCCCCGATCCTGCGCACGCTGCCTAACGGCCGCCGCATCCTGGTGGCCGGACAGAAGGGGGGCGTCGTATGGGCACACGATCCGGACCGCAAGGGCGCGCTGGTGTGGAAGACCCAGATTCCCGAGAAGGAGTCCATCGGCGAAATCACGTTTGGCGGTGCGGCCGACAACGAAAACGCGTACTTCGGCGTGAGCAGCGTGGGCGTCGTCGCGCTGCGGCTAACCGATGGCACGAAGCGCTGGGTCGCGCCGGTGAAGGCTGCTGGTCCGCGGCTCGGGATCGGTGCGGCGTTAAGTGTCGCGCCGGGGGTAGTCTTCTCCGGCGGCTACGACGGGATGCTGCGCGTGTTCTCCACCACCGACGGGGAACTGCTGTGGCAATTCAATATGCTGCAGGATTTCAAGACCGTGAACGGCGTTGCCGCTAAGGGCGGTTCGATGGGCCAGGCCGGGCCGGTGGTTGTGGGCGGCACGCTCTTTGCTGGGTCGGGCTACATTTTCGGCGCTCGCGGCACCCCCGGCAACGTGCTACTGGCCTTCACCGCGCAATAAACACTCAGCCCCAGAGCTGTTTCGTCGCCAGCCGCGCGCCCTCGGCCATCGCGCGGAACTTGGCCCACACCACTTTCGGATGCACTTCTGGTGTATAAGTCGCTTGCGACGAAAAACCGCAGTCGGTGCCCGCGATCACGTTCTCGCGTCCCACCCGCTTTGCGTAGCGCACGATGCGCTCGGCGATCAGCTCGGGATGTTCCACGATGTTGCTCGCGTGCGTGACCACGCCGGGGATCAGAACCTTGCCTTCAGGCAGCTTCATATTCTCCCAGATGTGGTATTCGTGCTCGTGACGCGCGTTCGCCGCTTCGAACGAATATGCGCCCGCGTTGACCTTCAGCATGTAGGGCACGACCTCGCCCAGCGCCACGTCGTGGACGCGCGGGCCTTCATTGATGCCATAGCAGGTGTGATAGCGCACCTTCTCCGGCGGAATCCCGCGCAGTCCTCGGTTCACTGCCTCGACGTACGCCTCCGCTGTTTTCCGCGCGTCGCCTTTCGCTGCGGATGAATAGCTGAAATTGTCGGTGAGAAACGGATCGTCGATCTGCACCAGGAATCCGGCGTCCACGATGGCCTTGTATTCGTGGTGCATTGCATCGGCCAGCGCATTCCAATACTCTTCGTCGGTCCTGTAGTAGCGGTTTTCGCCTACGCCGCTGGGCGCCACCGCGGGCATAAAGACGTCCGCGGGCTGGAGGCCCTTCAGGGCTGCCTTCAGGTTCTCAATGTCCCGGCGGATCCCATCCTGGCCGCGATAGCTGATCGGCCCCGTGCACACGATCGCCACTCGCTTCGCGATGGTCCGTCCCATCATCGCCCGGCTGAAGTACTGTTCGTAGTACTCGGGGAACTCGTCAACCTCCTCGGCCCAATTCCGCGGGGTCGGCCCGTCCACGGGCTCAAATCCGTTCAACCGTTCGCCGACGTACGTGAAGAAGCCGGACTTCGACTGTTCGCCGTCGTTGACAACGTCGATGCCGTTCTCGGCCTGCTTGTGAACCACAGCGGCCACGGCGTCGCGAAGCCGCACCGCGAAAAGATCGGCATCGTACGGTTCGCCGTTCACTTTCGCCTTCATGACGTCCAGAAGTTCGGCTGGTCGTGCCAGGCTGCCACAGTGTGTCGTCAAGATGCGGTCTGCGCTTCGCTGCATGCTATTGCAGCTTATCTCAACTGGCGGGCGTGGGGAGTGGAGCTGCCGCGACCCGCGGGCTGCTCAACCGATGGACGATCAGAAGGATGAGCAGGTAGAAAAACGCAAACGGACTTGCCAGTATCAGGACGATCGGAAACAGGTTGCTTCCCTTTAAGAACGCGAAAACGGTGTAAATGAGGGCGGGAACAATCAGAATCAGAGGCGCGGCGGCAGCCTTCCGCCAGCCGCCTGAATAACGAACCAGAAGCACACCTTGCAGGACGAAATATCCTGGAACAGTCATCATGGCCGCAAACCCGATGCCGGCCAGAAGCACTCCCAGCACACCGTTCATTGGCGAATAAGATTGAGATTGTACGCGCTCATGCTGGTCGGTCTCCAGGCGCTCCACCCAATCCGCCCGCTTCCGGATGGTATCGTTGGCTTTGCCTGTCCAGGTCAATTGAACCGGGATGCTGATGCGGGCCAGCGTCGAGCCCTTCTTGCTTTCCGCCGTAATCAAAACGGTGTCAACCCGCTCTGCCTCCGTAAAGTCGAACCAGAAAAGCGCCTCCCCGGTGCCGTGTGGCTGCAGGTACGACCCGCTGTTACGGGCCGGAATCGCTTTGCCGGCGAAAAACGGTTGCGCACGGATGTAGATCGGGCGGTCACTGGTGTAACCAATACGCAGCGAGAATTGCTCCCAGCGTCCCAATACGGCCGTTGGCTGCGGGTCGGTCGCCAGCACCTGCAATCTGACGTCCGCATGGAGGGACGCCGGTGACAGCAATATGGCAAGCAGCAATCCCGCTCGCGCGAGGCGGGCGAATGAGCCGGCTTGTAGGATTCCGTGAAGTTCCATGGACTCTTCTTTGCAGATCGACGGATTTCCTATAGTTCTGTAAGCACACCGCCGACAGTGAGACTGTATGAGGCGCCGCCGAATGCTAATTCTTCTCGCGTCGCTGGCGGCGGCCGGCTCTGCCCAGTCGCCGAAGTGGAACGGAACGTGGAGCGCAACTGCCGGAAGCCGTGTCTTCAGCGGGACCTGGGAAGCCGCGGAGAGCTCCGACGCCGCGACGGCTTCGGGACACTGGACGCTCACGGATCGCTCCGGCACACCGCTGGCCGCGGGCACTTGGGCCGCGGGTAAGAGCGCAAAAGTCTGGCAGGGAAGTTGGCAGGCGCGCGCTGTCAACGGCCAGACTTACTCGGGCACATGGCGCGCGCAGGTTCAACTTGCGGCTACCGCGCCGATGGCAGAAATGTTCCAAGCTGCGCTCGCAAGCGCGATCCAGGGAACCTGGCACATGGGCTCGCCGGCCGGCGCTTGGTCCATCCGCGCGTACTCCCGTTAGATCTTCAGATATTGCTTGCGCGCCTCGAGATACATCTCTACCGCCAGCTGGAGCGGCGGCATCGGCGCGATCCCGCAGCTCTCCATCTTTGCGTTGGCCAGCGCTGAAAACTTAGGCCGCCGCGCGTCGGTGCGGAACTCGCGTTCATTGGTTGGCCGCAACTCCGGCTTAAGTCCCGCCGCGCGGAAGATCAGGGCAGCGTAATCGAACCATGAAATCGCCTGGCCGCCGCCAATATGAAAGATCCCGTGCTGCCCCCGCTCGACTAAGTCAGCCGCGCGTTCGGCGAGCAGCGGCGAGTAAGTCGGAGAAGCAACGTGATCGTCCACCACGCGGATCGGCTGGCCCTTGGCGGCTAACCGCAGCATGGTCTCGACGAAATTACCGCGCGCAGTCTTCAGCCCCGCGGGCCCAAACACGCCGCAGGTTCGAATCACCAGTGGCTTGTCCAGATAGGCTCGTGCATACAGTTCGCCCGCCAGCTTCGATACGGCGTAGGCTCCCAGAGGATGCGTTGCATCAGCTTCTGTGTAGGGGCGCCCGGCGGCGCCGTCGAACACGTAGTCGGTGGAAAAGTGCACCAGCAGCGCGTCTAGCTGGCGGCAAGCCATCGCCAGATTCCGCACCGCCAGCGCGTTGGCTTGAAACGCGGCGACCGGCTCTTTTTCGGCGACGTCCACCTGATTGTAGGCGGCGGCGTTCAACACAACCGCCGGATCTTCCTGCGCCAGTGCTTGTTCCACGCGCTGGGCGTCGCCGATGTCCACCTGCCCACGATCGAACCCGCATACCGCATAGCCACGCTCGCTGAAAACGCGAACCAACTCCACGCCGAGCTGCCCGGCGCTACCGAAGACGACAACTTTCTTGCGCATCGCTGACCGCTAGCATAGCAGGGCCAAAAAAGCACGAAACGGTTTCCAGCAGGTGCGGTCTATGCGTGAGGAGGTTCCAAGATGAAACCTATTCTAACGGGACTGCAATTCATTGCCGCGGCTGGCTTTTTGGCTAGCGGTGTACTGTTTGCCGACGGGCCGGGCTTTGGAAGCGCCTGCAACGGGCTTCCGAGTTACGGCGCTCTGAAAGCGGCACTAAAGAGCGTGGCTCCTGGCGGGAGTAACTCGGTGAATGGTGGCCTGAACGACAATATGTGGGCCACAGTGGTCAATCGCGACGGCATCGTGTGCGCGGTAGTCTTCACCGGCGCCGACCGCGGATCGCAATGGCCTGGGAGCCGCGTGATCTCGGCGCAAAAGGCCAATACGGCGAACGCCTTCAGCCTTCCGGGATTGGCTTTGTCTACGGCCAATCTCTGGGCGCCAACCCAACCTGGGGGCAGTCTGTATGGATTGCAACACAGCAATCCAGTCGACACTGGCGTCGCCTACGGAGGCAACTCAAACAACATCGGCCAGCCCAATGACCCCATGGTGGGCCAGAAAATCGGCGGCGTGAACGTTTTCGGCGGCGGACTCGCGCTTTACAACAAGTTCGGAGTGCTGGTGGGCGGGTTGGGCGTCAGTGGCGACACGTCCTGCACGGATCACATCGTTGCTTGGAAGACGCGGCACGCGCTGAACTTCGATAACGTGCCGGCCGGCGTGGCAGACGGGGGCAAGGACGACAACATGATCAATGATCTAGCCCCGCTGGCTCCGGGCGAAACGACCGCGCCGAGCGCCGGCGGATTCGGGCACCCGACCTGTGACGCGACAGCGGCTGCCATCAACGCGACGCTGCCGGTGAATTTCCCGGTCGGCCCAAACCCGTAAGAATCCAGTGGGTAATCCCGCTACATCTGCCAGCGCCAGAGATTCGCGCCCACGGTGTAGCCGGCTCCCACGGCAGCAAACAGCACCAGATCGCCCTTTTTGAGCTTTCCGCAGCGCAGCGCGTCGCGCGTCGCAAGCGGAATGGTGGCGCCGGTCGTGTTGCCGTATTCGCCGATGTTGATCACCACACGGTCGCAACTGATGCCGAGCTTTTCGGCCGCGGCCATGATGATCCGGCGATTGGCCTGGTGCGGGATCATTACGCCGACATCGGCCACGCTCAGATGATTGCGCTCCAGGATATTGCGCGAGCACTCTTCCATCTTGCGCACGGCATACTTGAACACCTGCTGGCCTTCCTGTTTGACGAAGTGCAGCCGCTGGGCGACGGTTTCGGCAGTGGCGGGCATGCGGCTGCCGCCGGCCGGCTGCTTCAGGTAATCGCCGCCCGAGCCGTCGATTTCGTTGGCGAAATCGATGAATCCGGTTTCGCCGTCTTCGGTTGGTTCAATCAGCATGGCGCCGGCGCCGTCGCCGAACAGAATGCAGGTGGAGCGGTCCGTGTAATCGATGATCCGCGACATGGTGTCGGATCCGATCACCAGTACCTTCTTGTGCGAACCGGCGGTTACCAGGTGCGCCGCTGTGGTCAGGCCATAGATGAAGCCCGAGCAGGCCGCAACCAGGTCGAATCCCCAGGCGTGTCTGGCCCCCAACCGGTCCTGTACCAGGCAGGCGGTCGAGGGAAACAGCATGTCGGGAGTGACGGTGCAAACGATAATGGCGTCCAGGTCGCTGGCGGAAATGCCGCGCTGCTCAAGCGCGATCTTCGCCGCTTCCGCGGCCATGTCGGATGTAGCCACTTCCGGCGCGGCGATGTGCCGCTGCGAGATGCCGACGCGCTGCAGAATCCATTCATTGGTGGTGTCGACCATCTTCTCCAGATCCTGATTGGTCAACAGTCCCGGCGGCGTGTAGCAGCCTAACGCCGTGATTTTCGCTTTGTACAATACTCCTCCAACCTCAACAGCATACACTACGCTTGGCGGACACGCAGGCGGGACGAAAGACCGACGTCAGGGACGGAAGCGCAGTGCCAGCGGGCTGCCGATGCCCTTGAGGCGCAATTCCAAGTCCTTCGGCTTCACTTTGCCAACGCTTTGGAAATAGAGCAGGCCAGAAGCCGTGTCGGTGATTTGCTTTTCCGGCAGCTCCTTTTGCTTCAGAGCGTCCAGCAGAGGATTCGGCTTCTCGTGGCTCGCTTCGGCCTTCAGTTCGGGGGCAGCCGCCGTGCCCGGGGAACTTCCCAGACCGCCGCCGCCGATTCCCACCATGCCGCCCAGCGTCGGTCGGTTGTGCTTGAAACCGCCGCTGGAAGATGTCATCGCAATGGTTTCGCTCCCTGCGATCTGGCCGGGCGCGAACGGCTCGGACCGCTGGCCGTCTTTGCCGGACACCAGCAGAAACCCGTCCCGGCTGATCTGGACCGGCTTGTCGGTGATCGCGTGAACCGTTACGTGGACTACAACGATGCTGGGATCCAGGCCGGCGCCTAGCTCCTTGTTGACTTGATCCTGGTCGAGCAGGGTAGCGGTGATGTCCACGAGTTCGTTAGAGGTTTCCTCAATCGGCGGCTTCTTTTCGGCGGAGGAGACCCAGACTGCGCAAGTAAGCAACAGGAGCGCGGATTTGCACGGAACAGTCATCATTACAATGGATCGACGCGGTGGAGACGAGCGGCGTTTCCAACGGCCCTGCCGATATACTACCAACTGAAGCAGTATGCCGGGTGTCCATTGGAGCCGGTAAAGCCGGCTGCCGCAGCCGGCAGGTGGCCCGAATCGGGCCGACCCAGCTTGGCCTCCTCTTTTCGGCAGTGGGCGCGGGGACCGTGGTTGGAGCGCTGGTGATCGCTTCGCTTGGCGATTTCGCACACAAAGGCCCGCTGGTCTTAGGCTCAATTCTGCTCTGGGCTGTGGTCTTGGCGCTGTTTGGGACTAGCAGCAGCCTGCAGATGTCGATTCCCCTGCTGTTTATCCTGGGGGCGGCGCAGAACTCCGCCGGCGCCACCACCACGACTCTGCTCCAAACACGCGTTCCGCCGGAAATGAGAGGCCGGGCCATGAGCCTCAACACGCTGCTGGTGATGTAGGTAAGGCCAATGGGGGATCTGCCGGCAGGGATTCTACTCAGCCACCTCGGATTTCGCCCTACCGTGCTGCTCAGCGCTTCCATCGTGGCGGCAATCTTACTGGTGCTTCTGGCCCGTCCGGCCCTGCGCAGGGCGTGATTTCGTACGACCTGCTAGTTGTGGCGGCGTAATCTCCAACCTAAAGGCCTCTCGTACTATTGCCGATCTGATTCATGGTGTCGTCTATGAATCGGCTTTCCATCCCAGTACTACTCTTGTTGAGTGGCATGTGCTTGCTGCAGGCGCAGACTTCAAGCACCATCACCATTGGCAGCAACCCTGTCGGTGCCCGCATCATGGTAGACAGTGTGGTCTACAACGGAACGGTCACGTTGAATTGGCCGGCCGGAAGCCAGCATGTCGTGTCATTCGTTACGGATGCGTGCCCGGTCCAAATTTCGCAGGACGGTTCCACGCAATTTGCCCTGGACGCCTGGGTGGACAACAAAGGCGACCTGGTTCCGGCTCAGACTTGCCAGCTAACCGTCACAGCCGATCCTTCCATTACTTCGCTGACCGCAAATGTCGCGATTTCGTATCGAGTGTATTTGAACCTGTTTGGTTCCGCAGTAGGGTCGGCTCCAACTCCGCCGCCTGCCTGCGCTGCGCCAGGAGCGATTCCACCTGGACAATTGGCCGTCGGCATTGTCTACGTGAGCACTAGCTGCTATTACTCTTCAGGAACACTGTACATCCAGGCCAATCAGAATGTGCGGCTGAACGCATTTCCTTATCCGGGTTTCGTCTTTATGGGATGGGCGATCAACGGGGCCGCGCCCACCGCATTCTTAACCAGCCTGACCATCACAGGGCCGACCAATATCGCCGCAATGTTCGTGCCCGGCAAAGAGGTTCAGTTTCTCACGTCTCCTCCTGGCTTGAAGCTGCTCATCGACCACACTACCGAGCCCACGCGAGCCAGCAGCGATCCAACCACCTGCCCGTTCAACGAAACGCAACCCGTTGACCCAGCCTTCGGTTTTCCGCCAGTCTGCTTTGGGGACTTCTACTTTGCGCCCGGCTCCAGCCACTTCATTACCGGGGTGTCGCCGCAGATGGACAATTCCGGGAAATGGTGGGTATTTGACAAATGGAACAACGGACTGGCTGCGAACTCGCTGTATACGGTGCCGGCGAGCGCCCCGGGCGATACGGTAATGACCGCCAATTTCGTGGCGGGAGCTCAGGTGGCGCTGCTGACCAACCCAGTCGGGCTACCTCTCAATGTCGACGGCCGTTCGAACTGGGGATCGTATAACTTCATCTGGGGTCAGGGCACCACGCACCAGGTTTCAGCACCCTCCACATCCACCGATGCGAAGGGCCGGGTCTACAATTTCAAGAGCTGGTCGAACGGAGGCGATGCCTCTCAGACGGTCACCGTCGGCCAGAACACGGTTTCCGGCGGGATGCGCATGACCGCCAGCTACAGCGTCTTAAGCCGCGTCGTTGTTCAGACTGTGCCTGCTGGCATGACCGTGCAGGTGGACGGAACGGCTTGCACGACGCCCTGCAATGTCGACCGCCAAAGCGGCGCACAGGTTCAAGTGAGCGTCCCCACGCAGGTACCCATGGGACAAGGGGCCCGGATGGATTTCGGCAATTGGTCCGACGGGGGGGCTTCGACGCATGCGGTGACCGTCAGCCAGGACTACATGACGCTGACGGCCACATACAACATGTCCTATCAGCTCAGCGCAACATCGAATCCCGGCAATGGCGCTTCATTCCAGTTTTCGCCTTCCTCCAGCGACATGTTTTACGCCCCGAACACCTTGGTGTCGGTCTCGGTCAGCCCCAATAACGGATTTAAGTTCCTCAAATGGGGCGGGCAGCTTACGGGCACCTACCCGTCCGGGGTTGTGGATATGTCCGGGCCGGTTAGTGTGGTGGCGCAGATGAGCGCCATCCCCTACATCTCGCCGGCCGGTATCGCGAACGCTGTGGGAGTCACGCCGAGTTCGGCGGTGGCGCCCGGATCGTTGATTTCGATCTTCGGTCAGAGTCTCGCGCCAGCAGTGCAACTCGGACCGGCCAACCCGCTGTCGCAGAGCATCGCCGGTGTTTCGGTGACTGTCAACAACATGATTCTGCCGCTGATGTTTGTTTCGCCGCAGCAGATAAACGCGCAACTGCCTTCCAGTTTGGCGGACGGCTCCTACACGCTGGTGGTTCACAACACCGGCCAGCCCGACGTCACCGGACCGCTGACGGTCGCGCGCAATGCTCCGGGGTTATTCTTCCAGACCATCAACACCCAGCAGATCGCACTGGCGTTCCACGGCGATGGATCACTGGTGACGCCGGACAAACCGGCGGCAGCGGCTGAGACGATCACGGTGCTGGGCACTGGCTTCGGTCCGTACAGCGGGACCGTCGTGGATGGCTTCTATCCGCCAAATCCGGCACCGGCTGTGGCCGATTCCGTCACCGTCAATTTGGGAGGCCAGACCATCGTTCCGCAATCGGCTGCCGCGGCGCCCGGCTATACGGGTATGACGCTAACGGCATTCCAGGTCCCCTCGGGCATGGCCGGCGGTACGCCCGCAACGCTAAAAGTGACGATCAACGGAAACGACAGCAACCCCGTGCTGTTGCCTTTGCAGTAGCCACGGAGGGAGAGGGCCGTTTAGACGGCGTGATGACTCAGGCTGCCCAGAATCAGAGCCACCAGATTCCAGGCGATGACGAGCGCAAACAGAAGATTGATCCGGGAGAGCAGTTGCTGGCGTCCCATGCGCCAACAGTAGATTCCGAGCATCAGCGCCAGCACCTTGACCGCAAGCAGGCTTTCGAGAGGATTCGGGCCGATTGACAAGGCCAACCGCACCACGGGGTTGCCTTCCTTGACCCCGTTCACCAGGAAGGCGATCGTAGTAAGAAAATCGAGGATCTGGAGATAGGTATACTGCCAGATCAGTTGGGTCATCGGCCGGCGCTTTCCGGCCCCGAGCGCCGTGCGAGCATCAGTCATCTACCTTAACAGTATCGGAGGAAGACCTGAGGGTGAAGAGTACTTTCCTCCTAGTACTCTGGTTTGATCCTAGATCTCGAAACTGCTTCCGCGCTCCGGAACGACCACATCCAGTTGATAACGTTGGCGAATTGAAGCGGCAAAGGCGGTTTGCTGATCCAACTCGCCGTGGACCAGGAAGACGCGCTTCAGGCCGGCAGCCAGCGGCTTCATCCAGGCCAGCATTTCTTCGCGGTCCGCATGGCCGCTCAACGCGTCCAGCTGGCAGACTTCGGCGCGTAGCGGCATCGGTTCACCAAAAATGGGCACTTCCTTCCAGCGCTCCTGGATTTTCCGTCCCAGCGTGTTCATGGCTTGATAGCCAGTCAGCAGGATGGTGTTGCGCGGATCGCCAATGTTGTTCTTCAGGTGATGCAGCACCCGGCCGCCTTCACACATCCCCGAGGCCGAAATGATCATGAACGGCCCATGGAGATCGTTCAGCGCTTTGGACTGATTGACGTCGCGCACATAGGTGAGCCGGCTGAAGCCGAACGGGTCCTCATGGTTGGACTCGAAAGCTCGTGCCTCCGCGTCATAAAGCTCGGGGTGTTTGCGAAAAACCTCTGTGACGTTGACCGCCAGAGGGCTGTCGACAAAGATGGGAAATGCGGGAATGGCCTTCGCGTTGATGAGTTCGTGCAGCAACAGGACGAGTTGCTGAGTTCTGCCGACGGCGAAGGCGGGCACGATCATTTTGCCGCCGCGCTGGTAGGTGTGATTGACGATTTCAGCCAGCCGCGCGGATACGGAGTGAATTGGCTCGTGGATGCGGTCGCCA
Organism: Bryobacteraceae bacterium; assembly: GCA_035501155.1. Classification (GTDB taxonomy): domain Bacteria; phylum Acidobacteriota; class Terriglobia; order Bryobacterales; family Bryobacteraceae; genus Palsa-89. The sequence continues at coordinate 79,630 of DATJWO010000017.1, forward strand.
TAGGTGCTCTCGATGATCAGGTAATCGGCGGGCGGCAGCGGCTCGGGGTCGCGGATGATCGGCAGTCCCGGCCGTCCCAGGTCGCCGGTGAAGCCCAGGCGCACCGACTTGCCTTCCGATTCGAGGTTGAGCAGCATGCAGGTGGACCCGAAGATATGCCCTGCCTCAAACGACTGATACACGACTCCGGGTCCGACCGGCGTCGGAGTATGCATCGGAATCGGGTGAAACAGTGGAAAAGTGGCTTCGGCATCCTCGACTGTGTAGAGAGGCTCGACGAGTCCGTTGGCTGCGAACCCCGCCACATTGAGCGACTTGCGCCGCATGTGGCGTTTGTTGAGAAACTCGGCATCCTTTTCCTGCAGCGAGGCCGAGTCAGCCAGCATGGGGCGGCACAGGTCGGCCGTCGCCGGGCTGGCGTAGATGGGACCGCGGAAGCCATTCTTCACCAGCAACGGTAGATTCCCGCTGTGATCGATATGCGCGTGCGAAAGCATTACGGCTGAAATTTCGTTGCAAGGAAACGGAAAGTGCCGGTTGCGCTCGGCTGCCTCCTTGCGGCGTCCTTGAAACTCGCCGCAATCCAGAAGATAGTCGCGGCCGGCAACGTTGAGATGATGCATGGAGCCGGTGACGGTTTGAGCCGCGCCCCAAAAAGTCAGTTTCATCCTCTCAAGGATACTGGTTTCGCCTTAGTTCCAAACAATCCGCAGCGCTGGTCGAAAAGAACTACAGGAAGGTCGTGGTTGTCTCGGAGTGTGGGTGGATGCAATGAAGAACAGTAGATGCCGGTGGCTGGCGCTGAGTTCGTGCGCCGTTCTTTGCGCGCTGGTTCAGTCCGCCGGGGCGCGGGACCTGACGGACGCCACTCTGGAGGACCTCATGAACATGCAGGTCACCAGCGTGTCCAAACGGGAACAGAAGGTATCGCACGCCGGGGCGGCGATCTTTGTGATCACGCAGGAAGATATCCGGCGATCGGGCGTCACCAACATTCCCGACCTTCTGCGCATGGCGCCGGGCGTGGATGTTGCACGGATCGATTCCAACAAGTGGGCCATCTCGATTCGCGGATTCAACGATCAGCACGCAGATAAAGTTCTGGTTTTGATTGACGGCCGGTCGGTCTATAGCCCTTCGTTCAGCGGCGTCTTCTGGGATTCGCAGGATGTGCCGCTGGAGGATATCGATCGCATTGAAGTAATTCGAGGGCCTGGCGGCACGGTGTGGGGCGCCAACGCGATGAACGGCGTTATCAACATCATTACGAAGAACTCCGCTGACACGCAGGGCGGCCTGGTGACCGCGGGCACGGGATCGGAGCGTACCGCGGATGGGTTAGTGCAATACGGGGGGAAGATCGGTACGGCCGGCAGCTACCGGGTCTTCGGCAAGTACTTCAATATCGACAACTCCGTCTTTCCGGGAGGGAACGAGGCCGCCGACGGCTGGCACAGCTCACACGTGGGATTCCGGTCGGACTGGAATTTGTCGCCGCGCGACAACCTGACCGTCCAAGGCGACGCGCTCGAGACCGCGGAAGGAGAAACGATCACTGTCCCGCTCATGAACGCATTGCCGCAGAAGGGCACATTTGGCGACCCGATCCGGGCGACCAACGGCAACCTGCTCGCGCGCTGGGACCACGTACTGGCGAATGGCTCGGACATGACTCTGCAGCTTTACGACGACTATTCGCACCATATCGAACTCGGATTCACGAACGTGGAGAACACGGTCGATTTGGATTTCCAACACCACCTCAGTGTTGGCTCGAGGAACGACGTGGTGTGGGGCTTTGGAGCCCGGGCCATCAACAGCAATTACGGAGTCTCCGACACACTCACGCTCCTGCCGCAGCACCGATTCGACCGTTTGTACAGCGCGTTCGTCCAGGACGAAGTGAAGCTTACCGGCTCGCTGGCGTTGACCATCGGTTCGAAATTCGAACACAACGACTTCACCGGTTTCGAATATGAGCCCAGCGCGCAACTGGTCTGGACGCCGGCCAACAACCAGACGGTGTGGCTTTCCGCCGCCCGGGCCATCCGGCAACCCAGTGCGGTGGACGTCGGCCTCCAGGACGATCTCGCCGTCCTACCAGCCGGCGGCACCTTCGCCGTGGTGCGCGCAATGGGGAACCCGCAGGTAAGCGCCGAGCGCGTGAACGACTACGAAGCGGGCTACCGCACGCAGCTGAATTCCCGGCTGTCGCTGGATGTGGCCGGTTTCGCGAGCTTCTTTCAGGGAGTGATAGGCATTGAGTCGCTGCCGGCGTATTTCACCACAGATCCAACGCCGCCGCACCTGGTCTTCCCGGTACTGCTTGTCAACGGAACTCCAATGCACACCCACGGAGTGGAGTTCTCCGCAACCTGGAAAGCAACGCCTCGCTGGCGAATCGCCCCCTCGAGTTCCTGGTTCCACATGACGGCCGGCTCAGCGGAAAGCCAAACGGGCGGGCCCGGCTACAACCCGGCTCATCAATTTCAGGTACGTTCGTTGCTCGATTTGGCCCACAACGTGGAATGGGACACCAGCGTTGGTTATGTGAGCAATTTGCCGGGACCCAATGTTCCAGCCTACGCGCGTGTGGATAGCCGCGTGTCCTGGCGCGCTGGAGAGCGCATGGAACTGAGCATCGTCGGGCAGAATTTGTTGAGCCCGCGGCACCAGGAATTCTCCGCCGGAGTTTATCCTGCCAGCTTCACGCTGGTGGAGCGGAGCGTGTTCGCGAAAGTGACCTGGCGCTTTTGATATGTGGGCGCGATTCGTCATCATCGCCATCTTCAGCTTACTCGTGGCTGGCGGCGCGCGGGCGCAGGTGGTGGATGAATACCAGGTGAAGGCGGCGTTTCTGTATAACTTCGTTAGATTCGTGGAATGGCCCGCCCAGGCGTTCAAATCTCCCCAGGAGCCCATCACCATTGGCGTTATAGGCCGGGATCCGTTTCGAGGCGCGCTGGAGGAGGCCGTTCAAGGAAAAATGGTGGCGGGTAGAACTTTGGCGGTCCGCGATCTGCCGGAATCGGCCCCGGTCTGCGAGTGCCAGGTGATCTTTGTCGCCGTCTCCGAGCGCAAACGCTTCCGCTCGATTCTCGAGAAACTGAAGGCTCCCGGTGTCCTCATTGTGGGCGAAGCGTCCGGGTTTGCGAACGACGGAGGCGTCATCAATTTTCGGTTGGAGAACGGCAAGGTTCGCTTCGAGATCAATGTGGATGCAGCGGCCGACGAGCACCTGAAGCTAAGTTCGCGGCTTCTGGCTTTGGCCGAAATCGTCAGGAGCGGGAAAAAGTAGATGGGCAGAACCTCACGATGCCGGGATCTGCCGATTCGGCGCAAGCTGCAAGTGATCATCATGATCACGGCGGGGGCGGCGTTGCTGCTTGCCAGCGCCGCGATTCTCAGCTACGACTATTTTGTCTTCCGCCAGGCTCTTGAAAGCGATCTGAGTGTCCTGGCGGATATTGTGGGCGCCAACAGCACGGCGGCGCTCAGTTTCGGAGACGAACGCGCCGCCAATGAACTGCTAGCGGGGTTGCGGGCAAAACCATCCATTGAGTCGGCGTATCTGTACTCGTCTGACGGCAAGGTGTTCGCCCGCTACGATCGCGGGCGCGCTCCGAAATTGGCCGCTCCTTTCGGACTTAAATCGGAGAAGATCTGGTTTGCCGGCAACCGTCTCATGCTCTACAAGCGCATTGCGCTGGACGGCCAGACGATCGGGTCCATCTATCTGGAGTCCGATTTGGCCGAGGCCTATGCGCGGCTGGAGGACTCGGCGACGATGATTGTGGTCACCTTGCTGGCGGCCTACCTGCTGGCCTCGCTGCTATCGCGCCGCCTGCAATGGATCATTTCCGAGCCGATAGCGCACCTGGCCGAAACCGCCAGGCAAGTCTCGGCGCGGAAGGACTACTCGACGCGTGCGGTCAAGGTAGCGAACGACGATCTGGGCCAGCTCACCGACACGTTCAACAGCATGCTGGCCGAGATCCAGCGCCGGGACGAAGAACTGCTGCGGCACGGCGACAGCTTGGAGCACGAGGTTGCCGCGCGGACCGCGGAACTGAGAGCGACCAATGCCGCGCTGTCGGACGCCAAGTCCCGGGCCGAAGCCGCGAGCCGCGCCAAGAGCGAATTTCTGGCCAACATGAGCCACGAGATCCGGACTCCGATGAACGGCATTATGGGAATGACGGAGCTGGTGCTGGACACCGAACTCACCGGCGAGCAGCGCGATTACCTCACTACGGTCAAAATGTCGGCGGATTCCTTGCTGACGGTGATCAACGATATTCTGGACTTCTCCAAGATCGAGGCAGGGCGGCTGGATCTGGAGCGGATCGCCTTCAACCTGCGGGACACGCTCGAGGAAACGGCGCGTACCTTCGCGCTGCGAGCTCACGAGAAGGGCCTGGAGCTGACCTGCGAATTGACGGCGGACGTGCCCGAGTATGTCGTCGGCGATCCGGTGCGGCTGCGGCAGATCGTGGTGAACCTCTTGGGGAATGCGGTCAAGTTCACCGCGAGCGGCGAGGTGGGCCTGCAAGTGAAGCTGGAGCGGACTGGGGACCCGGTGGAGTTGCACTTCGTGATTCACGACACGGGCATCGGCATCCCAGCGGACAAACACGCCGTGATCTTCGACGCGTTCTCGCAAGCCGACGGTTCCACGACACGGCGGTACGGCGGCACGGGCTTGGGCCTGACCATTTCGGCCCGTCTGGTGGAGGCGATGCAGGGTAGAATTTGGGTCGATTCGGAACCGGGCCGCGGCAGCGATTTCCATTTCACGGCCCGTTTTGGCGCCGCCGAGGAGGCCGCGCAGGCACCCGACCGTGAACCGTTGCTGACCGGACTGCACGTGCTGGTGGTGGATGACAACCTGACCAACCGGCGGATCCTCACGGAGACCTTATCGCAGTGGGGGATGCGCACGGAAGCGGCAGAGGGAGCCGAGGATGCGCTTTCGCGGATGAGAGGCGCGGTCCAAGACGGCGACGCCTTCTGCATTCTCGTGACCGACGTGCATATGCCGGATGTGGACGGTTTCGAGCTGGTGCGGCGCGTCCGTGGCTCGGCGGAACTACAAAGCGCCAGGATCTTCATGCTTACCTCGTCGGAATCCCAGGGCGAGGTGCAGCGATGCCGTGAGTTGGGTGTTTCCACGTATCTCATTAAGCCCGCTCGGCGGCGGGAATTGCGGTCCGCACTTCTAAATCTGTTGATCAACGAGCACGGCGGGGACAGCGGTGCTGAGCGGCCGAAGTTGAGCTATCAGCCTGCGGCCGTTAGTGCCCTCCCGTCGCGAATCCTGCTGGCCGAGGACAATATCGTCAATCAGCGTCTGGCGCTGCGTGTATTGCAGAAGGCGGGACACCAGGTAGTGATCGCCGGAAATGGGCGGGAAGCAGTGGAAGCGTTCCGCGCGCAGCCCTTCGACGTTGTGCTGATGGACGTACAAATGCCGGACATGGATGGGCTGGAGGCGACGGCGGCCATCCGGGCCGAAGAGCGGCCGACCATGGCTCATGTTCCGGTCATCGCCATGACGGCCCACGCCATGCAGGGCGACCGGGAACGTTGCCTGGCTGCCGGAATGGACGATTATCTGAGCAAGCCGCTGGGCGCGGCCGAGCTTCTGGAAATGCTGGCGAAACACCGCACGCATGGCGACACCGCCGCGGGGCAGGAGCTAAGCTGTCACGAGGTCTAACGGTAGCAATACTAAGGTGAATCCCTGATTGGTGGCCGGCGGACGTGCTGTTAGATTCAGGTTGGATGCTTAGGAAGCTGGCCGTGATCGGTGTGTTCCTGCTGGCGCTGGCGCCATCGGCGTACCTGGCCTGGACGCTGCGCGCCATGCCGCACTTGGGCTACTATCACGACGACGCCATCTATTGGGTGTCCGCACAGAGCCTGGCAGCGGGCCACGGCTACCGCATCGCGAGCCTGCCGGGCGAGCCTTACCAGACCAAGTATCCGCCCCTATACCCGGCCCTGCTGGTAGGCATCTGGAAACTGAATCCACAGTTCCCCGCTAACCTGCCTTGGGCGACACTGTTCGCCTGGCTCATGCTGCCGCTTTATGTTTGGATGATGAGGGCGTTGGTGCGCCAGTACGGATTCTCAACCCGGGAACAAGCGGTGCTGGTCCTGGCGGCCGGCCTCAGCCCCATGGCGGCAGTGTTCAGTTTTTCACTGATGCCGGAACTCCTGTTCATGGCGCTGTTTTTGGCCAGCATTGTGCTGGCTGAGCGGTCTTCGGAAGACGGTTCCGCGCGTTGGCTGCCGTTGCTCGCGGGAGTTTGCGGAGGACTGGCGTATTTGACCAAATCCGCAGCGGCGCCGCTGCTTCTCACCGCGCCGCTCTGCTTTGCATTCCGCAAGCAATTCGCCAAGGCGGGAATGTTCTTCGGCGCGATGCTGCCGGCAGTCGCCGCCTGGCAATGGTGGAGCGCCAGGCATGTCTCGCGATCCTGGGATCTGGTTTCGCTTTACTACACCAATTACGTCGGATTCCAGAAATACAACGTGCCGTGGCGCGATCTGCCGCTGGTGATGTGGCACAACCTGGATGGCATCCTGCGTGGCGCCGGCACTCTATTGACATTCGATGTTCCGATCGGCTCGAAGCACCTGGAACGCGTGGTGACGGTGGCGGCGATCGCTGGATGCGTCCGCCTGGCGCGGCGCACACGCAAGCTGCAATATCCGGCGGCTGCGCTGGGTGTGACGGCGCTACTGCTCATCTGGCATTACACACCCGAGCAGCGCCTGGTCTTTCCGCTGTATCCGCTGCTGTTGATGGGCTTGTGGACGGAGCTGGGCAATGTCGCAAAGGCGCTGCGGGCCTCCTGGAACAAGCCGGCGCGGGCGGATCGTGTTGCGGCGCGCGTTGGCGCGGGAGTGTTGGCGTCGTTCGGGCTGTTCCTCGTGTTTACCACGGTGTTCGGACTGTTCTTCTTCTTGCCGGATCTCTTCGCCAGTTACCGGAACGATCTGGAAGCGCGGCGGCCGGCGTACCAATGGATCGATGAAAACGTTCCCGCGCAGGCCAACGTGTACGCATACGACGATCCGCTCCTGTATCTCTACACCGGCCGTAAGTCCTGCGCGCTGCCCATCCCCACTAAGCTGCTGTTTCACGACGACCAAGCAGGCATTCACCGGTTGCTGGTCTCGATTCCCGATTTCGCGCGCGAGCAAAAGCTCGGATATCTGTTGTTGACGCGCGGCGATTTCTATCGCGACCTGCACGAAAAAGGCGCCACGCAGCTTTGGGATGCCGTGGACGTGAATCGCGCGTTCGTACCGCGGTTCCAATCGCCTGCCGTCCGCGTATACCAGTTCCGCGGTTCGGGCGCGGCCCAGGCGAGCCTGCGATCCGGCCTATAGCGTAAAATCACAGCAAGTGCTCCCCCGATCTCTTTCCCTTGCCCTGGCTTGTGTCTTTTGCCTGTTGGCCCAGAAGAAGCCGATCACGATCGACACCTTGGTGGACCAGCCGCAGCTCTTTGGTCCGACTCCGGTGTGGGCGCCGGACGGAAAGCACTTCGCGTACCTGCGTGGCAATCGCGTGATGCTCTCCGACGTCGCCGCGAAGGCGGAAACCGAACTGCTGACCTTGGATGCGCTGGAGAAAGCCGCGGTTCCCGTGATTGAGCCGCTGCGATTCGACTGGCAGAACCGGCGCGTGAACGAAGGCGGCCTGGAGTGGTCGAGTTCGGGCGGGGAACTGCTGCTGAGCGTGCGCGGCGATCTGTTTCTGCTTTCGCTCACCTCCAAAAAGTGGGAGCAGCTCACCGCAACTCCGGAGGCCGAGCGCGATCCCAAACTGTCGCCGGACGGCAAACGCGTGGCGTTCCGCCGGGGCCACGATCTCTTCACGATGGAACTTGCGACGCGCCAGGTTGCGCGTCTCACCGACGATGGCAACGCGACCCTGCTCAACGGCGAGCTGGACTGGGTGTATCCGGAAGAGCTGGATCTGGGGACAGCGTATTGGTGGTCGCCTGATTCCAGCCGGATCGCTTATTTGCAATTCGACGTCAGTCACGAGTTCGTCTATCCGCAGGTAGCGCTGGGAGGGCTTCGCGCGATCGCCGAGCCGCAACGCTATCCGCAAGCCGGCACACCCAACCCAGAAGTGCGCCTCGGCGTGGTGGGCGCAGCCGGCGGCAATACACGCTGGATGGATCTGGGAGAACCGCGCGGTTCATTGATTGCGCGCGTCTATTGGGCGCCGGATTCGCTGGAATTGGCGATCGAGCGCTTCAACCGTGTGCAGAACGAGCGCGACGTGATGGTGGCGCTGCCGAACGGCACGTCGCGCGTCATCCTGCATGAATCCGACCCCTACTGGATCAACACCGACGACCTGTTTCATTTCCTCTCCGACGGCGAATTTCTGTGGGGCAGCGAGCGCGACGGGTTTCGTCATCTGTACCTTTATTCGCTGGACGGCAAACAGCGCAAGCGGCTCACCGAAGGCAACTGGGAAGTCACGGCGCTAGCGGGCGTGGACGAATCCAAGCAAAGAGTTTATTTTGTCTCCACGCAAGCGAGTCCGTTGGAGCGCCAGCTGTATTCGGTCCGGCTGAACGGCAAGGACTTGACGCGCATCAGCCAGGGCGAAGGCACGCACCGCATTTCCATGGGTCCGGCCTGCGAGTATTACATGGACACGTTCTCCAGCCTGACGGAGCCGCCCCGCAAGACACTGCACGGGAGCAATGGCGCGGAATGGGGCACCTTTTGGGAAGCCGGCCACAAGTTGTCGTATGAATATGAGATTCTGCCGACCGAGACGGTCACCCTCAAAGCGGGCGATGGGACGCCGTTGTACGCGCAGCTCATCAAGCCGGCCAATTTCCGCGCAGGCGAGAAATATCCAGCCGTTGTAATGGTTTATGGCGGCCCCGGTGAGCAGGAGGTGATCGACGCCTGGCGCGGCGCTACCTGGGACCAGGTGCTCGCGCAGCGGGGCTTCGTAGTATGGCAGCTCGACAACCGCGGGTCGGCCGGACGCGGCCACGCCTTTGAGTCGCCGCTGTTCCATCGCTTCGGCAAGACCGAACTGGCCGATCAACTCGAAGGCGTGAAGTACCTAATCGCGCAAGGCTTCGTCGACCCGGCGCGCATCGGGATCTACGGCTGGAGCTATGGCGGGTTCATGACCTTGTACTCGCTGCTGAACGCGCCAGACGTGTTTCGCGCCGGAATCGCCGGGGCTCCGGTTACCAACTGGCGCAATTACGACACCATCTACACGGAACGCTACCTCGGGCTCCCGGCCGAAGATATGGAAGGCTATCGTGCGAGTTCACCGGTGGAGTACGCGAGCAAGCTCAAGGCGAAGCTGCTCATGGTGCATAATATCGAGGACGACAACGTGCTTTTTCAGAACACGCTACAAATGGCGGAGGCTCTGGAGCGCGCGGGCAAGGTCTTTCAGATGGTTGTATATCCCGGCAAGACCCACGCCGTGGGCGGAGCTTTCGACAGACAACTGCTCGAAGAGACGACAGACTTCTTTGAGAAGAACTTAAAGTAGCGGCCGAACGTGCTTAGCGATGTCCGCCGCCAACGTGACCGCCGCCGACGCTTCCTGCGGCATGACCGCCGCCGAAGCCACCTGCACCCGCGCCGCTAAAGCCGCCACCTGCACGGGCGCCGCTAAAGCCACCGAATCCACCCGATCGGGCGCTACCGAACCCACCGGATCGAACGCTGCTGCCCGCAAAACCGCCGAAGCGGCCAGTACGAGCGCCGCCCATAAAGCCTCCGGGTGAATGTCCCAGGAAAGCACTGTTGCTGCCCCTGGTGACCGCTCGGCTCGTAGTGGCAGTCCCGCTCGTGCGGACCGGGTATCCGCCTCCGCCATAGTAACCGCCGTAATAATAGGGGGCGTAGAACGCAGTGTAGGGACTGAAGAAGGTGTAGCCGAACGGGCTGTAGCCGAACCCATCAAAGGGCAGATAGGTGTACATGCCGAACATGGGATTAAAGGCCCAGCCACCGTTGAACCCGTAGGCGCCGTAGCCATAACCCAGGCCGCCGTATCCGAGCCCGCCATAGCCCAGTCCGCCATAACCCGACCCGCTGTAGCCGTAACCGCTGCCGCTGTTGCTCGCCGTGGTTGCGGAGGCAGCGTTGGCCTGGGCCACATAGCTGGCGCGCCGGTCGCTCCAGCGGTACAACTCGTCATCGTCTTTCCGGTCGAAGCTCTGAGCCGTGAGCGTGCTGTCCAGGGAGGTTTCCTTGCCGCCTTTCACGGTGACCTGCTTGTCGTTGCCTTTGACCACCGCTTCGCCGTCGTACACCCGGAACCTCGCCGGATCCGTATCCACGCGATACAAGCCGTGCTTGGTCAGCTGCACCGTGTCGAGATTGTAGACAACTTGGATGGAGTTGTCTTTGGGAACGTCGTCGCACTCGATGATGGCCGAACCATGCAGGACCTCGACACGCGTGTCGGTCAACCGCGTCGAGAGCATCCGGATGGAGCTGTTCTCGCCCAAGCGCAGAAACACGCCCGGCGTCAGGAGGATTTCGGCGCGCCCCTCTTTGGTTTGGAATTCCTGGTTATCCTTGATATCGGGAAAATGCCCGAACTTGGGATCGACCTGCTGGCCGTTCAGATAGGCCGCGCCTTCGACGTATTGCACCACCCCGGAATGAGCCGATATGACGTATTGTGCGTTAGCCGATCCGCAAGCCAACACTACCAGAGTACAACCCACCAGCGAGTAGCGCATACAAAACTCCTATCTCTGAGACTGCTCCTTATTAATACGCTTGTCAAGCCGGGCCGGTTACGTAAAGAGTGCGGTGTTTCAGGATGTAAGAGGCCACCGGATCGAATTTGCGCTTTCCGGCTAAACGCACCATCAAGGAGAGGAGGGCGGCCTTCCGGAGATCGTCGAGCTCAAGGCTCAAGAGCGAGGTGACCGAACGGGCGGCGTTGGCCACATCCTGGCGATGCACGTATGCCGCGAAGTCTTCGAGGTCCTGCTCCATTCTCTGGGCCAGCGCGGTGTCGCCTTGCAGTCCGTCCAGAATCTCGGCGATCTGGTGGTTGAGAACGGCATGGTCCAGCAGACCGGACTCGCCGAGTTCGGCGCCCACCAGCGACCCGGTTCTGCGCTGGCCGCCGCCGGAAACCTGCTGCCGCAATTGATTGATTCTTCCGCCCCGGCTTGTCACATGCCTACCCGGTGAAGTCTAAAACAATCTTCCACGAAAGTGATTCGTCTTTCAAGTGCTACCATCAAGCTGGATCGACGGGCGCGGCCGTACCGTCGGGACCCCATGCGAACAGCAACCGCTTCCATTGTAATCTTCCTTACCGCCAGCTGGTTCCCGGCGACGCCGCAGGATTTCACTATGACACCGGAGGTCCGGTCTGCGCTGGAGCATGTTCGCGCGGATTCGCTGCGGGGCGATCTGTCGTTTCTTGCCTCCGATCTCCTGGAAGGGCGCGACACGCCCTCGCGCGGGCTGGACATCGCCGCCGAATACATTGCCGCGCAGTTCCGCAGCGCCGGCCTGGAGCCAGGTGGCGACGACGGCTATTTCCAGACCGCCCATATGTTAGTGGTGAAGGCGGACGCCCGGCGGTTCGCGCTTCGGCTCTCGCACCAGGAAGCCATGTTCAACGCGGATCCGGCTCAGTCTTCCTTCCGGACCTCGGATGCGGTGGATTTGACCGCTGCGCCGGTTTTCAAGCTGGACGCCGGCGACGCGGGCCGGATCGAAGAGCTGACGGCCGCCGATGTTGCCGGCAAGGTGGTGATCCTGGAATACGATCCCAAGCTGATCACCAACCTGCGGGCGGCAACTGCGAAGCTGCGCCAATGGAAACCCGCGCTGCGGATTCTGGTGGACCCGAAGGGCTTGACGAGAGGCGGCGGAACCGAGCAGCGACTGGTGGATCCCGAGCAACCCGAGACGTCGGGCCCGCAGGTGGTGCTCTCGGGCCGCGCTGCTGCGGAGTTCTACGCCTCGTTGAAGCCCGGCTTCTCCGGCGCGACGGCAACGGTTCACATCGAGGCGCCGGAAAGCAATCCGGTGACACTGCATAACGTAGTCGGGATCCTGCGCGGCTCCGATCCGGCATTGCGCGACACCTGCGTGCTGTTGACCGCGCACTACGACCATCTCGGGATGCGTCCGGAAGGGGAAGGCGATCGCATTTACAACGGCGCCAACGACGACGGCAGCGGGACGGTGTCTGTTATCGAGGTTGCCCGCGCGCTGGCCCAACTCAACCCGCGGCCGCGACGCAGCATCGTGTTCATGACTTTCTTCGGCGAAGAAGAGGGACTGGTCGGTTCGCGCTACTACGCCCGGCATCCGGTATGGCCACTCGCGAAGACCGTGGCGCAGTTGAACCTGGAACAAGTCGGCCGGACGGATTCGACCGAAGGCAAGCAGGTCTCCAACGCTACTCTGACCGGCTTCGATTTTTCCAGCCTCACTGGCTTTGTCCAGCGTGCCGGCGAACTGACCGGAATCAAGGTCTACAAGAACGCCAAAAACAGCGACGCGTACTTCGCCGACAGCGACAATATTTCTTTGGCCGATGTGGGGATCCCGGCCGAAACCTTATGCGTCGCCTTTGACTACCCGGATTATCACCGCCCCGGCGATGAATGGCAGAAGATCGACTACGGCAACATGGCCAACGTGGACCGTGCTGTCGCGCTGTCCATCGTGATGCTGGCGGATAGCGTCCAGACGCCGGAGTGGAAATCGAATAATCCCAAGACGGCGCCGTACATTAAGGCTTGGCGGGAACACCACCCGTAGGCGCGCATTCCACCGGTTCGACGCTACGGACGCCGTGTCCGGCGATTGCAACGCTGACGCGGCACTGGGGCCCCGGGCATTCGAGGCCGGCTACTTCAACTGCAGAAGGAGAAAGGCCAACCAAAGGAGCAGCGTTTTGGGTTGGCTGGGCGGCGCCGAACAGCACGATATTGCGGATTGCCGCAGGATCGAACGTGTGCACCGCTCCCCAGCGCGCGGCTTGCTGGGCGCGGTCCGCCAGGGTTTGCTGAACGAACAGCGTCTGTCCGACGCCTACCATGCCGAGCAGCAGCGCCATGAACGCGGCGAGCACGAACGTGGTTTCCACCAGCGATTGGCCTTTGCGCGGGTTCATTTTCATTGCGCCGCACCCGCGGTGACGGGGAAGGTTACGGTGGGTCTGCCGTCGAGTTTCACTCGCGCAAACAGCGCGTCCAATTCGAAGCCGCGCAACGAAACTGTGCTGGACCCCGATGCCTGCACCAGTTCGACATTGGCGGCCGTGAGGCCCGGCGCGACCGGTTTGGCATCACTGCCGGGCGCGGGATCGCCGTAGACGACGAGATTTCGGACCGCATTGGCTGTTTCCGCGTTGGCGGTGCCGCGAGGCTGCATGGATGCGTACCGTGCGCCCGCGCGAACCGCGCCGACCAGTGCGTTATAGGTGTAAAACGTGTAGCCGATTTGGAAGACGCCAGCGAACACGGCCGACAGCAGGATCAACGATCCGGCGAACTCAATGAGCGCACTACCCGCCTGCGCCTTCTGGCGGCTCATTGAATCAACCTCGCCGTCCTGCCCGTCTTTGCGGCCACGCTCGAGGCAGCGACGATGACCGAATTGGGAAAACGAAAGATTCTCAGGAAGATCAGCGGCGCGGGCTCGCTGGCGACGACACGCGCAAAACGCAGATCGCCCGGCTGCTTGGGATGCGTGTCCCAGGCTTTGTCGTCCGACGAAAAGCTGGCGGTCACGTTCGTAATCGCCGCTGTCCCCATGTCCCAGCGCATCGCGTTCGGCCCTGTAGCGAGTTGCTGGACGGCCGCCCGCGCCTGCGAGACGCCCGACTCGCCGCCACTCAGTTCCAACGCCGCGCTCAACGCGGCTGCATCGGCGTAGGCCTGCAACTCACTCCGGATCACGTATATGCGCCCGATGTCCACCGCCAGGCCCGCCAAAGCCAGCAAGATCGTCAGCGCGATACAGGTCGCAATGAGCACAAAACCCCTTCTGGGGCGAGACACGTCCACGATCTAATATTCGGCCGCCGGGTCGATTTCCGTTAGCCCAAGAGCGAACCACCTGATACTCTTGAATCTTGAATGTCTGATCATAAGCTGCAAATAGTCCCGCTCGGCGGCCTGGGCGAGTTCGGGATGAATTCTATGGCCATCCGGTATGGCGACGACATCATCGTCGTGGACGCCGGCATGATGTTTCCTGACGCGGAGTTACTCGGAGTCGACATCGTCACGCCGGACTTCGGTTATCTGGACCAGAATCGCGACCGCGTGCGCGCGCTCATCCTCACGCATGGACACGAAGATCACATCGGCGCGGTTCCATTCCTGCTGAGCGAGATCAACGTACCGGTTTATAGTGCTGCATTCACGCTGGCGCTGGTGGAGCGGCGCCTGGAAGAGCACAGCCTGCTGGAGGACGCCAAGCTGCACACCGTGAAGCCCGGCTCCAAGGTGGAGATCGGGCCGTTTACCATCGAGTTCATTCACGTCACGCACTCCATCGTCGCTTCCATGGCGGTGGCCATCACGACACCGCTGGGCGTCATTATTCATACCGGCGACTTCAAGGTGGATCCCACGCCCACCGACAACGAGCTGTTTGACCTGCATACTTTTGCGGATTACGGCAAGCGTGGAGTCCTGCTGCTGATGTCCGATTCGACCAACGTCGACCGGCCCGGCTACACCGAAAGTGAACGGGGCGTGCGCCCGCGCTTCGAAGAGATCTTCTACCGCGCCGACCGCCGCCTGTTGATCTCCTGCTTCAGCTCCTCCATCCATCGTCTACAGCTCATTCTGGACCTGGCCGAAGAATACGGCCGCAAGGTCGCCTTCCTGGGACGCAGCATGTTGAACGTGACCGAGATTTCGCACTCACTCGGCCTGCTGAGCCTGCCCGACGGCATTTTGCTGCGCCCGCAGGACATCATGACGTCCGATCCGGCCAAAGTGGTGGTGGTGGCATCCGGCACGCAAGGCGAGCCGATGTCGGCGCTTTCGCGTATTGCGGTGGACAATCACAAGAGCCTGTCGGTGGAGGCCGGCGACACGGTGGTGCTGAGCGCGCGCATCATTCCGGGCAACGAAAAAGGCATCTACCGGATGATCAATCACTTCGCCAAGCGCGGCGCCGACGTGATTTACGGATCGATGAATCCGCCGGTGCACGTGTCCGGGCATGCCAGTTCCGAGGAGTTGAAACTGGTGCTGAATCTGCTGCGTCCACGCTACTTCCTGCCGATCCATGGCGAATACCGGCAGCTTGCCAAGCACGCCGCGCTCGCGCAGCACCTGCGCGGCGCGGGACTCGAAGAGACGTTCGTGCTGGAGACCGGCGAGACGCTGGAGATCGATCACAATGGCGCGCGGCGCGGCGAGAAAGTGCCGGTGGGCCGGGTGTGCATCGATTCGGGAAGCATCGACGAAGTCGTGGAAGACATCGTCATTCGCGACCGGCGCCATCTTTCCGAAGATGGCTTTGTGTTGCCGATCATCGCCATCAACAAGCATTCGGGCAAGAGCGAAACGCTGCCGGAGATCGTCAGCCGCGGGTTCATGTCGTTTGAAGACGGCTCGGAGTTGTTGCAGGCTGCCCGTCAGGTGGTGGCGCGGACGCTGGAATCGTCGAGCGAAGAAGAGCGCACGGATTGGGGCGTGATGCAGGAAAAAATCCGCGCGGACCTGAAGCGCTTCCTCAGCAAGGAGACGTCGCGGCGGCCGCTGATTATGCCGGTGATCTTAGAGGTCTAGATGGCCGAGGTCATCGAAGACGCCTCGGGATTTCGCGGCGAAGCGGAGCGGCTGGTCGCGCCTGCTTCCGAAACGGAGCTGCTCGAAGTGATCGCTGCCTCCGTTCCCATCACGATAATCGGCGCCCACACGGGGCTCACCGGCGGTGGCGTTCCGCGGGGTGGGTGGGCTGTCTCTATGGAGAGGTTTCGGCGCCTGGAAGTCTACCCGGGCCGCGCGGTCGTTGGGCCCGGTGTGTCACTCGATGCGTTGCAGGCCGCCGCCGTGCGCACCGGCCAGTTTTACGCGCCCGATCCTACCGAGACGACCGCCAGCATCGGCGGCACCATCGCCAACAATGCCAGTGGATCGCGGAGCTTTCGCTATGGCAGCACGCGCCGGCATATTCTGCGGCTGCGCGTCGCCATGATGAATGGGAACGTGCGTGATTTCCGGCGCGGCGACAAAGTGGATTTCGACGTGCCCGCGCTGCCGCTGCCTCAAACCACCAAGAACACCGCCGGCTACCCGCTCGCGCCGGGCATGGACTGGATCGACCTGTTCACCGGTAGTGAAGGCACGCTCGGTATCGTCACCGAAGCCGAGCTTCAGCTTCTGCCCAAGCCCGCCGAGGTTTTGGCCGGCGTCGTCTTCTTCCCGGCCGATGAAGCGGCCCTGGAGGCAGTCGGCGCCTGGCGCACGCTTCCTGGGCTTCGTATGATCGAGTACTTCGACCGTTGCTCCCTCAATTTCCTTCGCGGGCATTACTCCGAAGTTCCGGAACAAACCGGCGCGGCGCTGTTGATCGAGCAGGAAGACGGCGACATCGACTTCTGGGCTGAGCGCGTAGCTGCCGACAGTTGGTTTGCGGCTAGCGATCAAGATCGCGAACGCTTCCGCCGGTTCCGGCACGCGCTGCCCGAACTGGTGAACGACACCATGCGCCGCCGCGGCTTCCTGAAGCTCGGTTCCGACTACGCGGTGCCGGTGGCTCGCAATCGCGAAATGCTGGCTTACTACCACGCGCGGCTCCGCGAGCAGTCGCTCGATTATGTCATCTTCGGCCACATCGGCGATGCGCACGTGCACGTCAATATCCTGCCCAATTCACAAGCCGAATTCGACGCCGGGCAGCGCCTGATGCTCGACTTCGCCCGCGACGCTGTCGAGTTGGGCGGCACTGTGTCCGCCGAACACGGCCTGGGTAAGCGCAAAGCGCACCTCCTCGCGCTCCAATACACGCCCGGTCAGATCGAGAGCATGAAGCAGGTAAAACGCCGCCTCGATCCGCAGTGGCTGCTCAATCGCGGCAATTTGTTCGCCCCTCCGGAGAAATAGTCGCGCCCAACGTTAAAATACGAAGTGCACCTTGCCGAAAGACAAGCAGATCGTTTTTCCGCCCTTCCGGCTGGATCCCGCTAACGACTCTCAAGCCTGGGTCGCATCCAGGCCTTCTGCCGTTTATTCGTACCGCAGCGCCTCAATGGGATCCAGATACGCAGCCTTCCGCGCCGGATAGTAGCCGAAGAATACGCCGACCAGAGCGGAGAACGCGAACGCCAGGCCAATCGAACCTGCGCTCACAACGGTCGCCCAGTGTGCGAAGCGCGAGATCAGCGTGGCCGTCAGAACGCCGACGCCGATTCCAGCCACTCCGCCCACAACCGAAAGTGCCACGGCCTCCACCAGGAACTGCAGCAGGATGTCGCCGGTGAATGCGCCCACGGCCTGACGCAGGCCGATTTCCCGAGTGCGCTCCGTTACCGACACCAGCATGATGTTCATGATGCCGATGCCGCCCACGATCAACGACACCGAGGCGATGACCGCCAGCAGCACCGCCATCACACGCGCCGAGCTTTCTTGCGCTGCAAAAACGTCTTCGAGATTGCGAATGGTGAAGTCGTCGTCCTGTCCGGGTTGCAGGTGGTGACGCTGCCGCAGCAGCACCTCCATCTGTTGCTGCGCGGCCTGCATCGACGCCGGACCCGTCGCCTGCACCATGATGGCGCCTACCGCGTCGGCACCCGCTGAACTTACGCCGAGTACACGTTTCTTGGCCGTGGTGAGCGGGATCATGACGACGTCGTCCTGATCCTGCCCGCCGGGAGATTGCCCTTTCGACGTCAGCACGCCGATCACGGTCAGCGGTACGTTGTTGATGCGAACGGTTTGACCGACGGGGTCGCGATTGGGAAACAGGTTGTTGACCACAGTCCTGCCCAGCAGAGCCACCGTATTGGCGGAGTCAACGTCTTTGGAAGTGAACGGAGCGCCCAGGGCCACGGTCCAATCCCTCACCTTGAGGAAATCCGGCGTGATCCCCAGGATGGATGTTGCCCAATTGTTCGCTCCGGCGATCACCTGCTCGCCTTCCCGCACCACGGGCGCCGCCAGAGCCACGGCGGGACACTGGGTTGCGATCGCTTCGGCATCGCCTTGCGTCAGGGTCAGAGCCTGACCGCTGCCCAGACGAATGCCGGACGCCGTCAAACTGCCCGGTATGACGATGATCAGGTTGCTGCCCAGGCTCGATATCTGAGCCTGGATGGTCTGTGTCGCGCCCGCGCCCACGGCGACCGTGGCAATCACCGCCGCTACTCCGATGATCACGCCCAGCATAGTCAGCATCGCGCGCATCTTGTTGGTGCGTAGCGCGATGTAGGCGATCTTCAGACTAGGCAGCAGGGGCGTTATCATACCGGAACCTCGCTTTCCGAAGCCAGATCCACCGCGGGCATATCGAGCAGCTCTCGTGCGGCTTCTCTCGGTGTGGCCACCTTGCGGTCGTCCAACACCTTGCCGTCCAGAAAGCGGACCACGCGGTTGGCATGCACGGCGATGTCCGGATCATGCGTCACCATCAGCAAGGTGATCCCGGCCTCGCGGTTCAGTTTTTGGAAAATCGCCATGATCTCGACGCTCGTGCGCGAGTCCAAAGCGCCAGTGGGCTCGTCGGCGAGGATAATCTGCGGATGATTCACCAAGGCGCGCGCGATCGCGACGCGTTGCTGCTGGCCGCCGGAAAGCTGATTGGGATGATGCATCGCGTGATCCGCTAGGCTCATCATCTTCAGTGCCGCCAGCGCCCGCGCGCGCCGGTTGCGACGGCCCGCCCCGCCAGTACAGCATCGGCAACTCGACGTTATCCAGCGCCGTGGTTCGCGGAAGCAGGTTGAAGTTTTGAAACACGAACCCGATGTTGCGGTTGCGTACCAGCGCCAACTGGTTTCGGCTCAGCCTGCTCACCTCCAGGCCGTTCAGCAGATACCTTCCCGAGTCGGGGCGGTCCAGGCAGCCGGCGATGTTGAGCAGCGTGCTCTTGCCGGAACCGGAAGGGCCCATCAGCGCGACAAACTCGCCCGCGTCAATCGAGAGCGTCACGCCGCGAAGGGCATGCAACTGCGTTGTGCCGGTGCGATATGTCTTGGTGATCCGGTCCAGATCGATGAGATGACGCGCCATCGGTGCCACAAGAGCCTCGTCACAGCCGATGGAATCCGCGCTGCGGCGTAAGCGGCGGCGCCGAGGACGAAGCCGGCATGGTCACGCCGACAATCACCGAATCTCCCGCTTTCATTCCGCCGCCGTCGATCTCGGTGAACGTTCCATCCGTGATGCCGGTCTTCACGACGACTCCACGCGCCTTGCCGTGGTCTTCGACATAAACAACTGCCGAACCGAGGCCCGCCGTTGTCGGAACCGGCTGCTCCACGATGGATTTGGGAGGCCGGAAGCGCAGCGCTGCGTTGGGCGCCTTCAGAACATTGTCCGCGCTTTGTGTGAGGATCCGCACGTTCGCCGTCATTCCGGGGAACAGCTTCAAGTCGGGGTTGGAAACTCCGACGACGGCGTCATAGGTGATGACGTTCTGGACGTTGATGGGCGCCTCCCGGATCTGGACGATTTTGCCGTGAAACTCGGTGGTGGGATACGCATCCACCGTGAACGTCGCGGGCTGCCCCACTTTCAAATGCCCCACGTCGGCTTCCGCCACGTTGGTGTCCACCTGCATCTTGGTCAGATCTTGCGCGACTTGGAAAATGGTCGGCGCCTGGAACGAAGCCGCCACCGTCTGGCCCACGTCCATATTGCGGGCGATCACCGTTCCGTCCACGGGCGCGACTATCCGCGTGTGCGATAAGTTGAGCTGGGCTTGCGCCAGCGCGGCCTCATCCTGCTGCACCACGGCCTGCGCCTGCTTCACTTGCGTTTGCGCGGCCGCTTCCTGCTTGAGCGCCGATTGCGCGTTCGCCTTTGCGGCGTCCTCGCCGGCCTGGGCCGCCTGCTGATCGGCCAACGCTTCCTGATAAACGGCCTTGGCCGAATCCGCGTCCTGCTGAGCCACGATGCCTTCCTGCAGCAACGTGCCTTCGCGCTGGTTGGACACTTTAGCCAAATCCACCGCGCTACCCGCCTTCAGCACGTTGGCCTTCTGATCCGCTACGTTGGCCTGTGCGGCTGCGTAGTCAGCCTGCGCTTTCGCCAGGTTCGCCTGCGCCGTGACCACCGCCGCTTGCGCCGCGCTGAGACTGCCTTGGGCTTGGTTCACCGCGGCCTGAAATGGAGCCGGGTCAATGAGCGCCACCAGCTGACCCTGCTTTACGTGAGTGTTGAAGTCGGCGTACAGCGCTTTGATATTGCCGGAAACCTGGCTGCCGACCTGCACCTCAACGACCGGATTCAATGATCCTGTGGTTGTGACGTTGGCCTCTATCCGGCCCTGTTGTAATGTCGCCAACTGAAAGACCGGTTTCGCGGCTCCGACTGCTTGCTGCCACACGAGCAGGCCCGCCAGCACGGCAACGCCCAAAATCGCTGCGGCAATCAGAAGCTTCTTGTGCTTCTTACCGCCCGGCGGCTCGTATTCCAGCTCCAGATTGGACAGCGGCTCCTCCATCAGGGGCCGCGAAAGATCCGCGATCTGATCGGTGGGCATTCAGTTGCACCCCCACTATGTGTGATGCATCCCAACCCGTGAATGGTGCGTTGTCACGCGCTCGGCGCGATTGTAAAAAATGTTATAATTGACCTTCATGCATTGCGCCTATCACCATCATCACCGCAGCGTCTGGCGATCGGCGGCATTCTGACGATTTCTTGAAGTGAACAACAGCCCGCCGATCTCCAGGCGGGCTTTTTTATTGGTATATACACATGGATCTCGATTTCGATAAGCTCAACGGCCTGGTGACCGCCGTCATTCAAGATCACTCCACCGGCCGCGTCCTCATGGTTGGCTTCATGAACGAGGAGGCCTTCCGCCGGACGGTAGAATCCGGCTATGCCACCTTCTTCAGCCGCTCGCGCAACAAGCTCTGGCTGAAGGGCGAGACCTCCGGTCATCGGCTGGTGGTCAAAGAAATCTCCACCGATTGCGATCGCGACGCCTTGCTCGTCAAGGTGGAAGCGCTCGGTCCCGGTGTGTGCCACGAAGGCTATCAAAGCTGCTTCTTCCGCCGGCTGGAAGGGCGCGAATGGAAGGAATCCGAGCCGCGCGCCTACGATCCGGCGGCAGTCTACGGGAGCAACTCGTGAAATTGAAGCTGGGCATTCCCAAGGGCAGCCTGGAAAACGCGACCATCGATCTGTTCCGCCGCGCCGGCTACAACATCACCACCAGCTCGCGCTCCTATTTCCCCGCCATCGACGACCCCGAGATTGAATGCATGATGATCCGCGCGCAGGAAATGGCGCGCTACGTCGAAGACGGCGTGCTCGATGCCGGCCTCACCGGCCGCGACTGGATCGAAGAGAGCGCGGCCAAAGTGGAAGCTGTCGCGGACCTGATCTACGCCAAGCAGAGCTTCGGCAAAGTCCGCTGGGTGCTGGCCGTGCCAGAAGCATCGTCGTTTCAGACGGTGAAGGATCTGGAAGGCAAGGTCATCGCTACTGAGCTGGTGGCCACCACGGAGCGCTACCTGGCGCGCAACGGCGTCAAGGCTAAGGTCGAATTCAGTTGGGGCGCCACCGAAGTAAAGCCGCCGGTACTGGCCGACGCCATCGTTGAAGTGACCGAAACCGGCTCCTCGCTGCGCGCCAATAAGCTGCGAATCATCGAGACCGTGCTCGAATCTAACACTCAATTGATCGTGAATGTCGCGTCCTGGCGGGACGCTTGGAAGAAGCGCAAGATCGAAGACATCCGCATGCTGCTGGACGGGGCCATCGCCGCGCTGGGCAAGGTGGGCCTGATGCTGAACGTCCGCAAGGACTGTCTTCCCGCGATCCTCCAGATTCTGCCCGCGCTGAAGAAGCCCACCATCTCGCATCTGAGCGACGAAGAGTGGGTGGCCGTGCACACCATCCTGGACGAATCCACCGTGCGCAGCATTATTCCGCGGCTCAAGGAAGCGGGCGGGCAGGGAATCGTCGAATATCCGCTGAACAAGATTGTGATTTGACCATGTTGCGAATCCTTCCTCTCAACGAGGCGCAGAATTTCATCACGCGCAAAGCGGTGCGGCTGGCCGAAGCCGAGAAGACCGTCGCGCCGATCCTGGAAGCCGTGCGCCGCCGCGGCGACGAGGCGGTGCTCGAATACGCGCGGAAGTTCGATCAGCTCGATGGCAACACGCTTACCGTCCCCAGCTCGGACTGGGAGGCCGCTGAAGCTCGCGTCGCGCCGGAATTTCGGGCAGCGCTCGAAACCGCGTCCAGGAACATCCGCGAGTACGCCTCCATGCAGCTTCCCGGCGAGACCTGGGCCACGTTTCCCGACGGGCGCCGTCTAGGCTACATCGTGCGCCCGCTGGATTCGATGGGCGCTTACATTCCCGCGGGCCGATATCCGCTGCCTTCCACGGTGCTCATGACGGCGATTCCGGCGCAGGTCGCCGGCGTGAAGACCATCTGCATCACTTCGCCGCATCCCAGCGCCGAGATTCTGGTCACGGCGAAGTTCCTGGGCGTTGGAAACCTTTTCCGGGTCGGCGGCGCGCAGGCCATCGCAGCTCTTGCGTTCGGCACGGCGACCGTGCCCAAAGTGGACCGCATCGTCGGGCCGGGCAACATCTATGTCGCGGCGGCGAAGAAACTGCTGGCAGGCGAGGTGGGCATTGACTTCGTCGCGGGGCCCACCGAGATCGTGATCATCGCTGAGGACGGCGATCCGCGCCATCTTGCGGCTGACATGCTGGCGCAGGCCGAGCATGATGTCGAAGCTTCCTCTATCCTGCTGACGACGTCGCAGACCCTCGCCGAGCGCGTGGCGCTGGAAGTTTCGCGCCAGCTCGAAACGCTGCCTACCGCGCCGGTGGCCTGCGAGGCGATCAAGAACAACAGTGCCGTGGTTCTGTGCCCATCGATGGACGCGGCCGTGGAAGCATCCAACCGTCTGGCGCCGGAGCATCTCGCCATTTACGATGACCGGCTGCTCGCCGGAATCCAGCACGCCGGGAGCATTTTCCTCGGCCCCGGCAGTCCGGAAGCCGCGGGCGATTACGCCACCGGCCCGAACCATGTGCTGCCGACTTCGGGAGCGGCTCGCATCCGCGGCGGTCTGTCGTCCGCCGATTTCGTCAAGGTCATTTCCGTTCAGGAGCTGACGCCGGAAGGCCTGGAGCAGCTTGCCTCCGCGATCACTACTCTGGCGCGCGCCGAGGGCCTGGAAGCGCACGCCCGATCCGTCGAGGTGCGGCTTGGCGAATAGGAAAATCGATCTGCCGCCCGGCGTTCTGCAGCCGCGCGATGCCGTCCTGAGGATGGCGCCGTATTCGCCGCCCACTGGCGGCCGCGCGGGCAAACTGCGGCTCGACTTCAACGAGAACACCGTGGGTGCTTCGCCCAAAGTCATCGAATATTTGCGCCAGCAACTCTCTGAGGACGGCCTCGCGGTTTATCCCGAGTACGGAGTCATCAAGCAAGAGCTGGCTACATTCTTCGGCGTCGAACCGGACGACTTCATTCTCACCAACGGCACCGACGAAGCCATCCAGGTGCTGATCAACACCTACGTCGACGACGGCGACGAAGTGTTGCTGCTGCGGCCGTCTTACGCAATGTACCGCTTTTACGCTGAGGTGGCGGGTGCGTCCGTCCGCGAAATTCCCTATCGCGCGCAGAAGCTGGCGTTCCCGCTGGATGAACTGCTGCTGGCCATCCGCCCCACCACGCGCGCCATTCTGATCGCGAATCCCAACAACCCCACCGGCACCGGAACTTCGCGCGCCGGGATCGAGCGCATTCTCGACAAAGCCAGTGGCGCCGCCGTGCTGATTGACGAAGCTTATTTCGAATTCTGCGGCGTCACCGCGCTGCCGCTGCTGAATGACTATCCGAATCTGTTCGTGAGTCGCACCTTTTCGAAGGTTTATGGCATGGCCGCGATGCGGCTGGGCTGTCTGTTCTCGCAATCCGGCAACGTCGATTTCCTGCACAAAGCGCAGTCGCCGTACAGTGTGAACACGCTGGCTACGCTGGCCGCGCATGCCGCCATCCAGGATAAAACCTATATCGAAAAGTACGTCACCGAAGTTTTGGCGGCGCGCGAGCTGCTGTACGTCGGCCTGGAAAAGCTCGGCATCCCCTACTACGAAAGCAAGGCCAACTTCGTGCTGATCCAAGCGGGCGACCGATCCATCCCCATCCGCGACGAGTTGCGCAACCGCGGCGTCCTGGTGCGCGACCGTAGCTACGAAATCCCCGGCTGCGTGCGTGTGACTGTAGGCACGCGCGATCAGATCCGCCGCTTTCTTTCCGAATTGGAGCAAATCTGGTGAGCAGCTCTTCGCAAATGCTGGTCTTCGACATGGACGGCGTCCTGGTGGACGTGACGGAATCCTACCGCGAAACCATCGTCCTCACCGTGCAGCACTTCACCGGCAAGACAATATCGCACGAAGCGATTCAGGATTACAAAAACCAAGGCGGCTGGAATAACGACTGGCTGCTTTCGCAGAAGATCTGCCACGACCTTGGCGTCGAAGTCGAATACGCGACGATCATCGAATACTTCAATTCACTGTTCCTTGGTCAGGGCATCATCCATCGCGAGCGCTGGCTCCCGCGCCCCGGCCTGCTCGATCGCCTGAACGAGCGCTTCGAATTCGCCATTTTTACCGGGCGGACCACCGAAGAGGCGGAAATCACGCTCAACCGTGAGGGCCTGCGCGAGCGGTTCCTTTTGGTCTCCTCCAACGATGTCGCGCGCGAGAAACCCAACCCCGAAGGATTGCTGAAGATCGCGACCCTGCGCCCGTCGAAGAAACTGCTCTACGTCGGCGACACGGTGGACGACGCACGCTGCGCCAAGGCTGCCAACGTACCTTTCATCGGCATTGCCTCGCCCACGAGTCCGCGCCGCGACGAGTTGATCGACCTGCTGCGCTTGGAGGGCGCGATCCAGGTGCTCGGAGATATCAATGAGATCGGCTAAGATCGAGCGCAACACCAAGGAGACTCAAATTCGCGGCTCGCTGAAGCTCGACGGCCAGGGGCGCTACGACGTTTCAACGGGGATCCGCTTCTTCGACCACATGCTGGAGCTATTCGCCAAACACGGCGGTTTCGATTTGAAGCTGAAGGCCACGGGCGATCTGGATGTCGATCAGCACCACACGGTCGAAGACGTCGGCATCGTGCTGGGCCAGCTTGTCTCGAAGGCGCTCGGCGATCGCAAGGGAATCAATCGCGCAGGCTACTTCGTCATGACCATGGATGAGACCCTCGCCGTGGTCGCGCTCGATTTGGGCGGCCGGCCGGCGCTGGTCTACAAAGACAAGGTCAAGGTCCGGACCGTTGGCGATCTACAGGCCGAACTGGTGGAGGATTTCTTCGGCGGCTTCGTGAATCACGCGGGAGCAAATCTGCACGTCAAGGTCTTGTACGGGCGGTCCAGCCACCACAAGATCGAAGCAATCTTCAAATGTTTCGCGCGTGCGCTGCGCTACGCCAGTTCGAAAGACCCGCGGCTCAAGCAACAGCTTCCTTCCACTAAGGGGCTGCTATGATTACGATCCTCGATTACGGCGCGGGCAACCTTCGCTCGGTGCAGAATACGCTGGCGGAGATTGGCGCGGAGTATGAACTGGTTCGCGACGCCGCCGGCCTGCGTTCCGCCGGCAAAATCGTTCTTCCCGGCGTCGGACACTTCGGACAGATGATGCGCGCGCTCGATCAGATGCAGGTGCGCGAGGCACTACTGGAGCGAATCAAAGCCGGCGTCCCGTTCCTCGGCATCTGCCTCGGTCTCCAAGCGCTGTTTGAATCGAGCGAGGAAGCGCCCGAGGAGCACGGTCTGGGTCTCTTCCCGGGCCAAATCCGCCGCTTTCCCGCAACGGCGCGCGTCCCGCACATGGGTTGGAACGAGATCACGCCGCGTAATGGCGCGAAGCTGCTGATGGGCATCTCGCCGCGCCTGTACCTCTACTTCGCGCACAGCTATTACGCGCCGCTAGCGAGTGCGACTGCGGCGACTTGTAATTACGCAGTTGACTACACGGCCGTGCTGGAATCCAACAACATCTACGGCGTGCAGTTCCATCCGGAAAAGTCGGGACCTCTGGGACTGAAGATCGTGAAGAACTTCATCGATGCTTGCTAAACGAATCATTCCCTGTCTCGATGTAACCAGCGGGCGCGTCGTCAAGGGCGTGAACTTCGTCGGATTGCGTGACGCGGGCGACCCTGTTGAACTAGCCCAACGCTACAACAACCAGGGCGCCGACGAACTGGTCTTTCTCGATATCACGGCTTCGAGCGACGCTCGTGAGATCATGGCCGATGTCGTCGCCCGCACGGCTCGCCAGGTTTTCATCCCGCTCACCGTCGGCGGCGGCATTCGTTCCGTGGCCGACGCCCGCAAGATTCTGCTTTCGGGCGCGGACAAAGTCAGCGTCAACACCGCGGCCGTTCGACGCCCCAAGCTGATCACGGAGCTCAGCGAAGAGTTCGGCTCGCAGGCCGTGGTGCTGGCCATCGATGCCAAACGCAATTCCGATGGCGGCTGGAATGTCTATACCCGCGGCGGCCGCGACGACGAAGGGATCGACGCGGTCGAGTGGGCGCTCGGAGGCGAGGTCCTCGGCGCCGGCGAAATCCTGCTCACTTCGATGGATACCGACGGCGTGCGGCAGGGCTTCGACTGCGACCTCACGCGCGCGGTGTCGGAAACCACGCACATTCCGGTGATCGCGAGCGGCGGAGCGGGGAAGCCCGAGGACTTCGAGCGCGTCCTCACCGAAGGTCGCGCCGACGCTGCGTTGGCGGCTTCCATCTTCCACTACGGCACTTACACGGTGAAGGACCTCAAGGATTATCTGCAGGCGCGCAACGTTCCAGTGAGGCCCGCGTGATCATCCCCTGCATCGACCTCCAAGAAGGCAAGGTGGTGCAACTGGTGCAGGGCCGCGACAAAGTGCTCGAGGGCGGCACGCCGGAAGAAATGCTGGAGCGCTTCGCGCCATTCCCGCAGGTCCAGGCCATCGATCTCGACGCGGCGATGGGACGCGGCTCCAACGATGCGCTCGTCGAGCTGATCGCTTCGCGTGCCGTGGCGCGAGTTGGAGGCGGAGTGCGGTCGCCCGAGCGTGCCCAAACACTAATTGAACAAGGCGCATATCGCGTGATCGTCGGCACGGCGGCTTTCAACCGGCCGGTGCTGGAGAGCATCGCGGAAGCCATCGGCGCGGATCGTCTGATCATTGCGCTCGATTCCAAGGCCGGCAAGGTGGTCGTCAAAGGCTGGCAGGAAGCGACCGAGTTCACCGCCGAAGAAGTGCTGCAGCGCCTGGAGCCATATTGCTCGGGCTTCCTGTGCACCTACGTCGACAAGGAAGGCATGCTGCAAGGCACCGATCTCGACTGGTTCCGGCGCCTACGAGCCGCCACCAACCACGAATTAACGGCAGCAGGCGGCATCACGACGATCGAAGAAATCCGGGAGTTGCAGAAGCTCGGCATCCATGCCGCGCTGGGCATGGCCATCTACACCGGCCGTCTAAGCCTGGAAGAGCTCGCGCGCCTCAACGGATAGCTCGGTCGGGCGTTCCAGAACGAAATCCGGCTCACACGCCAGCAGGTCTTCGCGCCGGCCATAGCCCCACAACACGGCGCATGTCTTCACGCCGGCTCGACGTCCCGCTCGCATGTCGGTGGGCGAGTCTCCGATCAACAAGCAGTCCTCCGCGCTTGCGCACAGCGCCTTCAACGATGCGAAGATCACGTCCGGTTCCGGCTTGGCAGGAAACCCGTCGGTGCCCTGGACGTGATCAAAGTAGCGGATCAATCCAAACATTTCGAGCACCGCGCGTGTGGTCGGTGTGCCCTTCGTCGTTGCGGTGGATTTCCGCCCAGGCAGCGCCGCCAGCGCTTCCGCGATGCCCGGGAAGGCTCGCGTATGGCTGTGATTCCGGCCGAGGTACAGCCGGCGATAATCGGCGAACATCCGGTCCATCTGCTCGCGTGTGCAGCCGGGGAACAGATCTACCCACAGATCGTCGAGATGCCGGCCGATGTAGCGCCGCAACATGTCGTAGGCGATATCGCGCTGCGGCGTATCCGCCAGGGCGCCTTTGATCGCGCCGCAGATGTCCGCCGCGGAGTCGAGCAGGGTCCCGTCCACGTCGAACAGGTAAACCGGAAATTGTGGAATCAAGCTTGGCGCGCTTTACGCGGGCTGCGGCCGCTCGCCGCCGAGCAAACCGGGCAGCGGAGGCTTGCCGCCTTCGGGCCGGAGCACTTGCTGTTTATCGCCGCCGTCGGGCGTACTCGGCTTGGGCGCGACCGCCGGCAGCGTCTCGCCGTCGATCAGCATGCGCACCTCGGAGCCATCCAGAACTTCGCGTTCCAGCAGCGCCTCGGCGATGCGCACCAGAGCGTCCGAGCGCTCCTCGATGATGCCGCGGGCGCGTCCGTAACCCTGATCCACAAACTTACGCACCTGCTCATCGATCCGGATCGCGGTGGCTTCACTGTAATCGCGATGCTGGGCGATTTCGCGGCCCAGGAAGATCTGCTCTTCCTTCTTGCCGAAGCTCATCGGCCCCAGTTCGCTCATGCCCCATTCGCAGACCATCTTCCGCGCCATGTCGGTGGCGCGCTCGATGTCGTTGCCCGCGCCGGTGGTGACGTGGTGCATGAAGATCTCTTCGGCGATGCGTCCGGCCATCAGAATGGCGAGCTGCGCTTCCAGATACCCCTTGTTGTAGGAGTGCTTGTCGTCAATCGGCAGCTGCATCGTCAAGCCCAGCGCCATACCACGCGGAATAATGGTGACCTTGTGTAGCGGATCGGCTTCCGGAATCATGGCCGCCACCAGCGCGTGCCCGGCTTCATGATACGCGGTGTTGCGCTTTTCTTCGTCGCTGATGATGAGCGACTTGCGCTCCACGCCCATCATGACCTTGTCCTTGGCGAGCTCGAAATCGAACTGCGTGACGACCTTGCGGTTCTGGCGAGCGGCCACTAGCGCGGCCTCGTTCACCAGGTTCGCCAGATCGGCGCCCGCGAATCCCGGCGTACCGCGCGCGACTACGGACAAATCCACATCGTCGGACAGCGGAGTCTTCTTGGTGTGCACTCGCAGGATCATCTCGCGGCCCTTGACGTCCGGACGGCCCACCACGACCCGGCGGTCAAAACGGCCCGGCCGCAGCAGCGCCGGATCCAGCACGTCCGGCCGGTTGGTCGCCGCCACCAGGATCACGCCTTCGTTGGACTCAAATCCATCCATCTCCACCAGCAACTGGTTCAGTGTCTGCTCGCGCTCATCGTGCCCGCCACCCAAGCCCGCGCCGCGGTGACGGCCCACGGCGTCGATTTCATCGATAAAGATGATGCACGGCGCGTTCTTCTTGCCCTGCTCGAACAAATCGCGCACGCGGCTCGCGCCGACGCCCACGAACATCTCCACAAAATCGGAACCGGAGATGGAAAAGAACGGAACGTTGGCTTCGCCCGCGATCGCGCGCGCCAGCAGCGTCTTGCCGGTGCCCGGAGGCCCGATCAGCAACACGCCCTTGGGAATGCGCCCACCCAGTTTCTGGAATTTCTGCGGCTCGCGCAGGAATTCAATGATCTCCTGCAATTCTTCCTTGGCTTCTTCCACGCCGGCGACGTCTTTGAACGTCACCTTTTTCTGCTGCGAGGAATGCAACCGCGCGCGGCTCTTTCCGAAGCTCAGCGCCTTATTGCCGCCGCTCTGCATCTGCCGCATCATGAAGATCCAGAACGCCAGCAGCAGCACGAACGGGATGGCGTTGATCAGAATCGACACCCAGCCGCTGCCCGCTTCCTTGCTGAAGTGGATATCCACACCCTTGGCCAACATGGCGTCGTCCAGGCTCTGGTGATTGTTCGGAATCACCGCGTGCAGTTCCTGGTTGTCGTCCTTGTATACGCCGTGCAGGTCGTTACCGCCGATGTTGACGCTCTTGATCTTTCCCGCGTTCACATCGTTGACCAACTGCGTGTAGGAGAGTTGTGCATCCGGCCGTGCCTTGGTGTTGTGGACCACCGTCCAAAACAACACGACGACCATAATGATGACCACCCAAAACACGGCAGTCTTGATATTGGAATTATTCATGCCTTCTCCCTACACGTACCAAACACGAAACCTAAATATTGGACGTTACTACCCTTAGATTTGATTCCTGGAAAGATCCAATGCCGATTCCCCCACGCGGAGTACAACCCGGGTCGCAGGTCCAGCAGCGAACTCTGCCGCCGCCCCGAATCGTCTGACCCAAACAATGGTCCCATTATAGGTGATAATCGGCCAGTTCCGGCGTTCCCACAAGGGTATACGCGCTTCCTGGAAGAGAAACTTGATCTTTTCCCGCTTGGATTGCCCCGCCGGCTGGTACTGGTCGCCAGGCCTCCAGTTCCGCAGCTCCAGGCTGGGCTGGCCATCGGAACTAGAAAAACGAAGCCAGTCCAGTTCATCCACCACTGTAACACACGCCGCGCCGGCGGCTGTTTTCTCCTGTATCTGCAAGCTAATACGGGAATTGGATCGGGGGAGTTCCACCGTTCCGGGGGCGGCGAGGGGGAACGAGAAATCGCGCTCGCGGCCCGAGTCGAGCCCCGGCCGAGCTACCCGGATCCAGTCGAACGACCGATAAACGTCCAAGCCGGGCAGGATGACCCGGTCGCTGCCCTCCGCCGATCGCACCATGGCCAGGACCCGTTCCACGTGGGCGAAGTCGATCTGGCGGAGGTCGCCTTTGACCTGTTTGAAGATGCGGCGAATCAGGCGGCGGGCGAGGGCGGGCGGAGTGGAGGCGAATTGGGAGACGGGCAAGACTAACGGCTGCTGGTTAGTGGTTGGCGGCAGGTGGCGGGCCACCTCGGACTGCCAATAGCTCTCTTCGTCTTGTGCGAGAGTGGCCAGGTTGGCTAGCGCTTCGTCGAGTTGGGGATTGAAGGAATCGCGCAGCAAAGGAAGGATTTCGTGGCGTAGGCGGTTGCGGGCGTAGGCACGGTCCTGGTTGGTGGCGTCTTCGCGCCACTCGATTTCGTGCCCGCGCAGCCAGGCCTCGATGTCGCCGCGGCGGACTTCCAGGAGCGGGCGGACGATGCCTTCACTGGCCACTGGCAGGATGCCGGAAAGTCCGGCCAGGCCCGACCCGCGTAGCAACCTATATAAGACGGTCTCGGCCTGATCGGAGCGCGTGTGGCCGGTGGCGACGCAATCGAGCGTGCCGGATCGGATCAGTTCGATATAGAAATTCTGCCGGACCTCGCGCGCGGCCTGCTCGAGGTTGTCGTCGATGGCGGGAATGTTCGCTTCGCGGAAGTGGAACGGAAGGCCGAAGCCGGCGGCGAGCGCGCGGACGAATTCAGCGTCGGCCACCGAGTCCGCGCCGCGAATCCCGTGCTCGATGTGGATCACGCTGAGTTTTAGGTTCCAGCGTGGGGCCAGCTCGCGCAGCACGTGCAGCAGAAAGACCGAGTCCGCGCCGCCCGACACAGCCACCCCCACGCGCTGCCCGTTCCCGAACATGCGATGCCGTGTAATGAATTCCGCGACGCGCTCGAGCATTCCGTCCGCATGATAACCCGAAATCCCGGATTCGCCGAGAGGCAGCCCGGTTCATGGCCGTCGCGTTCGCCCGAAGCGATAGGTAAACGATAACGTCACGTAGGAAGGAAGATACACGCCCACTATACGCTCAGACGGCTCGTCCTCGCCCGCTAGCGCCAATATTTCCGTCGTCTGACCGGTGTAGCCGCTTGCGATTAGGAAATTGATCCCCACCTGCAGTCTGTTGCCGAACTGCCGCGCCAGAGCGCCCCGGAACTCCCGGACCGGAACGCTGACAAACCCGTCTCCTAACGGCTTCCGTCCGACATCCTCAAATTCTGCACGAACGCGTACGCCCAACGGCAGGCGGTCCAGCGTTCCCAGAACGTCGAAGATGAGTCTTGGAGCTTCGGGCACCGGCGTACCATCGGAAAGGTCGCGCGCATCGGCCTTGGAGACAGATCCCTGGATCAAACCTCTGCCGAAATAGTGCCGGGCGGACAAAGTCAGATAGCGATTGCGGCTTGGTCCTTCGTCGAATTGCAAGCCCGTATCCGCATCGATTTTCGCCAGGGACTGCTCCTGAGTCACCCGGCCGAGCGTTGCCCGGAAGTCGGTTGCCCAGACTGTTTTGCTCAGCACCAGCTGATACGCGTGCGCGCGGCTCACCGGCGATGCGAGCGCGGTTCCGTTTCCGATTCGGGGATCGTTGGTGAAGAAAGCTTGTCCGAAGCTGAACGCCACCGCTGGCAACGGGGCATTCTCCGGCGGGTCGAGCCGGATCGTGGCCTTCGGCGAATTGACGCCCACCCAACGCTGATACGAGTTCGCCGCATGGAGCACGTCGTTGTTGGCGAAATCAATCTGATCGCGCCTCCAGCCCAGATTGAAGTAAAGCCAACGCCGCGGATGGCCATCGATGGCCAAAAACGGCGTCAGCAGATTCATCGTCACATTATTCGCCGCCACCTTTTGGAACGCTCCATAGACCGCAGGATCGGTGGACGCGTAGTGATCCAGATCCAGCCGGCGCGGAGCTTCCCGGAGGTAGTCCATTCCAGCCATGATCGAAAACGATTGTCTGAAGCGGCGCAGCCAGGTCGCGTTTCCCCCCGCCACGATCCGAAATTCGCTTTGTCGGATCAGGCCGTCGCCGAAGTTTGAGAAGAGCGAGAGATTGTACGTGCGGAAGAAACTGGAAAGCTGGAGCTCGCTGGACGGCGCAAGCTTCCAGACGTCATTCGCGGCGATCTCTCCGGTGTGGGTTTGATCGCGCTGGCGCGAGTCAATCGTGTCGCCCAGATTCGGCACATCAATTGGAGCCAGGCCGGGGATCCTGGACTGCCCGTAGTAGCCGGCCCCGAACAGCGTCACTTGCTGGCTTCCGATGTCGAACACGCGAAACCCATTGAGCTTGTACTGCTGGCGATGCTCCAGCCTATCCAGAAATCCATTTCCGAATGCGGCTTCCACTGCGATCCAGGAGCGAATCCCCGGGTCGCCGGGACTCCATCCTGAAGCAAGGTCCAGGTCGCGGTAGTCGCCAGTGAGCGTCACAAACGGCTCCAGGCGCTCCCGGAAGCCGTAGACCGTGGCGAGATTCACGGAGTGATTGCCTTCCAGTACATTGAAGGCGCCGCCGTCGGTTTGAACGCCTTCGATGATCGCAGGCACCATCAGGTTGGGATCCGAATAGCCATTGCCGTGTGCGTTGGCGCTCAGATTATTCGGAACAAGAAAGCTGCCGACCAGCAAGAACTGGGCAATCGGCTCTCCGTGATCGCCGGCGACTCCGGGCGAAAAGTATTGGGGAGCCTTGATGCCGCCGGACGCGGATTCTATCGGCAACCCGGGCAACGAAACCGGCGCTCCGGGCCGCCCGGGATTCGCGTCCAGGACATCTTCGCGAATATTGATGCGTTGCGCCGGATCCGGGCGTTGTATGTCTTGCACGGTGACATCGGCGCTCACCGTTACGGTCTCGACGCGCGGTCCCACGTGAGAGAATCGCAGATCCGCTTGCACAGTCTGGCCATCGCCGACGGACAAGGCCTGGCTCACAGCGGCGAATCCGGGCGCCGCAGCTCGCAGCGTGTAAGACCCAGGAGCAATCGCGGGGAACGTGAAGCGGCCGTCCGGACTGCTGGTCACTTCAGCGGCGGTGGTTTTGGCGGCGGTTATTAGCCGCAGTGTCGCTCCCGGTACGGGCCGGTTTTGCAGGTCAGTCAGGCGGCCGGAGACGCTCGCGCCGGAAGCCCAAACGCACCAGGTCCACGGGAGAACCATGAGCACGGCAAGCGGCAAAAAGCGGATCATTCGCGTTCCTTCCGTTTGCTACGAAGTGAACAACCGTGCTACGGAGGATATCACGAATGTGGGAACAATGCTACGGACTTTGGGGGGCTCAGCGCCTCAGAGAGGGAACGATTCACGTGCGACGAACTTAATTCGAGGTAGAAGTTCTGCTCGAGTGCGGGCGACTACTTGCCTTTGAGCTTCAGGTTCTCCGAGAAGAACGGCAGCACGTTCTGTTCAAACCGGTCCTTCACGTGGTTCACGTGGTTGCCTTCGTAGGTTTCGAACTTGTGGGGCACGCCCAGTTCCGTGAGCGACGCGTCCATTTCCTTGTTGGTGGTCACCAGACCGTCCTGCAAGCCGCAATCCATCATGAACGCGCGATATTCCTTCAGATTCGAAACGTACTGGTCCACCATCGCGAGCGGCGAGTTGGCTATCCATTTCGCCGCGATCTCGGGACGCACTTTGCCGTCTTCGGTGGGCAGATCG
Organism: Bryobacteraceae bacterium; assembly: GCA_035501155.1. Taxonomy (GTDB): domain Bacteria; phylum Acidobacteriota; class Terriglobia; order Bryobacterales; family Bryobacteraceae; genus Palsa-89. The sequence goes on from DATJWO010000017.1 coordinate 114,172, forward strand.
AAAAACTTCGGCGGATTCTTCGGATCGGGCGACCACGCGGCCGCCTCGGCGTTAAACACGTTGGCGAAGATGTTGCGCGGTGGCGCCTTGCCACTCTTGTCCTCGCCGCCTTTCGCTTCCGGCTGGCGCGCGGGCGGGCGGCGGGCGGACGGATCATTCATGAGGCAGCAGGAACTCATGGCGTAAATGCTGGAGTAAACCTCCGGATACTTCATGCCGATCCGCAGTGTTCCGTAGCCGCCCATCGAATGTCCGGCCAAGCCGCGGCTGTCGCGATTCGCGATGGTGCGGTAGTGGCTGTCGATGTACTTCACCAGGTCGCGCGTGATGTAGGTCTCCCAATCGCCGGTGGTCGGCGAATTGGAATACATGCTGCCATCGTAAATCGTGTGCGCGTCCGGAAACACCAGAATGAATTCGTGCACCGTCCCGTCGCCCATCAGCTTGTCGGCCGTCTCGGGCACGGTCATCATCTTCCAATAGAGCTCTGGTTTCGCGCCGTATCCGTGGAGAAAATAGAGCACCGGATAGCGGCGGCTCTTTTCGGCCGCGTAGCTCGGAGGTAGGTAGACATACACTTCGCGATCCGGCGAATCGCCCTCCAGGTTCCCTTCGAGCGATTTGCCGTGCACGGTGATCATCTGCACCGTGCCGTTGCGTTGTCCACCGGTGGCGGCGTGCAGACTTGTTTGCAGCCAGCCTGCAATCACAATGGCCGCGACGATAACAAGCCAATTCGAGGATTTCATTTGTGCCTCCCCTTGCGTCTTCGCTCGATGGCCCTAGTGGCCTGAGCCGCTCTTGCTTTCCTTCTCGGCGCGCATCTTTTCTTCCCGCCGCGCTCCCCGCAAAATGTCCGCCATGCCGTAGTTGCCCTCGTTGCAGGCATATTCGAAAATCGGTCCTTTGATGGACATCATGGGAATGACTCCAGAGTAGGGCCGGGTGTACATCTTCGGATTCTCCACGGTGAACTCGTACAACAGGATATTGGGCGCAACGCGGGTGAAGCGCTCCACAACGTGCGTGTCGGTTTGAGAGCCCGGAGCGCCGCCTTCATCATTCAAATTCGTCGTGTCCACGACCAGGGTGTTGCCTTCCCAATGGCCGCGCGAGTCGCCCATCCAGAGGCGAATGCTCGAGGGCACATGCGGACTGCCGTCGGTCGGGATCATGCGTACATCGCGGCCGCCTTCCACCTGGATCATGACGTAATTCTTGGTCTGAATGATGTGATAGTTGCTGTCGTAGATGGCCGGCATCATCGGCGGACCTGAGGTCTGCCATTTGATGCAGCGAGACATCAGCGACATGTCCGACGGCTTGTCGGCGAGCGTGAGTCCGTGGCCGTCATAGCCTGGCTGGCAGGCGCGCGTCGGATCGGCGCACTTTTCCTTGACTTCCTGGCGCTCCTGCATCATCTGCTTCAGCGCCGCTTCGGTGAGAGGCGGCATGCGGCCGTCCGCCGGATCGACAATGATCGAAGTCTGCAGCGTCGGATAGAGCTGCGAGCCGCGATCGAAGAATGCGTCGTTGTAGGCGCGTGATAGATCCGTGGCGGCGTCTCCAACGCGCGTGTCCTGGCTTTTGCAGTTGGTGACGCAGTTCGGGTTGTTCTTCCTTTGCATGGCGGCGGCTTCCTCGGGTGTGAAGAACAATTTGTCGCCCAACGCCTTGGAACGCATCACCGGCGTCATGCTGGCGTTGGTGTAGTAGCCTTGCAAGTCCGGCTGGCCATCCGGCGTCCGGGGCACGGTCCAACCCTTGGGTGCGAGCGATGCTGCTTTCTTTTCGACCGCCTGCACGGCCGCGCTTTGAGCGGTGGCACGAACCGGCGCCAAAAGAACGATGCTGGCTACCATGGTGGCGGCACAAGACAGTGCGAACGTCGATTTCTTCATTGGTGTACCTCGGTTTGTCCACCAATAATTATAGTTTCCGCGACAGGGCGTGGAAATTCGAGGCGGCGCGAGCGCTCGGCGCTACAATAAAATTCCGGACCGAATTGCCGTGACCTGCCGCACTTGCGCCAAGGAAATCCCTGATGGCAGCCGCTTTTGCCTGGCTTGCGGTGCGGACGTAAACGGCGCCGTGGCCGTGGTCACGCAAACCGTCGCTACGCCGCCGCCCACGCGGCGCGCTGCGTCCACGCCGGCGCCCTCCCGCACGCCTTCGCATCCGTCGCTGTCTTCTTCCTCGGGCTCGCTGGTTGAAGGCCGTTTTACGCCGGGCGTGCTGCTTGCCGGCCGTTATCGCATCGTCGCTTTATTAGGACGGGGAGGCATGGGCGAAGTCTATCGCGCGCACGATCTCACGCTCGGCCAGGAAGTAGCGCTGAAGTTCCTGCCCGAAGCCGCCACGCGCAATCCGTCAGCGCTCACGCGGTTTTACAACGAAGTTCGCATCGCGCGCCAGGTCACGCATCCCAACGTCTGCCGCGTGTACGATCTGGGCGAAGTCGACGGCCAGCCGTATCTTTCGATGGAATACGTCGACGGTGAAGACCTCGGCTCGCTGCTGCGACGCATCGGCCGCCTGCCTTCGGACAAAGCCGTCGAAATTGCGCGCCAGTTGTGCGCCGGGCTTGCCGCCGCCCACACCCGGGGCGTGCTGCATCGCGATCTAAAACCCGCCAATGTGATGCTCAACGGCCGCGGGCAGGTTGTTATTACCGACTTCGGCCTGGCCGCGATCGCCAGCGAGATCCCGGCCGACGACGTCCGCAACGGCACGCCGGCCTACATGGCGCCCGAGCAACTGGCAGGCCGCGACGTCACGGTGCAAAGCGATATCTACTCGCTCGGCCTGGTGCTTTACGAGGTCTTCACGGGCAAGCGCGCGTTTGAAGCCTCGACGCTGGCGGAACTGGTGCGCCTACACAGCGAGACGACGCCGGTCAGCCCGTCCACTCTGGTGCGCGACCTGGACCCCGGAGTCGAAGGCGCGATTTTGCGCTGCCTGGATCCGGAGCCGGCCAACCGCCCGCCGTCCGCGCTTGCGGTCGCGGCCCGTTTGCCCGGTGGAGATCCGTTGGCTGCCGCGCTCGCCGCTGGTGAAACGCCCTCGCCGCAGTTGGTCGCCGCATCGGGCGAAACGGCCGCGCTGCCGTGGAAGATCGCGGTTCCGGCGTTGGCCGGCGCACTGGCCGGGCTTGCGCTCTTCACGTTCCTGGCCGCGACTTCCAGCTTCGTCGAAGACGCACAGCTCACCAAGCCGCCGGACGTGCTGGTGGACAAGGCGCGCGAGCTGATCCAAGGCTTCGGTTATACCGCACCGGCCGCCGACTCCGCCTGGGCATTCGATTTCGACCAGGACTTCCTGAATTGGGCACCGAAGGCCGACAAGCCATCGCCGCAGTGGGAGGAGATCGCGCGCAGCCGTCCTTCTCCTTTCAAATTCTGGTATCGCCAAAGCGTCGAGCCGATGGCGAACATCGGCATACAGGATCAACTACTGATTCCCGGCATCATCCACGAAGATAACCCGAAGCCATACATGTCCGGGACGATCGATCTCCGGCTGGATCCGCTGGGACGTCTGACTTATCTGGAAGCATTGCCGCCCGAGCGTGACGATGCTTCGGCGACAGCCGCTCAATCCGCCCCGCCGGATTGGCGCGCTCTCTTCACCGCGGCCGGCCTGGACATCACGAAGTTCCGACCCGCGCCGCCGGTCTGGGCGCCGCTGGCTGCCGCCGACACCCGTCAGGCCTGGACCGGCCAGTGGCCCGGCTTCGGCAACCGCCCGCTGCATGTGGAAGCCGCCGCCTGGCACGGCCGTCCCGTATACTTTTCGCTGACTGGGCCGTGGAGCCAGCCTGCTCGCATGCCTGCCAAACAGCCGTCCGGCGCGAATCAGATCATCCTGCGGATCATCGGGAGCATCATTGTGTTTATACCCGCTCTGGCCGCGATCATTCTGGCGCGCTGGAACTATGTTCACGGCAAGGGCGACCGCCGCGGCGCCATGCGCCTGGCCTCGGTGATTTTCTTTCTCCACATGGCGCTCTGGGCGCTGGAAGCCCACTTTTCTTCCTTCGAAAACTTCATGTTGCTCTTGGTATTGGCCATCAGCATGGCCCTGTTTTGGGCAGGCGTGGTGTGGCTGCTTTATCTGACGCTGGAACCCTACGTCCGGCGTTACTGGCCGCAAGCTCTGATTTCCTGGACCCGCGCGCTTGCGGGGCGCTGGCGCGATCCGCTGGTTGGACGCGATGTCCTCTACGGCATCATTGTCGGTCTGATCGTGTGCGTCATGTATGGCATCCGCTATCATGTCGAGCGGCGGTTCGGCGCGATGCCGGCTTTCGCATCGCTCGAATACCTGGGCAACGCGCGCATTGCTTCCGGCACCTGGTTCCAGCACATCCCCAGCTCCATCAGCAGCACGCTGTTGATGTTCCTGCTTCTGTTCCTGTTTCGGGTCGTGTTGCGGAAGTCGTGGCTTGCCGCGGGGGTGTTCGTTCTGCTGTTCACCGCGATGAAATCCGTGACGGCGGATTATCCCAGCGTCGAGTGGCCGCTCCAAGCGGTCATATACACCGCCCTTGCCGCGGGCGCTCTGCGCTTCGGCCTGGTGGCCCTGGCGGTCGCGCTTTATACCGCCGACGCCGCGCTGAATATTCCGGTCACGCTGAACACGTCGGCCTGGTACTTCAACGATTCCACCATCGCGCTGGCGACCATCGCCGGGCTGGCCATCTGGGGCTTTTACACCGCGCTGGGACGGTCTGCTGATCATAAGTTATTATAAAAAAGGACACTTATCCGTCGGTGGGTTCGTTTGGCAAAAAGCCCTCGAAGGTGAGATCGGCGCGCTAGGGCCCACATATTGTGCCTTCTGGGAGTGACCTACCAGATCTCGGCGCTAGGACGCTTTACTTTCGCCACCACCCGGTTTACCATAGAACCACCCCCCGAGATGATAATAGGAAGGGGACGTCATTTTGCTGAAGCTCAAGCGGGTTGAAATTCAGGGCTTTAAGTCCTTCTTTGATAGAACTGAGATGAAGTTTGTCGGCTCCGGCATTGCCGGCGTTGTCGGACCGAATGGTTGTGGAAAATCCAACCTGAGCGACGCCATCAGTTGGGTGCTCGGCGAGCAGTCGGCTAAGAGCCTTCGTGGTACCCGGATGGAGGACGTCATCTTCGCGGGCACGCGTGACCGCAAGCCGCTGGGCATGGCTTCTGTCACGATGACCCTGGTCGACCCCACTGCAGAGCACCATTCCCCGGATCACGGTCACCACAATGGCAACGGTAATGCAGCTCACGTTCATCATCCCAGCGAAGTCACCATCACGCGCCGACTCTTCCGCTCGGGCGAAAGCGAATACCTGATCGACGGCAAGACCGCGCGGCTGCGCGACATCCAGGACCTGTTCATGGGCACTGGTCTGGGGCCGGAAAGCTACGCCATCATCGAGCAGGGACGCATCGGACAGATCCTTAGCAACAAGCCGCAGGACCGGCGCAACATTATCGAGGAAGCCGCCGGCATCGGCAAGTTCAAAACTAAGAAGCGGTTGGCCGAGGCGAAGCTGGAAGGCGCGAAACAGAATCTGGCGCGCGTGTTCGACATCCTGGAGGAAGTCGGCCGGCAGGTGAACTCGCTGAAGCGGCAGGCGTCCAAAGCGCGGCGTTACGAAGAGCTGAAAAGCGAGATGGTCGCGCACCTGCGCAAATCGCTCACCGCGCGCTACCGGATGCTGGAGCGCGACGCGGCCAAAACTGCGCTGGATCTGAATCTGGCCATCGCCGAATACCAGACGCTGTCCAACCAGGTAGCCCAAAGCGAGCAGGAGCACACGGCGCTGCAGGAGACCTGCTATCGCAATGACGCTGAACTGACCGAAGCGCGCCGCAAGCTGGCCGATTTGCAGCTTGACCAGGAGCGGACGCGGGGGAAACTGGATTCGCAGGCGCAGCAGATCGGCGCTATCGAGCAGCGGCTTGGACAGGGCGAGGGCGAGTCGCAAGAACTGGAAAGGCGGCAGGCGCAACTGCGCGAGGAACTGGAAACGCATCTGCGGGCCGTGGCGGAACTGGAAGCTCAGACGCAATCGGCGCGCAACCGGCTTGCGGCCAAGACCACCGTGCGCGAGGAATTGCAGCAGACGCTGCAGGAGCACAGCCGGACGCTCGAAACCGGGCGTCAGAACGTGCTGCGGCTGCTGGGCGAGGCCTCGGCGCTGAAGAACCAGTTGGTGCAGACGGGCGAATTCCTGTCGGCCATCGAGCGCGACACGGCGCGCTGCGAAAAGGAAGAAGAATCGGCTGCGGCAGACATCGGGCAGCTGGAAAATGTGAAGGCGGAGTTGTCGGAGAAGATGTGCGCGCGGCAGATGGAGCTGGAGTCGACCGCTGATCGCAAGCGGCGCGTCGAGGAAGAGCTGGTTGTCCGTAAGACCGAAGCTGCCGAAGCACGGCGATCGTTGGATCTGCTGCGAACGGAGGCGTCGCGGCTGAAGGCTCGCAAGGATTCGCTCGAAGAAATCCTTTCGCATCGCGCTTATACAACCGAAAGTGTCAAGCGATTGTTTACCGCCGTCGAGCGCGGCGAGGCGGAGGATTTCAAGCCTGCTGGTGTGCTGGCGGATTTCGTGGAAGTGGACCCGGCGTACGAAAAAGCCACCGAAGATTTCCTGCACGAGGAGCTGGAGTACGTTGTCGTCCACAACTGGAATGAGGCCGAGCGCGGTATCGACATCATGCGAACCGATCTGGACGGTCGCGCCACGTTCCTGGTGCATCCGGAGCCGGGCGAGCCGGCGCATTCGGGCGAGGAGCTGAGCGCGGCCGAGGGCGTGGTGGGCCGGTTGAGCGACTATCTTCGGTTCACGAACGGCTTTCGAACGGCTCCGCACGATCTTCTGCCGCGCCTGGGCCACTGTTTTCTGGCGGCGGATCGGGCGGCGGCGCAGCATTTGGCGGTCACGCATCCGGATTGCTTCTTCCTGCTTCCCGACGGCGTCAGCTACCACGGCCATGCGGTCAGCGGCGGCAAGAAGACGGGCAGTGGACCGCTGGCGCTGAAGCGCGAACTGCGCGAGTTGATCGGCAGCGTCGAGGTGAAGCACCGGGCGGTGGACGAGACCGCGGCGCAGTTGGATCGACTGGAGCGCGAGATCGCGAGGCTCACCGAAGACCTGGAAGCCGTGCGGGCGCTGCAGCAGAATCAGGAAAAAGAGGCGCTGGCGCTGGATCACGAGCATCGCAAGATGGCCGAGGAGTTCGCGCGGGCGCAATCGCGGATCTCGGTGGCGCGGCTGGATCTGGAACGCTTGCGGCGTGAAGGAGCGCGTGCCCGCGAGCAGCAGGAGCGCGATCAGCGGGTGCTGGACGAAAAGGAGACGGCGCGCGCGATCGAAGAGCAGGTCTTGGAGCAGTCGCGGGCTGATTTCGAAGAACTGCAGACGGAAGCCCACAAACTGGCCGAGGAGCACGCCAACTTGCGGGCCGAACTCGCCGGATTCGAAGAGCGGCAGCGTTCCGAGCGCGCCACGCAGGCCCGGCACGAAGCGCAGATCGCCGAAACCACCGCGCGGCATCGCGAGATCACGGCGGAGATGGAACGCCTGGGAGTCGAGCGGGCACGGCTGTTGGCCGACAACATCGAGCTGGACCGGCGCGCGAATGAGCTGGTGCGCGATATTCAGGCTTCCGAAGAAACGGTCGTGCGGCTGGCTGAGCAGGAAACGACTTTGCGGGGTAATCTCTTGGCGCTCGAAGAGTCGCTCAAGCAGTGGCGGCTGGATGTGCAGGCGGCGCTGGAGAAGCGCTCGCAGATCGAGCTGGAGCTGGTGAAGAAGCAAGCCGAGCTGAAGTATCTGGACGAAACCAGCCGCAAGGAGTTGAGCGCGCCAGTGGAGGAATTGGCCGTGGGCGAAGAGACGGTGCTCGACGAAGCAGGCCTGGCGGAAGCGGAAGCGAAGTATCAGGAAGTGAAGGCGCGCATCGAGGCGCTGGGTCCCGTGAATCCGCAGGCGCTTGAAGAATTCCAGGAAGCGCAACAGCGCTACGATTTCCTGAACGCGCAACGGCAAGATCTGTTGGATTCCATCCGCGACACCGAGAAGGCGATTCACGAGATTGATGTGGAATCGCGCAAGCGCTTCAGCGACGCCTTCGAGCACATCAACGAGAATTTCCGCAATATGTTCCGGACGTTATTTGGCGGCGGGACGGGCGAGATGCGGCTTACGGATGAAACCAACATCGCGGAATCGGGTATCGATATCGTCGCCTCTCCTCCGGGCAAGCGGCTGCAGAACGTGCTGCTGCTTTCGGGCGGCGAGAAATCGCTGACCGCGATGGCGCTTCTAATGGCCATTTTCCAGTACACGCCGAGTCCGTTCTGCATTCTGGACGAAGTGGACGCACCGCTGGACGAGCCGAACATCGAGCGGCTGACGCGGCTGCTGAAGGAGATGTCGAGCCAGACGCAGTTCATCGTCATCACGCACGCCAAGCGCACGATGGAAGCCGCGCAGTCGCTCTACGGAGTGACCATGCAGGAGCCAGGCGTGTCGAAACTCGTCTCGGTGCGATTCGGGCAGCCGGATGCCGCGCCGGAGCCAGTGGGGCAGCTGGCAGCGGTCAGCTAGGCTCTATTCGGAGCGCAGAGCCGTCACCGGGTCAACGAGGGTGGCTCGGCGGGCTGGCAGCCAGACTGCGACCAGCGCGACTACGGTGATGACTGCCGGAGCCAGGGTGAACGCCAGGGGATCATGCGGCTTCACACCGAACAAGAAGCTTGCGATCAGCCGGCTCAATCCGAATGACGACGCCAGACCGATCGCGATTCCTAGAGCGGCCAGCCGCATCCCCTGCAGGATAACCATGTTGCGTACTTGAGCCATTTCAGCGCCCAGCGCGAGCCGGATGCCGATTTCCTGCGTGCGCTGCGCGACAGCGTAGGCCATCAATCCGTATACGCCGATGGCCGCCAGCAGCAACGCGGCACACCCGAAGATGGACATGAGCAGCGTGTCGAAGTCCTTGCTGGCCGTGGATTCCGACATCACTTCGTCCATGCTGCGGACCGAGGCGAGCGGCAATCCGCCGCTGGCTTGCTGAAGTTGGTTTTGAATGGCGGAGCTCAATTGCATCGGGTTGCCCCGTGTGCGGGCCATCCAGGCGAGCCTGGAAGCGCGGGAGGCAAGCGTAGTAAGCCCGTCGGTGACTTGGGCGAGGGGGACATAGACGACGGTCGGTGGCTCGGTATCCAGTCCGAAGTTGCGCACGTCGCCAACTATGCCGACGATCTCGCGGGCCGGCTCCTCAAATTCCGGGCCGTAGCCTTTGCCGAGCAGGAGGCGCTCGCCGAGCGGGGAGCCCTTCGGCCAAAATTGGCGAGCCAGCGCTTCATTGATGATGGCCACGGGCGGACCGGCGGCGTTGTCGCGATCGGTGAAGCCTCGGCCGCGCAGCACCGGAATTCTGAAGACGACGAAGTATCCGGGCGAGACGGAGAGCCATCCGCGTCCATCGTAGCGGCCTTGCGCGGGCGTGCGGCCGACAATGTTAAACGGAACGCCGAACATCCCTTCCAGAGGAACGACGTAGGTGGCGGCAGCGCGCGCGACGCCGGGCAAAGCTTCGAGACGCTGCACGCCGTCGTGGACCAGATCGCTGACTTGCGAGGAACGTTCAAAACGCGAGCCGGAGAGTGACATGCGGAGAGTGAGGACATTGTGCGGATCGAGGCCGGCGTTGACAGACCGCAGCGCCAGGAAGGTGCGGATTAGCAGCGCTGAGCCGATCACCAGGATCAAGGCGAGAGCGATTTCGGCGGTGACCAGCAAGGAGCGGGCTTTGTTGGAGTGAGCGCCCGTGCCGGAGCGTCCGCTGCCTTCCTTGAGCGCCGTATTCAGGTCTGCGCGTGAAGCGTGCAGAGCAGGCAGAAGCCCGAAGAGCAGACCCGTCGCCAGAGATACGGCGAGGGCGAAGAGGAGAACGCGCCAGTCCATCGTGACCAGCGCACCGTGCGGGCCAATGCGGGGGATGTTGCCGGGATTCAGCGAAAGCAGCACGCGAATGCCAGAGCTGCCAAGCGCTAGTCCGAGCACGCCGCCCGCGAGCGACAGCAGCAGGCTCTCGGTGAGTAGCTGGCGGACCAGACGCGACCGGCCCGCGCCGATGGCGGCTCGAATGGCGAGTTCACGCTTGCGGCCGGTCGCGCGCACCAGCAGCAGGCTGGCCACATTTGCACTGGCGATGAGCAGAACCAAGCAGACCGCCCCTGCCAGGACGAGGAGCGAAGGGCGCACATCGAGCACCATTACATCGCGCAATGGCCGGGCAATGAACTCGTCGCGCGGGCCCAGCAGGTTGGGGAATTTGCCGCGAAATTCTTTGGTCGCAAGCGCGAGCTGCGCGTTGGCTACGGCTAGCGTGACGCCCGGCCGGAGCCTGCCTGCGATGTCGAAGTAGCGGCCGTGATCGACGCTATTGGGATCGATTTGAAAGGGCAGCCAGAGGTCGGGAGATGCGGCATCGACCTCGGTATTAAAGCCGGGTCCCACGACACCGACGACAGTGTGAGGCGCGCCGTTCAGGGAGATACTCTTGCCGGTAATGGATCGGTCGCCGGCGAAGCGCCTCTGCCAAAGCCCGAAGCTCAAGACAACGACGTTTCCGCCATTGGGACGATCCTCGTCCGCTGTGAATGACCGGCCTTCGATCATCGGGGCGCCGAAGAGATGAAAGTAGCCGGCGGTGACGTGAAGGGCGTGGACTTGTTCGGGATTGGCGCCACCGGTGAGGCTCGCGGCGAAGCCGGTGTACGCGGAGATATCCTGAAAAGCCTGCGTCTGGCGGCGTAGGATGTTGTATCGCGTTGGGGAGCCGCCGTAGTCGAGGCCGGTCGGAGTGTTGATAAGAAACCGGACGATGCGATCGCTATCGGGATAGGTGAGGGGCTTGAGCAGAACCGTGTTGACTACCGAGAACACCGCCGTGGTGGCGCCGATTCCGAGTGCCATGGTGGCCACTGCGGCGATGGTGAAGGCAGGGCTACGGCGGAACATCCGCAGCGCGTGCTTCACATCCTTGAGCCGGGGCTCCACGGATTATTTGCGGTAGACGACGCCGTTTTTCATGACGAAGGAGACGTGCTGGAGATCGGTGATGTCGTCGAGCGGGTTGCCGGGGACCGCGACGATGTCGGCATAGTAGCCGGGTTTCAGTGCGCCGATCTGGCCTTCCCAGCCGAGGAGCTTCGCGCCGTTGAGTGTGCCGGCCTGGATGGCGGCGAGCGGTTTCATGCCGTATTTCACCATGAGCACGAACTCGCGCGCCTGGGTGCCGTGCGGGAACGGGCCTACGTCGGAGCCCATCGCGACGGGGACGCCCGCGGCCAGCACTTTCGGGAATTCCTTGGCGTGCAGTTCCAGAATCTGGCGCGAGCGGTCGAACTGGCCGGGGTTGGGATGGTCGGCGAAATACTCGAGGATGGTGAACGTGGGGACGTAGAAGGTTCCTTTGTCGTGCATCAGGCGCAGCGTTTCGTCGGAGAGCTGGAAGCCGTGGTCAATGGAAACGACACCCGCCTCAACGGCGTACATCGCGCCCGGGTCGGCTGTGGCGTGCACGGCGACGTGCTTGCCCACGCGCGCGGCTTCGCGGACAGCGGCGGCCATTTCTTCTTCGGTGTACTGGTAAGGCGTAACGAGTTTGCCGTCGCGGATGGAATCCGAGCCGGTCTGGTAGATCTTGATGAAGTCGGCGCCCAGCTTGAGCTGTTCGCGGATTACGTTGACCAGCTCTTCGGCGTTGTTGGCATAGGTGGCGTTGGAGATGACGTGCTGCTCCGGGTTGTAGCCGATGGCGTCTTCGTGGCCGCCGAGAATGCTGATCGCGTTGCCGCTAATGCGCAGGCGCGGACCGGGGATCTGGCCGGCGTTGATGGCGTTGCGGACCGCGGTGTCGGCGGCGCCCGCGCCTTCGGTACCCATATCGCGCTCGGCGGTGAAGCCGGCCATCAAGTCATCGCGGGCGGCGAGCGTCGCGAGGATCGTGCGCTGAGGGACCGATTCTTCGACAGTTTGAAGATCCTCGGCGCCGGGATGCAGGAACAGATGGACGTGCGCGTCGATCAGGCCGGGCAGCAGGGTGGTATCGCCGAGGTCGATGGTCTGCGCGCCGGGCGGATGCGTAACGGCGGCGCCGGCTTCAGCAATGCGGTCGCCGCGGACCAGCACTTCGCCGGGGGTGAGGATCTTGCCGGTATCCACTTCGAGCAGGCGGGCGGCGTGGATGACAGTGGCTTGCGGGGTCTGGGCCGCGAGCGCAACGCCGATTAGAAAGACGAAGATTCGGTTCATGAGACTCCCACGCGCGATGCTTCGAGCACCTGTTCGACTTCACTTTGGTACTGCTTCAACAAATGTTCATTCGCGGCTTCAAAGCGCATCACCAGCACCGGCTGCGTGTTGGAAGCGCGCAGCAGGCCCCAACCTTCGGGAAAGAGCACGCGGACGCCGTCGATGTCGACGGTCTTGTGCGTCTTCTTGAAATGCGCGGCGACACGCCGAACCAGGTCGAACTTGATTTCGTCGGGGCAATCGACGCGGATCTCGGGCGTGGAGACCATTTTCGGGAGGCCGGCGAGCTGGGCCGAAAGCGGCTGGCCGGATTTGGCGACAATTTCGATCAGGCGGCAGGCGGAATAGAGCGCGTCGTCGTAGCCGCGATAGCGGTCGGCGAAGAACATGTGGCCGGACATTTCGCCGGCGAGCTCGGCGTCTTCTTCTTTCATCTTGGCCTTGATGAGCGAGTGGCCGGTCTTGTACATAATGCCGTTGCCGCCGAGCTTGGCGATCTGGTCGTACATCACCTGCGAGCATTTCACTTCGCCGATGAAGGTTGCGCCGGGCTTGCGCTCGAGAATTTCACGGGCGTAGATCAGCAGCAGGATGTCGCCGTAGACGACGTCGCCTTTTTCGTCGACGGCGCCGATGCGGTCGGAGTCGCCGTCGAACGCGATACCCAGCGCGGAGCCGGTTTCGCGAACCTTTTCGACCAGGCGGGCGAGATTGGCGGGGACAGTGGGGTCGGGATGGTGATTGGGGAAGTGGCCGTCCATTTCGAAGAACAGCTCAGCGGCGTCGACATTGAGCTTCTCAAAAATGCGGTGCATTACGGGGCCTGCGGTGCCGTTGCCGGCGTCGGCGACAATCTTGATTCGCCGATCGAAGTGGAACTGGGAGGCGACTTCGTCCACGTAAGGCGCGACGGCGTCGGCCGTGGCAAGGCGGCCCTCGCCGCGCTCGAAGTCCTGGCGCTCGATGATGTGGTGCACTTCCTGGATGGCTTCGCCATGCAGCGTGCCGGCGCCGCAGACGCTTTTGAAGCCGTTATATTCGGGCGGATTGTGGCTACCGGTAATCATGATGGCGCCGTTGGCGTTGAGATACTGCGCGGAAAAATATAGGACCGGTGTGGGCACGGTGCCGATGTCGGTGACGTCGCAGCCAGAGGCCAGCAGACCCTGGACGAGCGCGTCGCGGAGGCGCGTGGAGCTGAGCCGGCAATCGCGGCCGAGGTTCACGTTGCGGCCGCCGCTGTGCCGTAACATGTACGTGCCCAAGCCTAGGCCGAGCTGCTCGACATCCGGGCTGAGCAGTTCGGAATCGGCGATGCCGCGGATGTCGTATTCGCGGAAGATGGTGGACTTGAGCATATTTCCTCATTCTACTTGGTGGTCGAACCATCGGCGGAGTAGGGCCAGCCGCCGTGGGATTCCTTCAGGTGTTGTCGAATACATAGGCCGTACCAGAATAAAGTCCTATTTAAGGCGAGTTAAGTCTCGAGTGTGCGCGATACCCGTGCCAGAATGACTGTGACAAGAAACAGCACAGGAGATAATAAGGGGTTCCATAATTGGTCTTAATTATCGCCACGTCATGCGCCCAAGCCCATGCCGGAATACCAGCATTGCTCCTAAGGCAAAATGTCAATGAAGCTCGATACCATAATAGAAACGGGGTTGTTATGAGAATCGTTCTCGTAGTTGCTATCGGTGCTGGGCTCCTGCCCTCGTCCGACGCCCAGATCCGGCTGCCTGACGCCTCTGATCGCGTCAAATCGATCGAGCGTAATATGCGCCAGCTGGAAATCTCCATCACGCTGGATCGGGCCGAATACCTCTCCGGCGAGGATCCAAGAGCAACCATTCGTGTAAAGAACCCAACCAAACAAGTCCTGGAGATCTATGCTCCCTTTCACAACCGGGGCAGGAGTAAGATCATCCTTCAGAGCAAGTCCAAGTACAATTTGGATACGTGGGGCTCCGAGTGGTGGGCGATTGGCCACGACGATGCGTTTATGGTCGGTTCCGGCCTGCAGAGCGAACCAACCACGACAATCCAACCGGGAGCCGTATTGAGCGCTGAGTTGTACCTCGATGGAGAAGAAGGTGTTGATGCCCCTGTCTACCATAAAAACTTCGTCATGCTCCCAGAGGGTGACTACCGCGTCGGCTGTTCCTTTGGTGGCGGCTGGGCTCCGTTCCATGTGGTCCAACCACGGCAGGCGTCTGTTCGTACCTTTGATCGGACTCCGCTGCAGCTTCTAAGGAGCCGTGGCTTGCCGACACCCCGGTTTGTCCTGGCGGCCTTGCAGGCTGCTGATGGACAGGAAGCTCTTGTAATTCCCACTGGAAGTCCTTTCATGGGTTCCCCTACGCCTCAGATGGACTCGGACGGGAAGGTATCTGTCACCTGGCTTCGGACCTTCGCTCCATTCGTACGAGTCGTAACGGGCAGGAGCGGACTTGCATCCTATGAGGCGCACGAGGATGGCGGGCAAGTAGTTGTGTCTTGGGAGGAGAAGGACGGCGGGAGGGGACAGGCACGTCTCGATCGGACCAGCGTGATGAGAGGTGGAGTGGCCATTCCAGTGTTGCGGGTTGCTGCGCCGACGCGGTAGGTTCCGAGGGGATCGGCGAGCGCTTTATGACGGGGGAGAGATGCGACACTACGTTGTCCTTTTAACATTGGCTGCCTTACTGAGTGCCCTTGGGCAAGGCCAAACGCGAATTGAAAGCAACCGCGTGCCTGCTGTTCTGCGAAACATCTCTAGCCTGGAAACCACGATCGCCACTGACCATCAGGTCTACGCTCCCCGAGAGATGATGTGGCTCACGATCTCGATCAGGAACCCAACAGCAGAAGTGATCGACGTTCCTGATCCGTTTTGGGCGCCCGGTGCTGGCATCGTTCTATTGGAGCGAGCCAGCAAACTTGCCAAAGAATTGGGTACCGAATATGCTCCTGTAGACCAGGACATCTACTATACGGCTCCCAGCAGCAAAGCAACGAGAGCTTCAATTCAGCCTGGGGGAGTGCTGACGAGACGCATTCGCAGCGACGATTCGACACTACAGGGCCCGCTAGCGATGCTGAATCGGGTAGCGCCGTCCCGGGCCGGCTATTATCGGTTGGTATTCAGCTATGATCCTCGATCACATGCGGATTTCGAGGTCGTCAGGCCAGTACTGGAGCGGTTCGAGCGGATTACATTGCC
Source organism: Bryobacteraceae bacterium (assembly GCA_035501155.1). Taxonomy (GTDB): domain Bacteria; phylum Acidobacteriota; class Terriglobia; order Bryobacterales; family Bryobacteraceae; genus Palsa-89. The sequence continues at coordinate 129,699 of DATJWO010000017.1, forward strand.
AGAGGAACGTGCTGTTGGCGCTCAGGGGCAAGAGGTGGTGGTCAAACCGCACTACTACGCGTTCGTGCTTCTCTTGGGCCAGAAGTATGTGCTGTGCAGAACGACGAGCCCTTGGATCGGTGAACTCGAGCAGCCAGCGATCGGTCAGGCATGGAGCCCAGTCGCTAGTGAGCGGATTGCAGAACTGGGGGAACCTGTGACGGACCTGAGCCTGGAACCCCACACGGATGGAACGGTCTCGGTAAGATGGCGTGATTCAGTCGGGCGCTGGAGTGAATCGGATCGGTACAGCGGCCGGGAAACCAAGTAGTGTCAGACCCTGGGCGCCCCGCGGTCACCGGCTGACGAAACGGTTGCCGCGCTATGACTCACAAGACGTCCCCTTCTGGGATTCCGCTAGTGACGCCTCGTGTTCTGCAGCCGGGCTTGGGTTGACTGCGTTACGACTGCACTGCCTGTAATGGAAGGCACCACGGTGCCGATGTCGGTGACGTCGCAGCCTGAAGCAAGCAGGCCTTGGACGACCGCGTCGCGGAGGCGTGTGGAACTGAGCCGGCAATCGCGGCCGAGGTTCATTTTGCGGCCGCCGCTGTGCCGGAGCATGTACGTGCCCAAGCCAAGCCCGAGCTGTTCGACGTCCGGGCTGAGCAGTTCGGAATCGGCTATGCCGCGGATGTCGTATTCGCGGAAGATGGTGGACTTGAGCATCCTTTGATTTTACTGGTGTCGGGCGGCGGCATGCTAACTTAATCGATTAATCGTTCGCCTGAGGAGAGTTCATTGATGGGTGAGGCTTTGTGGCAAAAGAGCGCGGTAGAAACCGCGGCGGGCATTCGCGAGAAGCAGTTTTCGTGTTCCGAAGTCATGGCATCGGTAGTTGAGCGCATCCGCGCGCTGAATCCGAAGATGAATGCGATCGTGACCGACCTAACCGAGCCAGCGCTGGCGGAGGCTGCGGAGGCCGATCTCGCGCTCAAGAGCGGTGCGGAACCGGGACCGCTGTTCGGCGTGCCAGTGACGATCAAGGTGAATATCGACCAGGAAGGCCACGCGACTACGAACGGGTTTCCGTCGCTGGCTAAGCTAATTGCGCCTGCCGATTCGCCGCTGGTGCGCAATCTGCGGCGCGCGGGCGCGATCGTTGTAGGCCGCACCAACACACCGGAGCTTTCCATGCGCGCGACTACGGTGAATCCGCTGCATGGGCGGACGTGGAATCCATGGAACGCGGAGGCATCGGCGGGCGGGTCGTCGGGCGGGGCGGGTTCGGCGGCCGCGGCGGGATTTGGGCCGATCCATCATGGGAACGATATCGGCGGGTCACTGCGATTTCCCGCTTTCATGAATGGCGTGGCGACGGTGAAGCCGACGCCAGGGCGGGTTCCGGCGTTTAATCCTTCGGCGATAGCCGAGCGCGGTTTGCTGGCGCAGCTTACGTCGGTGCAAGGCGCGATTGCGCGCAGCGTGGCGGATGTGCGCCTGGCGACTCGCGTGATGGCGGGCGGCGATCCGCGCGATCCGTGGTGGGTGCCGGCGCCGTTCGACGGCGAGCCGCTCGGGAAGCCGATTCGCATCGCGGTGACGCGCAACAGTCATGGCTACCCGATCCATCCGGGCATTGTGGGGCTGATCGATCGGGCAGCGGGTTATTTGAGCAGCGCAGGCTATGAAGTTGTCGAAGTGGAACCGCCGTCCGTCAGCGAGCCGGCGCGGGGCTGGTTCAGCGTACTGCTTTCGGAGCTCAAGGGAACGCTGGGACCGGTTGTAGAGAAGGGCGGGAGCGAGGATCTGCGCAATATTTTCGGCTGGTATTACGATATGGGCGAGATTCTGGATCTGGATGGATATCGCGCGGGCCTAGCCGACCGGACCCGGATGATGCGGGCGTGGACCGTGTTCCTGGACAGCTATCCGTTGGTGTTGACGCCGTTCCTGATGCGGCCGGGTTATTCCTGGAACTACGACGCGCAGGGCTTCGCGCAGACGAAGGATTTATTCGACGCCTCGATTTACAGCTACGCCATCAACTATGTCGGGCTGCCGGCCGGCGTTGTACCGATCGATCTGGTGGAGGGCCTGCCGGCAGGCGTCCAGCTGATCGGGCGGCGGTTTCGTGAGGACCTGATTCTAGATGCGATGGGTGCGATTGAGCAGCAGGCGGGAACGCTGGTCCCGCGGCTGTGGGCCGCATAGCTGGCTCCACTCCAGGTAGGCTTACTGGAGAGGAGAGCCAGGCATGTCACTGACGTCGTTTATCGCCACACCGAAGTTTGACGAATACAAGGAGCGCTTCAAGGAGCATTACAAGCTGGAACGCCGCGCGGACGGCGTGATCCTGGTGCAGGCGCACACGAAGGGAGGGCCGGTCCAGCTGAGCGTGGAAAATCATCGCTCGGTGGGGCAGCTCTTCAAGACTATCGGCGCGGACCCGGAGAATGAAATCATGATCTTCACCGGCAGCGGCGACGATTTCATGATGGAAGCGGACCCGGAGGGTTTCAAGCTGGAGAAAGAGGATCTGGCGCACTGGGCCTACGAGTATGCGTACAAAGATGGGCGGATCAACGTCAGCGCGCTGGTGAACGATCTGGAGATTCCGACCATTGGCGTGCTGAACGGACCCGGCTTTCACACCGAGATTTGCCTGATGTGCGACCTGACGATCTGTAGCGAGGACGCGATCATTTACGACCTGCACTACGATATCGGGTCGGTGCCGGGCGACGGCATTCATAGTTGCTTTCAGGAGCTGCTAGGCGTGAAGCGGGCGGCTTATGCGCTGCTGACTGGTCAGGCCATCGATGCGAAGACGGCGTTGGAGTACGGGATGGTGAACGAAGTGTTGCCGAAGGACAGGCTGCTGGATCGCGCGTGGAAGCTGGCTGATCACATCATGACGCAGCCGCGCACGACACGGCGGCTGACGACGCAGATCGTGCGGCGGCCCTGGCGGCAGAGGATCACTAACGATCTGGACGGCGGCTTCGGGATCCAGATGTTCGCGCATCTGGCCAAGCAGGAAGCGGCGCACGGGCGCGCGCACATCGGCTCGAAGGTGGCTTATGTGCGGCAAGGCAGGAAAAACAACTTCGATTAGAGGCGCGGCCGCGCGCTCGATCGATGCAGGGTTTATACTGCGTTGAGGGAGGCAGAGATGAGCCAAAGTTCTCGCCGTCAATTTTTGCAGGTTGCGTCCGCAGGAGCCGTGAGCGCGGCGCTGGAAGCGAGCACGAAAGAACCGACGCTCGGCATGATTTTTCCGCCGGCGAATTATCCGGTTCCTCCCGAGGCGCGCCGCCTGTATCCGACGGGCGTGCGGTTCCTGGCCGAAGGCGTGGGTCTCACCAAGATGACGGCCGAGGAATACGATCGCGTGTTCGGCCGAATTTTGCCCGCAGCGGAGAAAATGGCCAAGGAAGGCGCGAACGGGATCTCGGTGATGGGGACATCGCTGACCTTCTATAAGGGCGCCGAGTACGAGCATCAATTGAAAGTGAAAGTTACGAAGGCGACCGGGCTGCCGTCAACGACCATGAGCACGGGAATCGTGGAAGGCCTGAAAGTGGCGAACGCACGCAAGATCGCGGTGGCGACGGCCTACGACGAGGACGTCAGTAATCGGCTGAAGGTGTTTCTGGAAGAGTCGGGATTTCACGTAGTGTCGGTGAAGGGAATGGGGATCGTCAGTTTCAAAGACCGTGGGCCGGTGACGCCCGACGAACTGCTTAATTTCAGCGCCAGCGTATATGAAGGCGCACCGAAAGCCGATGCGCTCGTGATTTCGTGCGGCGCGCTGAAGACGCTGGATCTGATCGTTCCGCTGGAGAAGCGCTGCAAGGTGCCGGTGGTGTCGAGCACGCCGCATGCGCTGATGGCAAGCGTGCGGTTAGTGGGCTTGAGCGGACGGGTCGAAGGTTACGGAACGGTGCTCGAGAAAGTTTAGCGCGTCGGCGATTTTCCGGTGTCGATCGCGCGCTCGAGGATGGCGCGAAGGCTCGCGATCATGCGCGGCACCTCATCCCAAGTGGCGACGCGTCCGTGGCCGGGAACTACGATGCGCGGGGCGAGCGCGGCGAGGCGGTCCAAAGACTCGAGCCAGATGTGCCAGTCGGTGACGGAACCGGCGTCCAGGTTTGGCAGATAACCGTCAATCAAACAGTCCGCGCTGAACAGGACGCGATCGGAAGGAACCCAGACAGACACGTTCGTGGGCGTGTGGCCGGGTGTCAGGAGGATCTCCGCTTCGCAGTTGCCGAGATCCATGCGCGTGTCCACTGTAATGGGGCAATTCGGGTTCGTTGGTTGAGTCCCCGCGAAAAAGACGTCGGCTTCGCTATGGGCGCGGCGCGCGGCGCCCGGAATGGTGGCGTTGAACTCGTCGATTTCGGCCTGAAACTCGGCGGGCGTGCGCGCAATGTCGGCGTGGCCGTAGACGTCGACGCCGCGCTCGCGGAAGTAGCTGTTGCCGCCGATGTGGTCGAAGTGTTTTTCAAGATCGAGCACGACGATGCGGTTGGAGGGACGAACGGCCGTCGCGTAGCCGTGAATGGTGGCCGCGGCCGCCGAATTGCTACCGGTGTCGGCGATCAGCGTGGTGTGGTCGCCCGCGATGAAGCCCGCATTGACGTACCACGGCGGCGAGTACCCGAGGCCCGTGACCGCGTAGCAGTGCGACGATAGCCGCACTTATTTGCCGTCGACGGAAAACGCCAGAAACACATTGCCGGGCATGCCGCCTCCAGCGGCGTATCCGGAATTGACGAACAGCATGCCGCCGCCGACGATTGGCCCGGGTCCATCGAGAGAGCCGCCGTGCGCTTCCACGCCGTTCACGGTTTTGTACTCGGTTTCGGTGTCAACATCCCAGATGACCGTGCCGTCGGTGGCGGAGTAGGCCCGCAGGTGTCCGTCCTCGGAGCCGGAGAAAGCGACACCGGGGATGGCGGTGACCGCTCCCGATTGCGCAGGACTGCAGCGCTTGCGAGTGCCGCAAGGCGCAGGAGGCGTGTACCAGACGCGCTTGCCGGTTTGGAGGCTCAGCGCGAACATGCCGCCGCCGGTATTGGGATCGGCGTCGGTGGCGAGACTATAAGGAACGACGATGCGGCCGAGGTCAGAGACCGCGACGTAGATGTTCTTGTCGTCGACGGCCGAACCCCACTGCACGCCGCCGCTTGTGCCGCCTTTGCCGACACGCACCTGCCAGAGCACTTCGCCCTGGTTGTCGGGATCGACCGCATGGACGATGCCGGACTTCTGGCCCGCGACGAGCGCACGGCGTCCATTGGGGAAAGTGACCAGGATGGGACCGGAGCTGAAATCGAAATCGGGACCGTTGGATTCGGGGCAATTCGTCTTGTCAGGAATGCGGCAGGCCGCGGTGTAAGAGTCCTTGGCGGTCATCTGGCGGGTCCAAAGGATTTTGCCCGAGTCGAGATCGAGAGCCATGAAGGCGTCGCTCCAGCGGCTGGGCGGATCGCTGTAGTTGTCGCCGGTGGTGACGTAGATGGTGTTGTGCTTGGTGTCGATCGCGGAGCTGCTCCAGATGGGCGCGCCGGAGGGTCCCCAGAGCTGCGTGCCTTTCTTGTTTTTCTTGGTGCGGTGCGGGAGTTCGGAGATGGTGTAGGTCTTCCAGACTTGCTTGCCGGTGGAGGCGTCGAGCGCGACCATGCTGCCGCGGAACCGGCAGCACTCATAATCGGGCGAAGCGCCGGCGCCTTCTTCGCCGGACGCGACGGGCACGTAGAGGCGTCCGTTGTAGTAGTGCGGCGAGCCGGTGATGGTGGCTACGGGGAAGTCGTCGACCTTGGTCTTCCAGATCAGCTTGCCGGTGGCGGCGTCCAGGGCATAGGCGGTGGCGCGTCCATCGCCCACGAAGGCGGCGTAGCGCGGGCCGGAGTCCGCCTTGATTTTTGCGATGCTGATCGCGGCGCGCACTCGGCCGTCGGCTTGAAAGAACCAGTGGACGCAGCCGGTGGAAGCGTCGAGCGAGTAGACCATGCCGGTCGCGCTACCGATAAAGACGCGGCCGGCGGCGAGCGTGGGATGTCCGTTGGCGTCAAGAACGGAGGGGAAGCCGAAAGCCCATTTCAGCGTCAGGTGGGGAACTTGGGCGGCAGTGAGACCGGCTTGTTTGGCGTCCTGGAAGCTGGTGTTGAGATCGTTCTGGCCCCAGCCGTTCCACATGGGCGAGGACGACGGGTCGGGGAGTTCGGCGGGCGAGGCGGTGCACTTGGCCTGCTTGGGCGGCGTTAGATCAATGGGATGATCGAAGGATTTGCCGGTCAGGTATTCGGCCAGCGCGCGGCGTTCGGCGGAGGAGCGGCGAATGGCCATGGAAATCATGGGGCCGGATTCCAGCGCGGCGAGGACTTGGCCGGGCGTCATGGCATGCAGCGCTTCGCGCGTGGGGGCGCGGTTCAGACCGGCGTCGTGACATGGCGCACAGCTTTGTTTATAAATGGATGCGGGTTCCTCGGCGAAAGCGAGACAGGGCGCGAGCAGCAGCGCGGCCGCGGCCGCAACGCGGGGGAGCGAAAATGTCATAAGGGATGGATTTTATCACGTGGCGGGGCTATTCGACCGCACAGGTGACGGTGCGGGTGGTGCTGATTCCGCCGATGGAGACTTTGATAGGGACATCGCCGGAAGTGGCGTTGTCGGGGATGCGGACGTCGATCTGGAAGACGCCTGTGGGCAGGTACGGCGCGGCACCGTCGTATGTGACCTGGGCGGTTTGATCGCCGATGGTGACGGTTACGGGGTCGGTGGTGGTGGAGTAGGGAGTCGAGATGACTAAGGAGCCGTCGGGCAGCGCGGGAGTGGTGACGCCTTCGCCGGTCCCGAACAGCGTGACGACGGAACCGCGGGTGGCGGGATGGGAGTGGCTGTTGTAAGAGTTGTCTTGGTTGAGAATCGCGCCCTGGCCGGAGCCGCTGGCGTCGGCGGTGGAGAGGCCGAAAGCGGAGGGGGCGACGGGGACCGTGACGGGGTCAGACAGGACGCCGTCGACATCGACCGTGATTTGAATGGACGTAGCGTTCGCGATGTTATAGGGCACGAAGACATTAATTTGACTGTTGGTGCGCGCTGTGATAGCTCCGAAGTTGCCGAGGCCGCCGAAGTAGACGTGAACATTATTGAGCGCCTTAGGCACGACGTTGTTCTGCGGCGCGGAGACGTCGAGGCCGGGCGGGCCGAAGTTGGAGCCAAAGATCGAGATGAGTTCGCCGGGCGCGATGGTTCCACCGGTGAGGCTGGCGGCGTTCACGATCCCGCCGGCAGAAATCGTGGGCGTTACGGCTGGCGGCCTGCCAGTGATCTTACGGACTCTGCTGGTATTAGAGTCGAGGAAGTAGAGATCGCCGTTTGGTGCAAAAGCAAGGGCGGAAGGAGTAATGTAGGCGGACTCCGCAGAGCCGCCATCGCCGTAGTTGCAACAACCATCGCCGAAGGGAGAGGCACCTTTGGTTAAGCCGTTGAACTGGGAGGTTTGCCAAATGTTCGAGGACCCATCCACGGCTAAAGCGTAACCGGTGATAAGACTGGGACTTGGCGCCGCCTGATCAGGAACGGTCGAAAGCTGGAGGTCTGAGGTGTATCGCTGCAAGCTTCCTGTCCGATCGCAACAAAGGTACACGTTGTCGGCAGCGTCAACAGCCATCCCACGTACCATCGCCTGTGGAAATGAGTAGATGGTCTGTGCTGCCGATGCGGGACTTATGCGGCCAAAGGGACCAAATTCAGCGGCAAAGTACAAGCGGTCCTTCGAGTCGATCGCGAGCTTAGGAAAGTTGCCGTTAGGCGCTACTTCCGTGACCTCGCTGATTGTGCCGTTCGTGTCAACCACGTAGATCCCACCGCTGCTGTCCGAGAAGAAGACTTGGTCCAGGCTGTCTACGGCGATACTAAAAACGCCATTCAATTGGGTTGTCAGCGCGGGCCCCTTCGGCGGCGTGTTTGAGCAAACACCTGTACCCGCGATGGTGGAGAGAACGCCCTGTGCATTCACCTTTTGAATGATGCAGGATTGTCCAACGTACAGTTGACCGGCATGGTCGAGGGCGATCGCGATGGGGCCGACGAACCACGCACTGCGTGCCACCGTGCCATCGGGCGCGGGTGTAGGTTGGCCGCCGGCCATGGTGGCGACAGTTGATTTGGTGGTGACCTGTCTTAGCCGATAGGCGTCGGCGAAAGTTACCAATCCGTTCTTGTCGACAGCTAATCCCTCGCCGTAGCCCGGATGGATGATGGTTTGCAATGCAGGGCCGTCCGCGTCTGATCCCCCGGTCAACGTACCGGCGATGATGTTAATGTTACCGTCGGTTCCGATGCGCCGAATCACGTACTGCTGGTACGCTGCGATGGTTGAAGGGTTACCCTCCTCGGTGTACACATTGCCGGCCCCGTCGGTTGTTAGTCGAACGAAATCACTGGGCGGTGCTTGAATCGCTGGCCCGCCGTTCCCGTAGTTTGCCGCAGTTGGACTGCCGAAGCCCGCAAAATTTTGGAGCATGTCATCCGTCGTGAGGAGGTACACGTGTTGCTCTCTGGATACGTACATGTTTCCTTTTGAGTCAGCAGCCACTGCATATACCTGGTAAGGCGCGCAGCCGGAGCAATTTGGAACGAACTCGACCTCGCCGGACGGCGTGACCCGCCGTAGCTGCAGGTCATCAATGAAGTAGATCGATCCGTTGGTCGCCACGGCAAGATCAGTAACGAAATCGATTTGCGCTTGCGGCGCCGGTCCATTGTTTCCCAGGGCCCCGCAAGTTCCACTGTTACAGGTACTCGGTCGAATGCCGGTGCCTGCCACAGTTGTGATGATCCCCTTCGCGTCGATGCGGCGGATGCGGAAGTTGTTCGCATCTGCGAAGTAAAGGTTACCGGCGCTGTCGTAATGGGGCCAGGAAGGATAACTGAGGAGGGCGCTCGTCGCCGGCCCGCCGTCGCCACCGTAGCCAGGAATGCCTTGGCCCGCGATCGTTTGGATGGTTCCGTCTGCATTGATCCGCCGGATCACATGGTTGCTGCTGTCGCAGAAGACCAGGTTGCCGGCCGAGTCCTGCGTTACTCCGGCAATCAAACCTAGGGCCACCTGTTGGGCGGAGACGCCGCTGCGGATGACGCCTCCGGCGACAGTGTCAATCCGGATCTGGCCGGGAGCGGGTGCTCCCGAGAGCGCTAGGAAGAGAATGAAGGTGAATAAGCGGAGGTTGGATTGAGTCAAGCTGCCAATTGTACCTAATCCATCGGCAACCCCGCGTAATTTTCGGCTAACGCGGTCATCGCGGCGCGGGAACTGGTGATGTAATCCAACTCAGCGAGCTGGCGATGATGGTCGAAGCCGTCGGCGTCGGGGAAGCGGTGAAGCATGGAGGTCATCCACCAGGAAAATCGCTGGACTTTCCAGACGCGGCGCAGGCATTTGGCCGAGTATTGATCGAGAAGATCGCGGCGGCCGGATTTGTAAAAGGCCGCAAGCGCGTCGGCGAGGACGCGGACGTCGGAGACCGCCAGATTCAGGCCCTTGGCGCCGGTGGGCGGCACGATGTGCGCGGCGTCGCCCGCCAGGAACAGGCGGCCGAATTGCATTGGCTCCACGACGAAGCTGCGCATGGCGGTGACGCCCTTCTGCACGATCGGGCCGACGCCCGGCCCCCATCCATCCACCGTCCGCATGCGTGCGTTCATTTCATCCCAGATACGATCATCGGGCCATTCGGTGAGATCTTCGTCGGGCGCGCATTGCAGATAGAGCCGCGTGATCTCCGGCGAGCGCATACTGAAGAGCGCGAAGCCGTGATTGTGGTAGGTGTAAACGAGCTCTTCCGACGTGGGCGCGGCCTCCGCAAGGATACCCAACCAGGCGAACGGGAAGATCTTTTCATAAGGCGTGAGCACATCGCGGGGAATGGAAGGCCGGCAGATGCCGTGGAAGCCGTCGCAGCCGCCGATGAAGTCGCAAGTGACCTCGTGCGCGGCGCCGTCCTTGTGATAGAGGATCTTTGGATTTTCGGACTCCAGATCGTGGACGCTGAGGTCGTCGATCTCGAAGACGATCTGGCCGCCGGCGTCGAGGCGCGCTTGCACCAGATCCTTAACCACTTCCTGCTGCGCGTAAACCGTGATGGCGCGCCCACCGGTGAGTTCCGCCATGTCGATGCGGTGGCGCTGCCCGCCGAAGCTGAACCACACGCCCTCATGCCGCAGGCCCTGGCGCTTCAGGCGCTCGCCGACGCCGGTTTCCACCATCAGGTCGACCGTGCCTTGTTCCAGCACGCCCGCGCGGACGCGCTCTGCGACGTAACGGCGGCTGCGGTTCTCCAGAATGACGCTTTCGATGCCTTTGAGGTGTAGCAGATGGGAGAGCATCAGGCCGGCGGGCCCGCCCCCGACGATGCCAACTTGGGTTCGCATGTGTGCCTTTCTAACTTACCAGCCGCGCGGGGCCGCGTAGAATTGGAAGTGGAACAGGAGGCGCGCAATGAATTCGAACGTAAGCGCCTGGCCGGAACTTCCGGTTGCGGCATGGCAGGACACCTACGACACGCTGCATATGTGGACGCAGATCGTGGGCAAGATCCGGATGACGCTGACGCCGCTGGTGAATCACTGGTGGAATGCGACGTTGTATGTCACGACGCGCGGGTTAACAACCTCGCCGATCCCGTATGCGGCAGGAACCTTCGAGATCCGGTTCGACCTGATCAGCCACCGGCTGGTGATCGAAACCAGCCACGGCGCGGTGCGCACCCTGGAACTGGCGCCGCGGTCGGTGGCGGATTTCTACGCGGAACTGATGAGCGTGCTGCAGTCGATAGGCGTGACGGTTACGATTCACGCGATTCCCGATGAAGTAGCGAATCCGATTCCGTTCGCCCAGGATCGCGTTCACAAGTCGTACGACCGCGAGTATGTAGACCGCTTCCGGCGGATTCTTAATTCCGTGGATACCGTGCTGAAAGAGTTTCGCGGAGGCTTCATCGGCAAGTGCAGCCCGGTGCACTTCTTCTGGGGAAGCTTCGATCTGGCGGTGACGCGCTTTTCCGGGCGGACCGCGCCACCGCGGCCAAGCCGCATGATGCAGGAAGCTTATTCGCACGAAGTGAGCAGCGCGGGATTTTGGCCTGGGGGCGGCGGCATCAAGGGCCCGGCGTTTTACTCGTACACGGCGCCGGAGCCGGAGGGGTTCAAAACGTCCAAGGCGCGGCCCGATGCGGCGCTGTATCATTCCGGCATGGGTGAGTTTTTGTTGATGTACGATGACGTCCGCGGTGCGGCGTCGCCCGGGAAAGAGCTGATGGCATTTCTCGACAGTACGTATCAGGCCGGCGCAAACCTGGCGAAGTGGGATCGGGCGTCGCTAGAACGGGCGCCGGTAAAGTCGGCGACACAGGGAGGATGAGCATGGCTAAGCAGTGCACGCACCTGGATCAGGTGAGCTTCACGGAACCGTCGGAACATGTTTGCGAAGAATGCGTGAAGATGGGCGACCGCTGGGTGCATTTGAGAATGTGCATGATCTGCGGGCGCGTCGCCTGCTGCGATTCCTCGAAGAACAAGCACGCGACGAAGCACTTTCACTCGTCGCACCATCCGGTGATGCGATCCATTGAGCCGGGCGAGGCCTGGATGTGGTGCTTCGTGGATCAAGCGGTCGTGGGCGAGGTGGAGGCCTGATGGCGGATACGCCGCACGAGGTGTTGGTTCGCGGAAGGGCCGGTGGATTCGCGCAAGAGGTGGCGGTGGGGCCGCATCGGTTTGCCGCCGACGAACCGCTAGCCGCAGGCGGCACGGAAACAGGGCCATCGCCTTACGATCTGCTCTGCGCGGCGCTGGGCGCGTGTACGTCGATGACGCTGGGGATGTATGCGCGGCGAAAGCAATGGCCGCTCGAAGGCGTCACGGTCCGGCTGCGGCATTCGCGGATTTATGCCTCCGATTGCGCGGAGTGCGAAACGAAAGAAGGCATGTTGGACCGCATCGAGCGCGACATCGAGCTAGAGGGCGCGTTGACGGCGGAGCAGCGCACGCGGCTGCTGGAGATCGCCAATAAATGCCCGGTGCACCGCACGCTGACGTCCGAAGTGAACATCCGCAGCCGGCTGGTCTGAGTTTATTCGCCGGAGGCGGCGCGCAGCGGCACGGCCCGAACGCGCGGGCTGAAATCCATAGTGGTGACGCCCACCGAATTGGTGCCGGCGAGGCTGCGGAACTTGGACGGGCTCATTCCCATATAACGCTTGAACAAGAACGACAGGTGGCTTTGATCGGAGAATCCGCAGATGAGCGCGATCTCGGCCAGCGGCGTGTTGGAATGCGCGAGCAAGTGCGACGCGTACTGCACCCTGCGGCGGCGGATTAACTCGCCGACCGTGCAGCGGTTGTATTTGTGGAACTGGCGCGAAAGATGGACGTAGTGCACGCCCACTTCGGCGGCGATTTCGGACAAGCTGAGCCGTTCCAGGAAGCGCGATTCCACGATCTCGACGGCTTGCTGGAGCCAGTGCGGCGCCACCAGCGCGGGGTCGGCGGCTTCCGAGCGGGCGATTTCGGCAAGAAGCTCCAGCACCAGGCCTTGGATGGCCATCTCGGAGGCGGTGTCCTGGCGCGAGAATTCCATGTAGAGCCGGTTGGCGAGCCAGGTGGCGGTGAGCCCGCTGATCTCGGCGGGTCTGCGTGGAATCGTGGGATCCTGGCGCAATTGATCTAAGGTAGCAGGCTCTGCGGCGATGTGGAGACAACGCAGACCGGCCGCGATTTCGTTTTCGTGGGCTACGCCGGCCGGGAGGAATCGTACGGCGCCGGTGCGGCAAAAGATGGAGTGCGCGCCGTAGCGCTCTCGAAAGGTTCCTTCGAGCACGAAGGTGATGTAGTCCAGGTTGTGGGAGTGCCGTGGGATCACCAGTCCATTGGGATAGAGTTGTTCGTTGACGGTGAATGGCCCGATGGTGCGCAAGCGTAACGTTTGTCCGGAGGCGTCCACTCAAAGCTCCTGTTCTTCGTCCACCATCATCGGGCGGATCGGTCAATGAGTCGTTGCCAAGTTGTAAAGGTTTAGTAAAAACGGGCCTTTAGCGCCCAATGCAACGAAGATTTCTGCATGCGAGCGCGATAGGATTTAGACAGCACTGCATGCAGACCATTCTTGTGATTGACGACGACGAGAGCCTCCGCGACACCATCGGCATCATGTTGGAGCAAGAGGGATTCGCGCCGGTGTTGGTGGCGGATGGAAAGGCCGGGTTTGAGCGCGCGCTCTCGCTGAAGCCGGACCTGATGATCGTGGATCTGCGGCTGCCGGGCATGAACGGCACCGACATCTGCAAGCAAGTGCGGGCAGCGAACATCAAGACCCCGATCATCGTGCTCAGCGCGGTGGGTGAAGAAGTGGACAAGGTGCTGCTGCTTGAGATTGGGGCCGACGACTACATTGTGAAGCCGTTTGGAGCACGCGAGTTGCTGGCCCGGATTCGAGCGGTGCTGCGGCGAACGTCGCCCGAGATTCGCAAAGTGGCGCAATTTGGTTCGGTGGCGGTGGACTTCGAGCGGCGCGTTGTGAGCAAGAAGGGCGAGGCGCTGAAGATGACGCCGGCCGAGTACAACCTGCTCACGTACTTTCTGCAGAATCCGGACCGGCCGTTAACGCGCGACATGATTCTGAATTCGGTGTGGGGTTACGAATCGTTTCCCAACACGCGGACGGTAGACGCGCACGTGGTGCGGCTGCGCCAGAAACTGGAGCCGGATCCGAATACGCCGCGTCATTTTCTGACGGTGCACGGCGTGGGATACCGTTTCTTGCCATGAGCGGCAACAGTGGCCCGCCCAAGGCGGTGCTGATTGTCGAGGACGCCGAGACGTGCGCGTCGACGCTGGAGATCCTGTTCAGCTCGATTCATGGTCTCGAGGTTTTGACGGCGTCGAGCGCGGAACAGGCCTGGGAGATGCTGGAGGGCCCGGTCGCGAACATCGGCGCGATTGTCACGGACCTGCACATGCCTGGGATGGATGGCTTCGACCTGATTGACAAGGTGCGGGCTGACCGGCGGCATAACGCGGTGCCGATCTTGGTGATCACCGGCTCCACGGATCCGGATGTGCCCGGGCGCCTGCGCCGGTGTGGCGTCGAAGCGGTGTTCGCGAAACCTTATTCACCCGCTTTGGTGCGGGAGAAACTGGAGCAGCTTCTAGAGCGATGACATGCACGGCAACTGAGTTTGGGCGCGCGATCTTATTGGCGGCGGTGCTGGCCGGAGGTGTTCCCGCGATCTACGGCCAAAGTCCGCCGGCGATGCAGGAGATCCTGGAACGGCTGGACCGTTTGGAAAAGAACAATGAAGCGCTGCTGGAACAGGTGAGGGCCTTGCGCCAGGAGATTTCCGAGCTGAAGAGTCCCGTAGCACAAGGGGCCCCGGCGCCAGCCGCCGAAGAGCAGGCTCCGCAAGAGCAGCCGGCCGTGGCGGACCGCTTGGCCGTGCAGGAAAGCCGCACCGAAGAGCTGGCGCAGACCAAAGTGGAAGCGTCGCAGAAGTTTCCGATCCGCATCTCCGGCATGGCATTGTTCAACGCCTCGCTCAATGGCCAATACAACAACAATGCGGACAATCCAGTGACGGCGTCGCTAACGCCGGAGGACCTGACCGGCGAAGGCACGCTGCGGCAGAGCATCATCGGGCTGCTATTCAACGGCCCCAGGACTTTCCTGGGCGCCAAGGTGAGCGGATCCCTGTACATGGATTTCTTCGGTGGTTCCACAGGATCGCTGGATCACTTGTTCCGCATCCGGACCGCGGCGGTGAAGCTGGACTGGACCAACACCAGCTTCATGGTTGGCCAGGATAAGCCGATTATTTCGCCGCGCGATCCGGACTCGCTGGCGCAGGTGGGTGTTTCGCCGCTCACCGGAGCGGGTAATTTGTGGCTGTGGCAGCCGCAGGTTCGCGTGGAGCAGCGGTTTGCGCTGGGCGACACCAGCGGCCTGGTGGCGCAAGCGGGCATTTTTCAAACCAGTTATTATGACTTCCCCATGAACGCGAGCCTCTACGCCCCGCCTCTTCCAAGCCAGCAAACGGAGTACTCGCGGCCGGGCGCCGAAGGCCGCTTGGGGCTGTGGCACAGCTGGGGTGACACGGAGCGCGTGGAGATCGCGGGAGGATTCCATTACAACCGCAATCGCGTTCTGGACGCCGGCGTTCCTTCGGAGGTCTATTCGCTGGATTGGTTCCTGCGGCCGATGGCGAAGCTCGAGTTCTCGGGCCTGTTCTTCCATGGCCAGAACGTTTCGCCGCTGGGCGCGCTGGAGCCGGGATTCACCGTCTACTATCAAAACGTCATTCCAGTTGTCAGCACGGGCGGATGGGCGCAGATTCGTGTTCCGATCACCTCGCGCCTGGCCTTTGACATTTACGGCGGCCAGCAGGACCAGCGCAACTCGGATCTGTACTTTGGCGGCATCGGCAAGAACCAGGGATATTTCAGCAACATCATGTACCGCCTGGCGCCCAACGTGATTGTCAGCGTGGAAGGCGGGCAGATCCGCACGACATACCTGGGAATCGGGAACCGTTTGAACAATCATTATGATCTTGCGCTTGCCTATCTTTTCTAAGGCTCTCTTAGCGGCGATCGCGCTGTGCACGCTGGCTGCGGCGGCGACGGTGACCGGAAGCGTGCAACTGGTGTCGCCGCACGGCTCCAGTCTGCATAAGCACAGGGATGACTCGGGTGTCGTGGTGTGGCTGGAGCCGCTGAACGGGGCTCCGGTGTTGCCGCCGGCGGCGCATGCGCGCATGCTCCAAAAAAACAAGACCTTCACGCCGCACGTGCTCGCCATCACGGTGGGGACGATCGTGGATTTCCCGAATTACGATCCGATCTTCCACAACGCGTTTTCCAACTACAATGGACAGATCTTCGATATCGGTCTGTATCCGCCAGGTACGACGCGCGCTATCGCTTTCCGGCGGGAAGGCGTGGTCCGCGTGTTTTGCAATATTCATCCGGCGATGAGCGCGGTGATTGTCGTACTGAAGACGCCGCACTTCGCCGTCACGCCCAAGGATGGGAGTTTCCGGATCGCCGGCGTTCCGGACGGCGGTTACCGGATGCATGTATTTCACGAGCGCGCGACCGACCAGGCGCTGGAGGCCTGTGCGCGCACGATTTCCGTGGCCGGCGATTTTCAGACGCCGCTGATGACGATATCGGAAAGCGGCTACCTGGAGCTTCCGCACAAGAACAAGTACGGAAAGGACTACCCGGCGGTAACGGATTCCGGAAGTTATCTGGGGACCAAACCATGAGATTCTCGCGGCTTTCATTGTTATGGAAGATTCTGATTCCCACGTCGCTGGTGATGACGCTGGCGTTCGCGATCACGGGCTGGCTGGTGGAGCGCAACGTGGTGAGCACGAGTTACGCGAGCGTGGAGCAGGAAGCCAAGGCGAGTTTTCAGGCGTACGAATCGCTGTGGAAAGCGCGGGCCAATCAGTTGGCTTCGGTGAGCGAGATTCTCAGCACGATGTCCGATGTGCGCGCGGCTTTCGGCACGGGCGACCAGGCGACCATTCGCGACACGGCGGGAGAACTATGGGCGAAAATCTCGCAGGAGGACGCGTTCTTTTTAGTAACGGACGGGCAGGGAAGGATCGTGGCTAGTCTGGGCGAGCCGGCTTCGTTTGCGCCCAACGACGAGCTTCCCATGGTTCTCGCGGCAAGGGCGCATTTTCCGAAGCAGGCGTCCGGGTTTGTCCAAAAGGGCGAGCATTTGTTTCAAGTAGTGGTCACGCCTGTGTATGTGCAGTCGGCCGGCGGCCCGGCCTTGCTGAATGTTCTGGTGGCGGGATATCGTGTGGACTCGGGCGTAGCGCAGAAGCTCAAAAATACAACCAGCGGCAGCGAGTACGTGTTCGTTTCGGGTGGCCGGACCGTGACTTCGACGATCCCCCAACCCCAGTTGGCAGCGCTGACGCCCGCGCTTTTGAAAAACTCGGCGCGCGTTTCCGACTATCTGTCGGTGGCGACGCCGTTGCTCGACGTCAGCGGCCAGCCGGTTGGCCAACTCTTCATTCTAAGGTCGCTCGCAGGCGCCCGCGAGCGTCTGTCGGCGCTGCGAAAAGAGGTTCTGGCGCTGTGGCTTCTGGCGTTATTGGCGGCGCTGCTGGTGACTTACCTGGTGGCACGCAAGATCATGCAGCCGGTGGCCGAGCTGGACCGCGCGGCAGCGGAAATCGCTCAGCAGAACTACGACTGCCGTGTGAGTGTGAAGAGCGAGGACGAACTGGGCCGCCTGGCCGGAACCTTTCAAAGCATGTGCGAATCCATCCGGCAGGCACGGGAAGAACTGATCCGGCAGGAGCGGATTGCCACCATCGGCAGGCTCTCGACCTCCATCGTGCATGATCTGAGAAATCCGCTGGCCGCGATCTACGCCGGAGCCGAGATGCTCGTGGACGGCGATCTGCCAGAGGAACAGACGCGCCGGCTCGCTCGCAATATCTATCGCGCTTCGCGCGGCATTCAGGATATCCTGCAGGAGCTGATGGACGTGGTGCGCGGCACGTCCAGCGGCAGCGAGATGTGCAGCCTGCGAGAAGTGATCCATGGAGCATGGAGCGTCGTGGCCGCCGCCGCCGATACGCGCGGAATCGAGCTGAACACCGACGTCCCCGACGGCCTGGAGTGCCCCATGGAGCGCGCCCGCATGGAGCGGGTGTTTTCGAATCTGTTCGAAAACGCGATCGAGGCGATGCGATCCGGAGGAACGATTTCCATTCAGGCGGAGACCGACGGCACGAGTATCGTGGTTCGCGTGGCCGATACAGGCCCGGGTATTAACCCCGCGCTTCGCGGCCGTCTGTTTGAGCCGTTTGCAACCGCGGGCAAGAAGAGCGGCATGGGACT
Organism: Bryobacteraceae bacterium; assembly: GCA_035501155.1. GTDB lineage: Bacteria > Acidobacteriota > Terriglobia > Bryobacterales > Bryobacteraceae > Palsa-89. Next base: position 147,612 of record DATJWO010000017.1, read on the forward strand.
CGGACTGGCGTTATCGCGCCAGACGCTGCTCGACCATGGCGGCGACATGTGGGCGGACTCAGACGGCCCAGGGGCGCAATTCTGTTTGCGGATTCCCAAGGAGCGTGCCGGCGTCCTGGCGGATGCGGCTCTCACGCGCGCGTGAGCAGCAGGCGATGGCACTCGCGGGCGATTTCCCAATCCTCTTCGGCGTGAATCACCAGGACGCGGACGCGGGAGGCGGGCGCGGCGATGTCCTGATCCAGCTTCGGCTGCGCGTTGCTGGCGTCATCCAGCTTTAGCCCGAGAAAGCCGAGCTGCCGGCAAACTGCGGCTCGAAGCGGCGGGCAATTCTCGCCGACCCCGCCCGTGTAGACGAGAGCATCCAAGCCACCGAGCACTGCCAGCATCGCGCCGGTGGCCTGCGTGAGACGATGCGTGTAGATGTCGAAGGCGAGCTGGGCGCGCTCATTGCCGGCGTCGACGGCGGCGAGGATTTCGCGCACGTCGCCGCTCAAGCCGGAGACGCCTTTGAGCCCGGACTCGCGGTTGAGGAGTTGATCGAGCTGGTCCGCAGTAAGGCAGTCGTGTCGCATAAGATGGACTGCGATACCGGGGTCGATGGAGCCACTGCGGGTGCCCATCATGATTCCTTCGAGCGGTGTAAAGCCCATGCTGGTGTCCACGCTCTTGCCGCCGGCGACGGCCGTAAGCGATGCGCCATTGCCCAAGTGGCAGACGATGAGCTTCAGAGATTCCGCAGGTGCGTTCAGCATTTTGGATGCACGCCGCGTTGCATATTTCACGCTGATGCCATGAAAGCCATAGCGCCGGATACCCCGGTCCAGCCAGGCATAGGGTCCAGGATAAACGTAGGCGGGCGGTTCTAACGTGGAGTGAAAGCCGGTGTCGAAGACGGCGACCTGCGGGATGCCGGTTCCCAGTACGCGATCGACTGTGCGGATGGCATCCAATTGCAGGCGGTTGTGCGCCGGCGCGATTTCGGCTTCCGCTGCGATAGCGTCGCGGACCTCAGGGGTAGCCAGCGTGGGTTCGCGGTACTTGGGCCCGCCGTGCACGACACGGTGGCCCACTACGTCCATCTGGCCGGGCAAATCCTGGAGCGTAGGTTCGAGCGCGTCCGGCGGGGCTCCGATGGGAATCGAGCGCTCCAGCGTAGAGCCGTCGGTACGCGTGATCTTCAATTCGGCCTGCCGCGGATCCCGGCTCCAATCGGCGCGCGCGCTCCACTGCGGCGGGAGCGGATCGGACGGCAGCGCGGTATCCGGCACTTCGCGGAACCAGCATTTGAAGGTGCTGGAGCCGCAGTTCAGCACCAGGATCCTCATGCGCCGGACCACTGCCAGTCGCGAATTCGGGGCATATCATCGCCATGAGTCGAGACGTAGAGCTTATGCTCGATGAGGCGGTTTCGCAGGAGCTGTTTTTCGTGACCCGCGACGCCGCGCAGCCGCGGCACGCGGTCCAGCACGTCGCCGGCCAGGTGGAAACGGTCCAGATCGTTCATCACTGCCATGTCGAAGGGCGTGGTGGTGGTGCCGTTTTCCTTGTAGCCGCGCACGTGGAGGTTGGCGTGACTGGTGCGGCGGTAGGTGAGCCGGTGAATCAGCCAGGGATAACCGTGGAAGGCGAACACGATCGGCTTGTCTACAGTGAAAATCGCGTCGAAGTCGCGGTCCGAGAGGCCGTGCGGATGTTCGGACTCCGGCTGCAGGGTCATCAGGTCGACCACATTCACCACGCGGATTTTGAGATCGGGCAGGCGCTGGCGAAGCAGGTCTACCGCGGCCAGAGTTTCTAGCGTCGGGACGTCGCCCGCGCAGGCCATCACCACGTCCGGATCGCCGCCTTGATCGTTGCTGGCCCATTCCCAAATGCCAATACCGGCGGTGCAGTGGCGGACAGCCGAGTCCATATCCAGATATTGGAGAGCCGGCTGCTTTCCCGCGATGATCACGTTGACGTAGTGGCGGCTGCGTAGGCAATGATCGGCAACCGACAGCAGACAGTTTGCGTCGGGCGGAAGATAAACGCGCACCACATCCGCCTTCTTGTTGACGACGTGATCGATGAAGCCGGGGTCCTGATGGCTGAAGCCGTTATGATCCTGTCGCCAGACGTGCGACGTCAGCAAGTAGTTCAGTGACGCGATGGGGCGCCGCCAGGGGATGCCGCGCGTGGTCTTCAGCCACTTGGCATGCTGGTTGAACATCGAATCGACAATGTGAATGAACGCCTCGTAGCTGTTGAACAACCCGTGCCGGCCCGTCAGCAGGTACCCCTCCAGCCAGCCCTCGCACTGGTGTTCGCTCAGCACTTCCATCACCCGCCCGCTCGCCGCCAGAAACTCGTCAGTCTTGATCTGCCGGGCTTCCCATTGCCGATTCGTCGCCTCGAATACGGCATTCAACCGGTTGGACAGCGTCTCATCCGGACCAAAGATCCGGAAATTCCGCTGTTCCTGGTTCAACTTGATCACGTCCCGCAGGAACCGGCCCAGGATCGGCGTGTCGCCCGCTTCCACCGCCCCCGGGGCTGTCACCTTGACGGCGTAATCGCGGAAGTCCGGCATCCGCAGGTCGCGCAGCAGTTCTCCGCCGTTGGCGTGCGGATTCGCGCCCATCCGCCGCTGGCCCGACGGCGCCAGCTCCTGCAGCTCCGGCTTCAACCGGCCGCGCTCGTCAAACAGTTCTTCCGCCTTGTAGCTCTTCAGCCAGTTCTCGAGTTGCTGGAGATGTTTCGGGTTCGTCGCTGGATCGGACAACGGAACCTGGTGCGATCGAAACGTGCCTTCGACCGGTACCCCATCGATCGTCTTCGGCCCGGTCCAGCCCTTGGGTGAATTGAGCACGATCATCGGCCAGCGCGGACGCGAGGGATTGCGGCGCTGCCGCGCCCGTTGATGAATCCGCCGGATTTCCTGGACCACCCGATCCAACGTGGCCGCCATCGCCTGATGCATCTTCCGCGGATCGTGGCCCTCGACGAAGTGCGGCGTCCACCCGTACCCGCGCAGCAGTTGCTCCAGTTCGTCATGCTCGATCCGCGCCAGGATCGTCGGGTTCGCGATCTTGTAGCCGTTGAGATGCAAAATCGGCAGCACCACCCCGTCCGTGATCGGGTTCAGGAACTTGTTGGAATGCCACGCCGTCGCCAGCGGACCCGTCTCCGCTTCGCCGTCGCCGACCACGCAGGCCACGACCAAATCGGGATTGTCCAGGACCGCGCCAAAGGCATGGCTCAGCGAGTACCCCAGTTCGCCCCCCTCGTGGATCGACCCCGGACACTCCGGCGAAACATGGCTGGGGATTCCGCCGGGAAACGAAAACTGCGTGAACAGCTTCTTCAGCCCCTCTTCATCCTGGCTGATGTTGGGATAGATCTCGCTGTACGTGCCCTCCAAATACGTGTTCGCCACCAGCGCCGGCCCGCCGTGCCCCGGGCCGGAAATGTAGATCATGTTCAGCTCGTGCTTCTTGATGATCCGGTTCAAGTGGACATAGATGAAGTTCTGGCCCGGCGTCGTGCCCCAATGCCCCAGCAGCATCGGCTTCACATGCTCCACCTTCAGCGGCTCTTTCAACAGCGGATTGTCGTACAGGTAAATCTGCCCGACCGACAAATAGTTCGCCGCCCGCCAATAGGCATCCATGCGGCGCAGCAATTCCGGCGATAACGGATTATTCTTCTTCATGTAGCTCCTTCCCCAATAAGCGGCTGACCTCCTTCGCGATCATCAATTCTTCATCCGTCCGTATCACGCGGACGGACACCCGGCTCACCGCGCTGGAAATCACATCGTGGTTGTTGGCATTTTGTTGTTCATCGAGTTCCACACCCAGAAACGAAAGCCCGTCGCAAATGCGGGCCCGCACCACCGGCGCGTTCTCGCCAATCCCCCCGGCAAATACGAGCGTGTCCAGGCCGCCGAGAGCCGCCGCAAATGCGCCCACCCACTTTTTGACATCGTAACAAAATATCGCCACCGCTTCCGCAGCGCGTTCGTCGCCCGCTTCACGTTCCAACAAGTCCCGCATGTCGGAACTCGTTTCCGAAATGCCGAGCAGCCCGGATTCGTGGTTGACCATCTTGTGAAACTGTTGCGCCGTCACGTGGTCGGTCCGCAACAAATACCAGACCAGGCCGGGATCGAGATCCCCCGAACGCGTGCTCATCGGAAACCCCGCCGTCGGCGTAAACGCCATGCTGGTGTCGATCGGCCGGCCATCGCGTACGGCTGCGATGCTGGCGCCATTGCCCAAATGGGCGAGAATGACCCGGCCGTTCGGTCCAAGTTTCTCCATCAGATACGAGTACGACAATCCGTGAAATCCGTAGCGGCGCACGCCCTTCGCCGCATACCGCCGCGGGATCGGCAGCAACTGCGCCACCCGCGGCAGGTCATGGTGAAATGCCGTGTCGAAACACGCCACCTGCGGCAGGGTGGGGAACCGGCGGAACACCGCCTCGGTCAGCTCGATCTCCTCCGGCAGGTGTTCCGGGTCAAACGGACTCAGCGCACGAAGATATTCGACCATCTCGTGCGTGACCCGCGTTGTCGCGCTGTACTTCGGTCCGCCGTGCACCACCCGATGACCGACCGCCGTCAGCGCGTCCCGCCCGATCTGTTCTTCCAACCAGTCCATCATCGCATTCACCGCCGACGTGTGGTTCGGCGCTGCCAGCGACCGGGAGAAGGTCTCGGAGCCTTTCACCACGAACGTGGCATCTGACAGTCCGATCCTTTCGATGCTGCCTTCCAACACGCGGCGGAGCGGTTCACCGGCTTCAAACACGGCGAATTTAATGCTCGAGGACCCGCCGTTGATGGTCAGAATGCACGATTGGACGGAATTGGGTTTTGGTTTGTTTGTCATCGGGGGTCAGGCCCCTTTGGGATGGCCTTCGAGCAAATCCTGAAACTCCGGCATGATCTCGTTGCCCTCGACCAGATCTGCCAACAATCGACTGCCGACCGCGGCCGGCGAAAATACCAGGTCGGCCCGCGCCAGTCTCAGCCGCCGAATCGCCAGAGCCGAGCTGGCGACCGCAAGGACGCGCATGTTCGGGTTCAGGTCTTTGGCCGCCAGGACAATGAACGCGTTTTCACCGTCGTCTTCGCGAGCGGCAATGACCATCCGGGCGTTTTCGATGCCGGCTTGTCGCAGGACCGTGTCGCTGCTCGGGTCGCCTTCGATGGTGTGCTCGGCCGGCGTGTCCGCGGTGGCCTTGGACAGCACGACCTGGACGAATTTCGCCCCGCGCTTGTTCAGCTCCTCGGCTGTGTTGCGGGCAATCGAACCCTGACCCACCAGAATCACATGATCTTTCAGTTCCATGGCTTTTTCCTTTGGATTGAAGAGACGTTCGAACTCTCCCGAGATTTTCGGGCCGACGGCCGAGGCGATCGCGCCGGCAAACACCCCCAGGCCCATGACCAACATCGATACCACAAACCATCTGGTTTCGGTCGTGGCCGGCACAATGTCGCCAAAACCCACGGTCGACAGCGTGGTAATCGTAAAGTAAAACGCGACGTTGAGATCGTGGATCGGCGGACTGAATCCATTCCCCAGCAGATAACTGCCAAAGACACCGTATGCCAGTATCGCGAGGATATTGCTCATGGAGAACAACAGGCTCGACAAAGCGGTTCGGCGCGTAAACTCATGCCGGTAGACAAACAGCGCGCACAGAATCACCGTCCTCACGACGAGACTTACCCCCCACTGCGCCCGCGCCACACCAATGGCGACGGTGATCATCAATAATAGAACCGCCAGCGTCCAGGCGATGCTCAGCCGGCGCAACAATCCAATCCCCGCGCCGACCAGCATCAATCCCAATATGACTTGCGCTGTGTTTCCCACCGCCGCAAGCGATTCTCCCAGGCTGTTCAGGGTGTGCACCCGTTGCAGCATCGCCATGCGCAGGTTTAATCCATCCAGCGTGTTGAGGATCCCGATCGCCGCGAGCAATATCGCCAGCGGCCAGTGCGGCCAGAGTGATGCGAGCCGACGCCGGAGCGGCAGATTGCCGCGGGCGGCCGATCCGGATTCCGAGCCCGAACCCGTCATGGGACCCTCTCGCCCCGCCGGCAGTCGATCGGTTTGCCAGAGGCGGCGTTTGTAGTGAGGGGATTGTGTGTGTTCATGTTCGAGTTACTCCACCAGCGCTCCGGCGTGGCAATCGATGCAGTCCATCACCCGCGGCGTGGCCTGTGCGCCATTCGTCATGCCGCCGTCCTTGTGGATAACACCGGGCGTTCGCGCGCCAACAGACGGTAGGCGCCCAGTTTCACGCGATCATTGACCAGCCACCAGGCCACCGCGTAGCCCCACACGACCGCAGCCCAACCCCAACCAATGGCCGGCATGAAGATGCCGTACACCGCAATCAATGTTGCCACGAACTGCGTGCCGAGAACCGCCAGCAACAGGATGCCCGCCGGCCGTGACGACCAGAACGGCCCACGCGTGCGGGTCAGGAAAATCGTCAGATGCCCGGCCACCGAAAGCTTCAGATAGATCAATGTCTGGATCATCTCGCGGTTCAAATGAAAGACCCGCTCCCCAAGATAAAACAAGCCGAAGGACGCAAATACCCCGGCGATGCCCAGTGCGGTGGCGATACCCAGCACCTCACGCATGTTCCACGCTTCGGGTTTATTGGAGTACTGCACCCGGTCGTAGGCAATGGACAGGATCGCGCCGTCGTTGAGCAACGCCAGCAGCACGATCATCACCGCCGTCACCGGATAAAAGTTGAACACGAGAATGGACAGGGTCATGAAGAACAGTACCCGCATCGTTTCGGCAATCCGGTAAATCGCGTAACTGTTCATCCGCTGGAAGATCTTCCGGCTCTCCTTGATGGCATCGATGATGATCGACAATCCCGGCGTCAACAACACCATCGCCGCCGCCGCCCGCGCCGCGTCGGTCGCCCCGGAAACGGCAATGCCGCAATCAGCCTTCTTCAATGCCGGCGCGTCGTTAACGCCGTCGCCGGTCATGCCCACGATGTGGCCGCGGTTTTGTAGCACCTCGACGATGTGAAACTTGTGCTCGGGAAACACCTGCGCGAAACCGTCGGCCTTCTCAATCGAGTCCGCCAACTGCCCTGTCTCGTGATGTTGTGTGTCCCCAAACCCGCTGGCATCCAGCAGGTTCGTCCCCAGCCCCAGTTGGCCGGCGATCTCCCGGCCGATCGCCAGTTGATCGCCGGTGACCATCTTCACCTTCACGCCCATCTCCCGGGCGGTCGCGATGGTCACCTTCGAATCTTCTCGCGGCGGATCAAATAACGGCAGGACGCCGAGAAATCTCCACGCCCCATCTCCATCGGCCCGCGCCACGCCGAGCGACCGGAACCCGCGCCGGGCGAATTCGTTGATCGCCTTGTCCACGTCGGCCTTTACCGCATCGGCATTGGCCACCAGCGCGATGATCACCTGCGGCGCGCCCTTGGTGACCTTGAAGGCTGAGCCACCGGTGCCGGCTACGGTGGCCTCGGTGCGTTTGTGGACCGGATCGAACGGCTGGAAGTGCGTGACCCGGTAGCCTTCCAATCGCGTCTTATCTTTCACGCCGGCGAGCACCGCGAGATCGATGGTGTCCTGATTTTCCGCTCGCGACGCCAGCGCTCCGGCGAGGATGATCTGCTCCGCGCTGACGCCGGCCACGCAGAACGGTTCACCCAGCGTCAGCTTGTTCTGGGTGAGCGTCCCGGTCTTGTCCGAGCAAAGTACATCCATCCCCGCCAGTTCCTCGATCGACGCCAGCCGGCTGACAATCGCCTGTTTCGCCGCCAGCAGCCGCGCGCCAACCGCCATCGTCACCGACAACACCGTCGGCATCGCCACCGGGATCGCCGCGACCGTCAGCACGAGCGCGAACTGCAGGGTCTCGGCCATCTTGTCGCCGCGGAACAGGGCCACCAGCAGGATCAACACCACCAACACGACCGCGAGGCCGATCAGGTAATCCCCGATCTTCAGCACCGCCTTTTGGAAATGGCTGACCGTGTGCGCCCCGGCCACCAATTGCGCGGTCTTGCCGAAGTACGTCTTCGCCCCGGTCGCCGTCACCGTCGCGTCAATCTCCCCCTGCCGAATGATGGAACCCGAATAAACCGACTCTCCGGTTTTATGCGTCACCGGCAGGGATTCACCCGTCAGCGCCGACTGATCAACCTCCACCGGGTCGCCTTCGAGCAGTTGCGCGTCCGCCGGCACGATGTCGCCCAGCCGCACCCGAATCAGATCGCCCGGCACCAGTTCGCGCGCCAGCACGCTCGTCCATTGGCCGTCGCGTTTGACGCGCGCCTGTAATGCCAGTTTGGCCTTCAGCGCCGCGATCGCGTTGCCCGCCTGATACTCCTCCCAAAAACCGACGACCGCATTGGCGATGAGCAGCACGAGGATGATGAAGAAGTCGGGCCAGTGTCTCACCAGGATCGATAGGATGGCTGCCGCCTCGATCATCCACGGAATCGGCCCGTTGAAATAGGTCAGCAACCTTGCCAGCGGATTGACGTGCTTTTCCGGCAACTCGTTGTAGCCATATTCGGCCTGCAGGCGCTTCGCTTCGGCCTGACTCAGCCCGTTCGATTGCGTCCCACTCACGCTTTCGGTTTGGATCATAGCGCTGTCCTCCGTAATCGCAGAGCATTGGTGACCACGGACACGGAACTGAAACTCATCGCCGCGGCGGCAATCATGGGGCTGAGCAACAGGCCAAACACCGGATACAACGCCCCGGCCGCGATCGGTATCCCGAGCGTGTTGTAAACGAAGGCGAAAAACAAGTTTTCGCGAATGTTGCCCATCGTCGCCTGGCTCAACCGCCGGGCTTTGACAATGCCCCGGAGATCTCCTTTCACCAGGGTGATGCCCGCGCTTTCCATCGCCACGTCGGTGCCGCTCCCCATCGCGATGCCGACGTCCGCTGCCGCCAGCGCCGGTGCGTCGTTGATCCCGTCCCCCGCCATCGCCACGATGCGGCCGCCCGCTTGCAGACGCTTGACGGCTGCCGCTTTCTGCTCCGGCAACACATCGGCGTCGAATTCGTCCAGACCCAGGGTTGCGGCGACAGCCCCGGCGGCGCCGCGGTTGTCACCGGTCAGCAAGTGGATCTGCAAACCGGCCTCGCGCAGTAGATGAACGGCATCGGGCGTCGAGTCTTTGATAGGGTCGGCAATGCCAAGCAACCCGGCGGGCTGTCCATCCACGTACACAAACACCGTTGTCTGGCCGGGAATGGCCTCGCCCCCCTGGTTCGTCACCGCTACTCGCCGGCCATCCACAGCGCCGGTCACGCCCCGCCCCGTCTCGGATTGGAACCCGGCCACACGCGAAAGTCGAAGGCCCCGCTCCGACGCTGCCGCAACGATGGCTCGTGCCAGCGGATGTTCGCTCGCCTGTTCGACACTCGCCGCGAGCCGCAACGTCTCGTCATCTACCCGGGTCGTCACAACGCGCGGCCTGCCCTCGGTGAGTGTGCCGGTCTTGTCCACGACCAACGTGTCCACTTTCTCCATCACTTCCAGTGCCTCGGCGTTCTTGATCAGCACGCCAGCCGTCGCGCCGCGGCCGGTCGCCACCATGATCGACATCGGCGTTGCCAGGCCGAGCGCGCACGGGCACGCAATAATGAGAACGGCCACCGCGTTGACCAGTGAATGCGTCAGACGCGGTTCCGGCCCCCACAACCACCACGCCAGGAAGGTCACCACCGCCACTGCCATTACCGCCGGCACAAACCACGACGCCACCGAGTCAGCCAGCCGCTGGATCGGCGCCCGGGTGCGCTGCGCATCGCTGACCATCCTGACGATTTGCGCCAGCAATGTCTCGCTGCCAACGTGCTCGGCGCGCATTACAAAGCTGCCCGTGGCGTTGACGGTGCCGCCGGTAATGTTGTCCCCCGGCCCTTTCTCGACCGGCATGGGTTCGCCCGTGACCATCGATTCGTCCACCGCGCTTTCGCCTTCCACGATCACGCCGTCCACCGGCACTTTCTCGCCGGGTCGAACGCGGAGCAGGTCACCCCTCCGTACCCGGTCGAGAGGGACGTCTTCTTCGGTGCCATCGCGAAGCTGATGAGCCGTTTTCGGCGCGAGACCAAGCAATGCCTGGATGGCGCTGGAGGTCCGGCTGCGGGCGCGGAGTTCGAGCACCTGGCCGAGCAGAACAAGCGTGACAATCACCGCTGCCGATTCGAAATACACGTGTCCACCCGCGAAAAACGCGAACACGCTGTAGCCCCACGCCACACCGGTGCCCATCGCGATCAGGGTGAACATGTTGAGGCTGCGGTTGACGACGGAAGGCCAGCCGCGCTGGAAAAACGGCCATCCACCCCACAGGACCACCGGCGTTGCCAGCGCCAGCTCCAACCACACCCAGCCGCGAACGTCCAGCATCGCCAGCGTGAAGACCGGCAGGGTCAGCGCCAGGCTGATCCAAAACCGCCGGCACATGTCCCGGTACCCGGCATTGTCTTCATTGACCGACGGTTCCACCGGCTCCAACGCCATGCCGCACTTCGGGCAGGAACCGGGACCGTGCTGCCGCACCTCGGGATGCATCGGGCATGTGTAAATCGCGCCGGTCGGTTGGAGCGATGGCGTCTCGGACCGCGGTGTCAGGTACTTGTCCGGCTCGGCCTGGAATCTCTCCCGGCAATGATCGCAGCAGAAATGGTAGGTCTGGCCATCGTGCTCGCAGCGCGCGCCGGACTCGGCGGGCGCCACCATCATCCCGCAGACCAGATCTCTCGCCAGTTCTCGTTCGGTTGTCATCGTCGCTGCGTACCGAGCTCCTGCAGCGTCCGCAGGAAGGTGACAACGTCTTCGCGGCTCAACATGCCGACGACCCGACTATCCGTGATCACGGGTAGCTGGTTCACGCCGTCGCGATCCATCAACTGCAACGCGTTCCACAATTCCCCGTCGGGGCCGACATGCTTGAGCCGCTCCAGCGGGAGCATCACCTGTGCGGCCGTGGTTGTGCCCCACTGCGCGCGAGGCACTTCCTTGATGCGATGCAACGTCATCAGGCCGACCGTCTCCGCGCCTTGATTCACCAGGAAACAGCGCTGGCCGCCGCCGAGGATGTGGTCGTCCACCAATCGCTGCAGCGTCAGATCCGCCGAGACCGTGGTGCAGCGGCTGCTCATCGCCTGCGACACGGTATGCCCGGCCAGCAACCCCTGAAACATCACCTGGTACACCTGGGCCGACGCCGCGCTGTCAAGAAACCAGCCGATAAACGCGATCCACAGTCCTCCGCCGAAATCGCCGGTAAACATCCGCCACACACCCACGAAGATAAACAGAAACGCAAACGCCCTCCCGACGTTGGCTGCGATGATCGTGGCCCGACGGAAATCGCGCGTCACCGCCCAGACGATCGCCCGAAACACCCGGCCACCGTCCAGGGGGAATCCCGGGATGAGATTGAACAACACCAGCGCCATGTTGATCCATGCCAGATATTTCGCCACCGCCCAAACCGGGGCCAGACCCACCACGAACGGTTTCACAAACGTAAAAAATCCGGCAAGTACGAAGCTGACAATCGGCCCGGCGATGGCGATCAGGAATTCCGCCAGCGCACTCGGCGGTTCCGTGCCGATTTGCGCCACGCCGCCGAAGATGAACAACGTGATGCTGCGCACCGGTACTTTGAATTGCAGCGCCACCACCGAATGGCCAAGCTCGTGCAGCAGCACGCTCACAAATAGCATGATCGCCGTCACAGCGCCCATGACCCAGTACAGCGACGTCGGCCAGTGGTGGAATTCGACGGGGAAATAGCTCACCGCCAGCGACCACGTCAGCAGCGCAAAAATGAGGAACCACGAATAATCCAGCCCGATCGGGATCCCCAGAATCCGCCCCAATGGAATCGCGCCATGGGGTCTCATGCGGGTTCCTCTTTGCCTGTGGGAGGTTGATCCGGCCCCAGCCAGTCGCGCGCCTCGTTGAGTCTCACGCGGTCAAAATAACGAACCTCGGCCGCGGTAAACGGCTTGGCAAACAGACTCAGGCCTTCCTGCCACTTCGTTTCACCAACGACAGCCAGCCTCTCGATATCGCTGAAGTATTGCACGGCGAACTTGGTGTCTTCCCACATGGCCCCGGCGCTCCACCCGTGGAAATCGTGCATTTCGACCAGCATGCGGATTTTTCCGTGTCGTTCCACCAGCCGTTCCACTTCGGGTACGAACTTCTCGTAATCTTCCCTGGCCAGTTTGCCGGTCAGTTGAAGTTCGAGAACCTTGCCGCCATGAGTTTCCTTCATTTCGATCGCCATAAAGCACCTCCCTCTTTAATCGCCGGTTCATCCGCTCCCCGCGCCACGGGCGCCGGCTAGGCCATCCAACACCACAACGAGAACGATCAGGGCGACGACCACATGGGTCGCGTTCATGGTGAGCCCCCCGGACCGTACACCGGCGCGTTCGGCGAAGACGGGCGCAGGCAAACCCGAACAAACGCCGCGACATCATCATGCAGTTTCTTGAGCGAGACCGGGTCCGTGTACATCTGGTGTCCGGCCGGATAAACCCGGAAAGTCAGATTGGCGCGTCGGCTCGGATCGAGCCCCATGTGATCGAACACGTACTTCTGTCCGAACCAGGGTGTGGTCAGGTCGTATTCGCCCGCGCCGGCAAAGACACGGAAGTGCTCATCGCGTGTCATGGCCTCCGCCAGATCGTCTGCCACATACACATACCCCTGGCCGTGCTCGATCCATTTCCAGGAGCCGTTGACCTCCGAAGACAGGTACTCATAGGGTAGATCCGTTTGGAAGTTCAATTCGTGACGCACATAATCATTCAACGTCGAAACGAACGGGCCGGTCGCCAGGAAGAAGGCAGGATCGAAATGCGCGTATTCACCCCGGGGAATGACATCCTCGCCCACTACCCGGCTGTCCATGTATCCAAGAATGTGCCCTTCACCGCGCAGCAGTTCCTTCACAAATCCCGCGGCATTGACTCGCAGGCCGCTGGTCTCAATGTAGTTCGTCGACAGCCCCGTGTACGCCGCCATCTTTTCAATGGTTCGCTCCCGCGCGTCTTGCGCAAGGGCGTCCCCCTTTGCCAGCGCGGGGAGGTAATCATGTAGCACCCATTGCTCCACAGCGGCCTGGTCCGTGAAAGCCTTCTTGTGGTAGCTCGCCGCGGCCGCGAATGTCGGAACAGCGAGCGCGTACGCAATGTCATTGCCCCCGTCGTACGAAAAAGCCTGAAAGCTCAGGGCCGACGATAGCAGTATCACGCCGTTGAGGTCGAGTCCGGCCATGCTCTGCAGGCGGTTGGCCAGTGCCGCCGCCCGCGTCGTTCCATAGCTTTCGCCGGCGATGAACTTCGGTGAGAGCCACCGCTCGTACTGGGTGACGTATGTTCGGATGAACCGCGCGGCGACATCGATGTCTTTCGGAAGCGTGTAGAATTGTTTGGCATCGACGCCCATTGCGGCCCGGCTGTAACCAGTTCCAATCGGGTCGACGAACACCAGATCGCCGAAGTCAAGCCACGTCTCGTCGTTTTCCACCAACCGGTTCGTCTCCGGCAATTTCATGCCGTTCGCCGGCAATGCCACGCGTTTCGGGCCCAGAGCACCCAGATGCAGCCACATTGACGAGGCGCCCGGGCCGCCATTGAAGGCAAATGTGATCGGCCGACTCGACCGGTTGGTTTCCCCCTCCTTGGTATACGCGACGAAAAACATGTTCGCTTGCAGTTTGCCGGAATCATCCCGTAACGGCAAAAACCCCGCCGTGGCGGCGTAGTCCAGCGACGTGCCGTCGATTCGGATCGAGTGGTGCGTGACCATCGGCTGTTCCGAAACGGCTGCGGAAGCCGTCGGCACATTGGTCTCGTCTCCGTAGGACCGGCCGTTCGACAGCAACAACCCAACCAGGAGAATAACGGACCACGCCATTCCATTCATCTTATGATTGATTCCATTTCTCGGCCGGAGCCGGTCAGCCGACTCCGGACGAACGCTCCCATTACGCCCCGGCGGCATGCGCGGAGGCCGTTCGTTGGCCGGCCCGCGCAAGAACCCGGCAACGGCCCGAGGGATACCGCCGAGCGTCGCGCCCCATGGGGGCGCTCATCCTCTGCCTCGTCCGACTACTTCATCTGCATGACGACGAACAGGCTTTCGCTTTGTCGTTTGACCAGCAGCAACACGTTGTCCTTGTCTTTCGCCCTGGCCAACACTTGCTGCAGATCATCCGCGCTGGCAACCGATTGATGATCCGCCTCCACAATCACGTCGCCTTTCTGCAATCCAGCAAGGGACGCAAGGCTGCCTTCACCTACATCGGTGATGGCCACGCCCTTGTCAACATCCACCCCCAGTTGCTTCGCGATCTCGGGGGTCAGCGTCTCCACGCTCAAACCCAGTTTGGACACCACGTCAGCTCCTTGGGCCGATGGAGCGGCAGCCACGATTTCACTCGCCTGTGTGCCGATCGTTGCCGTGAGCGTTTCTTCTTTGCCGCCGCGACTGATCTCAATCTTCACCTTCGTGCCCGGCGTCGTCGCCGCAACCAGGTCTCGCAAATGGCGAACGTCTTGGACATCGTGGTCGTCATACCGAACGATCACATCGCCCACCTTGATCCCGGCTTTGTCGGCCGCCGAACCCTTGTTCACTTGCGATACCAGCACACCCTTCACCCCGGACAACCCGAATTGCCCGGCCAGATCCTTCGTCATTTCCTGGATCACCACGCCCAATTGACCGCGCACGATCTTCTCGCCCTTCAGCAGCTTCGGCAGCATCGTCTTGATCATGTTGCTGGGAATGGAAAAACCGACTCCTTCAAATCTGCCAATGCCGGTGGCAATGGCCGTGTTCATGCCGATCACCTCGCCGCGCATGTTGACCAGCGGACCACCGGAGTTGCCCGGATTGATTGGCGCATCCGTCTGCAGGAAATCCTCGTAGTCGGCAATCCCCACATTGGACCGCCCCGTGGCGCTGATGATGCCCTTCGTCACCGTTTGTTGTAGCCCGAACGGCGCCCCAATCGCCATTACCAGATCGCCGACCTCCATGGCGTCGGAGTCACCCAGCGTGATCGTTGGCAGTTCATCCGGCACATGCCCCTTGATTTTGATCACGGCCACGTCCGTCTTCGGGTCCGTGCCGACAATCTCCGCCTCGAACGTGTGCTTGTCCGCGAGCTGCACCTTGATGTCGTCCACGTCTTTCACGACGTGGTAGTTGGTCAGGATGTGCCCCTCCTTGTCGAGAATCATGCCCGAGCCCATGCCCTCTTGCCGGCCGCGAAACTCCCGCTGGTGGAGCTGTGGCTGTTGTTGCGTGCCGAATTGATTGCCGAAGAACTGACGGAAGAAATCGTCTCCGAACGGAAACGAAAACTCCGGCTCTGTGAATTTGATGACCTTCTCGGAATACACGCTCACCACGCAGGGTTTGACGTGCGCCGCCACCATCGCATACGCCCGGCCCAGTTGCTCGGCCGGTGCGATGACGTTGGCGTCGATCGGCCCGGGCTTCATCGCCTGTTCCGAGCCGGATTCCGCGCCGATCATCAACGTCATTCCGACGGCAACGAATACCGCCAACCCCAGTGCCACGCCGATTGCCCGTACCTTCGCCTTATTCATGATCTTGCTCCTTCTTCTGCTCGATTAGTTTCTTGAATGTCGATGCATCCATCGTTTCGCGCTTCAGCAACTCGCTGGCGATCGTGTCCAGTTGGTCGCGGTGTGTCTTCAGGATCTGTTGCGCCCGTTCGTGGGCGTCGTCCAAGATCTTTCGGATCTCTTCGTCAAGCTCCCGCGCCGTGGCTTCGCTGCAATCGCGCAACGATGCCCCATCCCCCAGCCAGGGCAGAAACTGGTTCGGTGGCCGCCCCCAGTGCACCAGCCCGACTTTCTCGTCCATGCCAAACACCGACACCATTTGGCGGGCAATGATCGTCGCGTGCTCCAGATCGTTCTCCGCGCCGGTGCTGATCTCGTTGAATACCACCTCTTCCGCCGCCCGTCCGCCCAGCAGACCCGTGATCTTGTCGATCAGCTCCGAGCGGCTGCGCAAATACTGGTCGTTCTCGGGCAATTGCAGCGTATAACCGAGCGCCGCCCGTCCTCGCGGAACGATGCTGATCTTGTGGAGCGTGTCAGAGTGTTCGCAGTACGCTGCCACCAGCGCATGTCCGACTTCATGATAAGCGACACGCCGCTTGTCTTCGGCGTTCAACCGCCGGCTTTTGCGCTCCGGGCCGGCCACGACCTTCTCCACGGCTTCCTGCAGGTCGGCCTGCGTGATTTCGCGGGCGTTGCGCCGCGCCGCCAGCAGGGCGGCTTCATTGATCAGATTGGCAAGGTCCGCGCCGGAAAACCCCGGCGTTTCCTGGGCAATCCGGCGAAGATCTGCGTCCCGGGCCAGCGGCTTCCCGCGCGCGTGAATATTGAGAATCGCCGCCCGCCCGTCGAGATCGGGCGCGTCCACGACAATCTGACGGTCGAATCGTCCCGGCCGAAGCAGCGCCCGGTCGAGGATCTCGGGCCGATTCGTCGCGGCCAGCACCACCACGCCGACATTTGCCTCGAAGCCATCCATCCCCACGAGAAGTTGGTTGAGGGTTTGTTCGCGTTCGTCGTTGACCGGACCGGCGTGCACGCCGCGCTGCCGGCCGACCGCGTCAAGTTCGTCAATGAACACGATGCAGGGCGCTTGCGTCTTGGCTTGGAGGAACAAATCACGGACACGGGCCGCTCCCACCCCCACGAACATCTCGACGAACTCGCTGCCGCTGATCGAAAAGAACGGTACGTGCGCCTCTCCCGCCGCCGCTCGCGCCAGCAGTGTCTTGCCCGTCCCCGGCGGACCCACCAACAGAACGCCCTTGGGAATCTGCGCCCCCAATTGTCGATACCGGTCCGGATGCTTGAGAAATGTAACGACTTCCTGCAATTCCAATTTGGCCTCCTCGCAACCGGCTACGTCTCCAAAGGTGATCTTGGTGTCCTTGTCTGCCACCAGCTTCGCCCGGCTCGACCCGAAATTCATCACCGACTGGCCAAGCCCCTGCATCCGCCTCGCCAGGAATCGCCACAGCAGGAAGATCAATCCAATGGGCAAAATCCACGTCCACAGGAATTCCGTCAGGAAGCTCGGACGTACCCCATTGAACTTCACATGCGCTTTCTCCAGGTCCCGCACCAAATCCGGGTCTTCGACGCGCACCGTGCGGAAAACATACGCCGCGGGCGCTGCCGCTTTGGCCGACTCGGTCCCGGACCCGGCCGGCGGGCCGGTCGTCTTTTCGGCCTTGGCAGAATTCCGTGTCGCTTCGGGTGAGCTCGGCGCTTTCTCGGTCTCCGCGGCGGGCGTTTCCATCGCCGCTTTCGCAGATTCCTCTTTCGTGACCGCGGCCGGTTTCCTTGCTTCGTGGGTTGCGGGCGCCTTCGGTTGGATCTTCCCGTCGATCTCGTCCGTGCCTACCGCGCACTCAACAACTTCTCCGTTGGCGAGATCCTGCTTGAATTCACTGTAGTCAACGGTGTGAACCGCGATTTGTCGAAATGACTCCTGCCACACCCACAACATGGCCAGCATCATCACCGCGTACCAGATCCACGTGTGCCAGTCTTGCATCGGCCAGTTCGGCACCGGCTTTTTTGGGTCTGACTGAGTTGGGTTCATGTTCCCTTCTGCTCAACGAACTCGAAAACATGTGTGCCAAAGCCAAAGTCGTTCACTTCTTGGCGCCCACAACGGGGGCCTCCAACGACCGCAGCTCCTTTTCTGCTGCCTCTGGCTTCTCCGTCCATTCATTTTCCCAATACTTCGGCCGTCCATGGTGCTCGAACAAACGTGTTTCATAGGCCCGACTCACCGACCTCGATTGTTCAAACGACGGAGCGTTCGCGATGGATTGACGTGACAAATCCACAAGGACGGCGGATTCGTCGGAACCCACGCTTCGGATCCATGGTGAAAACACGAGGGTATTCTTCTCTGACATCCAATGGCGAATGCGTACTACGACATACCGAATCGACCACGTCTCGTCGTCCACGATAAAGTCCTGCACGTGTCCCATCTCCCCGTCAGTCGCTTGGACGGAGTAGCCGGCCACGTGGCGTGTACTGCGCAAGTGCGGATCAGCACTCTTTCCGCGCGCATTGGCGTATCGCTCCAAACCGGTAGGCCAGTAGATCGCCCAATCGTAATATTGGTGCAACTGCGCCTCATGCTGTCGGAACACGGGTTTGTCGGTGTCGATGGTCGGGCTGTTTCGTACTTGTTGTTTGGTCAGGCTCACAGGAAAGACCCGCGAGTTCCATTCAGGCTTTTTCAATGCCACCGTTGAAATCAGTACGTGCCTGCCTTGAAGCCATTGGCCGGTGTTCACGATCATGTAACGAATGGTCCATTTGTGGTCATCGAAGTAGAAATCCTCGACTCTCCCCAGCTCGCCGTCTTCGGCGCGGACCGCACTGCCAATGAGCCGGCTGATGCTTCGTTTCACGATGCCTCTCGACGTTCCTGTGTCGGCCGCCCGACGCGCCACTCACACCGTGACAGGCTCACGACGCATTCCCTTGGACTCGCGTTATGGCCCGTTGTCAAAACCACGCGCCTTTCTTCACCTGTAGCCGGTTGACCACGAACGATGCGCCGCCCTTGTACGCGTCGCGTTGCGCTTCGCCGTACGCAATCCAACCGTCGACCTTTCCCGTCAAAGTCGCGACACCATTGTGAACGGTCAATTTGATGTCGTCACGATCCACGAACGGGCTCCAGAAGAACGCTTTCTCGATGTCTTTCCTGACCTGCGCGTCGGTCTTGAGAGGCAGCGGCGCAAAGAGCCCCGTGTCATACCGAAGTGGCCCATCGTAGTAGTCCGGCCAGTTGTAGTAGGAATCAGAGTCCGAGAGGGTCAATTGCGGTTCAACATGCAGGCGGTTTCGAACCTCGACGACTCCCTTGGTTCGCGCGGCGACATCCTGCGCCTCAAATCTCTGGTAGTCGTCGTCAACTGCACCGGAGAGATAAGCCACATGATTGATCACCGCGGCCTGAATCTGGCCACCAACAAGACCGGGATCCCAGAACAGCGCGGCGTTCAGGTTCTTCTCAATGTCGGCATCGCTCGGAGGATTCTTGGGCCGGACCCTGAGGTAATTTTCCACCCACCACACGCCGACCGTGTCGCGGGCGTCCTGCGAGGCCGCCATCTTTGCCTTCAAGTTGCCAACTGCCCCCGAGAGAATCACCGTATTGTCTTCGACGCGCACGTTGGGGGAGAATGGCGCGACCCGTGGGTCGCGTCGAAACGCCGCCTCCACCGCCTGTTGAATGTCCGCGTCGGATGCGATGGAATAGCGGAACCGCCGTTGGGCGCCTACCCGCAACATTGGGTCAACCTGCACCTGGTTCGCATCCACGGATGTGACGCCCATGACCCAGGCATCCTGGATGGCACGTGATTTTACCAGCGCGCTCCCAACCGACCCGCTGAGGGTCACGTTCCCGTTCTTCACCTGAACATCGACCAACTGCCCGTTCACCCAAATGTCCCAGCGCAGAGCCGCTTCGACGTCAGCGGCGATCTCTTCGTCAGTGCGTTTCGCGAGGTAGTTGATCGTAAGATCGTTGTGGATCTCTTTGGCGCCCTTGACTCCCTCGGCGACACGTTGGGCCAGTTGCGACTCCGGCCACGAGCCGACCGAACCGCTCAGGGCGACGACGCCGTTCGTGACCGAAACACTGATTTGGTAGGATTCGGTCGCCGGGTCTTGCAGCAACGCCGTCAGGATATCTTTGCGGATATCCTCGTCGGGGCGCGAAACCGGGGTGACGGTAATTCGGTCGATCACCGCCCGCACCCCCCGGACCGACTCGGCGATCTTGACCGCTCGCGCTTTGGCCAACAGATCGTTCACCGAGCCCGACAGGGTCACGATCCCCTGGCTGGTGCTTACATCGATGAAATTCGGTGATACCCCTTTCTCAACGACCAGCTCGTACTCGACCGCGTCGTTGACACGGGTGTCGGTAAACGGGGTGTTTGCCAGCACCGCGCTCGTCCGAAATGCGAAGACAAACAGGATCGCGAACGCAATCAGCCACGCCCCCGACAATTCCACAATCCGCGATCGACGCCACACCTCGTTTTTCCAACGAAATCTGCGGGTCAGAATCTCGTGTGTGTTGAATTCACTCCGTCTCGGTGTCTGCAGCCGAATGGTGATCGGTATATAAGTACTCTGGTTGGGAGACGCATCGTCGTTGGCGGTCATGGTCCAACTCCTTTCTCCGAGTATTCCATCCAACGGTGTGCTTCGCACACCCGATGCCACGGGTATCCCATTCGTTATAACAGCTTATGCGGCAAATAAATGGAAATAGCCCGGTCGATGGAAGGGGCTATGCATCATAGGCCAGTCTGGCAGCTTCGCTGCCAGCGGCTTGTGCCACACTGGCAGAACCCGCAAATCCGTCCCAGACGGGAAAGAGCTGCGACGCGCGTCCACCCCTCAGGCAGTGTATAACTCAATCGGTTGTAATTGAGTCGCGCTGGTCTCGCCAATCCAAATGGATATGCAAATGCCTGTTCGCGTTCTCGTTCGGCACACCATCGTCGACGACTCATGGCTGCGCACGCACACCCGTCAGGATTTCCCAGTAATCAAGAGGGTAGAACTCCGGGAAATAGACGATCTGCCAGCGACCCGCCAGCTTCCGCAGGCCAACCGTGCCCAGTTGTTTCGGTTTTTCGCCTGGCTTGGCCGGGGCGGAGAGGACGACCAGCGCCAGCTTTGCCTTGTCGTTCACGCGGGCATCAAAGACGACGTTGGTGGCAAGAAGCGTCCTGGCCAGTGACACCTGATCGGGCTCGAAGAAATAGTACACCAGTGTGTCCGTGATCTGTCGTTGGGTCCAGGGGTTGACGATATCTATGGCGCGCAACCTGGCGGTGAGGTCGCGGTTTGCCCAGGCAAAGTCAAAGGATTCGATCAAATCCTGGCGATTCTTCGTGCTCACACCCTGGAGAAACTGCCTGGTGACCTCAATCGGAGAAGCACCGTGCGGTTGCGATTGTGAGCGGGAGACGGCGGTTGCAACGAGAATTATGACCCAGACGATCAACGGGATCCTTCGCTTCTTCATCGATAATCCTCATCTGGATGCGTTCAAACGACCTTTGGTTTGTTGATCACATCGCGCACGCCGTTTCTCGGTTGCGCTCCCCACTTTGCCGGTCAGGATTACGTTTCCGTGACGGACCGCCACGTGCAACCAGCTGGCTCGAACCCACGCATCCCACATCGGGCGATCGCGCACATCCGCGGCGATCCGATCGTCGGGAATAATCGGCTGGGACGCGATCGCAAGTTTGTTCTCCACGCCCGGCGCGCCTGTCGCTTGCGGGATTCCACGAACCCTGAGTGTCAGCGCCTTCATGTGTCGTCGTCCCTGTTTCCGTTGCGGCCGCCAGACACCGGGGCAGCGATGACGCCACAGTTCCGCAGCTCTGCCGTTGTCTTCATCGGGGTGCGTTTTCTCGATGCGCGGTGAAATCGTGCTCCAGGATTTCGTTCCCGCGCCGGCAAATCTCACGGGCGTAGTCGGTCCAGCGGCCCTGCGTTCCCCAATACCGGTAACAACTGGTCTGTGTCGTCAGCAAATGCAGCAGGGCGTTGTGGTAGGCGTGGCTGCGCTTGTCCACGGAGTGACCATCGATCTTCTCATGAAACAGGGCGCTAAGCTTGTTGATCGGATCGAGTACGTTCTCGTAGCCGTGTACCCAGCTCAGGTTGTTGGTCCACGAGGCGCCTTCCATATTGAACCGGTGGTTCTGTCGGCGGAGTTCTTCGATGAGTTGCTGCAACCGTTCCAGGTTTGGTTTCTTTCCCATTCGCTCCCAAATCTTGTGCTGATGCAGCGGCTGAATCGGCTCGAAATCACCCTCGCGAATGCCTGCGGCGGCCAGCAGCTCCAGGTATTCCGTACCATTCATTCCCACCACCCCTTCGGTTCCGGTTTGATGCCAGACCTGCTTGTAGTTTTCGGGGAATTCATTCATCATCACCCCGCCGTTCTCGCCATCGCTGATCTGGAACACCAGGGGGGGAATACGTTTGCCTTTGATCTCTCGCGGATGCTGGCCCTTGGCTTCGTGGAACGGCTGCATCTGGCCGATCAGTTTGGTGTCCGAGCCCTGGGTCTTGATCAGCGCGGTGATCGAGAGTTCCTCTCCGCGGCTGTTGCGGGCGACCAGCTTTCGGGGGAGATAGCGTTCCCGCAGGCCGTGACCGTCGAGTTCCTCGACCGAATGCTCCTGCACCGCCAGCCATTGGTAGCCGGAGTCGCGCAGCGTCCTGACATACTCGTAACACACATCAGGATGATTCGGCAGGTGCATCTCCGGCGGCGAAAAACCACGTACCCGACCCAAAGCCTCCCAACCAAAGATCGCGGCGAAATACTGCTGCCACGCGCGGACATGCAGCGGCACGTCCGGCACGGGTGTGGACGGCACAACAGCGTGACCCCACATCGTCCCAAGCCATTCCACGTGCGGCCAGTATCGATCATTCAGCGTGATGCTTTTGAGATTATCGAGAATGTCACCGCGCCCCATCTGGCGCAGGCCGAACAGTAATTCGCCGGAATAATCCAGCATCACCCGTGGTTGCCGGCCCGCATCGACCAGCCCACGAATAAAATCGGCGATGCGCGTGTAACACCAGGCGAACACGGGAGCATCGTGATTGCCGTGGATGTGCTGATGTTCCATCATGTATTGCAGGTTGCCCAGCATTCGCGCCTGGTGCAGATCGCCGTCATCAAGGATCAGCGGCTGATGCATGTGCAGGGCGACGCCGAAAGCCGATTGAATGCGGTCGAGCCGCAATGGCGTCCGCTTCACGAAGACGGGCTCGCGGCGGTCCGTTGCCGCTTCCACGCCTGATTCCCAACCGGAAATGTTGGGCAGTTCTTCGATCATCTCGGGAATTGGCTCGAATGTCATTGGACTTTCTCCATTTCGTTCATCGCTGTGTCGAGCAGGCAGTAGGCTTGCTCGATGTCGTCAAATGCCCGGTGCACCCAACGGCTGCCCCAGTAAAAACCGCAACTGGTTTCCGCCGCCAGGATCCGGTCGTAGGCGCGTGTGATGAGGTCTCGGATCCCTGCACCGTCGCCGTTGAGGCGGCACCGGTCAAATGTGTGTTTGGCCCGCTGGTAGTAGCGGCTGGCGTTGTGAATCTCGTCCCACCCGCGTTGCTGCAGCAGCGAGCCGGTCCACTGGGCGAAATCGCCGCCCCAATGGTGTTCCGTGTTCCACGCCCCGCGATGCACTTCGACTTCCTCTGTCGGCGGGTGCTTCTTGAGGAATTCGCTGATGTGAATCGGCGTGAATCCCAGTATCCCCGCGCGCGAGCGGTCAAGGACTGGACGGGAGAAGAAGCCCCAGAAACCACTCTCCACGCGCGGGGTGCGGAACCACCCTCCATTCTCGCCATCGGTCCACGTCGTCACCAACGCGGGAAAATCGCAGAACTTCGTTCGTTGCTGGACCTCGAATTGAAACCAGCCGGGATCCAGCCCGCTGAGTTGCGCGTTGGACAGCTCGCGGTCACGAGGAACGACAACGATCTCGGCGCCGTCGTGGCGGGCGATATAGGGTCGATACCGCAACTCTTCCCACCGCATCGTCCGCTTCGGTTTGATATACCAGCAATCCACAATCGCGTACCGGTACCCGTGGCGGGCCAGCATCGGAATCATCTCCATGCAGAACCCCATCTCGGGCGGCCAGAACCCGGCAAACTGGCCGCGACCCAGCAGATGCCGGCCCAGGCCGAGCCACCACGCGGTCTGGGCGTCCCAGTCACTTGTGGGTATCAGCGGATACACCGGATGGTAAAGACCGCTCCCCAGGAACTCGATGTTGGAGCGGCGATATCGGTCGAGAAAATCCGCGATGGTAACGACATCGCCAAAGGTCTCGCGCACCGCGGGGCCCTCGAGTTGTTTGAGCAATGTCCCCGAGAAGCTCAAATGCAGGCGCGCCACGTCCTCATAACCCTCCAGCATCCGCGTCGGCCGGTCGTAGCACCAGAGAATCTGCCGGGCTTCCCATCGCTCCGTGCTGTTATGCAAGGCGATCAAGTTGCCCAGCGGCTGATCCAGGTGCAACCCCAGCGCGTGATAGATCTCAGGCATTGGATACTCCTTCTGCGGGCGCCGCGATGCTCTCGACGCGCGGAGACTCGCGAACGAAGAACATGGCTGACAACGGCGGCACCGTCAGGCGTAACGAATACGGACGCCCGTGCCAGCCATGTTCCTCCGCTGTCGCGCCGCCGTTGTTGCCAAGGCCGCCGCCGCCATACTCGCGGGCATCGCTGTTGAGAAGTTCACGCCAGAATCCCAGCTGCGGGACGCCGACACGATAGTCACGCAATACGGCAGATAGAAAATTGCAGACAACGAGCACCACGCGATCGCCACTGCGCGCCTTGCGCAGAAAACTGAGCACGTGGTTCTTGTGGTCGTTGCAGTCCACCCACTCGAACCCCGCAGAATCGCAATCCAGCTCGTGCAAGGCAGGCCACTGTCGATAAGCCCGGTTCAGGTCTCGAACCCACTGTTGCAGGGCGCGATGGAGCGGCTCGTTCAGCAGATGCCAGTCCAGACTCTGATCGTGGTTCCACTCGCGCTGCTGGCCGAATTCACCGCCCATGAACAACAGTTTCTTGCCCGGCTGGCCGTGGAGATACCCGTAAAGCAGGCGCAGCCCGGCCAGCTTCTCCCACGTGTTGCCCGGCAGCTTGTTCAGGAGCGAGCGTTTGCAGTGCACCACCTCGTCGTGCGACAACGGCAACACGAAGTTCTCCGCGAACGCGTACATCATCCGAAACGTCAGCTTGTTCAACTGATTTCGGCGCGCGGGGAACGGCTTCACCATGTACTCGAGCGTATCGTGCATCCAGCCCATGTCCCACTTGAACGTGAACCCCAATCCGCCCACGCGCGCCGGATGGGAAACCTGCGGATACGTGGTTGCTTCCTCCGCAAAGGTCAGTACATCGGGCAACTCTGCGGCGATGTCCTGGTTCAACTGTTGCAGGAGCGTCACCGCGTCCAGATTCTCCCGTCCGCCATTGCGATTGGGATTCCACTGCCCGGGTTTGCGGCAGTAGTCGCGGTAGAGCATGAATGAAACCGCATCGGCCCGCAAACCGTCGACGTGATAATGACGCAGCCAGAACAGCGCGTTGCTGAGCAGGAAGCTGCGCACCTCAGGCCGCTCATAATCAAACAGCACGCGGCCCCACACCGGATGATGATTGTCGCGCGGGTCATCATGTTCGTACAGACAACGGCCGTCAAACCTTGCCAACCCGAAACCGTCATACGGGAAATGGAGCGGGACCCAATCGAGAATCACGCCAATGCCCTGTTGGTGCAGGCGGTCCACCAGGTACATCAGATCTTGTGGTGCGCCGTACCGCCCGGTTGGGGCAAAGAACCCCGTCGGCTGGTAGCCCCACGAACCGTAGAACGGGTGCTCCATCAGCGGCAGTAGCTCGACATGTGTAAAGCCCGTCTCCTGAACATAACTCGCCAGTTCAGGCGCCAATTCCCGATACGTCAGCCAGCGGTTGCCCTCTTCCGGCACCCGCATCCACGAACCAGCATGGATTTCGTAGATCGAGATGGGACGGGCGCGCCAATCGTGGTGTCGCCGCTGATCCAGCCAGGCCGCATCACCCCAATCGTAATCCAGATCCCAGACGATTGACGCCGACCGCGGTGCGACCTCGGCGCGAAAGGCGAATGGATCGGCCTTTTCCAGAACCTCACCGTTCTCTGCCGGGATGATCCGGAATTTGTAGTAGGCTCCCGGCATCACGGCGGGAATGAAGGTTTCCCAGACGCCTGAATTCTGAAAGCGACGTAACGGGTGCGGTCCGATCTCCCAACGATTAAAGTCGCCCACGACGAACACTTGTGCGGCCCGCGGCGCCCAAACGGCAAAATAGACTCCCTCTTCCCCCCAGGCGCTCACCGGGT
>DATJWO010000018.1:0-4638 GCA_035501155.1 Bryobacteraceae bacterium
CGCAGCATTGACCACGCTGGCGAACCGCTTTAATATGAACAGAGTGGCTTGACGGCCACCCATCCTTCACTGCCCCCTCGTTCAATGGTAGGACAGCTGACTCTGGATCAGCATATCGGGGTTCGAATCCCTGGGGGGCAGCCAAATGATAATAAAGCAGTTGTGCACCCCTTAGCCATTTGGTCGCCGCAGTGGTAAGTTGATGGCCGGGCCGGCGGCGCAGTAGTGGATCTGCGCGGCCGTGTCGGCGAGGTGGCTTTGGTTCACTCCCACTCTGAGCCCATACTCATCCTATAATTCAATCTGGGCGCGCCGGTTTTTGCTTGACGGAGTGCTTTCGCAAGGAGTATTGAGTATTTGAGTATGCCTTAGTCAGTGTCTTACGCCCCATCCTCCGCCACACACCGCGCCTGGTGTCAGTTGTTCGGCGGCATGGTCCAGGACCGCCGCGAAGCTATCGGCCGGTCGGTTGAAGATGCCGCCCGCCTGGGCTTCGGATCGGATTGCCCGGTCGGTGAAACACTTCCTCGAGATCTTAGACGAACTCAACAGGCTCGGCATCGAGTTCGTCAGCTTCCGCGAGCAGATCGATACCGGTGGCCCGCTGGGCCGGGCCATCGTCGTCATCATCGGAGCCATCGCGGAACTCGAACGCAACCTGATCATCGAGCGGGTGCGCGCCGGCATGCGCCGCGCATTTCTCGAAGGCCGTCCCATCGGCCGCAAGCCGCTGGACCTCGACCACATCGCCATCCTGCGGGACCACCAGCGCGGCCAAAGCCTCGGTCAGCTGGCGAAGAGCTACCGCGTCTCCCGCACCACCATCCACCGCGTGCTCCGCGAGCACGCCACCCTGGAGAAGTCCGCATGAACCACCACACCGCAGCCCTGTTCGGTGCGGCGCTCGCAGCTGCCGTTGGCCTCGCCGGCGGCTGGATCCTCGGCGACCTGGTGCGCCGCTATCGCCACGGCGTCGAGCAACTCGATGCCCTGCGCCGACAGCTGCCCCAGCCTTGCTCCGCCGTGCTCTTGCAGGAGCGCCAGCTCCGCCAGATCCGCCGCGTCCTCAACGACCTCCACAAGATGGTTCGGGGCGTTACAAAAAGCCTCGAAAAGCTGGCAGAGTGGCCGGAACGCGGGAGTTGGTTGTTCCGGCAACACGCTACCTGGTTGCTATCGAATCTGTGACGAGATTGTACAGATCCTCGCTGTGATTCGCGGTGCGCAACGCTTGCCGCGCCGCTCCACGCGAAGTGACCTGCCAAAAGGTTCGCGCCAAACGCCGGGCTATTTTGTACTGACGGGGATGTCTGCTTCCGTCAGCGCTGGAGGAAGGGTGAAGTGAAATGCTGCGCCGCGTCCGTCGTTCGGCGTGGCCCAGATCCGGCCGCCGTGTGACTCGACAATGGACCGGCTGATTGCCAGTCCCATGCCGCTGCCCTGCGGCTTCGTCGTGAAGAAGGCGTCAAAGATGTTGCCAACGTCTTCTAAGCGCAGCCCCACTCCGGTGTCGCTGACTGAAATGATGACATTTCCTTCTCCGTCCAGTCGCGAGCTGGCCGTCAGGACTCCGCCCGTCTCTCTCATTGCCTCGATGCCGTTGAGCATTAGATTCATCAGCACCTGTTGTAACTGGACGCGATCGGCCATCACCATGGGGAGATCGGCAGGAAGCTCTGTGCGAATCGAAACCGCATACCTGGTCGCCTCGCCGCGCAACAGCAGCACCATCTCGCCGATCACCTCGTTGGCAGCGATCAACTCCCGCTTTGGAGGAACCTTCTTGTACAGCGACCGCAGCTTATCGATGATGCTCGCTGCGCGGTTTCCGTCAGCCCTGATTCTCTTTGCCGCAGCACGCGCCCTGTCCAGATTCGGCGGACTGTGCTCCAGCCACCGCAGGCAGGAGTCTGCGCTGGTAATGGAGCCCGCAATCGGCTGCTTGATCTCATGGGCCAGGGAGGCGGCAAGTTCCCCCAGCGTGGTCACGCGGGTTACGTGAGCGAGATCTGATTGAAGCTGCTCGGCGCGCTTGCGATCTTCAATGTCAGTCGCCACGGCGCACCACTTCACAAGGTTGCCGCGCTTGTCTAACAGGGGCCGTGCGCGGGTCTGGAACCAGCGATACATCCCATCGGGTCCACGCCGAATCCTCACTTCGTACTCCAGCGGACGACCGGTGGCCTGGGCAACACGCCATCGTTCCAGCGCTCGATCGCGGTCGTCGGGGTGCACGGCTTTCGTCCAACCCAGACCGGACGCCTGTTCCAAAGTCAGACCTGTATAGTCGAGCCATGCCCGGTTCACGAACGTTCGCTCGCCGTGGGAGTCGACGACAAACGCCAGTGCCGGCATGCTTTCCACGGCATCTCGGAACTTCGCTTCCTGCTCTCGCAGTTGCTGCACTCGAATCCTGAACAGCCCCCAAATAAAAGCCAGAACTGCGGCCGCACATAAAGCTCGAAACCAATTTGTCTGGTACCACGCAGGAGGAATAACGAAATCCAGCGCCGCGCCTTCTTCGTTCCACACCCCGCTGTCGTTGCACGCCTTCACCAGGAAGCGGTAATGCTTCGGCGGCAAGTTCGAGTACTGCACCTCGCGATCATTGACCACTTCTCTCCAATCCTGATCCTGTCCTTCCAGCCTATATCTGAAGTGCACCTTCTCGGGCGCCACCAGGCTTACGGCGGTGTAGTCGATCAGCAGATCGCGAATCCGCGATGGAAGACGAACATTCGAGCCTTTCGCGCTGGTCAAGCCTTGCCAATAACTCTTCCCGTCGGCGACTATTCGCTCGATATGAACCGGCGGCGGTAAGTCGTTATACGGAAGATGACGTGGGTCCACGACCTGAACACTGTCTCCGGTCACGAACCACAGCTTGCCGTCGCGCGACCTCGCCGCCACAGGACTGAAACTGCTGGGCGAAAGTGCGCGTAGCCGGACGCCATCGGCCGCATCCAACACCGCGGTTACCACCCTGTGCCGTGGATCGCCGATCCATGCGTTCAGTTCGGAGCGTGGGATTCGCACGAGGCCGCATGCCGTGTATAGCCACAACGAGCGCTCGTTGTCCTGGATCGAGCCGTGAATTGAGTCACAGGGCAAGCCGTTCGCGGTTGCCAGGGTCGCAATGTGCCCGTCCTTTATCCGGCTGAGACCGCCCTCTTCGGTTGCCACCCATAGTGCGCCATCACGGTCGAGTTGAAGGTCGGCTATACGGCCTTTACCGAGCCCATCTGCGGTCTTATACAAAGCCCTGAGCGCGCCGTCTTTGAAAAACGATACCGTCCGTGTACCCCAGAATGAGACCCATACTCCGCCCCGGTCCGCGACGATCACTTTAGCCCTCTCGGACGCTCCCAGCGCTGGCCATGGCAGCCTCTCGACTACATGTCCCTCCCGTATGCGGTACAAGCGCTCGTTTCCCGCAAGCCACAGGTTGCCTTGACTGTCCCCGGTGATCGAATGCACCTCTTCGCCAGGGAGAGCGCGCGGCAGCGTAATGAACCGGTCTCCGTTGAAATACGCGAGTTCGCCTGCCGCGTACAGCCAGAGCCGTCCAGCGTCGTCCTGAAAGAGAGATTCCACCGCATTGCCAGGCAATCCGTTCGCCTTCCGAAAGACGGTAGAGTGCCCGTTCCTCCACCTAGTCAGACCGTCGCGAGTGCCAATCCAAACGCTCCCAACCTTGTCACCAACCACGGATACAACCGCAGCGCTCGCCAGGCCTTCTTTGGAGGAGATCGTGGTCACCGCGAACTCACGAAAGCGGTCGATCCCGCCAGTCGTGCACACCCAGACATTGCCTTCCCGATCTTCGAACAAACAGTTGACGATATCGCCGGAAAGCCCGTCTGCCTTCGTAAAGACATCGGTGCGGCCGTTATACAAATGCACGAGCCCATGCTCGCTCGTTCCAAT
This sequence comes from Bryobacteraceae bacterium, assembly GCA_035501155.1. GTDB lineage: Bacteria > Acidobacteriota > Terriglobia > Bryobacterales > Bryobacteraceae > Palsa-89. The sequence goes on from DATJWO010000018.1 coordinate 3,928, forward strand.
CCACAAACCACCATTGCGGTCCCGGAGCGGCGTGCTGGCGCTGAATTCGCGGTCGGAAAGCGGCCGCGTCCAACCTATCGGCAGCCGCATGGGATAGGGCACCGGATGCGCGTCCAACCTCCCCTCCAGTTGCATGAGTCCGCCGCCGAATGTCGAAGCTAAAATATGCCCATCCTCGGTTTCCACCAGGCCGCTGACATCCCGCAGCTCGGTAGTCTCGCGCCGCGGAGGTCCGGGCTTCCATCGCCAAATGCCGGAATCTGAACCGATCCATAGAACGCCGGAACGGTCCTCAGAAATAGTCCAAACAGTTTTGCCGAGCGAGCCATCATCCCCGAAGCACTGGCTGGAGCCGCGGCGCATTGCGCATAGCCGGGCGTACGAACCTACGCCGCCCCGAGTGCCGGCCCAAACCGTGCCCTCGTGGTCCACGAACAGCGCTTGCACGAACCTGTCAGCGAATTCGGGGTGACGCGTCAATTTGACTCCGTCCCAACTTGCGAGGCCCGAGAACGTGCCAATCCAAAGGGTGCCGTCGGGTGCGCCAGCCAGTTGGAATGCGAACTTCTCAGGCAACTCTTGCCCCGCAGGAGGGTGCCAGGGCACAGCGCGAACGCCATCGAATCGGAATAGGCCGAACTCCCCGCCGAGCCAGAAATACCCGTCAGGTGTTTGAGCCATGCTGAAGATATTGCCGGTCGAGAACCCGTC
>DATJWO010000019.1:0-569652 GCA_035501155.1 Bryobacteraceae bacterium
CTGTTCTTCGGCTACTCGTTCCTGCGCTACAACTCCGCCCAAACGATCCCGGCCTTTACGGCTAACGGAGGCATCGGCACCTTCGCGTGGAACTTTAACAATCACATTGGCCTGGAAGCCGAACTGGGCGGCTACCATAACGGTAACGTCAACAACTACCATTTTGACAGCACAGCGTTCAGTTATCTGTTTGGGCCGCGTTTATCCTGGGGACGATCGCATAGGATCGACCCTTACGTTCACATACTGTTTGGCGGACAAAACTTCAGTACCAGTATCGCGGCAGATTCCGTCCTGGTCGTAAACCCGCTGTTGGCTGCAGAGGCAAACACGGCATCGTCCAAGCTCAAGGATGGGCGCTACCAGACCGCCACAAACTTCTTCTCAATGGCGGTTGGCGGCGGGTTGGATATTAAGCTCAACAAGTGGCTTGTCTTGCGACCGGCCCAGATTGATTACTATATGACCCGGCTGGAGGCGCCCGACGTCACCGTGCCTCCCGGCGCCTCAATTCCTTCGGCCCGCAGCCAGCACAACTTTCGGTACGCAGCCGGTATCGCTTTCAACTTTGGCGCCCAATAGCTCCCACTAAGTTTGGACCGAAGCATTCCAGGTCTTCCTTCCGAGGGCGAACCACCCGAACTTACGGTGGCTCCGCCCTCTCTTTTTGGCCGGGCGCCTCGCTCACGTCGCGAGTTGAGCAATGCTTTATGTGAGAGCTGGCCGTTTCGTGTCCAGATACTTGATCAAGACCACTTCGTTGCCGCGTTCGCTATAGATCAACTCATCAACCAACTGGTGGGCTAACAGCACGCCGTATCCTCCCGGGCGCATGTTCTTGGCTGCCCGGTGAGCTAAGTGACGAAGCGGATCTTCAGGAGGGTTGGCAATTGCGGCGTGCCGGACGTACCGTAAAGAGAAACCCTTGCCAGGATCTTTCAGCCGGCAGGATACAGCCCGGCGAGATCGAAGGTAAGAAATTTCTACAAACTCCTTCGGATTGAAATTTCCGCCATGCTCCATGGCGTTCAGTAGCAATTCACGGAATGCCATAGCGACTGCCTGCCGTTCTTCTTCGGGAAGGTCTTCTTCGACTTCCGATAGAAAACGAACCAGCCGATTGGCCGTTCCAATATCGCAACGGGCGAATAGGCGAATCCATTCTCGATTCGCCCCAACAAGTTCGATGCCATCGTCCCAGGCTGGGGATCGAATGGCATTTTCCACTGCTTCGGACAGCTCGTCGATCGAGAAGGGTTCCGAAAAATAAAAAAAAGCATGCTCACGTACCGCAGCCAGAACTTCTTCGCGCGTCGCTTGGCTGGTTAGGATAATCATCTTCAAGTGAGGCCGCGCTTGCCTCAGATGCCGGAGCAACCGAATGTCTTCCTCTCCCGTCGTTTCCTCACTTGTGATCACGATATCGAAAGGGCGGGCTTCGGCTGCGGCGATTGCCGAAACATTCGTCAACACACACTCCACGCGCCACCCCGCACGATCGAACATTCGCCGCAGGATCGCGCTCAACGGTTCCTTCGCGCCGACGATGAGCGCTGCGTGTCCCGGAACATGCCTATGTTTACCATTCTTCATGCGACTTGAATTTATGAGGCCGTCACCCAGGCGGGCGAATTCCGACGGCCTCATGATCGATCAGCTTGTCGGTCGGCCAATCCGCCCAACCCTATGAAAATACACGTCGCAAACTCACAGCGTCGTTTCGCCGAGGCCGCGCGGATTACTAAACCGCCTCGCCATCATTCATGGGATTCTTTGCCGCGCGGGCCGATTCAAATTAACTATAGTTGCCATCAGCCTTCAAACGCGGCGCCGTCGTGATACGATGTTCAGCTTAAGGCAGGCAAGTTCTGCCGGAGGCCGTGCTGTATGACCATGCTAGTTAAGGGAAGCTGCCGCTCGAAGCTGATCGCAGTAGGTTGCTCGCTGATTTCGGGAATTCTCTTGAGCCAGATGCAGGCCTACTCGGATGACAGCGGCCCGACAGTGACCATCGTGCCTCGCCTCCCACGAGGGTCCGCACGGGCCAAAACGGCCATTCGTGTCGACGTCAACCTCGTGCTCATTCCAGTGATGGTCACCGACCCTTACCAGCGCGTCGTCAGCGGGTTGCGGAAACAGGACTTCCGCCTTTTCGAGGATGGCGTCCAACAGAACATTTCCCAGTTCTTTAACGGCGAGGAACCAGTCTCTATCGGAATCGTGTTCGATGCCAGCAATAGCATGCACAACAAGATAGCCCAGTCCCGCCAGGCTATTCGAGAAGTTCTGAACCTGAGCCTGCCCGGTGACGAGTTCTTTCTCCTTAAGTTCAGCGACCGCCCGGAGTCCGTGTGCGCCTTCACTACCAACGTTCATGAAATTGAAGACGGGCTGGAATCCATTCAGCCGGGAGGATGGACGTCGCTTTACGATGCGATCTACGTCGGAATCAGCCACCTGAAGCATGCAAATCTGGGTCGCAAAGTCTTGCTCGTGCTGTCGGATGGAGGCGACAATGACAGCCGTTACACCGAGCGCGAAATGAAGGAGCTTGTCAAGGAATCGGACGTGCGCATCTTCGCCATTTCGGTTTTCGAAAAGTCGCCCTCGCTGAATTCGATCGCCGAAGAGAGCGGTGGGCGTGCATTCCGGGTTCGCAATCTGAATGAACTTCCGGATCTAGCCGCCAAGCTCAGTTCTGAGATTCACAGCGAATACGTCTTAGGCTACTCGCCCACAAACCGGGAGCGCGACGGCAAGTACCGTCAAGTCAAGGTGGAATTGCTTCCGCCACAGGATGTCCCTCGCCCGTCCACTTCGTGGAAACACGGCTACTATAGTCCCGTAGAATAGCAGGCTTCGCAACCAACTCGGACACCTCGCTCTCCGGCGTTTCTTCTCCTAAGGTCACATCGATCAAGTGATGCGATGACGGTCGCCACGAATTTATTTTTCCTTAGGACTACTGCGGGGCTTGTTAGAAAAACCTCCCCAGTGCAAAGTAGACCTTGCGGTGCCCGCTATCACCGACGCTCCCTCCGATAAACAAAGGCCCCGCAAAAGTCTCGGCTACTATACCAACCGAGCCATCATTGGCGAGACCATTTTGATAGGGAGTGCCATAGACTTTGCCCAGCTCATACGCAGACGTAAAATAGACCTTGTCACCGACCAGCGCAGGCAGACGGAACAACTGATGCAAGTACCCAGCACGGACCAACCAATACTGATCGGTTCTCAACTCGTTGGTTCCGTACGCACTTAGGCGATTCGGCCCGCCCAGGAAAAACTGCGGTATCCCAGTGTCGCGATGACCGAAGGTGCTTCCCCCGAATGCCTGAACGTAAACCGAGCCCGGGCGGCTGATCGGTCGGATCACTCCAAAGGACAGTTCAGAAAGTGGAAACCCTTTTGGTGCGCCAGGGCTCGCGTCGGTCCACTGCGTCCGGAATTGGACGTCTTCCCCGCGCCGTGGAACGATCGGACTATCCAGCCTATCGAGGTCGTAGCGAATCGACGTAGCGCCGATCCGTCCGCGTGGCGCCGGCAGTATGGGGGCGCCAATACTGATCGATGTCCTCAGATACCCCAGATTGTACGCGGCGCGTAATTCGCTAAACCGATCTATGGCGTAGCCCAAATCGAAACCCGCCCCATATTGCCGGAACCTGTACTCGGCAACCTGACTCGAGTGATCGTAGAAGTCGAATGGGCTGCTTGTCAGCGAGATGCGCGGCGCCATGAACCAGCGGCTATCTTCCGTAATAGGCTTGTAATATTCGCTGGAGAGCCCCCAGATGGCCCCGGTGGAGATATCTGTGCGCCACTCGGACCGGAAGCCCCCGACATCCAACGCAGTAATCCGGGCATTCATGGTCCAACGAATGTTGTCCAAATCCGCACCGTCGATCAACAGGCCAAAGTTCAGGAGAGGCGGAGCATACTGCTTCTCGTCGGCGCTGAGAGCCAGTCCGGGTTTGTTGTCCAGTTCCGTCATGTGGTAGGAGAAGCTGGAGAATCGGCCGATTCCAGAGATCACGTGGATATCCTTCTCCAAACGGCTGGTATCTATCGGTTTTCCGATGTTATCCATTAATGCTCGCTGAAGGTCATGAGCTAATGGCTCACCGACCCCGGTCACCTGAATGAACTGAGGGGCCGGAACTGAGCGAATCCGCCGCGATTCGCGGCGGGCGATGTCTTGCTGCCAGGCGTCGTCGTTAACAGTGAGCTTGGATAGCAGTTGCTGTTTCCGGGTTGCAGCCTCCAAACCTCTTGCCATGATCCCTTCGGCCGAAGCGTAGTCCGTCGAACTGAAGCCGGCCAAATCCACTGAGATCACTAGGTCGGCATCTTCCATGCTGCGTAGTTCGTTCGCTGAAATCATTACGCTTATGGACCGATCCATCACCGAGAAAATGGACTGGGACTTGCCCGGATTATAGGCGCCTGGACTTAAGTGGACCGCGATGACGATATCTGCTCCCATCTTCCTGACCACATCCACAGGAAGATTGTCTAATAACCCACCGTCCGCATAAATTGTCCGATCCGCTTTGACCGGGTTGAAGACTGCCGGCAGCGACATCGTAGCCCGTAGCGCCTCGCCAAGCGGGCCGTCGTCAAAAACATGTGCCTTGCCGCTAACTAAATCGGCCCCAATGCACCGGAACGGGATGGGCAATTCATCGAAACTTTTCAGGTTGGAGTACGGAAGCGACTCGCGATCGATTAACAAGGTGACGTTCTGTCCGGAAGTCAGTCCGCCCGGCACACTGAAGCCTCCGCGAAGGCCAAATTCGAGTTTGTTCTGAAACGTGCGTCTGTCTTGCTTGCGGCGATAGGAAAGAGCCTGGAAAGGTGTTTGGCCAGCCAGCGTTTCGTTCCAATCGACACCTCGAATCAGCTTGCGAATATCCTTGGGCCGCATCCCCATCGCGTACATTCCTCCCACCAGGCCACCCATGCTGGTTCCGGCAATGTAATCAACCGGAATCTGGTGGTCTTCGAGCCACTCCAGGACGCCGATGTGGGCGAGACCGAGGGCGCCGCCTCCTTCGAGAGCGACGCCGATCGTGGGACGAGTAGCGGGAGACTGAGCCAAAAGGCTCAGCGGTGGGTGAACCCAAAGGCTCGCCAGGAGGAGAATATACACGACGAATTTCATTTCTTGGCTCGCAGTCGGTGGGTCATCGGTCTCGAAGGGCAAGCCTTGCCCAACCGGACGATGTCCCTCGAGATTGAATTGGCTGAAATATTTTGAGAAGTCTTCGATCCCGATGCGGATCTACCCCCAGAAATTCCCCCAGTTGATGCCCCCCCCTTTCGCGTGTTATCATCAGCCCGCCTCGGCTACTGGGTTAAGTTAGTTGGCCGCCGACGTGCTCTTCAGAGGCTGCCGTGAACAAATCACTTGTTAAGTGTCCAAGTGGTCCTGGTAGCATACCTGGATCAAAGCTTCCTGACAGCGTGCTGGAGACAATCCCGCGCAAACTGCCTCGCAGCGTTCCCAAGATATCCTCCCGGCGCGCCAGCGGCGAAAACTCAGCTCTGCCCGCCGATGTGATTGCCGACCAGGAAATCACCCTCGAAAAGCCACGGGGAAACAGTCAAGAAGTTCTTGATGAACTGGCAAAAAAGTATGTCGAAATCGAGAAGATCAGCGCAGAAAAATCACGTTGGCTCCGGATGGCAGCTCACGAGCTCCGTCATCCTGTCACTGCCATCCTGACTTACGCCGAGCTGCTGCTGGAAGAGCTTTCCGGTACGACCAGCGAGGCACAGCGGGATATGCTGCACTCCATCCATCTTTCCGGTGAATTCATGCTGCAACTGCTTGCGGATCTGGTGGATATCGTCGGTGAATCCGAGCGCCCGAAACTGTCCCTGGAGCCGACCGATTTACGCGTCTTGTTAGAAGAATGCATCTCACTGAGCGGCGCGTGGGCTCTTCGTAAGAATACACGCATCAAGCTCTGCTACGGCAAGCCGATCCCTACGCTCTCCTTGGATCCGAGGAAGACACGGCAGGTATTCATCAACCTGATCGGCAATGCCATCAAGTACTCCGGGAAAGGCGCCATCGTAGAGGTGGGCGCCGCTCTCAAGGATGGATATGTGTTGGCCTACGTACGGGACAACGGACCAGGCATCCCTCCGGACGAGTTCCCGGGAATCTTTGAACCGTTCCAAAAGAGCCGTGCGCGGGCAACCTCAGCCGAACCCGGTACGGGGCTTGGGCTCGCGATCTGCAAGCGGATCGTGGAACGGCACGGTGGCAAGATCTGGGCCGACAGCAAAGCCGGCTGCGGGGCGACCTTCTACGTCCAGCTCAAGGCAGTGCGAGAACCGGGCGGCGAAAAGATCTCTTAAACCTCGGCAGGTTATTCTTTCATCCATCCCAACAGCCAAACTGGCAGTGTCGAGCTAGGCCACGTCTGCTGCCAGCATGCAGCGAGCCAGCATAATCACTCCTCGCCCCTGAGGATCGGAGGATGGATCAGTGATTGTAGGGTTGGATTCGTCGGAAACGCCCGGTGGAGCTCTGCTCGTCACGGCCCTGGCATTCGGCGCTGCCATGCTCGCCGATGGCATTTGTTCGATTTGGGCAGTGAGGAATGAATTTTGGGCCGGATTAATTCCGGGCATGTATTATATTGGAGTCTTGTCGTTAGCGGCCAATTTTCCAATGAGGTATGGCTTGGGAGCAGCCGGACTGGCCGCGCTGGGACATGGTTTGGCCTGCCTCCGAACCCGACCAGTATGGGCAGACGCAGTTGTGTTTTTCATGGTTGCGCTAGCGGGAAGCTGGTTCGCGCATCCAAAACACACTCCAACAAAAGTTAGAGGTCTCGGGGAGACCGGAAGAGTCGCTCCACGACAAAGACCGCCGGTGCCTCTCAGGAATGTCCTGCCGGACCCGAAGCATGCCTCCGGTGTTTTGTTGCACCAGATCCGCACCCCCCTGGCGAGTATCGAGGGGGCGGCCTTCATTCTGCAAGATGCGGAGCTCACCGAAGGAAGACGGAAAGAGTTTGTTGCCATCGTCCTCCAGGAATGCAGACGACTCCGAGCGCTGCTAATGTCAATGGACACTGGTCAAGTTCGGCCGGGACGGTCACAGGAAGGGGAGAAGTGAGGTGGGTTCAGCACCCAGTGAACGTCTAAGTCATACAGCGCACGGAAGAATACTCATTGTCGAGGACGACGAGAGCCTGCGCCGCGTGACGCATGTTCAATTGCAGAGGTCTGGTTATGACACGGTCGCCGTGAGCGATGTCCTAGAAGCCCTGGAGGTGATGAACCGCTTGCCTTTCGATCTCGTCATCACCGATCTGAACCTCCCCGGCCCCACCGGTCTTGATTTGCTGAAGAAGGCGCGCGCGGCGTTTCCCGAAATAATGGTGGTTCTCGTAACTGCATACGGGACCGTGGAAACGGCCGTGGAAGCCATGAAGACTGGTGCTTACGACTACCTGACAAAACCTGTCCACCCCTATGAATTGAGAATGCTGATCAGTCGTGCTTTGGAGCGCCGGCAATTGATCGAAGAGGTAAGAACTTTACGAAGTACCATTGATCAGAAATTTGGTTTCGAGAATCTTGTCGGTCACTCTCCAGCCCTGATGCGTGTACTCGACGCGGCGTCACGGGTGGCGCAGACGGATGCGACGGTACTGATTCACGGAGAGACGGGAACCGGCAAAGAGTTGCTGGCGAAAGCGATCCACTTTAACAGCCCGCGCCGCGAGCGCCCCTTTGTAGTGATCAACTGCGGGTCCATACCGAGAGACTTATTGGAGTCTGAGTTGTTCGGTCACGTCCGCGGGGCGTTTACGGGCGCTCTCACGCACAAGAAAGGAAAAGTGGAGATGGCCGAGGGGGGCACGGTATTTCTGGATGAAATCGGAGAAATGCCCTTGGACCTCCAGGTGCGGGTTCTAAGGCTGATCCAGGAACGGGAAATTGAAAAGGTCGGCGCCCCGACAGCGATCCATGTCGATGTGAGGATCATTGCAGCCACACACCGTGACTTGGCGGCCCTGGTGGAGCACGGCACTTTTCGTGAGGACTTGTATTACCGGTTGGCTGTTGTTCCCGTTGAACTTCCTCCGTTGCGAGCGCGTGTCGAAGACATCAGCGAATTTGTGGTGGAGTTCTTCCGCCTCAGTAAGGAAAAGCATCATCGCCCAAATCTACGCCTCCCAGGATTTCTGATTCCTTACTTTTCCCGTTTTCATTGGCCCGGCAACGTCCGGCAACTTCAGAACGCGATCGAGCGGATGGTGGTACTGTGCCCGGGAGACAAAATTACAGTGTCCGATCTGCCGGACTTCCTGCAGGTTGATGTATCGCATGGCCCCCCTCTCGAAGTCGCCCGAGTGGCGGAAGGCTTGACGCTCGATACGGTTGAAAAGGAGCTTGTCATACAAGCCCTGAAGAAGTTCAACTGGAACTATTCAAGAGCCGCCCGTCATCTGGGCGTGACCAGGAAAGCCTTAATGGGTCGCGTTGCTAAGCATAGCATTCAAAGACAAACAGCCGGTGACGAGGAAGTGCGTCCGCCGGAGGATTCTTAGCCGCTAAGGACCGCGCGGCGAGCAAATAAGCAATCCAATCGAGTTCCAGAGCATCTTTACTCCAACGGTCGGGGTGCCTATCAGCTCCTCTTCGGCCGCCGAATTGTGTACGCGAATGGCCGGCAAAGAACCCGTGTGAGTGGCAATCATGTTCCGACTCCAATCGACTTGGGCGCGATACGGTGCGGCTGCGCTTGGCACGTTGATCGCTTCGTTGCTGTATCTGGTCGCTGGATTGCCCGACGTAGACTCCGACTTGAGATACTTCGGTTTCATCCTGGTCGTCATATTGTCGGCGATTTTGGGTGGGCTGGGTCCGGGGCTGTTCGCGACAGGCCTGGGGACGTTCACCAGCGCCTACTTGCTGCTGCCTCCGATCTTTTCTATCGAGGTTGCGTCAGAAACAAGAATTGCCCGGCTCGTTCTGTTCGCCGGCGAAGGCGTCCTCCTCAGCTTCATCGGTCACACAATTCGCGACGCCAGCACCAAGGACGTTCCAGTCTCAAGGATCAAACGCTACCTACCGGTATTGCTCCTGGTTTCCGCCGCGACGGGTGTGAAGCTGATGGCGTGGCCGGATGCGGAGCGAGCGTTTCCCTTTTCTCTGTATTACTTCGTGGCGGCACTGAGCGCCTGGCTGGGCGGATTCGGCCCCGGACTCGCGTCGGTGCTGCTGTCGAGCTTGTCCGCCCGGTATTTTTTCCTCGATCCTCCGCATTCCCTGTCCGTGATTTCCAAAGTAGAAGCCGCGCGGTGGTCTATCTTTGTGGCAGAAGGCATTTTGCTTTCCTATCTTAGCTCCAAGCACGTCGGCGACCGCCGGATGGTGACTGAGGCACTCGCACAACTTCGATCCCAGGGACACCGCCTCTGGAATAGCATCGAAAACACGCGTGCTCTGACGGCGATATCGAGGGAAATCATATGGGAATGGGACCTCGGGCCCGGCCTCCCCAAAGAACGTCCAGCAGGTTTCCCGGAAGGATCCGAGTCAAAGTCGCTCAAATTCGCCGACTGGCTGGAACAGATTCATCCGAGGGATCGGCTGAAAGTGCTGGAGAGCTTGCGGTCTGCGGTCGACGAAGGACGCCGGGAATGGTCTTACGAATATCGCAAACTTCGGCCCGGTGGAGGCTATGTAAACGTCGCGGATCATGCTTATGTCATTCGGGACGACGCCTGGAAGCCGATCCGCGTTGTTGGCCGCAGCGCTGAGGTACCCGACGTACATGACTTCGGCACCGAAGGTTATCGCGCATTGTTTGAGAACAGCCCGCGTGCAACCCTTCTAGTGGACAGCAAAATGCGAATCGTGGAGGCCAACGAAGCCGCGGCCGACCTTTTTGGATATAGCCCAGCGGAAGTGGCCAAGCTGCGGGTTGACACGCTCTTTGAAGAGACCAGCCGCAGTGCGGTCATGAGGAGGCTCCTGCAACTTGATCCGGAATACGATTCTTCAATCACCTTCGAGGAGAATTGCATGCGGGCCGACGGCGAAATCTTCCGGGCCAGGATCAATGCGTCTCTCATCGCAGTGCAACGTAGTTCGGTTGATCATATGATCATTATCGAGGAGCTCAGCGACTCTGAGACGGGTTGAGCTTTCTAACGGTGAGTTTTCGGCTACGTGAAGCGTAAATCGGGCCGGAAGCAGGATTACCGGCGCTTAGATTGACAGACGGTGCTCTGGGCGTACTCAACCAAGATGGGATCCATGTCGTCACCACCCGGCCGGCGCAGGTTAATGTAGGCGCGATGATGAGATCCTGCTCGAACATGCGGACCAGAGCATTGAGGTAACTTTCGTCTTGATAGTCGCGGTCACTTGCAAAGCCGGACGCCTGCCAGCAGCAAGAGACTATCGCCCCGCCACGCCGACGGGATCGCCGACAGCCTTCTTGTAATTGGAAATGGCTTGCTTGGCCCTCAGAACGAAGGACCTGCCGGCCGAAGGCGTCAGGGCAAAGCTCCCCGTCGAGCATTTCCTTGTAGGATTCCAGAGGGTCCTCGCCCAAGGATGAGCATAACGCTTTTGCAGGCCTCTTCCTTGCCGAGCCGACGCATTTCGACGTTATCTCCCTTTCCCATTGGAGAAGCCGCGTGGGAGCGGATGCAGCGTGCGTTGAAAGAAAACCTCAGTTGGACTTCAAGATAGTAATATCAGCTCATCGCGTTCTCTTCGACCCCTAGGATCCTCGACGGCTTCTTGGCGGACGCGATCGTCGCGAATCGGATCTTTGGCCGGTTTTTTCATACCTCCACGGCTAGAACGCAGCGCTCCGGGTGCGGCCGATATCCAGGCGGCGCGCGATCTCGATTTTGCTGATGCTTCCGTTGGCCACGCCCGCGCGGACGCTTTCGCAGATTTTCGCGTACGAACTGGACGAAGACCACCGGCAATGCTGCCCTCACTCGGCGCGATGGTGTGGTCAGATCCACGGCTTCAACGATACGAAGCCGACGCACAGAAGTTTCAGTTCCCGCGTCAATGCGCGCGCCCGGCCCAGATCCCAGCAAATTTGAGACACATTCTGAAAGAATGATCATCGGGATTATCCTGAATGGCGCTCTTGGGCAATTTTGGGTAATGCGCTGCGGCGGGAGCAGCAGAATTGGCAGTGATGGTAACCAAGAATCTAGAAGTTGTGGCTGGTGAAGTATTGGAAGGGTTCGAATCCCTCTCTCTCCGCCAGAATTTTCTAAGCCTCCTTTGCTCAATTGGTTGGAAGTCGTGATAGGCTCATGGTGTCGGTAAATGGAGCAATAACCGACACCAAGGGGTCTGAAGTGACTGCCAAGAAAAGCGTTCGGATTATCAAGAAGGTGCGCGAGGGAAGCGGTGCATGGCGCTTCGTGTCCTTGAAGAAGGCTGGTACACGTTACGCGTGGGATGAGCGCCCTGGCTATTACTTCGTCGAGTGGTGGGAAGGTCCCAAGCGGCGGCGGGAACTCGCCGGGCAGACGCCAAGCGAGGCGCTCGAAGCGCAGCGACGCAAACGGAACGAACTCGTGGGCGAGGTGGTTTTGGACAGGAAGGTCCAGACTCCCATGATCGCGGAAACGCCACTCACGCCGCTTACGGATGCCATCCAGATGTTCCTGAAGCACGTGCGCGTGCATTCGCCCGACAAGCCAAGGACGGCTCAGCGGTACACGGCGGTACTGGATCACGCCACGCGCATCCTGGGTCGAAAGTTTTTCGTCGAGGCTATCGGCCGACCCGACATCGATGATTACAAGACAGCTCGGAGCGCGGAGTGCAGCGAGCAACACCCAGGTCGACGGATTACGCCGCGCACGATCAACTACGAAGTGGCCGTTCTGCGGACCCTCTTCTACTTCTTGATCCGGGAGCGGAACCTGCCGATCAAAAATCCATGCGCGAATTTCAAGGAACTCAAAGACCCGCGGGCGAAGGCGAAGCGTCGGCCGCCGACGTACCGCCAGGAAGAGTTGGATAAGATCTTTGCGGCGTGCGACGAGCATGAGAAGGCAATCTTTCAGACGTTTCTCATGACGGGGATGCGGGAAGAGGAACTCTGTTTCCTCACGTGGCCGGACGTGGATGTGCGCGACCTCGACAACGCGAGCGTCAAAGTGACGGGCCACGAAAAGGATGGCTTCTCACCGAAAGACTACGAGGAGCGACTAATCCCCATGCCGCGAGACCTTGCGGAAGTCTTGACTCCACTGCCACGGCGGACGACGTGGGTCTTCCCGACGAAAGCGGGGAATAGGCAGACGCATCTCTTGCGGAGGTTAAAGGAGATCGCAGAGGCCGGTGGTGTTTCGGGAGCGACACTCCACAAGTTCCGCCACACCTATGCGACTCGTCTTCTTGAAAGCGGATGCGATATCGTTACAGTCCAACGGCTGATGGGGCACAGCGATCTCGATACGACTCGGCAGTATCTCGATCCCGACGAGAAGCTGAAGCGCAACGCCGTGAATAAGCTCTCGTTTAGCGCTTCGGCGAAATGAAGTGGTCCGGGCGCGCGATCATTTCACGAGTTTCAAATCTGTGAGGCGCGGCAGAGGATCTTTACGTTCGTTAATGATTCTAATAGTAATGTTCTCCGGGAGCGTATCTGGATAGTCATAACCCTTGGTCAAGTCCGACACGCCAGACCACGCCCTGACTACCCGGTACGTCCCGCTCGCAGCGAACTCTGGAATTGCGCCACTGGCTTCGTACTGGTTGGGTTGCAAGCGCCGTAGCTGTGTCAGATTGAAAGAAGCCGTCCAAAGACGTTGCGCGACGTCGTCCAACTTCTCTCTGTTAAATGCAACGCCTCCCCCTGTCAGGTCCACCGCGGCGGCAAACGTGATTATGACGTGGACCTGCTCGCCCGGATGATAGACTTTGTCCAGAGCCGCAAGCTCCTGAGCATCGGCCCGGTAGAGCGCAGCCGTCATGACAGTCAGGACCACTATCCGAATGCACTTCGAAATACCTGGTTTTCGAGGCTCCCTGAGAAGGGGATTCAAACGAGACTGATTCTTCATGTTTTACCTCCAATAAAACAACTTGCGTCCTCATTGTACTTGTCGTCGTTTGCTGACTTGATGCATGGAAGACCTTGTGCCATCATCATGACTCCCTAGGAACCGACATGTTACTCTGTTATTACCTGCCCAGAAACATCAGTCCACGAAGAGATCATGACCAAAACGGCTACACCGTATGAGGCTTCTCGTAAGCGACCTGCGCGGCGCAAGCCTGCGCACGCTATTACACCGACGCAAGCAGAGTTCCTGATGGACCTCAGACGCTACCAGTTGGCGAACAACCAGCAAGGGGCTATGGGAACGGAGCTCGTTACGTCGGAACGAAGCCTTGCGATGGTGAGGAAATTGGCCATGGCACTTTCGAAGGCCGATCCTCCATATGTGGAATCGCAAATCTTTCCAAGCAAGAGGACTGGCGCGGAGGATCGGCGAAAGACAGTCAACTTTACCCGATACCGTCTGACAGAGAAGAATTTTGTGAGGTGGCCTCGGACTGGTGTCTTTCTCCTTGAATGCAGGAACTTCGCGCGGGATGAGAACGGAACTATCGGAATCCTGGAATTTGCTGATCACCTCAAGATCAATCACGGGTTCACTGACATGGAGTTTAAGGAGGACTGGGAGTACGTTCTTCCGCGCGAATATATTCATCTGTACGGGGCCAGATTCTCGACTGGGCGGCGAATCGACGCCGAGTTGCAGTGGCTGGACCTTCTGGCTCGGGCGCGCGGGGCAAAGACTTCACCTCGAAGGACGCCTTGATTGGGTTTGAGATTGAAGGCGCTGCCGCAAGATCCAGGAAGGCATGGCGCCCATGCTGTTCTTTCCTCGGCTTTCGCTGAGGCGAACTGGTCGGTGGAGCGGCAGATCTCAAGGCGCGGGCGGGCTCACGAGCTATGCCCGTAGAACAAGTCCGCTAGAAAACGATTTTTCGAGATGTTTTCCACAGGCGGTTCGGCAGGATTCCATGCTATCCTAATGATAAGAATGCAGATCTACTTCGGTAGAAAGCTGTTCAGAACGTCTCACAGGTAGTTCCCAACAGGTCTCCAATCCTCTATCCTCACTAGAAGCACCATGCCAATCTCAGAAACGACCTATAGCTCTGTCGGTGTGAACACGTCCACGGAAGAGCTCGGACTAAAGCTCCTCACAGACCAGATCAAACAAACATGGCCGGCCAGCGGGTTCGGTTCCATCAAGCTAGACATCGGCTGCTTCGCCAACGTCATTGACATTGGCGGTGGGATGGGCCTCGCCATCTCTGCTGATGGAGTCGGCTCCAAAGTCATCATCGCCGAGATGATGGAGAAGTATGACACGGTCGGCATCGATTGCATAGCGATGAATGTGAACGACATCCTATGCGTGGGGGCCAAACCACTATCGATGGTGGACTACATTGCGATTGAAAAAGCTGATCCTCAGGTCTTGGCAGCCATCGCAAAGGGCCTCACGGAAGGCGCTCTGCTAGCGGACGTTTCGATCCCTGGCGGGGAGATCGCACAGCTTCCCGATTTGCTGAGAGTCCATCGACCCGGACTAGCCTTCGATCTGGCCGGCATGGCGATCGGCACTGTTCCTCTGAACAAGGTTCTTGTGGGCAAAGATATCAGGCCAGGAGACGTCCTCATTGGGATCGCCAGCAGCGGGATTCACAGTAATGGCGTGACGATGGCCAGGACGGTGTTACTTGATAAAGCTGGCTTCAACGTACATTCCTCGCTCAGTGAGTTGAATTGCAGCCTCGGTGAGGAGTTGCTCAAGCCCACGTACATCTATGCGCGAGAGGCGGTGGAGATGATGGAGCAGGCTGCACCGGTGCGAGCATTTGTTCATATCACAAGCGACGGATTCCTTAACCTGCCTCGCGTAGAGGCGAAGGATGTTGGGTTTGTCATTGATCATCTGTTGCCGATTCCGCCAATCTTCGATGTCATCCAACGCTACGGTGACGTAAGTAATCAAGAAATGTTCGTGGTCTATAACATGGGAGTTGGCTTCTGTGTTGTTGTGGACCCAGAAGGAGTTGACCAAGTGCTTTCGATAGTGAAGAAGCACGGCAAGGATGCGGGCGTCATTGGTCGCGTTGTCCACGACCCGGAGCGGGCGGTATATATCAAAGAGAAAAGCCTCAAGGGCGTAGGTAAGGAATTTCATAAGGTCTAGGCCATTGGCCGAAAGCGCGATTCGAAAGGGGATCGAACAACTTCGTTCCGCGATCGCCGATCTACGCGGAGAGCTTGCGCTCGGAATCCGTTGGCGATCTTGGTACGATGATGCCTGCTCCTTGCTTGCGCAGCACTATGGAGTGGACTCGACTGAATTGCAGGACTTCCTCAAGATCCGGTTCGAAATCCAGGGTGCAGCGTTGCAAGCCGAAGACAAATTGCAAGCCGCAGTCCGGGAGGTCTTCCCGGCGTATGTCGGCCCATTGAGCGTTTCGCAAGATCATTACTATCAGGAACGTTTAAGCGAAGCCGACGAATACCTTCTGACGCTCCTGCAGTCTTTATAGATGTTGTCGATTGTTTCTGAGCATGGCTGCCTTCACGCCATTCGTCGTCAGACGAGATAATGGGCGACGGGTCACCAATGCCGCATGGCCTTCCACGCTTGAACTGACTCCTGGATCGGGCCGGCGGGCCCAACCGTTTTAGCATTCGCCAATGACAATTTGCAGGCCACTAGATATCAGAACTCGCGACAATACACTATAAACGTTCTGCGGTATTCTCGGATATTCGATAAGACACCCCTCGCGATCCGAACCGAGCAAGCAATTCAGCCATCGCCGCTTCCATGGTCTTCTTACTCCACTGTGTCGTGAGGGCGTATGTCTTGCCAGAGTAGGCGATGAGCTGCTCGTCGTCGGTGAAGTACCTTTGGTCAGCGAATCGGTCGTTGGGACGGTTTTTGACAATTTCGGCTTCCATCATGGCACCATCCACTTGCCCATCGACCGACTCAAAAATATGTCTTGCAATCGTTTTCTCGAGTTCTTCAGGGGCTATGCCCCCGTTCACTAGGAAACGACAAACCGTTAACATCACTTCGCGCTTAGAGAGGTTCCGCGAGATCCCATCAGTCATCGTAACATCATATTTCGTGAGATCGACAACCTGTCCCGCGGCGGCCCTTGCCTCCCGTTGCTTTTGACGGATCTGAACTTGATAGTCGGCGGCTTCGGGCAATGGGATGATTTGTTGAACATCTAACAGTATCGAATCGCGTAGTCGATACGGTTGGATTCTCATACATCGAAGGTCGAGGTCGCGATCGTTGAGCCACAATACCGTCGAGGTAATTTCTGGGCTGAAGTCAGGAGCAGCCAAAACAATACGGACGTCCTCAGCGAACCTTCCATCGGTTGGGTCATGCCATCCTAGAAACTGGAGCAGTTGCGTTTTGGGGTCATCTTCTTTTTGCCTCTCAACTAGGTACCGACGAAAGGTCTCAACAGCGTCATCGAAGGTCATGTTCCAGACCATGGCCGCGTATCGAAGCGCCTGCAGATCTGCGTGAGTGTTGTCCGCGGTTCGCTTGAGCTCCACCACAACAAGCTTGGCCTGACGATCAACTCCAAGCAAGTCTATTCGTCGATCGCAATCCCACGCCGAGAATTCTTCCGAGATGATCAATGTGTCTTTGGAAATGACCGCGATATGATCCCGCAACAACCGCTGAAGATCGGCACGTTCCAGAAGACCGATTGCCTCAAAGTCAACTCGCTCTAAGCCGCTGATGCTTGTCTTGGATAGTTCGAATAGGGACATTTTTCTAGCTAGTCCTGAACGTATGAACAATCATGCCCGACCCCGCACGAACGCGGCCACTTCAGGATGCACCTACTATGCTAGCTGGGTGTAAGGTCTAGTGAAAGCACGAGTAGTAGGTGCCCAGGAATCACGCCGTCGGCTTGGTTTTGTCGATGAAGCGGCAGGGTGGGCTCTTGGTCGAGTTCTTTGCGGAGGCGGTATCAACACTGACTCAAGCGAGGTATGTAAATGTTCAGAAGGCTGAGGAGCCGCTGGACGACGAGAGCGGGCCTATTGGAGTCCTCCCACAGACCGATCATCCAGGGGCAGACGGTCATCGTCTTACGGCCTTCCCATCGCTCAGGCTTAGAGACCAGCGGTCCACGTGATTCATCATGGACAGCCTGAAGGATAAACACCAGGGCCGCCCATCGCTCGTCGTTCATGGACTGGACCTCAATTTTAAGGTTCAGCGTTCCATTATCGTTGATTTCCAGGTACCAAGGTGCACTCTGATTCAGAAACTTCCAGAAATTGAGGATCGCATCTGGACGACGACCGCGCGCGTAGGCACGGAGCGGACCAAATGCACTCTCGCCTCCCTGCCGCTTCCATTCCTCTATCAGCGCTCCGTAAACCCCCATCTGAACGCCAGGGCCTCGATACCCGGCTGCCGCAACGGTTTCGTCTGCTGGTCGGAGGTGTCGCCTAGCGGCGAGCTCCGGCGCCATGCGGCGCCTGTTCAACTCTTGGTGTAGGCCAGCAGCCCACGGTCTCAGAACCTCGCAAATGCCGGCTGCAGCTCCGACTGCATTAGCGAACTGCCGGAGACCGACG
This sequence comes from Bryobacteraceae bacterium, assembly GCA_035501155.1. Classification (GTDB taxonomy): domain Bacteria; phylum Acidobacteriota; class Terriglobia; order Bryobacterales; family Bryobacteraceae; genus Palsa-89. The sequence goes on from DATJWO010000019.1 coordinate 17,684, forward strand.
TGCTTGAATCGCTCATCTCGTGGTGGCCCGGCAAACTCAGTGTTGCCGAGCGTAACGTAAATCAGGTCGAGGACGTCGGCCCGTTCGGCTTGGAAGGCCGCCGTCAACTTCGCAGTCTGCGTGTCCTGAGAATCGTCCTTAAAGAACCCGCCCTCCAGTGAATCAACCTTGAATTCAAGAACAACGATTCGGGTTTGCTCAGTACTCTTTGCGACGAACGCAAAGTCAGCCTTGTGCCATTCGAACCGACCTTCAACCTTTTGGTCAGCCTCCAGCGGAACCTCAAGCCCGGACATCACGGCTCGGAGCGGCCTAACCTCGCCGGCATTGTAGAGATCCACCAGGTGAAAAAATCGAGCAGTATGGACTCGCTCCTGTGTGTAATCGTTCGAGATTTCCATACTCGTATTATGCACTCAGAAAGAGTCGATGATGGCCTCTAACGGGATGTTCTGTACGGCCGTGACGCTGAAGGTGTGCGGGCGCTTCGCCCTGCCGTCCGCATCACCATGGTTGAAGGTCGGACAGGATTAACTGAGCGGACATATCGCCAGTGACAGATAGTACGTCGTAGGTCTTGCTGTCCTCAGCACGCAGATACTTGTAGGCACCCGGAGCCTTTGACCTGATCTCTTCGACCACATCAAGTGGAAGGTCGTGGAATTTCCCCTCGAAGACTTCCTTGCCGTTCATGACAGCTACGGCATCCTGGCTGGTGAACCGGAAGGTAACGTTTTTCCTCATCACTAGCATTGTAACCTCGCTCTGTCCGATCCGCCCGCAACCGCCACTTCGCTCTTCTGCCAAACGGTTGTAAGTACCGTTGGACATGTGGGCATGCCGGATCTGCTCACTGCAGGTGGCACCTGGGCTCACCAAGTCAAGGCCCGTAGAGGTGCAGATGTGCTCACGATACCAGCCTGACCAGCTGCAGCAGAATCACAGTGGCTGCTTCCTGAGCCTCGCCGAAGGCCCGTAAATAGGTTTGAAACTCGCGATTCAATTCGAGTGACTGGTCGGGTCGAAGCTTGGAGCGGATGATGAGGTCGCGGATGTGGACGGGGCTCGGGAGCAGAGCGTCTTGCTGTAACTCTTCGAAAGCAGTTTGCGGATCGTAGTGATACATGGCGGAATCCCCCTGTTTCTACTGTACTGATTTGATGCCCTTCTGGCACCGTGGATACGCGCCCGGCTAGGCGAGGCCCGAAGGAATCCGGAATGCTGGGGGGGCAACTTCAGTTCATCAAAAATGCAGCAGGTGCGTAATCTTCAGCTTCGAGAAGTCCGCAAGGTATGAGTGTTATGATCGGTCCTTATGCCTACAGAACATATCGTTGCGCTCCTGATTGCAGAACGAGACAGGACCAACCACGCGATCGAGGTCCTTCAGGGCCAGAAACGCCGCGGCCGACCGCCACGGCGACTCAGAGTGTTACCGGGGTCATCACTGACTCCGCCTGCGGAGCATCACACGCCATGATGAAAGGCCATTCTGACGAAGATTGCGTCAGGATGTGCGTCAAAGGTTCGGCGGATTACGCGCTTTACGATGGCAAGACCGTCTGGAAGCTAAATGATCGAAAGATCCCCGCCTCTTTCGCCGCGAAGCGTGTCAGAGTAACTGGAGCGGTCGATGAAAAGGCGATGAAAATCAAGGTAGCCAAAATCGAACCGGTCGAGTAAGTAAGATCATCAAGAAAGAGAATTCTTGAATGGAGACCAAACAGATGAGCGCAAACAACGTGAACACCAGCACTAAACGCAGAATCGAAGGGAACAGATCTATGCGTTTCGGCCCCTTCCAAAGATTAACGAGCACGCGTCTCGCACTGCCACTATCCTTCTTTGCCCTAATTATGGCCTCGCAAACCGCGTTCGCTCACTCGCAACCCGTCTCGATGATGCCCGCCGCCAATGCAACGGTCACCGCGCCGGCAAAGGTCGTAGTCCATTTCAGCGAGGAACTGGAGCCGAAATTCAGCATGATGACGCTCGCTGATGCCGCAGGCAAAACGGTCAGCAAGCAACCGTCCGTGGTCGGCAAAGACGCCAAGACCATGACGCTTCCGCTCCCGGCGCTGACGCCTGGCGTCTATACCGTGAAATGGGTTACCGTCGCTGCCGACGACGCCCATCGTCTTGAGGGCAACTACAAGTTCACGGTCAAGTAAGTGGTGGGACCAGTCCCCGCGCTGACCATCCTGTTCGCGGCTCTTTCGGACGCGGCGTACGCAGGAGTGACAGGCTGCCTGCTGGCCGCCCGCTGGCTGGCTTACTCTTCTCCGGGCACGAACTCCGTACGCCCGCGGTCCCTTGTCCGGCTGTATCGGGCATCCCTGGCCGCCTTGATCATCTGCCATATCGTTCGTCCCTGGATTGCCGCCGCGAGCATGAGCGGCTCCATCGGTTTCACATCAAATCTGGCGTTAATTCCCACTATTCTCTCCTCCACCCACGTTGGGAGAGTCTGGTATAGCAACTCCCTCGCGGTGGTGGCCTTGGTCGCCGCCACCCTTCTGACGGCGCGCGTCAATAGGCGCGTTGCAACCTGGCCATTTGTCTCAGCTCTCATTCTTATGGCAGCCGCAAAAGCCGCCTCAGGCCATCCCGCAGGTGCTGGTGATTTCTCGCTCCCGGAAATTTCGATGTTTTTTCATTTCCTGAGCGTCGCCGTGTGGTCAGGCATTATCATCGCTTCGGGACTTGTGGTTCTTCCCTATCTGGCACGGTCTTCCGACCATGATGCACTATGGCGCTATGGAAGAATCCTCTCCAGAACGATCACGTGCACCCTTCCAGTAATCCTTCTGTCTGGCATCTACATTTCGTATCATCAACTGAATGGCACGCTCAGCGGGCTATGGTGCAGCGGCTGGGGCAAGATCCTGATCGCCAAGCTCATTCTGGTCGCGCTCGCGATCGCGCTTGGCGCGCTTACCCGTTTCACATGCGTGCAGTGTCCTCCGACAAGCCGCCGAGCGGCGCTTATGGTTCGTCTCGTTCGAGTCGAAGCTACCATCATGATCCTGATCCTGTGTGTCTCGGGCCTGCTTGCAAACACCGCTCCTGCCATGGACTCGGCCTCTGGCCGCGCAGAAGGTTCGGATAGAGAGCATTCGGTCGTCAGGATGGCTCCGAAACTCTTCAAAGCGCCTTCTCAGCTCTCCTACATCATCGACGCTGCTTCCATGAGTTACTCGCATCATTGCCCGGGTCTCCCCCCTTGTGCTGACGCTGCAAGTTTCGGTGCCTTCAGCCACCCACGTTCACCGGAAACTCACGAAACTTTCCTATCGCGAGGAGCCAAGCATCCTCCACGGAGATATCACGCGACCGCCCGATGGATGGTCTGCGCGTAGTGCCGGTAGGCTGCGAGAGAGGCTTTGAGGGTCGCGTAGAATACGTCATTGCTCCCCTCGGGTTCATATTCGTGGATCAATTCATTCCGCCAATCGACGCTCGCGAGGAGCGCTTCGCGGTCGGTGCGGGAGAGCGCCGATGCGATGTCCATCTCGAAGAGCGAGGTGAAGCTCTCGCGGTAACTTCCGGGGACCTTCTGGTTACTCTCCAAGATCAGGATGCCGTTGATGTCGGATGCGTATTCGACGAGAAGCTGCAGATTCCGCTGGCACGCGCGGATGAGTTTCGTATCCTTGGCGAAATCCGCAAGGGGTATGGCGAGCCAATGCTCGGTCTCCGCGAGAATCCGGAGGAGCTGGTTCAGTTTTGCTTCGAGGAGCTCCTTCTCCATGATCATCGGAGGGCGTCCTTCAGGAACCGCGACCTCAGGTTGAACATTTTGGCGTTGTTCAAATAATCTTTCCACGCCTCGATCTGGAACCTCCTGAACGACGCTCGGCTACCTTCGAGCAGCGTGCCGCTCATGGCGACCCGGTACCGGAGCAGCGGCGAATCGGTCCGCAGGTCGGCAATATCAATTTGGTCGTCCGGGGCGTCGAACTTCGCTGCGAACTTCCGGCGGAGACGAGATCGGTCATCCGCATTGAGGAGATGGGCGCCCAATATGGCCACGTCCCAGTCGGAGTTTTGGTGGGCGTGGTGTGCGGCGCGGGAGCCGTGGAGAATGGCTAAGGTGATGGTGTTGGTTTCCATGATGCAAGCTATCGGGTTGGTCTGCGATGAGTATCATTATGCCGATGTCTCTAAAAAAGGCAAATGCGCGCAGGCCCTCCCCCATGCTCTGCTCACGGGCCTTGCTCCGTCGGGTTGCCGGAAGTTGGAAGGACAAAGATCACCCGGAGCTTAAGGACGGGACGGTGGCCTGGGTCAAGAAACTGCGCCGCGAGTCGGAGGCACGGTTCAAAAGCAATTTCGGAATCGCTGAGCGATGACCCTATTCTCGATACGAACATCATTGTTGATGTGCTCCGGCGTCGACCTGACGCCCATTTGTTGATTCAGAATCTGCTGAGCCAGGGTCAACCGCTCGCGTCTTGTCCGATTACGATTACCGAAGTGTACGCCGGCATGCGCGCGTCTGAGGAAAAAGCGACGCGCGCGCTCATGAGGAGTTTGGTGTTTCTTCCGGTGACCTCGGAAATGGCGGAGCACATGCCGGACATCTTAAAGCGCGTTACGCGAGACGAGGGAAAGTGCTGTCAGTTCAAGACGCTACAATCGCCGCGGTGTCGATCGCCTATGACTGCACGCTCGTGACCGAGAATACCAAGGATTTCCCAATGCCGGAGCTTCAGCTCTACCCCCGCATGAGGCCAAAGCGCCAACAATCCGTCCCGCCAGCCGGTGGGCCGCTGATCAGGTAAAATGTCCAGTCTGACGATAGCGGAAGCGGCGGCCAACCGGGCCGCGCTCAACTCCTTTGTCATCACCTGAGACAAAGCCGAGATCAGCGACTCAGACGTGATGGAGGTGCCTAGAGCGACAGAGGCGCGCCGTCGCGATTCCTCTGAGGTCCAATCGAGATCTCTAATGGCCGCTAGCCCGCTAGGGTCCATTGCTACTCCATGCTGGTAAATCGTAAGTATATCCTCTAGCAAAGTCCCACGAGTCCGCTTGTGGCTTGTGGGAAGTGTACCGACGAAGGTGTGTCGCCGGTCGCTAGGGAGGGGACACCGCGATTCCCCCGGCTGCACGATGTACGATATAGGCCATGCCCACTTTCTTCTTGCGCACACAGTTGCGGTATGTGGCGGCTATCGTCGGACTGTTGGTTACGACCTTCAGCACCGCTTTCGCCCAGGCGCCAGCTCCGGCGCCGCTACAGACTCCGAATCCGCACTACGTTTCCATCCCGCTGGAAATCACTGTTAACCGTCCGGCGGCGGAGGTCTGGAAGCGCGTCGGAAAATACTGCGATATCAAGGAATGGCTGCAGGTCGACTGCGTCATCACTTCAGGTAAGGATGGCGAATTCGGCGCGGTCCGGTCACTTCGCAACGGCGCTGTCATCGAGATTCTCGTCTCGAAAACGGCCCTGTCATACAGCTACACCCAGCCGGTCCGGGAAGGCGTACGTTATAACCTGTATCACGGGACAGTAGAAGCGGTACCGGTGACGGCGACCACGTCAAAGCTGGTTTACACGTTGGTCTTCGACAACTCCATGCTGGCCGACGACGCCGCCCGGGAGAAGGACATTCAGGCGCGGACTGCTCAGTTTACCCGCGCGCTGAACAACATGAAGACGCTCGCCGAAGGCGGTACGGTTCCCCCACGCGCGGCCCGCTAACTTCCAACTGGCCTGCGATAGTTCTTCGGAAACTGGCGCGCCACAAGTCCGCTTGGAGGAAATTGCCTAACGAACGAAATCGGGCACCATCGTCCCCGCAGACGCAAGCCTTTGGAGACTCGCACTGCCGATGTCAAAGTGGCGCCTTTTGCGGTCGGCGGGTGGCCGCCTAGTTCTGTTTCGGCTGCTCCTGCGCGGCTTTCGCGATGATGCGAACTTCTCTCAGTGTCCGCCGCAGGAAGTCCAACGCTGGATCGTCGCGCCGGCCGAAGTTGAGCTTGACGATCTTCTGGCCCACCAGGCGGACCGCCGCGCGGAGTTCGTGATGCGAGCGCAGGAGAGCATCCACGCAAGGAAGTGCTGAAGACCGCGCGGAATTCTCGACAGCCTCAGTTCTACGATCTCTTTCGGCGCAACGCGGGCCGCGAGCAGCGAACCTTACTTTTTGACCTTTTCGTTGTAGTACGTCAACCAGTCCGTGGCGATGACTCGCTGGGCTTCCTCCAGAGTCATGGTGTGGGCCTTGCACACCTCGTCATGCAGCGCGGTTTCCACCTTGTCCTTCTCGTGAAAGCCCGGCTTGGGATTTGCTGCTTCCGGCCACAGATTGGCGATGTCGTTACTGCCCCCGAGTTCCAAGGGGATGAAATGATCTATCTCAAACGCCCCGCTCGGATGGCTTGTGACTCCGTAGTCCGCGTACACCTGGTTCTTCATCTGGGTGGTGACCGCCCGTCGGCCTCTGGTGCTTGTGTTGCACACCACATCCACGGAAATACCCATCACCGCGCCGGGCGTGCAGGCCGAATCTGGGTTCTTACCGTCTGGCATGCATCCTGAACTTTTAGTGACGTCCTGTGACATGAACTCGCCGGCATTTCCATGGTGACCGGAGCGGCGGGTGCGGGGAGTGCGCGCGGACTCGGCCGCTTGCCGAGGTGCGGCATACAGGCTACCCCAGGTCAAAGCTAGCGAAAATAGCAAACAGGTTGTGTGCAGAGGGAGTCTTTTCATGGTCAAAAGCGTCCTGCTTTGTCGCAAAGAAGCGTAAGCGACTATACATCGCATAGAGCGTATCGCCGCGCAGAACTCCGCCAAAAGGTTGAATCGGCCTGGTAATTCTGGATTTAGGAATCACTGTAGCGAGCAACCGTCCAAAGATCCTCCGGCTGCCTTGGCGGGCTTATGGGACATCTACAAGGGGCCGTTCTACGTCTAGTTGACGGGATGCCGACTTCACAGGGGTGTTCTCCTGGAACCCGTTTCCGGGTCCTTGGCTGGTCGCCGGTGGTTTTGGGCTGTTGTCACCAGCAATCGGTAAATTACTCGGGACAACACACCCACCACTTGGCACGGTCTCGATCACCGTGTTCGGTGTGGTATTTTATTTAGACTCGTCGCCTCCTCAGGCTGCATCGGACTATGCCAAGCCTCGCTGATTTGCCCAGTTGGCTCCCGACTTTCGCGCTCGGTCTCGCCACATTCGCTGTCGGGCTCGCCACCACTGCGGGGGTGTTTAAGTTTTATTTGGAACCTAGGCAGATTGCTGCGGTTCTCCAGAAGAAGTACGGAACGGCCCTTTGGATCGCGTGCAAGGAGCTCTACGATCATCTGTCGCAGATCAGATTCGGGATCCGGAACGACGAACTATATAATTCGCTGCTTAAAATTCCGGCTAACGACTGGGCAGGTAGGTCTGACTGGTTTATTAAAGACGGGTTCTATACAGTTGTTACGGCGCACAAGATTGCGGTCCTCTCAGCGTGGTTGTTTATTTACCAACAGGAGTTGCTGTTCTCGCGGACGCAGGAGAGTAGCCGCTTGCTCGTTGACATCTATACTCACGCAGCTGCCGTTCGAAAGATCTTCAGTGAGGGAAGTTGTTTATGGCCTGAGTACTTCGACGCCATCGGTAGTCAGTGCGTTGAGAAGTTCGCCGAAGCTTTTCGCCCGCTACCATTATCAAGTTTCTGTTTGCGCTATTCGGAAGCCGGTTTCATCAAGTTCTATGATCAGCTTCACAATTTCATTCATCTCACGGTAAAAGAAGAGCGTGAGGCAGGCAAAGAGTGCCGGCTTGAGAAAATCTCAAACGCTATCCGCGATCTCATGAACATGCTGGAAAAACGCGCGCTGCTCGCTGGACTTCAGGTCGACAAGATCACTACATCCGCTGGATCTCGGTAGTTTGACAGCTTTACGCGACCGGTATCGATGGCTGTCTCCTGGTTAAGCCGACGATTTTTGTCTTCCCGTAGCCTCGGCCCCAGGCGGGGTTTGGCTTCGGTCGCGACAGATGCGGAAGTGTTTAGGAGTCTGATAACTGTCCCGAAATCCCCTTCGCACTAGCAAAGTCCCAGGAAGTCCGCTTCGAGGACCAGAGTTCCGTCGGTATTGGCTGAGCCAGGCAAATCGATGATCACTTGATCCCAGACGACTACCGCTCAAACTGCATCTCTCGCGATCTCGCGGAATTCAACGGTGAAACTTCCATCGGACCTGGGATTGATCCAGCACCGATCGTTGTAAGGTAGGTGCCCAGGGTACTGCGCGTCTAATACACGTTGGGCGAGGCCAGCACCTGCCAAGGCAAACGCCGGTTCAGGCCGATGTTCAGCGTGTTTAAATGAGCGCCTTGGCCGGAACGGTCAATGATTCGTTCGTCGACGACATCCCCCTCGATGTCCGGATCTGCGGTGACAGGGGGTGCAGCCTTGATCGCGTCGCCGCGTTCACCCCGCTCAGCTCGCCCTGTGTTCCAGTTCCCGTTCCGTACTCACGCTCCTGCATCGATAGGTTGGGGTCGAGAACGTCCGCCGCGCGCAGCAAGGGGCGTCCAACGCCTCACTAAGGAGTTGGAGTCGGAACAGGCTCGCAGGTGAAGTTCCCAGGAGTCTTGCCAATAGCGCCCGTGTATTGGCCATGGAGCTTCACGATTACAAATTGATCGTCAATGGGCTGAATATGCTGGTCAGGGTTTTCTTTGTAGAAGGTGCCTAACCCTTGAGTGAAGGTCGCTGTTGTGCATCGCCCGTGAAATAGACCCTCTTGGCCGCAGTCCCCTCTGGACGCTTGGAACCGAAACGAGCCACCAATCTTCACATCCACTTCAAATGGCAGATTGGAGATGGAGCGCTCATCGAAAAACGTCTCGACATTCAAGTTAGACATAGCCGAAACATCAAAGTCTGCATCCACCATTTGGGAATAGGAAATGGTGCGGGAAAGTGTCTCGCCCTGTCTCAGTTGCGTGATGCCCGAGTCGGGACTGGCTGAGTCAATGCCTGGCAGGGAATTGAAATTGGCCACGAGACTGCTGCATTGAGTGCACGTTGGTGGAGACGACACGGCCATACCGTCTGTAATCACCCACGTGTGCAAAACAGTTTGATGACAGAACGCATGATAGTGAAGTTTTGCGGGATTCGGCCCTGGATTTGGCAACGTTTGGCTGGTATTCGGCACTGGAATGAGAGTATCCGGCGGGTTTCCTATAGGTCCAAACTGGAATTGGGTCTCTGCCGAGGTAACATTCCACCCAATTTCAAATACTTTGGTGGTGTCGAATGGCGGTGATAGGTGCTTAAACCGGTTATCGAGTGTGGTAGCGATGTTGCCGAACAGATCGATCTGTGCGAATCCCAGTTGAGGAACGAGAAGCAACGGCAACGTGATTACGAGACGATCGAGTTGGATTGAGTGGCCGTACATATCACGACTCCTCCGTGGAGGATACCATGGATTTTCTCTAGGCCGGTCGATATGGTTGCAGCCGGACAGAGTTTGCTGGAGCTTGGCACGCTTTGTGGCGGGACAAAGTCAGCGCGTTCTATCAACTGGTAGAAAGCCGCCCGAGGGGGCTCTGGGAAGAGCCATCCAATCCGCTACATGGCGCGACGATATTGCCGAAATGGCAGTCGAGCAGCGAATGACGAAACCCTCTGGATCGCTCCCAAGCCAAATCGTTGCTGGATGTTGGCCGAAAGTCCCGTTCGGGTAGGTAAACATCGCTGCCGATCGACTCCGCCCGGCCGTTTACTCGAACGCTGTTTCAGGATTCGCGAGCCTAGAGATTGTGTAAGAGACTTACAGCATTGCGTCGTGGCTACATCAAGCTTTTCGCAGTCGCTCAGACTGTTGCCTGGCAGAGGCATACTTGAAAGCGGCTGGTGGAATCGAAAGGCGTTTGGGACAAGTCTCCCATGCGACTCTTGAGGTGAAGGCCCCCCGCCTCGAGTAGCAACGGCAACTCCTGCGGAAAAATGTTTCGCAGTTCCAGATCCACCACCCAGGCATCCGGGTTTTCCGGAGCCGAAATGTACCAACGGCCACGGCCCACTTGCGTGGCAGGATCATAGTCGGTTGTTCCCTCGACCGAAAGCTTACCGAAAGACTCAGTTTCAACTTCAAAGACTGGGAAGCGCTGGCCTGAAGGCCTGGCGAGTAAGCGGACATTCGGATTGAAGACGTCGAACGCAAAGATCCCTCCAGGTGCCATGTGCCGCCTGACCGCTGCGAAGGCGGCCAAAAGATCTTCGGTCGAATGCAAGTGCAGCAGAGAGTTGCGTGCGATGAAAATCAGCGCAAACTTGCGGCCGAGATCGAAGTTGCGCATGTCACCCAGCACGTACTCAATGGAGACCTTTGCAGTGGCTGCGCGCTGCCTTGCGGTGGCCAGCATGGGCGCGGACAGGTCGAGCCCTACCGTAGGCAATCCGGCGCTGGCAATCGGCACTGTCAACTGGCCCGTCCCGCAGGCCAACTCCAAAACATCGCCGAATGCCTGCCGAGCAAGATCCACGTAGTAGAATACGTGTGCGGTGGCCGGCAGCAGCGCGTCGTAGAGCGCGGGATGGTCGTAGAAGCCAGAATTCAACGTAGTCAACTCTAAGTCTGCTGCAAATTTCTACTTTTGTATCACAACGGGGACCTCCTGGCCCTAAGTCCGCTTGTGCGACATTACTCCCGCTAGCTAGCCTTCCCTCAGGTCGAATACCTCAGTACGTGTAATCTTCTTGGTCATTAGGTCGTGGTTTTTCGGAGAACCCACACGTTTGCCGTGACGACTTGAACCGCTTAGGCAGGATGGTCGAATCAGCTCGGTACACCACGATGGTTGCCACCGTCCTCCCAAGGCACGCCGCTAACGCGCAATAAACCCAGCCCGAACGCCTATCGGCCGTAGGAATGCCCGTAGGAATGACTGTAGGAATCATTCCTACACCCTCCGAAACTACTGCGCGGCTCAGAAGGCCCGCAAAACGTGGGCTATCGCGTAACTGGCTCGCCCACCAGTCGCCGGCTTTACCGCCGGCTGATGCCGCTTTCCTATCGGCTCACTTCGTTCGGGTCGCCCACCTTATAAGGTGCAATCGACCAAACCGGCATCAGCCGTCGCTATCGCCGCCTTGCCGAGGGAAACTCCCCCGGCTGCGGCCTCCGCTTACCGCTGCGGGCGACTGGTGGGCGACTACAACTACCGGTTCCTTGAGGAAAGCGGCAAACCCAAACTGAAAGCGGCAATTGCCGCTTTCTCCGAGGAGGTTCCTTGGCACGGCTCGGTATCCCGAGCAGGAAAATATAGAGATTGCCGGAAAAGATTCCGGCAAAACTGATGCAACGGATTGCAAAAGGAAAGTAGCAGCCCACTCCTCAAATGTCGGGCGCGATGGTAGAATCCCGAGACCACCCTTGGGAATCCCACCATCAGCATGGCGAGCACCAACTTCCAATTCAACGATCGGGACGCCGAGATCGTGCACTACGTGTACCAGCTTCGTATGGCGAGCCTGGCACACCTCGCCGCGCTCACCAACCGGTCGCACAAAACATTAGAGCGGCGCGTCCCGAAGCTCCGCGACGGGCGGTATCTCGTCCGCCTCAAACCGCCGCCGCACAAGGGTCTCTATACGATCGGTCCCGCGGGCGTGCAGGTGCTCATCGAACACGGCTACGCGCCGGCAGGCCTCCGGAACCATCGCCTCCGGCACCAGGAACTGAGGGACATAGGCATTCGGCATACCCTCTTCGTCGCGGACATCCACACGCGCCTGCTCCTCCTCACCCGCGGCGGACCCGTCACCATCACCCACTGGCAGGAAGGCCCCTCACTCTGGGACACGGTCGATGCGATCGACGAAGAAGCTACTCTCCCGGTCCGGCCCGACGCGTATTTCGTTCTGACACCCGCAACGCAGCCGGAAGGCAAGGGCACGGTTCACGTTTTCTTGGAGGCCGACCGGTCAACCATGGCGCACAGCCGGATGGCGACCAAGATTGGGGCGTATCTCGCGTACCATCATTCCCGCCGCTACGCGAAGAAATATCCTCCAATGCATTCATTCATCGTCGCCACCGTGACGCAGACGAGATCGCGCGCGGACGAGCTCCGACGGGATCTCCAGCCCTTCATCCCGCGCACGGCCCAGGCCGCATACCGTTTCATCCCGTTCGACGACCTTACGCTCACATCCCTCGTGCCATCCCTGTCTCCGGCTTCGGCCCAATCCCATTGACAACGGCACCGGGCCTGGTATCGTAATATTGCACAGTCATACAATGTAGTAATACCAGCACCATGGCCACACGCACCACCAAAGTCTATTCCATTACCATGCCGCCTGAGATGGGGCGGCAAGCCGAACAGCTTGCGAAGGAAGAGAGCCGCACCATGAGCGAGCTCATGCGGGAAGCCTTCCGGCGCTATCAGATCGAGCGGGCCGAACGCCGCCTCCTCGCCGACCCGATGCGCTCCAAGCACCTCGCCGAATTGCGCCGCCTCGTTACCGAGCTGCGTGAGGAATCCGCAGCGAAAGGTCTCGACCGGATGTCCCTCCGCCAGATTGACGCCGAGATCCAGGCTGGCCGCACACCCCGTGCCAAAAAGAAGGGCACGAAACAACCCGCACGATGACGCGGGTTGTTTTTGATACGAATATCCTCTACTCTGCGATCCTCAAACCGGGCAGCGTGCCTGCGAAGGCTTTTGATCTTGTTACCGATGGCCTCATCATCCCTTGCGTCTCCGATGACGTGCTCGCCGAATATCGGCGGGTCCTCTACCGGCCGGACCTCAACCTCCACGGCAACCGCCGGCGCGAATTGCTCGAACACCTGTCCGCACTTTCGCTTCACGTTGCTCCGACCGAACGGCTCGCGCTCTCCACGGACGAATCCGACAACCGGTTTCTCGAATGCGCGGAAACTGCCCAGGCGCCCTATCTCGTGACCGGCAACATCCGTCACTTCCCCAAAATGCACCGCACCACGAAGATCGTAAGCCCGAGACAGTTGCTCACGTTCATCGCCGAGCGCGAGGTGGAAGAGGAGGAATAACCCCCGAATGCATCCGGCCGGTTTTCGGCCCGTCGCCGAGGGCTGCCCTTCTTCACTGCGGATGTTTTTCTAAGAAGTCCTTCAGGTGCTTCGCAATCGCCTCAGCCGTGCTCTGGTAAGCGCTCGCAGACCCCTTACGCACGTTATATGCCCACACAACCTCTTGGGTCTTGGCATCGACCAGTTGAACGGTGGCGGTTTGCGTTCCCTCCATACCGACGCAGTACGCGAAGAGGCAGCGGGCTATCTTAGAGCCAGCGCTCTCCTCTTTCGCCACAACGGCGCTCGTGAGAATAAACCGAGTCTCGTCCTTGTTCTCGGTGACCACCGCAGGAACGTGCTTTTTGACGATCGCGGCAGAAATATATGACTCAAATCCGTTTTGTGGTTCGATGAAAATCCGTGGAGCGTTTCCTCCAACACGCAGCTCAGCAGGATAACAGGAAATGCCCACGCTAAACACGAGCAATAGTACTTTAACGGTCATGTCTTTCGTTCCTCCGCTCCTCACGTCATCGGCCAAACTGCCCGAAACCATTAGCCTTCTACCCGACCGTAAGTATTGACACCCTAGCTCCACACCCTATCCTTATATACATCCCCCGCATCCATGCCCACAAAGAAAACGCCGCGTGAAGAACTTATGCCCGTTGAAATCATCGAACGGCGTATTCTTCTTATCCGCGGGCACAAGGTCATGCTCGATACCCATCTCGCCGCGCTCTACGAAGTCCCCACGTTCCGCTTGAACGAGGCGGTGAAGAGGAACCGCCGCCGTTTTCCAGAAGACTTCATGTTCCGCCTTACGGCCGCTGAGGCGGAATCTTTGACATCGCAAATTGCGATCTCAAAGCCGGGCCGCGGCGGCCGTCGAACCCTGCCCTACGTCTTCACGGAGCAGGGCGTCGCCATGCTTTCCTCGGTCTTGAACAGCGAGCGCGCCATCGCGGTAAACATCGCGATCATGCGCACCTTCGTGCGGCTCCGAGAGATGCTCGCGACCCACAAACAGCTCGCCGAACGGCTCGCCACGATGGAGAAGAAGTATGACCGCCAGCTCAAGGTGGTGTTCGACATCCTGCGCCAGCTCATGGAACCGCCGCCCGAGCCCCCGAAGCCTCCGATAGGATTCATGCCCCCGAAGAAGAAGTAGCCTTGCAGGATTCTGCTTCCTCGGCTGTAATAAGCGGTAACCGCCCATCCTGCAACCGCGGCGGGGAAAAACCCGCTTCGCGGCGAACCGCGCGCCGTGCCGTGCACTCAAGGAACCCACGGTGCGGTCGCGACGGTGAGTCGCCTGCTGGCTTTGTATTGGCCCGAGGAGTGGAAGGACCTTCGGGCCGTAATGGTTGCGCGACCTCTTCCAATCGCGCAGGCATTGGATGAGCGGTCCCCTGCTCCCCCACGGAGCGTGCGCGCTCCTCTGGGGGACTCCAGGGGTAAGAACGTTTTCGGCATGGGTAATTAAAAGACCGACGCGCACTGCGGTCGGTCAAAGAGTGGGCCAGCGGAGATTCGCCGGCCCTCTTTATTAATATTCTTCCGGCAGGAGAATGCACGTCGACGATCGGTCAGCCTCCGTGATGATCCAGATCTTCGTGCCATCCCGCAGATGATAGGCCGAGAGGATGCGGAGCCCTTCTTTGAGCGACAGCTCATTCTCCGCGACATCCTCTTTGTCCAATTCGCCCCAATCGCCGCTCACATGGCGGTCCAAGAATTCCTGGGGAGTATTACCGGACGCTCCGAACGCCTGGAGGGCGCCGGGCGTCGCGACCACCTGGCCCAGCGGAAATTTGGGTGATGCCATAATGCTCCCCCTTCAGATAAGCCCCACGGCAAGGAGCAATGACGGCGCTCCGTGCTCGCAGTGCCCATCGGGTTCAACCTGGCAGTCCTCCGAACACAATGCCGGGTACGTGTCGTCCATTTCGCTGTAATCGGCGAGCGCTTCGTCCGCCGACGCGTAGCCATTCAGGGCAAGCCAGTCCTTCAGTGACATTTGCATATAGGTCTCCTCGCAATGAGATCGTGGTGTGAATTGCGCGCGCCAGTCGGCGCGCACCTAAGGCAGGAACTACCCCGAATCTTACGGGCGACTCATCAATCCGTCAACAAACATCGGATTTTGGCGCAAGCGCCACGCGATATCCCCAACATCGCGTTCGACCGCATCGAACGACGCGCTCTATACTTCTTGAATGCGTCTCGACCCCGTCCTCATCGGCCGCAGCGAAGATGCCTTCCGAACCGGGAGGCCGGTTTACATCGTGCCCGATGCGCGACGCCGCCACCTGGCGCTCTTTGGGGCCTCGGGCGCGGGCAAGAGTTCCTTGTTACGGAATATCCTTGCGTCGGACATTGCCGCCGGCCACGGCGTGACCGTCGTCGATCCCCACGGCCAGCTCGTCGATGAAGTTCTCGAAAACCACATTCCCCGGCACCGCACGAACGACGTCGTGTATTTCAATCCGAAAGACCGGGACCGCGCCTTCGCGCTCAACCTGCTCGACGGTCGGCGAAAGGAACAGCGCGGACTCGTCGTCTCTAATGTCATCGGTATTTTCAAAAAGCTCTGGGCCGAGTCCTTCGGCCCGCGCATGGAGGACATCATGCGGAATGGCCTCCATGCGTTGATCGAGCAACCGCGCCCGGTTTCCATCCTTGCGCTGCCGAAACTCCTCACCGATACGGCGTATCGCACGCAGGCGCTCGCCGACGTCCGGAATCCCGCCGTCCTCGATTTTTTCCATAACACCTATGACCGATGGGACAACCGGTTTCGAGAAGAAGCCATCTCGCCGGTGCTCAACAAGGTTCGTGCCTTTACGACAGATCCACTCCTCCGCGCGGTCATCGGCCAGCCGCGCTCAAGCTTCGACTTCCGTGAGGCGATGGACAGCCGGAAGATCATCCTCTGCGACCTCTCGAAAGGAGCTATCGGCGCGGACAACGCCATGCTTTTGGGATCGCTCATTGTGATGCAGGAGAAGCTCGCGGCCCTCTCACGCACCGACATTCCGGAGTCGGAACGCGTATTCCATCTCCTCTTTGCCGAGGAAGCGCAGAACTTCATCGGTGACTTTGAATCCATCCTTGCTGAAACCAGGAAGTTCAATTTGGCCCTTGCGATCGCCACGCAAGCGATCGAGGGCCTGAGCCGCGAGACCGCTGCCGCCATCTTCACGAATGCAGCGAACTTGATCGCATTCCGCGTATCGAGCACGGACGCCGAGCGCCTCAGGGATGAATTCACCATGGCGTTTCCGGGCGCCATTATCCAGGACCTTCCGGACTATCGGGCGTGGGTGAGAACACTCATTTGCGACGACCACGGATGCCGGCCGGCGGAGGCGGAACAGATTACCACCTATCCCCCATCGACCAGGGGGCCGAACATGGAATGGCGCAGCAAGATCGAACGTACGAGCAACGAGCGATACACGGCGCCACGTCAACAGGCGGAGGCAAGGATCTCCCGTTTCCTGCTTCGGCGCACGGGAAAGGCGTAGCACCTGAGGCCCTGTTCCCCCAGGCCTTAGTTTGGCTTAAATCCGTCGCTCACCCAGCGCGCCGTCTTGCTAAGTGTGAATATTCCCATCCGAAAAATGAGATACAACGCAGTCGGGACAAATAGCCCGACGATAAGGATCTCCAAAAGAAACCCCCACCACCGCGCCTTGTATTGATCCAGCAGCCATGGATGGTTAAGGTTGGCCTGCTGTGAGATCTCCCATGCTGCCTCGCATTTCTTGAACGCGTCCGCACGCCGGCGGCCACGGTCGGGCAACAACGGCTCAATCGGCTTTCCTCTTTCATCGTATTGCTGTGCGGGGAGAACCCGAGCCTCATCTTCGCACCGCGCGTATTGTATGTACCTTTCGGCATGATCCTTGCCTTGCGCCTCATTGCCCAACTGCCAAGGGTTGTAGCACAGGAAGACAACTACGCATCCGATCACCCACACGCCGCTCAACGAGAGATAAATGCGATTGAACCCGCGTTGATAGTTCGGCGCACCCGGCATACCCTACCAATCGGCCAAAGAAAGCAAACACTTCACAGCCTGCCATTCCGGCATGTGAAAGGTACAAAAAAGACGGCTGAATTGAACCAGCCGTCCGCCGCCTATCTCTCAAGTAGCGCCCGAACTTCTTGCTCGCTCAGGGTGTCGGGCTGCACACCATCAGTGAGCGCGACCACATCCACTTGATAGACGACGCGGCGCAGTCGCTCCACAATTTCTTCACTCGCTCCCATCCCCGCTTCATCGCCATCAAGCATCACGACGACATGGCCGAAATGTTCTCCAAGAAGTTCTTCCTGTACCTTGCTCATAGTCGAACCCATGAGCGCGACACACGGGTATCCCGCTTGCGTCACTTTCATGCAATCGAAGAAACCCTCAACAAGAACGACCGACACCTCCCCTTTCACGCGATCCAGGTTATAGAGCTCTTGCGACTTGTGAAATCCCGACGGAAATTTGTAGCGCGGTTCCGATCCGTCGATCGCTCTCCCCGCGTAGGCGACGAGTTCGCCCTTCGGGTTATTAATCGGAATCACGATGCGGTCGTGCATCGAGCCCTTGCCGGGGAAGAATCCGACGGCGAATGTTTTCGCGGTTTCTTCGGTCAGTCCCCTGTCTCTCAGATACGGGTGAGTGTGATCGATATTTTGAAGTGTGAACGAAAGTGGTTTGTTCGATTCGCTCTCCCCTCCTCCATCGTTTTCTTTTTTTGAAACCAGATCGTGCTCCGGTTCCTTGCCCGCGGAAGTTGCCGCGGGAGGTTCCTTGCTCACCGCTGCCATACCGTTGCCGGCCATGGGAACGAGAAACCACATTTGCAGTTTGATCGCCGCATCGCGGACGGAACACTGTTCCATCGCGGCGACAAAATCGAGCACGTTCCCGCCGACGCGACCACGGGCTTTGATGCATGACTGTGACTGGCATGCCCAGGCACCGCCAGTGCCTTTGGTGAGTGTGGCAGTGAAACTTTCTTTGCTCGTTTCCGATCGGTGCATGGGAAGCGGACACTTGCCGCGAAGCGTTCCCGGTCCCACCTTCCGCAATGGGATGCCGTAGCGCTCCAGCACCATTTGCAGGGAGACCGTCTTTTTGATCTCGTCGAAGCTTACCCAGTCCATAATGATTTACCCTCCTTTTGAGGTACCGGGTAAACCCTAAGGCGAGTCCACTTTTCTGTCAAACGGCGAGAGTAATCACGATTGCGTTCTCTTCAAATCCACTCATGGCTATCCCCTTCTGTGTCGAGTTTAGGATCAGAGCGTAGCGTCAAACTACAACGATGTCACTCGCACGCTTTTGCGCTACGCCATGCACGCAAAGGCTCTACGGATATGCACGCTTTGGCTCTACGAACCGCACGCTATGACGCTACAGGATGCACGCTTTGGCTCTACGCTCTGCACGCAAAGGCTCTACACTATGCATGCTTTCGCGCTACAAAAACGGCCTAAGTGATTGATCTGTATAGGATTTAGCATTGCCTAACTCTTTAACTCTGTATAGACTTAAAGACAACATCAACAACAGATCGAAATCTGATGCTGATGAAATATTTTCAAAAAGGAATGGAGACTCCAAGTAATGAAATAGGGGAGGTACGCCGGCCGGGTTCCACAACCGACAATGAGCCCGCCGCGCTCGACATCATCCGAACTGAAACGGTACTCTCCCGGCTCCCGGTTCACAACCTCGCGAAGAGAGGGAATGTGAACATCCAAATTCTCAAAACCACCCCTGACGGTAAGGTCGACTTGAAATGGATTGTCTCTTACAGCGATCGGTATGGTCAGGCTCGGCAGCTCGCCTACAAACTCGACACGATCGTCATCAACCATCACATCGACGAGCAGGGGAGACCCATTCCCAAGATGATCTGTCTAGGGAGCCTTCGTGATGTTGCTGATCAGCTTGACCTCGGCGGAGATACGAACAAAGTTCGCCGGGCTCTTCGCCAAAATGCAAGTGCGTTCATCACGGCGAAATTCGAGTATCGGGGAAACGATGGCGGGAAGAAAACTCTTGAAGCAGATTTCACCCGATACAGCGTTGTCTTCACGGGCGAGCAACTTCCAGACGGGAGGAGGGCAGATGCAGTTTACATAATTCTCAATGAACCCTACCGAGAGGTCCTCAATAACGCTCCCGTTCGTCCGCTCGACCGCGCGTACATGAAAGAACTTCCGCCGGCGGCCCAGCGGTTCTACGAGATCATCAGCTACAAAATATTCTCGGCAATCAAAAATGACTATCCTCACGCAAAAATTGCATATTCCGAGTACTGCACATTTTCGGCTCAGCTCCGGCACTACGAACGGCAGCCTGTACAAGACCAGATGGCGAAGGTGATCCGCCCTCATAAACAGTCTGGCTACATTGTCGGCGTGCGATATCAGCCGACGATAGACGCAGACAACAACCCCGATTGGATTCTGTATCTCAGCCCCGGTCCGAAGGCGCAGGTGGAATTCGCTGTTGCGCATGGACGCAGACCCCGAAAAGCGCTTGAAGCGAGGGTGACTCAAGCGGGGGACAATCAATCGCACCGATTGCGAGCTTCGTCGCGCGAAAGCCAACAACAATCTAAACCACTCGCCATACAACAAAGCTTCGATCCGGTTCTTGCCTCCGAGATCACCCGCCGCGGCATCGCGGAGGACAAAGCTCGGGCACTCCTTGCAAACCTGAAACCCGGCCAGGACAAGCATCTCATCGCGCAGCTCGAACACGCGGAGCAAACCATCCAGCAGCTTCAAAATTCTCCCAACCCGGTCCGGAACCCGGCCGGCTTCATCATCCGCCTTATCGAGCTCAACACCCCCGTCCCCGACGGCTTCGAAACGAGCGCGGAGCGCAAAGCCCGTGAAGAGCGCGAACGGGAGGAGCGAGCGCAGCGTGCCGCCAAGGAAGCCGAGCAACAGCTTGAATGGGCGTACGACGACTACCGCGAGGCAGAAATTGACCGAGCCATCGCCGCAAACCCAGCCCTCTTCGAAGAGATCAAGAACGCCCGATGGAAAGAAGACCGTGAGAAATACACCTTCGCGAGCGAAAGCATCGCCCGAGCCGAGGCCAGGAACGAAATCAGGAAGCAGCTCACCTTCCTCACCCTCGAAGAATTCCGTGACCGCAAAAAGCGGGGGACTGACTTTTCTTTATTGAAATTAGTTGGGCCCTCGGCGGCCCAGCCAGCGAGCATCGACGAGCAGGTGGCCCAGGCCACTGGGGGACAGGGGACACCGGAGACGGTGCCAGAGGTTGAACTCCCCGCTGCCGAGCCGCAGGCTGAGAGTCCTGTGACAGCGATCGATAGCGGCGCTGTCCCTGGAGATCTCGCTCCGACGACTGAACCAGGAGCGGCAATAGCCGTGCCGGCCGAACCGGGAATCGAGGAAGCAACAACAACAGCACCCGAACCGGAGGTGGCGCCCGCGATGCAGGAACCCATGATGGTCGAACTGGTTTCCGATCCGCCGCAGGAAGAGCCGGGCGGGAGTGTCGCCGTGGCGGATGTCGCATAAGACTTCTCCTTTCTCATGAGTAAAGGATTCACCCTGATCGAGCTTCTGATTGTGATTGCGGTGCTTGCGATCCTCGCCGTCGTCGTTATCCTCATCCTCGATGCCCCCAACCTCCTCCAGCGGGCACGGGATACGAACCGTCTCTCCGACCTCAGCACCCTGAATGAGACATTGAACATCTACGAGGCCCAGGGAGGGGACTTGTTTGGGTCTCCGAATATCGTCTACGTCTCTATCCCTGATCCAGCGGCCACCTCGACCGCGGGAGATGAGTGTCAAGGCCTTGGCATGCTCACCCTTCCCGCCGGTTGGACCTATCACTGCGCGGCGACGTCCACTTACCGCGCGACCGACGGCACGGGCTGGGTCCCCGTGAACTTCTCCTCCCTCTCGAGCGGAAGTCCGATCGAAAAGCTTCCCGTAGATCCCGTGAACACTACGTTATCCCGCGACTACTACACCTACGTGACTTCGAACGGCCAGTGGGAGCTCACCGAAGCCATGGAAGACTCGCAATACCAGCTCGGCGGATCGAAAGACCTCGTCTCGACCGATGGAGGACATCTGGCGTCGCTCCATGAGCTCGGCAACAACCTCGCCCTAGAACCCCTCGATTATGGCGACCCATCTCTGGTCGGCTACTGGACATTTGATGAGGGGACAGGATCGGTGGCGTATGACTATTCGGGGAACAATGCGACAGGCAGTATACAGGGCCCAACATGGACGTCAGGCAGGTATGGAAGCGCTCTCCAATTTTCTCCAGGGTTCAGCGAGGTAGGCATAGGAAATCCAACAAACCTGCAATTGACCGGTGCCGTTTCGATTTGTGCATGGATTAATACGAACGGCCTTTCAGAATTTATTGCTGCCAAGACAGACGCCTCTATCTACGACTACGGATTCTATGTCACGGGATTGGCTTATCTGGCATTCTACTCCGGTAGTAATGTGGTTACCAGTAACCCATTGACGGTTTCGTTGAATATGTGGCATTACGCCTGCGTGGCAGCTAGTGGTGATAATACGACATTTTACGTCGATGGCAGTTCGACCGTAGCCGCAGGAATCGCGATTCAAAATCACAACTTGTATCTCGGAATCGGCCAGCTCGGAAGCGACAGCGGTTACCCTTTCGTCGGCGATATTCAAGATATTCGCATCTACAGTCGCTCATTAAGCACGTCGGAGATGAATGCTCTTTATACGAGCAACGCCGATTTGTGAGATTCCTCATATATCTGAGACGCGAGGACTTATAAACACGTGCTATTTATTGCACAACTCACGTTGTGTTATGATCAATGAGGAAACTCTCCTCTCCTTATAAACCTACTTCCTTCAACCCATGAGGTCTTCTACCTCCCGGTTCCATAATAAGAAGGTCTTCCTCTCTCTCTTCGTAGGGCTTTTTTCAGGCCTCGCGTTAAGTATCGCCTACGCCTCCCTCACTCTCACTTCAAATTCCATCACGGGAGACAGCTCCTTCAATACTATTACCGGAGCGGCGTCGACCACCCTTGACGTCGGCGCAAGCACCCTTTCCCTCCAGACTACGAACAACGGTCCCATTAAGACCGGAACAGGCCTCTTCACGATCCAAGGGCCGCTGACACAATCGGGAGGAGTAGTATCGCTGGTATCAACCACGATCACCGGCCAGGCGACGACGACAAACCTGTCGATTACCGGGATTGGCACGTCGACTGCCAACTATCTAACTGTAAATGTATCGGGTGTCGTGAATGCGACGACAACGCTGAATACCACCGTGCTTCAAGGAGTAAGCGTCTCAAGTACAGCGCCGAGTACGAATCAAGTTTTGACCTACAATGGCAACAGCTGGGCACCGGCGGCTGCCAGCGGTGCGGTCCTCTCGACGGCGGACCAGGGGGGCTTTTATGCTTGCCTCGTGGCGCCTCCATCCTCAGACTTAGTGGGCACACAATCAATCGTTCTTTCGACCACAGAGGTTCGAGCTTGCCAGGTTGTTATTCCTTTTACGATCACCGTGAGGAGAGTGTCCGGGTACGTTAGCAATGCTGTCACAAGCACGCAATGCGACATCGGTATCTATAATGCGAGCGGCACTTTGCTTTGGCATGCGCCCTTGAACACCTCAAGCACTGGCGCCGTCACGGCAACGTCCACGGGAGTTACGCTTAGCCCTGCCGTATATTGGACGGCATGGACTTGCAGTGGCTCAGCGTCTGTGGGCGTGTTCGGCCTCAGTCGCACTTGGTATCAAGCAGATCTGATTCAGGGAAACGGCGCTTCACCAGAGTACGCCACTGGAGCGAGTGCCGTTTCGGCAGGCACCCTTAATGCGAGTCTCGGAACGCTGACGGGTTGGGTCCATGGCTCCACAAACCTTCCGGCTTTTTACTTCCAACCGTGAGATGAATGGTGCCCAGGCGACACGAAAGGTGAAACCCGCAAAGAAGATCGAAATTATTGTTTTAATCAGCGTCTCCTTACTGGTTTGTCTCGGCCCCTCGAATTCTGAAGCTCAGGTTGGCACTGTCCTCGGCGCTCCAAGTACCTGCGTCCACACATTCTATATCGCCTCCAATGGTAACGATTCCAATAATGGCACTTCGAAGAGCACTCCTTGGGCCCATCACCCCCTGATGCAAACGTGGACTGGTACCTATACCCATACGCCAGGCGATTGCTACATATTCAAGGGTGGTGACACTTGGACCGGCACGAACTTTTACATGCGCATCACGCAAGGCGGTAGCGCATCCGCCTGGGACTACTACGGGGTCGATCCGACTTGGTACAGTGGTTCTTCTTGGACACGGCCCATCCTCGACGCTGGTAGCGCTCCTTTCGCGTCGCACTATCAATTCATGTATCTGGACTGTCCCGCCATGGGTAGCGGCAACGGCAACCCTGCCTATGTCACCATCGACAGTTTTGAGATGCGTAATCTCTTAATCAGTCCCAGTGGGGAAGAGAGCGTCGGAGCCATCAATTGTTCTCAGGTGATGATTAACAATCTCGACGTCCATGGGTGGACGCTGGCCTCATCAACGAACGTAGAGGGGATTGATGGCGGAGTATTGATGTTCCTGTCCGGCGTGGCCTCAATCGCGAATACCACGCTCCAGAACTCCGTCTTTCACAATGAGAATGGCTGTCTGAGCTGGCCCGTGTCTGCCGTCAGCGGCAATGGAACCACGGCGACGATAACGACCTCAGCATCGTTCAATATAAACAATATCGCAAACATCGGCGGGTTCTTGGCGCATATTACCAGCGTGAACTCAGTTCTCAACACACCTGAAGATAATATGCCGAACCTGCCTTCAGTCCAAGCAACATATGTGGACCCTACTCACATCACGGTGCCCAGCAGTTTCAACGGATCGCAGGGGGCCGGAGGAACGATTGCCGCGAATTGCGGTCAGGCAGCCTCGGGTTGGCAGACATTGTCGGGCAACGAGGTACGAGAGATCCCCAGTTTCCTGTCTCCTGACGGAGGGAAGAGTGTTCACGATAACTATGTTCATGATATGTGGGGATCGTGGGATCATGGACCAAGTGGGGCTGAACAGCCGTCCACGAACATCATAGAAAATGGTGAATACGACGGGAATCAGGTTGCACAAAGCGGAGCAGCCTATATTTACAGAAATCTTATTGTCAACAACCAGACCCCAGAGGTCATTTTTCTGAGCCCGTATGATTCAACCGGCAACGTTGACCAATATGTGTATGACAATGTTGTCGCAAACGCGACCAATTGGATTGTGAGCATCGATCCACTGGATCAGGGAAGTGGCCAAGTCAGTAATACATACGTATTCAATAACACTTTCGATATTCGGCCTGGAGTCACCACGGTCGGCTGCGGAGATACTGTCAATCGCGGCGGCCCTCAAGTTACCAGCGTTACGTACCAGAACAACCATTGCATATTGGATGGCTCTACGGCCTGGAACTTCGCAAATACGACCAATGTGAATACCTTCTCGAACAACCTTACTCAAACGAACTCGACTGCCAATGCTCAGGGCTATTTATTCAGTAATGAGTTTGCACCAAATAGCGATGGCGCGACAATCGACGCTGGCGTGAATATCGCCGCTTCCTGCTCCGGATGTACCGACATCACCAAAGATTTCAATGAGGCGCTTCGGCCCACAGGTGGGCTTTGGGACACTGGCGCCTATCAGTTCGCATCAGCTGCCACCTCCACGAACCCTTCGACCCCCACCAATCTCTCGGTCACGGGAACCACGACGTCAACCGCATCTCTCTCGTGGATCGCATCCACTCCTGGAACCTATCCCGTCTCCGGCTATAACATCTACCAAGCGAACAGCAAGATCGGCACCGCTGCAAGCACGAGCTACACCGCAACCGGCCTCTCTGCCAGCACGACATACACCTTCAGCATCGACGCCTACGACACCCAGAACAACACCTCTTCTCGGTCAGCTGGCGTGAACGCGACGACCCAATCCCTACCTGACACAACTCCTCCCACGATCTCCATCGCTTCGCCTCAGAACAACGCCACGGTCTCCAGTACGGTCTCCGTCTCCGCCACTGCCTCTGACAACATAGGCGTCACCAAAGTCGAATTCTATCTCGATGGAATTCTGCAAACCACCGACATAACATCGCCCTACACCTGGAACTGGGATGCTGCCGGGGTAGCCAATGGTACGCACATTCTCATGACGAAAGCGTACGATGCGGCAGGGAACATCGGATCTTCCCCCAATGTCAGCGTCACCGTATCAAACGCCGCGCAAATCCTCACGGCGACGCTCTCCGCATCCCAAAGTTCCGGCGCCGCCCCCATCACGGTCTCTCTTACGGCAAGCGCCACGGGTACCGCCCAAGGCACGATCAATTACACCTTCTACTGCAACCGCAGCGACATGGGCACCAACATCACGAGCCCCGCCGACTTTACCCTGAATGCCGCGACGGCGACCAGTTACACGGCGTCAAACCTCTGCTCTTACCAAAGTGCGGGCGCCTACCTCGCAAAGGTCATCATTGAACAGGGGAGCGCACCACCTTCCCAAGCCCAACAGATGATCACCATCTCTGCACCGACGTCCGGAGGCGGAGGTTCGTCAGGAGGCGGCGGGGGAGGGTCATCGTCAGGTGGAGGCGGATCATCAGGAGGCGGAGGAAGTTCCGGCGGTGGTTCTTCAGGTGGAAGCGGTGGTGGCAGTTCTCTCCCGCCCTTCTCCGTGACAGCCTCTGTCACGACGACCCAAACGACCGCCAAGGTGACGGTTACGACCTCTCTCGCCGCCGTAACCCAGCTTTTCTACGGCACCTCGACCTCCTATGGGTCAACCACTATGGCGTC
The DNA here is from genome assembly GCA_035501155.1 of Bryobacteraceae bacterium. Classification (GTDB taxonomy): domain Bacteria; phylum Acidobacteriota; class Terriglobia; order Bryobacterales; family Bryobacteraceae; genus Palsa-89. The sequence continues at coordinate 43,621 of DATJWO010000019.1, forward strand.
CCTCCCCTTCACCTCCGTCTACTTCAATCTCACGAATCTCATCTCCGGCGCGACCTACCATATGAAGGCGGTTTCCCTGGCAGGAGGACAAACGGCCTCCTCACCAGATCTCATCTTCACTACGGACTTCGCGCCGCCGGCCTCTTTGTCACTACCTCTCTTTACACGCAACCTCACGGTGGGAAGTAAAGGACCAGACGTTACGGAACTCCAGGGCCTCCTTGTCCAATGGGGTTACCTCAAAACGACGCCCACTGGCTACTTCGGCCCCCTCACGAGGCGAGGGGTCATTATATTCCAATCAGCCAACCAGATATCGCCCAATTCCGGCTTCGTAGGTCCTCTCACGCGGGCGAAGCTCAACAGTTTGATTGGCGGGGGGGCACAACCATTAGTGCCATCCACCTCCGCGGCTTCCATCACGCGGACGCTTGCCCCCGGCGACTCGGGGACAGACGTCACCACCCTCCAGAATCTGCTAACAAAAGACGGCGACTACACGGGACCTGTCACCGGCTACTACGGCAGTCTTACCGAACAGGGCGTCCAAGCGTTCCAATCAAAATACGGCGTCATCTCTTATGGCACGCCAGACACCACGGGCTATGGAGTGGTGGGGCCGAAGACGCGCGCCCAATTGACTGCGTTATAGCATTGATGTTAGGGGGTAGTCGAATCGCAAGTAACTCATACCCCATTTGTTATCATTAACCATGTAAATGCTCCGGAATCATATTCATATAATCTTGCCGTCTTTGGGTATTCTTTTCCTGAGTGTTCTTTTTTGCGCTCCGGTCGCCCTCGCTGCTCCGCTCACGTATGCCACCCAGGTCAACATTTCTATCTCATCACCGGCTGAGACGCTCACCATCGCCTCAGGCTCTCTTGCTGACCAATTGGTCGTAAACGCAACGAGCGTCGTAATTACGATGTCATCGAGTACCGGAGGTAGCTTCATCCTCACGGCAAACACAAGCGACCTTTCGATCAGCGCAAGCGCAGGTGGAGGAACGGACTCAACGTCCTGCACGAATGGTGTCGCAAGCACCACGATCTCCCAATCATCAGGTTCCGCAGCCTACACCATCATCCCCACCGGAACCCAATGCGTCAGGTCCAATAACGATACGAGCTCATCGCCCGCCCTGCCTTCGGTCGGTGTCGCTTCCGCCTACGGCATTCCCAACTACTGGATTGCACCAAGCTCGACGAATCCAACCTCATCAGGTGCCGCGTCAACAATCATCCCAGCCCCGACCCAATCCTCAACTTCAGTCCTTTCCCTCCAAGCAACTCTAGCTCTCCTCGAAGCCAAGCTCCAATCCCTCCTTGCAGAAGCAGCAAACCAAGGGATCACGATATCTGGCATCTCGACATCAGGATCTTCTTCCTTCTCCCGTAACCTCTCCCTCTGGGATAGAGGACTCGATGTCCAATCCCTCCAGAGATTTCTGATCCAGCAGAACGTCGGCCCCGCAGCGAGAAAGCTCGCCTCCCACGGGGCAACCCAGGTCTTCGGCTACCTCACCCTCAATGCGCTCAAAGAATACCAGGCATCGATCGGCATCCCCGCGACTGGATACTTTGGTCCAGTGACGCGTGCTTATGTGGACGCAAACGAAAGCATAAGGTAGCCTCTCTGGGATCTTGGCTAAACCTGCTACTATCGGCTAGATGCCGACAGAACATATCCTTGCACTTTTGATCCAGGAACGAGACAAGCTCAACCGCGCAATTGCCGCACTTCAAGAAGGCGTAAAACGCAGGGGCAGACCTCCGAAAAATCCTCTGCTCGCTGGATCGCCCGCTCCACCCACCGTTGTGAAGACCCGAGTGCCCAAGAAACGGAATTGGAGCGCATCCCGAAAGCGAGCGCAAGCAAAGCGGATGAAAGACTACTGGGCGAAGAAGCGGAATCCATACACAATGAAGGCGCACGGCGCACCTCGGCCGCTGAACACGCGTTCACAGGCGAACCATTAGCAGAACAAAAATCCTGTGGTCCGGCTGACCTCCTCCGAGCCAGCGTGTTGAACTCAACGATAGGATCGTGAGAATCGTGGCCACCTCCAGGGTGGCCACGTAATTCAAAAATTCGCGGAAAATGTCGCGCAAGAGACTCTGAGACTCCCACATGGCAAATCCTGCGAACGTCAACAGAAGTAGGGCTATTGCAAAAACCGGCCAAAAGCCAATCTTCTGAACTGCTTCAACCATTGCGGCCAATCGGGCGTCGCAGAACCTTCCGATTTCCTCTAGATGCAATCCGATCCCAGGTAAGCGAGAATCCGAACTTCTCAACTCGGCTTGATATGAGGTGTTTATGTTATCCGGTTCGCGCTCTTCGCCTTTAGGCGGCTGCTTTGTCGATCGAGTGCGGCGCTCGGGGGGCGAGTTCCCCGCGCCGGCGGCGGCGCCAAAGAGCGGCGCAAAGAAAAGTTTCACTATTGGGTGATTGTTCATTACGATCTCAGCACGGCGACTCTCAATCGTCGGCAGCTTGGTGGGACAACAAGCTCCGGTTTTGAAACAATATTTCGGGCGGGCCCCTATCGCGGATGCCGCGGCTGCTTGGGCTGGAACCATTGCATCAAGCAATGGTAGGGCCAAGCTGAGACCCCGCAGGAAGGTCCGGCGGGGGAGATGTCGCTTCGTAATGATCATAGCCCCTCCTTGCAAGGGCAACTAACGCGCCAATTATATACCCGGAAACGTGCAAGCAAAAAGGGCCACTGGAAGTCCGCAAATAGAGTTTAGATAGCGATCCGTTCCACCTCATCGAGCGTGATCTCGTCACCCGTGCGGTCGTAGAGCTTCGTCGTCCGCGGCGATTCGTGCGCCGCGATCATGGCCGCGTTTTCGAGCGTGCCGCCGTTCTCCAAGTACGCGGTGATGCCGGTTGCCCGGAAGGTGTGGCAGCAGGTGGAAGACGGGAGTCCGGCCTCAAGCGCCCGGCGCTTCACCATCCGCAGCACATCCGTGCGCGTCATCGGATTCGCCGTAAGCTGCCGCCGCTTGTCGATGCTCCGAAAGAGCGGCGACTTCTTGTCGTCCCGTATGCCCGCACCATCGAGATACGCGTCGAGGTACTCCTCGGCATGGTGGTGGCAGGGGACTTCATGCCGCTTGCCGCCCTTTTCATGCAGCCGCACCCACGAGCGCTTTCCGTTCTCGTAATAATCTTCGATTTGCATGTGGACCATTGCCGAGACGCGCGCGAAGGTGTAGCACATGAGGCCGATGATCGCGCGATCACGGAGACCGACGATGGAATCCGTTTTGATCGAATCGAGGAGCGTCCGCGCCTGGTCAGCGGTCAGCACGGGAGTCTTCCCGCGCCGGACGACGTGCTTCGGGCCTCGCACCGACGCGGCCGGGTTCATGGGAACGATTTGTCCCGTCACCAGGAAATCGAAGAGCATGCGGATCGCGGCGAGATGCTGCTTCACGGTGGGCGCCGCTCCCGGATGGTTTTCGATATACGCGGCGATTACGACCGGGCGGATCTCTTCGAGGGTCCGTACGCGGTGCTTTTCGCACCAGGCGAAGAATTGCAGGACGGCCTCGGCATACGCGGCCCGCGTGTTCCGGTTCCGGATTGTGGCGGTAAAGAACTCGATGAAGCGCCAGGCGGCGGCTTCACCCGCGCGCGCAATCGCGGCCGGCAACCGGTCGAGTCCGGCGCGCGCGAGGTCCCGCGATGGGATTGGCACGAGCTCCACACTCATGGACGGCGCGCATCAAAATCTCGACGGCGGTAGCCGAATTCCTCCGGATCGAAAAAGTCGGCAGGGTCAATGTCGTCCTCAGCCGAAACCTCGGGCTCCCACGGCCTTCCTTTCGAACCAGTTTTGTCCGATTTGGTGTCTCTTTTTGTGTTTTCCTCCTCCCCCAATTGATGCCTCATAACGTCCTTTATGATACGTCCGCCAGGGGAGGCGTCAAGGAGCGGCTAGCATGGCTGCGGCGAATTTGCAAGAGCAGTTATCCACAGGGTGCGTGAACGGGTTGCAAAAAAACGCCCAGCTGTTCGGAAAACCGAACAAGGGTGGCGCGCAGGCAAGGATTCAATAGATCGTAAGAAGCTGAATCTCTGGAGATATGTTCGGAAAGCCGAACAAGCCTCTTAAAGGAGGCCACTTATCCGAGATAGCCGAACCTTAATCTTCACCTCGTCATGCACTTTTTACTTGACTAGCGTTAGTAACTGCGTAGATAATCTTCGCTGGCAAGTCTTCGTTGACCGCCACTTACATTTTCAGTTAGGGGTGACTCAGATGAACGCTCACAGAGCCGTCGCGCTCGTGGTGTGTTTTGCCGCTTCGATCAGTGCGGCTATAGCGCAGGCGCGCGTCGATCCGTGGAATACCTACGAACGCGTGATCGCGATCGTACCGATGATTGGGACTGGAACGGAGGCCGACCCGGTGCGGCCGATGTATACTCCCGTCATTTCGGACACAGCGCCGCTCACTTCCACACCGTTTCTGGGATTCACGATGGTTCAAAGTGACGACGGCAAGTTCGCGCTCGTGGAGTTCGTCGCGCGGAGCAAAACACCGTTCCGGACCATTCTGGCCGACGCGACGATACAAACGTTCCTGAAGGGAACGAACAGTAGACAAGCCGCGGAAGCAGCATTTCAAAAGCTGAAAAAAGGATTCTCAATCCAAAACTTCGGAGTGAGGGTCCCATGAAGACGCTGCGACTGTTTGCACTTGCCGTCTGCTGGCCCGTTGCCTGCCTCGCCGGCTACGTCTACGACTTCCCCAGCCTCCTCAATCCTTATACCGCCTCCCAATGGACCGCTAACGGCACGATCAGCGCATCAAACAACCTCGTGACGTCGAGCTCTGCAGGCTCTCTGATCTTTAACCCGACCGTCCCTGGCGCGAGCAACGCGTACGAAGTACGCACGACTATCGCAATTTCCCAGACTTCGTCAGCTCACTTCGATACTTACCTACGGGCGACTTCCAACGCCTTAAACTCGGGGACCAGTTGGACGGGCAGTGCTTATAACGTTAGCATAGTTGGTCCAACCGTATCTGGCAGTTCATGCACGGCTACACTTCGAATCGGCGAGTTCATAGCTAACGGTTCGGACCACACGCTTTCCGCGCTGTCGGTTCCCTGCCATAGCGGCATGGTGGTCCGCAGCGTAATCACGCAGAGCAATTACATCCTTGTATACATAGACAACGTATTATACGCGACCGTTTACGACACTCAGATCGTGTCGGGCCAGCCCGGCATCAAAGTTAGCAAGGCTCCCTCATCGGATGGCATCACGGCAGTCGACATCGGGCATCTGGACACCGTGGCTCCCTCGGCTGTGCCAACCCCTACGGTCTCGTTCGGGCCCGGCCAAGTCGGCTTACAGTGGCAAGCCGTGACGGACGACCCAAACGGAACCGGCCTCTACGCCTATCGGATTTTGCGCAATGGCGCCTTGCTCACCGAGACCACATCCACGAGCTTCACGGACACCACCATAATTTCAGGCACTGACTATAACTACTCGATCAATCCCGTCGACTATCACTTCAACCAAGCCTCGACACCTTACCCCATAACGCCTCCATTTGGCGGTGTTGCCGCGGCGGGCGAAGTCGGCGTGCGACCGGCAGGTTCCTATTGGGGCGCCGGAGGCGAGCAGATTGACATGCGGTCGGGGAATCTCAACTACACCATGCCGCTCTTGAAGCCCTTGGGCCGCGGCGGATGGGGCGTAGGCTTCAGCCTCAACTACAACTCACAGACGTGGCGGCAGGACTCGGCCGGCACTTGGCAACTAGGCGCCGATCTCGGTTACGGTTATGGTTGGCGGTTGCAAGCCGGATCGCTCACGCCCATCTACAGCACAAACTGGACGCTCGACCACTACCTCTTTGTCGATTCAAGCGGCGCCGAATACCGTCTCAACGTCAACAATAGTGGCGTGTGGAGCTCCCAGGAAGGCATTTACGTCTTCTACGATTCCAACGCCAACACGCTCCATTTCCGCGACGGCAGCTTCTGGGTCATGGGCTGCACCTCATATGGCCTCGAACCGGACACCGGCACCATGTACCCGACCCTCATGGAAGACACGAATGGCAACCAGATCGTCATCACGTATCTCGCGGGGTTCGGTTCGAGCCAAACCAATACGAGCTCGCGCATCAACACCATCGAAGACGTGCGCGGCAAGGGATCGTCCGACTACACATTCAACTACACGGTTCTCAACACCGGCGACCCCTTCCCGCATCTTACGCACATCACGAACCATATCCAATCCGGGGAAGATGTCACGCTCACGTATACGAGCACAGCCCAAGCGCTCGTCTCGCCGTTCGACGGCGTCACAACCTATCCGGCGGTCTACTGGCTGCTTACGGCTAAGCGCCCGTCGCTGAATCCCACTTCGTTCACGTACGACTCCAGCGGTTCGGGCGAACTCGACGAGATGGCGACTCCCTATGGCGGGCACCTGCGCTGGTCCTACACCTCATACACGCTCTCGGGCGTGACGCAACGGGAAGTGCAGAACCGCTACGTCTCGCTGTCGAGCGGCGCTACGGAGACCGCCATCCAGCTCATCCGCGCCAATGATTCTTCCTATCAGGTGCACTCGTCGGCAACGCTCGACGACCTGCCGGCCAACGCTGAGAAGTATTGGACGTTCCAGACCGACGTGAACCAGTTCAACGCCGGCCTTCAGCTCAGCTATGAAGAGCGCCAGCTACCAAGCCACACCGCGCTCTCGCACCGGGATTTTACCTGGGCGCAGACAGCGACAACCCTCAACCCCTATATCGGCACGACGTTGACCACGCTTGATCCGGGCCAGAGCTACCAGGCTCAAAAGCAGACGACGCAGACCCTGGATCAGTACGGCAATCTGACGCAAGCGAAGGTCTATGACTTTGGAAATCTCTCAACGCCGGCGCGCACCTATACCAATACATACTTAACCGGCTCGCAATATTCGTCCCGCTACATCCTTAATCGCCTGACGAGCAGCTCTGTATCAGATGGGACAAATAGCGCCACTTTGGTCTCGAACGGCTACGACGGCAACACCCTGACAAACGTGACGGGGATGTACGAGCACGACACCAATTACGGCACGTCTTTTCTCTACCGGGGCGATGTCACCAGCTCTTCCAGTCCCACGACGAGCACCAGCATGTGGTACGACATCGGCGGCAACGTAACGAAGACAACCAACAATGGCGTCACGACCACGGCAACAACTAGTTCTTTGACGAACTTCGCCGCGCCGGATCAGATGACAACCAACTCGCTGAACTCCAGTATGACCTGGAGCACCTTCCTCGGTCCGAGCACGGCGACGGGACCTAACGGCGATCAAGGCTCCTTGAGCTACGACACGAACGCACGGCCTTCCACAACCACCTCGCCCTACGGTGCCGTGACAACCTACACTTACGCCGACACCGCCTCGCCGCCATACAAGAGCGCGAGCACGAACACTCACACCGTGACAAACTTCCTGGATGGTTTCGGGCATACATTTCAAACGAATACCGCCGGCGGCAGCGCCCTATCGGTGGTACAGACGGTCTACGGCCCCTGCGGCTGCTCGCCGCTGGGCAAAGTGATCCAGCAGTCCGAGCCCTGGACGACGGGTGGGACTGTATATTGGACTACCTACGCTTACGATGCTTCCGGACGCACCCTCAGCGTGACCTTGCCCGACGGCAGCGCCACCACGTACGTCTACCAGGGCAACACGGTGACCGTCACCGATCCGGCCGGCAAATGGAAGACTTTCACGATGGACGCTATGGGCAACCTGACCACCGTAGTCGAGCCCGATCCGGCGTTAGGCAACGTGACCACCACCTATACCTACGATGTTCTGAACCATCTGGCGGGCGTCAGTGTGCCGCGCGGCGCCTATACTCAGACTCGCACCTTCAACTACACCAGCAGCCACACCGTGGGCGCGTTCCTGCTGAGCGCCACCAACCCGGAAAACGGCACGGTCACCTACACCTACAACGGCAATCACACGCTTGCCTCGAAAACCGACGCCAAAGGCCAGCAGCTCACCTACCAGTACGATAGCTACAATCGGCTGACTTCGGTCACGTGGGCCAATGCGCCCGGCGGCGCCCAAGTGTTGCGTACCTTCATCTACGATACAAACACTATCGACAGCAGCTATTCGGGCTACACGGCTGGGCGGCTCGTGGCCGTCCAGTATCCAGGCATCGCGCCCACCTATCCCAACGGGGCGTACGGTACCATCAATTTGGTGGACGAATTCGCATATACGCAATCCGGTCTTGCCTCCGGCAAAAGAATGAAAGTTACTGAAGCGAATGTTCGATATCAAATCCACGGCCAGAACTTTTACACCAATCTATCGCTCAATCTGGACTCGGCCTATACGTACAACAACGAGGGCAAGCTGACGGCGATGACGTATCCCACCACGACGAACAACTCCTTCTATAACGGCAATCCCTCCGGAATCGGGACCTATCCCGGCGCGAGCTACAATTATTCTTACGACGCGATGAACCGGTTGAGTGGTATGACCGACGCCAACAACAATAACGCGGCGGTAGTCAACAACGTCACCTATAATCCCGCCAATCAGCTCCTCACCTTGACAGTTCCCGGAACATACAGTGAGACCCGTACCTACAACACGTTGGGCCAGCTCACAGGCCTGAACAATGGCGCAGAGAATCTGGCGTACAATTACTCCACGGGAACCAACAACGGGAAGATTGCGTCGAAATATAATGCCGTGAGCGGTGAGACCGTGACCTACCAATACGATTCGCTGAACCGCCTGGCCTCGGCCTCGGCGGGCAGCACCTGGGGCGAGGCATACACCTACGACGGTTTCGGAAACTTGACCGCGAAGACCGTCACCGCCGGTTCCGGCCCGACCTTGTCGGTGGCGCCGAATCCGAACACCAACCACCTGGGAGGCGAGGACGCTAACGGCAACGAACCGGGCTACACCTACGACGTCGAGAACCGGATCATCCAAGTAGGCAACAGCAATGGCATTCAATACGCTTACGACGCACAAAACAAGCGCAACTGGAGCTGGCCCGGAACGCTCGACCCGCTGAACAACCGCAACGCGTACACGGTCTACTACTTCACGCCGGGTGGCCAGAAGCTCGGAGCATATCAGATCAACGTTGTGCAGACCAGCACGCCGACGATCTACGTGACGCTCATGACGAGCGACCGGTACTTCGGCGGCAAGCGCCTGGCGCCACAGGACCGGCTGGGATCGGCGGGCGATTTCTATCCCTGGGGCGAGGCTAAGGGATCGAACAACCCGCAGGACACGTGGAGCTATGCGACCTACTGGCGCGACTCAGCCAGCGGGCTCGATTATGCCAACAACCGCTACTACTCGAATCAGTATGGCCGGTTCATGACACCGGACCCTGCTGGACTTCAAGCGGCCCGGCCAGATAACCCCACAAGCTGGAATCGGTACGCTTATACCGCCGGCGACCCGGCCAATCGCCTTGATCCAACGGGATTGGATGACTTTGGCTTTGTCGATATTGGAGAGTACGACGGAGGTTGGTACTGCGACCCAATATGTCAGGACCAGGAGACTTTCGCTGAGATAGGTACATACGCCGGTCCCACCGCTCAGGACATGGTCTGCCAAGCCCTCATCATGTCCTTTGCCCAGGACGGCGGCGCGTGGAACTCTAACTGCGGACCCGTGCCAACGATCCCAGTAGCGACCACGTCCGGTGGGCCGTGCCCTCAGACTGTGTCCAATGCGGCCAACCTGGACTACTCGCAGCTCCTGCACAAAGGCAACACTCAGAGCACTGAGGACCATATCATCGAGAATCATATGCACGGAACGACGCCTGGCAAGTCCCAGTACTCTGCCTCTTACTTTTGGCAGGTGGTCGGCACGAATTTTCTCACCTTTCTGTTTGGAGCAGAAGTGTACGATCCCGGCACAAACACCGTTGACTTCTTCTTTACAGGTACTGCTCCAAACTGGTTCGTCGGTTGGGACGCATCCGGAAATGAGACGGCGACGAACCTACTTGTCCTACAACCGGACTGCAAGACGGTTGTTACTTCATATCCTGTCCCATCAACTGATTGAATGATCATGGCTTGGATCAGCAGAATCGTATTTCTTTGTCTTGCTCCGTTATTCGGCTGGAACAGGGTCGAACTTGGAAAGAACCAACATGTGAAGGCGACTCGTCGTGTCCCCAAGGGACAAGTTGAAATCATTGATCACAGCCAGAAGCCGTCGGGCGAGAGAGTCGATATTTGGAGCTATGGCACGATTTATGGCGCTCTCGGTGTTACGGGAGAACAGTTCTCCCAGTGGGAGAGCCGGTACGGCATGGATAGTCTAGGCGTTGGCACCGGCGGATCGCTGTTTATTCCGGGTTTTCCAGTGTTGTCCAAGGTTGCCTGGATGTACATTGATCCCGTCGATCTTTCTGGCTCAGAAACAGGAGAGCTTGTATCCGAGTGTGAAAGAGCCATGGCTGAAACCCGAGACCCAGCGGCCTGCGAAGTACTTCGTCAGATCCGCGATCTGGCCCAAAGAGCAATCCAGAAGTCAGCCACGGTGCGATTTGGGCATCCGTGATTGTGCATGGCCTCGGGATAGTGGGTTTGGTTGGTTACCGCAGAGTACCGGACGTTAGGGGGGAAGCCGCCGATGGCGGCTGGAGGAAGGGTGACACGCCACCGCGTACCGGTTGCTGCGCGGTCACCGAAGGTTCCGCAATTTACTGGTTCCGCTTGTTGTGGGACTGGCGCTCTACGCTGGCGACTCCTAGGCCGATGCTTGACGTTTACCGCGACCGCAGTATGATTCAAAGTGACGACACGGATGAATCCGCTCAGCCTTACAAATTCAGAGTGGCTGGAAATCATGCGACACCCCAAAGTCCGCGGGGCTTGGGGCATCGAGGAGGACGAGGATGTGGCTGCATTCTCAGCACGCGTGTACGCTGCTAAGTTCGATTTTCAATCCGGCGGCCCCGGTTACGTGGGCGATCTGTACGTGCTGCAAGGAGACGCCATCACAGATGACGGGCCGATGGTGTTGAGACGAGACTCCCACGGACCGCTCGCCACGGCGTGACTTTTGGCAAGAGATGAGCAAGAGGGAAGGGTAATCCTTCGGGGCTTGCAACGAGTGTAGATAGATTTGTGATGGCGAAAGCACTCGCGGTCCACACGCCTCAACGGACTTCAACAAGTTTCCAACACCTGTTCAGAATTCAATGGCTTGGAAGCGTTTGATTTCGCCCGGTTTTCGCGAAAGCTCTGGATCAGGTTCGGGACCAGGAGGTCGGACGGGAATGCCAGCCGCCTTTAGATAGGTCCCGGCAGTTTCGCGCCGAAGGTGTACGGCTCGTTCAATCCGCCTCAGCGACCAGCTGATTTCGCTATTCTGAGTTTGCCCACTTCGCGCTTTTGATTTGGCCCACCCTATAAAACAAGATCGACCTATTCTGTTTGCAGAAGCGAACAGGGAGGGCGATGGACAGGAGAGCCAAGGTGGAGTTATTTGAACAGATCCGGCGCGAGTACGCGCACGTAGTGGGGACGATCAAAGGAGTGGCCAAGAAGCTCAGGGTGCATCGGCGGATGGTGAGGCAGGCACTGGCGAGCGCGATACCGCCGGAGCGAAAGCGGCCGGAGCGGCCGCGGCCCAAGCTAGGAGCGGTGGCGGATTTCATCGACGGGATTTTGGAGGCGGATCGGGAGGCGCCACGCAAGCAGCGGCACACGGCGCATCGAATCTTCGAGCGGATTCGCGCCGAGAAGCCGGATGCGATGGTGGCCGAAGCCACGGTGCGGCGCTACGTGCAGCGCAAGAAAGAAGAGCTGGGGCTGAAGGTGCGCGAGGTGTTCGTGCCGCAATCGTATGAATGGAGCGGCGAAGCGCAAGTGGATTGGTACGAGGCCACCGTCGTCCTGGATGGCGAAAAGACGGTGGTGCATGATAAGCGCGCGAGCGGAGGGCATTGGTAGGACGGTGGCAGCCGTGGTGGTGTACCGAGCTGATTTGACCGCCCTGCCTTACCGGCTCAAGGCGTCACCGGAGAGGTGTGGGTTCTCCGACAACCCACGACCTCATGACCAAGAAGGTTACACGTGCTGAAGCCTGCGACCTGAGGAGGCTAGCGTTTGTCGTTACTGATCCAGCCCGACTCCTCATTTAGGGGGTTGACGTTCAGCTTGGGAAGACGACCGTACATCGAAAATAAGGACTATTGCGTTTCCTGTAACACTATCACTTCACCGGTTCTCACAAATACTTCCTCCAGATCCCAAATCCAGCACAAATAGGGCGCACGGGAACCGTCGTTCTCATTGAGTGGGTCCCTTGGACTTCGGCGACTTCCGGCTCGTCGTCTTCTTCGCGGGAGCTGAGCCGGCCTTCTTCACAACCTTTTTCTCTGCAACAGGCATCTCCGCCGCTGCTGGCGCAGCCACGACCGGCGCAGGTGGCCATGCGGCCTTCGGTATCCGGGATAGACCCGGTCGTTGCAAGTAGGACGAGTAGCGCTGCTGTAAGCGCGTGAGATAGGGCGTGAGCAGCCTTCCGATCCTGTGCTCCATCCATGGACCGGACGCTTCGACAAGGAGCTCTGCGAAGTGAAACGACACAGTCACACCACCCGTCAGTCCAAAAACGACTGATTCCGTGTCCGCCTCGTACATGTCGCCGTACTTCTCGCTGATGCGCTTGCGGACTTGACCGCTCGATTCTTTAGATCCCTTCAGCAGATATGCCTTGATGTCTGCCTGGACTTCGCCGTCGCGAGCGATGCAGTCACAATCCGGACGGATATTGACGTAGTAGTCGCCGCCTTTCTTGAAGACGTCGCCAGGTGCAAGAGCATCACCGTGCAGACGATTTTTCGGAAGGAATCGCTCGCCCTCCAGCACTCGTAGGACCGCGGCGCGGTTCCTGGTTTCGTCAGCTTCGAGCGTCTGAAGCAAGCCGTCGAAGGGCGCGAGCTCGAAGTCGAACGGCGTCATCCGCGAGAGCAGGTTCCGCGCGATGAGACTGCCCAATTCCGCCGATGGCGAAATGCCATCAGCCTTGTACGTTTTCCAGAGGACGAGCGGCCATTGCACGCTCTTCGCGTAAAAATCCTGAAACAGCTCGTTCTTCGCGGACGAGTACGCCCGCTCCCACCGCTTCAACACATAGACGGACGGCGCATCTTTCATCCAGGTGGCGAGGACTTGGAATATCCCAGCGTCCCGCACCTCCGTCTTGCTCTTGACGAGAATGTGGGATGGGTCGTTGCCACTGCGTAGCTCCGTATGCGGCTTGAGATACTCCTCAACCTCTGCCACATCTTGGTCGGTAAAGATGAACACCGGGGCCACGCAAACCTTTTGGATCTTCTTGAGGAAGTCGATTGCGCTCGCCGCATTCTGTCGCACCAACGCGGGGGTTGCAGCTATCGGTAGTTCCCCTTCGGCTCCCCGAAGCGATCGGCCATAGAGATTCCAATCGAGGATGAAGAAGGATACCTCGCGAAGGTTTGCGATGCCTGCCGCTTCCGGAAGCTTGGTCATCGATATGACATGACACCCCGCCGCTTCGATCTGCCTTTTCAGTTCGAGAATGCCAGCACCAGCGTCCTCGATCTCGTCATCGATGACGACTGCGATCCCGTGAAACAGTGACGGGTCGGGCATCTATTCGTCCCCCTGCACGAACGAAACTACGAAGTTTGCACCGCTGAGCACCTTGTGCCGCTTGATGTCTGCGAGCTCGATCGCATAATCGTGCTTGTCGAGCAGCTGGCGCGCGATGTACAAGCCCAAACCACGACCCTCTTCGCCCTTGCCGGAGTAGAACGGTTCGAAGATGTAGGGCGCATCATCTGCCTTCACGCCTGGACCGTTGTCGGAGAAAATGAGCATTTGTTCATCGCCATCAAGTAGGACTTCTATCTGCCGTTTCCCCGAGGGCTTGGATTGCAGCCAATACAGGGAGTTGTCGAAGAGGTTCAAAAACAGCTGCAGCAGCACCGCGTCGGTGGTCTTTGCAACGAGCGGTGCTCCCCGTTCAACGATGCGAAAATGCACACCCTCTCTCGTGAGGGACGTCGCAAAGAGGCGCTGGACCTTCTCCAGCACCTCGCGCACCCGGACATCCTTCCGGCGCTGCTTGGTGGACTTGAAGAGCTGCTGGATGTCCTTGAGCTGGGTTTCCACGAACGAGAGCATCCCGCGCAACGAGATCAGTTCTCGATTCACGAATTCCTTGGACAGGGTACCGGGCTTTTGCGTCTCGCTAATGAGGCTATCGAGCGCTATGAGTCCGCGGTGCATGACCGCCATAATGTCGTGCGATGTGGTCTCCACGGACAGGCCGACACCCGCAAGACTCTCCGTTGTCTCGGCGCGCTGAATCAGATAGCTGCGCTCCTGGACGTAAAGCTTCGCGGCTTGCGCGAGTGCCGCTTGCGCGGGTTTGTTGTTCCCGAGCTTCTCCGCTACGACGTCAAGCGCGGCCTTCACCTGCTCCTTCTTGACGACCTCGACGTCCTTTCCCTTCTTTTGTTTCGCCAAGTATTGCGCGTACGGTTTCTTCCTGACCCAGAAGAGGAAGATCTGGAGCAAGTGGATGAAGTCGCTGGTCGCGTCACCGATGTCGATGAGGCCCTCGCGGTTCGTCTTGTCGCGAAGTTTGGGGTTCCCCTTCTGGGTGATGTTCACTACCCCGACCACTTGATCGTTGCTCAGGAACCAACCGGCGGCGATCTTTCCTCGGTAGGCATCGATCTGAAGCCAATCATCATCGGGATCGCCGTATGGGTACACGCGGATCTTGTCGCGGTACAGGTAGATTCGGTGCGCCTTGAGAATCTTGCGATCGTCGCTGTTGAGGAAATGCTTCTTATTCGGGTCTCTGTCGAAATCGAACACGTAAAAGCCGAATGTGAACGAGCCACATTTCGTTCCCCTGGTCTTGAGCACTTCCCCCTTCGGCCCGTAGATGTCGCGGAAGATCTTCAGGCCGCTGATCTCGGGGTCGGTCAATGAAATGTCGAACTGACGACCGTTCAATTTGAACTTGAACGTTTTAGCCGGTTCATCGTACGAACCATCCGTGATGCGCAAGATGGCGTCATGTCGGATCAGCCGTCGCAGGTTGCCGATGTATTCATCCGAGAACGGCTGAAAGACATCGTCCTTGTAGATGAGAACATCGAAGTCCGGAATCGTGGCCTTCGAAGCTGGCTTCTCGTCCTCCGCGTCCTCTCCTTCATCGAAGATGGATTGCAGCCGAATCAGGTCTTCATACACTTCCTTGACCTTGCTCGGCGTCCATGATCCGCGCAGATTACTGATCTCGATGCGGGTGCCATGCGGTTTTCGGTCAGCCGTTCGAGCGCCCAGAACGATCTCCTCTTCACGGATGACTTTGGGCTTCGGGGTCGCCGAGAACTTGATCTCGATGTCCTTGAGGAACAGGACCTTGTCTTTGTTGTTCTCCTTGAGGAAGTCGTCGTCGTACTGCGAGAGATCCAGCCCAAGCGTGTATTCGGTTTGGAGGCCCTCAGGCCTGCTGACAATCGATACCGTCTTCCCTAATTTGAGGATTGCGAACCGACCGATGCCCTTTTCGCCCTGGATCTTCCGGCCCTTCGCGGTCGCATCTTTGGCTTCTTTTTCGATCTTCTTGACCGGCGTCGCAGGGCTGACCCAATGTTCCGTGAGGATTTGCTTGGTCATGCCGACGCCATCGTCCTCAATGATGATCTTTGACTGAGGAGTGAACTGATAGTTCTTGCCGAACCCTGAGAACGTGACCTTCACCCAACCTGCGTCGGCATCGTAAGCGTTCTTGATGATTTCGACGAGCGCGACCCGCTCATTGGTGATGAGCTGATCTCCCAACATCGTGAGCAGGCGAGCATATGGTTTGAAACTGAGAGTCTCGCTCATTTCGCTGCGATCAGTACGAATTCTTCGCCGTACACGTGCCGTCCGTCCCCGCTGCTGGAGAATTTCCCGGTGGCATTCCGGTACGGCGTGAGGATCTTGCCGGACATCTTCCGTTTCGCTGCGCGGACGCTGGAGAACCCTCCGCGAAGTAGGGACTCCGCGAGGTGCGCGGCGTTGTCGATGCGTACTCCTTTGTATTCGGTGTTGCCGATGACGAAGAGGGCCAGTCCGTTCTTTCGGAGCAGGCCGTGGCACCGCTTCGCGACGGCTTGCATGTCCAGGAAATAGTTCGCCGTGGCGCGGGCGATGGCCTTGTCCTGGTCAAACAGTCCGAAGACGATTTGGCTGCCGAGCGTGTTGAGTCGTTTGATTTCGCGGTTGAAATCCAGGTCGTGCTGCGCGCTCCCGATCGATCCGTTGCGCAGGTCACGGTAGTCGTTCGCGTAGCCGAGCCAGAGTGATGAGAGCTGATGGAGGTCGGCGTACTCGTACGAGGTGACGTAGGGTGGGCTCGTGATGAGCATATCGATGTCACCCGGTGCGTTGTCGAGCTTGAGGAAGTTTTCGGTCAAAATGCGAACGTCGCTTATGTTTGTCGTGGGGGATTGCTTGAATGCGCTCTTCATCATGTCGAACTGCGTGATGAACGCTGCCCACGGGTCCACTGGCTTTTTGTGCGGGTCAACTTGGGGCTTGATCGACTTCGTCAGCCATCGCGACGTAGCCTTGAGGATGTTGGAGAAGGCGCAGTGGAAGAAGGACCGATACCGGCTCTTGGCCGGGACAGCGTGGTTGATCGCGTTGAGCAATCTTGCCAGGCTGGTATACTGTTCGTCCGAGAACCAGTAGTTCAGTCGTTCGACTGCGGTTGTCGGCAGATCGACTTTGGCGCTTGCACGATTGACCTTGGCTTTAATGCCTGCGAAGTATTCATCGAGGAGGTCTTCGTGGAATGTGCCGCTTTTGGTGCGAGCGATCAGTGTCGCAACCGGATTGATATCGCAGCCCCAGAAATCGATGCCTTCACGTCGTGCTTCGTATGCCACGGTCCCGCAGCCGCAGAAGATATCCGCTGCGCGACGAACCTTCATCCCTTCCGATTGAGCAAATTGCAGGGCTTTCGTCGGAATGAACGCGGGGAACTTCGCCGGGTATGCGTGGATGCGGTGGATTCGCAGTTCGGCGGACCGTCCGGAGCGCCAGTACAGATTTTCCTTTACCCTGTGGAGGCTGGCGCGTGCGACGGCGTCCGCATTGTTGAGTTCCAGATAATGTCCCGTCAAAGCGCTTCGCCTTGCCTCCTAGTCCTCTGCTCCGGAAAATCGGGTAAATCCTTGCGGGACTGTAGGATGAACGTCTCGCATCAAGCGTATGATACAGCAGTTGCCTCAACCTCCGCACTTCGCGCCATGCGATTCCGCTCCGCCGTGCCGATCTATTTGTTTACCCAGCATCTCTGGCAGGATGTGATCGTAGAGTTGCTGGATCTCCTGCCTTGATCTCATTGAAGGCCCTTTGCACGGTGCGGCGAGAGGCAGCGATGTCTGGCTGACCAAGCGCCTTGGCTTGTATTCACGCGTCAGTTCCAGTAATGATCGCCACCGCGGTCAATAGGATCGTATGGGGCGGATCCTGGTCATTGATTTGTCTAAGACGACAAGTCGACTTCGATCAGGTAACTCCCTTGAGTCGGGTTCGCGAGTTGTATGCGGCAAGTCAGAGCGTCCGGACCGGTTCAGACCCACCTTTCATCCGCCGCTCTGTCTTCTCGACGAGGGACGCGGCCGGAACTTTGAGAACGGCCGCCAGCGCCAACACCGTTCGCAGGGACGGATTCTGGCGCCCCCGCTCCAACAAGCTCACGTAGGTGCGGTGATAGCCGCTATCCAGTGCGAGCTTCTCTTGCGACAGGCCCTTCTCCAGGCGCACGTCCCGGAGCACCGCGGCGAACGCGCGTGCCACCTTGTCACCCCTCGAAGCCTTTTCCATCCGCACCAACATAGTGCGACAGGACAGAGGATAGTTCTACAGAGTATACTATTGCAGAGGATATGCTTCGATCGCTCCTGCCACTTGCCCTCTGCGTCACGGCACTCGCTGGGACGGACCGGTACGCCCGCTCAACCGCTGGGAATTTCACGGTGGACCTTTCCGGAACGCCCGACACGAGGCCGAGAACGTGGGGCACGCAAGGATATATCGTGTGGCCGGTGAAGTTCAACGTCCCCGCAGGCGACCGCGTGAGGGTGCTCAGGGTCTACGGTGACTTCTTGATATGGCCAAAAGGGAAGCCCCCGGCCGGGACGCATGCGGGTGCCCTCCTCTCCCTCCACACGTCGTCGCCCGACACGCCGGTCAACTCGGTGTCGCCCTATTTCGCTGACAACTGCTTTCTTTACGTGCAGCTCGCCACGGGAGGGGAGCCGGAGCGTGCTTCATTCGACAGGAACGTGTCCGCAGGTGGGCTGCTCGCCAAGGACAACGTCCTCTATATCAAAGTCGCGGTTTGGCTCAACAACACGGGGCTTGAAATCCACATGGAACCAACGTGGGTGATGGTTTACCGGATCGAAGACGCTCAGGGGAACCCCGTTGCGGGGTTGCGCGTTGGGACAGATTCAAGGACCCAAGGTCGGACAAGCAATCCACGGCGCGATGGCACAGCGCCCAGCGTCAATAACGTGAACCGCGCGCGAAGGTAGGAGCTACGTGGCCTTCATTTCCGGTCAGCCATGCTCGCTCTTCTGGGCTGACTTAGCCGGCCGCTTCGGTACATCCACCTGCTTCTCAACGCCGACGAGCAATTCCGACATGCTGATGCCCAAACCCTTGGAGATGGTCATCAAGGTCCCAATTGTGAGGTTATGCTCGCCTCGCTCAATGCCACCCATGTACGTCCGATGGAGGCCGCAGTGATCGGCAAACGACTCCTGGGAGAACCCCTTCTTTGCCCGAAGGTCACGGATGCGCTTTCCAAGAACCGCTTGCAAGTCAGCCACTTCCAACAGTCTGCGAGCAGACCGGCGAAGTGTCTACATGGCACTTGCAGACAGTCTATATATGGCGCTATCATGCACGCAACGGGTTCCTGTGTGAGTTCCAGCGAACAGCGACGTGGTGGCGGAGGCGGACCGGGCGGCTAAGTCCCGTGCAGCGCCCCCGCCTTTCGCTGAAGCCCTCCCTCTAGACCCCATCCCACCCAGGATCGTCCGTAAATCGTCTCGGGTCGTTGATCCACCCCTTCGCATGGATGCTTTCAAAAACTCCCTTGCCTACTGGACGACCATCCTTGGGGCCGTCACCGCGTTCTTAGGTCTGATCCAATCGTTTTCATGGCTCGCCGGGATTGGCATCCTTCTTTTGGCGGTGTCGATTATTGCGGTTGCCTATGGGACGAAACAACGCGAGCTACTAAACCGCGCAGCGTTGCGTCTCGAAGGCCGGAGTCTTGATTCTCTGAACGTTGCGAACCTACGTCGCCGGGTGAACCAGGACCTGGTCATTCAAGAAACGCGCAATTGGGCAACCATTCGAGGAGAGGACCTGAGCGTCCGCTGGGAGTGCTCCGGGTACTGCCGGGCCGAGCGTGCGTCGGCAATGGAATTCAGCATCGACAGCGATAACAATGTCCCGTTCGGTGAACTGCAATGCTTCGCGTACGACCTCCACAACGATCCGGAACGAAAACACCGAATTCGGTCTATCCTCATTGGACCGGACGGGATTTCAAAGAAGGTAGCCGTGCCGTTCTTGGAAGTAATCGCCGCCCAAGAGCCGTTCAAGATAGAGCTTCTGTATGAACTGCCAGGCTGCATGAAGGCGGAGGTAGAGTACTATAGCGCTAGCCTGTCATTTCAGCAACAACGACTGCATCGGTTCTGGGTCGAACTCACTTTCGAAGATGGCCGACCTGAATGGGTGCGAGTTTACGACTGTGGTTCTCTCGGTGCGCCCAGACTGTTGCGCGATTTGGCGCCGATAACGGCGGAAGGCGAACGCTATCAAGATCGTGCTGAAGACGTTTCGGCCCACTCGCAAAGGGTCTACTTTTTCCGGCGGGATCGCTATTGACGGGTGGCGAGCATAAGAGATGCGTGATGTTGTGCCATGTGATCTGGTTCAGTGCGCGCAGGCCGCTCTGTGCGCGCCCTCTAGGAAGACTTGTGAGCCAAATAGTACTCGGTCAAATGAGTCAGAACGAAGTCAACCAACGTCTCGGAGGACATTTCGCCAAGATCCCCGTTCCAGACGATCCTATCCGGGTTCTGCTCCATCGCCGGCTCCAGTTGATACCGCTCTGGTTCAGGTGCCTCGGAGAACACATCAGCGTAGAAACCCGCTGGCTCGCGGCCAAACGAGATGTGAAAGCTTATCGGGGCAGCATTGAGCACTGGCTGGTGAAAGCTAAAGAAGGCTGCAACGCTGCCTTGCTTGACGTAATGTGAGCCCTTGTTCCACTCAAAGTGTGGCAGATCCTGTAACGAGGGATTGACCCCCTGGGCCCTCGTTTCTACTAGCTTTAGCAGGTCGTCAAAAGCGGGTCGGGCGTTGGCAAAAATGAATTGATTGATCTGGTCTTGAGTACGCCGAACGGCCTTCTCCGCCTCTTGTTGGCTCTTCTTTTCCTGCGCCAGGCGATTCAAGCGTTCACCTAGGGATTCGTCAGGCATTCTCACTCTCCTTCACTCGTCACGCAGGACATAGCCAGCAGCGCGAAGTTCCCGCGCTATGTCAGCGGAACTGTCCCTGATGTTGTCGCCCACGTCTATGCGCACTACTCCGTGGAGATCTGAAGGCACTTCCACGCTATCTTTGCGCAAACACGCGACTCTATTTCGGCCACGCCTGGCGACGAGATACCCCCATTCCCATATGACGTTCTGTCGCGCTCTGGGTTGAAGCTCCTGGCCGCCCTTCACGCCTCCTACGTCATCTGGTGTTAGGAATACGAGCGCGTAACCTACGTCGCTGTTGGCCTCAATTTTTTCGATTACCGTCATCCCGCGGCTCGCCTTGTCACGGATGATTATAGGATCGAGCCCCCAGCGCCGAAGCAGCAACTCCGTCTGGTCAAGGGCAAGAATATCGTGGCCGTGAATCAGGAAGACCTTGGTTGTTGATGTGCCTTGAGACTCCCTTTCGATTGGCTGGTTGCTGGTCTCACTTGATACTTCATCCAGAATTTCGCGCGTTACGTCCTTGCCCTTCCATGTGACCTCCAGCTCGGGAGCGGATAGAGTCAGAATATTGGATGCAGCGCGTTCCGCTAATATGAAGGGACGTAGTTCTGCCGACGACTGGCCGGTCTCGTTAAAATTAATAGACTCCACGGTCCCCGGCTCGACTACTGTGCCGCCACAATAGAATACTTTCCTTTCTAAAAAGGGGATTGCGATGCCTTGCTTTAGCTTCTCACGAGTCAAATCTACCTCAAATGCGACGCTGCGAGATACCTTTGGGGATTTGTTTCTAAGCGCAACTCGTGCGTGATAGAACATGTAGGTATCAGCCCGTAACTTAGCCATCATATCCCAACACTGCGAGGCGGTCGATCAAAGCACTGCGCGCGGCACCCTGAAGGCCCGCCAAGTGATGTACAGCAAGTTAGACCTTATGGTACCTTGTGGTCACTATTATTGGAACTAACTATTGTCTTTGTCGTCTCGAATGTAGTACAGTATGCAGCACTACACGGCAATAAAGGAGAAGGAAATGGCAAAACAGGCAAACGTTATTTCCCATTGGCACCAGCTCTTCCTGAATTTTCACGCTGCGTCGATGGATTTTTACAGCTCAGTCGAAAGAGGCGTCGCCGCGTTGTCCGTACCTGAGATCCAGGGGACCCGTGTTGAACACAAGGAGGGTGGGCTCGCGAGCGCCAACCGGCAGTATCTCCGTATGCACCGGGGCAAGCACGCATTCGATATCTGTGCCGCTCCCTTCGGTAACGGATTCTTCGTTTCCTGGTGGCTGACAGAGCCCCCGCTGCGCTTCGCGATGCTCTACACCCTCGCCTTCCTGTTTGCGTTGATGATCACGGTGGACATAGCCTTCGGAATTGGCATGGCGATCGGAGCGGCGATGTCGGGGTACGCGATGGGCCTTTTCCTCGGCGGGTGCGCAGCCGTGTTGGGCGTGCCCGCGCTCCTGTGGCTCATTGGCAATGGCATGAGGCAAGGAAGCATACCAGGTGAGCGGACCGTGCTTGCTACGCCGCTTTTCGGCTGGATCTATGAGCGGATCTTTGCGCCGCCAACGTTCTACGCCATCGACACCGGGCTCATGTTCCAGGATGCCGTCCATCACGTGGTGCTCGGGGTGATCGATGAGATGACGGCGAATAAGGGGGTGCGCATGATGACTGAGGCGGAGCGCAAGCCTATCCTCAAGCAATTTGCCGCATCTGCCTGAGGCTTGTCGTATGGCGAGTAGCTCCCCTGCCTTCGAGGCCTTAACGCGCCAATTCTATGACTGGGAGATGCGCGGAAGGGGATGGCACGTTTACGGGCGTCCGGTTGAACTTGAGCCTCCGTTCCGACCGTTCTTCGGTCATTTTGTCTCGGCGGCACCTGGCGCCGCGGTGGACGATGGCCATAGGCCGACAGTTCTGAGCTCCTTCATTGACGGCATTTTTAAGCCACCTGCCCGTGCGGTGGTTGCTGGGGTAGAGGAGCGAGAACCCGAACCGCGATATGTCTCACCCGACACTCGACTCGTTGAAGGCCAGGTTGTTCTGCCGCCCGAGACGAAAATCGCGAAGGACGCCGCTGCGCAATTCCTCATGAGTCTCGGGCAGGTGTCCCGCCCGGTGAGTTTCGAACTCGTGGGTACCGCGGAGGCTACGATCGTCCAACTTGCCGCGGCGGTAAGCGACAGCCGGCAAGTGCGCGAGCAGCTCCAAGCATATTTTCCGGAAGCGCTGCTCGCTGAGTCCCGTGGGTATCTCGATGCCTTATGGGACATCACGGGCAACAAAGCGACGGCCATGGTGGAATTCGGGCTCTCCAAGGAATTCATGCGACCGCTTAAGTCGTTTGATCGGTTCGATCCCGATCCCTTAGCCGGTCTCATTGGGGCAATGGCAGAACTCGGCGCGAGTGACACTGCAGTCTTCCAGGTGCTCTTCCTCCCCGCGCGGCAGCGCTGGCCAGAGAGCATTATGCGTGCGGTTACCGACGGCGCGGGGGAGCCGTTCTTCGTTGATGACCCGGCCATGGTGAAGCTCGCGGAAGAGAAGATTGCGTCGCCGCTTTTCGCGGCGGTGATTCGCGTGGCGGCACAGAGTCCGAAGAGCAAGCAGGCGTGGCGGATCGCTCAAGGCATGGCGAAATCCCTGCGGCAGTTCACCGCTGCGGCGAGCAACGAGTTCATCCCGCTCTCAAACGATGGCTACGAGGACGCGCAACATACTCGCGACGTTGTCGCTCGGACGAGCTGCCGAACCGGCGTGATCATAAACCGGGACGAGCTGGTGTCCTTGGTGCACCTACCGTCGGCCTCCGCGCGGTCGGCGAAATTGAAGCGCGAAGAGCGAAAGACGAAGGCCGCACCATCGCTTGCGTACGGGCATGCCATCATGCTCGGCGAGAATCAGCACGCTGGGAAGACGGTACGGGTGTCCCTGAACACCGAACAACGGGTCCGTCATATACACCTCATCGGTGCGTCCGGTAGTGGAAAATCGACCCTCCTCTTAAACTTGATTACACAAGACATCGAGCAGGGGAACGGACTTGCCGTCCTTGATCCCCACGGCGACTTGATCGACCAGGTGATCTCCCATATCCCTGAGGAGCGCATAACAGACGTGGTGTTGCTCGACCCGTCGGACGAGTCATTCCCGGTCGGCTTCAACATCCTCTCGGCGCATTCCGATCTCGAACGGAATCTCCTGGCATCGGATCTCGTCTCCGTCTTCAAGCGACTCTCCACGAGCTTCGGCGACCAGATGACGACGGTTCTCGGAAACGCGGTGCTCGCGTTCCTCGAAAGCACCGAGGGCGGGACGCTCGCTGACTTGCGAAGATTCTTGGTGGAACCGGGCTTCCGGGAGCGGGTGCTTGCGACCGTGGAGGACTCCGAAGTTGTCTACTACTGGCGGAAGGAATTTCCGCTTCTTGCAGGTAAACCGCAAGGCCCGATCCTCACGCGCTTGGACACCTTTCTCCGGCCGAAGTGTATTCGCCACATGGTCTCACAGAAGGAAGACCGGCTCGACTTCGCGGAGATCATGAACGGGCGGAAGATCCTCCTTGCGAAGCTGGCTCAGGGGCTCATCGGTGAGGAGAATTCGTATCTCCTCGGGACGCTTGTGGTCTCGAAGCTGAACCAGATTGCCACGAGCCGCCAGCAGGTGGCCGCCTCGGAGCGAACACCTTTTTATCTCTACCTGGATGAGTTCCACAACTTCGTGACGCCATCGGTGGCGGCGATTCTTTCGGGCGCGCGGAAGTACAACCTCGGGCTGATCCTCGCTCATCAAGAACTCCACCAGCTTTCGAATCGCGACAGCGATGTCGCTTCCGCTGTCATCTCGAATCCGTACACGCGCGTCTGTTTCCGGCTTGGCGATTTTGATGCCAAGAAACTCGAGGAAGGATTCTCACAGTTTACAGCCAAGGATCTCCAGAACCTCGGCGTCGGCGAAGCAATCGTGCGTATGGAACGAGCAGAATATGACTTCAATGTGAAAATCGTACCGCCCCCAGCCGTTGACTCGGCTGTGGCAGCGAGGCGGCGCGACCTGATCGTGGCTTCATCGCGCGAGCGGTACGCACGGAGCCGCGAGGAAGTGGAGGCCGTGATCCGCTCTAGTCACATTGTCCCGACCGGGGAGTCGGATCTGGGGAATCCACGGTCGAGGGCGCGGAGGGAGGTCACGGCGGGCGCCAAGGAAGCCGTCGCACCACGCGCTAAGGATGTGACGCCTTTACTCGATCCGCAAACGCCTGGCCGGGGAGGAGAGCATCACAAGTACCTTCAGCAGCTCATCAAACGGTGGGCGGAGGCGAGAGGCTATGAGGTGACGCTCGAAAAGCCGGTGCTCGACGGCTTGGGCATCGTCGATGTTGTTCTCGAAAAGCGCGGGCAACCTCCTGTCGCATGCGAGATCTCGATCACGACCCCGGCGGAGCACGAGTTGAGGAACGCGGAGAAGTGCCTGGTCGCCGGGTATGAGCACGTGTTTCTCGTGGCGCCCGACAAGGAAGCGCTGGCCCGCGTGAGAACCCGCGCGGCGACGGTGCTTTCGGCAGGCCAGTTGAAGCGGGTTCGGTTCGTGCTGCCTGAGGAGGTATTCGCCTCGGTTTCGGTGCTGGAGGCGGGGGCGACTGCAGCGGAAGCGCCGGTTGCAGGGCAGGGTGGCAAGGAACTGCTTACAGCGAAGGAAGTCGAAGAACTCGTCCGGATCGACGTGAAGACGATTTATGGATACGTCCAGCGGGGACTCATACCGTACATTCGGATTCAATCGAACCTCCGTTTTCTGAAGTCAGAAGTGCTCGCCTGGGTGGCCGACCACAGCTCGAAAAGGCGGAGAAGGTGACGCTCTCAGCCATTTTGGTGTCGGTTTGGTGTCGGTTTTGAAAGAGCACCAGAGGGTACTGTCGAGACTATGGAGACTGTAGAGACTCCGCGTAAGAGAATGGATATGAAGGCGATCGGCACGCGGTGCTGAAATTTGAAGAACTTAGCTGAGCGTCGAGTTCGAATCCCTCTCTCTCCGCCAGAATAGAAAGATCCGCAAACGCTTCACCCTCGGATTCAAGCACCTACGGCTCTCCTCTTGACCGCATTTCCTTGACGCAGGCGACTGCAGCAGAGCTCAAAAAGGAAACGGTCCTCGACATTTATTCGTGTGTGGATGTCGAACGGTGGTACAGCAGGAGCGAGGCGACTCGCGTTCAGGAAATCTGCCTGAGGACCACGGCGCTGGCTCCATTCGGCGCCGCTACGGTCCGGGTGCCGGGAAACATCCGCGCAAAAGTTTCTTGAATGCCGCGATCGCGCTGTCCCGCCTGGTTCGCCGATGAGCCACCACCAGCGGAACCATCGGCGGCGGACTCACCGCCAGCGATTTCACTACTACGCCCCTTGGAAGAATGGAGGTTGCGTAGTCTGGAAGCAACGCGAATCCCAGGCCGGCGCGAATCATGTTCAGATTGCCCAGAACGTTGTCGGCCCGCTGCGCCACACGCGGATGCAAACCGCAGCGATCGCAAAAAGCGCGGACGGCGTCGTGCAACTCCGGTGAGCCACGGCGCGAAACCATGATGAAGGGGACCGCGTTCAATTGCTCGATGGATACAGCTTTTGTATGTGCCAGTGGATGACTCGAAGAAAGTCCTACAACCAGGCGTTCCCAAAGGACGTTTTCCACTTCGAACCGGCGATCTTCCAGCGGACCGCGAAGGAGGCCGATGTCCAACGAACCAGTGGCCAGCATTCGCTTCTGTTCGGCGGACGGGAGATTGTGGAAAGTCCAGCGAACGCCTGGCAGTTTGCGCTCGAGCAGCGGTACGAGTTTTGGCAGCACCTTGATCTCGGCGGCCGGCACGATTCCAACCGCCACCTCGGCGAACTTCCCTTGCAGCGCTTGAGCGGCCCTCTGCGCGGCACGATCCACGTGAGCCAGGATTCGCCGGGCGTCGGCGAGGAAAACCTTCCCGCCTTCGGTCAACGCCACGCTGCGCTTGGTGCGCGCCAACAGCGGCACACCCAGCTCGGCTTCCAAATGCCGGATCTGCTGGCTGAGCGACGGCTGGGCCGTGTTCAGCCGTTGCGCGGCGCGCGTGAAGTTCAGCTCTTCGGCGACCGCGACGAAATAACGCAGATGGCGCAATTCCATTCCGTCGTCATTTTAGACGTGTCACGTCTAAAAAGACAACCGCTGGAATCTTTCCCCCGGACCGTTCGTTCCGATAGACTGCGCCCATGGAGCTCCCGGATTCGCGACTGACTGACGATTTCGACCCGCTCGCAGCCGAAGATATGCAAAGCGCCCACGATTTGTATCGTGAGATGCGCGACCGCTGCCCCGTCGCTCATAGCAATGCATGGAATGGCTTTTGGGCTTTGCTGCGCTATGACGACGTCGTCGCCGCCTTGCGGCATTCAGACACCTTTATCACGTCCGTTCAAAATGTCGTGCCCAAGGTCGCGTTCACGGGCCGCCGCCCTCCACTTCATTTCGATCCGCCTGATCACACACCTTACCGGCGGGCGCTGAATCCATTCTTCACCCAAAAGAAAATGCAGATGCTGGAGCCGGCGATCCGAGCCATCACCATTCGCCTGCTAGAGCCGCTCATTCAAGCGGGAGGCGGCGAGGTTTGTTCCGAATTCACGCGCAAGCTCCCTGGGCACGTCTTCGCGGAATTCTTTCACCTGTCGCCCGAGCTGGCGATGTCGATCAAAGAGACCAGCGTAATCTACAATCAGGCGCTGCAAGAGGCGAACGATGACCTGGTAAAGGAAACCAGCCTCCGGCTCTATGACATCGCGCGAGCGATCATCGAAATCCGAAAAGAGGAGCCGTGGGATCCGAGGGAGGATCCCACCAGCGCACTGCTCCAGGCGCGCGGCAACGACGGCGAACTTCTGCCCGAAAACCTGGTGCTCGGCACTATCCGCCAGATGATCGTGGTTGGTATGATCGCACCCAGCGTCATCATCGGATGTATTCTGGTGCACTTGGCGCAGCATCCTGAAGTGGAGGAGCAGTTGCGAAACGATGCAAGTTCTATCGGCGCCGCGGTCGAAGAGTATCTACGCCTCTTTACGCCCTATCGCGGATTTGCGCGCACCGCCAAGCACGACGTCGAGTTTGGCGGCCGGACCATTCACAAGGACGAGCCGATTGCTCTGGTATACGCGTCGGCGAATCGGGATGAAGCTGTGTTTGAAGACGCGGATGCGTTCATTCTGAACCGGCCTAATCTGGAGAAGCACATCGCCTTCGGCTTAGGTCCGCATCGCTGCGCGGGCGCGCCGCTGGCCCGTCTGATGCTCCGCATCACGCTGGAGGAATTGCTTCGCCGCGCGCGAATTGTCGGATTGATGGGAGAAGTGGTGATGACGCGCTGGCCCGAGTGGGGCGTGTTGTCCGCGCCGGTACGCCTGGAGGCGCTATGAACGTGGAGAGGCGCTGGCTTGCGCCCTACCTGGCAACGTTGTTCGCCATGCTGACGCTGCAGATGTCGAACCTGGGGTTCTCGCCACTGCTGCCTGCCATCCGAAGCGCCTTCCACATGAGCTTTGCGCAAATGGGACTGTTCGCGGGAATGTACGGCCTGCTCGCCATTCTATGGAGCGTGCCGGCGGGACTGTTGGCCGTGCGCTTTGGCGAGAAAGCGATATTAGCCACGGGACTTGCCATCGTAGCGGCGGGGCTCGCGGCACTCACCCAGGCGCCCAATTTCACCGCCGCAATCGCTGCGCGAGCACTGTGGCTGTCAGGATATCGTTTCACTTTCGTGTGCGTAATGGTCGCGGTCGCGCTCACCTGCCCGGCCTCGATCCGCGGAGCGTCCATGGGGATCCTGGGCGCCATCTCCGCGCTCGCTTCGGTGATCGGCGCGCCGTTGGGAGGAATGATCGGCCGAGCGTTCGGATGGCGTAACGGAATTCTGGTTTACGCGGGAGTGGCGCTGGCGGGTGTCCTGATTTTTGTCATTTTCTACCGCAGCGATCCGGAAGCGCTTGCCGTGCATCCGGGTCACCGGGCCGGAATTTCCCTGAGCGCGTTCAGAAGGCCTGTGGTTTGGGCGCTCGCGGTGCTTTCGGGCCTGGCTGGAATGGGGAGCCTGAGCGCAAATTTCTTCGTGCCTTCGGCGGCTCAAGCCTTGTTCCATCTGGATCAGGTGGGCGCGTCGCTGATCATCAGCAGCGGATTCACGCTCGCGATTGTTGTGAATCTGTTGTTCGGATTTCTAATGGATCGCTTCCACCGCTGGAAAGTAATGGCAGTCTTAGCCGGGCTCTGTATGGCGGGCGGCATCGCGATGACCTCGGGCGATCTGATGATTTTTCGGGCCGGCGCCGCACTGGTTCTGGCTCTGGGACATGCCGGAATTCAACAGTCCTACACGCTCGCGGCCGACGTGCTGCGAGGCCGTGAAACCGGCAATGTCATGGGAGTAGTCAGCATGGTGGCTGGCGTCTTTTCTTATCTGGGTCCCCAGATGCTGGGATTCCTGCGGGATTGGAGCGGAGGTTTCGCGGCGGGCTGGTATTTCATCATCGGCGCGTCCGCCGCGACTCTACTGTTAGTTTTGGGACTGTGGAGCTATGCATCACGTCCGGTGAACGTACGGAAACGCGTCGTTACTGCTGCGGGCGTCATGCTGTGCATGGCATTGGCGGCCCCTTTTCGGCTTCAGGCAGCGAATCCTGGTACGCAAGATCGCTGGATGGAACCAGGCAAGGGTGGCGCGCTCCCAGCCGAGTTCCAGTTCGACGATCCGCTTGGGCGGTTGGGAATCGTGAATGCTTCCGGGCAGGTGGACACGAGAGACCAGCCGTTCTTTACACCGCTCGGCGCGAATGGCCGCGCTTGCGTCACGTGCCATCAACCAGCCTATGCCATGAGCCTCTCGGTTGCCGCGATTCGCGAAAGATGGAAGGCAACACACGGCAAGGATCCGTTGTTCGCCGCGGTTGACGGCTCCAATTGTCCTGATCTTCCGCAGGAGAAGGAAAGTTCGCATTCCTTGTTGCTCAATCGTGGGTTGATCCGCATCGCCATTCCCTGGCCGCCTCCCAGACGAGCGCCCGAATTTTCGATTGAAGTCGTCAGTGATCCTACGGGATGCAACACCAGTGTCACCTACGGTCTGCACAGCGCCCGCGCGGCGATTTCCGTGTTTCGCCGGCCTCGCATGGCCGCGAATTTGAAATACGTCACTAACCCTCATCCGCAATTCGCGCTGAAACTGGGCGGACTGGCCGATGTCGATCCGGAGACTGGCCAGCCGGTGAGTATGAACTTCATGGCCGATGCGCGAGAGCCCAGTCTCCGGTCGCAAGCGCGAACCGCGGCGCGAGATCATCTGGAAAGACGGGGCGCCTTGTCCGAGGCGATGCTCGAGCGCATTGTGGATTTTGAAAGCCAGATCTACGTCGCACAGATCTGGGACCGTCAAGCCGGGCGGCTCGATGAGGCCGGAGGCCCACAAGCGCTTGGGCCTCGCGCGATGGCCGGGCATCGCACCGGAGTTCTTGGTGACAATGACTATGATCCTGTCTTCCAGCTATTCGATGTGTGGAAGACGCCTGCCCAAACGGCACAAGCCGAGTTCCGAGCATCCGTGGCACGTGGGAACGACATCTTCCTGTTCCGCCAGTTCTGGCTGCGAGACGCCACGCACATCAACTCGATCGGACTGGGAAATCCGTTGAAGCGCACATGCGCGACCTGTCACAACGCCCAGATGACCGGCCAGGATCTATCGGCGGGTTGGGTGGATGTCGGGACGACGAACTACCCCACTTGGACGGAACCGCCATTTTATAGCGACTCGCGCGAACTGCCGGTGTTCAAGATCGTCTGCAATCAGGAGGCGCCGCCGCATCCTTACTTGGGGCGCGTGATTTACACGAGCGACCCAGGTCGCGCTCTGATTTCGGGCCGCTGCATGGACGTTGGCTCCATCGTGATGCAGCAGTTTCGGGGCCTCGCGGCCCGCGCTCCCTATTTTTCCAACGGATCAGCGCAATCGCTCCGGGAGTTGGTAGATTTTTACGACCGCCGTTTCGACATGAAGCTCTCGGAGCAGGAAAAACAAGACTTGGTCAATTTTTTGGGAGTTCTGTGATGCGGCTCCTCATGGCGGCTGCAATCGCTCTGCCGTGTCTTGCGCAACATGTGAACTTCTTGGCATGCCCGGTGGTGCGCGACACCAAGACCGTGCCGTGTTTCCTGGCCGAATACAAGGGAGAAACGTATTTCCTCGGAATTCAACAGGACATTACGGCAGACTTCTATCCTCCGCAATTGCTCCACCAGGCACTCATCGAAGGAACCATCGCGCCCGGTCCGCGGGTTTGCGGCGGTATTCCTCTGAAGCCCGTACACGTTTCCGTGATGCCGGAACTAGATCGCGCCTGTAACACGATCCTGCCTGCCGAGCCCGGAATTGACGCGCCTCCGGCCAAGAGACCCGCGGGCCCGTCCACGCGCCAAGCCCCGGTCTCGACGGCCGCTTTGCCGCCGAAGAAACCTGAGCCTCCGTTCTTGGAGCGCCAGTTCACCATTCACTATGATTTCGACAGCGATTTTCTGTTTGCGCGAGACACTCGGCAACTCCTTGACATCGCCGAGTACGCGCGCGTTTCCCTGGCAAAGAAAATCGAAGTCACCGGCTATCGGGGCGCAACGCTGTTGTCCGACGGAACTGTGTTGACCGAAAAACCGGATGTTGCGCAATTGAGAGCCGCCCGTGTTGCACAGGTATTAAGAGGTCTGGGAACGCCGGCATCGGCAGTCAAATGGGTTTCCGAACCCGCCTCGGCTAGCGGAGACGCTGATTACGAGAATCGCAGCATTATCGTCCGCATCGTGCCCTGAACGATTACTTAGCCCGGTATCGATCGAAGAAGTCGAAGACCGCGGGCAGTACCAAGGGCACCATGCCGGGGTGGTCGGCTTTGACTTCGTAGTATTCGAACTGGAAATCCTGCTGGAACATCCAATCGCGCATCAGTCGACTGCCGTGTACCGACGGCAGGGCTAGGGTGCCCTCGCTCATCATCACCGGCATCGAACGAATCCGGTCCCAGGGATAGTTCGCCTGATCGACAAACGGCCCTGACATAGGAGCAATGGCGCGCCAATACTTTGAGTACTTCGCGCCCAGATACCACGTTCCTCCGGCGCCCATGGAATGGCCCGCCAGGAATACCGAAGACTGGTTGATGGGATATTCGTTCAACACGATTTCAAGAACGTTGATCACGTCCTTTTCGCTGAGTTCGAGAGTGTGCTCCGCTTCGGGTGTCACTGCTGCTCTCTGCTTTGCGGCGATCTCCGGTTGTCCGAAGACCGCCGGCAGCCGGAGTGGCGTGCCATAAGCGCCCAGCCGGCTGTAGCCGAGCGGTGAGACAACAACGTAGCCGTGCTGCTCAGCCAGACGAAGCATCTGCTGATGGTTCATGTCCATGTAGCGATTCTCATCGGCTCCAGCACCGTGGAGCATAACGATCAGGGGCAACTTGGATTGGCCATCCCAAGCCGCAGGAACGTACAATCGATACGGCATCTCAGTTTTCGCTGCAGGAAAGTAATACGTTCTGTGTTGATCTCCCTTGGCGCGCTCGTGGGGTGCCGTGGTCTCTTTTGCAAGCTGCTGCGATTCGGCGATCTGCCGATCGGCATCCACAGCCGAACCGAACGGGATGGATCCAGTCTGCTGGGCTGCCAGCGCGCTAGAAACAATAGCGAGCAGAAGGGCCTTCATGGCTGACTCTCTCACCTCGCCGCGGCGAGATGCTCTGAAAAGAAGGGCAGAACTTTCGCCCCAAAACGAACCGTGATGCGGTTCCCATGATCGCCTTCATAGGTTTCGAACTTGTGAGCGACTCCCAGGCGTGTGAGGGCCTCGTCCAGTTGGGTGTTGGTGGCGAGGAATGGATCCTTCGTACCGACATCCATGGCGATTGCGCGATATCTCTTGAGGCTCGGCACATACTGGTCGACCATCACCAAAGGCGAATTCGTCGTCCACTTGGCTGCGATCAGCGGCTGGATCTGGCCATCCTTGGTAGGAAGATCGAAATACTGCGGCGCGTTCAGCGGGTCCGGCGCCCACGCGGCAGCTTGCGCCGAGAGCGCCTTCGCCAATGGGCCGTTCGGAGGCTGCTTCGCCGGCGACGCCCCGGGAAGGAGCCGTTGAGGATCGTTCATCAGACAGCAAGAACTCATCGCATAGAGCACTGAGAAGGCCTCCGGATGTTTCATGCCGATCCGCATCGTTCCATATCCGCCCATCGAATGTCCGGCGAGCCCTCTCGCACTGCGATCCGCAATGGTGCGATAGTGAGCGTCGATATAGGCGACCAGGTCTTCCGCGATGTACGCCTCCCAATCTCCCGTAGTCGGCGAATTCGAAAACATACTGCCGCTATAAACCGTAAACGCATCCGGAAGCACCACGATCATTTCCCGCGACGATCCATTCCCGATGGCGGCGTCAGCGGCGGAGGGAACCGATAACATGTTCCAGTAGTTCTCGGCGTGGGCGGCGTAGCCGTGAAGGAAGTAAACGACTGGGTAGCGCCGGTTTGGGCTCGTGGCGTAAGTCGGGGGAACATATACGAAGACGTCCCGATCCGGCGAATCACCCTCCAGATTGCCTTCAAGGGATTTACCGTGAACTTTGATCTTCTCCCACGAGCCCTTCGCCGCCTGAGTCTGCGCGCTGCTTTCTGGAAGCAGCAACAGCGTCGCACCAGCAGCCGCGACAGCGGTCAGCAAAACGTTCTTGAGGTTCATGTTTGTTCCTATTTGCTCGTCGCCCGCAACTTGGCGGCAGCGGTGCAGTCCTGGACCACGGCAAAATATCGGGCCACCGCGCCGGCGCCTACATCGAACGGATTGTCTTCACCGTTCCTGCGATCCGCGGCCGTATGGGCCTTGTAGTAGGCATTGTCGAACTCCGTGTGATTGGTGATTAGTAGAGTAGCGCCATAATCGGCGGCGGCTTTCGCCATCTTCTTTGAGGAGGCGAGGTAGCGGTCATAGTATTGCGCATCGGCATTAAAAGGGATTGCCGTGCCGCCGACATAGGCGACCCGCAAGGGCTTGCCGTTGTCACGGATTTCAAATAAGTAGGAGAGGGTTCCCGGCGTGTGCCCCGGCATAGTGACGATACGCAAGGAAGCATCTCCGACGGAGATCGTCATTCCATCGTCGCCGGTCACGTCGCGCTTGGGCTTCCCGCCCATGTGGGTGGCCGCCTTGTCGATCGCGTCCCAATCCTCCGCGCCGTAGACCAAGTGCACGCCTGGGATGGTATCCTGCAACATTTTGGCGCCGCCGTCATGATCGCCGTGAGCATGCGAAAGGATCACATACTTCACTTTGTTGGCATCCAAACCCAGCTTCTTCAGTCCATCCAGGATCTCATCCTTGGCCGCGTAGTCGAACAGCGCCTCGATTACGATGATGCCCTGGCTTCCCACAAGCGCCCAAGCGCTGTGGATCTTCGTGCCCAGGAAATAGAAGTTATCAGCGACCTTGGCGGGCTCCGCGTACCATGTTTGGCGCGCGGGGATGGTTCGGCTTGGAGGAGGAGGGCCACCCGCGCCGGGGGGCGGGGGAATGCACATGCGGACAAATGTTCCGGCCCAATCGGTCCCTGCAGCCACCTTCGCGGCCGTGATGTAACCATCCACGGTCGCCGGAGGCGTCTGGGCCTGCGCGATTCCGCGGCTCGTCAAGATAATGGATGCGGACAGTATCGCGAACATTAGTGATCTCATGCGTGGGTCCCCCCGCGAACTTAGCGCGCTTCTTTGAACAGCCTCACGTGATGCCGCCGGCCATTCTCGCCTTCTTCGCATTCATCCTCTAGAATCTCAATTCCCTTCTGCAGGCGAAGGGGCATCCGAATTTTCCAAGGCCGCGTGAACACTTTCGGATCCTCGATGGTGGCCTCGTACATCAGGGTGTCGTGACTCACGCGCGTGTAGCGTTCCACGACATGCAATGCATCGCTATGGTAGTCCCCTGCGGCGTCCAGCCAAGTCGTATCGCTGAAGCTCGCGACGTCCGCCACCAGCGTCTTGCCCTCCCAGCGGCCGCGCGAATCGCCCATCGCATAGTCAAGACCCTCATTATGCTGGCTTCCGTTCAAGTACACGACACGGTACGAATGAGCGTCCTGATAAACGATGTACACGGCGCGGTCGTTCTGGAAGATCTGAAAAGGGGATCCCACATACGCGGCGCGCGGCACTCCGGGTTGGAAGCATCTTTTCTCCGGATCGGCGATCGCGCGATTTGCGAAATTCTGCTTCTGCTGGGCGGCGGCCTCTGGCCGATACGGGATCTTGCCGTCCGGCGGATCGACAATCACGTGTGCGCGCTCGAGGTTCGCGTCTGCATTGTTCTCAGCCATCCAGATTCCCCGGAGGTCAGTTCCCGCGCTTTGCGGCCAGACGCGGCCGCTCGCCGCAGTGAACAGGACAGCCAGAACAAAACCGCACCTAATGCTTGTGACTCGCGGCGCCGGGATAATGAATCTCGTCACGCTCTCCCTCGATACAGTCATATTCGATCAACTCGGTGCCTTTGGGCTGACGCCGCAGCGAAACGCGCAGGGTCCAGGGCCGGGAATACACAGTGGGATCGTCCACCCGCGCCTCATAGACGATCGTATCGGGCGCCGTCATCGTGAAGCGCTCCACCACGTGTTCGTTTTCATCTACGAAATTTCCCGACTGATCCAGCCAGGTTCTGCCGTTAAAGTCCGTCACATCCACCACCAGCGTGTCGCCCTCCCATCGCCCCCGGGAGTCTCCGGCCCACGCGCGATAGTTCTTCAGATGGGGACGCCCGTCGAGCGGAATGATGCGGACGTCGTGCTCGGTCTCCGACAGCAGGACCACGTAGTTGCTATCTTGCACGATTTCAATGGGAAACGGAGGCACCAGCGAACGCGGCACTCCATGCATATGGCAATGGCCCGTGGGGTCGCGTTCGTGATGGGCGTGATTGTCATTCGCTTGCTTTAGCGCGGCCGCAAGATAGGGGAGCTTCCCATCAGGTGGGTCGACGATCACGGATGCTCCGCCCGGCTCGTTATAGTATGCCTTCTGCCCTTCGACGTTAAACGCGGCGGTGATGGAGGCGTTGCGCCAAACTCCTTGCAGGTCCGGGTGCCCGTCAGCTTGCCGGGGCGGCTCGAACTTCGCGGACTGGCCAAATGCTGCAATCGAAATCAGAAACAGGAGGAGTTTCATGTCAACTTCAGCTTTATGCTGGAAGACAGTCTATCGTGGCGAAAGACGATCGTCAATGCCGATTCATACCAGTTGACAGGTACAAATCAGGCGCGGATATCTGCCCGGGGAGTCTTCTGAGCTCCAAACAGATAAATATCGCAGAAGTAACCGGACAGTTCCGCGGGTCCCAGGCGCCCGCCTTTCTGGTACCACTCGACAGCCCGATCCAGCAGGCCCTGGAGCATGGAAGCGAGATGGCGTGGCTCCACGTCCGTGCGAATGGAGCCGCTCTGCTGGGCCGCCTCAATGATCTGCCGGATTCTTTGCTGGTACGCCTTTCGCATGCTCACAATCTCGGCGAGGCGTCCGGATGACAACGCCCGTACCTCGGCCAGGGCAGTGGCGTGCTGCGTCTGATCGCGCAGCAGGCTCATGCCGTGCGCTTGAACGAGCACGGCAAGTTGGTCAAAAGGACAAGTGATTCGCTCGAGAGCCTTCTGCACATCCTCTTGAAGAGCTTCAACCGAGGACTTCGTAATCAGGTACAGAAGGTCCTCTTTGCTTTTGACGTGGTAGTAGAGTGTGGCCTTCTCCATGCCGATCAATGTGGAAATGGATCGGGTGGTGGTGGAGGAGTAACCCTGTTTTGAAAACAATTCAGCCGCGGTACGCACGAACTTACCGAGAGTTCCGCTGTGTGCCGGGCCGGTTCGAGTGCGCCGCGGATTCTGCAGTGTAGGCACGGAAGGTCTGGGCTGGCCCAGAGCGGCAATCCCCTCGAAAAAGACGCGGTCGTAGATTCCGGCGAGCTCGTCCAGAGGCAGCGGACCAGAGAGCTGATACCAGCGTGGTGTCCAGTTCAGATAGTTCAGCAGGGAGAGCCGGAGGACTGAGACGGGAATGTCCTTGCGCACGATGCCGGCTTTCACGGCAAATGCGAGTTCTTTGTCGAGCAGGTCGGAATAGTTCCCACGCAACTCCGTCAGTTCCCTGCGGTGTGCGCGGGACAAGGACCGGTATTCACTGATGGACGCCAGTGCGCGATTCGGATTTTCAAACAGACCCCGCAGATGCGCATGGATCAACGCGCCCAGGCGATCGCGCGCATTGTTGTGGTTCTCGATTGCCCGGCGGACGTGCTGCTCAACGGTCTCATGCGTAAGCCTGTTCATGCGAAACAGCAGGTCCTCCTTTGTGGAGATGTGATAGTAGAGCGACGCCTGATGGATATTCAATCGGGCGGCGATCGCGCGTGTGGTGGTTTCGCTGAATCCTCTTTCGCCGAACAGTGCCGCAGCCGCATCGAGCACCAGTTCCGATGTCGGGCCGGACAATTCGGCCTGACGCGGAGTGCTTTTCGCCGCGGCCTCACGGCGATCCGCCGAGTCGACTTTCGGCTTCAGCTCCAAATGGCCGGGCCTGTCAAGGGCGTTCTTCACACCGCGGAGCGCCAATCGAGCGTGCTCACGAACGAGTTTCTCCGCGCGCAGAGCATCGCCCGTTTGGATGGCCTGCAGAATCTCTTCGTGCTCGCGAATCGCTCTTGAATAACCGCCGGGTTCCGCCGGAGTGACAACCGCGGCGGGAGAGGCGAAAGCGATGGATTGAACACGATCGAGCGAGAGCCGAAGCATCGGGCTTTTCGCGAGTGCGATTAGAGCTTGGTGAAAAGCCAGATTCAATTCACCGAAGCCTGCCATCTGCTCGACAGTGGGCGACACTGTCAAGCCGAACGAGGCCGTCGCCTCTACGAGTTCACCTTGAATGCGGCGGGCCGGATCGAGTTCCGCAGGATCAGTGACTCGCCGTGCTGCCAGAGCCGCGGCCAGACCTTCCAGCGCACCGCGCGCCTCAATCGCGTCGGCGATATCCTGCCGAGTAAGAACGCGAGGGGTGTATCCGCCGGTGGGCAACTCTTCCGCCAGTCCTTCGTCATGGAGCCGCTCCAGGGCTGCGCGAACGATCGGCCGGGACGCGCCAAGTTTTCTTGAAAGCTCAATTTCCTCGATCGCCTTGCCGGAGACCAGTTCGCCCCGCAAAATCATTTCGCGAACAGCGACCAGCGTCTGCGCGCGGCGTGAATTCACGCCTGAACGATTAGGCATTCGAGCTGAGTCACTACTGCTTCGGCGCCGGGAAATACGTCGCGACGCGGCCGTTCAGCGTGAACTCCATGCCCAGGCCGGGATATTGAGCCAGGACTTTAGCCTTCATTTCCGCGGCATCCTTTGAAGAGGCTACGTTTGCATCCCAGTCCGCGATGTATTTCTTCATGAATTGAATCGAGCGCATGTCCCGGGTTGCTCCCGGCCCTTCGTGTCCGGGCACGATGATGGCGGGGGCAAGAGCCACGATCTGATCGATCGTCTTGCTCCAGTCCTCGCGGGCTTTGCCGCGCGGCACTCCAAAGTAAACGTGATCGAACACGATGTCGCCAGTGACCACCGTCTTCAACGAAGGAATATACACGAAGCTGTTCCCGGGTCCATCGCTTCCCTGCACCGGTCCGGTGATTGGAAACTCTTCGCCCTCCAATGTCAGAACCGGCGTCGTCAATGCCTCCAGCTCAACCGGATCGGGTCCAGGAATATTGTTGCCGTAGGTCGAGAACCAGAATTTCTGGCGCGCCGGCCAGGCGCTCTTTTCTGCGGTCGCGGTTGCGGGCAATGCGACAGCCCGCGCATTGGGAAATGCCTGCTTGAGGACCGCCAGTCCGAAAAAGTGGTCGGGATGCGGGTGCGTGACGTAGATCGTGGTCAGGTTCTTTTTCGATTCCAGAATTTCAGCCGCCAGACGATGCGCCTCGCTCAAGCTGAACTGCGAATCGATCAAGATCATATCCTTCTCGCCGGAAATCATCGTGGAGTTCACGTCATAGCCGTTGACTCCATGCCCGGTATGGACCTTGATCTCCAGGTGCGACTGCC
This sequence comes from Bryobacteraceae bacterium, assembly GCA_035501155.1. Classification (GTDB taxonomy): domain Bacteria; phylum Acidobacteriota; class Terriglobia; order Bryobacterales; family Bryobacteraceae; genus Palsa-89. The sequence continues at coordinate 82,455 of DATJWO010000019.1, forward strand.
CTGCGGCGCCGACGGCGAACACAGCTGCACTAAATGCGGCGTTCAAAAAGATGCGGTGGATGTTCATTTTGAGGCGTTCCTCTGCCGAACCGCGATTCTATCCATTTCCAACGCGTTTTGTCAAAATCCGCGGGGCTTGCGTTCATACCTGTCGGCTGGTATGATTCGTAACGCGCTTAAGGCCGCGTGGGCCGTTGGAAGAACGCTCCATGAAACGCAAATCGGTAGAATTTTTGCTCGCTTGCATGGTTGCACCGGCGCTCACGCCCGCGGTTGCAGCTGAGGCGAAGGTTGCTATAGCCGCGCGTGACGGGGAACGATCCGCGGTCTTTGCGATGTTGCGCACCGGGTCCGAAGACGTGAATGCCAAGCTGCCGGATGGCACCTCGGCGCTGCACTGGGCTGTTCGATCCGACGATCTCGAATTGGTCTCGCTTTTGATCCACGCGAAAGCCGACGTGAACGCTGCCGATCCTCACGGCATCACTCCTCTCGCCTTAGCGTGCGCCAATGCAAACAGTGCGATTCTGCGCGCACTGATCGGTGCTGGGGCCAATCCCGATCTCGCCGATGACGCCGGTACGACGCCGCTGATGGTGGCCGTTCGCCGCCCGCAAGCTGAGACCGTTCGACTGCTCCTCGATGCCGGCGCTCAGGTGGACGCGCGCGACAACGGACCTCGGCAATCCGCCCTGATGATCGCCGTTCGGGAGAACAATGCCGCCGCCGTCCGGCTTCTCCTGGATCATGGCGCGGACGTGAATGCCGCGGTACGGGTTGGCAAAACACCCCCTCGACGTCCGCCAGGCGCCGGGGGTGGTTCCCATGGCCTTGGCATTGTGCGCAGCGGCTGGCCCGATCGCGGATATCAGGAAGCAACGCCGGGAGGCATGACGCCGCTGCTTTACGCGGCAAGAGATGGACGTACGGAAATCGCCCGGATGCTGATTACCGCTGGTGCGAAAGTGAATGCGCCGGACGCCAACAAAATCACTCCGCTGCTGATGGCGATCACGAATAACCAACCCGATACGGCGGATCTTCTGATTGAGAACGGCGCCGAGATCAACACTTCGGACTTTTGGGGCAGAACGCCGCTTTGGGCCGCGGTGGAGATGCGCGACATCGAATACAGCCGAGGCGGCGAGCATAACGTGAATCGGGAGCGCTTGCTCCAGCTGATTCGTACCTTGCTCGATCGCGGAGCCAATCCAAACGCCCGCACGGCGGAAGTTCCCCCGACCAGGCGTTTTCTGCTGGGCCTAGGCGATCTCTCCTGGGTCGATTTCACCGAACAAACGCCGTTCTTGCGCGCCGCGCTCTCGGGAGATCTTCCGGTCATGAAGCTGTTGCTGGAAAAGGGGGCCGACCCCAACATTCCCACGGCTTCAGGCACCACGGCCCTAATGGCTGCTGCCGGAGTCAATTGGGTGGTGGCGCAGACCTTCACAGAGGATCTTGCGACCCAGCTTGAAGCAGTCAAGTTGTGTCTGGAGAAGGGCGCGGACGTGAATGCCGCGAACTCCATGGGCCTGACGGCGGTATTTGGGGCAGCGAATCGCGGGGCTAATGATATCCTCGCCTTCCTGGTCGAACACGGCGCGCGCCTGGACGTCAAAGACAAACAAGGACGAACGCCCATGGTCTGGGCTGAAGGTGTCTTCCTGGCGACGAATGCGCCGGAGCGCAAGCCGTCCACCATCGCGCTCATTGAAAAGCTTATGAAGAAGGATGCTACCGCAGCATCACCGGTGGCGAGCGTCCAGTGAAAACGTCTCGTCTGATCCCCGCTGCGGTGTTTGTATTCAGTGCCTGCCTTCCGGCTGCCGCGCAGAAGCCGGAAGCATCCGATCAGCAGTTTCTTACAAAATACTGTCAGACCTGCCATAACGACCGGCTGAAAACTGGCGGCCTCTCGCTCCAACAGATGGATCCTTCGCAGGTCTCGCGAAGTCCTGAAACTTGGGAAAAGGTGGCCCGAAAGCTTCGCGCCGGCATGATGCCGCCTGCCGGAATGCCTCGCCCGGAGCGTACTGTCATCGACGCATTCGTTAGCCATCTCGAAACCTCGCTGGACAAGTACGCTGCCCTCCATCCCAATCCGGGCACCGTAGGATTACATCGCCTCAACCGCGCCGAGTACGCCAATGCGATACGCGATCTGCTCGCTCTGAATGTTGACGTCTCCACGCTACTGCCCTCCGATGATTCAAGCGAGGGATTCGACAATGTTGCGGACGCCCTCGGCGTCTCGCCGGCGTTGCTGGAAAGCTACGTTGGAGCAGCCACGAAGATCAGCCGCCTTGCGGTCGGCGATCCCTCCATCACGCCCTCAACCAACACCTGGCGAACCCCCGGCGATCTTTCGCAGACCGATCATATCGAAGGTCTGCCAATTGGTACGCGCGGCGGCATCCTGATCGACTACACGTTTCCGCTGGATGCGGAATATGCGTTTAAGATTCGAACCCGCAGCGCAGGTTTCGGCGTGGGATCCGGTGCGCTGCCCGTGCCCATCGAGATCACTTTGGATGGAACCCGACTCAACCCCGGCAAAAGTTCCACAGATTTCCACCTCAAGGTAACCGCCGGGCCCCACACCATCGGAGTAGCGATGCCGGCACACGATTCCGCGGGCGTCGATGACATTTATTCCGTATATCCCGACAACGCGGCAGTGACGAGCGTGGCGGTCACCGGACCGACGAATCCCACCGGGCCGGGTGACACGCCCAGCCGCCGCAAGGTCTTCCTTTGCCGGCCTACTTCTGCTGACGAAACCACCTGCGCCAAACGGATACTCACCTCGCTGGCGACCAAGGCGTTTCGGCGTCCGGTCCGTGACACCGACCTCGAGACGTTGCTCAGCTTTTATCAGGAAGGCAGGAATTCCGGCGGGTTTGAGCATGGAATAGAAGCAGCGCTCGCGCGCATTTTAGTAGACCCGTGGTTCGTCTTCCGGTTTGAGGAAGAGCCGGCGGGCACCGCGCCCGGCGGCATCTACGCCATCAGCGATCTCGAACTAGCCTCGCGGCTTTCCTTCTTCCTCTGGAGCAGTATCCCCGATGAGGAACTGCTGCGAGTCGCAGAGCAAAACAAGCTGCACGATCCGCAGACTCTGGCGCATCAGACCCGCCGGATGCTGGCCGATCCCAAAGCCTCCGCGCTGGCCGAAAACTTTGCCGGTCAGTGGCTTTACCTCCGAGAGCTCAAGAACTCCCGGCCGGAAACCCGCAATTTCAACGACAATCTTCGCCAATCCTTCCAGCGTGAAACGGAGCTGTTCTTCGACAGCATCGTTCGGGAGGACCGCAATGTGATCGACCTGCTGAACGGGGACTACACCTTCGTTGATGAGCGTCTCGCACAGCACTACGGCATTCCAGGCGTCTACGGCAGCCGTTTTCGCCGTGTGAAATTGCCGGATGACTCGCGCCGCGGATTACTGGGCCAGGGCAGCGTTCTCCTGGTCACGTCGGTCGCGACAAGAACGTCTCCAGTGGCCCGGGGCAAGTGGGTTCTCGAAAATATCCTTGGCTCCTCGCCGCCTCTTCCTCCGCCGAACGTGCCGGCTTTGCCGGAAAATGCGTCTACGGCCAAACTCGTGTCGGTGCGGGAGAAGATGGAGGCGCATCGAAACAATCCCGTCTGCGCGTCCTGTCACAAGATCATGGATCCGATCGGATTCTCGCTCGAGAATTTCGATCTCACCGGCAGATGGCGCGCAAGCGACGGAGGCGTGCCGATCGATGCATCCGGCCAGATGGTGGATGGGACAAAGCTGTCCGGACCTGCCAGCCTGCGTGAAGCGCTCCTGAGCCGCTCCGACGTTTTCGTCTCTACACTAACCGAGAAGCTGATGACCTACGCACTCGGCCGGGGATTGAAGTACTACGACATGCCTGCTGTGCGGACGATCACGCGCGAGGCCCGCCGCAACGACGATCGTTTCTCGTCCATCGTGCTCGGGATCGTAAGGAGCGCGCCTTTTCAGATGAAAATGAAGCCCGTCGAAAATAGCCGAACCGAAGTGCAGACGGCTGTGTTGCGATGAGCGACGCGGCGAACAGGAGAGAGCACCCATGACCTTCATCACCAAGAAACACCTTCCGCGGCGCACCTTCCTGCGCGGAGCCGGCGTTGCGATTGCACTACCGCTCCTGGATTCGATGGTCCCGGCGCAGACGCTTTTGGCTGGGACGGCCGCCAGTCCTCGCAGCCGCCTGGCGTGCATCTATGTGCCTCATGGCGCAACCATGGACAAGTGGACTCCGGCGAAAGAAGGTAGCGGCTTCGAATTCACGGAGATTCTGCAACCGCTGGAAAAATACCGGGACCATCTCGTCGTGGTGAGCAACCTGGCGCACCGCCAAGCCGCGGGAGTCGGCAGTGATGCAGGCGCCGACCACGCGCGTTCTGCCGCCGTCTTTCTGAGTGGCGCTCATCCCGAGAAAGCGACGATCCATGTTGGAACCACCATCGATCAGATCGTGGCGCAAAAGCTTGGGCAGGATACTCCGCTTCCATCGCTTGAAACTGCCATCGAAGAAAATGGTCTCAACTGCGGGTCCGGTTACGGATGTGCGTACACGAACACCATCTCTTGGAAAACGCCTACCTTGCCCCTGCCCATGGAGCACAATCCGCAAGTTCTGTTTGAGAAATTGTTTGGAGAGGGCAGCACACCGGAGGAAAGGCTGGCACGCAAACAGCAGTCCCACAGCCTCCTGGATTCGGTAACCAAGGAGATCGCCTCCCTGAACCTGGAACTCCCCGCTTCCGATCGAGCGCGCATGGCCGACTACCTCGATGATGTCCGCGAGATCGAACGCCGCATCCAGAAAGCCGAGGAACAGACGCCCAAAGACTTGCAACTGCCCGCCGCGCCGGTCGGAATTCCCGAAGCCTTCGACGATCACTTCAAGATCATGTTCGATCTGCAGACCCTCGCGTTCCGGGCGAACATCACGCGCGTCGCAACCATGATGTATGCCCGCGATACCAGCGGAGCCGTTTATCCGCAGAGTGGCGTCAGAGATGGTTTCCATGTGACCTCCCATCACTCCAACGTTCGCGCCAACATGGATCGGTTTGCTCTGATCAACCGCTACCACACTAAGCTGCTGGCGTATTTCCTCGAAAAGCTCCGTTCCACTCCGGACGGGGACGGCACCTTGCTGGATCATTCGCTGATTCTCTACGGCAGCAGCATGAGCAATGGCAACCAGCACGATCACGACCCGCTGCCCGTTGTGGTGGCCGGGGGCGCTTCCGGCAAGCTGCGTGGCGACCGTCACATCGTGACGCCGCCGCATACCCCAATGTCCAATCTCTTGCTGGCGATTCTTGACAAACTGGGAGTCGACCAAGATTCGTTCGGCGACAGCACCGGCAAACTCGAGATCTGACGATGACCATGCAAACCAACAAATTGAGCCGGCGCGAAGCGCTGGCCGCCGCTGCGACGCTCGCCTGCGCCTGGGCGGTCCCCGGCCGGGCGGATCAAACGCCTTCCGGGCCACTGCCGCTCCAAACCACAGGGTTAGAACATATCGGCATGACGGTGCCCGACCAGAAGGCTTCCGCGGACTGGTACGGGCGAATCTTCGATCCTCAATTGTTCCAGGAACGCGACCCTCCGCCGCGCTATTACGTCCGCATGGGTAGCGCCTACATCGCCTTCGGCGGCACGCGGGGCGAGGACACAACACCAAAAATCGATCACTTCTGCGCGCTTGTGAAGGACTACAAGCCCGACGAAATGCGCGCCGTAATCGAGAAGGCCGGGATCAAGATGGGTGCTGGCCGATTTGGCATGCCGACCGATGACGATGGAATCCGTCTTCAGTTGCTGGGTGTGCCTGGCGGACTGGCAAAGACCATTATTCCCTCCACGCGCATCACCACCGATAATGCCGCTGTGGAGGCGGTTGGTCTCGACCACGTCGTTCTCGCGGTCTCGGATCTGGAGCGCTCTTCTGCTCACTATGCCCGGTTTTTCGGGCCTCCCAGCGTTAGCAAACCGGACCAAGTCTGGTTCCAGGTTGCGAATACGCGCCTGGCGTTGGAACCAGTTCCCGCCGGTGCCAAGCCCGCAATCGAAAGGCTCTGCTTCCGCATAGCAGGCTTCGACAAGAAGATGGTTGCCTCGAAACTGCAGAAGCTCCAGGTGGAAACGACTACCGCCCGGAGCGATCACGGACTCCGCTTCCGAGATCCGAACGGCTTCACCATCGAATTGGTGGGTGAGCAGCGGCGAGCGTAAATCAGCGTGCCCGTGCAACGAATTCGAGCGAGGAGATCACTATGACGATGAACCGTCGCCAGCTATTTGCACGTGCCAGTCAAATTTCGGGCGCCTTCTGGCTCGCTAGCGCCGCCGGAGGCTCGCGGCTTTGGCCCGCCGTCGATTCTACAGTTGAAACAACCTATGGTAAGGTGCGCGGCCGCAGCACCGCTGGGATTCACAGCTTCCTGGGCGTCCGGTACGGAGCTTCCACCGCCGGACGCAATCGGTTTATGCCTCCCCAGAAGCCGCAGCCTTGGGGCGGGATTCAAGATGCGTTCGCGTACGGGAACAGCGCTCCCCAGAGCAATCCTGCTCAAAAGGCTGGCGCGGCCGGGCGCAGCGAGATCGGCAGATTGATAGCCGGTACCGACGGTCCGCCGCCTCCGGAAAGCGAAGACTGCCTCTTCTTGAATGTGTGGACTCCTGGTGTCAATGACAACGGGAAACGGCCAGTCATGTTCTGGCTTCACGGCGGCGGCTTTTCTAGCGGGTCGGATTCGAGCGCTCTTTTCATCGGCGCCAATCTGGCTCGGCGCGGCGACGTTGTCGTCGTCGGTATTAACCACCGGCTGGGCGCGCTCGGGTTCACACACCTGGGCGACCTGGCGGATGAACATTTCACCCATTCCGGAAATGTTGGCATGCTCGATGCCATTGCGGCGCTCGAGTGGGTTCGGGACAACATCGAACGCTTTGGAGGCGATCCGGACCGCGTCATGATCTTCGGCGAGTCGGGCGGCGGACAGAAAGTTTCGATGTTACTTGGCTCGCCGCCGGCCAAAGGCTTATTCCATCGCGCTGTCATTGAAAGCGGACCCGGTCCCAAGATGATGGAGCGCGAGCGCGCTACCGAAGTCGCCCGAATGCTGCTGGCAGAGCTGGATCTGGACGCCAAGCACATCGCCGAGGTTCAGGCGCTGCCGGTGGAGAAGATAATGCGTGCACAATTCGCGCTGGGGTCCAAGCTGCGAGTGATTCCCGGGTTCATCGATGGCTTTGCTCCGGTGCTGGACCCGCTGGTGCTTCCGGCCCATCCCTTCTATCCGCAAGCCTCGCGCGTCTCGGAGGACGTCCCGGTAATCATTGGACACAATCGAACCGAGATGACTCTGTTCGCCGATCCGGCCGCGTTCACGGTGGACGAAAACGGAATGGAGGCGCGCGTGAAGAAGATTGTGGGCGATCACGCCGGGGAAGTGATCCAAGTTTACCGCCGCTCGAATCCCAACGCTACTCCATCGGAGCTTTTGTTCCTCATTTGGACCGACCACCCAACCACGATCTTCAGCAACAACATCGCCGAACGCCGGTCGGCTCTTGACAAAGCGCCCACCTACCGATATCGGTTTGATTGGGAGACCCCGGCTCTCGGCGGCCGGTTGAAGAGCCCGCACACTGTGGAATTGCCGTTCGTGTTCGACAACGTCCAGGTTGCTCCGGGTTTGACCGGAGGCGCCAGCCCGGAAGCCGTAGCCTTAGCAGCTCGTGTGAGCGAGGCTTGGATATCGTTTGCGGCCAGCGGCGATCCAAATACCAAGAAAAGCGGACTGCCCGAGTGGCCGCCTTATGATGCAACGCGGCGCGCCACGATGTTGTTCAACAACGTAAGCAAGGTAGTCGACGACCCGGGTGCCCAGGAACGCGTCATCATGGAGCGAATCGTCAACCCGGCTTAGGACGTGTTTGGCAAACGGTATTCCGTCTGATCGAGCCGGCTCAGCCGCTCGCGAGTCGGATCAAAGATCCAGTTGAGCGTTAATCCGGCGAAGAGTAATCCTGCGAATCCAGTGGCCAGAACAAATCCGTACTTCGGATGGCCCATTGCATCGCTGACCGCGCCCATCGCCAACGGCCCGGCAACCGCGGAAAGACAGGTGAAGAAGAGAATTACTCCAGCGACGGCGCCATGTTCCGATTTCGGGAAACAGCTAATTCCTTTGGAATTGATGCTGGGATAAATCACCGACATGAACAGGCCGGAGGCGGGCAACAGGTACATCGCCGCGCCAGCACCTCCAATCACAGCACCAATGAAGCAGATCAAGATTACGCCGCCAAAGAGAGCTAGAACCTTCGTCCAATAGAACCGCGCCAACATCCAGGCGCCAATGAATCGCCCAGCCGCGCGAAGGATAAAGAAAATCGAGACGCTGTAGGCGGCCAATGCAGCCGCAGAACCTTTATCGCCAGCGAGCAATGTGGGCATCCAAACATATACTGCCGCTTCGGTTGCGACGTAAAGGAACGCGCCGAGCGAGAATGCCAGGGCGTACCGATTCTTCATCGCCGCGGCAGTGTGCCTCAGGTCGATGCTTTCGTCGCTGGCTCTCACCGTGCGAGGGTATTCGGCTCGCAAGGCGATCAAGATCAGAACTACACATATTGTCCCAGCGAGAACGTACAGGCCTTTCCACGAGGCCCCGCTCGCCAACAGACGGGCGAGAATCGCTGGCCCAATGATGGACCCTACTCCGAAGAATCCCTCCACCGTATTCATCAACGAAGTATGCTCCGTCGTCGATTTCGAGAGATCTCCAATCAACGCGAGAGCGCCCGTCTTGAAGACGCCAATCCCGATTCCCGACATGGCGAGCAAGATTGAGAAGTAGAGGAGACTGTTTCCGGCCGTAAACAAATACGACGCGACCCCAAAAAGCATGAGGCCCACCACGATGGTTCGCTTGCGGCCGAATGTATCGGCGAGATGGCCAAGGAAGAAGCCTGCGACGGCGATCCCTCCCATGGTGGCGTACTGAAATGTACCGGCGGCCGTCAGGCTTAAGCGAAACGTCTTGATGATTTCGGGAATAATGATTCCAACAGAATCCGTGGTCATGGCAAACATCATGAACATGACGAACGTGAGCGCCTTGATGCCGGCCATGCTCTGCTTCCCGCGCGCAGCTGCTTGAATCATCGGTCCACCTCAGCCGCGGCGGGTGCAATGAGCATCTTCTTCTGATCGCCCGCGGGATCGGAATGCGAAATCACCGCGCGGTGAGCCGCAAGATCGACGTCTAGCCGGGCCCGATCGGAACCCTTGCGCCATTCCATCGCGATTGTGTTGCTCCCGGAACTGTGGACCTGAAATTCGCCCCCGAATGCGGGATGTGCATTGCGGAAACGGATCAGATCCAGCAGAGAACCTACCACCGGAACTTCGAGCCGCGCTTGCAATTCGGCGCGCGTATAGTAATGACGGTTGATATCGCGGCCCACGCCGGTTCGTCGCACCAGGTCCAAATCGTTTGTCCCTGCCAAAAGTCCAACGTAATAGACTTGGGGCACTCCGGGAGCAAAGAATTGAATGGCGCGGGCAATCAAGTAATCATCATCCCGGCGGCCCAAAGCATCGTAGTAGCTGCAATTCACCTGATAGAGGTCAAGGTTGTTCGCCGCTGCTCCCGTCGCCTGTCGGCTCGTACCGTGGCTCCGCTCATGAATGGTCTCCACAAGATGGTTGATTTCTTCCAAGGAGAGCAAGCCCGGCGGGCCCTCAACACCTTTTCGATCGGCTCCGACGTCGATCACTCCGATTCCGTCGTGGGTATCGAGCACGGTGACGGCATTACGGGGACTGATTTCAAGCCATTCTTTCAGGCGGCGCGTGTCGCCCGTGTAGATTGCGTGTAAGACAAGGGGCGGGAGCGCGAAGTCATATACCCAATCCACTTGCCTGGCGATTTGGATCTGCTCGAGATAGTGGCTATGGATCTCGACCAGCATTTCGACCCCGTGCTCGCGCGCCCGGCGAGTGAGCGTGTCAATGAATTCAAAGGTCTCGGGAATCATGAAGCAACTCGTGCCGCGCTTCTTGATGGCGTAACCGGCGGCATCGAGCCGGATGGAACGAATCCCTGCCGCGTGAAATTGATTCAGGATTTGATCTAAGTACCTTTTGCCTTGGGCGGAACGAACGTCGATATCAACTTGCTCAGGGGTAAAGGTAGTCCATAAGAGTCGCTCAGTTCCATCGTCCAGACCCATTTTCGTGAAAGGAAGGCCTGGCCGCGGGCGGTAGATCGTCAGCAGTTCCGTCTCAGACGCGCCATCCGGGAACACGCGCCCGTAGGTAAGAAACATGAACGCGTAGGACGATGCGTCGCCACGCTTCCGAAAGTCGGTGAACTGAGGAGACCGGCTCGAAATGTGATTCACGATCAGGTCGGCCATGACATCCATGCGCTCGGCCAGCGCGCACACCTCGTCCCAGGACCCGAGCCGTGGATCGATCCTGGTGTGATCAATCGGGTCAAACCCCGCATCGGCGCCATCAATCGGCCAGAAGAACGGCAACAGATGCACGCCGCCGAATAGTCCGGCCAGCGGCCCATCAAGGAGCGCCTGGAACTCGCGAAAGCCTCCACCCGAAAAGCGATCCACGTAGGCGATGAACTGGACTTGGTTCTTCATCCCAGATGGCTCTCCATCTTCTCCAGGCTCACGCCGTTGGTTTCCGGATAGAGCGTCAGCACAACGAAGAACTGTACCAACATCATGACCGCGAATGCGGCAAACGGAATAGCCCCGGAACGAGCGGCCATCACGGGAAAAACCGCGGAAATCAGTGCGTTCATGAACCAATGTGTAAAGCTTCCCAGACTCTGGCCCTTGGCGCGAACCAGATTTGGGAACACCTCGCTGAGATAAACCCAAATGACCGCGCCTTGGGAGAATGCGAAAGAGGCGATGAATCCGACTAGCAACCAAAGCAACAGTTCCAGGTGGTTGCCGGTTGCGAAAATCACCGCGACCCCAGCCAGGCAGGCCGCCGTTCCGGCTGCCCCAGCCAGCAGCAATTTCTTGCGTCCCAATCTGTCGATCACGCTCATCGCGAAAAGCGTGAATACGAGGTTGGTGAAGCCGATGACAACCGCCTGCATATCGCTCGAAACTTTGCTGAATCCGGCACGCTCGAAAATGTCATTGAGATAGTACAAGATCGCGTTGATTCCCGAAAGCTGGTTGAACATGCCAATGGAGATGGCAAGGAAGATGGGTTTCCGGTACCGAGACTGAAATAGCGGCTCCCTTCGGACACCGCTCTGCATCTTCAGTGTCTCTCCGATTTCGTGCAGGCGGTGTTCCGGGTTCTGTTCTCCGACGCGCTGCAATACTTCGCGGGCCTCCTCCACCCGCCCCACCGCGGTTAACCATCGCGGGCTTTCCGGGATTCCGAATAGGGCAACCAGAAATGCGGCCGCCGGGATCGCGACCATCCCGAATTTCCAGCGCCACTCTGATTCGCCAAATCCCACCGACGACACAAGGGAGTTCGAGAGATAAGCCAGCAGAATCCCTACAACTACGTTCATCTGAAAGAGCCCGACTAGCCGTCCACGCCTGGCAGCCGGGGAGATTTCTGCGATGTACATTGGCCCAATCACCGATGATGCGCCAATGGCTAATCCCCCGATAGCGCGAAACACAATCAACGCGGCCCAACTCCAAGCGAAGGCGCACCCGGCGGAGGAAAGCAGGTACAAGGCCCCCAACGCCCTCAAGCAGCGGCGCCGTCCGTATCGGTCGCTGGGCGTCCCCGCGCCTAACGAACCGAGAACGGTCCCCCACAGTGCGCTGGAGACGGTAATCCCGAGTGTCGCCGGTGAAAGTGCAAACGTCTCGCTCAGCGCCTTCGTGGCGCCTGAGATAACGGCCGTATCGAATCCGAAAAGGAGCCCCCCTAACCCCGCAACCAGGGAACTGCGCAGCAAGTACCCGTTGAGTGCGCTCGTCGTTGCCCTTCCGGCCGCAATGGTGCCAGTTCTCACCACTCAGCGGCCTCTTTCACAGTCCAATCCGGAATAGCGCCGGGCCGGCTGGCTACCAGTGCGCCTACGCGATTCGCGAATTCAGCAATCTTTCGTACGGGCCAATGCGAGATTAAGCCGTGGAGAAAAGCGGCTGCAAAGGCATCTCCCGCCCCAACCGGGTCTGCCACCTTCACCGTATGACCAACCGCCTCCACATATTCCTCGCAGCACAGCATCCCGCACCCGCGCGCCCCCAAGGTGACGCACACCGCCTTCCAGCCATAGCGCTTCGATCCTTCACGGCAGAACGCCTCGATCCCCGACGGCATGCGCGTGAATTTGCAAACCACGCCGAGTTCTTCTTCATTGAGCTTGACCACGTCAGCCTGTTCCAACATTTCCATGACAAGCTGCACCGAATAGTTGCCGGGACGTAGATTCAGGTCGTAGAAGCGAGTCGCGGCCGGCAGCGCACCGAAGAGCCTGTCGACCACTACCCTGCCTTCGGGCGTCGCTGCAAACAGTGTTCCGTGGTAGAAACACTCCGGGGTGCGCTGCAGGATCTGCGCGATTTGCTCCTCGCGAAGACGCAGCGCGTCATACGCCGCCGGACGTTCGATGACGAAGCGCGTTTGATCCTCCGGTCCCAGTTCTACGCGTGCGGTGCCGGTTGGGAATCGGCTGGTGGTCTGCAAAAAGGAAGCGTCCAGCCCTAGAGCAGCAATCTCCTGCCGTGCCGCATCCCCTAGAGAGTCCGTGCCGACGGCGCTAATCAACAGCGGGTCGTATCCTAAGCGCCTGGCATGAGCCGCGAAATTGAGCGGCGCGCCCCCCAGCGCCGTGGAGTGCGCGAACATGTCCCATAAAACCTCGCCGATCACCAGAATCGAGCGTGCTCGACCGGTATCCTGTAAAGACAGATTATGACCATCTGTCAGGTCACTCATGGCCAACAGCCAGTATGGGTTGCGTCGAAATGAGTGTCAACTCTTTTTTCGAGCGCCGCACGAGTTGCGAATCACCAGACGAAAATTCAGCAGAATATCTCGTGCCGGCAATTTTGGATTCCGCAGCCGTTCCAGCATTGTGCTCACCGCGATCGCCCCCATGTCGGCGCAGGGCTGATGGAGTGTTGTGAGCGGAACCGATAGAAGGCTCGCGTACTTGACGTCGTCGATTCCCGCCAGCCGCATCTTCGCCGGTACAGCCACGCCCAACTCGGTAAGCGTTTTCAGCAGGTGAGCCGCCGTAAAATCGTTGGCGCAGACAATGCCGTCCGGATGCGCCTTCGCGAGCGCCGCCTTCACTTGGTCCTTGTCTTCCGGATCAATGCGGCAAACAATCGGTTGCCGTTCTCGCGAGGCTTGCTCCAGGGCCTCACAATAACCTGCGATCCGCGCATCCACGGTGGGAGCCGAACCCGGGCGTCCAAGAAACATCACCCGGCGGCACCCGCATCTGAGCAGATGAGCGGTAATCGTGTATCCCGCCCTGCGATTGTCGATTCCAACCAGATCATACCGGCTGCGCTCCGGGTACGGAACAAGATCGCGGTCGAGAAGAATGACAGGTATGCCGGCGTGGTCGAACACTTCCGCAATGGTCCGGTTGATGGTGTCCTTTTGTGGAGTCAGCTCCAAGGGCGCAAAGAACACACCCGATACTTTCTTCGTCACCAGTTGCCCGCAGGCCTGCGAAGCCTGCTGCTCCAGGTTCGCTTTGTCTCCCAATGAGCTTCCCCAGAGCAGGACGTGATGACTGCCGTGCTGTGCCTCGGCCATTCCCCGGCAGATCGGCTCGAAGATTTCTGTCCGGCCCAATTCGGGAATCAATAACCCGAACGTGTAGCCGCGCGCCGCCGCATCCGCGCGAACATAGCTGCCCGAACCGGCGCGTCTCTCGATAATGCCGGCCAGTTGAAGTTCCCGCAGCGCACGATTCACTGTGGGCCTCGACGCCCCGAACGTTTTTACCAGCTCGGATTCGCTGGGCAGACGCTGGCCCGGTTCGTACTGACCGGATGCGATTGCATGCGAGAGCGTTTGCCGAACCCTTTCATGCTTCGGAAGGGAAGATAGAGTGTTCACGACCTGATAATACAGCTCGACGGCACGAATGTAAAATATCCTTGACAGGTTTTGCCGACAGCGATATATTTCCATCTGCATTCCGTTGAAGCCGTAGATTTTGGATATCTGTCAATACAGGTCAACCTTCACGATGACACGAGTCCAGAAGGCGTTCCACTAATGGTTTCAAAGCTCCTCCAACTCCGGCGGGCAGTGGCTGGTATCGGCACTCTGGCTGTCGCCCTCGCCATGTTCACGTGGGCAGCGGACCGCGCAGGCGTCGGTCCGAACGGAACATTGCACATCCGAGACCTCCCCGTCCCCCTTTCGAGCTTCCTGAGTCCGGAAGCCCGTTCTTACATGCTTCATCTGCTGCGAGACCAGCCCTTTGCAGGAGGCCCCAGCGCGGCCCAGGATATCAAAGGCTACCGCGCGCGCCAAGACGAGATCATGCATGGGTTCCTCAATCCGATCCTTGAGCGCTATCCCGTAAATATCGAACACAAGACCATCGCCGGGGTATATACGGACATCGTCACGCCGAAAGATGGTGTTGCGCCGAAAAACGCGAAGCGAGTGTTGCTGAATATGCACGGCGGCGGCTTCGTATCGGGCGCCCGGACAGCGGGTCTGGTCGAGTCCGTTCCGGTCGCGTCTGTTGAGAAGATCAAGGTCATCACGATCGATTACCGGATGGGGCCGGAATACAAATTTCCCGCAGCCAGTGAGGACGTCGCGGCGGTCTATAAAGAGATGCTCAAGGAGTACTCTCCGCAGCACATCGGTTTGTACGGCTGTTCGGCGGGCGGAATGCTGACGGCCATGTCGATCGCTTGGTTCCAGAAGACCCATCGCCCGAATCCGTCGGCGATCGGCGTGCTCTGCGCCTCGATTGGCGAGTTGACCGGAGGCGATGCGAGCTTTGTTAGCGGTCCACTGAACGGGTTCACGATTTCGGCTGGACGCCAAGGATCTGGTGCCGCGATGCAGTTCCGTCCTGCATACTTGAGCAACGTCGATCCTAAGGACCCACTGGCCTATCCCATCAATTCGCCCGCGCTGGTCGCACAATTCCCCCCCACGCTGCTGGTGACGAGCACTCGCGGAATGGAATATAGTTCCGCGATCAATTCACACAACGCCTTGGTGCGGGCGGGAGTCGACGCCGAACTGCATGTGTGGGATGGACTGCCGCACGCGTTTTGGTACAACTCCGACCTGCCCGAATCCCGCGAGGTTTACGACGTGATTGCGCGCTTTTTCGATCGGCACTTCGGCAAATAAAACATGAAAAGTACCGTCTGGTTATTGAGTTTTTCCTTATGCCTCTCTGCCGCGCAGCACAAGGCGGCTCTCAACGCGAACGAACACTGGGTCGCCACCTGGGCGACTGCTCAGGCTCTTGCTCCCGTTCCACCGCTTGGCGCTCCTCCTCGGCGTCCTCAGGCAGCGCCGGCTCGTCCCTCGCCGATCGGACCAATTCCAGACACGTTCAAAAACCAAACGGTGCGAATGATTGTTCGGACCAGCATCGGCGGGCGGCGGGTTCGTGTGCAACTTTCGAATGCGCTCGGCAATCCAGCTCTAACTATCGGAGCAGCCCACATCGCCATCCGCCAGAAGGACGCTGCTATCGTTCCCGCATCGGATCGCACCTTAACGTTCGCTGGAAGAGCGTCGTTCATCATTCCGCCGGGTGCGTTGGTGGTGAGCGATCCGGTGGATCTGGACGTTCCCAAGCTCACGGACGTGGCCATCTCGCTCTATCTTCCCGAAGATACCGGCCCTCCTACGATGCACCCCTTGGGCCTCCACACGACCTATGTTGCGAGCGGGGACGCTACCGCCGATGCCACGTTGAATCCATCCACGACCACCGCGTACTTCTGGCTCTCGGGCGTCGAAGTCCTGGCGCCTTCCAAAGCTTCGGCGATCGCGGCTTTCGGGGACTCCATTACAGACGGCTTTGGGACCACGGCCAACAAAGATCAGGCTTGGCCTACCCTGCTAGCCAGCAGGCTGGCATCCAGCAAGTCAACCGCCATGCTGAGCGTGCTGAATTTGGGAATCTCGGGAAATCGGGTGCTACGCGACGGCGCCGGAACAAATGCGCTGGCCCGCTTCGACCGCGACGTGCTCAGCCGCGCCGGCGTCCGCTGGATGACGTTGCTGGAGGGAATCAACGACATCACGTTTTCTGCGATACCGGGAATTCCGCCAGGCCAAGCCGTGACAGCAGAAGATTTGATCTGGGGATACCGGCAAATCATCGAGAGAGCACACATGCACGGTATTAAGGTTGCCGGTGCAACCATCATGCCTGTCGAAGGCGTGCCTACCTACACCGAGAATGGGGAGACGGTTCGCCAGGCTGTGAACCAATGGATCCGTACCAGCGGAGCGTTTGACGCGGTCATCGATTTCGACGCCCTTATGCGCGATCCCGCAAACTCGAAGAGGCTGCGTCCAGAATTCGATTCTGGAGACCACGTGCATCCGAACGATGCGGGAAATCAAGCCATGGCGGACGTAGTTGATCTTGCGACTTTTCTGCAATAGCAGGCGTGCCGGAGGAATGAGGAATGATGAGATTTAACTTCCAGTCGGGTTTGATGTTCCTGAGTCTGAGCATGCTGCCCCTCGCAGCACAGCAGCGTTCCGCACAGAATACCGTGGTGATCGACAACGATGGCACGGTTCACGTTCCCGCCCAAGCCGTGCCCATGTCCGGCTTTCTTAGTCCGGAAGCCAAAGCTTATGTCACGCAACATCTCAAGGACATGCAGGACCCGCACATGTTGGCGCAGGTCAACGGCGTGCCGCGTTTCATGAAGGGATATCTGGAGCGGCAGAAAGTTCTCTATCCTGTGAATCGGGACGACACCAGGATTGCGGGTGTGCACGCGTACGTTTACACGCCCAAGGCGGGTATATCAACCGCGAACCGCGACCGCGTACTGATCGATCTCCACGGCGGAGGCTTCTCCGGATGCTGGCCCGCCTGCGCCGAGCTGGAATCCATCCCGATCGCCGCGCTGGGCAAGATTCGCGTAGTCAGCCTGGATTATCGGGAAGGGCCCAAATACAAATTTCCCACGGCAAGCGAGGATGTTGCCGCGGTATATCAGCAGCTCCTGAAGGATCACACACCGCAAAATATTGGCATCTACGGCTGCTCCGCGGGAGGCATGCTGACGGCGATGTCGGTAGCCTGGTTTGAGAAACATAATCTACCCAGGCCCGGCGCCGTCGGCATCTTTTGCGCTGGAGCGGGTTCTCCCACCGGCGTTGGATTCGGGGGCGACGCAGCCTACACAGCCGGACCTTTGGGTGAAGCGCGCATCCTGGCGGCGCCGCCAAAGCAGAACGCTCCCGCGGACCAAGCGCCGCGTGGACTAGGCTACCTCGATGGCACCGATCCGAAGGATCCCCTGGTCGCCCCCATCAATTCGCCGGAAATTCTGGCGAAGTTTCCGCCGACATTGATCATCACAGCAACTCGCGGCTTTGAAATGAGCGGCGCTCTTTATACCCACACTCAGTTGGTGAAGCTCGGAGTCGACGCGGAGTTGCACGTCTGGGAAGCGCTCTTTCACGGATTCTTCTATAATCCCGATGTGCCGGAATCGCGCGACTGTTACGACGTGATCGTAAAGTTCTTCGATCACCACCTCGGAAAGCGTGGCTAGCAGAGCCCACGAAGGCCCGCTCACGTAAAAGGCCGATCAACACGCCGGCTGCCCGATGTTGCATTCTGATGATAGGTGCGAAGTTTGGATGGCCTTTCTTGAGAGATCCATCAGCTCGTCGAGTTGGCTAATCCGGCTGCTGGTTTGCGCCACGGTCGCGCTCTCGGGGCAAGGTGGTCAGCCGGCTTCGGACACGATCGAGCAGATCCAGATCGACGCGCAGGCGCCTGCGCGGCCGTTTCCACACTTCTGGGAGCAGGTTTTCGGCTCCGGGCGTGCGATCCTGTCACTCCGCGACAGCTACCGCCGCGACTTGCGCGCGATGCGGGCGGCCACCGACATCCACTACGTGCGGTTTCACGCCATCTTCGACGACGACGTGGGCGTTTACGACGAGGACGCGCAAGGCCAACCGGTTTACAACTGGTCCTACGTGGATCAGATTTACGACGGATTGCTCGAAAACGGGGTGCGCCCGTTCGTCGAACTGAGTTTCATGCCGCGCAAACTGGCTGCCTCGCTCCAGCCGCACCCCTTCTGGTACAAGCCGCTGCCTTCTCCACCGTCAGACTGCGCGAAGTGGGAGGAGTTGGTTTATCGCTTCGCCCGTCACTTGGTGGAGCGCTACGGCGCCGCAGAGGTGCGCCAGTGGTATTTCGAAGTCTGGAACGAACCGAATATCGACTTTTGGACCGGCCAGCCTAAGCAGGCCACTTATTTTGAGTTGTACGATCACGCGGCACGAGCCGTCAAACGAGCGGATGCGGGCCTGCGCGTCGGCGGGCCTGCCACCGCACAGGCTGCCTGGGTGGATGCGATGATCGCGCATGCCGCTGGGAACCACGTTCCGCTCGATTTTGTCTCCACGCACGTGTACGCCAACGACACCTCCGAGGATGTTTTCGGAACGCACGAGTCGATCGCGCGGCGTGATCTGGTCGGCCGCGCCGTCCGGAAGGTGTATAACGAGGTGAAGCACTCCGCCATGCCGGATCTTCCGATTTATTGGACCGAATACAATGCCTCGTACAAGAATGAGGTCTCCGTCACTGACTCCGCGTTCATGGGGCCATGGCTCGCCAACAATATCCGGCTGTGCGATGGACTGGTCACTACCATGTCCTACTGGGCGTTTTCCGACGTCTTTGAGGAGCAGGGCGTGGTGAAGACTCCGTTCTATGGCGGCTACGGCCTGATCGCCGAAGGCGGCGTACCCAAGGCGGCTTTCAACGCATTTGCCCTGCTACATCGGCTGGGCGACCAGCGGCTGCAACCCGGTCTCAGCGACGCTCTGATCACGCGACGCTCCGATGGGACGCTGGCGGCCGCCGTTTGGAACTATGCTCCGCCGGGAGAGGCGGGAGCGGCGAAAACGATTCGGATTGACGTTCGGCGATGGCGGGGCTCACCTCGGTTTCACGTCGAGATCGTCGATCCGCAACACGGCTCGGCGCGGGCCGCGTGGCAAGCCATGGGAAGTCCATCGTTCCCTTCGCAACAGCAGTACGAACAGCTCCGTCGTGCTGCGCGGGCAACCCAAAAGCTCGACAATCCGTCTTTTGTGCTTCCCGCACATTCCTTGGCGCTGGTGGAGGTGTCGGCTCCATAAAGATCGGGCCGGCTGCACCTTGCGATGGCAGCCGGCCCGGATTATGAAACTGCGGCTGAACTAGAACATATACTTCAGCGCAAACTGGATCAAGCGCGGGTTCACCGTCGTCGTCGTGATTTGCCCGAAGGTGGCCGGGCTGTCGATGGCGAGTGCGGGATTGCCGAACTGCGCGTGATTGAAGGCGTTGAAGAACTCCGCCCGCAAGATAACCGACTGCCGTTCCGTGATCTTCGTGGTCTTCACCAGGGAGATGTCCCAGTTGAATTGGCCGGGGCCCAGAATCGTGCCGACACCGCTGTTGCCGAATAAGGTCGGAAGCGGTCCGCCGGGGAACGCCGCCACGGAGTTGGGCGCCGCAGGCTCCGAACAGAATGCGCTTCTGTTCAGATAGCCGGAGCCGCCGCTCACCCCACCCAACCTCGACTCCACACCACCCGAAGTGGCGATGGACCCGTACGTGGAACCCGGACACATCTGCGCGCGCGCCTGATCGAAGGTTCCAATGTTGTACACCGTACCCCCGTTTTGATCGGTAATTGTCATCGGCGTACCGTCCTGAACCGTCGTGACACCCGTCACATTCCATCCGTTCAGCAAATAGCCGAGACCACCGCTGTGGTTTCCGAACGGCAGATCGTAGCTATAGTTGACGATGAAGCGCTGCGGATGGCTGAAGCCAACCGGACCATACTGCTGGGCAAGGTTGCTCGGCAAGTTGCTGTTGGCGCCGTTGCCAGCCGAGATGAGCTGGATGTCGCTCAGATCCTTGCTGTAGGTGTAGGAGGCCTGCATCAGGAAGCCATGCGTGTATTGCTTTCGGACAGTGATCTGCAGGCTGTTGTAATTGGAGATGCCGTCAAACGAGGTGATCTGGAATCCGGATGTGCCGTAACCCAGGATCGGTACTCGCAGAGCCGCATTGGCCGCTGTATTCACGGTGATGCCGTTGATCGGATTCGTCGGGCTGGCAAGCAAGGGTGCGTTCACGTCGTGATACTGATCCAACAGGTTGATGCCGCTGGATCCCACGAATCCGACTTCCAGGATCCACGAGGGAGCAAACTCATACTGGGCGTTCAGATTGTACTGCCGAACGAGCGGAGTGTGGAGAGTCTCGGCGAGAGATGGAGTGTTGAGGTTCGAATTGGGCGCACCCGCCAAGCACTGAGGTTGACAGCCGTTGAAGTTGACCCAGCGCGACGCAAAAACACCCAGCGGCGTGCTGGGGTAAGGATTCTGATTGGAGAACGGAGCCGACGCCGAACCACTATAGTCCAGCGTTACGGCGTAGGGATAACCCTGCTCCAAGCCGTGCACGAAAGTTCCACCACCGATGCGATCGTAGAACATCCCGACGCCGCCACGGACCACGAGCTTACCGTTTTCAATCGGCTGCCATGCGAAACCGAAGCGAGGAGCAAAGTTGTCCAGTGGCGGTCCGTTCTTCACCGGGAAATTGCGGCTCGATTGCAACACGCCGGACGGCGGCGCCGGATAGTGATCCGTGTAGTTGCTCGGCACGACATATCCTGCCAGGCCCGGACCAGAAGTGGTTGGACCCGTCGGGGGAACCGGAACAGCTTGGATTTGACTCTGCCAGAAGTTGGTCAGGTTGCCGTATTTGTCGGTGTAGCTGCCGTCGTATTCCCAGCGCACGCCCAGGTTCAGGGTCAGACGGGAATTGACCTTCCAGTCGTCCTGCACGAATGCAGTCTGGTTGTTTTCCTGATAATTGTGGACGATTCCGTTGGGCCCGCTGCGGACACAGAACAAGCATTGCAGGATGTTGCCGCCTCCGCCATTCGTGTTTCCGGGATTGGCCGGACTGCAACCGGCGGCGCCCTGACAGCCAGGCAAACCGAGTGCCCAGTCGGCGAAAGTTCCGTAGAACAGGAACCCGCGCTCCAAACCTGCAAACGTAATCGGCCATTGCGCGTGTTGGAACGAATAGCCGGCGCGAATGGTGTGGCGGCCGTGGGACCAGGAAATCTGGTCGCCGTACTCCACCTGATCCGTCGGGCTGTTGCTCGGGTACAACGAACCATTCAAGCTGGGCCCATTGAAAATCACGGTGACCGGCAGTTCTGTTATCGTTGGAACGATCGTGGCCTGGCCGATGGCTTGCGGAGTTGTAACCGTGCTATCGCTGCCGTGCTGGCCGTTGCGCTGCCCTGCCGCGTGGAGTTCGTTCACCAGGCTGTTGGACAACAACGTGGTCAGCTTCAGAACCGCATTGGTGTTGTTGTACTTCAAGCTAACCGGCGTTCCCGGAGGCGAGGTGGCATTGGCGAATGCGAGCGACTGGGGATCGGCGGTCCAGAAGTACCGCACCGCGAAAGTATTCTTGCTGTTAACCACCCAGTCCACATTGGCGATCAGTTGGTGTTCGGTGTAATAGGCGGGTTGAGTAAACTGAACCGGGCCGTAGGCGCCTGTCGGATTCGATGGAATGTAGTATTGCCCGTTGGGCAGTTTCGCGTTCAGCAGCCCTAACGAGACGGGGTTGATATTGGACCCGTCGCAGGCGATCTGGACGCTGGGAATGATCGGATACAGGAATGTGTTGTACGCCGAGTTCCCGGGATGATTGGCCGGGCAGAGAGCTGCGCCCAGGTTGGCCGCGGTTCGATCGCTCGGCAGCGGGAACAAACGCACGCTGCTGGAACCGCCGGTCGCGATCCCATTCTTCTGGCGGGTTTCCTGATAATCGGCGAAAAAGAAGAGTTTGTCCTTCTTGATCGGCCCGCCCACCGAACCGCCCACCTGGTTCTGATTGAGCGCTTGCTGCACACCGCCGCCGTCGCGATTGTCGAAGAAGCTGTTCGCGTTCAAATCCGAGTTGCGGAAGAACTCCCAAACGCTGCCATGATACGCATTGCTGCCGGACCGGGTGACTACATTCACGTTGCCGCCCGGATGCGCACCGTAGCTGGCGTCGTACGTCGAGGTCTGAATCTTGAATTCCTGGATCGCGTCGGGATTGGGAATTCCGATGCCGGTGTAGATGCCCGAGTCGTTCGACGAACCGGTATTAGCCGTGTTCACAATGGAGACGCCGTCCATCTGGTAATTGTTCTGGCTCGGATCGGCGCCGTTCACGCTGATGTCCTGCGTGGCTTTGCCGAGCGCGGTGGCGTTGTTCACACCGGCGTTCGCTCCAGCCGCCATGCTGAGGAGCTGCGTGTAGTTGCGGTTGCTCAGAGGCAGTCCAGTCACTTGCTGCGAGGTCACGGTCGTGCCGAGCGTTGAGCTCTGGGTCTGCAGCGTTTCGGCCGATGCCTCCACAGTAACCTGCTCGGTCTGCTGCCCAACTTCGAGCGTCCGGTTCAGTTGCGGCGTCTCGGTGACGTTCAACGTAACGGAAGCGACTTCGGAGGTCTTAAATCCGGTGGCTGCAAACGACACCTTGTAGTTTCCAGGCGGCAGCAGGCTGAATTTATAGCCTCCATCCGATCCTGTGGTCGTCGTACGGCTTTGGCCTGTGTCATTGCTCGTGATCGTAACGGTGACATTGGGTATCGCAGCTCCCGACGGATCGGTGATGGTTCCCGTTAAAGCCGAAGTTCCGGCCGACTGAGCCATGAGATACGGGGTTACTGTCCCCAACAAAAGGCACAACGCAGCGCCAACGAAAAGCCGCGTACATAGCGTCTTAAATTGCATCCTGATCTATTTCCCCTTTATTAACTGCACGTTAAAGTAGGTTCTCTTCAGGCGCATACCACGCGCACAAAGCCCCTGCCGACGCCTGGACACTCATTTCGCTAGGCGTTTTTATAGCTTTGCTGTCGAGAACCCCACCCCGCGGGCCAACCCTACTGCCCACGGGTTACCACGGATTCTACGTCTAATCGGGATCAAACGCCAGTACAGACCCAGTCAAATTCTGTAAATGTTTGTAAATTTAGTCTACGAACAGGACACCCACTAGCGGATGGGTAATCTATACGCGACGCCGAAGATAAGCGCCTCCGCGGGCGCCAACAGAGCATGGGAAACGTGCTCGTTGGAGCGCTAGCGGATTTCGGAAACTCGTTCGATCCGATTGGCCTCCCCACGTTGATCGTCGGAGGCTACATTGAATGTAGAATGGGTCGTAATTGTGGCTGGTATGTGCCGGCATCGGCGATGTGGATCATGGAGACCTACACCCGGTCCAGGTCTGGGATCAGCCGATTCTAATTCTATCCAATGTTGGGTTTCAGCCTGCCTAATTGTAGCCGTGGCGTGGATGGCTGTGCCTTTCCTCGCTTTGGGTCAGCCGAACCTCGCAGAAAATCCGAGGATTGAGCTGGATAGGCAATTACCGGCGGGCGCCAGGGTTTTTATCGCGCCCGCAGAAGACGGCTTCGAAGCATGGCTTGCCGCTGCCCTTTTCCGGAAAAAGGTCCCCTTGGTGATTGTTTCCCGCCGGGACAAGGCTCAATATGAAATATCAGCAGTTGCAAACAGCGAGCAAGCCGGATGGGCCAGAATCCTGTTTGTCGACTCGACCTCAAGCGAAAACGCCGCGATCAAGATCACCGGACTCGACACTGGTGAAATCGTTTTCGCTGACGCCGTGCACAAGGGGCATGCGCCCAGCGGTAAGCGCAGCGCCGCGGAAGCCTGCGCGAAGCACCTTAAGAAGAAGTTTTGCTGTTTGCCGTTGTTCGCTCAGCAAGGAATCCCCGCAGGCTCTTCCGTCTTCGTTGCTCCCATGGGTGGCTTCGAGACATACTTCACGGCAGCGCTGAGATCGCGGAAGTTACCGCTGCAACTCGTCGATGACCGGGAAAAAGCTGCCTTTGAGATTTCCGGCGCTGCTGAGAGTCATGAACTTAGCACAGCAAAGAAGATCGCCACACTGAGATGGCAGTCCAGGGAAGAGGCCAGTGTTGTTGTGACCGACCTGAAGGCCGGGGTGGTCGTCTTCGCTTATTCCGCCTTCTCCGCGCGCGCATTGCGCGGCAAACGAACCACCGCCGAGGATTGCGCCAGGCGCCTCAAGGAAGTAATCCGCGGTAGGTGACCCGCAGACCGGCACGCCTACTCTGGTTCACGCAGCGTGTCAACATCACTAGTCTTCCGTACGACGATATTTTCCCGGGACGGTCCAGAATCGCATGATGCTCAGGCTCTCAACGACGCAGGGCTTTCAGGTGACTGTAAACTAATGCCACTGGCAAGCCAACCACGTTGAAATAGCAGCCCTCGACGCGATCGATGAACTTGGACGCGAGACCCTGGATCGCATAGCCGCCGGCCTTATCCATCGGCTCGCCGCTGGAGGCGTAGGCCGCCAGCTCTGGCTCGGTCAGCGGCACGAAACGCACGAGCGTCGTGGCAGCGTCGACAATCTTGCGAGAGCCGGCGAGCAGACAGATTCCAGTGATCACTTCGTGCTCGCGGCCGGCCAGCAAGCGCAGCATGCGCAGCGCATCCGGGGCGTCGCGCGGTTTTTCCAAAACCTCGCCGTCAACGACGACCACTGTATCGGCCGCCAGCACGATTTCGTCGCCGGAGCGCGGAACCGCGAGCGCCTTATCTTCGGCGAGGCGCCGCACATAGTCGCCCGGCAATTCGCCCGGGCGCTGCTCTTCATGGATGTTCGGCGCGCGCACGACAAACGGGATGCCCGCATCCCGGAGGATCTGCTGGCGGCGCGGCGAATTCGAAGCGAGTACCAGCACTCGATGGCCGCCGCTCTACTTGCGGGCCAGCGCTGGTCCGCCGTGCGCCGGTCCCGGATGCGCCTGGCCGGAATGCGTGGGACCGGGAGCGGCTGTTTCAGGCAGCGGTATCTTCTTGGGGCGCGCGTCCAGCTTGGTCAGAATCAGCTCTTCACGCACCTTCTGGAACTTCGGCGTGCCCGGCTTGGCGCCGGCGGCCACCACGTCGCGCTCGGTCACTTCCTGGGCGCTGGGCATATATTTTTGCAGATAGTTCTTAATGCGGTCATGCACCAGACGCTCGGAGGAGTGCGCCAGAAGAAAGACGATCTGGTCACCGGGCGCTTTCGAGAGCACGGAATAGACCAGCGAAGGCTTCTGCAGCTTGGCGGATTTCAAGTCCTTTTCCAGCTTCTTGGCCTTGGATTCGAGCTTCTGCCACTGCTCCACTTCCTTCCGCGTTAAACCAACGCCCTTCACGAGCGCAGCACGGTCCTTGACCGAAAGCTTTTCGGCCAGGAAATAGAGAAACACGCCCATGCTTTCCAGATGAATGTCGACGCCGAAGGGGATCGTCTGCCGGGCCTTTTGCAGCTTCTGCAGACCGGCGTGCGCCCCTTTGCCTCCCACCAGCGCGGGCGAATAAAGGTGCAGCAATTTTTCATCTTCCAGCAACTGGATGACGTCGGCGCAGCTGGGTTCGTTGGCGATGTGCCGCAGCTCATCCAGCAAATCCTGCGGCGGGATGCGGGTTTCCAACTGGGCTTCGCGCGCGTTGTCGTACTGCATCTTCGTGCGCTCGTCGATGTTGAAGCTGAGCCGAACTTTGAAGCGGAGTACGCGCAGGAGCCGGATGGGATCGTCGTATAGCGTGTAATTGCTGACGGCACGCAGTTCCTTGCGCTCCAGGTCGCCCACGCCGTTGTTGGGATCGAGCAGCAGGCCGCGCGAGGCGGGATTGAGCGACAGCGCGATGGAGTTGATGGTGAAGTCGCGGCCGCGCAGGTCTTCGTGGATCGTCGCGGGCCGCACCACGGGTTTTGCCCCCGGCTTGGGATATCTCTCCTGGCGAGCCATTCCCAGCGTGGCGTGAACGCCGCCGGGAAACGCCAAGCCCGCCAACTTGCGGTTGTCGTCCTCCCACACAATCTTGGCGCCGGTTCTCTTGACAATGGTCTGGGCCAATTTCAGCGCGTTTCCTTCGATGGTGAAGTCGATCTCCACAATCGGAAACCCGCCCAGCATGTCGCGCATCGCCCCGCCCGTCAGGAACACATTCAGGTTGGCGCTGGTGGCGGCAGCCTGAACGTCGGAAACCACCCGGCTCTGATCGGAGCTGAGGTGGCTCTCGAGCATAAACATGTAGTCGCTCATCGTTTGGCTCTCTCTGGCGAATGGCCGGGCGCCCTATCGCGCGGCACTCGCCGTGACAACACAAGTCCGAAGCCGGTCAGGCTCTCGGATGGTGCTCGTCCACGGTGCGGCGCAGACGCGATCGCATGACGTGCGTGTAAATCTGCGTGGTCGAGATGTCGGCATGCCCCAACATGCTCTGCACGCTGCGCAAGTCCGCGCCTCCTTCCAACAAATGCGTTGCAAAGGTATGCCGCAGGACATGCGGCGTCAGATCGCGGAACATCCCCGCCTTCTTGCCGTAACCGGCCAGCAATTTCCAAAACGCCTGGCGCGTCATGGCGCCGCCGCGGTTGGTGACGAACAGGTACGGGCTGGCGCGCCCTTTGAGCAGTTTCGCCCGGCCTTCGCCCAGGAATTGCTCCACGGCGTGGAGGGCCGCCTTGCCCACCGGCACGATCCGGTGCTTGTTGCCCTTCCCCACAACGCGCACGAATCCGAGGTTGGTCTCCACGTCGGAGACGCGGACGTGGCAGAGTTCGGAGACCCGGAGTCCGGTGGCATAGAGGAATTCGAGCATGGCCCGGTCGCGGAGGCCCTTTGGCGTGGAAAGGTCGCAAGCGGCGAGCAATCCATCGATCTGCTTCTTATTAAGATATTTAGGAAGACTTTGCCATTGCCTCGGGGCCACCAGGACGGCGGTCGGGTCGCTTGAGACGGCGTTGGTTTCGAGCAGATATTGATAGAAGTTGCGAAGAGTGGCCAGATGCCGCGCGATGGAACGGCTGGCCAGCCGTGCACGGTAGAGTCCGTCCACATGCCGGCGGACGCACTCCGGGTTTCCCAGTTCGTCACCTGCCTGTAACGATCCAGCAAACCTTTGCAAATCAGCATTATAGGCTTCGATTGTAGTTCGTGACAACCCCTTCTCGATCCGGCAGAAATTCAAGAACGAAGCCACCTGGGCCGAAATGGACCGAACGGATTGCATTCTGCCAATGATACAATATTCGCAAATTTGTTTGGAAGAGAACTGCGAAGTCCGCGTGGAACGCGATTAAAGGAGCGGTTTGGGGGGGTCGACCAATAAGAAGGTCCTGGTCTCGCGGTTTGACCGCGAAACGCTAACCGGTTTCGTGAATCCCCAGGCCTATCTGCAACGCGAGGGGCTGGAGCTGCTGAGTCAGGGCGGCTCGGTCAGTGTCATTCCTTATAGCGAGGTCAAGCTGGTCTGCTTCGTACGCGACTTCCAGCAGGGCGAGCCGCGCAAAGAACTGCGGCTGTTCACCACGCGGCCCAAGATGGAGGGCCTTTGGCTTCGCATGCACTTCCGCGACGGCGACGCGATGGACGGCATCCTGCCCAACAATCTATTGCAGTTGGATTCTTACGGGTTTTCGGTGATCCCGCCCGATCCCGGCTTTCAGAACCAGCGCATCTTTATTCCGAAGGCTGCCTTGTCGAAGACGCAAGTGCTGGGGGTCGTCGGAAGTCCTCTGCGAGTGCCGCGCAAGGCGAAGCCGACGGCGAAGGAACAACTGGAAATGTTCGGAAAAGCGGAGTCGTCATAGCTTTCGGACGGCCTCCTCGACTTGTTTGGCGAGTGCGTGGTAATCGTGGCCGGTGAGTGAAATCGGCGCGCCGAAGGCGATGCGCACGCGGCCCATGCGGGCCATCTTCCAGGTCCTATGGAGTACGCGGTCCAGGCCTTCGATGCGGACCGGGACCACGGGCGCGCCGAGCCTGGATGCGATCATGCCGATTCCGGGCTGAAACGGCGCGATTTCGCCCTTGTCGGTCATCTTCCCTTCGGGGAAAATCAGCACGCACCACCGGCCCGCGGCCAACTCACCCATGTAGCGCAGAGTGACCAGCGCGCCGGGCTCGCGCTGCGGGATCGGAAACGCATTGAAGAAGAGCGAGGACAGGTAATAGTTCAGGCTGTTGGTGAAGCTGCGCCTGTGGAAATGTGCTTCGAAGAATTCTTTCCGCATCGCTGGAGCGACGCGGTAGCGCCAACGCGCTGGAAGGGCACACAAGATGGCCGGCACATCCATATAGCTCTGGTGGTTGGAGGCGAAGATCACCGGCGGTTGGATCCCTTTTAGATTTTCCAGGCCCTCGCGATGCACGTGAGCGAAGATGCGCGTGAGCGGCAACAGGATGGACGGAAGCGCGATGCGGCGGGCGGCGCGGGCGAGAGCGCTGCGATTCCAGCTTGGGAAATCGGCCGCTGCTTCGGCCTCGGCCGTGATTTCGGGAGTTTCGGAAAGCTGCGGTTCATCGAGGCCGAGCGCAACCATGCGTTCGACACGTTCGAGCGAGGTCAGCGATTCCAGCGGAACGCTCAAGTCGATGCGCGCGGGCTTGGCGGGCGGCGGCGTGCCTTTGGCGATCTCGTGACGCTTCAGCTTGCCGGTTCCCTCGGTCCGCGGGAATTCAGCATAGGGCCAAACGGAGAAACTGCGAACGCGCTGGTAATCGGCCAGCTCGGCGTTGGCGCGATGGACGATTTCTTCGATGTTGGCGCCGGACTCGAGGATGATCACCGCGTGCACGCGGTCGGTTCCGATGACGGCGGCGTCGCGCACACCTGGCTGCTGCTTCAAAACGGATTCGACGTCGTCGGGAAAGACGTTGAGGCCCTCCGGCGTCACGATCATTTCCTTCTTGCGGCCGAGGATAGTCAGTTCGCCGTTTTCATTCAACGCGCCGATGTCGCCGGTGTGGAACCATCCGCCAGCAAATGCCTGGGCGGTCTCTTCAGGCTTCTGGTAGTAGCCGGTGGTCACGTTGTCGCCGCGCACCAGGATCTCTCCGTCGTCGGCGATTTTCACTTCGACCCCGGCGATGGGCTTGCCGACCGATCCCTTGCGCGCGTGGAAGGGGTGATTCAGCGTGACGATGGGCGCGGTTTCGGTTAGCCCGTAGCCTTGGATGACCAGGAATCCGAGTTCGGAGAAGAAGGCTTCGAGGTCGGCTGCGAGCGGCGCGGCGCCGACGATGAAGCTCCAGAACTTCCAGCCGAACAAGCGATGCACCTTGCGGTAGCGCCACCAACGGCGCAGCCAGTGGATGCGGGCCGGCTTCAGGTCCTTTAGCTCGGGAAAAGTTTGCAGCAGATATTCGCGCAGGATTTCGAGGATCTGCGGCACCGACACAAGAAGCGAGATACGGCGCGTTCGAATCTGCCGCAGAATCTCGGTGGGATTGTATCCGCGGATGAAGACGACCACGCCCGCAAGCATCGGCGGGATAAACGTCGCCATCGCCTGACCGAACATGTGGCTGAGCGGCAGAAGATTCAGGAAGCGGATGGGGAAAAACAGCCGGCCATACTTCAGGTATTTGCGAACCTCGCCTTCCACCGGAACAATGTTGGCGAGAATGTTGCGGTGCGTGATGACGACACCTTTCGGTTCGGCGGTTGCTCCGGAGGTGAAGATGATCTCGGCGGTTTGGTTCCCGTTGATGGCGGGGGCAGGCGCCAGGGCTGAGGGCTGGGCGGAAGCTACGTCGAGACTGGCGAGTTTCCAGATCTTCGGTGAATCCGGCAGCGTGACTTCGTCGCCGGTCAGAATGAGGCGCCCCCCGACGATTTTGTGGACGCGCTCGACAAATTCGGGCGAAGACCGGTAATCGATCGGCACCGCGATGACACCTTCTAGCAGGCATCCCCACAGCGCGATGATCCACTCGGGGCGGTTCTCGCCATATAGGATGACTTTGTCGTCTTTGGCAATCCCCGCTTCGTGCATCCGCGCCGCGAGAGCGCGTGCTTTGACGGCTATCTCATCATAGCGGTAATGGCGGCTGCGAAAGCCGTCGTCGTAGACGAGAAATTCGCCGGCGAGCCCCGCGAAGTCGTGGAAGAAGTCGAGCAGCGTTTCGCGGGGCATCCATCACTATTATGCGTGTGCCCGGGCGGCGGGCAACACGACATCCGAGGCAGCCACAAGCAGGACGTCCGGCTTGCTGGCGTTGACCCGGCCAGAGCGACTTTACTTGACATAGTCAATCATTCTGATTGACACTATGCTATGGCCTCTCTGGCAAGCGATGCCGCGGCTTTCCGCCATTTCACGCGCACCTACACGCGCTTGATCGGAACACTGGACGAGGGGCTGCTCCACACCGAGTACAGCCTGGCGGAAGGCCGTGTGATCTATGAACTGGCAACCCGCGCCGAGCCGAGGGCGAAGGAGATCGCGCAGGAGTTGGGAATGGACCCGGGCTATTTGAGCCGGATCCTGGGGAAGTTCAAACGGGCGGGGCTGCTGAAGCGGAAGGTGTCGGCGCGGGACGGACGGGTTGCGGATCTGGCACTGACGCGGCAGGGACGAAAGGCTTTTGAAACACTGAACGCTCTGGCTGAGAAGCAAGCCCGCGGTATTCTACGAAACCTGCCGCCAGCGGATCGCGCACGACTGATCCGTTCCATGTCAGCGATCGAAGAGGTTCTCGCGGGAGATAGTGCACAACACCCGCCTTTCATTTTGCGGCCGCATCGGCCGGGCGACATGGGATGGGTAGTGCACCGGGAGGGCGCGCTGTACGCCGAAGAATACGGCTTTGACCAGACGTTCGAAGCGCTGGTGGCGCGCATCGTCGCCGACTTCATCACGAACTTCGATGCCGCGCGAGAGCGCTGTTGGATCGCTGAAATGGACGGAGAAGCCGTAGGCCATGTATTCCTGGTAAAGCATCCCGAGGAGCCAGACACGGCGAAGCTGCGGCTGCTGCTGGTGGAGTCCAGCGCGCGCGGCAAAGGACTGGGCCATGCGCTGGTGAACGAGTGCGTCCGATTTGCGCGCGCCGCCAGCTACAGGAGGATCACACTGTGGACGCAGAGCATCCTGGTAGAGGCGCACCGCATCTACCAGAAGGCCGGCTTTCGGCTGGTAAAGGAAGAGCCGCATCACAGTTTTGGCGTAGATCTTGTGGGCCAAACCTGGGAATTGGATCTGAGGCCCGCCGCTAAGGGGTGACCGCGTCACTCGCGACGCGGAGGAACTTGGCCCAGTCGCATGGATAGCCTTCGGCCGAGGTGCTGCATCCCTCGACAAAAAGATCGGCTACCGCAGGTCCGTTCTTGAGCGACAGCGGCGAGAGATAACGCATCTGATCGAGCGTTTGCGTGACGAACTGCACGCGAACCGAGTAGCCGGAGGCCGGCAACTGCCAAAGCGAAAACACCAGCGCGCCGCCGGGAGGCGAGTCGTCGGGTTGATAACTGGTGACGTGCCAGGAGAGGCCGAGCATTCCGGATAGATTCGAGATATTGGTGTCATGCCCCGAAATCACGAGCATCGCGTCTCCGGGCAGGCCCATGGCGCCCTCCGTCGGCTTGCCGTCAGCGGCTTGCTGCAGCGACTTGACGATGCGAGTTAGAAGATTCGATGCGCGCCTCCTGGCAAGAGCAGGAGTGCGGCGCATCAACTCGGCGTAGGCGGTGTGCAGTTCCATAATCTGCTGCAGATTGGATGCATTCAGCCGTCCCCAGGCGAGTTGGTCACCCTGCATTCCGTTGGTGTACTCCAACAGGAAATCTTCGGCGAGCGTGGAGGCGAGGGCCAACGGGCCATCCATCGAAACGCCGCCCTTGCCGGCCCCGAGCGAGACCGGCTGATCGACGATAGAAGCCGGCGCTTTGCCGTTTCCGTTGAGAAGAGCGGCGAGTTGTTCGAATGCAGCTCGATGGCGCTCGACGAGTGCATTCATATCCGGACCGATCCGTTCCTTCACTGCCGCGAGGGCCAACTGCGGGTCCCCGCCGGTAGGGTCCGGCGCACTGAACATCGGATCTTTCTCGCCTCGCGGCGCGGCATGAATTTCGACGGCGCACGCCGGCAGCATTCCTTCCGCCAAAGCCTTGGCCGATTCTACAGTTCGTTGGTCCTGATCGGCCCACCAAAACGTACGCGTGGCATCTTTGCAGGCGGGCTGGCCCAACAAACCCTGCGACGAGAACAGAGCGCGATAGTAACTCCCCATGATGTTCATGGCGCTGCGTCCATGAGCAGTGAGATTTCCAGCCGGCACGCCCCACTCGGGCCAAGGCAAGCTCGAATAGCGGTTCAAACGCTCGACGGTCCAGGTAGGCGACCGCACGCCGTGACGCGTGAGGATGACGACATATCTGAGCCTTGCTGCCGGCGTGGGGTACTGGCAAACGCCGGGTGCGACGCTCGAAAGAGCCACTGCTGCGAACAGGATCCAAGGCTTCAAAGGACGCGAACCTCCCATCTTCCTCGACACGGCGCGCCGGAACATTGTATAGCACCAACCTGAAGATTTTCTGAAAGCTTAAGTGGCTTTTTGCGCTGTCAATGTTCACACTCTGTTGACCGGATATTCATGAAGATGTCACACGTCAAAGGTATCGTTTTCATCGAACCTACAAGCTTTACCGTTCCTTACGAACAACGGCCAGGGTTAACGCAACGGCTGTAATCGTTTCCGATTGAGGGCTAACCATGCACAGTCAGAGAAGTGTATTCCGATATCTAACTCTCCTCGCATTCGCGCTTCTGTTTGTCTTAGAACCAAGGAATGTTGTCGCGCAAGCGAGTAAGTCGACGATTAGTGGTCACGTTACGGACACGACTGGAGCGGTCCTGAAAGGCGCGAAAGTCACACTCGAACCGGCGGGGGGCAACGTGGTCACCGACGTTCAGGGCGAGTATTTCATTTACGATCTCGGCCCGGGGACTTATACACTTACGGTGAGCTACGTGGGATTCGCGCCGTTTACCAAGACGGTGCAGGTGGGCACGAGCCCCAAGGTAACAGTGGACGCGCAGTTGCAGGTACAGTCGGAAAAACTGCAGGTTCTGGTAACAGCAGAACGGCCGTCGGCGGAAGCCGAAGCAGTGAATGAAGAGCGCACGGCTGACAACATTCTGCAGGCGCTTCCGGCCGATGTCATCCGCAGCCTGCCCAACGCCAACATGGCCGACGCACTAGGCCGCTTGCCCAGCGTGACGCTGGAGCGCGACGAAGGCGAGGGCAAGTATGTACAGATCCGCGGCACCGAACCGCGCCTGACGAATACGACAGTCGACGGCATGAACGTTCCCTCTCCCGAATCGGGCGTCCGGCAGATCAAGTTCGACGCAATTCCGGCCGACATCGTGCAGGAAGTGCAAATCAACAAGACTCTGCAGGCCAACATGGACGGGGACGGCATCGGAGGCTCGGTGAATCTGGTGACCAAGACCGCGCAGGACCGCCCCACGGTTAGCCTCGGCGGCATGGGAGGATTCACTCCCATCGACGGAACGCGGGGCTTGACCGAATGGACCAGCACCGTCGGCAAGCGCTTTGGAACCGATCACCGCCTTGGCGTCCTGATCGGCGGTACTTACGATTGGAACGGACGCGGGATCGACGACATTGAGCCGGTGCCAGATATCGCCACTTTTCCTGATGGCAGGATGGCGCGGACCTTTGAATCGATGGACGCTCGCCCGTATATCTATTACCGCAGCCGTTGGGGCTTGGCGGGTAGCGCGGACTACAAGCTGGGAAACGGATCGGATATCTACATCCGCGGGCTGTACTCGAACTTCAAGAACTACGGCGACCGGAATGTCTATTCCGTGAACGACAATACGCCGGGAATCCAGTTGCTCGGGGGGAATGGAGGCCCGCCTTCGTTCAATACGCAAGACCGGCGGCCGAATATCGGCATCGGCAGCATTACGATCGGCGGCACTCACGTGCTGACGAGCACCTGGTATAGCTGGTCGGCGTCCGTTTCCCGCTCAGTGGATATCAATGAGGCTCCGGGAACGGCGAAGTTCGACTCAACGCTGGACACGAGCACATGCCAATACGACCCGGCGGCGACGAAGCACACTTATCTGCCGCAATGGACACCTTCCTGCTACGCGGAAGCCTACAATCTGTCGGACTACACCTTGCATTACCTGACCATCGACCATGGACTCACCGCACAGCTGAATCTGGCGTTTGAAGGGGCGATGGGGAAACGCTATCACATCGGTTCGCTGCCCGCGATCTTCGAGTTTGGTGGAAAGTTCCGCAACGCGCACAAGTTCGACGACACTTACAGCGACCGTCTGGACCCCAACTCAGACATTCTGCTTTCACAGTTTCCGACCAGCTTCCAGAACAACAATTTCTATAACGGCGGCAGCTATCCGGTGGGGCCCTTCATTCGTTACCAGAGCATCCGGGATTTCGCGAACGCGAATCCCAGCATGTTCGCTCTGAGTAGCACATTTGGCGGGGACCCGGCCAACTATAATCTGATCGAAAAGGTCTCGGCCGGTTACCTGATGAATACCATCGATTTCACCAGCCGGCTGCGCCTCATTACCGGTATCCGGTTTGAGGGAACGAGTCTAACGACCTTGAGTTTTGACACCACGTTGAACACTTTAACTGACAAAGCGACAGGCTCTTATGTGTCGGTTCTGCCCAGCGCGTCGATCCGCTACGGTCTGACGCCGAACTCCGACATTCGCTTGGCTTATGCACGTGGGCTTGCCCGGCCCGATCCGCAGGATATCGCGCAGGCGGTGACCTTTACGAACACGGGCAGCCCAGGATCGCTGAAGAACACCGCTTCGCTGGGTAATCCGAACCTGAAGGCGGAGACAGCGGACAACATCGATGTGCTGTATGAGCACTATTTCAACGGGTTCGGCATGCTGTCAGCAGGTTACTTCTACAAGAACCTGCACGACCCGATCGCGACGGAGACGCGGATCTTGAACAATTTCCAACCGTCTCCGATCGCTCCGCTAGGGACCTATACGACGACGCAACCCATCAACGCCGGAAGCGCGTGGATCAGCGGGTTCGAGGCGTCTTATCTGCAGCGCTTCACGGGTCTGCCGGGCGCGCTGCGGGGACTCGGGATATCGGCGAACTACGGCTACACCGCTTCGCGGGCCAGCGGGCTTCCGGGCCGGTCGGATAACCCGCGCCTGCTGCGCAACGCGCCGAACACGTGGAACATCAGCCCCACGTTTGACCTGGGGCGCGTTTCGTTTCGCATCGGACTTTCTTACAATCAGGCGAACATTTACAGCTACAACTATCAAGACGGAAGCGACGGCTCCGATCCGACGCCGGGCGGCCTCAACGGGCCGTTCAGCGACATTTATTTCTATTCGCATCTCCAGTTCGACGCCGAGGGCAGCGTGCGGCTGACGCACGGGTTGAGCTTCGTCGCGTACGGGCTGAACCTGA
Source organism: Bryobacteraceae bacterium (assembly GCA_035501155.1). Classification (GTDB taxonomy): domain Bacteria; phylum Acidobacteriota; class Terriglobia; order Bryobacterales; family Bryobacteraceae; genus Palsa-89. Next base: position 118,093 of record DATJWO010000019.1, read on the forward strand.
ACAACGAAGTGTTCGGGTTCTATCAAGGCAGCCCGCAGTACATGATCCAGCGAGAGTATTATCAGCCGTCGATCGCAATGGGCTTCCGCTGGTTGTTGCCGGAAGGCAAGTAAGCAGCGGGCCGCTTGCCGATGGCGGGGAAGCCAAATTGGCCAAAACGCCCGTTGACTTCCCCTTTTCTTCGCCTCATAATAGGGCATGGCCTTGACCAAGCGGCAAAAAGAGGTGCTGGACTTCATCGCGGATTTTGTTGAGGAAAACGGTTACAGTCCCAGTTACGAGGAACTGGCGCAGGGCCTGAAGCTGGCTTCGCTGGCCACGGTGCACAAACACATCCAGGCGCTGGAGTCGCGCAATTATGTGCGGCGGCTGTTCAACCAGAGCCGCTCGCTCGAAGTCGTGCCCAAGTATGTGCAGGAGCGCCGCAAAGGGCGGCAGGCAGCGCGGGCGAGCGAAATTCCGCTCGCCGGGCGAATCGCGGCGGGCGCGCCGGTGGAGGCCATCGAAGGCCAGGAGACGCTGCAATTCACCGATTTCACGGGCAAGGGCGACACGTTCGCGCTGCAGGTGAGCGGCGAGTCGATGATCGAGGATCATATCCTGAACGGCGATTATGTTCTGGTGGAGCGGACGGCGCAAGCCAAAGACGGCGAGATCGTGGTGGCGCTGGTGGACGGCCGCGAGACTACGCTGAAGCGCCTGTACCACGAGCCGCAGGGCCGCATCCGCCTGCAGCCCGCCAACGCGGCGATGAAGCCGATCTTAATAGACGCGGCCCGCGTGCAAGTCCAAGGGCGTGTCCTGGCTGTGCTGCGAAAGTATAGATAAGTAAAACCTTACCGTTCGCGAGCGAGAGCACGCGCGCTGCATGCTAGACTGGTTCGTGAATGGGTAGCGCAGTCAACGGTATCAAGCGCTTCATTTTGTGGGACTATCCGCGCGCTGGCTGGCAGTACGACGTGATGGTGGCATTGATTCTGGCGTTTATCTTTGTCACGCCGCGCGACTGGTTCCGCGATCAACCCAAAGCCAATAGCATCGTGATGCTTCCCTCCGATCACGGCAATACCGTATTTTGGATGGATACCGAGCAACTCGCGAGCGTTCCAGAGGCCGCGCGGGCTGAGAAAGCCGGCTCTCTGCTCCAGACACGCACGGGGAAAAGATACCACGTAGTCCGTTTGGAACCGATCGTCGATTCCGAACAGGAGATCAAGGGTTTTATGGCGTTCACCACGCCGTAATCGTAAGGCTTCCAAAACTGTCTCTCTAATGCAACTGCACGTTCGAGCATTCGCTGTATGTATGTTTCTGGCGGCCACTTTCGCGATGGCCGGTTGGGCGGATGAGAATCTCAAGGAAACCGTGTCGAGGATGAACCGGGCGGCGAGCGAGTTCAAGTCCATGACCGCGCATGTCACATACGTCACGCACACCGAGGTGCTCAACGAGGACAACACGGAAACCGGCAATATGATCATGAAAAAAGTACAGCCCGGGGAGGTTCAGGTGCGGATAGATTTCACGGCGCCGGACGTGAAAACCGTTATTGTGGACATGCGGCGATTCCGGGTATATTATCCCAAGATCAAAACTTTGCAGGTCTATGACTTGGCCAAGCACGGCGAACAGTTTGACCAGTTCGTGATGATCGGCTTCGGGACTTCTGGAACCGAACTTGCGAAGGACTACGACATGAAGGTTCTGGGGACCGAGCCGCTGAAAAGCCAGGAGGGCATGCCGGCGATACGGCTGGAGCTAACGCCCAAGCGCAGCGAGACGCGCCAGTACGTCAAGACGATGCTGCTGTGGATTCCGGCGCAGGGCGACCCCTACCCGCTGCAAGAGAAGATTACGGAGCCTTCCGGTGACTACCGGCTGGCAACTTTCAGCGGATTGAAGATCAATCCGCCGCTTGCGCCGGACGCCATGCAACTGAAACTTCCCCCCGGGGTTAAAACGGATTATCCAGGCAAATGACGGCAGTGGAACCAAATGTGAAGCCCGAGGCGAACGCCGGCGAGGCGCGCGCGCGCAGCAACAATCGAGACACCAAAGGCAGGCTGACTTTTCTGGATTGGTCGCGCGGCTTGGCCGTTGTGATCATGCTGCAGGGGCACGTGTTTCATTCGTTCAATCGCACGGATCTGCGCGCAGACGGGCCATTCATGATGTCGCAGTTCTTAGGCGGCATGGGGCCGGCGATCTTTCTGGTGCTGACCGGCATCACGTTGGCTTTTCTGATCGACCGTCGCGAGCGCCAGGGTTTGGGGCCAATGGATCGCTGGAAAGCGGCGCTGCGCCGGGCGGGTTACCTGTTTTCGCTCGCGTTCCTGTTCCGTTTGCAATTGTGGGTGTTCGGACTGCCCGGGAGTCCCTGGACGGATCTGTTCCGAGTGGACATTCTGAACTGCATGGGCTTTGGTATCGCGCTGTTTTCGGTGATGGCAATGTTTACGACTGCCGAGCGCGTGCGGTTGTGCGCGGCCTTGGGGTTGGCGATCGCGGCCGTTTCGCCTTTGGTTTCGATGGTGGACTGGAGCTGGCTGCCGCCGCAGGTCTCTGCTTACTTCGTACCCAGCTATCAATACTTCGCCTTTTTCCCGTGGGCTTCGTTCATCGCGTTCGGATTGAGCATCGGCAGCGCGCTGCGGTTGGCGAAGGCGGAGCACATGAACCGGATGATGCAGTGGGGATCGCTGCTGGGCATTGGGCTGATTGTCGGCGGGCAATATTTCTCGAACATGACTTACTCGGTTTATCCGAAGTCGGAGTTCTGGCTCAATAGCCCGGGGCTGATCGTGATCAAGCTGGGCGCGGTGATGCTGATCATCGCCTTCGCGTTCGTGTGGACCGAGTTTGCCGTGGGCGCGGCATGGAGCTGGCTGAGACAGTTAGGCACGACGTCGCTGCTGGTTTACTGGGTGCACATCGAGTTGGTGTATGGGCGCTGGTTCGGAGCATTCAAAGAATCGCTCAGCAATATAGAATGCGGCGTGATCGCGGTGGTCGTGGTGGCGCTCATGCTCGGTCTTTCGGTTTTGCGCACGCGATGGACCACGCTGAAGCCGGCTCTGGCGTCGTATTTGTCGTGGAACACGCCTCGGCGGGCGTCGGGGGACTAGGGATCCGCTCCTCGAGAAGGAAGCCGTACTTCACGCCTTCGCCAACCTGCGAAGGCTTTCTCCGCGCGTAGCTGCGGCGATTCTTACGGATGGTCCGGATCGCTTGCAGGAAGTAATCTTCCATTGGGCGTAAGAGGAGGCCCTGCGCATAGTCGTGCGCGAAGAGCAGCTTCCCGTCTTCCACCACCGCTTTCAGGTCGGCACCGGTGAATCCACGGGTGGCGTGGGCGATGATCCGAGCGTTGGCCAATGCGAGGGGCTCAGGCAGCTTCGCAATCTTTTCCGACAGGATTACCTCACGGGCCCGTTCATCGGGCAGTTTGGTTTCGAGCCACAATTCGATTCGGCCGGAGCGCACGAGCGCCGCGGGCAGGCTGCTGACGTCCATAGCGGTTAGCATGACGCAGACGCGCCCAACGCTCGCGCTTTCCAGTCCATCGAGCATGGTGAGCAGGTAGCGATACAGGCCGGACCGCTCTTCTCCCTCGAACAGAACATCGGCGTCGTCGATGAAGATGATGGATGGAGCACTGCGTTTGGCAGCGCCAAAGATGCTCCGAATTTCGCAATAGAAGTCGCGCGTGCCGGCGACGACGGTTCCGTCGATCAGGAAGAACTTGCTCTTCAGGCGGTGAGCCAATGCCCGGCCGATAGTGGTCTTGCCGGTACCAGGCGGTCCGGCCAGCAAGACGCCGCGTTTGGGCTTGAGATCAAATTTGATGGCCAAGTCGTCGTTCTCGAGCGGCAGCGCGATCTTGGCTTCGAGGGCCCGGATCACGTCGTCGACGCCCTTCAGGTCGTTCCAGTCGACCGGCTCTACTTCCTTGATTTCAACATTGCTGGTCAAGCCTTCGGAGGCCAGGTGATCGATGAACTGCGCGGTATCCAGGGCCTCGACACCGCTGAGGTGAAGGCACGCAGTGCGCAACTGGCGGATGTTGAGCTCGGGAGCGAACCGGTGAACCTTGGCGTAGTCCACGCCGTCGGATTTCGAGTTCAGATAGACCTGGCCAATGGCCGCATAGTCGGCTGCGGTGAAGTCCTCGATCTTGCAGCTCTGGGCGCGCTCTTCGATCGAGTCAGGTATTTCACCGGCGAAGCCGAACACCAGCTTCTTGCCGTCTTTTCTCGCCTGTTCCAAAACGGCGGTGAGCGCTACCTCAAACAGGCCGTGGCGCGGGTAATTGTAGTTCGTGCTGACGTTAGCGAGCAGATGCAGGTCGTCCATAATCACTAAGTCGGCACCGCTCAAGCTTGCATCCATGAGGGACAACCACGCTTCTTCGATGGCAAGCGGCTGGTGTGTCGCTAACGTTTTCATCAACTCCCCCATCCCGAGATATGCGCCGCCTGTCTTGGCGTGCACGTGCTGCAAGATGGAGGTCTTACCGCGTCCCGCATCAGCTTGCAATACGACTAAGTCGCAGCCGACGAGAGCATCCAGTACCGCTTCCGCCGCCGATTGCTGGGCAGGAGACAGCACTAGTTTGCAGGCCGGTGGCTGCACCGGGCTTAGGCAGAGTTCCATAAGTTGAGATTCGGCCAGATACACGTCTAGTTAGTTTGCAGGACTAGTGTTAGTCCCATTGCTTGAAATGCTTTAGTTGGTGGCCGACGCGGGAGAGACACAGGAATAGAGGCACGCCTCGCGCCGGAAAGATCGTTTACTAAGTGGTAACGGATGCGCTCGCAAGAATTGCCTCCTTCCTTATAGAATTTAAGAACTGCGTGTAACAACTTAGCACAATTCGTGGCTTGAAAGCCAGGAGTTTTTGATTAAATGTGGATTAAGCCGGGGACTCGACTTGGGCAAGAAGCGCGCCCCAGTGGAATCCGGCGCCGAAAGCTGCAAAGCAGATTATGCCGTCCGGCTGTGGGCCGGGATTCTGCCACCATTCTGAAGCGGCAATGAGCATCGAGGCGGACGAGGTATTGCCGTAGCGACGGATGTTGGAGTGGAACCGGGCAGGCTCGACTTCAAGGGCGCGCGCGACGCGGTCCATGAGGTTTTGATTGGCCTGGTGCATCAGGAAGACGTCGACATCGGCGGCGGACTTCGCTTGCCGCTCCAACAGCGCCGTGATCGCGGCTGGGATTTTGCGCGAGGCTTGCAAGATGACGGAGCGGCCGTTCATGCTAAGCGGGGCTTCGAAGTCCAGGCGCAGATCGTCGGCGAAGGTTCCGTCGGAATGGAGGACCGAGTCGAGGATGCGGGCCAAGCCATCGCCGGGGCCGACCAGGCAAGCACCCGCGCCATCGCCAAATAGCGGCACGACGCCACGCTCGAGTGGCTCACGGGAAACGACAGCCGACATCTTTTCGGCGGCAATGACCAGGATGTTGCCAAAAGTGCCGGCGAGCGACGAGGCCAGCGCCATGCCGAACAAACTGCCTGCGCTGGCGATGGGAAGATCGATCGCAGGCGAGCCCGCTGCCCCGAGTTGCTGCGCCACTGTGGATGCCGGGCCGGGAAAGCGGCGTTCCGCCGAACCCGATGAGACCAGGAACATGCCGATATCAGCGGGCTTCATTCCCGCGCGCTCCAGGCACTGGCCGGCGGCAGCTACGGCCATCCCGGCGACCGATTCGTCCAGTGCGGCATAGCGCCTCTCCTCAATGCCGGAGACGTCCAGAATCCACTGGGCTTCGCAATTGAGGCGCGCGGCGAGTTCCTGATTGGTCACGACGCGCGCGGGCAGCCAGGCGCCGAAGGCCTTGATGGAGGCCACGGCTTACAGCCTGCTTTCGATGTAGCTTTGGATGCGCTCGATGGATTCGAACTTGCGCGGATGGAGGTCGGAGTCGGGAACCTGGATGTTGAATTCGCGTTCGAGTTCGCTGACCATGTCGGGCAGGGCGAAGGAGTCGAGATAGCCGGAGTCAAACAACGACTCGCCGTCGCCGGGCACGGTGGGTTTCTTCGAAACGTCTTGCAGGATAGTGATGATGCGTTGTCTATTGTCCATTGGTATCTTGCGCGCGGATCTGGAGAAAGCGGTCGTATTGGTTCATGAGCGCGGCGAAGAGCAGGTCGCCGAGGAGGTGGTACCCGGAGCCGGTGAGGTGCGTGTAGTCGGCCTGGCTGAGGCCGGCCTGCACCCATTGGCGCACGGAGCCGGGACCACCCATGGCGGCGCGCCAGTCCCAAAAGGCGCAGCCGCGTTCCTGCGCGACGGTGCGCTGGATGTCGATCACTTCGTCCAGGTGCGGAAAGGGAAGGCGCTGCTTGCGAGAGCGGTGCTCGCAATCGGGCGGGCCGACGATCAGGATGCTGGCGAGCGGCGCGGCGGCGCGCAGCCGCTGGATGATTTCGGTGAGGGTGGTGCGATACTCTTCAGCGGTCCATTTCCGGCTGAGCGCTTCGTTGGTGCCGTAGGCCAATACGATGAGCGCGGGCTCGCGGGAGGCGAGTTCACTGGAAAAAATGTCTGCGTTCCATGCCAATATCAGGTTGGCCTCCGCGCCGTTGATGCCGAGCGTTTCGTAAGTGACGCCGGATCGATTCTGCGCGACCCAACCGAAGACGCGCACCGGCGCCGCGCTCAGCGTGCGGAGGGTGTATTCATGCGGGCCGGGCGACGCCGTATATTGATAAACGCCGGCGGCGAGTTCGCCATCGGTGTCGATGGTGCCGGTGGAGATGCCATCGACGGAAAATTCGAGCTGGCCTCCGCCGGGCTGCTTGAGGAAGTGCAGTTCGAGTTGCTCGCATTCGACGGTGAGTGAGATGGTTTGGCCGGTGGAGCGCGCGCTGAGGCTGATGCCGCTCAGACCGTCGATGCCGTCGCCCGGGCGGGTGACGACGCCGTTTGTGTACCAACCGCGCGAATTGCTACCGCGGCTGTCAAAGCGCCGGTAGCCGAGGAAGGGGTGGCCCGGCATGGTGAAGCCGGGGCCGCCGGCGCCAAACTTGCGCTGGAAGGAATCGCGCATTGCGTTGGCCCAGTCATCGGATGCGGTCTGCGAATCTCCGAACTGAAGGATGTGGAGCGAACCGAGTGCCGGCGGGTGCGAAAGCTGCTCAAAGAACGGGACCAATGCGCCCGCGCCCTCCAGCGGCTGCGCCGACTGCACCGTCCGTTCGTCGATGGCGCGGAGAGCGGCCTGGCGGATCGCGGGCGAGAAATGAACCACGGCAGGCCGAGGACGTTTCTTGCGTTTCTTCTTGGTTGTTTTCTTGGTGGGCGTTACGGCTTGCGCGGGCGCACCGGCGAGCGAGAGGAGCAAAACGAACGCCAGAATGCGCACTAGGGTTGCTTCCTTCGACTTGTGGAGGCGCGCCGTGCCATCTGCTGGTGCTGTTGGCTGGCCTTGAATTGCTGAAAGGCGGCGTTGAGCGCTTCATAGAGAAGGATTCCGACTTTGCGCGCGCCACCGGGCAAGGGGTGCATGAAGTCGGCGCTCACGAGGCGGGGCTGGGCCTCGTACCAGCGGGCCATCGTTCCCTGGCCGCCCATGGCCTGGAATGTGTTGAAGAAGGCGCAATCCATTTCGGCGGCAACCTGGCGCTGGATTTCCACCAGACGCGGGATAGTGGGAACGGTAACGATGTGGCCCGTGGAATCGCGCTGGCCGCGATCCATGGGACTCATCACCAAGATGGAGGCGGCGGGAACGGCTGCTTTGACGCGGCGGATCACTTCGCGCAACTCGCCGGCGTAATCACGTTCAATGTAGTCGGCATAGACGCTTTCGTTCGTGCCGTAATTCAGGACCACGAGATCGGGATGCTGATGCTGGAGCTGCTCGGTCCACTGTTTCTTTTCGAAGTATCGAACCACCACCTGGACCTGGCCACCGTTGAGTCCCAGACTATTGTAGATCACGCCGGGCGCGTCTCTCTCGAAGCTTGCGCCGAAGAGGCGGACCGGGCCGCGTTGGACGGTGAGGTCGATCTCGCGAGCGCCGGCCGGGAGAGGAACGGTTTGAAAGCCGGGCTCTTTGCCTGGGCCGTCCGTGTCGACGGACGCGATTCCCTGCCCCATCGTTTCGACTGACAGGACGCCGCCGCCGGGCTGGCGAAGGAACTGAATTTCCACGCGTGCGTGATCTTCCTTCAGAACGATGCGCGAAGATGCGCCGGTGTCGCCTTCGAAACTGACGCCGCCGAGGCCGTGGAAGCCGTCGCGGGCGCGGGCCTGGGTCGCAGGCGCGATGTGCCAGCCCTTGCCCTGCACTTCGATGCCGCGATGGCCGTACCAGGCCCAGGGCTTGGCGATCAGGATGAAGCCGTGGCCGGCGTCGCCGTAGTGCTGCTGGAACAGGGACCGCGCGTCGGCGGTGATGGAGTCGGCTGTGACCGGGGAGTCGCCGTAATGCAGGACGCGGGTGACGGCGCTGGGCAGTCCGGACTCGGTACGCCACAGCGCTTTGTAGAAGGCTGTGAGGCTGCTGTGTTTGTCGATCAGGTTTGGTTCGGCGGCGGCGTGCTTAACATTCGCGGAACCTGGCGGAACGGCGCGAGGCGGCGGAAGGACTTCGACATCGGCTGAGGGGCGAGGCTGGAAGTCGATGACGCCGGACAGTGTCATCGGGCGCGCCAGTTTCACGGCTTCGAGCAGCAGCACGAGCGCAGCGAAGGTGACGATGGCGAGGGAGGTCTTCTTCGGCAGCATGGCTAGAAGCGGGAGTAAATGAACGGCGCGGAGCTGGCTCCGGCCATGTGCTGGATGGCGACGACGAGCACGGCCATGGCGGCGGCTTGTGCGTAGAAAGGCGATTCGCTATAGAGTTTCAACGCCCGGCCGTACCAGTCTTTCGGCAGGTAGTGCGCAGCGGCGGCGATGAGTGCCACCAACACGAACTGAGGTGCGACGTTCGCGAACGAGACGGTGCCGGAGATGCACTGCGCGAGGATGTCGCGCGCGCCTGCCATGCTGGATGCGCGGAAGAAGACCCAGCCAATCAGGACGAAGTGGAACGTCAGGAAGGCGCGGAAGCAATGAGCGGCCCAATGCGGGGAGGGTTTCGGATTCCCGCGCAGCGTCAACCACCAGCGGTGCGCCGCGAGGCCGATGCCGTGCCAGGCGCCCCAGGCTACGAAGGTCCATCCGGCGCCATGCCAGAGGCCGCCCAGGATCATCGTGATAACGAGGTTGGCGTAGGTGAAGATTTTCCAGCGGGAGCGAAGGCCGGGGAGAGAGAAGTAAAGATAGTCGCGCAGCCAGAAGGAGAAGGACATATGCCAGCGGCGCCAGAAATCGGAGATGTTGAGCGAGGCGTAGGGGCGATTGAAGTTGGGCGGCAGAGTGATGCCCAGCAGCAGCGCGGAGCCGATGGCGATGTCGGTGTAACCGGAGAAATCGTAGTAAAGCTGGAGCGCGTAGCCGTAGACGCCCGCGAGCACTTCGGCGCCGGAGTAGAGTTTGGGCAGGTCGAAGACGCGGTTCACCAGGTTTTCGGCGAGGAAGTCGGCGATCAGGAATTTCTTCAGCAGGCCGAGGCCGATGAGGAAGAACGCGCGGCCACCGTTCTGCGGGGTGAGAAGCTCGCGCTTGGACCATTGCGGCAGAAGCGTTGAGATGCGTGTGATGGGACCGGCCAGTGTGGTGGGGAAGAAGCTGGCAGATGCGAGGTAGGCGAGATAGCTGGTGGCGGGCTTGGCGTCGCGGCGGTAGATGTCGATAGTGTAGGTGAGCGATTGGAATGCGTAGAAGGAGAGCGCGAGGGGGAGCGTCCATGGCAGCACGGGGATGTACTTGACGGAAGCGATGAGGCCGACGTTCAGGACGATGCTGAGGGATACGAACAGGCGGCGTGTTTCCGGGCGTTCGGCGCGATCGATGGCCTGGCCGAGGAGGAAGTCGCACGTGGATGCGGCGGGAATCAAGGCGAGGTAAATCAGGTCCCAGCGCGCGTAGAAGAAGTAATTGGCGAAAACGATGACGGCCAGCGCGCCGAAGCGGTAGCGCGCAGCGAGCCAATAGGCAAAGAAGATGGCCACTAAGAACGCGAAATACGGTGGACTCGACAACAACATGGAGGGGAAGCCTCAGTATAACGTGGCTAGCCGGCGAACGAACGGAAGAATCGGATAAAGAGCGAGATGGCCATGCCGAGGCCGACGCAGATGACGATGCGGCGGACAGCGGTTCCTCCGATGCGGCGGGCAACGCGTGCGCCGCCGTAGCCGCCCATGATAGCGCCCAACACCATGACGACGAATTCAGGCCAGCGAACCATGCCCGCCCAGATGAAGTACGCCGAAGCGACGCCGTTGATGCTGGCGCCGAAGAGGGCTTTGAGGCCGTTCATCTGGTGGATATTCGTGAGGCCGAGCACGCTAAGCGCGGCGAGCATCAGGATACCGATACCTGCGCCGAAGTAGCCGCCATACAGCGAGACGAAAAGCTGGAACGACATCGCACCGAGCAGCCAGCGCGCGGATTTATGCGACTCCGGATGGGACAGCTTCAAGCGGCGCTGAATCGGCTCCTGAATCATGAACAGCAGGGTGGCGAAGAGGATCAGGAAGGGGACCAGTGCGTCGAAGATAGCGGGCGGCGTGCGGCGCAGAAGCAACGCACCTGCGATCCCGCCGATTACGCTGGGGAGGACCAGGGCCAGCATGCGAGAACTAGCCGAGCTGAGGTCCTGCCGATAGCCCCAGATGGTGCCGACGGTGCCCGGCCAGATGGCGACCGTGCTGGTGGCATTGGCGTTAATGGAGGGCAGCCCGATCCAGATTAGCGTGGGAAAGGTGAGGAGAGTGCCACCGCCAGCAACGGAGTTGATGGTGCCGGCCAGAAACGCCGAGCCGAAAGCGACGAGCGCCTTCCAAGGTTGAATTGGTATAAGGGAGAGCATGCGTCAAAAGTTCAGCCTAACATCCGCGGAAGCGCAGGCCGCGATCGCGGCCGCGAAATCGGAGGCGGAGAAGAACAATTGGAAGGTCGCCATTGCGGTGGTGGATGAAGGCGGATACCTGATTCAGCTAGAGCGGATGGACGGCGCGGTGCTGACGAGTCCGGAGATTGCGACGCTGAAGGCCCGGACGGCGGCGCTGGCACGCATGCCGACCAAGTTACTGGAGGATGTCACCAAAGAACGTGTGGCGACGGTCGCGTTTCCGGGCCGCCTGCCGGTGCAGGGCGGGGTGCCGATCTTTCATGAAGGCGAATGCGTGGGGGCGATCGGCGTTTCGGGCGTGAAGTCGCCGGAGGACGAACAGATCGCGAAAGCGGGGCTGGCGGCGCTGAGTTAGCTTATTTCAGATCGCTGAGCAGCGGAATATCTTTCGGCGATTTGGCCTTGGGCAGCGATTGCAGATACGCCCAGATGTCGGTCAGTTGCTCGTCGGAAATGACCTTTTCTTTGTAGGCCGGCATTTGGCCCGCTGGAGCGCGGACGTAGCGGATGAGCCCTTGCGCGTTCAGGCCAATGTCCGCGATGCGGGCGCCTGCCGCTCCGCCTTGTCCGGCATAGCCGTGGCATTCGTAGCAGCCATCCTTCACGAAGAGGTGTTTGCCGTTTGCGGCGTCACCTTTGGTCTGGGCGTTTGCGGCCACCATCATGAACGCGGCGAGGAGCGCGAGTAAAACTGGGATCTTCATGTTCAACTCCTAGCGCGGCTGCGTGACCACGTCGATCATGGCCGGCTCACCCTTCTTGACCACTTCGATGGCGCGCTTGATGGCGGGGCCGACGTCGTTGGGATTGTCGATGGGTCCTTCGCTGTACATGCCGTAGGCCTTCGCCATGAGCTGGTAGTTGATGTTGGGATCGGTGATGGCGGTGCCGATTTGTGCTTTGTCCACCGGGCGCTGCGCACGGGCGGCCATGTCCTCCAGGTACATCATTTCCTGATGGTAGGCGCGGTTGTTGTGCATGATGCTGAGCAGCGGGATGCGGTGATGGGCGGCAGTCCAAAGAACGCCGGGCGCGTAGTTAAGGTCACCGTCGCACTGGATGTTGACGCTGAGGCGGCCATGCGCTTTGTTAGCAAGCGCCGCGCCGACCGCAGCGGGAGCGCCGTAGCCGACGCCATACGCGCCGTGCCCGCCGATGTAGTGGTAGGGCTTTTCGAAGTCCCACAGGCGCGTGGGCCAGTTGCTGAAGAAGGTGACGTCGGAAACGAGCGACCAGTCTTCGCCCTTGATCTGATTCCACAGTTCGGCGGAGATGCGGGCGGTGGAGACCGGGCTGGCGTCCCACGCCCACGCAGCTTGCTGGATGTCGCGTTCGCGATTGCGCCGGTGTGTTTCGGCGTGCTTGGCGGCGCGGGCCTGGATCACGCTCTTGCGCTCGGAAGTGATCAGGCGCTTGCATTCGTCAATCAGCATCGGCAGCGTCGCTTCGGCGTCGGCGGCGATGGAGAGGCTGACGTCGTCGTAACGGCCGAAGTCCTGATAGTTGCTCTTGGCGAACAGGTCGCCAGCGAAAATGGTGATGACTTTCGCGCCCGGCTTGGTGATGGGCTTCGATTCCATGCCCATCCGGTTGATGGGGGTCTGCGAATGCGTCATGTACCACATGTCCGGAACTTCCAGGCCTAGGACGACATCGGCCGCGGGAACGGTGCCAGCGCCGTAAAGCGGATTGCTGGTGGGGAAGTTCATGCGGAAGCGGCGATCCATGACCGGGGCCTGGAGAAGCTCGGCGAGTTCAACCAGCAGCGGAATGGCAGCGGGGGTGCGCGCGACGCGCCCGGCAATGATCAGCGGGTTGTCGGCGTTCACCAGCATCTTTGCGGCTTCGCGCACCGCGCCGTAGTCGCCCGCGGGAGGCTGCGACATCGCGAGTTTGGGGATGTACATTTTGCCGCGGTCTTCGGGTGCCACAGGTTCTTCCTGGAGCACCGCGTCGGCGACGATGACGACCGGTTCCATGGGCGGGGTGGTCGCGATCTTGTAGGCGCGGATGGCGGATTCAGCGAACTGGCCGAGGGAGACCGGTGAATCGTCCCACTTGGTGTAGTCGCGAACCATGGATGCGGCGTCCTGGACGCTGTGAGTCCATTCGACGTCGCCACGGCGCCAACGGCCATCCAGAATGTTGCCGAGAATAATGTAGACCGGCACGCGGTCGGCGTAGGCGTTGTAGATGGCCATGGAGGCGTGCTGCAGCCCGACCGTGCCGTGCGCCATGATGCAGATTGGCTTGCCGGCAATCTTGTAATAGCCGTGGGCCATGCCGACCGAGGATTCCTCGTGGCAGCAGGTGATCCATTCGGGGTCCTTGTTGCCGCCGTAGTTGGTGAAGGATTCCTGCAAGCCGCGGAAGCTGGAACCGGGGTTGGCGAAGACGTAATCGAAGTTCAGCGTCTTGAGGACGTCGACCATGAAGTCCGAACCGGGCCGGTCGGTGGTGTAAACATCGACGCGGGGCGGCGGCGGGGCGGTTTCGGCCGCGGTTTGCTTGGCGCCCGGCAGCGGAGCAGGACGGCGTACTTCGGCTTCCTGAGCCTTCTGCGCCTGTGCGCCTTCGGGGGTTGCGACCAGCGCGGCAGCGCCGGCGGCCGCACCTTTTAAGAAACCGCGACGATCAACGGAAATCTTCTTGGATCTCGCCATGCTGAATCCTCCCTGGGTGGTGGTCAGTTCGTCTCAGATGCAGCCTCCGCCTATGCAAATCGGCAGAACGTCCCGACAGCTGTGGGCCGCAAGCACTCCATACTTTATCACGTTCGTAGGGAGACTAAATTGGCATTAATACGGCCGTTCACCCATCCAGTTGCCGTGGGGGGCGTAGTTGCAGACCCAAACTTCGCGGCCAGCCGATCGCGCAACGGCGCATCCCACCTCCCGCGTGGTTCCCCAGACCAGTTGCGTGTAGTGGCCGCACACTCCGCGGCAGGTGTTGGCGCGGTAATTGTAGTCGCGCGCTTCCGACGCCCAGTCGGCGACCACCTGCGAAGCTGATGCCGGCGCGCCGGAGATTTCAAAGATATTCTCTCCAAAATTGGAGCCCGGGCGGTGATAGAAGCGGTGCGCGCGCAGCAGGAAGTCGGCCCAGTCTTGCGCGCGGGCAGCTAGTTTGCGCGACCAAGTGAGCGGCGGGACGTTCACTTGAGCTCGCACGGCGTTATGAGCGGCCAGCATTTCGCGCGCGAGAGGCGTGGCCTGCCTCGGCTGAGCGCCGACGGTTACAACCAGAGCGCTTGCCAGAAACGCCAGCCGAAGGCAGGATACACGACGCAAGGGCACTGTGGAAGCGATATTACGGCAACGCGCAGGTGAAATTCGCGGCGTCGTCGATGCTGCCGCTGCCTTTGTATTTCGCTATTTGCGGATAGGGGCACAAGGGCCGGGTACGTTGAACCGTACCGGAGCGGTCCTTTCGCGAGGCGATCATGACTTCCGGCGCTTTACCGCCCTCCACCCAATTGCGAATGGCGGTCATTTTGTCGAAATCATTGGGGCCTTCGCCGCCGCCACAATGCGCCATGGCCGGCACCATGAAGAGACGGATGTCGTCCGACGCCTTGGCTTCGCCGCCCAGGTTCTTTACGACGCTCTGGTAGTAGTTCACGCTGTTTTCGGGCGCGATGGCCTGATCGCTCCAGCCGTGATACATGAGCAGCTTGCCCTTGTGGGAGAAGAACGGCTTCATGTTCGGGTCAGTGGCATCGATCAAGGTGCCGTAGCTTTTCTCGATTGCCTTGACGTCGCTATCGAGATTCATGGTGCGCCAGTCCCATTTGGGATTCTTGTAGACGACATAGGTAAAGCTGTCGGCCGCCACCGAAGCCGCCTCTTTGCCGGCCAGCAGATTCCAACCCAGTTCGCTGCCCGGTTCGAAGGTGGGGAAGATTTCTTTGCCGGTGTTGGGGTCCTTCGGGCCGGCGTAGATGGCCGTCACCGCTTCCACCTGCGCAGACGAGAGACATGTCGGCTCGTCCGCGCCCTTGCATTCGATGGTCTTCGGATCGAAGTGGCAGCGGGTGGGATCGTTGATCAGGCCGTCCTGGACGCCGTCGGCGGCATCGCAAGCCGCTAGAACCGCCTTGTGAAGAACGGCCAACTTCGCGGGAGGAACGTAACTTTCGGGCGTCTTATTCATTTGCTGAGCGAGCCAAACGGACCAGACATGCAGGTGCGTCTGATAATTGGCCGGCGCGCCGGCGATGATGCCGTCGAAATCGGCCGGGAATTTCTGCGCTTCCTTTAAGCCTTGGCGCCCGCCGGTGGAGCAGCCATTCCAATAGGAGTAGCGCGGAGCCGCGCCGTAGTAATCCTTGACGATTGCCTTGGCCGTGATGGTCATGTCATGCACGGCGCGATAGGCGAAGTCGGTGAGTTTCTCGGGATGACCCATGGCGAAACTCGCGCTGCCACCTTCGTGGCCGGTGTCGGTGGCGGCGGTGGCATAGCCGCTCTTTACGCCTTCAGCGAGAGCGGCATAGCCGATGGTTCCGTTCCAGCCGCCGTTGCCGATGGCCTGGAAATCGTTGTTCCAGCCGGATGCGGGCAGCCAGACTTCCACCTTGATGTCGGAGTCGGACGAGGGCGTGAGCTTGGCCATGACACGGCAGAAGGCCGGCAGGCTCTTAAAAAGCGCCGGATTAGGCCCGAACGGCCCGGGCGATGGGGGCGGCGTGAACGCACCGGCGGACACATCCTCGGCCTGCGTGATGGTCACGTGAGGCAGTGAGACCTTTGACAGACTCTGGCACGCGGAGCCCCCGGTTGGGGCGGCAATCAACGCACCGGCGCTTAACAGGAATGAGCCGGTAATCCAGACCTTTCTCATGGCGCTTCTCCTTTCGATGTCGCAATTGTACACCCGCCCGCGCCGCGCCGATTTCTTGGACGGACGTGCTATTCTGAGATCGCATTCGCGTGTCTGGCATGCATTTTCGCGTCACATTGGTAGTTGGCATTGTGGCGGTCTTTTCGGCTTGGGGATTGCTTCGAGCACAGAAGCCGTTCAAAGAATACCCGGCTATCGAATACGAGAGTTTTCCCAGGCCGCCGGACTGGGATCAGAAGCACGAGTGGGTGCGGGCGCGCCTGCGATATCCGGACATCTTTGGCTACCCTGACCGCCAGATTTTCCTCCGCGATGGCCGCGAGTTTCCCGGCTACTGGACCATGGACTATCCGCGCTCGGACCGGCACCTGCTGGCCGGCATCCGCCGCCTGACGCGCATCGACACGCGCTCGGTGGAGCAGGTGGTGACGCTCGACGGCTCCGACGATGTCTTTAACTGGCCGGTGATGTACGCCGTTGAAGTGGGGCACTGGAATCTGGGCGAGCCGCAGGCGCAACAACTGCGCGACTATCTGCTGCGCGGCGGATTCCTGATGGTCGACGATTTTCACGGCACGGCGCCGTATAATGGCGTTCCGGAGTGGGAGTCGTTTACTCGCAGCCTGAGCAAGGTCTTTCCGAGCCGCCCCATCGAAGATATTCCGGACGATGATGCGATCTTTCACACGCTGTTCGACCTGCAGGATCGCTTCCAGGTGCCTGGGGCGCAGTTCCTAGAAACCGGCCGCACGTATGAGGACGGAGAGACGGGCAAAGTGCCGCATTGGCGCTGCATCCGCGACGACAAGGGCCGCATCATCGTGGCCATTTGTCACAACATGGATCTGGGCGACGCCTGGGAACACGCCGACAATCCCTTGTATCCGGAGCGGTACTCTTCGCTTGCCTACCGCATCGCTGCCAATTACTTCGTTTACGATCTAACGCACTAGCGGCCCGCCGCTGTGCCGGTGTTAGATCCGCGCTCCTCGATCCATGCCCGGATGGAGGCTGGAGATTCCAGACGACGCCACTGCCGCTCCGGATAGTTGAAATTGTCGGTGAACTCATCGCACAACGCGCGATTCTGACTCATGGCCAGGACCAATCGTAAGAACTCGGGAGACGGTGGCTGCAACATGAAATTGGTCCAACGGAAAGCGCCCAGGATGCGCTCCCGGCGAGCCTGGTCCAGACGCTCACAAAAGGCCAGGTCGAACCGCTCTTCCCGGACGATCGCCTCTCCCAGAACCCAGGCCGCGTGCGAAGCCAGGTTAGCGCCCTGTCCGATCACCGGATCCACAGTGACATGGAAATCTCCCAGCGCGATCGCGAACTTGCCGCCGGTCAGTTCACACCAGCCGCGGCGCACGGTGGGGATGATCGCGCCCTGTAAGAGATCGTTGGGGCCGCAGAGATCGAACTCCCGATGGTTCACGCGTTCATACGTCGCCGTGTGGTGCAGCCGCAGTTTGTCGAGCACCGTTTGCCGAAAGGCGCGCGGATTCGCGGCGTAGGGCAAGTGGGCCAGTTCCTCCAGATCGCCTCCCATAATGTTCTCGAAAAGCAGGGCCGTCACCATGCCGCCAAAACTGAGGGTGGGAATTTCGATCATTTCCCCGTGACCCGGTGAGACCGAGAAGGTAACGGCTCGCGGAGCCGTGGTGGAAATGCCTGTGTACAGGCCCGCACACAAGTATCGAAAGGGTCTGTCGAGGGCTGGAAAATCGGCGTCCTGCTCGAAGAGCCTTCCGAGCGCGGTCTTGCCGGTGCACACCACCAGCAAGTCGAACTGCATACAGAGCCGCGGGATCTCCTCTTCGATGATGCGCCGGTATTCGATTCTGCCGCCCCGTTGCTCGAAATCGCTCATGAGAGCCGGAAGATAGACCCGGTAATCCACCGCGCGGCTGGGCGAAGCGAAATCGCCGCGAAAGTACAAGGGATGCTCGCCGCCAAAGTTGTGGTAATGGCAAAAATAGCCGTACTCGTTGACCGGCCAATGATTGACTCCCAGCTTTTCTTCGCGCGCGACTGTGATGCTGTGGTGGGCCACGGTGTTCTGCAGGCGGCTGGCGCGGTACTCCTCGCCTTTTCGGTCCGTGAAGATGGTTGCGTCGACGCCCTGCTGTCGCAGCAAAAGGCCGAGATGCAGACCCGCCGTGCCAGCGCCCAGAATCCCGATGCGTTTGGCCATGAGTCCGGTGAATCCCCAAGGTATGATACACGCTCGCGACGAACCGCTGGGACGGCGCCTCTGGATCAGAATCCGCTAGGGCGGATCCAGAAGCTTTCGGCCCAGGTGTCGCCTGCGGGAATAGTCTGCAGTTCCTTGTACAGACCGGCGTGCGCCAGATTGAAACCGTTGGTGACGCCGGTCATGGGCTCGAAGCAAATCACGCTGCGGGCCTGAGGGGCGTATACCACGGCGATGGGAAACTTGGGGCCGTACCGCACCGAAATCCGCTTGCCATAGGCGTCGACGTAGAATTCATCGCGAGGGTTCACGTTGCCGAAGACGTCATCGAGCTGGCGTCCGGCGAGCGGCGTCGGATCCGGCAGATCGACAGGGCGCGTCTCGCCGGTCGGGGTCAGCTTCGCAGAAAGGTTGTAGTGTTTGCGCACTGGCAGGTGGACTTTCCACGCGTCGCGCGGAGTATCGGGAATTTGATACCAGGGATGAAATCCGACCACCAGCGGCATCGGACTGGTGGAGAGATTTTCAATAGACGTCCGCAATTCCAGCACGCCATCCACCAGCCGATGCATCATCTCGACGGTATGCGCGAAGGGAAATTGCGCCATCCATTCCGGGTGTTTCCAAAATTCGAGCCGGCTGGTGGCTTCGGCTCCCTGCTTGTCGGCGTGCAAGCGCACTATGCGCCAATCGGGCGCAAAGAGCAGAAGCCCGTGAATCGGCAGACCATTGGGGTCGCGCCGGAGGTCGCCGGCGTCCGGATTCAACAGGAATCTCTTGCCGTTTGCCCAGTAGGAGTCGCCATCCAGCCGGTTGGCCCAAGGCGCTAAAAATGGAATACCGGCTTGCGAGGGCTTCGACTTCCATTCGGCGAGCGAACCAGGCGGAGGGAGGAGAATCGGAACGCCGTTCGCCCGCATATCGTACGCGATGTTTCCTACAGAAGGACAGATCGAAACTTCGATTTGGTGGCCGGAGTCGGCCAGCCGAAGAACGTCGATTCCGTCGACGGTTGTCTTCTGCGCGGTGTATGTTTGAGCCACGGGAGAAGTCTATTCTGGCACAACGCATTCTAAAGGAAGATAGTGCCCTGCAAAAACCGCACTGCCATGCCGCTCATGCTGACCCGTTCGCCGCAGTCTTCACACCACAATTCGCCGCCGCGCGGCGACACTTGATAAGCGTGCAGCCTGGATTTGCCCAGCCGCTTCGACCAGTAGGGGATCAAGGAACAGTGCGCCGAGCCTGTGACTGGATCCTCAGGGACTCCCTTGGCGGGCGCGAAAAAGCGCGAGACAAAGTCGACTTCCTTGCCCGGAGCGGTGGCGATGACGGCGAAACGGTCGATATCCATGAGCGCGGACATGTTGGGCCGCAAGGCTCGCAGCGCTTCTTCCGAACCGTACACGACGAAATAGTCGCGCGCCGCCAGCACCGCTTCCGGCTTGCCCCCCAGCGCGTCTACCAGGCCCGCGCAAGGAGTGCATTCGCCGGGAGGCCGTGACGGAAAATCCATCGAATACAGGTCGCCCTCCCGTGTCACGGTCAGCCTGCCGCTCTTGGTTTCAAACGAAACGGAGCGCTCGCCCGGCATCAGATCGTTTAAGATGACGAACGCCGATGCCAGTGTGGCGTGGCCGCAAAGATCGACTTCCACGGCCGGCGTAAACCAGCGCAACTTGTAACCACCGCCATTGCGCACGAAGAACGCTGTTTCGGCCAAGTTGTTCTCCGCCGCGATGGCTTGCATCTGCTCGTCCGGTAGCCATTCCTCCAGCGGACAGATGGCGGCGGGGTTGCCGGTGAAGACGCGGCTGGCGAACGCGTCCACCTGATAAACGGGGATGCGCCGCCCGCTCATGGCGTCACGCCCAATTCCCGGCCCATCGTGAAGCTGGGCCGATGCCGATTGGCCACCAGTTCGCGCTGCTCCAGCAAAGCCGAGACCAGAATGGGCATGGCGATGGTGGAGTCGGAATGACACGTCACCATGGAGGCATCCTTGGCAATCTTGCCCCAGCTCTGCGCCTCTTCGAACGTGCAGCCGGAAAGCCCGCCCCAGTGCGGCGAGTCGGTAACACACTGAATCGCGTACTTGTGGCCGGTGACGCCGGTGTTCATGATGATGGCGGTCACTTCGGTTTGCTGCACGAAGTTTTTCGGAGTGCCGCCGCCGAAATAAATGACGCCCGACCCGTTCGATTCCGCCACGATCCGCGCCGTTTCCACCACGTCGCCGATCACATCGAACGTAAACCGGTTGCCGCCGGCGTAGCGATTGGCCGCGATGCCGATTCCGATCGAGCTGTCCGCCACGGCAGGACAATACAGCGGAATACCCGCCTTAGCGGCCGCCGAAACGATTCCGTCTTCCTTGCAGTGCTTTCCCAATTCGAGACCCAGCAAATGCAAGAACTCGCGCGTGGTGTAAGCGCGAGATTGATCGAGCGAGGCCGCGAAGCGCCCGATCCACTGATCGTGCTCGCGAAATTTCTCCTCGTCCGCCAGGACGTCGTAC
This sequence comes from Bryobacteraceae bacterium, assembly GCA_035501155.1. Taxonomy (GTDB): domain Bacteria; phylum Acidobacteriota; class Terriglobia; order Bryobacterales; family Bryobacteraceae; genus Palsa-89. Next base: position 138,623 of record DATJWO010000019.1, read on the forward strand.
ATGCGGTCTACAAGATTCTCGGCCAGCAGGACGTCGTCGATCGCGGGCGAGCCCTGGTAGTGATAATTGCCGAGCGTCTCATGCAGATCGTGAAAGAAATTCGCACCGGTGGAGACCAGGCAATCAATCAGCCGGTTTTCGATCATGCGCACCACCAGCCGCCGCATCCCCGCCGGAACCATCGCCCCCGACATGCCCATCAGGATGGTGCAGCGGTCCCCGAGCATTTTCTTCCAGACTTCGAAAGCCACTCCCAGCTGTTTGCCTTGAAAGGCGGTGCCTTGCATCCGCGTCAAAATCTCCGTGGCGCTCGAGGCGCCTACCGGATCGAACGGGCGCGTGGGCGTGGACAGCAGCCGCGACTTGGTGTCTTCCTGTGCTTCGGCGACGGGTGGAGTATGCGTGTGTTTCATCTTTTCCAGTGTAAGGGGAAGGGCGTCTCGCCTGTTGTGAATAACAGGTTACTGAACTCGCAGGCGGGTCTTTTCGTTCAACACCAGCTCGTCGAAAATTGCCAGCACCTGCTTGCGGTAGGTGTAAACGCGCCGCAGGGCATCGCGGAAATTGGACTCATAGCGGCGCTGGTTGAGCCATTTTTCCAACACCGGCTTGGGCACGTCGATGTCCCGCCGCAGTGTTTCGGCTGAATGTCCGCGCAGGAAAAGCCCGTAGAACATCGCCGCCTCGCGCTGCGGGGCCAGCGGATCGGATTCATCCCGGACTGTCGTGCTCCAGTCGCTCATCGCCGAAAAAAGCCAGTATAAACACGCCTGCTGGTTGAATCAAGGGGGATCTTCGGCGGCGTGTGTTACCCGGAATTCTTAACTCTATCCTAACAAAATGCCCGGCGCCGAAGCCTCAATTGGAGGCGCCGCGGTACTTCACCACAATTGAGACGCGGCGGTTCGACGCGCTGTCCGGATCTTCCGGCTTCCGGAGGCGCTGGTCGGCAAACCCGCGCACTTCGGCTACTTGAGCCATACCCACTCCGCATTCCTGCATGAGCTTCCGAGCCGAGTTGGCGCGGTCGGCCGAAAGCTCCCAGTTGGTGTAACCGGACTTGGATACATAGGGACGCGCATCCGTGTGACCTTCAATCAAGATTTTGTTGGGCAGTTTGCCCAACTGCGAAGCCAGCATCCGTAGCATCTCCTGGCCCGGACCGGTGGGCTGCGAGCTGCCCGTCTCGAAAAACGTGCTGACGTCGCTCTCCAACAATTCGATGCGCAGTCCCTCGCCTGTAACAGTCATCTGAACCTGGTCCTTTAGTTTTTCCAGGTCCGGAGCCTGCTTCATGGCCTGCTCCAACTTCTGGCGAAGCTGCTTCATGTCGTCCTTGCCCAGTCCTATGTTCTGGTTCGCGCCACCTTCTCCATTGCCGGTCTGCGCGGCGCGTCCGGATGGGTCGCGGAAATACCCGGCCACTGCCTTCTTGACCGGCTCGCTCGCGCCCATCAGCCACAAGACGATGAACAGCGCCATCATCGCCGTCACAAAATCGGCGTAAGCGACTTTCCAAGCTCCGCCATGGTGGCCGGCGTGCACGATCTTTTTCTTAATGATGATCGGCTGGACCACGGGCGATTCAGAATTCTGCATGTATGGGTCCTATTGCGCCGGGGCAGGCGCTGGCGCCTTTCCTTTACACGCCGCTTCCAACTCCTGGAACGTCGGACGCAGATGACCCGGGATGGCTCTCCGGCCGAACTCGAGCGCCACTTGCGGCGAGCTTCCTTTTAAGAACGCGATGAGGGCTACACGCACGACATGCAGGAAGTGTCCTTCCTCCTCCGCCACCTTGCCCATGTTCGAGGCTATGGGACCAAACAGCCCGTAGCACATCAAGATGCCGAGGAACGTGCCGACCAGAGCCGCCGCCACCTTGCGACCGATCTCTTCCGGAGGACCGCCCAATGCGCCCATGGTGATGACCACGCCTAGTACTGCCGCGACGATGCCCAGGCCCGGCAAGGAATCTGCCACGGTGTTCAAGGCGTTTACCGGCTGATGCGAGTAGTGGTGGTGGACATCCATGTCCAGCTCCATCATCTGGTCCAGATCGAACGGTGTGGGGCCGCCCGCCATGGCCATGCGCAGCGTATCGCAGACGAAGTCGCGCAGATGGTGATCCCATTTCGCGAACAATTCGCTTTTCGCCGGATTCTCCACATCGTTTTCGAGTTCCGTCAGCCCTTTCTTGCGCGCCTTCTGCATCACTGCGTACATCTGCTGCAACGTGCTCGAGTACAGGGTCTTGGTGAATCGGGAGCTGCGAAAGACACCGGCAACGCCGGCCAGGACGCCCTTCAGGATCGAAGGCGGGTTAGCGATCAGAATCGTGCCTAAAGCGGCGCCACCGATAATTACCAGTTCCGCAGGCTGCAGCAGCACTTTCAGGTTGCCGTGCTCCATTAGATAGCCACTGACAATGGCTCCAAAGACGGCCAGGATCCCCACTATCGCAAACATGCGGTCTCTTCCCTTCCCTCACTGTGCGCCACCGCAGCGCGATTTCCACCAGTAGCGCAGCAGCTCTCAAAGACCGGCTGAACGCGTTGTTCGAGCGACTCCAGCGTATCGCCGTGCTGGGCCATCGCGCCCCCGATCGACACTCCTAAGTGAATGCGATCGCCCCACCATTCCAGGTTCGACAGGCGCACCAGAGCCAGCAGCTTCTCCGCTACTTCCGCTAAGACAATCTGTGAGCGAAGGCTCATCTCCACCCGGAATTCGGTGCGTTCCCAGCGCGTCAGCACGTCCAAGGCCTTCAGATTGCTGTTCAAAGTTGCCGCAATCACGCGGACTGCGGCGTCCACCATTCCATGCCCAAAGCGATGCTCCAGTTCTTCCGCCGAATCCAAGCCGATGCGTAACCATCCGAAGGGGATCGCAAAGCAGTGGAGCTTCTCCAGCGCGTGACGAAGCTTCATCTCGCCGAAACTCCGGCTCACCGCATCCGACCCTGGATCCAGACATCCGAAGGTCCGTAGCGCCTGAATACCGTGACGGGCTGCCGGAAGGGCTTCCTCGAACACCTCTACGGCTCCGATGATTTCGCCCTGGGTGTCGTGGATGGGACGGGACTGCACATGAACCGGCAGCCGGTGCCCTTGCCGGTGGCGCAAAAACACGGTACACTCGCGCGCCCGCCCATCCTGCATGACAGCCGTTAACGGGCACAGCTGACCGCACAAGACAGCTCCGTCACCATCACAATGCATCAACAGGTCGCCGAAGCAGAACTGGCCGGCCACTTCGTGCGCCAGATACCCGCTGATTCGCTCCGCGCCGCCGTTCCAGTACAGGATCCGGCGCTCGCGGTCCACCATATAGATGCCCTCTTCCAGCTGATCCAGCAGCGCCTTGTGCAGGTTGCCGTCCTGCAGGGCTTGCTGAATCACTATTTCGCCGGCGTCCGGCGCTCGCTCAAACATCGCACTCTCCGATGCTCTTATCGGAACGGATCGGAAATCCATGATTCGTCACCAGCCGCCTCTTTTTCGCTACGATGAAGTTTTCCCCCAGACATGTTCCGTTTCGAAACAGCCGGTGAATCTCATGGAGAGTGCCTGGTCGCGACCTTGACCGGGCTGCCCGCCGGTATCCCTGTCTCACTCGATGCGATCAATCGCGAATTGTGGCGCCGCCAGCAGGGCTACGGGCGCGGCGGCCGCATGAAGATCGAAACCGATCAAGCTCAGATTGTGTCTGGGGTCCGTCACTCCCGCACCATCGGTTCGCCGATCGCGATTCTCATTCAAAACAAAGATTGGAAGAATTGGACCGAGGCGCTTCCGGTGGAAGACATCGATGGCGCCGAGGACAAACGCAAACCCGTCACGCGTCCCCGCCCCGGGCATGCCGATCTGGCCGGTAGCATCAAATACAACTTCCACGACGCCCGCTATATTCTGGAACGCGCCAGCGCGCGGGAAACCACTGCGCGCGTAGCGGTCGGCGCCATCGCCAAAGCGTTCCTCGGCGAGTTCGGCATTGGCGTGCTCAGCCACGTCATCGGCGTCGGCGAAGTCCACCTGACCCGTCTGGCCGAATGGAGCGAACTGGTCGCGCTGAGCCAAGCGACCGACGTGCTCCTCGGCTGCGTGGATGAAGAGACCGAAAAGCGCATGAAGGAGGTTGTCGACCAGGCCTATCGGACTGGCGACACTATCGGCGGCGTCTTCGAGGTAGTGGCGCACAACGTGCCCACAGGCCTTGGCTCGCACATCACCTGGGACTCGCGGCTGGACGGCCGCCTGGCGCAAGCGATCGTCTCGATGCAAGCCGTAAAAGGCGTTGAAATAGGGTTTGCAGCCGAGGGGGCGTCCTCCTTCGGCTCGCGGGTGCAGGACACGATTCACTACAATCGGGAGCAGCGGCAGTTTACTCGCGGCGCAAATCGCGCCGGAGGCTTGGAAGGCGGCATGACCAACGGGGAGGACGTATTGGTGCGCGGCTTGCTGAAGCCGATTTCGACGCTGCGGCGGCCGCTCGAATCCGTGGATCTGGCCACTCGCGAGCCTGCTCTGGCTGCCTACGAGCGCAGCGATGTTTGTGTCGTCCCCGCCGCCGGCGTCATCGGCGAAGCCATGGTGGCGATCGTTCTGGCACAGGCGTTCCTGGAGAAGTTTGGAGGCGACTCGCTGGATGAAACGCGCCGGAATTTTGAAGGCTACAAGGAGCAGGTAAAGAATTTCTGATGACGTATCCGATCGTTTTGTACGGCGAGCCGGTGCTGGAGAAACAAGCCGAAACGGTGACCGAATTTGATACGCCCGAACTGCAGCAACTGATCGACGACATGTTCGAATCCATGTATGCTGCCAAGGGCGTCGGCCTCGCGGCCCCGCAGATCGGCATCGCCAGGCGCATCGCCGTTATCGACCTGTCCGTGGCGGAGGACCCCGGGCAAAAGATTGTGCTCATTAATCCTGAGATCATCAGCAAGGAAAAGTTCCAGACCGGCGAAGAGGGCTGCCTCAGCCTGCCGGGATTCCGAGAACAAGTCACTCGTCCCAACAAGGTCACTGTGCGCGCGCAGAACGTCAAAGGTGAGCCCTTTGAAATGAGCGGCGAAGAATTGCTGGCGCGCGCGTTTTGCCATGAGATCGATCACCTGAACGGCCGCCTCTACATCGCCCACGTGAGCACGCTGAAGCGCGATCTGATCCGGCGGAAGGTGCGCAAACTGGTAAAAGCCGGCGAATGGAGCTGATCTTTCTGGGCACGCCGTCGTTCGCGGTCCCCACGCTGGAGCGGATCGTGGCGGCGGGCCATCGTGTCCTGGCGGTGTTCACGCAGCCGGATCGCCCCAAAGGCCGCGGCGGACAGCTGGCGGCATCACCAGTGAAGGAAACTGCGCTGCGTCTGGGATTGCCCGTCCATCAGCCGGAGCGGGTGCGCCGGCCCGAGGTGGTCGAACAACTACGCGGCATGCGCCCCCAAGCAATGGTGGTCGTCGGCTACGGCCAGATCATTCCGCAGTCCATCATTGACATTCCCCCACGCGGCATCATTAATGTACATGCCTCGCTGCTCCCGAAGTACCGTGGCGCGGCGCCGATCCAGTGGGCTGTCGCAAACGGTGAAAGGCGTACCGGCGTGACCACCATGCGCATCGACGCGGGGCTCGACACCGGCGACATGCTACAGAAATGGGAGACCGAGATCGGCGCCGAAGAAAATGCGGTTGAGTTGGGCCAGCGCCTGTCGCGCGCCGGCGCGGACCTGTTGATCGAAACATTGCAGAGGATCGAGGCCGGCACGATTCAGCCGCAGCCGCAGGACAACTCGCAGGCCACACTGGCGCCGATCCTCAAGAAAGAGGACGGCACCATCGATTGGACCTGGCCTGCGGCAAAGGTCTTCAACCGCACTCGCGGATTCCTTCCCTGGCCGGGCGCCTACAGTTTTTTCCGCAGCCAGTTATTCCACATTTGGAAATCGCGCGTCGCTGAAAGCGCACCACCGGGCCAGCCCGGGCGGATGATTCCGCAGAAGAAGCGCCTCTTCGTCGCTTGCGGAGAAGGAAGCACGCTCGAACCGCTTGAAGTTCAGATCGAAGGCCGCAAGCGCATGTCCGCGGAGGCGTTCCTGAACGGCCAACACTTGCACGAAAATGAAACCTTGGGAGTGACAACCGCTTGAAGCTGCCTCTCGGCTATCGCTATTCGGCCGTGTACGCCGGAATCCGTAAAGTGAAGCAGGACGATCTGGCGCTCATCGTTTCGGACCAGCCGGCCTCGGCCGCGGCCGTATTCACGCAAAACAAAGTGCAAGCCGCGCCGGTCCGGATCGCGCGCTTTAACCTATCGAAATCGCGCGGTCAGGTGAGCGCGGTGCTCGCCAACGCCGGCAATGCCAACTGTGCCACGCGCACCGGAGACCGCGTGGCGCTGGCCTGCTGCGACGCCGTGGCGAATCAACTCCACGTCCCGGCGAACCAGGTCTTTCCGGCATCCACCGGCGTCATCGGCGTCGAACTCGACCAGCACCTCATCGTCAACGCTCTGCCCGAGCTGATGGAGGGTCTCGCACCCGGCCGCTTTGAAGATGCCGCGCGGGCCATCATGACTACCGACCTCACCGTGAAGACCAGCACTGCGCAGCTACGGGTGAAACGCGGCGTAGTCCACGTAGCCGGAATGACCAAAGGTTCGGGCATGATCCATCCCAATATGGCCACCACGCTCGGATTCATCATGACCGATGCCGTGTTGCCGCCCGTTACGCTCGCTGCCATGCTCGCCTCTGCTGTCAAGCGCAGCTACAACCGCATCAGCGTGGACGGCGACACGTCCACAAACGACTGCCTGCTGCTGCTTGCCAACGGCGCCTCCGGCGTCCAGCCGAATCAGAAGGAATCGAAGAAACTGGAGGAAGCGATCACCAGCGTCGCCGAGGATCTCGCGCGGCAGATCGCCCGTGACGGTGAGGGCGCGCGCAAGCTGGTCACTATAGAGATCAGCGGAGCGTCCAGCGAGGAGACCGCCGAACGCATCGCGCGCAGCATCGCCAATTCGCCGCTGGTGAAGACCGCCATCGCCGGCTCGGACCCTAATTGGGGCCGCATCCTCTCAGCCGCGGGCAATGCCGGCGTCCCGCTGGATCCATCCAAGGTGGACATCGACCTGCAAGGAATGCCGGTTTGCCGCGGCGGTCTGGCGGCCGATTTCTCCGAAACCGAGCTGAAGAAGAAACTGGATGAAACCGAATGCCTCATTCGCGTCGTCCTGCACGGTAAAGGCAAGGGCAGCGTGCGCTTCTGGACATGCGACCTGACCGAGAAATACATTGAGATCAATGCCAGCTATCGTACGTAGTGTTCTGCTGGCGTGCGTCCTTGCCGCCTCGCTCGGCGCCGGTGCGCACGACGACGTCATGGAGCTGGTGACGTCCATGGCCGGCGCGCTCATCGAGGTCAACATCCCGCAGTTCATGGCTGCGTTCGACAAAAGCATGCCCGACTACGACCAACTCAAGGCCAATGTGACCGGGCTGGTGGCGCAGGCCGAAGTTTCTTCCGATATTGAGCCTCTGACGGAGTCTGGGAACGATCAGAAGCGTAGCATCGACCTGGACTGGTTTCTCCAGGTCCGCAGCTTGGCGCAGGATGGCCCCATCGTGCGGCGGCGCGAAATCGTGCACTGCGAGCTGGAGAAAATCAAGAAGCATTGGAAGATCGTATCCATCAAGCCGCTCAATTTCTTCGCACCCGCTAAACTGGCACCATGATCCGGCGCCTGGCGCTGCTGTTCGCCACAACGGCGCTCCTCGCCGCGCAACCGGATCTCATGCCCTGGCCCGCCAGGATTTCGATGGGCCAAGGTTACCTGCCTGTCGGCGTCTTGCACGTCACCGTTACCGGATCTTCGGACCCGCGCTTAGCCTCCGGCGTCTCGCGGTTCCTCGAGCGGATCCCGCCCGGCGCCCACGGCTCTCCGGAAACTCCATTCCTGATTCACTGCGATGGCGACGGCAAGCCGGTTCAAGCGTTGGGCGAAGACGAAAGCTACCGGCTTGAGGTGACGCCGCAGCAGGTCCAGCTGGACGCGACCACGCCGCTCGGAGTCTTGCACGGCCTCGAAACATTCCTGCAGCTCATGGAGTTCGGCAAGGTTCCCGCGGTGCTCATCGAAGACCGCCCCCGCTTCCCTTGGCGCGGCCTGCATCTCGACGTCGCGCGCCACTGGATGCCGGTGGAAGTGGTCAAGCGAAATCTTGACGCGATGGCCGCCGTGAAGCTCAACGTCTTCCATTGGCATCTTACCGACGACCAGGGCTTCCGTGTCGAGAGCCGCCGCTTCCCGAAGCTGCAGCAACTCGGCTCCGACGGCCACTACTACACGCAGGCGCAGGTGCGCGAAATCATCGCCTACGCGCGCGACCGGGGCATTCGCGTGGTCCCGGAGTTCGACATTCCGGGGCACACCACCAGTTGGTTCGTGGGCTATCCGCAGCTCGCCAGTGCCCCAGGTCCGTATCACATCGAGCGCCAGTGGGGCGTGTTCGATCCGGCGATGGATCCGTCGCGCGAATCCACCTACCGGTTTCTCGATGCCTTCCTCGATGAGATGGCAGGCCTGTTTCCCGACGCCTGCTTCCACATCGGCGGCGACGAGGTGACCGGCAAGCAGTGGAAGAGCAGCCCGCACATCCGCGCTTTCATGCGCGCCCACCATCTGAACGATGCCCACGCGCTGCAGGCTTATTTCAACCGCCGCGTCCAGAAGATTCTCGCCAAATACGGCAAGCGCATGGAAGGCTGGGACGAGATCCTCGATTCGGACCTTCGACATGATGTCGTGATTCAATCCTGGCGTGGCCAGAAGTCGTTGGCCGAGACCGCCCGATTGGGCTTCTCCGGCATCCTGTCATTCGGCTACTACCTCGATCACATGGAGCCCGCGTCCACTCTGTATGGCGTGGACCCGCTCGCCGCTGAATCGGCGGCGCTCACTAGCGAAGAGAAGTCAAGCATCCTGGGTGGCGAAGTTGCCATGTGGGGCGAGTTCATCAGCCCGGAAAATGTCGACTCCCGCATTTGGCCGCGCGCCGCGGCGGTGGCCGAAAGGCTATGGTCGCCAGCGGATGTCAGGGACGTTCCTGCGATGTATCAGCGCCTGGAGGCGGTCAGCCGCGGCCTCGACCGCCTTGGCCTGAACCACAACTCCAGCCAACTCGCCATGCTCGAACGCCTGGCCGGCGGCACACCGTTGGAGCCGCTTCAGACTCTCGCCGACGTGGTGACGCCCGCCAGCTTCGGCCAACGCATCCGCACGCACAAGTACACGCAGCAAACGCCGCTCAACCGATTGGTCGATGCCGCGCAGCCGGAGAGCAACACCGCCCGCCGCTTCGCCGCCCTCGTGGACCAAGGCGACCGCGCTCAGATCCGAACCTGGCTCACGCACTGGCGCGACAACGCTGCTCAACTGAGGCCCACTCTGGAAAATTCTCCGTTGCTGAAGGAGGATATGCCGGTCTCGGAAGACCTGAGCCGGCTCGGCGCCATCGGTCTCGAAGTTCTCGACGATCTGGATCGCGGCCAGCGCCCGCCCGAAGCCTGGCTGGCCGAGCAGCGCACCTTCGTCGAAACACTCGCCAAGCCGCAGTTCGAGCTTCGACTCGCCATCGTGCCTTCCATCCAGAAGCTGCTGGACCTGGCCGCCGCTCAGTAGTCAGCGCTCTTTCAGAGCATCGCTCACCGAAACGTGATTCGTCTGCAATGTTTGCCCCAGCACTTGATCCAGGGATATGCGCGCGTGGCTGTAAGCTGACAGCGTCTGGACTTCAGTTTCCTGCGATGCAACCAGCACGGCCTGCGCAGCCACGACGTCGTTGATGCTGGCGCTCCCGAAGGAGAACAATTGCTGCTCTTTCTGGAACAATTCCTCCTGCAGCTTGCGTGTGTCCACCGCCTGCGCATATCTCGATCGCGCCTGCCGCAGTGCGGTCATCTGATTGGAAATGTCCAGCACCACCTGGTTGAGATTCTTCCGCTCGATCAAGTCGCCTTGACGCAACTGCAACTGGTCGATACCGTAATCCCCCTGCGCCACGTGATTGCGTAGCGTTGCCTGAAAGAGAACCGCGGCGCGCTGGTTCTTGAAATCATTGTGGAAGATCTGGCCAATCGCGGTTCCCAGATTACCGATATAGCGCGGATCGGGCGTAATGCCGAACTGCGGCGACGACGTGCCCGCCAGGCCACTCGAGCTGAGCGACGCGACACCCTCCAGCACGGGAAGAACACCATTGGACGTCCCGCGCGCCGAGATCGCCGCGGTCTCATCGTTAAGCTTGGCCAGCGCGACGTCGGGCCGGTTTGCCATCGCCTTGGCCACCAGTTCGCGCAACGGTGGCAGATTTTCCTCCGCAGGTGCCTGAATGCGATCCAAAGGGACTACTTCCGCGGCACTGAGCATCGGATCTTCCAGCCCATTTCGGCTCAGAGCATTCTTCAAGAGATTCTCCTGCTGCGCAGTCGTGGCCTGCGCGATCGCGAGCAACTGGCGGCTGTTGGTCAATCCGGCCTGCGCCCGGAAAGATTCAAAGCGCGGAATCACTCCTAGCTCGATTTGTTTCTGCGTGTCGTCTGCAAACTTCTGCGCTTGATCCACGGCGCGCCGCCGGATCGCGAGGTCATCCAGATCGGTCACCAAATCCCAATACAGATTCAGGACGCTCGTGACCACGTTGAGCAGCTGTGAGCGAAACGTTTCGCTCGAAGCCGTAGTGTTCTTCTCCGCCACCTGGATGAACCGGCTATTGACGCCCGTCCCGAAGCCCTGCAGGAAGTTGTGCTGCATGTACACCTGCAGCACCGGCGCCACAGACGGATTCACGATGTCAGTGGGCGCGTTCTCGTTCAGATACGATTCATTCGCAGCCACCTGTACGTAGCCGCCACTCAGCAAGCCCTGTTGCATGAAGGTGTCCACCAGGCGCCGCGAATCGATCAGTGCTGTGGTTTGGCTCTGCACGACGTTGGGCTGCGGCGACGTGGTGTGCGAAAACAGGCTGGCGTTCTGCAAAACCGGATCAAGGTTCTGCGTCACCGGGCCGATTTGCGAGACAATCGCGCCGCCTCCACGCGAATTCGGCCCGCCGCCGGACTGGCTCAGTCCCGCCGCCACCTGGCTCCCCACGACGCCCTGGCCGCTCGTAGCCTGATTCACGAGCGTGCTTCCACTAGTGACGCCCCGCAGCGGGCCGCCACCCTGGGCGCGCACCAGCGCCCAATCCGCGAACAGCGGTCCATAGCGGTCCACTTCCAGGTCCAGGTTGTTTTCGATGGCCACCGCGATCGCATCCTGCACAGTCAAATAGAGCTTGCCGGCCCGGATCAGGCTATGCAGGTGATCGGAGTTTTTCAATTCCACTGGCGTCACTGCCGCGCCCTCATACCATCGCAAGAAGCCTTGCGGTTTCTCAACCACCTGCTGCTGTGCGGGCGCCAGCAATCCTGCGGCGCAGAATATCGAAATGAGTTTTCGTACGCGCATCGCTAGTCCTTCCCCGCAGGCAGCTGAGCCGGCAAGGACGACTGCCGCGCCACGCGCCCCGCCGACGCCTCATCCATAGAGATCCCATTGACATCCAGCGTCTGCCCCACGGCTTCCTCGAAAGCGGCGCGGGCGTGGGTGTAGTTGGCCATGGCCTGGATCTCCGCGCTTTGATCAGTGGCCAGGTCGCGCTGCGCCTGCACCACCGTGGCAATGGTCGACTCACCGAATTTGAAGCGGTTCTGCTCGGCTTCCAGCGTCTGCTGCGCCAGCGTACGCGTGGCGGCGGCGGTCTCATAACGGGCGCGCGCCTGCTGCAGTCCAATGACGGCGTTCTTGACGTCCACCCGCACCTGGCTGACAACCTTCTGATACTGCAGCTGGCTTTGGCGCAGGCTCAGTTGATCGGTCACGTAATCTGCCTGCGCCTGCCGGTTCCGCAGCGTGATGTTTAGCGAAAAACCGGCGGAGTAATTCGGAAAATTGCGGCGGAAGATCTGGCCCAGCAGGCTTCCGTAGCCACCCACAAGAATGGGAGGCGGAGGGCCGCCGCCCCCTCCATTCAGCGCGTTCGGCGGTCCGGTGAGTCCGTTATTGGTGAACTCCACAAAGGCTTGCAGCACCGGCAGCAGTTCGTTCCTGGTGCCGCCGAGATTGATGATGCTGCTTTCGATGTTGATCTTAGTCTGCTCGATTTCGGGCCGCCTCGTCAGGGCTTCGCGAATCAAGTCGTCCGTCGGCTTCAACTGCTCAGTCGCCGGCACAACGATGTGATTCAGCGGAATGATGTGCACGTTGTCCAACTCCGCGCTCGCGGCGCCATTCCGGCTCAAGGCATTCTTGAGCACGGTCTCCTGCTGCGCCACGTTGGTTTGCGCGATCAGCAGATTCTCCTTCGCGTTCGATACCTCCGCGGCCGCGCGCGTTACCTCAATCTCCGGCAGCGTGCCCAGCGCCACCTGCTGCTTGTTGCCGTTGTACAACTGCTGCGCCGTATCCAGCGCCTCCTGCTTGATGCGCACATCGTCGTTGAAGCTCACCAGGTCCCAATAAAGATTCAACACGGCGGAAACCGTCGTGATCACCTGGCGCTTGAGTTGCAGGTCCGTCACCTTCATGTTGTTCTTCGCCACGCGGATGTTGCGGTTGTTCACCGCGGCGCTAAAACCTTGCAACAAGTTTTGCGTGACGTACAGATCCAGATATCCGTTGGTGTAAGGATTGACCACGTTCGCCGGACTGTTCATCGCATTGCGGGAACTGGCGAAGGTGAGCTGTGCCGATGTGCCACTGGCAAACGACTGAGCGTAGCCGGCCTGGAAAAAACGCGTGTTGTTCAGCAGGAAGGGGATTTCGCTGAGGAAGACGTTGCTCAGCGGCGTGGTCGAGTGCTGGAAATTCGCGTAAGCGAAAATCACCGGGTCCAAATTCGGCGGCGGTGTGCCGAGCTGGATCACGATTCCGCCGCCCGAGCCCACGCCCGAGCCGCTCTCCGGCAGTCCAACCGCGTTCACGTTGACCCCTTCCAGGCTGACGCTTACCGGCCCCGGACTAATGGGCTGGCCGACGCTCCGTAAGAAGCCTCCGCCTTGGGCCCGCCGAAGCACCTCGCGCGCAAGAAACGGCCCATAGCGCTGGATTGCGATATCCACGTTGTTTTCGAGCGCCAGCGCGATGACGTCCTGCACCGAAAGATACAAGTTTCCGGCACGAATCAGCGATTCCAGGCGCGGCGAGTCGGTCAGCGTGGCCGGAGACACCACCCGGCGCTCCAGATGAAATGGCCGCAGCAATGGCCCGACCACGCGCGGGGCCGGCGGCGTCTCAATGGTGATTTCCGGCGTTTGCGCGCAGGCGCACGCTGCCGTGGCCACGCACACAGCGATCAGATGAGTTCGTAGGCGGGTCATGTCAATAGAATCCTAGCTCAGAAGGCCTTCAGCACTGATTCCGCCCAACTTGCAACTGCCCTTCCAGCTTGGATTTGCGGCAAAACGAGGGCAGCGGGACGGGCCTAGGGCCAGATGCTGTCCGATTTCGCAACCAACTGTCCGATTTCGGAAACTACAGCAGGCTCTCCGCCAGCTCTCTGAAATTCTCGGGAGTCACCAGATGGAATCGCAAGGACAGACGTGTGAAGCCGCGCAGCACCTGGCTCAGCTCGTCGGTCGGGACCTCGGGACTCGCCAGAAACAAGCTGCCGGAGGCGATACGAAATGGCAGCACCTTCCAATCGCGCACGACGCGCCGCGGCAGCGCGCGAGCAACATTGGCGCTAATCACCCACGGCTCCAGCCGCCCGGCCGGCAAGCTTTGCTGCAGGCTCAGAGCCTCGTAGAGATCCTCTTCGCTCAGCAGGCCGAGCTTTACCAAATGCTCTCCTAAACGCACTCCGGCAGGCTGCGTCTCGAGAGCGCGTAGCAAGTCGAACTCCTCGACGTATGCCGACCCGACAAGAATCTCGCCCAGCTTCCGTTTATGCTCCACCAGCGCGCTGCGCGACGGATAGGCGTGCTCGGTCTTGATCCACACCAGCGGCTCGCGCCGGATGCGGGCGCGCAGATATCCAGTAACAGCCCGGAACGTCGCCACGGAATTGATCCAGTTGGCGCAAATCGTCCGCAGCGGCACTCCGAGCGCGAACACAGCGCCATAGAGCCGTCCGACGCACGCCATCCGCACGCCGGTCTGAACCACCAGCAGTGCGAGGGTCCCAGCCAGCAGCGCCGGGTGCAATGAGTACTTGGCCAATCCCCACGCAGCCCCGGTAAGCCGCGCCACGCTCCACGTGGCGGCGCCGTAAGCGAACACCAGGTTGCTGATCAGGCTGAGCGGGTGACCCAAGAGCCCCTTCCGGTCGCGCCAGAACCAATACACTTCCGGCAAACTCCCGCGCCAGCCGTGCCGCTCCCAGCATTGCAGCGCGATGCCCATGATCCAACGTGTACGCTGCCTTACTGCCGAGTGTACTGTTCGAGGGAAGAACTCGCGCGTCGCAACGATGCCCGAACGCCACCGCGCCAGCGGAACGAACATCTGCCTGCATCCCAACTGATGCAGCCGGAACCCGTTCTCATAGTCCTCGGTCAAACAGGCCGGCTCGAAAATCAGATTATGTTCCGCGACCGCCAGCTTCTCCAGCGCCTCGCGCGTGAATCCGGTGCCGACACCATTGGAAGGAACAAAGCTGCCCATAAGCCGGCGCGCCGGCATGTCTTTCAGCTGCCACTCGCTGAACTCGTCGCAGTATATGCCATGCACCAGGTCGCGCCAGGGCGTCGGAAGCGGCAGCACTGGAATCTGGACCATATCGAACTCGTCCGCATAGGCATTTACCTGTGCCAGGGCCTCCGGGTGGATCAAGTCCTCGGCGTCGTGTGTGATTACGATGTCGAAGCGTTCGCCGTCGTGCTCCTCGAACAGAAGCATCCGCTGGTAGATCCAGTTCAGGCAGTCGGCCTTCGAGGTCGGCCCATCGTGCGGGCACACCGCGAGGTGGACGTGCGGAAAACGCGCCTCCAGGTCGCGCACGGCGTCAAGAGTCGGCTCGTCGTTAGGGTAGGCGCCGATAAAGAAGTGATAGTGGTCGTAGTTCACTGCCGCGACATTGTGCTCCACCATGCCGCCGATGACGCCGTGCTCGTGCCATAGGGGCACAAAGATGGCAATCCGCTTCTCTGGAGTGGATTTGGCCGGCCCGATCGGCTGTAGCAGCCCGCCTAGCCGGCCCTTGGCCCAGGCCCATAGGCAGACGGCGTCCAGCACGAGGTCGTCCAGCCCACTCACCAGGATCGCCACGGCGACCGGGACCAGGCACGCGGCGACCCAAGCGTCTACCGTGGAACACCAATATGGCAATCGGGGTGTCACCTAGACAACTAGTGGCCCGCCTGGCAAAAGTTCGCAGCCATTATGGAAACCACTGAGAAGCATCCCTACTCCATATCCAACCTCAGGCAGGATAGTTTCAATTAGGCCTTAGAAGTCTTGTTTTGCTGCTACTTTCGGGGCATTCTGTCGATGGTATCGCTAATATGCTGAACTCGCGGCGTGTGACGTTCATCAACTTCGTTCTGGTACTTTGCT
Organism: Bryobacteraceae bacterium; assembly: GCA_035501155.1. GTDB lineage: Bacteria > Acidobacteriota > Terriglobia > Bryobacterales > Bryobacteraceae > Palsa-89. The sequence continues at coordinate 154,216 of DATJWO010000019.1, forward strand.
ACACCGGGTTTGGCCACGGCCCCGCCCGATCCCAAGGCCTCGAGAAGCCTCAGGCAGCCATATCCCCTAAGGAGCAGGCTCTGCTGGATGCCGTTCGCGATTCTTCTCAGTGGAAGCCAGGCGATCCCCGGGTTGCGCAAGCCTACCAGGGTCTGGCCGCCTACTATGCGTCTCAGGGCAGATACGCGGAAGCCGAGAAGCCCTATGAGAAGCGGCTGGAACTGCAAGAAGACGCCTTGGGCCGGGCGAACCCCGCCATCATACCGGCCATCGACGACCTGGCTCGCGTCAATTTTTCCCAAATGAAGTACGGCCGCACCGCCGAGCTGTTCGAGCGCTCGCTTCGCATCCTGGAGCGCGAATACGGCGACGACGATCCGAAGCTGGTCCCGGCGCTGGACGACATCGCGAAGGTGCTGCAGGGGGCCGCCGAATATCCCGACGCGGAGAAGTACCTGCGCCGCGCCATCGCCATCCGCGAGAAAACCTCGGGAAGAGACACACCCGGAATTGTCTCGGAGCTGAGCCAGCTTGCCCGCGTGAACGTCGCCAAGGCGGATGTTCCCGCGGCCGAGTCGCTCTACCAGCGCGTGGTGGGCATCCAGCAGAAAGCGTTCTCACCCACCAGTCCCGAGCTGCTTCCCGCGTTGGATGCGCTCGTCACGCTGTATCTGAAACTGGAAAAAGCCGCCGATGCCGAAGCCTTGCTGCGCCAGACGCTTCAGATTCGCGAGGGCAACCTCGGGCCCACGCACGTTGAAGTCGCTCGCAACCTGGAGCGCTTAGCCGACTTGTACGCCGCTCAGAAGCGTTATGCCGAAGCCGCCAAGGCGTACGAGCGTTCTCTCTTCATATGGTCCAAGGAACTTGAGCCAAACAGCGCCGAGTTGGCCGACAAATATCAGAAGCTGGCCGAAGTCTATACCGCGCTCGATCGAACGGTGGACGCCGAGCCCTTGGTCCAACAGGTGCTGACCGCGCGGGAAAGCGAAACCGTCGCCAGCCTGAATGCTCTTGCGGCAATCTATGTGGCCAAGCAACAACTCGGGGATGCCGAACCGCTCTACCGCCTTTCCTTGACGCTTCTGGACAAACGGGGCGTCCTGACCAGCCGGCATCCCGCCGCATTTAGCGCTGCGGACTCGAACCTGGCGCTGCTGGCGGACACCGCAACCGACTACGTCGAGCTTCTTAAGAAAATGAGACGCAGATCAGAAGCCAACCGGCTGGAGGCCCGTCTTCGAGCCATCACCGGCAAGAACCACGCCTCTAAGAAAAAGGTCGGTTAATCAGGGCGTACCCGTCGCGTTCCGGCCGCGATGCTCGAAGAGCCTATGTTTGATGTCCGGCCAGAACTCCTTCAATACCTGCGAAAACGCATCGATCCCGATTTGCATGCCCACTTTCTTCAGATTGTCGTCCACGCTACGGCCATCAGGCTCATAAGCGTTCGATATCGCAGCTCCCACGGAGTTGCCCACCACTTCTGAGAAATTGAAGCGGGTCCCCCCGGAATCGGTGCGCGTCACGAAAACCCGCGTGGCCGCATACCAGGCGCGTGACCAGGTGCTGCCGTGCCCTCTGCGGAAGTACCGGGGATCCTCGTGGAGCAGCATGGGCATGAATCCCTCGCTCATCATGTTGCCAATGACTTGATCGGCGTACCCGGTCACCAGGCGATGCGCGTAACCCGTCACACCTTGGCCAAAGGAAGGATTCGCGTTCGTCATTTGTCCGTAACCTGCGATGCCAGCCGCCACGTATACCAAGGGATAGTCGAACGAATCCTTGCTGGCGATGATGAACTTGCGCTTCGTGCTGATCGGCGTGTAAACGGGGCTCTCATTGGCTGTCCGGTAGTTCGGCAAAACGCCAAAAATACGTTTGTCCGGCGGCGCCTGCGGTTGCGTGTCGGGTGCGGATGTATTTTGCCCGGCCAGCACCATCGCCGGCGCAAGGATCAAGATCGGAAGTACAGAAGAATGAAGGCCAATCATGCGGTGGAGCAGCGTGAGGCGAGACTCTGCCGAGTACTCAACTCATTCTACTTCGGCCATCGCAGACTACACCGCAGCCTTACAAATTTTCACAATCGCCAGAGCGACAAGCGGCGCCTTCACCGGCCGTGTAACACTGCTAGCTTTGTGGCGCACATCCTGCTTTCCACTTTCGGTTCGTTCGGAGACCTTTATCCGTATCTGGCTTTGGGATCGGAACTGCAACGGCGCGGACACACGGTCACCATCGCCTCTAGCGCCATCTATCGCGATCAGGTAGTCGCAGAGGGCCTGGCGTTTCATGCGGTTCGGCCCGACATTTCCCTCGACGCGCGGGAGGCGATCGCCTACGTGATGGACGCGCGCCACGGAGCCGAACGTTTGCTGCGTTATCTTGCAGCCTGTGTGCGCGACAGCTACGAAGACGTGCTGGCCGCGGCCGGGCACGCCGACATCATCGGCACACATCCGGCTACCTACGCTTCCGTGCTGGTGGCGCAGAAGCTCCGAGTGCGCTGGTTCTCCACCGTTCTGGCGCCGCTCTCGCTATTTTCCACGTACGACCCGCCCGTCTTGGCGGAGGCGCCCTGGCTGGCTCGCTTGCGTTTCCTCGGCCCTGGATTTTGGCGGCGTGCGTTGGCACTCGGAATGCGCCGGGCACTTGGCTGGATGCAGCCACTCTCCGATCTGCGCCGCGAATTGGGGCTCGGCCCGGCAGACAATCCGGTTTTCGCCGGCCAGCACTCCCCGTCGCTGGTTCTAGCGCTTTTTTCGCGCTACCTGGCGAGCCCGCAACCGGACTGGCCACGCCAAACCATCGTCACCGGGTTCCCGTTCTACGAGCACGGCGAATTGTCTTCAGATCTCGCGGAGTTCTTGGACGATGGTCCGGCGCCGGTGGTTTTCACGCTGGGCTCTTCCGCGGTGGGCGCCGCCGGCGATTTCTACCAAAGCAGCTTGGACGCAGTCCAGCGCCTGGGCGTCCGCGCCGTCTTTCTCACCGGATCTCATCCGCAAGGCTTGCCGGAAATTTTGCCGGACGGGGTGCTCCGTGCGGCCTATGCTCCGCACGCTCTGCTCTTTCCCCGAGCGGCTGTGATCGTGCATCAAGGCGGTATCGGGACCACCGCGCAGGCTCTGCGGTCCGGCCGTCCCATGCTGGTCGTGCCGTTCGCGTTCGACCAATTCGACAACGGCGAGCGATCCCGCCGCCTGGGCGCGGCCGAGGTCCTCTATCGCTCCCGCTACAACGCGCGCCAGGCGGAACCAGTCTTGCGCCGCCTCATCGAGGAGGCATCCTACTCCCGGGCATCGTCCGCAATCGGGGAACGAGTTCGCGCCGAAAACGGCTCGGCAAACGCCGCGGACGCGATCGAATCGCTACTCCGAAGCTAGAGTGAATAATTGCTGACCACGAAATAAACTACGGGTAGAGCGAACAAGCTGCTGTCCACGCGGTCCAACCATCCGCCGTGCCCCGGGAGCAGCTTTCCACTGTCTTTGACGCCGGCGCCGCGCTTCAAAGCCGACTCGCAAAGATCGCCGAGCTGCCCGGCCACGTTTGCCACTACCGTCAGCGCCAGGCTCGTGGCCAGGGGCGCCGAAGGCAGCAGCCAGTGGAAATAAAAGGCGCCATAAGCGACCGAAGCAACCGTGGAGGCGATGGCTCCTTCCCAGGATTTCCCCGGACTGACGTGCGGCGCCAGCTTGTGCTGCCCGATCCAGCGCCCGACGTAGAGAGCGGCGATGTCACCGGCCCAGTTTAGCGATAGCGCGAAGAACAGCCAGTACGCATTGATGGCGCGCAATTCCACCGCGCAGCGCAATGTGCCGAATACGTACGCGACGCCCAGCAGCAGCGCGCCGGCGTAAGGCAGCGCGTCGGCAAGTTCACGCGAGCGCAGCGCCAGCGACATCCCCAGCAGCGCTACCAGCACGAAGAATCCGTCCTCCTTGGCGGGCAGGAACAGCACCAGCAGGCCGGCGGCGTAGCCGAACACCCCCGGCTTCGCGATGCCGTGCAAGACCGCGAGATCGCTGTACTCGTTGAAACAGAGCACGGCCACCGCCGCCACGGTCACGAAGAACGCCCAGGGAGGCGCCCAAAGTACGATGTAGACAAAAAATGGAATGAGAAGCAGCGCCGTAAGGACGCGCTTCATCGTGCCAGCGTGCCGCCTGCTATTTCAACCCAGTCGTCCTGAGACGGCTCCGGACTCAAGCCCCCATAACGGCGGTCGCGTTTTTGGTAATCCAAAATCGCGTGCAGCAAGTCCGTGCGGCGGAAGTCCGGCCACAAGGTGTCGGTGACATACAGCTCGGCGTAGGCGATCTGCCACAGCAGAAAATTGCTGATCCGCATTTCGCCGGAAGTGCGGATGAGCAGGTCGGGGTCCGGAAGCCCCGCCGTGTATAATCGCCGGGCAACGGCTTGTTCGTCCACCCGCAGATCCCGCAGCCGCCCCTCCAGCCGCGCGTCTTCGATAATGGCGTTGAGCGCGTCCACCAACTCGGCTCGTCCGCTATAATTCAGCGCCACGTTCAGACGCATGCCGGTGTTATTCGCGGTGGCCTCAATGGCGCTCTCCAGCTCCTCCCGTACTTGGAACGGAAGACCGTCCAACCGGCCCATAGACGTGAGCCTGATCCCGTTGCCGAGAATTTCCGGAAGCTCGCGCCGCAGATACAGCCGCATCAAACGCCACAGTGTGTCCACCTCAGCCCTGGGACGCTTCCAATTCTCGGCTGAAAACGCGTACAGCGTCAAGGCCTGAATTCCCAGACGGTTGCAGGTTTCAACCGTCACCCGGACCGATTCCATCCCCACTTTGTGTCCCGCTACACGCGGCAAATTGCGCCGGCGGGCCCACCGCCCGTTGCCGTCCATAATGATGGCGATGTGCGCGGGCAGACGCTCGGGCTCAATGGAGCTGGCCAGCATCCAGTCCTTGCTCGCCGGCTTCAGGACCTCGAACAGGGCTTTCATGGGTTAAAGTGTTATGGTACACCGGAACGTCCGGCGTCCGCTGAAAGTGAGCTCTATCTTCGAAAGTGACGCGCCAAGGCCTTCCTGGCCGTGGTGCTGAGCGGTATGCGTTCCAGATTTTTCCTGCTCTCCCATCGAAATCCCTGCGGGAGGCGCCGGACCGAAGCTCGAAGAACTTCAACGGAGTAAAGAGTGTTTACGATCGTGTGGCGGAAGCTGGCGATGGTCTCTTGAATCTCCGCGGATGGCACCTGTTGGCGTTCCGGCAGCTCCCAAAAGCCCGCCAGCCGCGAACTGCCTTGTTCCCGCTGCCAAACCAGCACCCTGCCCCGCTGCTCGATGATCAACAGCTCCTGGCGCACGCGCTCCGGCCGCGGACGCGCCGTGCCCATGGGCAACTGATTCTCGTCCCCCTGCCGCCTCGCTTGGCAGTGCTCACGCAAAGGGCACTGGTCGCACAGCGGCTGCTTGGGGAGGCACACCGTCGCACCCAGTTCCATGAGCGCCTGGTTGAACTCTCCTGGATGCTTGACATCCAATAGCCGGCCGGCCGTCTCGCGCAGCCGCCTGCGCACCACCTGGGACCCGATGTTCCCTCGTTCCGCGGTCAGCCGGCTCAGCACGCGCAGCACGTTGCCGTCCAGCACAGGATGCGGCAACTCGAACGCGATGCTCGCGATCGCTGATGCCGTGTAGTCGCCCACGCCGGCCAACGCACGCAACGAATCGTAGTCGCGAGGGAATTGCCCGAGTTGCACGATCGCGCGGGCCGCCTTTTGCAGATTTCTGGCTCGTGAGTAATAACCCAGGCCCGACCAAGCGGCGAGCAGACGCTGCTCCGGCGCTTCCGCCAGCGCGGCCACATCCGGAAAACGCTCCAGGAACTGCTCGTAATAGGGGATCACAGCCGCAACTCGAGTCTGTTGCAGCATGACCTCGGAAACCCAGATGCGGTAGGGATCGCGCGTGCGGCGCCACGGCAGGTCCCGCTTGTGCCGTGCATACCACGCAAGCAACCTGCGCCGCAGCCGCCGCAGCCCCGCTCCGCTGTCCATTTCGGCAACCATCTGCGAACGAGTATACTGACACCAGATTTCCTTTTTGTGCACGGGCGAATTGTCTACCGGTTTCTTTGGGCCGGCTTCCTACTCCTCGCGGCTTTGCTGGTTGTGGCGAACCTCTACGTTTCGCGGCAGAGCCCCACTCTGGCAGGCCCCCTTTTGGCGGCTTCCATCATCATCCTCGCGCTGGCCGTGTCGCTCTCTTATCTGTTCGTGCGATCCTTCTCCAGACGCGTTGCCGCCCTGCGTTCCTATGTGGAGCGCTTGTTGGATCCCGGGGCTTCCGGAGAAGAGCTGCCCGCGGCGGATGACGAACTGGGCGCGCTCGCGCGCTCTCTCCAGCGCACTGCCCCGCGCATTCGGGAACTGGTGGAAAGCCTGAAACTGGAAGGCTCCCGCCGCGAGGCCATCCTGGGCAGCATGGTGGAGGGAGTGCTGGCGCTCGACAAAGACCTGCGCGTGATCTTTTGCAACGACTCCTTCGCCCGCACCGTGGGCGCCCGTGTCCCCGTCATCCCGGGAATGCCGCTGCTGGAGCTGGTACGCGACCCGGCGCTGCGCGACATCATGACCACGGTTCTCGAAACCGGCCAGCGTATTGATCGTCGTCTAACGTTACCGGTCGCCGGAGCACGGTCTTTCGAGATCCTGGCTGGCCCCCTGGCCGGAGCAGCCACTCGCGGCGTGCTTGCGATTCTCCATGACGTAACCCGCCTGGAACGATTGGAACGCGTGCGCAAGGACTTCGTCGCCAACGTGTCGCACGAACTGCGCACCCCGCTGGCTGCTATCAGCGGTTACGCCGAGACTCTGCTCAACGGCGCTCTCGAGGACCTGGAGAACAACCGGCGCTTCGTGGAGATTATCCTCGCTCAGACTACCCGGCTCACCAACATCGCTTCCGACTTGCTGGCCCTCTCCGAACTGGAATCCAACGGCGCCGCCGATCTGCCCCAACCGGTTTCGGTGCGTTCCGCCTTGGAGTCCGCTCTCCGCACGGTTGAATCCACCGCCCGCGTGCGCGGCGTGCGGATCATTTGCGCCAATCTGCCCGACGTGCTGGTCACCGGCCGCCAGCTGCGGCTGGAACAGGTCTTCGTGAACCTGCTGGATAACGCCGTCAAGTTCAACCGCCCCAATGGCGAGGTCCAGGTGGAAATGCGCCGTAAGGACAGCTTAGTCAACGTCAAAATCGCCGACACCGGCATAGGTATTCCTTCCGAGGACCTCCCCCGTATTTTTGAACGGTTTTATCGCGTCGACAAAGCGCGCTCCCGCGCTATGGGTGGTACCGGACTGGGCCTTTCCATTGTCAAACACGCCGTCGAGCAAATGGGTGGAACTATCCGCGTAGACAGCCGTTTAGGCGAAGGCACGGAGTTCTCGATCGACATTCCGGCAGCCTGACCCCCACACGGCTCCCGTACAAATTCTTATCTGCCTTTGTAATGCGATATTAACAGAATCGTCACTTTTTGCTAACTACCCGCCGCTATCCTCCATAGGTGGCGGTGATGTTTCGCCGCCGCTCCGTACGAGACATCTTGCAAAAACACCCGAATGGGATGGAGACGATGAAAGCTAAAACACTAGGAAGTGCGATTCTGTGCACGACTGCCCTTCTGGCAAGCCTGGCCGGTGGACTTATGGCACAGGCCCCGACTGCCGAGTCCCAAACCAGCCAGAGCGAGGTCAGTGCGCTGAAAGCACAACTGGCTGAACAGCAAAAACAGATTGACCAGCTCAAAGCTGCTCTACAAGAGCAGATGAAATTGATTGAAAAGACGGCGAGCGCCGCCGCGGCCAGCGCCGACACCCAACAAAAGCAGGACTTCGCTTTGCCGCGCAACAAAGCATTAGGCGAAGTGGCCAGCGCCTCGCCGATTATTCCCCCTGCACCGGCTCCGGTCGCGCCGTTGTTGAGTGGCGCGCAAGGTGGAGGTTCCAAGAACCCCTGCGAAGGCCCCGTGGACACCAACGCCGTGCCGCCCTATCTGCGGATCGGCAACGTTTGCGTCGTTCCAATCGGTTTCCTGGATGCGACTTACGTGTGGCGCGACAAGAATGCGCAGTCCAGCATCGGCACCAACTTTGGCAGCATCCCCTACAACAACACAACCAACTCGAAATTGTCCGAGAACCGGTTCAGCCCGCAGAACTCCCGGCTCGGCTCCCGCATCGACGGCGATTGGAAGGGCGTTCATTTTACCAACTACCTGGAGTTTGACTTCCTGGGAACCAGCGGCGCCAGCAACATCACTGTTACGAACGGCGCTTTCGTTCCCCGCTTGCGTCTGTTTTGGGTGAGCGCTCGCAAGTCGAACTGGGAATTCCTGGCTGGACAGAGCTGGAGCATGCTGACTCCCAACCGCAAGGGCATCTCCGCGTTCCCAGGCGACATCTTCTACTCGCAAGTCTTCGACGTGAATTACATGGTGGGCTTGACGTGGACCCGTCAGCCCGGCTATCGCGTGCTCTACCATGCCGCCGACAACAAGGTCACCTTCGGATTCTCGGCTGAGAATCCCAACTCGTACATCGGTGGCTATTCCGGTGGCGGCGCCATCACTCTCCCGGGTGCTTTCACCGGCCTGTCCAATACTCAGTTAGACCAGGGCGGCATCGTCCTGGGTTCCTCGACGCTGACGCCGGACTTCATCGCCAAGATCGCCATTGATCCGAGCTCTCGTTTCCACTTTGAAGTCGGCGGAATTGAGCGCAACTTCAAGATCGTGAATCCGAACAACATCGCCAATGCCCAATACAGCACCAAGGCGGGCGGTGGCGTCCTGGTCGGCCTGAACGCGGAGCTGATTCATAATTTCCGCGTAATTAGCAGCAACTTCTGGAGTGACGGCGGTGGCCGTTATCTCTTCGGTCAGGCTCCGGATTTGATCGTTCGCGCGGACGGGACCATCAGCCTCGTGCATGCAGGCGGCACAGTGGACGGTTTCGAAGCCAGGATCAAGAGCTGGCTGTGGTATGTCTACTACGGCGGAGTCTATATCGGTAAAAACACAGCGATCGATTCCAACGGCAAATATGTCGGTTACGGCTATCCCGGTTCCTCCAACAGCCAAAACAAGGCTGAACAGGAAATCACTTTCGGATTCAACCGGACCGTCTGGTCCAGCCCGCGTTACGGCGGCATCAATCTGATGGGCCAATACGAATGGGCCACGCGTGACCCGTGGTACATCGCGGGCCCGAAGGCGACTCACGACAGCACCATCTACTTTGACGTCCGGTACACGCTGCCCGGCAGCATGCCGAACTTCTAGGCTCAATCAACCGGGGGCGGCGTCGGCCGCCCCATAAACGGAGGATATTGACTTATGAAAAAGCAGATTCTTTGGATTGCATTACTGGCGGCCGCCGCGACAATGGCCATGTCCGCCGAAACCATTAACGGCGCGGGTGCTACCTTCCCCGCTCCCATCTACCAGAAGTGGTTCGAAGAATTTCACAAGATGCACCCCGACGTCCAGATCAACTACCAATCCATCGGTTCCGGCGGCGGCATCCGCCAGCTCACCGAAGGCACGGTGGACTTCGGCGCTTCCGACATGCCGATGACCGACGAGCAGATAGGGAAGATCACCAAATATCACGTATTGCACTTTCCCACCGTGCTCGGCGGCGTCGTGCCCACATATAACATCCCGAACTTCAGCGGCGACCTGAAGTTCTCCGGCTCGACACTGGCTGGGATTTACATGGGCACTATCAAGAAGTGGAATGACGCCGCGCTCATGAAGGACAACCCGGGCGTCAAGTTGCCCAACGACGACATTACCGTCGTCCATCGCTCGGATGGCAGCGGCACCACGTTCGTTTGGACCGACTATCTCTCCAAAGTGAGCCCCGAGTGGAAGAGCAAAGTCGGCGCCAATACTTCGGTCAACTGGCCGGTCGGCCTGGGAGGCAAAGGCAACGAGGGTGTCGCTGGATTGGTGAAGCAGACTCCCGGTTCGATCGGTTACGTCGAGCTGATTTACGCCGTCCAGAATCATATGGGCTATGGAGCGGTGAAGAACATGGCCGGTAATTTCGTGAAGGCCGATTTCGCGAGCGTTTCCGAAGCCGCCGCTGGCGCCGCCAAGAACATGCCCGATGATTTCCGCGTTTCCATCACCAATGCTCCGGGCAAGGGCACCTATCCGATCTCCAGCTTCACCTGGATGCTCATTCCCAACAACCTCGAGGGAACAAAGAAGACCGAGATCACGAACTTCCTCAAGTGGATGTTGACCACGGGACAGGGCGCCGCGGAAGGTATGAGCTACGCTCCGCTGCCCAAGCCGGTGGTGGCCAAGGAAGAGAAGCAGATCGCTTTGATAAAGTAAGAAGTCCAGCATGGCAACTGTGGCAGCCACCGCGCCTCCGCCTTCGCAGGCGCGGAAACTCGCGATATGGCGTGACGGGGATCAGATTGCTCACCTCGTCACGCTCCTTTTTGCCGCCAGCGTGTTTGTGGTTACGGTTTTCCTGGTTTACGAACTGTGGATCCATTCCGGCCCCTCGCGCGCCAAGTTCGGATTTGGCTTCCTCTCAGGCACGACGTGGGATCCGGTTGCGGAGAAATTCGGCGCGCTGCCCTTCATCTATGGTACGGTCCTCACTTCGCTCTTGGCCCTAGTGATCTCAGTGCCCCTGGGTGTAGGCGCGGCGATTTTTCTTTCCGAACTGGCGCCGCCCCGATTGTCCAATACCTGTACCTTCCTGGTGGAACTGCTGGCCGCGGTCCCGAGTGTAATTCTGGGCCTGTTGGCGATCTTCACTTTGGTTCCCATCATGCGCCAATACATCGAGCCGTTCCTGAAGCAGACGCTCGGCTACTTGCCCCTGTTCCAGGGCCCGGCCTACGGAGTCGGCTATCTCACGGCCGGTTTGATCCTGGCCATCATGACGTTTCCGTTCATCATTTCGATCTCGCGGGAAGCACTGCTGGCGGTGCCGCGCGAGCAGCGTGAAGCCGCGCTCGCTCTCGGCGCTACGAAATGGGAATCCACTTGGCAGGTGGTCGTTCCCTTCGCCCGGCTAGGCATCATTGGGTCCATCTTCCTGGCGCTGGCGCGCGCCTTGGGCGAGACCATGGCCGTTACCATGGTGATCGGCAACGACACCGGCATTCATACTTCCCTGCTTTCACCCGGATACACCATCGCCGCCATCATCGCCAATGAATTCACCGAAGCCACCGGCGACGTGTACCTCAGCTCGCTGGTCGAACTCGGGCTGGTTCTGTTTGCCGTCACCATGGTGCTCAACGGCGCCGCGCAACTGCTCATTATCGCCACTACCGGGAAGGGATCGAAGCGCGACTAATGAATCGAACCGTCTTCCGAAACGCCTTGAACAACGTGATGCTGACCCTCACGGGCCTGTGCACCATCATCACGTCGTCCGTGCTCTTCCTGATCCTGGGTTATCTGATTTACAACGGCTGGCGCTCGTTGAGTTGGGACTTCTTCACCAAGCTGCCTTTGTCCGCGGGTGAACTGGGCGGAGGGATGGCCAACGCCATCGTGGGCAGTGGCGTGTTAATCTTGATCGCGGCCGTTATTGGAATTCCAGTAGGCTTTCTGGGCGGCATTTACCTCGCCGAATTCGGCGGCAAGACCTTCCCGACGATGGTGCGTTACACCGCGGACCTGCTGAACGGCGTGCCCTCCATCGTCATCGGCATCTTCGCCTGGACCATCGTGGTGGTGAAGATGCACCATTTCTCGGCTTGGGCGGGCGGTTTCGCTCTTAGTATGATGATGGTCCCCATCGGGCTCCGCGCCACCGAGCAGTTCCTCCGCTCGGTTCCCAATTCGCTTCGCGAGGGCTCGCTCGCCTTGGGCGCCAGCAAGACGCGCACCATTCTGACGGTCATTGTCCCCGCGGCCCGGCAGGGTATCCTGACTGGAATGATCCTGGGCGTGGCGCGTATCGCCGGCGAGACCGCTCCGCTGCTGTTTACCAGTTTCAACAACCAATTCTGGGCTGCAAGCTTGAACGAGCCGACCGCCTCTCTGCCCGTCATGATTTATACGCACGCTATTTCGCCTTATGAAGATTGGCACCAGCTGGCCTGGGCATCCGGCCTCGTGCTTCTGGTGCTCGTATTGCTGGCTAACATCGCTTGCCGCTGGGTTTTGTCCCGCGGAATTTCAGTTCAGAGGGGGTAACCTGCGCTATGGGCGCCATGCCGGAGTCAGCCAAGATGAGTGAATCCACTACTACTCCCCCTGCGCCCCCGGTGCCCGCGGGTGAATCGTCGGCCAAGACCAAGCTGAAAGCTAGCAACCTGAATTTCTACTACGGCAGTTTTCAGGCTCTGCATGACATCAACCTAGAAGTTCCCGAAAAGCGCATCACCGCGCTCATCGGTCCCTCCGGCTGTGGCAAGTCCACCTTCCTGCGCACCTTGAACCGCATTAACGAAACCATCAAAAATGCGCGCTACGAAGGCGAGGTGACGTTGGATGGCCAAAACGTGCTTGAACTGGACGTCACCAATCTGCGCCGCCGCGTCGGCATGGTCTTCCAGCGGCCCAATCCGTTCCCCAAATCCATTTTTGACAACATCGCCTATGGCGTGAAAGTGAACGGCTTGGCGGGAAAACGGCCCCTGGCCGAGATCGTCGAGCAGAGTCTTCGCCGCGCCGCCCTCTGGGATGAAGTTAAGGACAAGCTGAACCAGTCCGCCTATGGCCTGTCCGGCGGCCAGCAGCAGCGCCTCTGCATCGCGCGCGCCTTGGCCGTTGACCCTGAGATCCTTCTGCTCGACGAGCCTTGTTCGGCCCTCGACCCGATCGCCACATCCAAGATCGAGGACCTGATGTTCACCCTGAAAGATCAATGCACCCAGGTGATCGTCACGCATAACATGCAGCAGGCCGCGCGCATCGCCGAGTTTACCGGCTTCTTCCTGCTGGGCAAGCTGATCGAGTTTGACAAGACCGAGATCATTTTCAAGCGCCCTTCCAAGAAGGAGACCGAAGATTACATTACAGGACGGTTCGGCTGAGCGCAGATACGCTACAGTGATAGTCAATCAGGAGCTAGCTGTGGTCCACTTCAGACAAGAACTCGACGAAATGCAACACCGCTTGCTGGAAATGGCAGGCTTGGTGGAGTCCGCCGTGCACCAGAGCGTCGCCGCTCTGGTCGAGCGCGACGAGCAGGCCGCCAAGGAAGTGTTGTGGAAGGAAGCGCTCATCAATCAAAAGGACATCGAGATTGATGAGTACGCTACCCGCCTTCTGGCTCTGTACCAGCCCATGGCGCGCGATATGCGCTTCCTCACCGCCGTCATCAAGATCAATGGCGATCTGGAGCGTATGGGCGACCTCGCCGTCAACATTACCGAGCGGGCCTTGAACCTGATGCGGGAACCTCCCGTGAAGCCTCTGATCGATCTACCCAAGATGGCCGCACTCGCCGAGGAGATGGTCCGCAAGAGCCTCGACGCCCTGGTCAAGCGCGACGAAGAGATGGCCCGTAGCGTCCTGGTGTCCGACGACGAGGTTGACCACCTCAAGGACACCGCCTACAAAGAGCTGGTCGCGTTCATGCAGGAGCAAAGCACGACCATTCCGGGCGCCATCGACCTGATGTTCATCGCTCACAACCTGGAGCGCATTGCCGACCACGCCACCAATATCGCCGAGGACGTCCTGTTCCTGATTAAAGGCATCGACGTCCGCCACCACGCTGAAGTTCGCGAGCAGGCCGCTCTGAAGTCCTGATCCGCTGCCTCTACAATAGGTGGATTGGAACCCGTCTCCCACTACTACTTTTCCGACCGGCTGAAGTTGCAATTCTGGGATTGGGGGCAAAACGGCAAGCCTCCCCTGCTGCTGGTGCACGGCGGCCTGGACCACGCGCGTAATTGGGACTGGGTGGCCCGCGCCCTGCGCGAGCATTTCCACGTCTACGCCCTGGATCTGCGCGGACACGGCAACAGCGGCTGGGCGCCCGGGGCCATGTACAGCATTGCCGAATATGTCCTGGATATCTCCGCCCTGGCCGGCGTTCTGGGCGATGAACCGCTCTGCCTGATCGGCCACTCGCTCGGCGGCATCCTTACGCTGATGTACTCCGGCCTCTATCCCAGCCGCGTCCGGAAGGTGATCGCGATTGAAGGTGTGGGCCTCCCCGTCGCCCACAAGGTCCACAAGCCCGCGCCCGAGCGTCTGCGCGCCTGGATCGCCAATGTACGCCAGGCCGGCCAGCGCGAGCCTCGCAGCTACCCCACGCTTGACGCCGCCGTCGCGCGCATGCAGGAAGCCAACCCGCACCTGTCGGCCGATGTCGCGCGCCACCTCACGCTCCACGGCACCAACTGGAATGCCGACGGCTCGCTCAGCTGGAAGTTCGACAACCGCGTCCGCGGCATGCCGCCTTACGGCCATAACATCGAAGATTTCAAGGCTGTGTTCAGCGAGATCGCCTGTCCAGTGCTTTTGTTCTGGGGTGAGGAAAGCTGGCTGCCCGATCCGGAAACCGACCCGCGCGCCGCCGCCATCCGCAACCGCCGTATCGTCAAGGTCCCCGGCGCCGGCCACTGGGTCCATCACGACCGCCTGGATGTTTTCCTCGCCGAATCCACCCGCTTTCTGCTGGAAGACTAAGCCCCGCCGGTCACGGAGCGGCAACGAAACCAAAGTCCCGCCCTGTGCTTCAATAACCTTAGGAACCGTCTATGCGACCCACGTCCCTAGCGCTCCTCCTCCTGGCCGCGTCCCTGCCCGCTGCGGCCGACTTCGCCAAGGGCCTGACCGCGTACAAAAAGGGCGACTACGCCACCGCCGTCCAGGAATGGCGCCCCGAAGCCGAGCAAGGCGACCCCGCCAGCCAATACAACCTGGGCTTGCTCTATATCGACGGCCACGGAGTCCCGCAGGACTTCGAGGAAGCCGTAAAATGGTTCAAGCGCGCCGCCGAACAAGGCTATGCTCCCGCCCAGCACAACCTCGGTGCCATGTACGGAGCAGGCCAGGGCGTCCGGCGCGATTACGTGCAGGCCTACGTGTGGATGAATATCTGCGCCGCTCAGGGCAACGCCGGGTGCATCACTCAGCGCGATCTCCTGGCCAAGAAGCTCAAGTCCTCTAAACTCGCCGAGGCGCAGAGGCTCTCCAGTGAATTCATGCCCAAGAAAGAAGCCCCTGACCCCGACAATCCAGACAAGGACGATCGAAACTAGCGCGAGCCGCCGCGCCCCAAGCCGAACAGCCGCAGCGCCGCGCGCCCGAAAGCGGCCGACTGCGGATGATCCAGCAGTGCCCATTGCAGGAATCCCAGCAGCGCCGGCTGCCGGAAATCCGGGTCCACCGATCGCTTGCGGCCCACCAATTCCTGCAGCATCTCGCGCGGCCGTTGGCGGATATCGTCCAGCATCGAGACTTGATGCACGCACGAAATACTGCAGAATGGCGCGCAGCCTTTCACGGTGGTGTACTCACGCTCCAGGTCCGCCCCGGTGTACTCAGCGAGTGGAACACCCGGCCGCCCGCGCTGCTGCGAACAGTAGTGCACCAGCCCGTCTTCGCAGACATACAAAAAGCGGCTGCCTGCGCGGCACTGCCAGTCGTTCGGCTGTCCCTGCGCGAGGCTCTGCTGAAACCGGTCGAAGTGCGAAAACGAAAACACCGAGGTCTGCTGCTTGCGAATCTCGGTGTAGATGGCGATATGCGATGCCGGCAGCGGCCGGGTCTGACCGCCTCCGTCGTGCAGAATGCCCAGCGTGCTGTTGAACCCCAGCTGCCGCGCTCGATTCGCGACGGCAAGCGCATCCTCTGGGTTCTGGAGCGAGGCGCCCAGCACCGAGTTAACCGTCACCGCGAACTCGGCATGCTCGGCCAGCCAGCGCAGCTTCTGATCCAACACTTTCAGAGATTTCTTCGACACGTCGTCCGGCATCACGTTGTCGATGCTGATTTGCAGATAATCCAGGCCCGCACGGTTTAGCGCCTGAATGCGCGCGGGTGTCATCAGGTAGCAATTGCTGATCAGCGTCGCCATTGCGCCTGTTTCGCGAATGCGCCGGATGATCGCGTCCAGATCCGGATGCAGCAACGGCTCGCCTCCGCTGAGCGTGATCACCGACGTCCGGAAGCGCCCCAGTTGATCGATGCGGCGCAGCATCTCCTCGAGCGGCACCGGCTTCGACACCGCGTCGTACTCGTTGCAGTATTCACAGGCCAGGTTACAGCGCCGGATCGGAACGATCTGCGCCAGAATCGGATGCCGCCACGACTCCATGGCCGCCGCGAACACGCGCGCCTCCCGCCATTTCCGGCGCCACGCAATCAGCTTTCGGCGGACTGCCATAGAAAACCTTCTTCCATTATTGAATATTGATCGTGACGGTATTCGATGTTTGCCCGTCCGCGGTCAGCACCACGTTCGCTTCGCCGGACCCGCGCAGGTCCAGTGGCAGAAGCACATTCACCTGGTCCAGCCCCGTGAAACCGGGCGCCGGCCCCGCGTAAAGAACCGGCACGGACGTACCGTTGATCGTCACCGCGACATTCGAAAGCGAACTGCGGCCGCGAATGCCCGTACCATAGAACGTCACATAGGTGGCCGTATCCACGCCCAGGCTGATCGGAACGGAGGTGCAGCTGCCCGCAACATCGCATTGAAAAACCGGCACGGGAGATTGCAATGCCGGATCCGAAACTTGAGCGCTGATCGCAGTCGCAGCCGCCACACCGTTTCCCGCGCCGTTCATACTGAACAACGCCGGGGCCACCGCGCCAATCGTGGTTACGGACGTCTGCGTCGCCGAGCCGTTCAGCACCGCGAACTGCGCGGCTCCGGCAGCCGTTCCATCTGGCACAAGAAAGTTAATCTGACTGGGCGAGACATACAGCAACGGCGCGTCGCGCACTACACCCGCCGAGTCTGTAACCTGCACCGTGACTCCGCCCAGCGTCTCCGGAAGCGGCTGATCCAGCGCCTGGGCGACGCCCGGAGACAGATTTGACCCGAACAGTGATGCCAACGCGCCCGGCGCCAGACCAATCCCGGGTGCCGCCGCGGACCGCAAATCGGACGTGATCATTCCGTAATACCGGGCCATCCAGTAGGGCAGGATGTAATCGATGCCCGCGTTTTCGATGAGCCCGGTGCCGCCGCCGTTCAACTGAAACGGATCCACTTGCCACAAAAAGTCCGCGGGCGGACGCAGCGGCACCGGCACGGGACTGCATGCCTCGCTGCCGCACACCGGCACCAGCTTTGAATCGTCAACATAGAAATCTCGCTTCGGCCGCTCCAACCACTGGTCCAGTAGCGCGGCGGTTTGGGCGTCGCGCGTCGCATCCGGCCCGTTCAATGCGCGATCCACCATGTTGAAGAACGCATTTTGATGCGAGGCCGTGTAGTTGCGAAGCGTCTGGTACGCGCCGCGGTTATCCCCGTTGTTCTCGAGCCGCACCAGGTTATACAGACTCATGTAGTCCAGGTTGAACTTGAAATAAGAGCTGTTGCCCTGCACGTCAAAAATAATAGCCGACCCGACCGGCAGCACCAGAAACGGCCCGCTGACTGTGTTCGCCGGATTGACGTGCCGAGCCACCTGCAACAGCATCTGCAACTCTTCTGGACGCAACTGGAACGTGTTCGAAAGATCGTTGTTCGGCGTCCATTGATGACCGGCGATGTAGCCGATCAGCCGCGTCACCACGTCGCTCACGCTGCTCTTCACGCCGCTGTCATTCACTAGATCGAAAGCCGCGTTCAGGCCGAAGAACGCCCCCACAATCTGATCGCGCGACGTGTTGTCCACCCAGATCCATGGCGGGGCTTGGTGTACGGTGTTGTTGGCTTCCTCGCTCTCGATGCCCGCCGCGTAGGGCGAATCCGCCGGCACGATGCAGCGCGCCAGCCGGTTGTCGCCAGTGACGTTCGAGAGAGCCGCAAGCCCGGCTAGCGCCGCCTTCACGTTGTTCAGTGCATCCGCCGACCGTGTGACGTTGTAGCGGAAAGCCTCCGCCGCCAGGTAAGCTCCCGTCCACAACGCCGAATCGCCGCAGCGCGTGTACCCCACAATCTGATCGCTGTCCGAACTCGCGTTGATCGGGTCTAAAATGGTGCCGAACGGTACATGCCGCGCCTGAATGTTCCGGGAAATTGCGAGGGCGTCCGGTTCGGCTGCAAAGACGGAACATGCCGCCGCGCAAACGCCTAACAGCCCTCCGAAGAAACGCCGCATGATATTCTCTGACGTGCCCGCACCCTCCAGCGTTATCCTTATTTTCGCCCGTGCTTCGCCTCTCAAACTTTAGAAATCCGCCGATAGAACAATTGAGGCACGTCCCAGTGGCTAAGAATTCCGTCGAGACCAGATCCACGACCAAGGATATTGCCCGGTTGGGAGCCGCTTTGCTGGAACCGGCAGCCGCCGATGCCCCGCCCTCGGTCTCGAAGGCGCCGCACCCGAGCAAGAAGTGGGAATACGAAAAAGAGCTTCGCCGTCTGCAGGTTGAGCTCGTGAAGCTCCAGCATTGGGTCCGCCAGGAGGGTCTGCGCGTCGTGGTGATCTTCGAAGGCCGTGACGCGGCCGGCAAAGGCGGCGCCATCAAGCGCATCACCGAGTGCCTGAATCCGCGCATCTGCCGCGTCGTCGCGCTCGCCGCTCCCACGGAACGCGAGAAAACGCAGTGGTATTTTCAGCGCTATGTGGCGCATCTTCCCGCCGCCGGAGAGATCGTGCTCTTCGACCGCAGCTGGTACAACCGCGCCGGCGTGGAGCGAGTCATGGGCTTCTGTTCGGAAGCCGAGTATATCGAATTCCTCCAAAGTTGTCCGCAATTCGAACGGATGCTGATTCGCTCCGGAATTCACCTCATCAAGTATTGGTTCTCAGTCAGCGACGAGGAACAGGAGCGCCGCTTTCAGACTCGCCTCAAGGACGTCACCAAGCGCTGGAAGCTGAGCCCCATGGACCTGGAATCCCGCCGCCGCTGGGTGGATTACTCTCAGGCCAAGGATGAAATGTTCGCCCACACCGACATAAAGCAAGTGCCCTGGTACGTCGTGAATGCCGACAACAAGAAGCGCGCCCGGCTGAACGTCATCCGCCACCTGCTCTCGCTGATTCCCTACCAGGACCTTACGCCCGACGCCATTCAGCTTCCCCCGCTGGACCGCAGAAAATACGTCCGCCCTCCCATCACCGATCAGAACTTCATACCCGAAGTCTACAAGTAGTGGCGCGCGCACTTCTGCGTGCGTTCACCCGCTATCCTAAAGTCATGCCGTTCCACTTGGGCGTCGACTACCGCCCCCGCGGCGACCAGGCCGCCGCCATCGACCAGCTCTTCCGCGGTGTCCTCGACGGTGAAAAACATCAGGTCCTGCTCGGCGTCACCGGCTCCGGCAAAACCTACACCATGGCCCAGGTCATCGAAAAGACCGGCCGCCCCGCCCTCGTGCTGGCCCACAACAAGACGCTGGCGGCGCAGCTCTATCATGAGTTCCGCACCTTTTTCCCCAGCAACGCCGTCGAGTACTTCGTCAGCTATTACGATTACTACCAGCCGGAAGCCTACCTGCCCTCCGGCGACATCTACATCGAAAAAGAAGCTACCATCAACGACGAACTCGATAAGCTACGCCTCTCGGCCACGCGATCGCTGTTCGAGCGCCGCGACTGCGTGATCGTCGCCAGCGTGAGCTGCATCTACGGCCTTGGCTCACCCGAAGCGTACTACGGCATGCTGCTGATGCTCGAAAAAGGCCAGAAGATCTCGCGCCAGCAGATCATCTCGCGCCTGGTCGAAATCCTGTACGAGCGCAACGACCACAACTTCGCCCGCGGCACTTTCCGCGTCCGCGGCGATGTCATCGAAGTCTTCCCCACCTACGAAGACACCGCCTACCGCATCGAATTGTGGGGCGACGAAATCGATTCCTTAAGCCAGATCGACCCGCTGCTCGGCCAAGTCCGCCAAACCTATCTACGCCTTCCGATTTATCCCAAAACGCACTACGTCATGACGCCTGAAACGCGCGAGCAGGCGCTCGCCAGCATCGAGCAGGAGCTGGAATGGTGGCAGAAGGAGCTGGAAAAAGGCGGCAAGATCGTCGAAGCCCAGCGCCTCTATCAGCGCACCATGTTCGATCTGGAAATGATCCGCCAGATCGGCTATTGTCACGGCATCGAAAACTACTCGCGCCATTTCTCCGGACGCCTCCCGGGCGAAGCTCCGCCCACTTTGCTGGATTACCTGCCGCACGATCATTTGATCTTCATCGACGAGAGCCACCAGACCATCCCACAGCTCCAGGGCATGTACCATGGCGATCGCTCGCGCAAAAACGTGCTGGTCAATTATGGCTTCCGTCTCCCCAGTGCGCTCGATAACCGTCCGCTTACCTTCGAAGAGTTCGAAAACCGCGTCAACCAGGTGCTCTACGTCTCAGCGACGCCCGGCCCCTACGAGCTGACCAAGTCCGCCGGCGTCGTTGTCGAACAAATCATCCGGCCGACCGGCCTGGTGGACCCCGAAGTCGATATCCGCCCCATCAAAGGCCAGGTCGATAATCTGCTGCACGAAATCCGCCAGCGCGTCGAGAACAACGAGCGCGTCCTCGTCACCACGCTAACCAAGCGCATGGCTGAGGACTTGGCCGAATACTACACCGAAGTCGGCGTCCGTTGTTCTTATCTACACTCGGAAATCGCCGCGTTGGACCGCATGAAGATCCTGCGCGATCTACGCCGCGGCGAAATCGACGTGCTGGTGGGAATCAATCTTCTCCGCGAAGGCCTGGATCTGCCCGAAGTATCGCTGGTGGCCATCCTGGACGCCGATAAAGAAGGCTTCCTGCGCTCTTCCGGCTCATTGATTCAAACCATGGGCCGCGCCGCGCGTCACCTCAACGGCAGAGCCATCCTCTACGCGGACGTCTACACCGACAGTATGCGCCGCGCCATCGGCGAAACCAACCGCCGCCGCACCATCCAGCAGCAATACAACGAAGAGAATAACATCACGCCACAGTCCATCATCAAGCCCATCGACATGAGCCTGGTGCGAATCGCGGAGGGGGACTATGTCACCGTCGCCGTCGAGCCCGAAGATCCCGCCGAGGAGCTGACGCCGGAGCAGCGTGAGAAATTCATCGCCGAACTGGAGGAAAATATGCGCGACGCCGCGAAGAAATTCGAATTTGAAAAAGCAGCCAGGCTGCGCGACCGCATAAAAGTGTTAAAATCTTTCGACATTCATGAAGAAACCGGCGTCGGCGGGGCTGATCGCAGCGGGTAACCTTACCGATTCGCCGCTGACGCGTTTCCATCGTCTTTCCGAGTTTCTGGGACCTGTAAAATCTCCTTCCTACCGGCTCGCCAGCCGCATCACCAACATACTTCGCGCCGGCCGTCCGGTGAAGGATTATGCGGACTTGGAATTGTGCAGCCTGATTCTGATCGCTGTTCCCGCCAATCACATCGCCCACCTCGTCCTGGAGTTGCTGGCTTCTGGAATTGCGTGGCGCGGGAAGTGCGTCGTGCTGCTGAGCGATTGGCAGGGTAGCGGTGACCTGCACCCTCTCGCCGCCCGTGGCGCATCCGTCGGCTCCATTAGCCCGATTCCGGGCTTCGACAATCTCTACCTGGTCGAGGGCGATCGCCGCGCCATTCTCGATTCCAGGCGTCTGCTCGAATCTCGCATCACGCGAACCGTGGCAATCGAGCGCTCGCTCAAGCCGCTCTACCTGGCCGCTCTCACGTGCACCGGGAGCTTGCTGTTTGCCCTGCTGCTCGCGGCCTCAGAGTCATTGCGCCTCGCCGGAATCACCCCGGTGCTCCGCGCTTCCATTCTGGAGCGCCAGCTCGACCGCACCCTCCGCGCGTTCCTCAAAGGCGGCCGCCGCGCTTACCAATCTCCGCAGGAATTCCCCCGCCAACTCCGAGCCCTGGCGGCCAAGGACGAGGCCCTCGGTAACTACCTCGAACAAACCTCCCGCCTGGCATCCCGGCTGATGGAAGAACGTTAGCGCCAACCACTGCCATACCGCCTCCGCCCTTGACAACCCCCTCCCCTCGCGCCACAATGTGACTGGCGAAGAAAAGGCGAAATTGCATGAACCCAGCCGCCGCTCTCACCACTACGCTCGGATTCCGCCCGGACTCCAAAATCTGGGAAGCCCTCCCAATTGGCTTTCCGGCGCTCGATACCCTGATTGAGGGGTTCCCGCGCGGCGCCATTTCGGAAATCCTCGGCCCGGAAAGCTCCGGCCGCACCACTCTGGTTCACTCCCTGCTGACCGCCTCCACCGCGAAGCTCGAAATCTGCGCCTACATCGACACGGACGATTCTTTCGATCCCGTCTCGGCTGCCGCTGCGGGCGTCGCGCTCTCGCAACTGGTCTGGATCCGCTGCGGCCATAACGCCGGCCACGCGCTCAAAGCAGCCGATTACCTACTACACGCCGGCGGCTTCGGCGTCGTGGTGCTCGACCTCTGCCAGGTCTCGCCGCGCGTTGCAAACCGCATCCCCATCTCCTATTGGTACCGGTTCCGCCTGGCCATCGAAAACACGCCGACTATTCTGGCGTTAGCCGGTAAACAATCGCAAGCGAAATCCTGCGCCGCGCTGATGCTCGAACTCGAGCGCAAGAAAACGCATTGGACCGGAGCGCCCGGCTTCACCCTGCTTCGCGAAGTCGAACTCGAAGCAGCCTCGCGCAAACCCATCCGCTCGCACGCGGCGCACTTCCAAGCGAGGGCGATTGGATAATGTTCGCTTGCATTTATGGCCAAGATGCGAGCCTCTCGAAAATCGCCGCCGATTTCTCGCCCTGGTTTGAACAAACGGCGCCCGACACCATCGTCTTTCCCATCGACGGTCTCGCGCGCCTCCATGGCTCGCCCCATCAAATCGCCGAGGCGATCGCACAACGCGCCGGTCAGCACGTCCGCGTCGCCATCGCCGAAACCGCCGACGCCGCCACACTCGCCGCGCACAATCTCCCCGGCGTCACCGTCGCGCCCGATCTCACTGATCTCGAGATCTCCGCGCTCCCGCTCACTGAAGAAATGGCGCAGGTCTTCGATAGCTGGGGCATCTACACCCTCCAGCAGCTCGCCGATCTCCCGGAAAACGGCATCGCCGAACGCTTCGGCCCCACTGGCGTCCACCTGCAGCAACTGGCCCGCGGCGCAACCTACCGCCCGCTGCGAGTCTTCCAGTCCGAAACAACATATGAAGACCGCATCGAACTCGACCATCCCATCACCCTGCTCGAGCCTCTGCTCTTCCTGATCGCGCGCCTGCTCAACGATCAATGCGCCCGCCTGCTTTCGAACGCGCTCGCTGCCAACGAAGTCACCGTGCGCCTGGCGCTCGAAGACCGCACCGAGCACGTCCGCACCCTGCGCCTCCCGGTTCCCATGCGCGAAAGCAAATCGCTATTAAAACTCCTGCAAATGGATCTCGAAGCCCATCCGCCGCAAGCTCCCATCCTGACTCTCTCGCTCACGCTCAAACCGGTGAATCCGCGCACCGTCCAAACCGGCATCTTCTTGCCGGTAACGCCCGCTCCGGACAAACTCGAACTCACGCTCGCCCGCATTCGCGGCATCGTCGGCGAATCCAACGTCGGCATTCCCGAACTCCTCAACACCCACCACCCGCATCCTTACCGACTGGTCAACGCGCAACCGCAAGTCACCACCCTCCAGCCACAGACCACCAGTCACGCTTTCCGTTACTTCCGCCCTCCCCTCCCCGCCACTGTCTCTCTGGACGGCAACAGTCCGGCACGCATCACTGCCTCCGGCATCCACGGCAAAGTGCTCAATTCCGCCGGACCATGGCGAACCTCGGGCGACTGGTGGACCGCCACGCCCTGGAATCGCGACGAATGGGACGTCGCACTTACCAACGGCGCTCTCTACCGCGTCTACCGCGAGCCAACCGATCGCTGGTTCATCGAAGGCTGTTATGACTGAGCGCTACGTCGAACTGCACGCCCGCTCTGCCTTCAGTTTTCTGGAAGGCTCCTCGACGCCCGAAGAACTGGTCTCCCGCTGCACCGAACTCAATCTCCCAGCCATCGCCATGCTCGACCACGACAACGTCTCCGGCGCTGCCCGCTTCCACATGGCCGCGAAAAAGGCCGGCATCCGCGCGCACATCGGCGCCGAAATCACCTGCACCGATGGACATCGCTATCCGCTGCTTGCCGAAAGCCGCACCGGCTACCAGAACCTCTGCCGATTGATCACCCGCATGAAGATGCGCGCTGCAAAAAACGAAGGTGCGGCGATGCCGGAAGAGTTCGCCGAGTTCTCCGAAGGTCTCGTGTGTTTAGTCGACAGGCCGGACCAGCGAACCCTCGATCTGTTCGGCGCAAAGAACGTCTTCGTCGAGCTCCAGCGCCACTACAACCGGCGCGAGGAAGCGCTCAACCAGGCTCTCATCGACTTCGCCCGTGCGCACCAACTCCCGCTGCTCGCCACCAACGGCGCAAGCCACGCCACGCCGCAGTCGCGCGAAGCGCTCGACGTCCTCACCTGCGTCCGCCACAAGACAACCATTCACGAAGCCGGCCGCCTGCTCTCAATCAACTCCGAGCGCTATCTGAAAAGTGCACAAGAGATGGCCCGCCTCTTCGCCGATCTTCCCGAAGCTATCGCCAACACCAAGGAACTGTCCGACCGCCTGCAATTCACGCTCGCCGATCTGGGCTACCAGTTCCCCCGCTACCCCACGCCGCCGGGCGACACCATGAATTCGTTCCTGCGCAAACGGACGGAGGAAGGCGCGATGAATCGCTATCATTCGAAATCCGCCGACCTGCGCCGCCGCGCCCGCCGCCAGATCGATCGCGAATTGGCGCTCATCGAAAAGCTCGATCTGGCCGGCTACTTCCTGATCGTTTGGGACATCGTCGAGTTCTGCCGCCGCAACAACATCCTGGTGCAAGGGCGCGGATCGGCTGCCAACAGCGCGGTCTGCTATTCGCTCGGCATCACCGCGGTGGACCCGGTGGAAATGGAACTGCTCTTCGAGCGATTCCTCTCCGAAGAGCGCGGCGAATGGCCGGACATCGATCTTGACCTCCCCAGCGGCGATCAGCGCGAGCGCGCCATCCAATACGTCTACGAGCGCTACGGCAAGCTCGGCGCCGCTATGACCGCCAACGTCATCACCTATCGCGGCCGGTCCGCCGTACGCGACATCGGCAAAGTGCTGGGCTTCCCTGAACCCGAGCTGGCACGCATCGCCGCACTGGTCCCGGTCTGGGGCTGGACCGACCCTCGTGATACAGCCGAGCGGCAGTTCCGCGAAGCCGGCTTCGCGCCAGACAATCCGCTGATCGCGAAGTTCCTCGATCTTTACATGTCCATCCGCGACCTGCCGCGCCACTTAGGCCAGCACTCGGGCGGCATGGTGATCTGCGAAGGCCAGCTCGATTCCGTCGTCCCGCTCGAACCGGCTACTATGCCCGGCCGCGTGGTCATCCAGTGGGACAAGGAAGATTGCGCCGACATGAAGATCATCAAAGTGGACTTGCTGGGCCTCGGCATGATGGCCGTGCTCGAAGAATCCATCCAGCTCATCCGCAGCGCTTATCGCGAAGAAGTGGATCTCGCGCATCTCCCGCCGGACGATCCGCTCGTCTACGCTGCGCTCCAAAACGCCGACACCATCGGAATGTTTCAAGTGGAGAGCCGCGCGCAAATGTCCTGCCTCCCGCGCATGCGCCCCGAGCGCTTCTACGACATTGTGGTCGAGGTAGCCATCATCCGCCCAGGACCGATTGTCGGCCAGATGCTGAATCCCTATCTGCGCCGCCGCCAGGGCCGCGAAAAACCCGAGTGCCTGCATCCATTGCTTGAACCGGTGCTTCGCCGAACTTTGGGCATACCGTTATTTCAAGAGCAGTTGCTCCGCATCGCCATGATCGCTGCCAACTTCACCGGCGGCGAGGCCGAAGAACTGCGCCGCGCCATGGGTTTTAAGCGCTCCGAAGCTCGCATGCGCGACATTGAAACCCGTCTGCGCTCAGGCATGGAACGCAACGGCATCACCGGCTCGCAGCAGGACACCATCGTTCAATCCATCACTTCGTTCGCGCTCTACGGATTTCCCGAATCGCACGCCGCCAGCTTCGCTTTGATCGCCTACGCCAGCGCGTATCTCAAGTGCCGCTACCTGGCGGCTTTCACCGCCGCGATCCTGAACAACCAGCCGATGGGCTTCTATGCGCCGGCGACATTAGTGAAGGACGCACAGCGCCACGGCCAGCATTTCAATCCAGTGGACGTCACGCGCTCCCAATGGCTCTGCACCATCGAAGAACAAAACGGCGAGAGGCGCGTCCGCCTGGGCCTAAATTACGTGAAAGGCCTGCGACAGCAGGCTGCCGAATCCATCCTGGCCGCGCGCGCCCGCGCTCCGTTCTCGAGTATTCAAGATTTAGTCAATCGCGCCCCCGAACTGCGCAAAGATGAGCTACGGACATTGAGCGAAATCGGCGCACTCAATTTCATCACTGACTCTCCCACGCACCGCCGCGCCGCGCTCTGGGACTCCGAGTTAGCGCTGCGCCCCACCGGCCCGCTTTTCGCAGACAACCAGCCACCAGCCACCAGCCACGCACCGCTCGCGGCGATGAACCCGAGCGAGCGCTTAAACGCCGACTTCCACGGCACGCACCTCACCATCGGCAGCCACCCCATGGCGTTCCACCGTGA
Organism: Bryobacteraceae bacterium; assembly: GCA_035501155.1. Taxonomy (GTDB): domain Bacteria; phylum Acidobacteriota; class Terriglobia; order Bryobacterales; family Bryobacteraceae; genus Palsa-89. Next base: position 180,973 of record DATJWO010000019.1, read on the forward strand.
AAAGATGAACGCGCTCGGCGTCACACCCGCGAACGAAGTGAAGTTGGTCCGCAATGGCCGCTCCATCCGCATTGCCGGATGCGTCATCTGCCGCCAGCGCCCCGGCACAGCCAAAGGCCTGTTATTCCTGAGTCTGGAAGATGAAACCGGAGTCTCGAACGCCGTCGTCATGCCGGACGTTTTCGAGCGCGAGCGAAAGATCATCCTCAACAATCCGTACCTGGTGATCGAGGGTGAAATGCAGAACATCGACAACGTCGCCACCGTGCGCGCCGAACGATTCGATCCGCTGCATGTCGCCGAAGAAGCCGTGCCTTCACATGACTTCCACTAACCACCCACGTACAACCCCATTCGCTCCTTCACCAGCTTCACGGTCGACTGCGCGATCGGCGACACCCGCTCGGCGCCCTCGCGCAGCACGCCGGTCAAATATCCCGGCTCGTCCATGATCTCCGCATAGCGTTTCTGCAGGGGTTCCAGATTCGCGATCACCATCTCGGCCACCTGCTTCTTCAGATCGCCGTAGCGCATGCCGCTGAAATGCTCGCGCAGCTTCTCCGATGTCCATCCGCTGTAGGCTTGAAAGATGTTCAGCAGGTTCTCGACGCCCGCGCCCAGCCCCTCGAAGTTCACCGCGGGCTGCGAGTCCGTCGTCGCGCGCATGATCTTCTTGCGCACTTGATCGATCGGATCCAGCAAAGCGATCGCGTGACCCGTGCCCGTAGCCGATTTGCTCATCTTTTTATCCGGCTCATCCAGGCCCATCACGCGCGCACCCACCGTCGGCAGATGCGTCGCGGGCATCACGAACGTCTCGCCGTACAACGAATTGAAACGCTGCGCGATGTCGCGCGTCAGTTCCAGGTGCTGCGCCTGATCGTCGCCCACCGGCACAATCGCGGCCTGGTAGATCAGGATGTCGGCCGCCATCAGCACCGGATACTGCAGCAACCCGTCGCCGACCGTCTCCTGCGCCTGCGCCTTTGCCTTGTACTGCGTCATGCGCTCCAGCCAACCGACAGGCGTGACGCAAGTCAGCATCCAGGCGAGTTCGGAATGCTCCGGAATGGAAGACTGCACCACAATGGTCGATTGCTTCGGATCGATCCCCGCCGCCAGAAACAGCGCCGCGATCTCCAAAATCTTCGCGCGCAGCTCTGCCGGGTCCTGGTACACCGTGATGGCGTGCAAATCGACGATGCCGAAAATACTCTCGTAGTTGCCCTGGATCTCGACCCAGTTCTTTAACGCTCCCAGGTAGTTCCCAATGTGCAGATTGCCCGACGGCTGAACGCCGGAAAAGACACGTCGTCTCATGATGAACATTCATGGTACCCTTTCGCTTGCCCACTGAAGAAACTCTGACCATCGAGAAGCTGGTATACGGCGGCGACGGCCTGGCGCGAGTTGGTGGTAAAGTTGTCCTAATACCGTATGCGTTGCCCGGAGAAGTCGTCCGGGCGACCGTAGAAAAGGTCAAGAACGATCTTTTCCGGGGAAGGGTGATAGAGGTGTTGTCGCCATCCGCTGCTCGCGTCGAGCCGCCATGCCCTTACTTTCTTCACTGTGGCGGCTGTCACTATCAAAACGCCAACTATACATTCCAGGTCGAGCAGAAAACGGCCATCCTACGCGAAGTCCTCCGGCGCGTCGGCAAGATTGAGTATGACGGCGAGATCGGCACCATCCTGGAAGAACCTTGGCAGTACCGCAACCGCGTTCAGCTTCACGTAGAGGATGGGAAGGTCGGCTACTACGAGCACGGCTCGCACCGGCTCTGCGCGATCGATCACTGCCCCATCGCTTCTCCGAAACTCAATGAGGTCATCGGCACCATGCAGGCTCTTGGGGTCACTACGGGCGTGGAGCTGTTTACCAATGAGACCGACGTTCAGGTGAATGTCCTGGATCGGGTGCCGAAGCCGGCTCTGGCGGCACTTGCATCACTTGGGGTCACCGGGCCGATTGAGTACAACGGATTCCGCGTCAGCCGCAATTCGTTCTTTCAGGTGAACCGATTTCTGGTGGACGCATTGGTGGAGGCCGCTACAGCAGACGCAAACGGCGACTGGGCGGTGGATCTGTACGCGGGCGTGGGTCTGTTCGCAAAAAGTTTGGCGGCGCGGTTCGAGAGAGTGACCGCGGTTGAATCGAACGGCAGCGCCTTCGCCGATCTGGAGCACAATCTCGGCCAAATCGCCCTGCACCAAGCCACGGAGGACTATCTCGCGGCGCTCGAGGAGCGGCCCGACTTCATCCTCGCCGATCCGCCCCGCTCAGGCCTCGGCAAGCATGCGGTGCGGGAACTGGCGCGCATCCGGGCTCCACGGCTCACGATCATCTCCTGCGATCCGGCGACGCTCGCGCGCGATCTCCAAGGCCTGCTCGCCGAAGGTTACCGGATCGGCAAGATCACGCTGGCCGACCTTTTCCCCCAAACATTCCACTTAGAGACTGTCGTGGCACTTTTCGCATGAGCAGCTCGGCAAGATTGAAGGCGATCGCGAGGCCAAGCAGCATCGGCCACAGGTTCAACACGGATGTCTGGGAACGGCCGGCCGCGTCGAACACCTGCCTGGGCGCGGGATTGAAGCGGCCTCCGGTGAACTGCGAGATGGTGCGCAGCAGGAACGGATTCGAACCATAGTCCAGCAGTTCCTGCTCCTGCTGATAGTAGCCGACTTCGGGAAACGCGCGCGACTCCTCCAGCGGCCGGACACGGAACAGGCCCTGTAGCTGGCCGATCTGGATCTTGCCGCGATACGATTTCTCGCCCAGCTTGGTGATCGCCATGGGATGGCGGAAGCCGTTGGGACCGAGCACAAAGATCTCGGGGAGCTGGGTGGGCGTGTCGACATCCCGGCCCAGTTGATACTCCACATCCAGATCGCCGCTGGCGCTGTCGAAGTCCGCTTTCGCATCGCCGCTTTCGGCATGCGGCAGCAGATCGCGAAAGATGTTGGCCCACAGCCGGTCAAAGCCTTTCCAGGTGACCCAGTCGGCGGCCCATCGCGCTTTGGCGTCGGAGGCGAACACGGCGGCGCGTCCCAAGCCATACTGCCAGCGCGTGTACAGCGGATCCTTTTCGTCAATCTTCAAGATCGTGTCGGCGGTGGGCTTGGCGATGAATCGCACATAGCCCTTGAGCGCCGGGGCCGTATCGATGCCCACGCCGGAAAGAATCTCGGCGTTCTTACTCACGATGGGCTGCAGCGGCCGTTCCACCGCGGTGGATCCGGTGTGCTCCATCACGTCCTTGATGAGAATCTGTTCCAAGCCTGACGGCTCGTTCAAGAAATAGGACTTCCCGTTCGCAATGGCGGCGACCTTTTCCAGATACGCGCGGTTCACATCCTGCCCCAGACCGACCGTGGAGATGGTGACGTGTTGAGCGGAGGCCTCCTTGGAAAGATCCAGGCTGTCGCCTTCCTCCGAAATACCGTCGGTCATTAGAACGATGTGCTTGAAAGTGGCGTGCACCGGCAGGATTTTGTGATACGCCTCGGCGAGCGCCGGCGCGATTTGGGTGCCGCCGTCGGGAATGATGCCCGAGATCAGGCGCTTGATGAGAGACCGGTCTTCGGCGCGGCGCATGGGCACGGCCCATTGGAAGGAGTTGTCGAAGATCAGAACACCCACTTGATCGATCGCGCGCAGATTATCGACCACGCCGACCGCGGCCAGACGCGCCAGCTCGATCTTCTTGCCTTCCATGGACGAGGACTTGTCGATGATCAGCACGACCGCGGTGCCTTCCGGCGAACGCGGCGGCGCGAGTTTGGCCGGCAGAGTGCGGTCGAGCGCATCCTCGATCTTCTTGTCATCGGCATAGACATCGCGCTCGCCCCCGATGACCAGCAGTCCGCCGCCTTGCTGAACAAATTTCTCGATTTCGTCCTTGCGGGACGCGGGCAGAGCCTCCAGATCCAGGTTGTTCAGCACGACAAGCTGGTAGCCGGCCAGGTCGCCATGCAGAGGATCGCCGGTGCGGTCGACTTCGAATTGCGCCGCGGCCAGGGTCTGCATCAAATGCGCTTCCGTTCCCGCAGGGTCTTGCGAGATAAAGAGGACCTTGGGCCGGCGCAGGTTGACCGCGCGGTCGAAACGGATTTCGCCGGATTGGCCCGCGCGAATGACACCGGACAGGTTCAGTGCGCCAACTTCCGAGAGGCTGGCGTGAACACGAACCTGGTTGTCGCCGGGGCCCAGCGAAATCGGATTGGAACCCAGCAGCTTGCCTTCGGCGCTGACCTCCACGGTGCCGGAGAGCGCGGAAGGCGATACTACAGTGAGATCGATCGGGAACTGCTCGCCGGTGAAGGCGACGGTGGGCAGTGTCACGGACTCAAGGCGAAGGGCTGGCTGCGGCCGGCCTTGCAAGGGAATGGTATCGATCGGGATGCCCAAACGCTGCGCCTGCCAGGCGGCGCGCGTGATGCTGCCGGCGTTCTCTTTGCCGTCGGAAATCAGGACCAGGCGCGGCACCAGGTCCGAGGGAAGCGAGCTGATGGCTTCCTGGATGGCGGACTCGATGTCGGTGGCGCGGCCTGCCTCACCGGCGGTGGATTGAAAACGCCAACCATTTTCCGAAGAGGTAAGGTCGCGAACCGAGCGGGCGAACGGAAGAACACGGACCCAGTGACGCCCGCGCGCCTTATCGATGGCTCCGGCAAGCGCGGAAGCGCGCGTCAAATCCTGCTGAGAAACGCTCGCGGAGGTATCCACCAGGACGGCGACCGCCATCTTGGTCTCCGGCAGTGTAATGCTTGGCTCGGCCAAGGCGAGGATGATGGCGATGAAGGTAAGAGCTTTCAGGACCAGCGCCACGGTACGGCGCGTGCGGCGCGTTTCAAAGACGGCCCAGCCGAGAGGCAGCAAGAGAAAAGCCAGCACCCAGGCGTGTTGGAACGTCATGAGGCTTTCCTCCAAAACGCCGGTTGGGTTGGACGATCGAAGTCGGCCAGGCGCCGCTGCATGCGGCCGTACAAGATCCAGTCGGCGAGCAAGCCGGCGGCTCCGAGCAGAGCAAGCCACTGCCAGATGTCGCGCGCAGCCGGCTGGATGGGGCTCTGGCGGGGCAAGCCGAATTTTGCGTGCGCCGGCCGCCAGGTGACGTCGCCGGGCTGCGGTAGAGTGAGCGAATAAACCAGCTCGCGATCGCCTGTGAGTACGCGAACAATTCCCGCAGCGCCTGAGAAGAAGCGCAGCGTTCGGCCCTCGACGGTAAACGGCAGCCGCAGGCCGTCTTCGGTTTGGACACGGATCGAGTTGGGATCCAGCTCGGCATCCAGCGGGACATCGACCGTGCCGACCGTGGATGCGGTGAGCTCCCAGGAGCGGAACACGTCGGGCTGCATCCAGCGCACGATGTTGGCGAACAGAAGTGGTGTGGCAAGCTCGTACTTCATCGCGGAACGTACGGGGTGGAAGCCGAACACGACGGTCTTCGCTGCGCCGGAGCGCGCGACAATCAGTGGGCCCGCATCGGCGGAAGCCACGGCAACATCGCTGGGAGAGGTGTTGAAGACTTGAGCGGACGGAAATTCCAGATCCTTGACTCGCAGGCCGGCGCCCAGCGGATGGCCGGTCTGCCAACTGCTTAAATGAACTTTCTCCTCGGTGGAGCGGACGGCGATGGGCGATTTGCCGGGGGGCGGTTCAATCCAGATGCTGTCCGAAGAAGGCGGCGCGGGAGGCGCGAAGCGATCGAGGAGCACGATTCCGCCACGCAGCTTGGGATCGTAGCTGGAGGGCGGCATGAAAGTCGCCTGTACGCCGGGGATCGCGTTGAAGACGGGCCGGAGGAGATCCGGCTCGGAAGAATAAACGATGACGGGTACCAGCTTACGCGCCGGCAGTTCGAGTATGGCGCGATCATCCTGAGCGAACGAATCGCGCGTCAGCAGGCGCGCCTCCAGCCAGCCCGCGGCGCGAGTTTTGAAACGGAACGTGACGCTCTCTTCCGCGCCGGGCTTCAAGTCGAAGCGATGAGAACCGACCGGCGACCCGCCGAACTGAACGGCCAATGGCACGGATCGCGGGCGGGCGCCGTAGTTCTTGACGGCGATGAAGGCCTCCCAGGCGTCAGGGTCGGCTTGCGAACGGTGAACGCTGACCTTGCGGAGACCGCTGTGTTCCGAAGGGCCATTGATGGCGATGAAACGCAGGTTGGACGGAGGATTCAATTGTTGCGCCTCGTCAGCGGAGGTGCGGGCGGCGCCGATGAACACGATCTCACCGGGACGCTGGGCGTGCAGCCTCTGGGCCTGCCGCGCGAAATCGAAAGCTTGCTGGAGATTGAGAGGCCCGGCGCCGGGTTGCGTTTCGTCGATGGCCTGCTGGAGCTTGCGGCGGTCAGATTCAAAGAGGACGGCTGGCGTGGCCAGAGCGCCGGCGCGCACGATCATCAGGCGGTCGCTCGCCGGTAGAGCGCGCATATAGGCGCGAGCCGCCGCCCGGGCCTGGTCGATGAGGCGGGCTTGGCCGGAGCGAGCCGACATCCAGGCGGAAGTGTCCAAGATCATCACGTGGTCGCTGGAAGATTGCACAGCGGCGCCGAAGCGAAGCTGCGCGATGGCGAGCAGCAGCAGTAACAAGCTGCAGATTTGCAGTAGCAGGGACCAGGGTTGCTGCAGCTTTCGCCTGTGTTTCAAAACCGGAGCCTGTTGGACCGCGGTGAAGAAACGGAGAGTGGGCACGATGTGCTTCTTGCGCGCCCGGTCCAGCAGGTACAGCGCCACCATGACGCCCGAGAGCGATCCCAGGATCGCCAGAAATTCGGGCAACGAGAGATTGAGGAAGAACATGGTGCGTTACTGTACGGCGCCGGAGCGCGCCATCGGACCGAAAACTGCTTCCTCAATTGTAGTGGTTGTGGAAAGCCCTATGTAACGTCCGTCGTTGCGTAGGGCGATGTTCTGGAGGTTGCGGGCGTAAGCATCGAAGGCCTGGGTATAGGTGGCGCATGCGGCCGCGTCGAATCCGATTTCCAGCGTAGCGCCGGTTTCGGCGTCGGTGAGATCGAGCTGTCCTTCCCAATCGGGGGCCCGGTCTTCGGGAGACCATACATGCACCAGCAGCACTTCGTGGCCAAAATCTGCGAGAAACTGCAAGGGACGTTCGCAGCCGGCGTCGTCGAGGAAATCCGAAATGATAATGAGCAAGCCGCGCTGCGGGAAGTTGGCGATGAAATCCCGCGCGATCTGAAAGAAGTTGGTGCGTCCGGAAGGCTGCAGTCCCTCGAGGAAGTTGACCGCGGGAATGAAGCGATGGCGTCCGCCGCCGCACAGGAAGGAATCCCCCAGGTCGGTGCCAAAGGGCTGGATGCAGATGGTATCCAGGCGCACCAAGCCGATGTAGCACAGCGCCGCGGCGAGCTTGCGGGCGTAGTCGAACTTCATCAGGCGACCGGGGGTCCCTCCTCCGGTGCTCATGGAATTGCTGCAGTCCAGCAGGAGCCGCACCGGGATGCGCGGCTCAACCTGGAACATCTTGAGGAAGAGTTTTTCCAGCCGCAAATAAGCGCGCCAGTTGACCGCGCGGAGGTCGTCGCCATGGTGGAACTGGCGATGGTCCAGGAACTCCTGGCCAGGGCCGGCGAAATGGGAGATGTTGTGGCCGCCGACCAGGCCGGGAAAGGATTTTTGCCAGAGGATTGCGAGCCGCTCGAGTTTCTCGAGGAAGGTGCTATCGATGAGCGGCGCCGTTTTCACTCGATTGCTTTCACTTGGCTGCCGTGGACGAGACGCTTTCGATGATCTGGTTGAGGATGGTCTCCGGCGTTTGACCGTCCGCGTGGGCGTCGAAGTTCAGGATGATACGGTGGCGCAGGACGGCCGGCGCCATCTCGCGGACGTCGTCGATGCTGAGGTTCAGCCGGCCGCGCATGAGGGCCAAGGCTCGCCCGCACTCCACCAGGGCTTGCGCCCCGCGCGGCGAACTGCCATAGCGAATATATTTGGTGGCTAGCTGATGCGCACCGGAAGTGCCGGGCTGGGTGGCCATGACAAGATCGATGGCGAAGTCCTGGACATGCGCGGCCACCAGAACGTCCCGGCACGCGGCCCGCAGGTTGAGGATGGCGTCGCGGTCGACAACTTGATGCAACGAGGTTTCGTCGCGGTGAATCGTGCGTTCGACGATCCGGTTGAGATCTTCGCGCGAAGGATACTGGACCAGGATCTTCATGAGGAAGCGATCCAGCTGGGCCTCGGGCAACGGATAGGTGCCTTCCATTTCTATCGGGTTCTGCGTGGCCATCACCAGGAAAGGTGCTTCGAGTTCGTGGGTGGTGGTTCCGCTGGTGACGGTGCGCTCCTGCATGGCTTCGAGCAAAGCGGACTGGGTCTTCGGTGTCGCGCGGTTGATTTCGTCAGCCAGAACCAGATTGGAGAAGATGGGGCCGGGCTGGAAGCGCAGAGCTTTTGCCCCATGATCGTCGCTTTCGATGATCATACTGCCGACGATGTCGGCGGGCATGAGGTCGGGTGTGAACTGGATGCGCGAGTACTTGAGGTGCAGCACGCGGCCCAGGGTTCGGAGCAGCGTGGTCTTGCCCAGGCCCGGCACGCCCTCCAACAGTACGTGTCCCCCAGACAGGAGGCAGATCAGGACCCCATCGACGACGTGTTGCTGGCCGACGATGACTTTTCCGATTTCCTGGCGCACCTGATGGAGGTGGCCGGTGGCAAGCTGGAGTGTGGCGTTGGAACTCACGTACTTATTCTAGCGGTGACGGGATCAGGTCGTTCGATAATTCTTAAGCGCCGGGGCGGAAAGACCGCCCGTTGGAGCTACTATAACACCAGGGTCATGCCTTTCACGAATCCACCTTCGGATGGCGTCCACCAGCGGCTGACGGACCTCCGCAACGGCCTGCTGGGCCTGCACAAGACGCTGCTGGATTCCGAGCGAGCGGCGTACGAGCGGGACATCGCACGCATCAGCTCCAGCGGTGAGCTGTTGAAGCTGGTGTTGTACGATCCCTGGTTCGCATGGTTGCACGAGTTGTCGGAATTCGTGGTGCTGATCGACGAAATACTGGATGCCGAAGAACCGCCCACCGGCATCGATGCCGAGCGGTTGATCGCTCAAGCCTTGGATTTACTCGCGCCCAAGGAATCCGGCAGCGGGTTTGCGCGACGCTATTTTGAAGCGCTCCAGCGCGACCCGGATGTGGTGCTGGCGCACGCCCGGATGCGAAAGGTAATGTCGGAACTTGGCGGATAAGACCGCTTGCTCATGCGCGCGGCTCGGAATCAACGCGAAGGCCTAAACTATGTCCGACTTGCGGCTCAAATCTTCAGCCAGGATAATAGCTTCCGCCAGATCCTTCATGGGGCGGCGCAGACGGCGGCTTTCGTTGCGCAGGCGCAAGTAAGCTTCCTCTTCCGTCAGGCCGTGGCGCTGCTGCAGGATGCCCTTGGCGCGCTCGACCAGCTTGCGCGTCTCCAACTGACGGCGCATCTCCAGCGTTTCCTCGAGCAGGCGGGCGTTCGCTTCCGCGAGCAACGATTTCGACACTGCGCTGCCCATCTGTTCGCCGACGAAGGTCAACAACGAGATTTCATCACGCGTGTGATCGTGCGGTTCGCGATGGTGAACATTGATGACGCCAATCACGTCGCCGCCGCTGACCAGCGGCACGGAAAGAAACGCCTCGTACGTGTCTTCCACCAGCGCCGGGAACTTCTTGAAGCGGGCGTCGTTCGAAGCCCGCGACGAAAGCGCGACTACCGACTTGTGTTCGGCTACCCATCCGGTGACGCCTTCACCCACGCTCATGCGTAACGTGCCCAGTGCGGAAGCGTGCGGAACCTGCGACGCTCGCAAAACGACCTCATCGGTGTCGCGGTCCAATAAGTAGACCAGGCAGGCGTCGCAGTCGGTGACCTGCGCCGTCACGCCGACGATTTCACCGAGCATTTCATCGAGTGAGAGCTCGGAGCTAACGATGTTGCTAATGCGATGAAAGAGTACGATTTGAGAGCTGGCGGGCTCCATAACTTGTACGGTTGCCATGATTCAGGGTATGCGAGCAGAGGGCCGGGGTCCAATCGAATTTTCCTATCGGGTCCATCGATCGGAGTGGCCCATCGGAAGGCGTTGATATAGCGGGATTTGAATGGGGAAGCGGGCGGAGGCAAAACAGCGTCTTTCGCCACTGTCCGCAATGTCACAAAATGATGACTAGGCTGCGTTGGATTTCGCCGGTGACCCGCGCCTGGTCAGTTCCGACATAGACGTTGACTTCCGAGCGGATGCCGAAGCCCGGCAGGTAAACGCCGGGCTCGATGGAGAAGCAGGTTCCAGCGATCACTTTGCGCTCATCGTGCGTTTCCAGATTGTCCATGTTCGCGCCCGCGCCGTGGACCTCCTGGCCGATGGAGTGGCCAGTCCGGTGGATGAAGTAGTCGGCGAATCCTTTGTCCTTTATATATGTGCGCGCGGCGTCATCCACCTGGAATCCCGCAAGAGCTTGATGTTGGGAGACGGCCGACTGCACGCGGGAGATGGCGCAGTCGCGGGCATCGCGCACCACCTCGAAGACGTTCTGTAGTTCGGCCGGCGGAGAGGCGCCGCAGTAGCCGGTCCAAGTGATGTCGTAGTAGACGGCACCGGGGCGGTCGAGCTTGGCCCACATGTCGATGAGCACGGCATCATTCTTGCGAATGGGGCTGCTCTGATCCTGCGTTGGTTCGTAGTGCGGATTGGACATGTTGGCATTCGCGGCAACGATGGGGCCGTGATCGGTCAACAGGCCGGCCTTCGCGAAGCCATCGCGGATGAAACGATTGACTTCCCATTCCGTGATGGACCGGCCAGCGGTGAGGGCGGCCGCAATATGCTGGAAAGCTGCCGCGCGTACGCGGTCTACCCGGCGGCCGGCTTCGAGGTGCGTTTCCAACTGATCCGCACTCCAGCGGGCTTCGAAAACCTGGATGAGATTCGCGGAAGTGACGACGTCCATTCCCAGGCCCCGGATCAATTCGAGCGTGCCTCCATCCACCAGAGAGACTTGCGGTACGGCGCAATTCGGCGAGTACTGCATGGCGATGCGGCGGGCGCCGGCGAGCAGGCGCTTTAAGCCTTCGACCTGAGCCCCCCAACTGGAATACGTCTGAACCGCGCCAGGAAGGCCGTCGAGAACGTGAGATTCGATGGCATGGACGAGGCCTTTCGGTTCGCCGGTAGCGGGGACGAAGTAATACCAGCGCCGGGTGGCGACATGCGCGAGGCTGAGGTTGAGAATGCGATAGGCGAGAGGATCGCGCTGGTGATGATCGAAGAACAGCCAGCCGTCGAGGTTTTCGTCGCGCAGCGCGGTTTGGATATCGTCGATGTGCATGATCTAGTTCTGAAGAGCGGGTTGGGGAGACAGACGGTGATGCCGGACTCGTGTGTTCAAGTTGAGAACGCCCGCCACGTCCTTGGTATCGATGACCTGGAAGTCGGCGACGTCGTCGAGCCAGTCCTGGCTAAGGCCATTCCAATATTGCGTGGCGACAGTGAGCGTGTAGTCCTGACGGCTGAGGAGACAATCCAGTTCGAATTCGACCTCCAACGTTTCGCCCGCTGCGAAATCGCCGAGTTCGACCCGCTCGATGCGCGTATTGGTTCCGAAGATATCCATGCCAAGACGGCTCCGAATGAGTATGCCGACCAGCGGGTTCGAGACGGGTTGCTGGAAAACGGCCCGGACGCGGATGATCAAGGATTCACCGGGGCGAAAAACGCGGCAGTGTTCGCCGGCGCTGTTTAGGATTTGAACGTCCAGGATGCGGCTGGCGCCATCGCCGTGGCGAAAAGAACTCGTTGGGGCGGAGCTTGCGCCGGGAACATCGACCCGGTCCTTCTGAGCGCGCTCGCGGTCGAGAACGAAGCCGACATACTGATTGACGGCGTCCTTCGGCGTGCCTTGCATCACAATTCTGCCGTCGAGCATGAAGGCGGCTCGATCGGCCAGGCGCTTGATCAGCCCGAGGTCATGGGAGACCAGCAACACAGTGACTTTACGCTGGCGGAGCTCTTCAAACTTCTGGATGCAGCGGCTGGCGAAGATGGCGTCGCCGACGGCCAGTGCTTCATCGACAATGAGTATTTCCGGATCGACGTGAATCGCCGTAGAGAAGGCCAGGCGAACATACATGCCGCTGGAGTACTCTTTTACCGGCCGGTCGATGAATTGTCCGATTTCGGCAAAAGCTTCAATGCGCGGGAACGCATTGTCCATTTCACGGCGGGAAAGTCCCATGATTTCGCCGTTCAGAAATACATTGTCGCGTCCGCTGAATTCGGGATTGAAGCCCGCGCCCAGTTCCAACAGAGCGGCGATGCGGCCGGCGCGCAGGACGCGGCCACTGGTAGGTTGCAGTATGCCGCTGATGATCTGCAGCAGCGTGCTCTTTCCGGAGCCATTTGGGCCGAGAAGGGCGAAGACTTCGCCTTTTTCGACTCGAAGGTTGACATCGCGCAAGGCCCAGAAGTCCGCGGAGCGAGACCGGGATGGCACTAGCGCGCCGAGGACGCGGTCCAGGGGATGCTGATAAAGATGATAGACCTTGGAGACGTTTTGGACGGCGATCACGGCTGCATAATCAATGTACCGCGAACGAGGGAGGAAGCGCCGTCAGCCCATACGGACGCTGCGCCGCATGCCTCGTGAAAGCGGAAGCGGATAGCCCATTAAACAGAATTGGTCCAACGCGAAGAGGACCACCGACTCGAAACCACTCGCCTCGGCGAGCCGGGCTTCCTTGAGCCAGGCCGTCGAGGAATCGCTGATTCCGACAAGATGACTGCGCTGAGCCGGCGGGAATCCGTAGGCGGCGCCGGCGGCGATGGTGGTTTTGCTTAAGTCCAGATTACGCTCGTAGGTGTAAGTGAAGCTTTCGGTTTTCAGGCAATTCAGATTGGCGGGCGTCCAATCCGTGACGGGATAATTGATGGCACGGTTGAGCGCGGTGTTGTTGACGTCGGTCGGGTAAAGGACTTCAAAACGGCAATCTGGATAAAGTGAACGAACGTAGTTCCGAATCTGGCTCGTAAACGCTCCAATCAAGTCGGGAAGGAATGCGGTCTCTTGCGGGATCGTTTGAGGATCCACCGTGTTGCTGATAATTATCGCCATTGCTCGCCCGAACCGCGCCAGGAACGTGCTGGTCGTGTACGCGTCATAAAAAGGCATTCCAGAGCCGTCATCGGGGAAATACCACCACTGGACTTCGCCGAATTGCAAGTAGGGAGTTACACTGGCGGCGTTCATCAATCCGGCCATGTCCTGATAGACCTGCTGCCAGAAGGCCGTGCTGGCGGGAGAGAAGTTGGTCTGCAAAGACGGCGTACTGAGCAAAACTGGGGACTGGCTTGGATAGCGTTGAGCGATGCCCGCTCCAGTGGATGGATCGCCGTTTCCCAATTCCATACTGAACGACGCCACCACATCGAGCCCGTAACCTTTTAGGGCCTGAAAATAGCTGGTGCTCCAGTCGCGGGCAGCGCGATTTATGCGCGGCATTGCTTCGACATCGGTGAGCCACGCGCCATCCACGCCACCAGAGAAAGTAGAGCCAGAAACAGAGATAGAGAGGTTCTGTGTGGGTGCACTCGTCGCAATAGTGATATTGTTGCCGTCGGACCCCATGGAACGTGAGAAAATCCTGAGTTGGCTGCCATTGGCCTGCGCCCATACTGCGGTGTATCCGCTATTCAGGAGTAACTCAAACGCAGTCGCGAGCGTTTCCGGGGTATCACCATCGAGATTCAGATGCTCAATCACGGTTTGAAGTGAAGGCGGCTGATCGGTTCGCCCCAAGATAATTTGCGTGGTCTCGTTCGGATCCGGATTCCCGGAGAAGGTGACGGTAGCGGAAGCATATTGCTGGCCGGGGCAACTCAGCTCATAGAACCACAGCGCTCCGGCGTAGTGATTCACCCTTGCACGGTAGCCGAGTGAGTAGATCATCCAGGCGGTCCGCTCAGGGGCCAAAGCGAGCGAATGGTTCGTGTCCCAGTCAGTGGCCACGGTCAGGTTAGATTCCGTAGCGGGGACCGGTAGAGTCGTTGTGGGAACCGCCAGTTCCAGGAAGTCGAAGTAGAAGGACGTACCAATATTGCCCGCGTGCGCCGCGGTGACGCTGTGGCTACCGGGTCCAAACTGACCAAGGAGTTGTCGAATGACCGCGTCTTCTCCCGGAACGTTCAAGTTGAGGGTGGATGGGTTCTGGCCGTCCACCGAAATCGAGATCGCCGCACCATTGTTTAGCAGACGAGTACCTAGATAAAGGCTGTGCTGTTGCGAGGAAACATAAGTACAGGTGAGCGAAGAGCCAGACGTATTGGTGGACTCAATCGTACCGCCCGAGTAATTGCCGCTGCCCCTGCTCCACGCCCCAGTGTAATGAACCTCGATCGAGTCGTTCTCGATGCGGCGGCTACCGCGCCCGGCGACCGAGTAGCTCAGACTATTACCAGTGACGTTCCAGTTGGTGACCTTGACCTGAAACTCCGTTCGGATATAGGTTCCAGGCTGTAAGTTAGCGGAATAGGTCCAACGGAGTTTCCTGACTGCGTTCCATGGAACTTGCCCCAGCGTGGGGTCTTGCAGCGACGCAAAGGGCAGGGCGATTCTCCAGGCCGACGGTGACGTTCCGCCCGACAACTGCTTGGAAACCGCGTCCCATTGCTCGGAGCGGACGCCAGATACATAAGTGTAAACACCGATCCGGTTGCCGTTCGCACCCGTGGTCGAACTCGCCAGAGTTTGGCCGGATCCAACGTAGGTCAAGGTAATCGAAGTACGGTCGGCGACGGCTCGCATCGTCGGCGAGAAAGCGTTCACACCCTCCGTGATGTTCTGGATGGCAAACTCCAATGTGTCTCCGGCGGCCATTCGATAAGGATAGTGCTCGGAAAGAAATGTCAACCCGACGTAGTCACCAGTTGTCGGACTTCCACTAAGTTGAAACTGGACCGTGGAGCACTGATAGCCGCCTGAAATCGGTGTTGCGTAGTTGAGGAGCGGGACTCTGTAGATGGTCTCGCCAGTGCCGGGATTTGCCCAGACCCGAAGGGTAGGCCAGTCTACAGTCGGGTAAAGGTCGGAATCGATCGGAATGCAGTTCTCCCGAGTTTCTTCGTAGGTGAGTGTGAGTCCACTAAGGTCGCCGTCCGGCAACGAGCGAAACGCCGGATGTTCGAAAACGTTGTCACGGTTCCATTCAATGACTGCCCAATCGAACTGCTGCCGCCAGGTACCCGATACAGAAAAGCCGTTGGGGTCGGTCTGACTCAATGCGGCGATGGCGGATGGCTCAAGGAAATAGCATTGCAGGTCGCGATCGGGCTGTAGTTTGTTGAACGTCTCCGGCACGGTGGAGCTCTCTAGAGCCGAATCGTCACAGTGAGATCGCTGCCTGGGACTGTATTCGCGGTTTGCACAACCGAGGTAATGTCTAAGCCGATTTGCGCCTCCGCCTGCAATGGACCAAGCGCGAAGCCGTCGACGACATTAGAAGTGGTCGCACCGGCGGGGATGGTCAACTGGCAGTATGACTCGCCGTTTTGAGTCAACTGCATGGTGATCGGCGCACCAGTGGGAGGATCCGACACTACAGCGTAGACGTCCCGCACAGAGTGCGCGGTATCAACTAATAGTGGAGGCGCCGCATTTGTCTGAATGGCCAAGGCCCCCTCCACTTGGATGGAAAGCTGCCCTCCGGAAAGTGTCCGTAGGCCGGTATCGGAGCTATCCGTAAACGCCTGCGCCGCCACGGTGCTATTCCCGTGGGAATTGGTCACGAACAGCTCAGCAGCGGCAATACGAACATCCGGCAGCACTACCGGAAAGACGTAACTGCCGCTAGCGGGACTGCCAAAAAACCCTTGGGCGAACGGCATGATGAAGATCTTCTTTCTCAGAGCGTATACAGCGGCCTGAGCCGCGTGCGCCGCTGCAATGCTCCCATGCGAACCCCGCCCGGCTTGAATATTTGTTCCACTCGTCAAGTCCTGTTGAACGACCATGATCTCTGCATCAACCTGCAGCAAGTCCCCGGCAGACGCGGAAATTGCGGTTGCCAAAGCCAGCGTCGTGTCTCCGGCCGTAGCAGCTGCACTTAGAAGGATCGTCGACGGGCCGTCGAGTTCATCCCAAAATGCCAACGTCAAGGTACCGGCACTAATCGTCATGGTATTGTCCAGGGAGGTGAAACCAATCCCTACTAAGTCCACAGTGCCTTGCCCACCAAGGTATAACCCAAACGTGGGTTGACCGGGAATATCCGCGTCGACATTATTCCCGACATCACCTGAAATGCGCCAACGGGTCAGTGGCGAAAGCTCAAAAGCACTTTCGTCGTTACGCACGTTGGCGGCGCGGCCCGATATATGAAGGGTCACGCCCTCTCGATTCGGCACGACGAACGAAACCGGAGATGCAATGCTCGACGCGCCGAACTGCCAGGAGGAGTCCGCGATTAGGAACGAACTGGTTGTGTCTGGCTCAATATCCCACTTCGTATTGATTGTCAGGGTGTTCGCTGAATTCAAAATAATCGTACGCTCCTGCCCGTCACCAGTTCCATTCGTGATCCGCACGGTCGCGCCGCAATACTGATTGGGAAACATGTTTAACGCGCTATTACCAATAGTAGTCGTCGAGTGAATGTCAACGCTTTCGGCAGGCTGCAGCTCCAAGCGCCAATAGAAGTTGGCATGATCGTAGTTGTAGTCAGGAGGACCCTGAAGCAAGGCAGCGACGCCCGTGTCCGTGAATGTCGGCGCAATTTGAATGTTCTGGGCGATCACTAATAACTGGATGGGATTCGTCCCGCGGTAGACGTTCAATCTGGATGCATTAGACGAAACGCTCAGGCTGACCAGGGTCACCTGATTCGTGCTAGTTCCCGCGGGTACGTTAGCCATGACAGTGAATGAAAGGCCACTCTCCGCGCCACTCGTGTCCACGGCACTCACGGCGTAATATAGAACTTGGCCGCCCGCCAAGTTCCCGCCGGTCGTGTTGATTTGAGGATTCAGTCCCAACAGCGGAATACCGGACGCGCTCGCTGTGGGTTTGGCCGGAACGGAAAAACTAACGGCCAGATTGCTCGCAACGGTTCCATCACTGCTGGCGGCCGACGATTCAGTTATTCCGAATTGCGCTACGTGGCTGCTGTCGAACACACTACCCACAAGCGGTCTCGGCACACCTACTTCGCTCCCTGGGGGGCTTCCGAAGGTAACCGCGCCAGAGTTGACGGCAGTGTACCATCCGTCGTCATGGAGCTGAGCAGTAATAGATACGGTTAGAAAATTGACGCCGGGCGAGACCTTGGTAATCCGGAACGGCTGTCGGTTGAAACCCTCTTTGGCATAGGTGAGCGTGATTATGTCTCCAGGCGCCAATGCCACACCTTTCATGCTGGTTTGAAACTGAACATAGGTGTTTCCTTGGACTGATTTGTACAGCTGAAGGGCGGCGGCCCTCGTCGCTTGGTCACTATTAGGCAGGCCGAGCGCAGTCAGAGACGTCGAAAGATTTTGCCCCGTCAAGAGCGAATCATTAACGTCGACGAGGGAGAGACTGTCTTGTTGATACTGATTAAACTCGTCTTGGAATTCCACTGTGTATTGATTCGGGGTATTCGCTGTTGTACGGGACGACACGGATAGGGTTACTGCGCCGTTCTCTTGACGCAAGATTCCGGAGAACTGGTTGTCTCCAAATTCATATGCTGGCCAGCCGCCATTCAGTTCTTCGGTGCTATTGCTTCCTTCCGGTAACGTCGGTTGCTGTATCGCCAACGTGTCTTCCGCGTTCAACTGAAGCAGACCCGTTGCGCTGGCCGTTATGAAGAGCGCACACCCGTTGCAGATACCGCGTAAAATGTCACCAACACTACGGGCCTTCGTCAACAGCAGGTTGCACTGATATCTGGGAATCAAAGTATTGTTACCGTTCAAATCGACCGTCTGGATCAGCGCGTCGCACCGCGCAGCCACGTTCGCAAAACTGGCTAGGTCCAACTCGTCCGTGGTCCATCCACTACGTCTCATAACGTCCAGAACCACCCATGCCGGGTTGTTAGTGAAAGTTTGATCCAGAAAAGAGCCGTTTGTGTCGAACCGCGACAGTACGAGGCCTTGAATCAAAATCTGCGTTTCAGGAAGAGAACTGCCGTCCGAGATCCGGTTGGGAACGACGACGGATAGTAGCCCCATACTCCCGTAAGGATCTCCCAGGGGATTACCGGCAGAATCTGTAAAATCAAGATTGAAGGCTCCATTTCGAGCACCCAGGCTGACGATGTTGTACCACCCGGTCGCAGTCATGTTCGTACCTGGGGCTCCGGCGGGGATTTCCATATTGTTCACAATCACTTTGAGCACCGCATTCAACGGCCCCGCTCCGAGAAGCACTTCGCAGTGTGTGAGATTTCCATCGTTGCGGGCAAAAACTATCGGGGGCTCATACCACCCCGTTCCATAGACCAGGGGAACAGAGTCATTGTAGAGCGCCTGATTTCCAGCGAGAGCCGAGAGATGCTTCCCCTTTTCGCCATAGGTGCGCACGTAGATCGCGGCCGGCATGAACTCGACCGCTCCAAAGCGACCGGTTGGGTGATTTTGGCCGTCAGTGCTGAACATTCCGCGCAGCTGACACTGTGCACGCGAATAGTCACAGGAAGTGTACGGTGCGCTGCCGTTGAGGTTTCCCACGCCATTGCGCTGGTCCGGAGAGTATCCGCACTGATAGAAGGGAGAGTAGTACCCTGCGGATCCGCCATTCACCGCTTCTTGCCTCTGTGATGCGTCAGACGGGAACTTCCACGGACATCTTTTCTGAATGCGAATCGACGGCAAGTATACCCGTTGCAGGTTGAGGCGATTGGTAAAGCTAAGGCGCAGTGTCGACTCAGTGGACTGCTCGGGAGGATTCGCGATTCCCCGGAAAACAATTCGGGTATCCGACACAGGCAGGCCGCTCTTTAGATCAAAGAATAGAAACGTAACCGCAAGCTGGGCACCCTTCCAGCCGATGTTTCGCTCTATCGACGAAAGAAACGAGTCAGCGTTGGCGAGCGTAATCGACACGGTTGACGCCCCCTCCACCGCCAATTCTGACGAAGACGTTAAGTCAAATACGTTGTGCCGTAGAACTCGATTCAAATACTCCTCTCCGCTTACGGTCACTCGATGCGTACTCCATCGCTGAACGTCTCCGGAGGAAAGCGTGCAGTCAAACAGTAGCAAAGGAGTTCCTGGAATCTCTAACTCCTTTACAGCGTTGATTGAAGCGTTGTTCATTCGATTCCAGGCAACCTACGTTAAGTTGCTAATCAGGGTGATTTGACACGAATTCTGATCTGATGCACTGGTCGTCCAAGCAAGTGAATCCGCGCTAAATCTCGTTGTTGGATATACGCCACCACGATCAACGGTCTTCTTATAAGCTCCCGGCGCAGGTTGCGCCTCCACTTGCGCTCCACAGGCTTCCAGATTGCCGCCAGGTGGAAGTTGCAAGCCAAAGCTGATACCGTCCGATTGATTCGCAAGTCGGGCGGATGTCACAACCCGAGTCCAAGCAGCGGCGACAGATACCTCTGCTAGCAGATCCTGATCATTGGCAGAGATAAGAAGCTGAGCCGAGCACAGGGTGTCACTCCGCAAGTAGACGCTGTAACAATATTGATACCAACTCGGCCCGCTCGTCGCTTGCATAATGCGCTGGCTAGCCTGTCCCGTGTTGGTGAGCTGTAGGGCATTGGTCATTCCGAACGGGTCTTGGACACACAGAGAGACATGCAGCATTGGATCGGCCATCCATACTGCTTGCGTCCAGTCCTCGCTCCACATCAGCAGGTTATCGGTTGGATCCAAGAAGGTAAAAGTATTCAGCCGGCCCTCTACGGAATCGAACAGCTCCTGAATTAGAGCCGCCTCGGCGTCCGTTAGACTCGCATAGGCGAGCTGCCATTCTACGGTTTGAGCGCCTGTATCTGCCATTCGAAGAGTGCTGCCGTCCGGAAGGACGTTTAGGAATGCCCGTATGCTCGTGAGACGTGCTACGGGGAACTGAGATACGGAGCCACTGCTCAGCTGCGGATAGTACAACATCTCAGCCGCGGTTCTCTCGTACCCGTAGAGACGTAGTGGCGCTGGACGGACTTACCAACTGCTCGGCCAGTTCAGAGTCCTCCAGACTACAATTGGGATAAGTCGTACCATCCCACGGATCGGTAAAAGAAAAGTTTTGCACGCTGCCACTGAGTCCCCTAAAGAACTCGCGGAATGCGTGCAATTCGGTTTCATCCAACACACTTAGTCGAACAACCCAGCGATGGAGCGGGGCCATATAGTTACTGACTCGCTGCTCGGAACCGTCGACAAAGCGCAACACGGTAGTAGAGTACTCGGATGCATGTTGCGCGGGATATTGGAGCACGGCGCCCGTCTTTAGCCGAGGAAACTCGCTCATGTCACAGTTCCGCAATTACGTCGTTCAACGCATGCGAATTTAATATCGCTTGTTTCACCGCGTTGGCGATTTCGTCACTATGATCCAGGAACGACTGGCTGTCCATAGCGCTCACTTGTATACTCACTTGAGGTGCGATTGTCGCGCTTTGCGTTCGCGGCTGCCCGGACTCTCCATAACTGACTGGCACCACCCCTCCGGCGGGCCCTTCAGCCAATCCTCCCTGGTATTGCACCGAAGGCGGCAGTTGAAAAGGCGTGGGCGCCACGGTCGCCCCACTGCCGCCGCCAAACAGGCTCATTAGTCCGGTGATGATCGGAGAGAGGGTAAGTCCTCCCCCAAGTAGCGTCGAAGCGACGCTTCCCACAGTGCTCGCAATCGAAGTCCCGCCGCCCCCCTTCTCCGCCGTGTTTTGAGTCACGGCCTGCGTGTTTCTTTGGACGGCATCTGTTTGTTCCTGTTGAGTCGATGCCAAGCTGCCGAGCTGGGTGCTCAAAAGAGATAATTGCTCTGTGACATCGCCAGCAGACAATTGTGGGCCCGGCAGTTGGACCGCTGCTACAGAACCCGCTGAAGGGCTCGCGTTGCCACTACTCCCCGATCCGGCAGCAGCCAACTCCTGTACGGGGTCTGGACGCGCTCCTCCCCGGCTTGCAGTCGTCAACAGCAATTGGTTCCACCTAGATTCCGGCATCTTTTCTCTCCAGTACTAACTCATTTTCTAACGTGACAATCGCATCCACCAGACGCGCTGGCAAGTCGAAACAATTGCTGACCCCCATCACTTTCCACGCCTGAAACTCCTCCAGGAACGCTAGGCTGTCCCCTGTTATATACGATGTTGGGCATGTCGTCAGTGAAGCTCCGCCTCGGGCCCAAACGATTTGGTTTAGGGAATCGGCCGAGCCGTGGCGCCAACCGCAATGCCGCCGACTTTCCAGGCCGTTTCTCCGGCATGCCTCGCATTTCCACCCGGCCTGGTTCCCTAGTTGAAAATGAAATGCGATAATTAGTTTTTTCTTTCTGCTTCGCTCAGTCCGCATTGGCCCCGAATTGCCGCCAGGGCTTCTTGTGTCAGCTCCTCAGGCCCGCTGTCCAGCAATTGGTCGACTGTCGCGAGTTCGCCATCTATGCTCAGACCATCCACGCTGACCAGCCCCCATCGCATGTACATGGCGTCGATTTCCTGGGTCAGAATGTTCGCCCCAATTTTTTCCTGAAGTTCGTCGCTGGCGGCCAGGAATTCAGCCCTTTGGCTGAGCTCACGCGCGCGCCTGGTCAACTCCATGCGCCGACCGAAAGACACTCGCCGAATTACAAGTGTGACGCCCGGAAAAGCACGGGACGGAATCGTAAGCACACTTTCGTAGGGGACTCGTCCATGTGCGCGGCCTGGCGTTTCATTGGTCGCCCTGTTGCCGTTCTTAGCCAAATGCGAAAAAAATCTCATCATCTACGCCCCCTTGTGCTCGGCAACTCTGAAACTGCCACTGTTGGCGCGTGTCGGAGTCGTCGAATCCTGGCACTTCTGCGATGACACTCTGCATATACATGCCAAACAGCTGACCCTGCTGCTGCCCAAGCTGAATCATGACGCTGATTGGCGATCTTTGACGCGCAGATTGATAAAGGGCCGCGGTCGAAGAATCGTCTTGCTGGTACAGGCTGATGTTCAGAGAAACCGTCCGCTGCCCCGGCGCAATAGCACTGGGAAGGACTTCACCGAATTCCCTCGCACGAAGATCTACATTGTTTGTGAACGAAATGTCGGCTTTAGTGAGAGTCCAAAATCGTTCCGAAAAGCTGCCCAGCCAGACCTGACCGAGATGTCCCGGTATAATCGAATAGTTAAGAGGGGTCACAGTCGGTTCTTGAGGAAAGGTGGATAGCCCTGCCTGCCCAATCTCAAAACTGGCACTGTCCAGCACATCTTGTGCCGGGCCGCTGAAGTCGAATTCGTGATAATCACCGTTTACTGTCAGGTTCAGCGTGTCCACCGCCACGCCGGACAGAATGCGTTGTACCGAAGTCGAAGGACTCCAATAGTCGAAAACCGTCACGCTTGGCAGGTTCGTTGCTGGCTGATATCCAGTTGTCGGTCCGATCTGCGAGTTTGTTGGCGGATTGACCGTGAAGGGCGCGTTCAATTGAATTGTTTGAGGGTCAACGATCGCGGAAACAAAACGGATTTCTCCGCCACTCGTGACTGCCTGGCCAGGCATCAGTCCGTGCGCGCCAGTGAACACAACCTGGGCAGAACTCGGACTGCTCCTAACCGTGCCCCCCGGGTAGCGCGTCGGGCCCCCCCCCAGACACGCCTGAAACAGGGGCCCGTGCGGGGGAAGTTGCGTCTGATCCGCCCAGGCCGTCATGTAGCTCTTCAGCTCAAAGCTCGTTTGCCTTCGAATGGCGCTGGGATTGCCCGGAAACGTCCGTGAACCCGTCTTGTCCTTCCTCTGAACTTTCTCTTGGCGCTGCTTTATGCTTAGCTTCAATGCAGGAATACGATTCGTGGCGTTGATGGTTGACGCTACGCCGTAACTCTGCTCCAAAGCTACGTAGAACCGATTGTCGTTGGATAGAATGTAGGACATACTTTGTTTCGGAACACTCGTTAATCGGAGCTAATCTCCAGAACAACAGTCACCTTAGCGCTTTGCAGTAAGTTTCGTCCGCCATGCTTCACTGGGCTAAACGCAACCTCGTATCCTCCGCTGAAACACACCCCGTCTCCCCAGTCTCCCCGGTTGCCCTGCAACACTTGTGTGACGGCATCCACGTAGGCCTGTAAGTTACTCTCCAGGCTGTCGAGCCGGTCCTGCGATACGCGTAGTTCCACCACCATCTGCGCATCGCCGGAGAACGTACGGAATTTCTCGGTCAACGAGTTCACGATCTTGCTGCAGTAGATATAAATCAGCGGATACTTACTCGCGAAGCTATGCTCTGCGATCTCCGGCGCAACATTTTGCGTGATTATTTGTTGTGCACAAATCCCTGGCAACTCTACGCCCTGCTGGGACGACAGAGCCGCCACCACGGCCGGCAAGCCATTATCGGCAGCCAGTACACCGCGCAATTTCGCCGTCGCCGAGCCAGCGATCGTGAGCATGGTCAGCCTCTCTCAATCACGTGCTGGTCCACAACGTACCAAGTCGGCTGTTGGCCTCCTGGAGGTGGGGCGCCGGGTTGGACGCCAGCGGGAAGTGTCCAACTGTCATTGACTGCAATTGGAGTACTGTTTTGAAGCCCAAGAGACTGCGGAGAGGTTCCCGCATATATGTTCCATCCCACGGCGTTTGCGGGCGCGTTCCCGGACGACACTACCAACTGTTGCCCGTCCGAAGTAGTAAATTGGCTCATGTCACTTGCCGCGCCTTCTTCGCCGGATCGATTTACCCAAGCGACTTGCACGAAGAAAGTTGCCCCCGGCCCGCTTCCGGCAATGGCCGATAACATGGGACCGTCTGCCTTCATGATTGGGTCCACCACCAGGCCTACCCCTATCCGTAAGTAATTCTGACCGGTCTCTCTTGCCAGTTGCTCGTATTCAGCCCACTTACCTCGATAGCGATCGTTGAGCTGATTGTTATACGCGTCCCGATAGATCAGAGCTACTGCCTTGTGTACATGCCATTCCTGTAGCGGCTTGGTCACTACAACGTCACTAACGCCGGGGTTGCGCCGCGCCCCCCCCTGCAGATCTCGAAGGGGCAAGCGCTTCAAAAGGAACAACGTCAACTGATTCGCGATATCATTCTGAGCCAGACTTATTTTGCCACCTATGTCGATACCCTCGATATTCGCGACGCTTAAAATTGCGCTGTCGACACTTTGGAGATCGCTCGGAACGATTGCCGGTCCGTCTGTAAATAGGGCCATAGTGGAGCGCCACTCTCTAGCGTTTGTCGGGACGCACCGCGCTCTTGATTGCTCGCAGGTCTGTTTCCGAGATCAGATTCACCTGCACCCGGTCGGCAAGTGCGCGCTGCTGGGCATCCAAGACTGCCTTCTGCACTACCTCGCGATACTCCTCCGACTCCTGGGGGTTCGCCAACCGCGCCCGTCCCTCCAATACCAGCCTCGCAGCAAGGCTGCGGCTTACCTCTGTCTTTTGTCCTTCGCGTCCACCGTCTGGTGTTTCCTGACTCACCACGACCACGTGGGGTTCCACGATCTCTTGCTCGATCTTCCTCAGCTTTTGATAGAACGCCTTCAAATCCATTTTTTCCTCCTGAGAAGCAGACGGGCGCATCAGCGCACCCACGCCCGTCCGCATTCGCCACCACTAACTGTTGACTTGGATTCCGAAGGGGTTTCGCAGAACTGCGGTCCCATACAGCACATCCACGGTGAACTGCTGAGCTAGCGTGTTCGGCTGATAGCTCATCACCACACGGATGCCAAAGTTGCCCATTTCCGCATATTCGGCAATCGCGCCGGTCCCGGGCAGTGGCTGCGGTAGTCTGCGCACCACTAGGCCAATCGCATCCCGCGAAAAAGCCAGGTTGTGCGTGTTAACCGGTGTGCTCCCGGTTTTTTGGACCAGCTGCGACCGGAACACAAAGAAGTCCTTGATCTTCCCGACAGCGCCCTCCACGAGCGCCCGCAACCCCGCGTCGCCTGCCGAATAATACTCACTGAACCTCGGAATCTGGCGCAACGCTGAATAGGTCGTGGGATCAACGACCAGATATTTGCTGGTTGCGGACGGAACTTTCGCCTGGAACAGAGCCGTCTCCGCGGCGTCTACCGTGCTTTCCGTGATAGCGACACCGGCCGTGCCGATCGGCGCATTCGATGTAAACTGCGAGTACAAGCTCAAGATATCCGATTCGATCCTCTCCGCGATTGCCACCACCGCCGGTTGCATGTACAGCCTGAGAAGGTCAGGGACGGCGAGCACCTTCGTTACGTCCGGAATCTGAAATGTCGCTTCTGCGTGCGTGTTCAACACAATTTGCGCATTCCCAATGCTCGGATTCTGTGCCTGAACTGTCCCGCCCTCCGCAATGTTGTTTGCCACTAACGTTGGTGGAATCGGCACGTTTACTGTGTCCCCGGCGTGCGCCAAAGTTGGCTCGTAGTCCCGGTTGATCAGATTCCCCATTACCAGGTTGCTGACCAAGGCCGGCAGCGCGTCCACGGCCACTAACTTGACGATAGCGTTCGCTACGTTTGCTGATGTAATTGCTGGCATTTAGCTTCCCCTCGTTTGTTGTCCTTACGTTTTTTCCGGATCGCCCGCTGTATCTAGCTGCGCCGGCGTCGTGTCAATTGCCCCGCAGCGCCTGACTTGCCACCCGCGAGACCTCCTGGCGAACCTTCTCCAGTTCTTCCGGGCTCATGCCCGGACGAATCTTGTCCAGATCAAGTCCTCCTGTGTGCGAAGCCGCTTTCGGCCCTGATCCCATTCCCGATCCACCCGTCATCCGCGCCGGCAAAAGCTCAGGGTTATCCTGCACGAACTGAGTTAGGTAGTCGCGGAGTGGCACTTCTCCGGAGGCGCCTCGCGCGATCAGCCGGCCATCCTCGTCGCGCTGGATATCGTCTTTGACAGCCCGATAAGCTAGATCGACCTTGGCTACACCCAGTCGTTGTAGCTCGCCGCGAATCGCCGAGTTGCGGTCGGCTTCCTCCGCCACATGTCGGCTCCGTTCGTTCTCCTTTACTAGATCGTTAACGCGCCGCTCCAGATCCTCGCGGCGTTTACGTTCGTCAAGCAACTCGGTTTTATAGGCAGGTTCCGCCATTACCTGTTCGGCCTGCACAAACTCCTCGATCACACCGCGTATCAAGGAACGCAGGTCAGTGTCTTCGCGCTTCACTTCGTCCATATGCCTCCTTAGCGCTTGAATTCCTCCTTCGCACGTCTTTCTTATCCTCCGGGCTGGTATTCGTCGATCTCCTGGCCGATCCGATCCTTCAACTCCTGCCTGACGTCAGACAGGAATTGAAATGCAAGCTTCTTGTACACCTGATTCTTAAGAGTCGGAGAATTGATTCCTAACCGTAGCAAGCGCTCCGCATCTTCGAGTTCCGTTCCGAAGTCGCCGATGTCAAATTCGTCCATGCCTGAAACGTCGACGCTGAGCCCGTCTTCACGTGCAGCTTCAATTGCCCGCAATACCCGCTTCATGCAGTCCTTTACAGCGTCTCCATACGCCCGCAGGACTTCCTGTGTGATCGCGTAGTCCCTTTGCTTGCTGATTCCCGACTGCGCCGAACTCCCGGAGAGGGCGCCGCCCGCATGGGTTACGTAGCACACTCTGTAAATCTCTTCCTGTAATCTCGTCAGATTGTCGGCGGCAATTTGATATACGTTCCCTTGCGGTTCCGTCCATCCGAACCGGTCCTGAGGCCCAAGTTGGATGTAGTAAGACTCCCCCATGACTTGGTTCCAGTCCCGCTCAGAATAGATTACCGGCATTGCGAACAGGCCCATCGTCAGAGCCCAACTAAGTGCGTTCGATTTATTGAAATGCTCCAGCTGCAGCGACGAGGCCTTATTCAAGAGCCAGAGCCCCTCCGATACACGCAGCTCAATCAACGGAACTCGTGACTGCCTGGCCAACCCGTGGCGCCCCTCAGCGATTACCTCGATTCGGCCCTTGTTCGTTCCTCGGTGCTCCTGTTCGAACATCCTGTAGGTTTCTTTGTCGTAGTACACCCATCGCGTCTGCTCAGCCCAACTTGCGTCCTCGATCTTGTCTTTCCGTAAACTTCGCGTACGAAGGACGATCCACTGATAGTGCCCATGATCGTCGTAACTCCAGTTGATAAGCTCATCCGCCGAGTAACTCAGCAGATAAGCTCTCGACGCTCCTCTCTCATCCTCCTCCGCTCGCGTTCCGGCTGGTTGCTCCAGACGCGGAAAATCGATAAGAATGCAGCTCTTTCCGCAAATCAATGCTTCTACAAACTGCTTTCGGAAAAACTCCGCAAGATTAGTTCCCTTCAGGTCGCAGTCTTCGGTGAACTGGCCAAAGAATCTTCGCGCCCTCTCGCTCTGGCCTTCAAATGCGATTACCGGTTCTCTTCGAAACAAGGTCGCTGTATACCAGTCCACGATTGAACCGACGTAGTTTTCGTAAAAGCTGCGGCTCAATCGCTCTACGTACACATCCGCCGGCTCTTTTTGACGCCGAACCAAGTACTGTTGCGCATTCACCGTGAACTGCTCTCCTCCGGTGTAAAGGTCTCTGTACCGCTGCCACATTGCTCGCTTCGCAGCGTACTCCGGGTGCTCTTGATTGACGTCAAAACTGCTGCTCACTGTGTTCATCGGTCCTGGCCCATTACTCAGAACAGCCGTCGGCTCTGCTCGCCGAACACCACCACTTGCTTGCACTCTTGCCACACTAAATAGCCGAGCGCGTCCGATAAATGGGTTCTTTTCGGATCTTTTTCCTTATCGATCACGCTGCTCTCAGGCTTGTAAGTCACCTCTTCAAAATCCGCGATCAACCCTTTACACCGGGGATCAACGAACAGTTGGGTCTCGCCGCTGGCCGCCAGCAGCTTGGCGTTTACCAACCCCACGCGCTCCCGCACGCTCGGATTGCTGGCTGGCACGCGAAACCGCACCCCGCGGTACGCCGTCTGTCTAAAGAATTCTTTGATCATCTGGTAGTCCGTCGTCCCCGCCGTTTGTAACCGTTGCCCGGAAGCGTCGCCGTAGATTACAAGCCCAGCCTGATGGTTGGGATATCGCAAGTGAAATTCTTCGCACGCCTGCACTGTGCTGGCTCGGCTTAGTACGACTTCATCGAGTACTCTCACTTCATCCCCGCTCTTCTGTGCCACCACCGAACTCATCGGGTCTACGTTAAAGTCCAGTGCCCAGCACAGCGGAAGTGCAGAGTCTACACTCAACTCCTTGACGTTTCGGCCTCTCTGGAACTCCTGGTACACCACACCGGCTTGTACGTTCAGATACTCGCCCAGCGCCTCTTGCTCAAAGAACTTGGAGTCATAGCTTCGTTTCAGCCGTTCATAAAAGTCTGGGACTTTGTCCAGCACATGCCGGTTCTCAAAGGGTCTGGCCAGCACCACTTCATATCCCTCCACGTGTTCCCGGATGAACCTGCGATACACCCAATCGAACCCCTTCGGCGTCCAGACCGCGAACCCACACAGCCGTTTTGCTTGCGGATCCCTCAAACGCCCCTCCAGGCGAAGCCACGATTCCTCAGTCGTGTAAGTCAGCTCGTCCAGGCCAAACCACGCCAAGTTGGTTCCCCGCAGCCGCTCAAAGTCTTCCACGGCTCGGAAGAAAATGCGCGACCCGGTGTCTCGCATCACTAACACTGACTCAGACTTATTCAATTCGTGCCGAATCCCATTGACTCCCAGCACTTCCAGGAAGCTGGTCAGCGTGGCGTCCCGCAGCATCGGGTAAGTTGGCGCCCCGATCAAACCCTGGCGGCCAGGATTCAGGTAACTGAGCCGGATCGCCTCTTGACAAAGTGCTTGGCTCTTACCCGATCCGATTGGCCCGGAAAATCCCTTGAACCTAGCGGCCGAGTCGTGAAACTCGCGTTGCGATGGTAACGGTTCATACTCTATTTCGAGCCATCGAGTCGCTCCCCTGGATCTTTCCACGTGACGATGATCTCCCTCGGCTGCTCCTCTTCCTCAAGTTCCCGCTCGAGTTGCGTCAGCCGAATGAAATCCGCTAGCGTCACTTTCCCTTTGTCCAAGTCGAGCCTCTGTTCAATCTTGGAGAGCAACGCCCGGATTCGCTCCTTGCGTGTGCCTTGCAGTCGCTGTTCCCCATGCAGTGGCTGTGTCGGCTTTGCTGGGCGTCGTGCCATCCTGCACCAAAAAAAACGGGCGCCCCGTCATCGGAGCGCCCGCAAGCAACTCTCTCCTGCACCAAATCTATCAGTCGGCTTAGATCAAGCCCCAAGTACCTGCTCTAAAGACCTGAAAACATTCCTCCGATTCCCCGATAACTTCTGTCACCACCGCTTTTCCGCTCTTCAGGCCGTCTGCGTGACCGCGCTTGCTAGACCTCGCTCCTCGATCTCGATCTCCCGCATGCGGAATTTCTGAATCTTGCCCGTCACCGTCATCGGAAACGCCTCAACGAACCGGATATATTGCGGTATCTTGAAATGCGCGATCTTGCCTCGACAGAACTCCCGGATCTCTTCCTCAGTCGCCGGCTCCCTGACTCGGATCCAGGCGGCCACGGCTTCTCCGAGCTTTGCATCCGGCAGGCCGACAACCTGCACGTCCGCCACCTTTGGGTGCGTGTACAAGAACTCCTCGACCTCGCGCGGGTAGACGTTTTCCCCGCCCCGAATAATCATGTCCTTCGCCCGGCCCGTGATCCGAAAATATTCGTCGGATCGCATCATCCCTAGGTCGCCCGTGTGCAGCCATCCTTCCTCATCGATGGCCTTCCGCGTTGCCTCCAGCTCTTGATCGTAGCCCTTCATCACCAGATACCCGCGCGTGCATATTTCTCCTTGCTCTCCCGCTTGCACGGTTTCACCACTCGCCGAAACAATCTTCACCTCGGTGTTCGCGCACGCCCTCCCGATGGTGGAAACCCGCCGCTCCAGGCTGTCATCCGCGGCAGACATCGTGATAACTGGCGAACTTTCCGTTTGCCCGTAACCAATGGTCATCTGCGAACAATGCATTTCACTTACCACGCGTTTCATTACTTCAATCGGGCACGGCGCGCCCGCCATCATGCCCGTTCGCAACGAGCTGAAGTCAAAATTCCGGAATTCGGGATGCCCCAGCTCCGCAATAAACATCGTTGGCACGCCGTAGATGGCCGTCACGCGTTCCTCTTCAATCGCCCGCATCGTCGCCAGCGCATCGAATGTCGCCGCCGGAAGAATCAGCGTCGCGCCGCTAACAACGCAACCTAACGTCCCAATCACACAGCCGAAGCAGTGATACAGAGGTACCGGCACGCAGACGCGGTCTCGTCCGGAGATCTTCATCCCGGACGCACACACAGCCCCGTTGTTCAACACGTTCCGGTGCGTCAGCAGCACGCCTTTCGGCGACCCGGTGGTGCCCGACGTGTATTGAATGTTCGTCACGTCTTCCGGAAACGTCTTGTGGGCCCGAACGTCTTGCCCCCGATCGAGCATCTCCGTCCACGAATCAGTTCCGAAATAGATGAGATTCTCTAATGCCGGCGCCTGCCCCGTCCGCGCCTCTTCTACAATGGCGCGATAGTCCGATCGGCTGTCTCTTTCCCACAAAAAGATCGCCTTCATTCCCGACTTACGCAAAACAAACGCCAACTCGTGCGAGCGGTACGCCGGATTCACGTTCACCAAGACCGCGCCGATCCGCGCGCATGCCAGATGCAGTAAGACCCACTCCGCGCAGTTGCACGACCACACTCCAACGCGATCCTTCGCCCCCAGCCCCAAGCCCGCCAGTCCGCGCGCCACGCGTTCTACCTCGGCGGCCAGTTTAGAAAACGTCAGCCGCACCTCTTGATGCCGTACAACCAGCGCCTCATTTTCCGGAAATCGCGCGGCCGTGCTCTGAAATACGTCCCAGATCGTCCCCTCGATCAGCGGGCCGTCAGGGCCCTTCGAGTAGCTCCACATGGAATCCTCGCCCTCCAAATCTTGGGTCTCAGTGTATAACAATTAGCTATGGCTCTCCGGCCCTTCCTCGCCGTATTTCTCGCCTGTCCTCTCGCTCTCGCGGGCGCGGCAAAACGCTTCACATTAGAGCAGGCGATGAGCGCGCCCTTCCCGAGCGACCTTACTGCAGCCCCGAAAGGTGGTTCCGTCGCCTGGGTCCTAGATCAACATGGAGCGCGCAACCTCTGGGTCGCCGAACCGCCGGATTACAAGGGCCGGCAGCTCACGCACTATCGCGACGACGACGGCCAGGAGATCGACCAGGTCACCTGGACACCCGACGGCCGCTCCATCCTATATGTTCGCGGCGGCGATTTCGAAATGCGTCGCGGCGATCCGAATCCCGCCAGCCTCCCCCAAGGTGTTGAACAAGACATCTGGATCGTTCCCCTTGCCGGCGGCGCCCCGCGAAAGCTCGCACAAGGGAACCAGCCCGCGATTTCCCCCAAGGGTGACCGCATCGTGTTCCTGCGAAAAGACGAGGTGTGGTCCGTCGATCTGGATGGCGGCGCCAAGCCCGCGCAACTCATCCACGCGAAAGGCGAAGCGGATCAACTTCGCTGGTCGCCCGACGCCTCCAAGCTCGCCTTCGTCACCACTCGCACCGATCACGCGTTCGTCGCCGTCTACAACTTCGATCCGCCCTCCCTCACCTATCTCGACCCCAGCGTCGACCGCGACTCCGGCCCCGTCTGGTCTCCCGATGCGAAGCAAGTCGCCTTCCTCCGCGTCGCCGCATCCACTCGCGCATTCTCCTTCGGCCCCGTCCGCACCGCCCAGCCTTGGTCTATTCGCGTCGCCGACGCGTCGTCCGGCAGCGGCCGCGAGCTATGGCGCGCCTCTCCAGGGCCCGGCAGCGCTTTCCATGCGATGGTCGCCGAGAACCAGCTATTCTGGGGCGCGAGCGATCGTATCGTCTTCCCCTGGGAAGGCACCGGCTGGATGCACCTCTACTCAATCTCGATTCATGGCGACAAACCCACCCCCCTCAACGCCGCTGGCGAATTTGAAGTCGAAGATGTATCGCTTTCCGCCGACCGCCGCACCGTCCTGTTCTCCTCCAACCAAAACGATACCGACCGCCGCCATCTATGGCGCGTATCCGTCACCGGAGAGAACCTCGCACCAATTACGCGCGGCGACACCATTGAATGGTCGCCCGTCCAAACCAGCGACGGCAAGGCAGTAGCAATGCTCCACTCCGACGCCCGCAATCCTGCGCGCGCCGCCATCAAAATCGACGGCTCCGAAGTCCGTGACCTCGCGCCAGACTCGGTCCCCGCCGATTTTCCCGCCTCCTCGCTCGTCGTTCCGCAGCCCGTGATGATCTCCTCGGCCGACGGCATGCGCATCCACGGCCAGATCTTCATGCCGGCGGATGCATCACCTAACGAAAAGCACCCCGCCGTCATCTTCTTCCACGGTGGCTCCCGCCGCCAGATGCTACTTGGTTGGCATTACATGGATTACTACAACAACGCCTACGCGATGAACCAGTACCTCGCCAGCCTCGGCTTCATCGTCCTCGCCGTCAACTACCGTAGCGGCATCGGCTACGGGCTGAACTTCCGCGAAGCGCTCAATTACGGTGCTACGGGCGCCAGCGAATTCAACGACGTCATCGGCGCCGGCTTGTATTTACGGAATCGTCCGGATGTCGACCCAAAGCGGATCGGCGTCTGGGGCGGCTCTTATGGCGGCTACCTCACGGCACTGGCCCTGTCCCGCGCCTCGGATCTGTTCGCCGCAGGCGTCGACTTCCATGGCGTCCACGATTGGAACGACGTCATTAGCAACTTCGTCCCCGCATACAATCCCGGCAAAGACGTGGAAGCCGCCCGCATCGCATTCGAGTCATCTCCCATGGCCTCCATCGGCACCTGGCGTTCTCCCGTCTTGCTCATCCACGGCGATGACGACCGCAATGTCCCCTTCCATGAGACCGTCAAGCTCGTGGAGGCCCTCCGCAACCAGGGTGTCGAATTCCAGGAGCTGATCTTCCCCGACGAAATCCACGGCTTCCTCACCGAAAAGCGCTGGATTCAGGCCTATCACGCTGCTGCGGACTTCCTCACCAAGCATCTGCAATAAAACATGATCACCATTCGCAATATCCTCTTACTTTCCCTTTGCGCTGGTCTTTGCCTTGCGCAAAACCGCACCGCCGAGTTTCACACGCTCGCAGATCACTATTTCGACGAAGCAGTGTTCCGCTATGATCCCGCGCAGGCCACCGAAGCCGGCTTCCACCAGTACGATTCATTGCTCCCTTCCTGGTCGCACAACCAAATCGAAGCAGAAATCTCCACTCTCCAACAGTGGGAAACCAAAATCCGTAGCTTCTCCTCGCGGGGCCTCTCGCAATGGGACTCCTCAGACCGGGATCTCGTGCTGGCGCAGATCCAGGGCCAACTCCTCATGCTCGAATCCATCCGTATGTGGGAGAAGAACCCGGACATGTATTCGTCCAACGTGACCAACGCGATCTTCGTGATCATGAGTCGAAATTTCGCGCCGGCGCCCGATCGCCTGAAGTCGGTGATCGCTCGCGAGAAGCTCATTCCGCGCGTCTTCGCTTCCGCCCGGGAGAACCTCAAGAACCCGCCTCAGATCTACACCGAAGTCGCCCTGGAGCAGCTTCCCGGTATCGTCAGTTTCTTCAAGAACGACGTACCGAAGGCGTTCCACCAAGTGAGCGACCCAGCGCTCCTTGTCGAGTTTCATAAGGACAACCAGGCCGTCATCGACTCCCTAAACGCCTACCAGACCTGGTTGCAGAAAGACCTACTGCCGCGCTCCCACGGCGACTTCCGCATCGGCGCCGATGCTTACCGCAAGAAGCTGCTGTACGACGAAATGGTCGACATCCCGCTCGACCGCCTCCTCGAAATCGGCTACCAGGATCTGCGCCGTAACCAGGCCGAGTTCCGCAAGGTCGCGGCCCAAATAAACCCCAAGCGTAGTCCGCAGCAGATCCTCGACGACCTGGAGCACGAACATCCTCCCGCCGCGCAACTGCTCCAATCGTTCCGCGGCGTCTTGGGCGGCCTGCGCGACTTCATCCAGACGCACCACATCGCGACCATCCCCTCGCCCGTCCTGCCCATCGTCGAAGAGACGCCTCCCTTCATGCGCGCACTCACAACGGCCTCCATGGACACACCCGGCCCCTACGAAAAGGTAGCCAAGGAAGCATTCTTCAATGTGACCCTGCCCGACCCGGGCTGGTCGGCCCGCGAAACCGAGGAATACATGGAGGACTTCAATCGCGGAACCATCATCAGCACTGCAACTCACGAAGTCTACCCGGGCCACTACACGCAGTTCCTCTGGATGCAGTCAATTCCCACGAAAGTCCGCAAATTGCTCTATTGCGGCACGAACGCCGAAGGCTGGGCGCACTACAGCGAGCAGATGATGCTCGATGAAGGCTATGGCAATGGCGACCTCAAGCTTCGCCTGGGCCAATTGCAAGACGCCCTGCTGCGCGACGCCCGGTACATCGCGGGTATCCAGATGCACACGGGCAAGATGACCCTCGATCAGGCCAAGGACTTCTTCGTGAAGGAAGGCTACCAACCACCGCCCATTGCCGACAAAGAAGCCAAGCGCGGCACGTCCGATCCCACTTATCTCGTCTACACGCTCGGAAAGCTCGAAATCCTCAAGCTACGCGCAGACTACAAGGCGATGAAAGGCGCGCACTACAGCCTTCGCGAGTTTCACGACGCCTTCCTCGCGCAGGGTTCGCCGCCGCTCAAGATCGTGCGTCGCGCGCTTCTGGGGAACGACTCGCCGGTTCTTTAGCCCAACCTCTGGCATTATAGTAAGGACATGTTCTTTCGCCGCGAAAAGCCGCAAGTGCCAACCTTTACCGAACGTATCGAAGGCCTCCAAGGCCTCGGATTTGCCGCCCATTTCTCCGGCGACGGACGCGCGCAAATCAGCCGCGATGCGATCGGAGCAGTTGTCGAAGACCGGCCCGGCCAGCACCCACGCGTCAACAAAGCCGGCTCGATCGTTGGCGATGAAATCGGCTTGTTAGTCAACCGCGGATACCAGATGTTCTGGCGAACCCCCGGCGGCCGGACAGTCCCTGCGCTCGCCGCCCAGCTCAGAAATCTGCACAACTTTGAGGAAGACCTCAAGGAAGGCCTGGGACTTCCCAGTCTCTACAATGAAAGCCTGGGCACGACGTCCGATCTGCACTTGTACGATCGCGTTGAAGAGCGCGACCAGGGCCACATCGACCGCCCCTGGCAGCACAAAGCCGTCAGTAAGTAGCGCCCAGGTTCTTGCGCGCTTTCGCCTCGTCTCCAAAGACGTCCGGAATGTCCCCGGAGTATTTGAGATACAACGCATCGGCCTTCCTGGCTTCGTCGTGCTTGCCCTCTTTCTCCAAAACCTCGCCGCGAAGGAACAAGTAGCGCGGAAAGATCAGCGAAGCAAACTGCGCCTCGCCGGATGAGAGTGGAATTGGATAGCGGGTCAGCAGTTTGGCGGCATCCGCGGTTCTCCCTGTCTCCACATACGCCCAGGCCAGCAGCGTTCGAATCTGCCCATCCGCCGATGGGCTGGTATCACGATAAACGGCTTCCAGCAACGGCACGGCCTCCTGATACTTCCGCGCAAAGAGCCGGACGTAGGCGTCCGCCACTCGTGAGCCTGAACTTGTCTCCGATCCGAGTGAAATTAATCGGCACAACGCGCTCAGGTTCCGAGCCTGCGGAGTCATCGCGCGTGCCGCAGCCTGATCAGCCAAATCCGCCGCCGACTTGCCATCGCCCTCCTCCAACTTCCAGACCGATAGCTGGCTCAACGCGAGCGAAGCCAAATCTCCTTCCAACCGCGGCAGCATTGCCTGCATCCGCAGCACCCCGCCCTTATGCCGGCCGGTGAGATATTCCCATTGCGCCTGTTCGTACGCTGCTCGAGCGCGTTGCGGACCTTGCGCTTGGCGTAGATACTGATCCATTATCGCGTCGGCCCTCTCGAGATCTCCCGTCATCAGCCGCGACTCCGCTGCCTTCACCAGCTCGGGCGGGTTTCGTTTGGCCGCTTCCAGAAAATATTTGCTCGCGCCCTCAAAATCACCCAGATAGAAACTCACTTCCCCCAGTGAGTCCAGCGGATTGAAACCCTCGGGGTCCAACCGTTGATATTGCTCGATCGCCCGCCGCGCTCCTGCCAGGTCTTGACCATAAGCCAAGGCGTAGCCCAGTTGATTCCAAATGTCCGGGTCGCTTGGATTCAGCCGCCCAGCATCCCGGTAGTTCCTCGCCGCCCCGGCAAAATCCCGCCGGATTACCTGCAGACGCGCCAGTTCCGCGAAGAGACTCGCATTCGCCTGGCTACGTTGTGCCAACGTCGACAATGCCTGGAAGCGCAAATTCGCGTCACCGGCAAGCGATGCCGAGACGTACGCCAGTTGCGCCTGATCCAACAGCCCCGGATGCGCGCCTTCCGCCGACGCAATCACCTGCCGCGCCCGGTCGCGGTCGCCGTTCGCTATAAGAACTTCGGCGAGGTCGACACCGGCCGCGGCAAATCGCGGATCAGTTTGGGTCGCGGCCGTCATGCCCTCGATCAACTTTTGCCTGTCGTTTGCAGCCAGCGCTTGCCCCCACAGCCGGAACGCCTCCGGATTCGCGGTGCTGAACGGCCGGGCCTCCGCACTCAGCGCCCGCGCCAATTGATTCGCTAAAGGTAAAAAGCCCTGCGAGGCGGGCCCGGAGAATGACAGGCTCTTTACCGTCTTGGAGGTTCCCAGGTCCTCCAGCGACGCATGAATCTCCAGCCGGCCGTTCCTCTCGAAGAAATATCCTTCGAGCGCACGCGACGCCTGCATGGACGGCGCCTGCGCCGCCGAACTGAGCGTCTGAGCGTAGATGGTTCCCGCCCCGGTCAGGTCATAGACGACAGCCGCGCCCATGGCGCTACTGGCCCAGTTCAAGGAATCGTCGGACCCTAGATTGTCCAGCGGAAGAACCGCCAACCGGTCCACGGCGGGCGCCGTTTCGCGATGGCAGGCGCTTAAGAGCAGCGCGATCGAAGTTACCAATACGAGCGAAGCAGATAGCCGTCTACAGAACACGTGGCTCCAGGGCCATTAGTTCCTTGAACTCGGGAAGGTCCTTCAACGCCGCGAACGCCGGATCTTCCTCGAACTTCTTCTTTTCCTTGTAGCCTTCTTCCAGCGCCTTGCGGATATACAGCATCGCGCGATCGTTGAGTCCGGCTTTGGCATAAGTCTCAGCCAGGTAGAAATGATATTTGGCCCGCTCCTCGACGCTGCGTTCCTGCAGCAGGACGCCCTGCGTGCTGCGAATCTCGAATACGTCGGGATTCAGCGCCAACGCCTTCTGAAATGCCTCCGCCGCGCGTTTGTACTCACGCCTCGCAAAATATCCCGTGCCCAGGTTGCTCCAAACGGAGGCCGAATCAGGCGCCAGACGCAACGCTTTCTTGTATTCGTTCACCGCGTGCCGGTAACTTTTACGGGCATAGTAGACCGTCCCGAGATTGTTGATCGCTTCTGAATACTTGGGATCGGCCTTAATCGCCTTCTTGTAGTATTTTTCGGCCACGCCCAGATCCAGCATCTGGTGATAGGCAATCCCGGTCTTATTCAGCATAACCGCCGAACTACCGCCCTCCTGATACGCCTCCGCTGCTTCGCGGTACATCTTGCGCGCCATGAAGATATCGCCGCGCATCTCGGGCGACAAAACCTTCACTGGCTTGGGTGGCTGCGTCGCCGGTTGATCAGCCTTGGCTTCCTTCAAGAAACCGTTTGGTGGCGGAGTGGATTGCGCGAACGCGGCAGAAAAAACCGCGGCGGACGCGATGCTTACTGAAACCAACCAAGAACCGAAACCCATGGCGGGCCTCCCTCAAAAAACTGCTGACTCGGAGAGGACGCTTCCACGTCGCTTCGAGTGCTGTAGCCTTACACTACCAGACTCGGAAAAACTCTTACTTGAATATACCTCGAAGCCGCTCGAAAAAACTCTTATGCTTGCGAGGCTCTGCCGGTTTGGGGGAGGCGGAATCGGGTGCCGGCGGCGTGTTCTGGGGGGCTGCATGTTGGGGCGGCAAGGCAGCGACCACGGGCGGACCCGCAGCAGGCTCAGTGGCATCCGCAGGCTTCGTCGTCTGCCAGCCGGCCACCCGCGTCCCGCCTCCGCCGTGTAGATGGCACATCTCCACGGGCTGCGTCCCCTCCACAAAGTACTCGGTGCGCACTTTCGGGCAGGCCGCCGTCGCCAGTTGGCCCGACTCCGGATCAATCTGCACGCTGACGACTCCAGGCGGCGGCTCAAAGTCCGTCACGTTCCGGTACTCGCGGTGCTCATGCGCCCGCCGCATGAATTCCGCCCAGACCGGCAGCGCCGACTTGGCGCCTTCCAAGTTCAGTTCCCGGTTGTCATCAAAACCCACCCAAACCACACAAATCAGCTTGTTGCTGAACCCCGCGAACCAACCGTCATGCGACGTTCCCGTCTTTCCGGCCACGGGAAAATTGATGCCACGCGACCAGATGCTCGCGCCGGTTCCGCTGCGCACCACTTCCTCCAGAAGTTGATCCATCAGAAATGCGATGCGCGGATCCAGTACGTCGTGGTGCGTAGGCTGGTTGCTATAGATGACGGAGCCGTGGTCGTTGGCGATATCGGAAACAAAATACGGCTTAGAATACACGCCATGATTGTCGAAGATCGTATAAGCGCCCGCAATCTCCAGCGGCGTCACGTCATAAGAGCCCAATGCCACCGCCGGCGTGGGCTGGATATCGGCGTTCATCCCCGCGTTCTTCGCCAGATCGACGATCGCCTGATAGCCGGTCTCTTCGGCCACCTTCACCGTCGCCACGTTCAGCGAATGCGCCAGCGCGTCACGCAGCGAGACCATCCCGTAGAATTTGTGCTCGAAGTTGCTCGGCTCATACGGCTTGCCGTCCATGTAAAACGTGGTCGGCTCGTCATCGACCATGGTGGCCGGCGTTAACAGCAGACTGCCGCCGCTCAGCGCCGTGTTCAAGGCCGCCGCGTACACAAATGGCTTAAAGGACGATCCCGGCTGGCGCTTGGCCAGCGCGCGATTCAATTGGCTGGTACCGTAATTTCTTCCACCGATCAGCGCCCGCACCTCGCCGGTCTGCGGATCGATTGCGATCAAGGCGCATTGCGGGTCCGGATAGTTTGGATCACGCTTCTTGCGGAACTTGAGGCGCTTGTCGGCCTCCTCCATCCCGATCCGCACGGCGTCGGCTGCATCCCGCTGCAGCTCCGGATCCAGCGTAGTGTAAACGCGATAGCTATTCGACTGAAAATTGTAATCCGGGAACTTCTCCAGCAGCGTATCGTTCACCAGATCCACGAAATACGGCGCCTCGGTCGACTCCTGGTCCGGCTTGGCCAGCGTCAGCGGCGAAGCCGCCGCATCCTGGTATTGCTGGTCATTGATGTAGTCGTTCTCGCGCATCAACTTCAGCACCACATTCCGGCGCGCTTTGGCCCGCTCCGGCCAACGGAACGGATTGGTGAAGCTCGGCGCCTGGATCAACCCCGCCAGCGTGGCCGCCTCCGGCAGCGTCAGCCGCGTCACATCCTTGCCGAAATACACTTGCGCCGCTTCGCCGAATCCCCGGATTCCGAAGCTGCCGCGATGCCCCAGCGGCACCTGGTTCGCGTAGTACTCGAAGATTTGCTCCTTCGATAGCTTCTGCTCCAGGTGCATGGTGATCAGCACCTCGGGGATCTTCCGCCGCCAGGTCTTGTCGTTGTCCAGCCAGAAGCTGCGCGCCAGTTGCTGGCTCAGCGTCGACGCTCCTTGCGCGTAGCGATGCTCCCGGACGTCGATGTAAGCCGCCTTGATGATGCGAATCGGATCGAACCCGGAATGCTGGAAGAAGCGTTTGTCCTCCGCCGAAACCACCGCGTGCACCAGTACCGGCGGAATGTCTTCGTATTTCACCAGCCGGCGCTTCTCGCGATTTTTGTCGAACAGGTTCGAGATCAGCTCCGGCTCCAGCGTGTATTCGGTCCGGTCCGTGTTGTCGGTGAGCGAAATAATCCGCATCACCTTGCGCCCGGCGAATTTGATCACGCCCTCGTCCCGCTTGAAATACGAATCCGGCCCCGGATACACGTCGATCTCATCGGGCTTCAGCGTGAAGTAGCCCATGCGGTTGTTGGGCGACTCGTTGTATCCGCTGCGGCGCAGCTCTGTGGCGATCTCCTGCGGGTCTACTTCGTCGCCTACGTCAACCGTGCGCGGCGCTGCGAACAGCATGGAGGTGTTCGCGAAAGGCCCAGCCGCCAGCTTGGCCTCGATCATGTGCGCATACTTGACGTAGTAATAAGTGAAGATAGCCAGCCCGGTCGTGATGCCCAGCACCAGCAGGACCAGAACGGTTTTGCCCACCGGGTGCATCACGAACCGCACCGCGGAGGCTTTTTTGGGAACCTGAACCTTTACTGCCACGCCACTACTATCTTCGCATGGCTTCTCAGCCGCGGCACCCCAGGGCAGTTACAATGAACTGAATGAGCGCCTCGGCCATACTCTCGGTCGAAGACTACCTGCGTCGCACTGAAAAACCGTTGTGTGAATTCGTGGATGGCGTCTTGTACCCCAAAGCCATGCCCACGAAACTCCATGCACTCGCTCAGTACATGCTATTGGTCCTGCTTCGCAAGCAGGAAGTTGAGGCCCTTGCCGAGGTAACGGTCCGTGTTTCAGCTTCGAAATACTTGATCCCGGACGTCATCGCCGCGCCTGTCATCGAAAGCCCCTACCCCACCAAGCCGGTTCTCCTCTGCGTGGAAATTCTTTCCCCCGAAGACCGCGTGGGCGCCATGCTAGCCAAGTGCGAGCAATATCACGCCTGGGGCGTGCCGTTCTGCTGGATCATCGATCCGGAAAAGCAAACGGCCTGGCAGTACGAGTCCGGCGGCGAGCCCGCTCACGTCGACCGCAACGGCACTCTCACCGCCGGCGAACTGCGCGTGTCATTGGAAGACCTATTCGCGGAACAAGCCTAGCGGAACCGTACCGACCGCAGCATGTCCTCAAACACCGGCTGCACGGTCTGAAACTCCGGCTTTGGCGCGATGAACACCATATAGAACAGCCCCTCCGGGCGCTGCACCGTCACCACCACATCCACCTCGCCGCCGCCATACGGCGACCGCGAATCGAGGGTGTTTAACACCGCCGAGCGGCCACCCACTTCGATGTTCCGCGGCTCCTTCGCCATGTGCATTTCCGGATTCTGTTCTTCCAAATGCCGGACCAGCGCAACCGAATCGCCGTCGAAATGATTTACCTCAATCCCATAACCCACCGCATCGGGAAGCACGCCGCCGCGCGGCCCAATCGTCACCGCATCACCTTGATCGCCGCGATGCGCCTGCCAATTCGCCGGATACCGCAGCGAATACGAACTGCCATCGAACTCCGCCAGCTCCTTACTCGGCGGCATGCTCGGTGGCTCGGCCGGAGCCTGTGATCCATCCGCGCCCTCGCCCTCGGTCGCCTTCGGCGGCGGTGGCAAATGCTTCACCAGTTGCCGGATATGTACAAACTCGCCCGTCTCGTCGTCGGTATAAGATCGCTGCGGCATCTGGCGGACCTCATCGCTGATCGCGCCAATCCGGTTGCCCGGATTCGGATGATCCGAGAGAAACTGTTCCAGCGCCCCTCCGCGCCCGCCTTTCGCCTCCAGCTTCTCGAAGAATCGCGCCAGCTCGATCGGGTTGTAGCCCGCGTCTGCCATGATCTCCGTGCCGTTGTAATCGGCCTGCGTCTCGTCGGTCCGCGAAAACTTCAGGAGCGCCGAATTGGCTCCCAGCCCGATACCAAGCTGCGCCAGTTGTCCCATCAGGCTGTCGCCGGTCACCGCGCCCGCCAGCAGCGCCGGAAGCTCCACCAGATTGCGTTTCGAAACTTGATTGGTGGAATGCCGCAGCACCACGTGCGACATCTCGTGCGCAATCACTCCGGCCAACTGCGCTTCGTTGTCAGCCGCCACAATGGAGCCCGTGTTGATATAAATCGGTCCCCCCGGAAGCGCGAAAGCATTGATGTTCTTGTCATAGATCGCGTGAATGCTGAAGGGGAACAGCGCGCCGCGCTCGTTATTTCGGATCAGCGTGCGCGCGTACTCCGATCTCTCCAGTTTCTGCAGGATCCGGTTCAGGTAGGCGTCCAGCTCCGAGTTCCGCACGATCGCCATCTGGCGACCCACTTCCTTGGACGCCTCCCGCCCCATCTGGATGTCCTGTTGCGGCGTGAACAGGTTGATCCCGGGTTTCAACTGCTTGAGCTCGGCACTGGCCGTTGCCGCCAGAACCAATACCACCACTAACTTCGCTGATCTCATAAAGCTAGCTCATAACGCTATAATTAGTGTATGTTGAAGCCCACGGCAAAGATCTGGCACAACGGCCGGCTGATCAATTGGAACGATGCCCAAATCCACGTCCTTTCGCACGTCACCAGCTACGGAAGCTCCGTTTTTGAAGGCGTCCGTTGCTATGCTACATCGACGGGGCCCGCGATTTTCCGGGTGCGCGAACATGTCCGCCGACTGATCGACTCCGCCAAGATCTATCGTATCGAAGTGAACTATTCGATCGACCAGCTGGCCGAGGCCATGGGCGAACTGGTGCGCGTCAACCAGCTCGATTCGTGCTACTTCCGGCCCCTGGTGATCCGCGGCTACGGCGACGTCGGGGTGCTGCCCTTCAACAATCCGGTGGAAACCTACATCGCCTGCTGGGAATGGGGCAAGTATCTGGGTGAAGAAGCGCTCGCCAAAGGCGTCGACGTATGCGTCTCCAGTTGGACCCGCATCGCGCCCAATACCCTGCCCGCGCTGGCCAAAGCCGGGGCCAATTACATGAACTCGCAGCTCATCCGTATGGAAGCGCACTTGAACGGCTACGCCGAAGGCATCGCGCTGGACACGGCCGGCTATGTGAGCGAAGGCTCGGGCGAGAACATTTTCGTGGTGCGCGACGGCAAGATTCTCACGCCGCCGCTGGGAGCCTCTGTGCTTCCTGGCATCACCCGCGAGTCGGTGCTTCAGCTCGCGGAATCCTTCGGCATCCCGGTGGTCGAAACACTGGTCCCGCGTGAACTGCTTTACATTGCCGACGAGGTCTTCTTCTCCGGCACCGCCGCTGAGATCACGCCCATCCGCTCGGTCGATCGCATCGTGGTCGGCAAAGGATCGCGCGGCCCCGTAACCGAGAAGCTGCAGAAAGCCTTCTTCGGCATCGTCAATGGCGACGCACCCGACCGCTTCGGCTGGCTGACGCCGGTGACAAAAAACGAGCCCGTGACCGTGTAGTCACGGGCTTCGATGTTTTCCGGAAAAACTTGAGACGTGCGGAAGGTAGATCCGCAAGTGCGATTCCGACAGCCACCTCCCCCGAGATTAACCGCCGGAACCACACTCGCAGGGGATCATGGGTTCTGTTGTAGCAGGCGTTCGCTTCCAGCGCCAGAGTTATTTCAAGTGCCTTTCACCTTTTCAACAACTTTTTTCCTGCGTGTTGTCTTGCACTTAGCATCAATGGTTCTGTGGGAAACTTGTGCATAAACCGGCGTACGAATGAAATGTAGCGGCCTCGATGTCTCCTCCGGCGTGCCGGTGGAAGTTTCTTTCGACAATCTCGTCACCGGCGTTGATGCGCTGATTTCGCCCGCCGCGGATTCTACGTTCCTCGCTCCTGCCTGGATCGACTTGCAGGTAAACGGCTTCGCCGGCGTGGACTACAACTCGCCGTCCGCCACCCACGAGGAAATCGCCCGCTCGATCCGTGCATTGTTCGCCACCGGCGTCACCCGCTTCTTCCCGACGGTGATCACCGGCTCGCCCGACGCCATGTGCGCTGCGCTTCGTAACTTGGCCAGCGCGAAAGAGGCTCTCGCCGAAGGCGCCGCCATGGAAGCATTCCATGTGGAGGGCCCCTACATTTCTCCCGAAGACGGCCCTCGCGGCGCCCACCCGGCGCGTTGGGTTCGCCCGCCGGATCTGGACGAGTTTCATCGCCTGCAGGAAGCGGCCCGAGGCCA
The DNA here is from genome assembly GCA_035501155.1 of Bryobacteraceae bacterium. Taxonomy (GTDB): domain Bacteria; phylum Acidobacteriota; class Terriglobia; order Bryobacterales; family Bryobacteraceae; genus Palsa-89. The sequence goes on from DATJWO010000019.1 coordinate 225,169, forward strand.
CATCCGACTGATGACCCTCGCACCCGAATGGCCGCAAGCTCCCTGTTTCATCGAAGCCATCGTGAGTGAGGGCGTCGCGGCCGCCATCGGCCACACGCGCGCCTCATCGCAACAAATCGCCGATGCTGTGAGCGCCGGCGCAACGCTTTCCACGCACCTGGGCAACGGCGCCGACGCCGTCCTCCCGCGTCACAACTACATCTGGGACCAGCTCGCCGAAGATCGCCTGGCGGCCAGCTTCATCGTCGACGGCATCCACCTGCCCAAGCCGTTCCTGAACGTTGCCCTGCGCGCCAAAGGGCTGGAGCGCGCCATCTTGATTACGGACGCCGTGATGCCCGCCGGCTGCCCTCCCGGAGAGTACAAACTCGGCGAGGTGGAAGTCGAACTTCACGCCGACGCGAGTGTCCGCCTCAAGGGGGGTAGCCGGCTCGCCGGATCGGCCTTGCGCATGGACCAAGCCATTGCCAACGTCATGAGCCTGGCAGGCCTGACCCTCCGCGACGCCGTCGCCCTGGCCACTCGCAACCCAGCCCGTATCGGCAGAATCGCCTCCCGCCAACGCGGCCTGAACCCGGGCCAAGCGGCGGATCTGGTCCGCTTCCGTTGCGACGACGGGATCATCACGATTCTAGAGGCCTACCTGAACGGTCAACGGGTCTTCACTAGCCACTAATCCCTGGCAGCCAGCACCGCGACACACTTCAAATTCCGGTAAAGTTGCTTGTAATCGAGCCCGTAGCCCACCACAAAACGGTCCGGGATCTCGAAACAACGGAAATCCACCGGCACTTGGACGATGCGCCGCGGCGTGCGGTCGAGCAGGGTGCAGATGGCGACCGAATTCGCCCCCCGCGCCGCCAGGTGCTGCAGCAGGTAGCGCGTCGTGAAACCCGTATCCACGATATCTTCTACCAGCAGGACGTCCTCGCCGTCAATGCTGTCGTCCAGATCCTTGGCGATCCGCACCATTCCCGGAGCGCCTTGCTGGTTTGCAAAGCTCGAGATGGCGAGAAAGTCGATCTTGACCGGAACTGTTAGCTCCCGTGCCAAAGCGGTCAGAAAGAACACCGACCCCTTCAGCACCCCGATCAGCTTCAATTCGCGTCCCTGGTACCGAGCCGAGACTTCCTCCGCCACTTCCCGGATGCGCCGTTCGATCTCTTCCGCGCTGAACAGAATCCGTTCGATCGGAGCGTTCATTGGGCCAGCCGCTCCGGCAGGCCGTATTTCATCACCAAGTCCTGCACGTCCTTCTGATAGAAAACCTGGATTTTGATATGTGGGTAGATCGCCCGCAGCATCCGGACCTTCCGGTTTTTCCGCGTGACATTGGCTTGCTTCATGGTGGTCAGCTCGACATAGAGATCGAATTCCGGCAAATAAAAGTCCGGGGTGAAGGCCTCCAGGACCTTGCCGTCTTTGTCCCACTGCAAAGGGAAACTCCGCGGCTCGTAGTCCCAGGCGATCCGGTAAAAATCCAGGAGGTTGGCGAAGACCTCTTCGCTCGGATGGCCGAACTCCTTATTCAGAGGGCGCCCCCGGTCCTCCGGCGCAATTCCGTGCCGGGCGAGTTGTAAACGAATACGGAACTGCACGACCGCCTCCTCGCCGGGTGGCAGCATCCCGGCCTCAGCCAGACGTCTTACCGTCACGGCCGACTCCAGCAAGTCCACCATATGTTCGGCGACAAACCCCTCGGCGTTCAAGATTAAATCAAAATCCGCTGGCCGGCCCCCGCGATGGCCGAAGCGCTGCTTGCGCACCAGACTCTGCTCCCTTTCCATCTCTCGCAAACGGCGCTTGGCCTCGCCACGGTCGACCGCCTGGTCTAACATGACATTGGCCACCCGGCAGTCCTCTGGAGCCGTCACGTAGAGCCGCAAGCGGCCCGGCAGGTCGCGCAGCACTAGCTCACAACCGACGCCAGAGACGATGAGATGGCGCTCGGCGCTCAATTTGGCCAGGACTGCGCTCGCCAGATGCGGCCAAGCTCTCTCAGGAATGTGACTGCGCCCGCTAAACCCCGACGCGATCAGGTCATCCAGCCGGGTTTCGGCAATCAACTCCCACTGCAGCCTTTGGGCGAGCATTCGCGCCAACTCTGGCAGCCTGCATCCAGGCTCGCTCGAGAGACTGATCAGCGCCATTCAGTAGAATCGTAGCGCAGCCGCACACCCTAGTAATACTGGAATGATCTCTACAGGAATCCCCCTACTCACCCGATGGAAAAAACGTAGGCATCCGAGTGCTTAGTAATGTATATTACTATTAACCCGGAGAGAACAGACTTGACGCGGCCACTAGGCTATATTAAATTCAAGGTCTTGGTCTTGACGAATCGAGCACAACCATACGGACAACGATGACACTCCGTCACCGCTCCCGCGCTCTGGGAGCTGCGATCACCGCCGCGCTGGCTCTGTTTTCCTACGGTTGTGCGTCCACCAAGTCGGCCGCTTTTAAGCTTTCATTCCTTCCCTCCACGCCTGTCGTCACCCAGCCTAGCTTTGAGGAACCGCCCCACATCGCTGCCGGCTACTTCTCCAACGAGTCTCCTGATTTGATGCGCCAGGCCTTGGCCGCGATGCCGCGAGTGAATGAGGCTGACACCGTCATCGCAAGGGCTGAGGAGCATTTCGAGGCCGGCAAGCGCTTCTATATGCAGGGCGACGCTGCCGCCGCGAGGCGTGAATTCGACGCCGCCATGGATGTGATGCTATCGGCTCCGGAGAATACGCCAGACCGCGGGCGCCTGGAACGCCGTATGGATAGCTTGGCGAACGCCATTTACCATTACGATATGGAGGGCCTTGGGGCGGGGGTGCCGGATCAAAACGAAGTCGTCTACGACCAATCGCCGTTGCAGAACATTCTGGACCTGACTTTCCCCACCGACCCCAACCTGCGTCCGAAAGTGAAAGAAGAAGTCGAAGCTACGGTTTCGCAGCTGCCCTTGCAAGAGAACGACGCTGTCCTGAGCTATATCCACTACTTTTCAAGCACCCGGGGTCGGAAGGCGCTGGTCGCCGGCCTACGCCGATCCGGCCGCTATCGGCCCATGATCCAGCGCATTCTGGACGACGAAGGTGTCCCGCAGGAGCTGATCTACCTGGCTCAAGTGGAGTCTGGCTTCCTGCCACGCGCCCGGTCGTACAAGGCGGCTGTAGGGATGTGGCAGTTTGTTCAGTTCCGCGGTCGGGAATACGGGCTGTTTCAAACGCCGCTGACCGACGACCGCATGGATCCGGAAAAAGCGACGCGGGCGGCAGCCAAACACCTGCACGACTTGTATGCCATCTTCGGCGATTGGTACCTCGCCATGGCCGCCTACAACTGCGGCCCGGGTTGCGTCGAGAAGGCGGTGGAGCGCACAGGCTACGCGGACTTTTGGGAGCTGAGCCGATTGAACGTTCTCCCCAAGGACACTCGGAATTACGTACCGGTCATCCTGGCCTTGACCATCATGGCCAAGAATCCGAGAGATTACGACCTGGATAGCCTGGATTACGATCAGCCCTTGGAATTCGACCGGATTGACATCGATACGCCTACCAGCTTGGCTTTAATAGCCGATGCAGCCGAGCGGCCGGTCTCCGAAATACAGGATCTGAATCCTTCGCTTCTAAAGTCGATTGCCCCGTCCGGTTGCCAGTTGCGGGTCCCCAAAGGAACCGCCGGCACCGTTCTGGCGGCCCTGGATATGGTGCCGCCTACTCACCGTCCCACTTGGCGGATTCACCGGCTGGAGGCAGGCGAGACGCTGGCCGAAGTTGCGCACCGCTATTCCACTCCCGTTGCATCGCTGACGGCGGCCAATCAGAGCATTGCCTATGGGGCGCAAACGGGTGATTTGGTGGTTGTCCCTACCGTCGCTCCAGCTCCTCACCGCGTTGCGTCGGCCTCTGCTTCGCACCACCGTAAGACCGATCGCCGGACCGTGGCCACCAACCGCTCATCCCACGCGGCACGCACCCACCGCTCGCGAGTCACCTACAAAACCGCGAGCCTGACCGCCCGGCATCACGCTGTTTCCAACTAACTGGACACCTCACCTAGCCGGTCTGTCGCGCGTGTGCGGCAACGCGCCAAAAACTAGCAGTTTGCTATTGCCTTCCGAGGAAAACGAGTTATTCTAGGGTGTGGTTAGCCCAACAGGAGGCATGCATAATGGTTGATAGCTTTCGCTTCGCCGGTGACGACGACCTCGACGATTTCGGATACGAAGAAGAACACATCGATGTACAAACCGAGGTTGGCGAATATGGACCCGAGGACGAAGACGAGGACGTATTAACACCACCCGTTCCCGAACCCGCTCACGCTGCTCCACCGCCGGCACCAGCTCCACTCCCCGCCGCTGAAGCGCCCCAGAAAAAACCCGTCAAGAAGGCCGCTCCGGTAAAGAAAGCCGCGGTGAAGAAGGCTGCGGCGCCTAAGAAAGCTGCCGTCAAGAAAACACCGGTCAAGAGGGCTGCCGTCAAAAAGGCTGCCGTGAAGAAAGCCGCCAAAAAGGCAGCCAAGAAAGCGCCCGCCAAGAAGGCTGCGAAAAAAGCCGCGAAAAAAGCCGCCAAGAAGGCGCCGGCGAAGAAAGCAGCCAAGAAAGCCGCCAAAAAAGCCAAAGGCAAGAAATAGGCGCCACTGGTTTTGTGCTGAGAGGCCCGGATCGGATCCGGGCCTCTGCCGCTATTTCTCCTTGTTGATTACCTGCCGGCACCGGTCAAACAGCTGAAGAAGCGCCTCGGCGTATTCTTCCGGCGTTTTCGACCCCTTTCCCGTGAAGCCGGCCGTTGCGCCTCCCTTCCCGTAACCCGTGGTTACCGCGATGAATTTCATCATTTCGAGCGCAACCTCGTCCGAGCTTCGCTTCGATTCAGGCGCAGTAGGAGTCTCTTCAGCCATTCGTATGTCCTCTCTGGATATGTAGCCGCGCGAGCGGCAATTCTCTAGTGTAGACGTTCCCTAGATTCGTTGCGGGCTGTCAACCGTGCGGGCGTCGCGGACGTTGCCTGTGTTGAGCGTGCCGGCAGGCTCGAAAAGCATTACGTGAACCTCGTCGTCGGCCACCGGACGATGCATGGTGCCGCGCGGCACGATAAGGAACTCCCCTTCCTGGACTTCCAGCGAACTCTGGCGGCCGGAATGGTCCTTGTAATCCATGCGGAAACTGCCTCGCACCACTAGGAACAGTTCGTCCTCCGCGTCATGCTGGTGCCACACGAACTCGCCTTGAAACTTTACCAATTTGACCTGCTGGCCATTCAGTTCTCCGGCGACCCTGGGCGACCAATGCTCGCCGAACGAAGCCAGCTTTGCCGCAACATTCACAACCTGCATAGCTTCAAGGTACCAATGTCCGCCCGGGCTTCCGCTCGCCTGCCCCCGCCGCATAGAATAATCGTTTGCGCGCGTGCCATGCCGATCCTTGCTACACGCCTGATCCGGAAGATGCGCGGCGGCGCGCAGGCTCATCTATTGGAGTGTGACGACGGGCATTACTACGTCGTCAAGTTTCGCAACAACCCGCAACACCGCCGCATCTTAGTGAATGAATGGATTGCTTCGGTTTTCCTGAACTATCTGGGGATTTCCACGCCCGCGACTACCATCGTCAATGTCACTGCCGAATTTCTGGCCGCCAACCCCGAAATCTATCTGCAGCTTGGGTCCCGCCGCCTGGCCGTCGAGCCGGGGTGGCATTTCGGATCGCGCTATCCGGGCAATCCCTCGAAAATCATGGTTTACGACTTCATTCCCGACATGCTGCTGGAAAAGACCGTGAACCTGAACGAATTCCGCGGCGTCCTGGCGTTCGACAAATGGATCGGCAACGCAGACGCCCGGCAGGCGATCTTTTTCAGGGCGCGGCTCCAGCAATGGTCACCGTCGGCGGGCGCTCGGGAGCTGCGTCCCGGCTTTATCGCTCATATGATGGATCACGGTTACGTCTTCGACGGACCACACTGGACCTTCGCCGATTCGCCTTTGCAAGGGCTCTATTTCCGGCCAAATGTGTACCGCGGCATCCGGTCCTGGGACGATTTCCAGCCGTGGCTCGACCGCGTGGTTCATTTCCCGGAAGACGTCGTCGACCAGGCGCAAAAGCAACTTCCGCCGGAATGGCTGGATGGCGACGAGCCGGCACTCGAGGCGCTACTCGCAAAGCTGATGTCACGGCGCAAGCGCGTGCCAGACCTGCTTCGCGACTCTCAGCGCGGCCGCGTGAACCCATTTCCAGACTGGAGATAATCGCGGCGTCCGTGTGGTAGTGTGTGAAGGGTTCCATGAAGCCTAACCTCGACAAGCTCAAGCCGGAGATTGAAAAGTACCTGGAAGAAGCAGGATTGGCCGTGTTTTATGGCTATTCGCGGTCCGTCGAATCGGCGCCGGCCGTCTATTGGGACTGTGACGGTTATCCCGACTTCCGGAGATTCCTGGAGACCGCCCAATCGGCAGGGGCGAAGCTGATCGTCTTTCATCAACGCGAATTCCAGGCCGAGCAGATCGAGGACGCACTGGAGCGGCTGGCAGCTTGCGAATTATCGGCTGAGGACTCCCGCAACTTCGAGGAGCGCATTAACGAACTGCGCGCCTATGAGGGCTCGGTCTGCTCCGTTGAGCTTTCCTTCGACCACCAGGGACGCGTCTTCCTGTTCGACCTGCAGACCGACTGGTTTGAGGAGTTATCCGACATGCTGGATGAGATCGAACTGCTGACGCCGGAGGCCGGCGGAGACGACACGCCCATGAGCGGTTATTTTTCGAGGAACTGAGGGGACGCGCGGCCGTACAGAAAGCAGTCATGCCAGCCTCCCAGTGGCTTATTTCGGACCTAGACCAACAAGCCGCGTGCAATCTCGCCGGGGCCCTCTCCATCCAGCCGCTAACCGCGCGCGTGCTGTTAAGTCGCGGCTTAAGAGATCCCGAGACCGCCCGGAAATTCCTGGCCCCCTCGCTCGACCACCTGCATGACCCGTTCCTGCTGACCGGAATGCGGGACGCCGTCGCCCGGCTGCGCGCGGCCATCGAGGCGAAGCAAAAGATCTTGATCTACGGCGACTACGACGTGGATGGAACGGTCTCCATCGTCATCCTGAAAAAGGCCATTGAGCTGGCCGGCGGCAACGCCATTTTTCACGTGCCTCACCGGCTCAAGGAAGGCTACGGAATGCGCTCGGAGGTGATTGAGCGGGCGGCGGACGCCGGAGTAGAACTGATTGTGAGCGTCGACACCGGCATCCGGGCGCAGGAGGTGGTGCGGGGCGCGCGGGAACGTGGAATCGACGTCATCATCACAGACCATCACCTTCCCGACGCCGAGCTTCCGCCCGCGCTCGCCGTCCTCAACCCGAACCGGAGGGACTGCCCTTATCCCGACAAGAACCTGTGCGGCGCCGGCGTCGCGTTCAAGCTGGTGCAGGCGCTGCTGGCCACGCTCCCCTGGCCGCCGGACAAGCGGACACGGATGCTGCAATCGTTCCTGAAGCTGGTGGCAGTGGCGACGGTTGCCGATGTGGTGCCGCTGGTGGGCGAGAATCGCGTGATCGTCAAGTACGGTCTGGACGGGCTGCGGCGCGTCACCAATCCCGGCCTCCGGGCCCTGCTGGAGGTTTCCGGCCTTCTGAACGGCCGGGCGCCCAGCGCACGCCAGATCGCATTTCAGATTGCACCGCGCATTAACGCCGCCGGACGAATGGACGACGCCAACGACGTGATCCGGATGTTTCTCGCCAGCGACGACGGTGAGGCCCGGGCGCTGGCCGGTCAGCTCCACTCACTGAATCAGGACCGCCAGGAGACCGAGGCAGAAATCGTGCGGCTGGTGCTGGAAGAATGCGCCAGCGTTCCTGTCACGGAAGACCAGACCGCACTGGTGTTCGCCGGCCCGCAATGGCACCGAGGGGTCGTCGGCATCGTCGCCAGCCGGCTGGTGGAGCGGTTTTGCCGGCCGGTGTTCGTTCTCAGCGAAGAAGACGGCGAGGCGCAAGGCTCCGGCCGCAGCATCGCTCAGTTTCATCTGCTCGAAGCCTTGGAATCCATGCCGGACCTGTTTTCCAGATTTGGCGGGCACCGCCAAGCGGCGGGCCTCAGTATGCGGGCCGACCTGGTTCCGGAATTTCGCCGCAGGTTGAACGCTTATGCGGGTGCGCGGCTTACGCCGGCGGACTTCCGCCCTCAATTGGCCATCGACGCGGTCGCCGGCCTCAAGGAGCTGACCACCGGCCCGGCGGTGGAGGAGTTACTGGGGCTGGCGCCATTTGGGTTCGGGAATCCGGCGCCCATACTAGCGGTTGAGGGGGCCCAGGTAGCAGCGGCGCCGGCGTTGTTCAAAGACAAACACCTGCGCGTGCATCTGCGGCAGGACGGCCGCAGCTTCACTGCCACCGCGTGGAACGCGGCGGAACGCGCCGGTGAACTGGGTTCCGGAACGCTTGTGGACGCAGCCTTTTCGCTCGAAGAAGACCGTTACGCCGAGAGCCGCGGATGGCCGGGCTGGTCGGCCGTGCTCCGGGATTTCCGGCCTTGCGGGCCGAGCGAGTAGACCTGCATTGCCGCGGCGAATGCAGCGAACAATTGCCGGTCGGCTGCGCTCACACGGATGCGGTCCTCCGGATGCCACTGCACGGCGATCGCGAAGGGTTGGCGTGGATCTTCCAGTCCCTCGATGACGCCGTCGGCGGATACCGCGGAGACAACCAGTGCCTGGCCAAGCCGGGCGGCGGCCTGATGATGCCGGGAGTTCACTTCGTGCTCGCCCGCGCCGATGATCGCAGCCAGGCGTGTGCCCTCAGTAACGCGAATACGATGGGCGGCCGGATGCTTACCCTCTTCGGCACCCTGGGGCTGGCGGCGATGAATTTCGACGCTCGCCAGATGCTGGATCAGCGTGCCGCCGTAGACCACATTCATCAGTTGCAGGCCGCGGCAGATGGCCAGCACCGGCAGTTGGGCCTGGCCTGCCTGCGTCAACAGACGAGCTTCCATTTCATCCCGTGCCGGATCCGGCTTGCCCGCTTCCGGCACGCGCCGTTCACCGTATCGCGCCGGATCGACGTCCGATCCGCCGGTCAGCAGCAGGCCATCGAGCGAATCGATAGAAGCTGGATTGCGGACCACTTCGATACCGGCTTCCCGCAGCGCCAGCTCGTAGGGGCCGAGCCTGGCGGCATTCTTGAACGTGACACCTGCGCGCATGCTCTTATGCCTTCAACGCCGCGGCGAATTTGTCCAGGAACATGCGGACACAGTCCTCGTTGGCCAGCGGTCCCATCACGCCGACGCGGAAGATCTTGCCTGCCAGTTGCCCAAGCCCGCCCGCAATCTCTATTTCGTCTTTCTCGCGCAGGGTCGCGCGCACCTTGCCGTCATCGACGCCGGCCGCAACCTGCACGGTGTTCAGGTGCGGAATGCGATGCCCTTCAGCGACGTGCATGCGCAGGCCTAACGCTTCGAAGCCGCGTACCAGCGCCTGATGGCTGCTCAAATGCCGGGCGAAGCGGTTTTCCAAACCTTCGGCGTGAATCAATCGCAATCCCTCGTGAAGAGCGTACTGCAAAGACGCCGAAGCGGTGTGATGGTACTTGCGGCCATCCCAGTATTCGCTGAGAAGCCGCAAATCCAGATACCACGCCTGCACCGGGCTTTTGCGCGCTTGCAGGCGCTCGACGGCTCGCGGCGACGCCGTGAAGGGAGCCAGGCCGGGCGGACAACTTAAGCCTTTCTGCGAACAACTGTAGGCGATGTCGATCCCGGCTTCGTCCAGGCAAACAGGCATAGCCCCGAGCGAAGTGACCGTGTCGGCGATCACCAATGCGTCTGCTTCGCGCGCCGCGCGCGTAATCGGAAGAGGATCCTGAACGGCTCCCGTGGATGTCTCTGCATGCACGAAGGCGACCACCTGAGGCTTTTCGCGGCGCACAAATTCGGCGGCTTCTCCGTAGTCAAAAACTTCGCCCCAGGGTTTTTCCAGCCGCACGACGCGCGCGCCTTGGCGCCGGCCCATTTCCGACAGGCGGTCAGCAAAGAATCCGTTGGAGAAGACCGCGAACGTCGAATTCGGCTCGACGAAGTTGGCAACCGCAGTTTCCATTCCCGCCGATCCCGTACCAGGGATGGTGAACGTCAACTCGTTGCTCGTTCCGAAGACCGGCCGCAGCATGGTGCGCACCTGACCGGCTACTTCGAAAAAGTATGGATCCATGGGGCTTACCACCGGCTTCGCCAGGACGTCGTAAACGGCAGGCTCGACCATCGTGGGTCCCGGTGTAAAAAGCAGTCGCCGCGGAGGTTGTAAGGCCGCAAATTCCATATCAGATTCAGACTAACAGTTCACCGCGCGGCGCGTCTTTGAAGGTTAGAGCTAAAATGGTGTCAATTATGCGCATCGCAGCACTTGCCGCGTTTGCGATGGCCGTGCCGCTGATCCCGGCGCAAACCACGCAAAAGCCGCTGAACATTCCCATCCAGGAATTCAAGCTGGATAACGGACTCCGGATCGTCATGTCCGAAGACCATTCCGCGCCCACCTATGGCATCTCGATCACCTACGACGTCGGCTCGCACAACGAGCGGCCCGGGCGCACCGGTTTCGCGCACCTGTTCGAGCACATGATGTTTCAGGGATCCGAGAACGTCGGCAAGGGCGAGCACATGATTCAGGTGGAGGACAACGGCGGCGACATGAACGGAACCACCACCGAGGACCGTACGAATTACTTCGAATCGTTCGCCAGCAACCAGCTGGACCTGGGCCTGTTTCTGGAAGCGGACCGGATGCGGTCGCTCGTGATCAGCCAGGCCAATCTCGACAACCAACGGAACGCAGTGCAGGAAGAGCGGCGGCTCGGCGTGGACAACCAACCTTACGGAAAGACTTCCGAGGTGCTCCAGGCGACTGTATACGACAATTTCGCCAACAAGCATTCGGTAATCGGATCCATGCAGGACTTGAACGCCGCCACGGTAAAGGACGTGCAGGATTTCTTCCGCGTCTATTACGCGCCCAACAACGCGGTGCTGACCTTGGTTGGCGACTTCCAGCCGCAGGAGGCGCTGGCGAAAATCAAGAAGTACTTCGGCGCCATTCCAGCGCAGCCCACGCCGCCCGCTCCCGATCTGGCCGAGCCGACGCAGCACGGCGAACGGCGCCAGACCATCGAGGACCCATTTGCCGAGGTCCCGCGCCTGGATATTGCGTTTAAGACGCCGCCCGGCAATACGAACGACTGGTACGATCTCGACGTTCTCTCCGACGTGCTTGGCGGCGGGCAATCCTCGCGTCTGTACCAGAGCCTGGTGAAGGATAAGGAGCTGGCGGTGAACGTGTTCGCTTACGTCGACGACCACCGCGGCCCTTCCACCTTCAACGTGGTGGTGCTGGCGCGGCCCGGCAAGGATCTCAAGGACGTCGAAAAGGCAGTGTATGCCGAGATCGACCGATTGAAGAGGGAACCGGTGGCTGATTGGGAATTGCAGAAAGTCCGCATGACCAATCGCCGGCAGACCGCGCAACGGTTGGAGAGCACGCTGTACCGCGCCTATTTGATCGGCGAAGACGCGTCGATATTTCACGATCCCCATCTCATCAATACGTCACTCGCGAAAATTCAAGCCGTCGACAAGCAGGACATCCTACGGGTAGCGAAAGGATATCTCACCGAAGACAATCGCACGGTGATCACCACGCTGCCGAAGCCGGCCAATTCGGCATCGCGGGCAAATTGAAAGGCGTCATGAAAATCGAACATCGCGCATTTGTGAGTCTGTTCACCGCCCTGCTGGTGGGAGCGGTCTGTTTTGCTCAAGGCGGGCAAGGTGGTTCGAAGGAGACGCCGCTCAGCGAGGTGGTGCGCCTGAACCGGGCGCCGGTCTCGCACGAGATCCTGCACGTCAAGCTTCCCAGGGCCACGGAGATGAAGCTGAATGACGGCCTGACGGTGCTGGTCCTGGAAGATCACCGGCTACCGCTAGTAACCGTGCGGCTGTTGATTCTGGGAGCAGGAGCCATCGACGATCCGCCGGATCTGCCTGGCTTGGCGAGTCTCACCGCGGCCATGCTGCGCGAGGGGACGGCCACGCGTGACAGCAAGCAGATCGCCGAGCAGACCGATGAATTGGGCGCGAGCATCAACGCGTCGGCGCCTTGGGGATCGGAGACCACCACCTTCACTGCATCCGGGCTGAGCGACAACGCCGGTCAATGGATCGCGCTGGCCAACGATGTCCTGCTGAATCCTTCGTTCCCGGCCGGCGAATTGGACAAACTGAAGCAGCGCATGCGTGTGCAGTTACGGCAACAGCGCAGCTCGCCTAACTTCCTGATGCAGGAACGTTTTGACCGGGCGGTTTACGGCAAACACCCCGCCGCCATCACGTCGCCGACGCGCGAGTCTCTGGACAAGATCACTCCGGAAATGCTGGCGCAATGGCACCGCACCAAGTACCTTCCGGAGAACGCTATCCTCGGCATCGCCGGCGACATTCGCCCCGAAGATGTGAAGCGGCTGTTTAGCTCCTTGTCGGGATGGAAGGAGGGAACTGGCAAAGCAGCGCTTCCCGCGGCCACCACGCCAGCGGTGGGGCGCAAAGTATTTCTGGTGGACCGTCCTGGTTCCGTGCAAACCGACGTCGCGCTCGGCAACATCGCCGTAAGCCGCCTCGATCCCAATTACATTCCCATGGTGGTGATGGACCGCATCGTCGGCGGAGGCGCTTCCGCGCGCTTGTTCCTGAATCTGCGTGAAGTGCACGGCTACACATACGGCGCCTACAGCCAGTTGGTTGCCCGCCGGTACGCAGGCCCGTGGCTCGCCGAAGCCAGCATGCGCACCAGCGCCACTGGCGGGGCAATGACGGAATTCATGAATGAAGTGAACCGCATCCGCGATCAGCGCGTGCGCGAATCCGAGCTCGAGGAGAACAAACGTTCCATCGTCGCCAGTTTCGCGCTCTCGCTGGAGGAGCCTGCCCAGTTGCTGGACTACGCCATCACGCGGAAAATATATAACCTGCCCGCGGACTACTGGGACACCTACCCGGCCAAGATCATGGCGGTGAGCGCCGAACAAGTGCAGCAGGTCGCTCGCAAGTACATCGTGCCCGACAATCTGCAGATAGTTGCAGTGGGTGACGCCACGAAGTTGGTACCGGTCTTCGACAAGTACGGCGCGATCGAAGTTTTCGACACCGAAGGCAACCGGAAGTCAACTCCCTAGGCCCGGCTTTTTGCCAGCCGCAGTAACGGTGACAACGTTGCCTCTTCTCAGCGGCAGGTCCGGCTCGTCCCTCTAACGGTAAGCAACCGTTAACAGCCGAAACATACTTAACCCCACGTGTCTCTCATTGCTTACGCAGGGTGCAAGCACGCACGTTTGATGGGAGGTTGTGATGATGGGTGAATGCACGACCGAAAAGATCGGCTGGCAGCCTCGGCATACCGAGTCGAAAATCCGAAATAGCTTCCGCATCGCCCGGGAGGCACCGGCGGTATTTGAGAATTGGCCCTATTTCTTGTTGAGCAGATTTTGCCGGGACGACGGTCGCCTGCTTCTCCGAAATGGACTGCAGTTCATGATCCGGCCCCAAGCTAGCGATCGTAGCAGCATTACCGAAGCCATGATCCTGGATGTCTACGGCCAGGTGCCCGAAGATGCCGTGGTCGTCGACATCGGCGCGAACATTGGCGCGTTTTCACTGCTCGCGTCTCGAAGGGCCAAGGTGGTTTATGCGGTGGAGCCCGTGCGCTCCAAATTTGAAATGCTCCGGCACAATGTCGTGCTGAACCAGCTGAATAACGTCATCATCTATCCCTTGGCACTGGCCAACTGTAACGGTACCGTGGAGATCCGGGACTCCGGCGTGATGTCGAGCATGTATTTCGACACGCCGGACGAGATTGAGCAGGTGCCGGCCGTGACGCTGGAAACTTTTTTCGACGACAACGACATCGAACGGGTTGACTACCTGAAAATGGCCTGTGAAGGGGCAGAGTGGGATATCCTGCTGTCAACACCGCCGGAGATCCTCGCGCGGATCCGCCATCTGGAGCTGGAATTTCACCGGTTCCGGAAGGACAAGCATCCGCAGATGCTGTGCAATCACCTGAAGTCCGCCGGCTTTGAGAGCCACACCACTGATCCGAATCTATTCAACGGCCTGCTGGTGGCGCATCAGATGTCCTGATTGAACGCTCGGCCAGCCGCAAGCTGGATCGAGCGTGGCTAACAACACTTGGCGCGCGCGAATTTCCGCGCCAGCCGGTCGTCCAGAAAACGGCGCCATTCGATGGCGGAGTGTTCACGGCCCTGCGCCAGCAAGTAACGCTGGTACGCGTTTTCATCCGCGATTTCGCGCAGGATCGCCAACAGCGTCCGAAAAAACCTTCTCATAGTTCCTCCGGCTGGAGCTGGGATAAAACGAATGGCGACTCCTCCACTTTGGACTCGCCCGCGCCTGTCAGGATCCGGATCCAGACGCGCGTCGAGTCGATGAGAATGATCGCGACCATGATCAGGAAGATGCCGCACACTGCCGCGTCCAGGCGGTCATTGAAAACTTGGCTTTGTGCTTCGGCGATCTTAGATGCCGTGATAGTTCCCGCACGCAGAGCGTCCTGTAAACGGTTCGCTTCCGCGAGAAAGCCCACACGCGGCTGATCCGAAAAAATCTTCTCATAGCCTGCGGTGAACGTAACCGTGACCAGCCAGGCAAGCGGCGCAGCGGTGATCCACATATACCGCGCGCGGTGCATTTTGATGAAGATGGTCGTTCCTACGCACAGTGCGATCGCCGCCAGCAGTTGATTGGCGATGCCGAAAAGCGGCCATAGGGAATTGATGCCCCCGAGTGGATCACGCACGCCCTGATAAAGGAAGTAGCCCCAAGCGAGCACCACCAAGCCGCTGGTGGCGAACACGGCCGGCCAGGTGGAGCGCTTCAGCGCCGGGCTGGCGTGAGCCAGTAGATCTTCCAGCATGAAGCGGCCGACGCGAGTGCCTGCGGCGATGATGGTCAGAATGAACAGCGCCTCAAACATGATCGCGAAGTGATACCAGAAACCGAGGAATGCGCGTCCGCCGCCCGTATTGGAAAATATATGGGCCATGCCAAGGGCGAGCGACGGCGCGCCGCCGGTGCGGTAAAACAGTGTTTGTTCGCCTGCATCGGCCGCAAGAGAGCTCATATCCGCAGTCGTTACCGGGTAACCCCAACTCGATATCGTCGCGACCGCGGCTGCGGGCGTCGCGCCCACCACGCCGGGCGGCGAGTTGACCGCAAAGAATACTCCGGGCTGCAGCGAGCAGGCCGCGATTAACGCCATGACCGCGACGAATCCTTCGAGGAGCATGGAGCCGTAGCCGACCGGCCAGGCATTCCATTCGCGTGCGATCATCTTCGGGGTCGTACCGGATGAGATGAGCGAGTGAAAGCCCGAAACCGCGCCGCAAGCAATGGTGATGAAGACGAAGGGGAATACCTTGCCAGCGAAGATCGGCCCGGTGCCGTCGACGAAGCGGGTAAAGGCAGGCAGCGCGAGCACTGGATGGACAAAGAGGATGCCGGCGCCCAACATCAACACGACGCCCAGCTTAATAAAGGTGCTCAAATAGTCGCGCGGCGCCAGGAACAGCCACACCGGCAGCACGCTCGAGAGGAATCCATAGACGATCACCGCCAACGCCAACGATGATGCCGATAGTGTGAACCAAGGCGCAAGCGTCGGCGAAGCCGCCACCGCCTGGCCGCCAAAGATGCTCGCGATTACCAGCACCAATCCGATGAGCGAGCACTCCAGTACCTTCCCCGGCCGTATGTAGCGCAGGTAAACGCCCATAAAGAGCGCGATGGGCATGGTTGCTGCGATGGTGAACGTGCCCCAGGGGCTGCCCTTCAGCGCATTGACCACCACCAGCGCCACCACCGCCAGCAAGATGATCATGATGAACAAGACCGTTAGCAGCGCCGTGAAGCCGCCGGTCTTTCCGATTTCTTCGCGCGCCATCTGGCCGAGCGATTTGCCGTCGCGGCGCATGGAACAAAATAGGATCACGAAGTCCTGCACAGCGCCTCCCAGTACGGCGCCGATGATGATCCAATAGACGCTCGGCAGATAACCGAATTGCGCGGCCAGTGTGGGGCCGACCAGCGGTCCGGGGCCGGCGATCGCGGCAAAGTGGTGGCCGAAAAGAATCCACTTGTTGGTCGGCTCATAATCGCGACCGTCGCGCAGACGTTCGGCCGGTGTCGCGCGCTGGTCGTTCAGCGCCATCACTCTGGCGGCGATGAAGCGGGCATAGAAGCGGTAACCAACCAGGAATGTGCAGACGGCCGCCAGCACGATCCAAAAGCTATTCACCGGCTCGCCCCGATGGATCGCGATTGCGCCCAGGAAGAACGCCGCCGCCACCGAAATCAGCGCCCACGCAAGGCGCGCTGCAAACTTTTTCATCGTGAGGATTGTATCAGGAGCGCGATCAGAACCGGGGCAGGCGCCGCAAAACGGAATAGCCGCCGGCCACGGCTTCCACCGGATGCCAGTTCCGATCCATGACCCCGACGTAGCGCGCCTCTTCGCGCGTCGGACCCGCGAGGATGACGTAGAAGCCTCGCCCCGGGTAGGCGAGCACTTCGTACTCCGCGTCGCCTGGGCCGGGGCGCCAGCGGTCCTGTTCCGGAGCGCCGAGCAGTTGAACCACGGACGTATAGCCGTCTTGCGGGCTCAACGGCAAGGCCGCCCGGAAGGTCGGCGCGTAGAACACACGTGCCGCGATGACGCCGCCGCGAAACAGGCTGATCGCCAGCACACAGCCGGCCAAACCCAATGCTACGCCCCCCAGCACCAGCTTTCCGATTCGCGAATTGGTGTTGTTTTCTACCCGGATGCCGACCACCTGCGCGGGCCCCGCCGGGGCGCTGATCCAGGGCGGGCGCGGCGAATCGTTCACTGCTAGCGGCATCTCGATTACCTTGCGCTCGGCGGGGTAAACGGCTCCAGCGCGATACTCCAACTCCGCCCGCAAGCCGACAATCATCACCGGCGCTTCGACGCTGGATATTTCGCCCACGTAACGGCGCGGCACGGCAATTTCCTGGTTGGTCTTGCTGTTCCGTACCAACACGTCGGACCAGGTGGCGCTTTGATAGATCCACTCGTTGTGAGGTAGATTGAGGATCGCCGGGTAAAACGAAAACGGCATTCGGCCGAGTTGCGCCAACAGCGGTGGAAGCGGCGGTACTGGCATTGCTTCTATCTTAATCTCACGGATTCCGGGCTGGCGAAGGAGCCGCCTTCGGCGTCTTGCTATGGAAGAGCTTCTGGCGAATGTCCGGCCAGAATTCGGGCAGGATATTGGAAATTGTCGCGGACAGCAGACTGGTTCCGAAGCGCTGGGCCACCTCGCGCCCGTTGACGCTGGCATCCGGATAATAGGCGTTGGACAAAGCGATTCCCAGAGACATACCGGCGATTCCCGCGTAGTTGAACGTGTTCGTTCCCGCATCCGTGCGCGTGATGACAACTCTGCTCATCGCATACGCCACGCGGTTCCAAAAGCCGTACGCCGGACCTCTGCGAAAATAGCGCGGATCTTCGTGCAGCACGGAAGCCAGCACAGCTCCGCTGAAGAAACTTTGCGAGGACAGGTCAGCCATGGCAGCGCCAAACCGCTCCGCGTAGGCTGCGCCCCCGACACCGTACTTTGGATCGCCGTCCTCCGCTTGCGAAATCCCGGCCCCGGCCGCGGCTGACAGAATCGTGACTGGGTCGTAGGTTTGCCGGGCAACTAGCGCGAACTTTTGCTTGGGCGTGAGAGGTTTCACGTTCGGGCTCAGATCCGTCGTCAGAAAGTTGGGAAGGATGCCGAAAATCCGGCCTTCGTGTTCCGGCGCCGAGCGAGAGGATTCCTGACTGGTTGGAGTTTGACCCGGAGCCGGGTTCTGCGCCAGAAGAACCGCAGCCGACAGTGGCAGGAAGATCGAGCGCGCGATCAAGCTACAGTGTCGCATGCTACAGCGCCAGGAGCCCAGGTTTGCAGGTTAATGGAACGTTATAGAATAGGCAGTCATGATTGGACCGTCAGCCGAACAACTTTTAAAGAATCGCCGCAATTTTCTGAAGTTCCTTGCGGGGAGCCCGCTGTTCGCCTCGGTGCCGGCGTTGGCCTGGCAGGCAAAGGAGGCGGAAGCCGCGCTGACGAGTCCACAAGACGCGCTGGAGGTAATGGATTTCGAAGCCGCTGCGCGCAAGGCGCTTCCGCCCGCGCATTGGGGCTACATGTACTCTGGCGTGGACGATAATGTGACGCGCGACATCAATCATGCCGCTTACCGGAAGATTGAACTGCGTCCCCGCAAACTGATCGACGTCAGCAAAATCGACATGAGCACGGACCTGTTCGGTACCAGGTGGGAGTCGCCGATCTTTCTGTGCCCGGTGGGCGGCCAAGGGATGTTTAACCCGCAAGGCGAACTGGCAGTAGCGCGGGCGGCGAAAGCGAAGAATACCCTGCAGATTCTTTCCACGGCCACGTCGAACCCGGTGGAGAAAGTGAACGAGGCTCGCGGCGCGCCGGTTTGGTATCAGCTGTACGCTTTGTCGCGCTGGGACCTTACGGAGAAGGTTGTCATGCGCGCCGAAGCCGCCGGCTGTCCGGTCGTATGCTGGACCATCGATCTGCTCGCCGGACGAAACACGGAGACGGCCACGCGTTTCCGCCGCATGGACAAACGCGATTGCGCCAGCTGTCACGGAGAATCCATCGGAGCGCTCAGCGCCCGGCCGATGTTTTCGGGTCTGGATTTGAAGGGCGTAGCGTTGAACTCGCCCGCGTTCGACTGGAGTTATGTCGACAAGCTGAAGAAGCTCACCCGAATGAAGGTGGTGTTGAAGGGGATCGAAACCGGAGAAGACGCGCGGCTGTGCGTCGAGCACGGCGTGGACGGCATTCTGGTGTCGAATCACGGCGGCCGGGCGACCGAAACATATCGTCCAACGATCGAAGCGCTGGCCGAAGTCGTCGATGCAGTGAACGGGCGCACTACGGTCATGGTGGACGGCGGGATCCGGCGTGGAACGGATGTCATCAAAGCTCTGGCGTATGGCGCACGCGCAGTGGGCATCGGGCGCCCGTATATCTGGGGGCTGTCGGCATTCGGACAGCCGGGCGTGGAACGCGTGCTGGACATCTTGCACGCGGAATTCCAGCTGACCATGAAACAATGCGGCGCGCGGTCGCTGGCCGAAATCAGCCGGGCGTTGGTGACGCGCGCGAGTTGATGACCCGCGCGAAACAGAGAACAGCCCGCTAGAATAAATTGATGCCCGGAGAACAGAAACCCGCCGCCACGTTCGAAAGCGGCCTCCAGGAATTAGAACAGATCGTCAAGGAAATGGAAAGCGGCGAACTGCCGCTGGAGCGGGCGCTTGAGCTGTTCGAGAAAGGCATGCGCTTGAGCGAAACCTGCCGCAAGCAACTGGAAGAGGCCGAAACGCGAATCGAGATGCTGGTGCGGAAGGGCGACAAGGTCCAGGCAGAGCCGTTCCGTCCAGACAAAGCATGACCCTGGCAGAGTACGTCGTACAACAGCAAATCCGGGTGGAAGAAGCGTTGCGGCACTGGGTACCCGATGAATTGGTTCTGCCGGAGTCGATCCACAAGGCCATGCGCTATAGCTTGTTCGCGGGCGGTAAACGCGTGCGGCCGATCCTGTGCATGGCGGCAGCGGAGGCCGTGTCGGATTCGCCCACCGGCATCGAGGCGGCGGCCTGCACGCTCGAACTGATCCATACTTATTCGCTCATTCACGACGATTTGCCCGCCTTGGATAACGATGATTTGCGCCGCGGCAGGCCGACGTGCCACAAGGTTTTCGGCGACGCGATGGCGATCCTGGCCGGCGATGCTTTGCTCACGCTGGCGTTCCAGGTGCTTGCGCAGATGGATTGTCCGGCTGACCGGCGCGTGCGGCTCATCGAGGAGTTGTCCGTCGCGGCTGGCACGGTGGGCGGAATGATCGGCGGGCAGGTGTGCGACCTGGAGGGCGAAGGCAAGCATCCGGATGCAACTTTGCTGGAGACTATTCATCGCGCGAAAACCGGCGCCTTGCTCCGCGCAAGTTTACGAATGGGCGGCATCTATGCGGGCGCCGACAATGAGCAACTGAGCGCGCTCTCCTGCTACGGCGAACATGTCGGTCTGGCGTTTCAGATTGTCGACGACGTGCTGGACGTGGAGCAATCCTCCGAAGCGCTCGGTAAGACGGCCGGCAAGGACGTTCAGCAGAAGAAGATGACGTTTCCCGCCGTATACGGCCTGGAGCGCTCTCGCGAGATGGCCGAGGAAGAGCGCATGGCCGCTCATTTGGCGCTGCGGCCTTTCGACGAACGCGCTGAACGCCTTCGCGAACTGGCGGACTTCATCGTTCGCAGGCAAGCCTGAACAGAATGCCGCGCCCATGAAAGATCGGCGACGGCTCGATCTGCTGTTGGTCGAGCGCGGGTTGACCGATTCGCGCGAGAAGGCGCGGGCGCTCATCCTGGCCGGCCAAGTGCTTGTGGACGGGCAGAAGGTCGACAAAGCGGGCGCGCCCGTCTCCGGCGAGAGCCGCATTGAGCTGCTGGCACAGCCACGCTATGTGGGCCGCGGCGGACTGAAGCTGGAAGCCGCGCTCGACCACTTCGGCATCGACGTGACCGGAAGGACCTGCCTGGACATCGGCTCTTCGACCGGAGGCTTCACCGATTGCCTGCTGCAGCGGGGCGCCGCGCGCGTCTACGCGATCGACGTGGGAACCGCGCAGCTCGACTGGCGTTTACGGAACGATCCGCGTGTCGTGGTCAAAGAGCAGCTCAACGCGCGGTACCTCACGCGCGACGACGTACCCGAACCCATCGACCTCGCAGTTTGCGACGTGAGCTTCATCTCCATCACAATGATCTTACCGGTGCTCCCAGCTCTGCTCGCCCCCGACGGGGAAATGGTTATTCTGGTAAAGCCGCAGTTCGAGTTGGAACGGGATCAAATCGGCAAAGGAGGCATTATTCGCGATCCTCGGTTGCACCGCGTGGCCTGCCGGCGCGTAGAAGAAGCCGTCGCACGCCTGGGATTTCAGTCCCATGTGATTCCCTGCCCCGTGTTGGGCGCCGAGGGCAACCAGGAGTTCCTCTTGTATGCCAGACATTAGAGTAGTTGGCATCATCGCGAAGCCGGGGATCCCGCACGCTTCCACCATCGTTGCGGGCCTGTTGGCCTGGTGCAGGGAACGCGGACTGGATGCTCGGTTGGATGTGGAAGCGTCCCGCTATCTCGGCGGCAAGAACGGGCTGCCACGCGAGGAGGTGCCGGAAGGAACGCAGCTGGTGATCGTGCTGGGCGGCGACGGCACGTTGCTGGCGGCCGCGCGCGCCATAGCCGGCCGCGAGATTCCGCTGTTTCCCGTGAATCTCGGCGGCCTGGGCTTTCTCACAGCCATCACGCTGGACCAGCTCTATCCGGAATTGGAGCGCGCGCTGCGCGGCGAACAGCGCGTCGTGCCCCGGCGGATGCTGCATGGCGACCTGATGCGCGGGGGCAAGACGGTCGCATCCTATGAGGCGCTCAACGATGTCGTCATCGGCAAAACCCAAATCGCACGCATGATCGATCTGGAAACTCTGGTCGACTCGCAATACGTCAGCACGTTCAAAGCCGACGGCCTCATCGTCTCTACCCCCACAGGCTCCACCGCCTATTCACTCTCCGCCGGCGGGCCCATCGTGTTTCCCGCCGTAGCGGCGCTGTGCATCACGCCGGTCTGCCCCCACATGCTGACCAACCGGCCGGTACTGGTGCCCGACACGAGTGTCATCGAAGTGATCTGCCGGGCCAAGAACAACGAGGCGTATCTCACGGTCGACGGACAGGTGGGCGAGCCGCTGCAAAATGAAGACCGCGTCGTGTGCCGCAGTTCCCAACACAGCATCCATCTGATCCGCCCGCCGAAGATGTTCTTCTTCGACGTGCTGCGCGAAAAACTCAAATGGGGAGAGCGTTGAAACGGCTGTCGCTGACGGCCTGGATCTTCATTGCGATGGCGCTGGGCGTTGCGCTTGGCGCGGCCTTCCCCAACATCGGCAAAGCGGACTGGATGGCGGCACTCGCCAACACGTTTCTGCGGCTGATCAAGTCCATCATCGCGCCACTGATCTTCGGAACACTGGTATACGGCATCGCCGGCACCGGCAGCGTGAAGACCATGGGACGCATCGGTCTGAAAGCCATTCTATATTTCGAAATTCTGACGACCATCGCGCTCTTCCTGGGACTAGGAGTTGTCAATCTGGTGCAGCCGGGCGCGGGGATGTCGCTGGAACCGGCCGCGGTGCAAACCGGCTTGTCGCAAACAGGACCCACGCTCGCAGGCACCCTGGAACACACCTTTCCCGCCAGCGTCATCGACGCGATGGCCAAGGGCGAGGTGCTGCAGATCGTGGTGTTCTCGTTCCTGTTCGGCGCGGCTTGCGCATCGATCGGCGCAAAAGCGGCACCCGTAGTGGGCTTCTGCAAATCGCTCTCCGAGGTGATGTTCCGCTACACCAAATTCGTCATGTACCTGGCGCCCATCGGCGTCGGGGCCGCGATGGCGAACACGATCGGAAGCAAAGGCCTGACAGTCTTGCTTGGGCTCGGCAAGCTGGTGTTGACTTTGTACGGGACACTCTTAATCTTCATCTTTGTCGTGCTGGGCGCAGTGGCCCTGATCGCGCGTGTGCCGGCGCGGCCATTCTTTCGAGCCGTGCGCGAACCGTTCGCGCTCGCCTTCTCCACGGCGTCGAGCGAATCCGCGCTGCCGCTGGCGCTAGAAAACATGGAACTGATGGGCGTCCCGCCGCACATTGTGGCGTTCGTCCTGCCCACCGGCTACAGCTTCAATTTGGACGGGAGTACATTATATCTTTCGATGGCCTCTGTATTCGTGGCACAGGCGGCCGGTGTGCACATGGCGTTCAGCCAGCAACTCCTCATGATGCTGACGCTGATGCTCACGAGCAAAGGTGTCGCCGCGGTTCCGCGCGCGTCCCTGGTCATCTTGGCCGGAACACTGGCGACCTTCGGGCTGCCGCTGTCCGGGGTGGCACTGCTGTTGGGCGCCGACGCACTGATGGACATGGCGCGAACGTCCGTGAACCTACTCGGCAACTGCATGGCAACGGCGGTGGTGGCGCGGTGGGAGGGGGTGGATCTGGCCCTCGCCACCGTGACGCAAGTGACGCAATCGAACGCGCGCGTTTCGACCTAAGCTTACGCCAGCGCCGGCTGCGGCACGCCTGCTTTCGCATACCACGGCTTGGCAGTCTGGATAGCAGCGTTCACGGCGCTGATGTTCTTCACGCCTTCACTGGCCAGCCAATCCTCCAGCGCCTTGATGCCTTGTTTGCCATAGACCGGAATGCCTTCTTTCCAGGTAGCGCGGCCGCACAGCACGCCGGAGTAATCCGTCCCAGCCTCGGCCGCCATGTGCAACTCTTCGACGAACTGCGCGTTGCCGACGCCAGCGCTCAAATAGATGAATGGCTTCGTGGCGACGTCGGCGGCACGCTTGAAATGCGCCAGCGCTTCCTGGCGCGAATATGCCTTCTGCCCCTTGTACACGCTGCTGCCTTCGACGTAGTTCGCGTTGATGGGCACTTCCACTTTCAGGACGTCGATCTTGTATTGCGGCTTGGTGAACTCCTGCATGCTGCCGATCACCACCTGCGGCTTGAGCTTGGCGAACTCGAAACCCTTTTCGTCGCCACCTTTGGGATCGTATCCAACGAACTCGCAGAAAAAAGGAATCTGAAGGTCCTCGCACTCAGCTCCGATGCGCTCGATGAAAGCATGCTTGACGTCGTTGACCTGAGGATCGTCAAAAGGCGTGTAGTAGATGAGAATCTTGACGGCGTCGGCACCCCAATCCGCGATGCGCTTGGCCGAAACGTGCGGCAGCAGATCCGGCAGACGACCGGGCTTGGTGTTGTCGTAGCCGCTCTCTTCGTAGGCCAATAGCAGGCCGGCGTTCGACGAGCGCGCCTTGGCGGCGGGCAGGCCGTATT
Organism: Bryobacteraceae bacterium; assembly: GCA_035501155.1. Classification (GTDB taxonomy): domain Bacteria; phylum Acidobacteriota; class Terriglobia; order Bryobacterales; family Bryobacteraceae; genus Palsa-89. The sequence continues at coordinate 249,239 of DATJWO010000019.1, forward strand.
CAGGATCCAGCAGAATCGCGCTGGCATGCGGCGTCAAAGCCTTTGACACCGCTACTTTGAACTCGCTCATCATTTCGGACGTCACTTGATCGGCGGGAATGCCCTTGGCGCCCGCGATGGACTTCTTCAAACTGCCCCGCTGATCCATAGCGGCCGCGGCGATCACGCCTTGCTTGTTCGAAAGCGCCTGCATGTGGCGCACTTTGCCTTCCGATAGAGTCATGGCCTTCCTTTCCTCTTTCTTGATTTTCTCGCATCCGGCGTCAGCGCGCCGAAGCTGCGGTTGCTCCCAAACGCCGGAAGTAAACCTGGGCGCGGCTGACGTCGCGGAGGATCTGAGCCTTCAGAGCTTCCGGGCTTTCGAACTTCCGTTCGTCCCGAACCCAGCGCAGAAACTCCACGGCAATCTCCTCCGGCGGCAGCCCCGCCAGACCGGACAACAGATACGTCTCGATGGTCAGTTGATGCCCGTTGAACGTCGGCCGATGCCCGATGTTGGTAATAGACGGCCATTCCCGGGAGCCACGGCGATCGCGTGTGCGCGTAACATAGACGCCGATTTTGGGCACCACTTCGGCCTGCGTTTCCAGGTTCAGCGTGGGAACGGTCTGCTTTGCGCCGACTCCATGCCCGCGCACCACGCTGCCCTCCAGAACGTACGGGCGGCCTAGCATGCGGCAGGCTTGCGACACCTGGCCGGCCCAGATCAGCCGGCGGACTTCGCTGCTCGAGACGATTCGTCTGCGCCAGACCACCGGCTGAACGATCTCGGTCTCAAAGCTGTATCGCTCCCCCAGTTCCTCCAGCGTCTCGGCATTGCCCGCCGCTTTGTGACCAAAATGGAAGTTCGCGCCCACCAGCACCGCTCGCGTCTTCAGCTTGTTCACCAGAATCGTGCGTACGAATTCCTCCGGCGTGAGGCGCGCGATCTCCGGCGTGAACGGCAGAATCAAAGTCTGATCGACGCCCTGCTCCAACATCAGCCGAGCGCGCTGTTCGAGCGTGGTGAGCAGGCGCGGCGCGCGTTCCGGCGCAACCAGCTTGGTCGGGTGCGGATCGAAGGTCAGCGCGGCCGCCTTCCAACCCTCCGCTCGCGCAATTTCCACCACACGCCGTAGGATCTCCCGATGGCCCACATGCACACCGTCGAAATTACCGATGCTGATGGCGCACGGCCCGAAATCGTCCGGCACCTCCGCGAGGCTGCGATAGATCATGACGCGCTCTCGTCCACTTGAATCTCCAACCCGTCGTAGGCCAGACGAACGTGCGGCGGCAAATTCTCTTCGGCACGGGCGTGAGCCAGATCGTGGCAGATGTGCGTGAAGAACGCGCGCCGCGGCTTCAGTTTCTCCACCGTTTCGAGCGACCGCGCGACAGTGGAATGCGTGGGATGCGGGCGGTAGCGCAAAGCGTCCAGAAACAGCACGTCCAGCCCGCACAGCATCTGCATGGATTCCTCTGGAATGTCGCTGTGATCGGTCAGATACGCGGCGCGTCCAAAACGGAATCCGTAGACCGTGCCCTTGCCGTGCCGCAGCGGGATCGGCAAAAAGCCCAGGCCGAACAGGTCGACGGGCGCGCTGTCGAAAACGTGAGGAACCAGGCGCGGGCGCGACGACTCGGTGTCCCGTTCGTCGAAAATGTAGCGGAAACAATGCCGGATGTTGTCGATGGTCTCCGCCGAACCGTAGATCGGGATCACCCCGCCCTGCCGGTAGTTGAAGGGGCGCACGTCGTCCAGGCCCATGACGTGGTCGGCGTGCGAGTGCGTGAACAAAATAGCATCCACGCGTTCCAGGCGCGCGCGCAGCGCTTGTTGCCGGAAATCAGGCGTGGTGTCGATCAGGACGCCGCGGTCCTTGTACTTGATGTGAACCGAAGGCCGCAGGCGGTTGTCACGCGGATCGTCGGAATGGCACACCGCGCAGTTGCACCCGATGGTGGGAATGCCCACGCTGGTGCCCGAGCCGAGCACCGTGATGCTGAGGCCATTGCCGGACATCTAGGAGCTGGCCTGCCTTTCGGTGTCCGTCTCCGCGCCCGATGCGCCTGCCGCACCCGCCGCTTTGTGCTGCTCCATGGCCTGAACGAAGCGGAAGCGCAGTTCAGTCAGACTGTTCTCCACCAGCCGCTGCTCTTCCATCGTGACATTACCGCGCGTCTTTTCCTGGAGCATCGCCAGCAGGTCGATGCTGTGGCGAGCGATGCGAAAGTCGGGCTCCGGCCGCTCCTTTTCGTCCCCGCTATGGAACATGCCCAGATACATCTCTGCCTGCGTACGCAGCGACAGGATCAGAAACTCGAACGTTGCCGGCGGAAGTGGATACTCCTGGTCACTCATCGTAGTCTTTATTTTAACCGCTCGAAGCCCATCGCCAACATCAATCCGGGCAAGGCCTTACATCGACCGGATAGAAATTATTGATTGGATCGCCGAACCATTCCGGGTTATTCTTGATTTGTAAGCAATCCGGGAAGCGAAGGCTAGCTTGCCGGTAATTCCGCAGTCCTCGAAGACATTCCCCTGTTTTGCGCGGAAGTTTTGGCGCCACCAACACCGCCCCGTGCGTTGCTCGTGTGAGGCGTCTTGTAGCCACCAGTATCCATAACGACCAAGACAACACAAGGAGTGTCTCATGACGAACCGATTGATGAAAGTAGTCTGCCTGCTCGCGGGCATTGGTGCGTTCACCGCCACGGTGAACGCGGAATCCACACTGGCCAATGTGCACGTGCCTTTTGCATTCGCCGCGGGCGGAAAGATGATGCCGGCCGGCGACTACACGCTGGAGTCTCCCGACATGTCGAGCGTGCTGGTGATCCGCGGCACTTCCCGCTCGGCCGCGCTTCTGGCAGTCACCGCCGCGCCCACCGAATCGACCACCAAGGCCCAGCTGGTCTTCGAGCGCAAGAACGGAGAGCTGTTCTTATCCGGCGTCGAATTGCCGGAGCGCAGCTTCCACCTCACCGCGCCGTTGCTCAACGCATCCAAGATCGCGGCCCACGTGACTTCGCCTGAAATGGCCGGCACGAAGTAACTCATCGCCCTTTCCTCAAGCCGGCCTCTGCAGTTCCTGGAGGCCGGCATTCTGTTGTTTGGTAGACTGGGGTTTCCAACGCCTCAGGCATGCCAAAGGATCCGAAAACCACTGGTGAGAAGTTTGAACGTCTGGTCGGGATCATGGCGCGGCTGCGCGCTCCAGGCGGCTGCCCGTGGGATCGCGAACAGAACTTCGACACCATCAAGCCTTACCTGCTCGAAGAAACCTACGAGGTGCTGGACGCCATCGACCAGCGCGATTGGTCGGGCCTCGCGGAAGAGCTCGGCGACCTGCTCCTGCAGGCCGTTTTCTTCGCTCAAATGGCCTCGGAAGAAGGCAGATTCCGCATCGATGATTCGCTCGATGCCATCGCCGAGAAACTGATCCGCCGCCATCCGCACGTCTTCGGCGAAGGTACCGCCAAAACCGCCGACGATGTCAAGAAGCGCTGGGATGAAATCAAAGCCGACGAAAAGAAGAGCAAAGGCAAACCGCAGCGCGGTCTGCTCGAATCAGTGCCGCGCATGTTGCCGGCGCTGGTGGAAGCGCAGCAGATCAGCTCCAAAGCCGCCAGCGTCGGCTTCGATTGGGACAATGCGAGCCAGGTGCTCGAAAAGCTCGACGAAGAACTTCGCGAGCTGGCAACAGCCCGCGAAGCCGAATCGCACGAGGAAGTAGAAGGCGAGATCGGCGATCTGCTGTTCGTCCAGGTGAACCTGGCTCGATTCCTGAAAGTGGATCCCGAACAGGCGCTGCGAAAAACCAATGCGAAGTTCCGCAAGCGTTTCGCGCACGTGGAGAGTCGCGCGACGCTGCCGGGGGCGACGCTAGAGGAGATGGAAGCGCTCTGGCAGGAGGCCAAGGCGCTTGACCATTGAGATCCGGCCGTTGACCGCGCACGCGGAGCTGCAGGAGGCCGTGCGGTTACAGAAGCAGACCTGGGGCTTCGAGGACGTCGAGCTGATTCCGCTGCGGCTATTCGTGGTGGCTACTAAGATCGGCGGTCAGGTGTTCGGCGCGTTCGATGGAAAGAAAATGATCGGATTCTGCCTGGCGATTCCGGGGCTGAAAGCAGGCGGCAAAACCTATCTGCACAGCCACATGTTGGCCGTGGCGCCGGAGTACCGCAACGCCGGTGTGGGACGCAGTCTGAAGCTCGCCCAGCGAGACGACGCGCTCGCCCGCGGCATCGAACTGATGGAGTGGACCTTCGATCCACTGGAGATCAAGAACGCCTTTTTCAACATGGAGCGACTGGGCGCCATTGTGCGCCGCTACGTGCTCAATCAATATGGGACCACCAGCAGCCCGCTGCACGGAGGCCTCCCGACCGACCGCTGCACGGCGGAGTGGTGGTTGAAGAGCGCTCGTGTCGAAGCGATCCTCGCCGGACAGCCGCTTAAGCGCAATCCAATCGAAACACGCATCGCCGTCCCATCCGATATCGCGACGATCCGCAACGCTGATCCAAAGCGCGCGCTCGCCATCCAAACGAAAGTCAGCGACGAATTTCGAGCGGGGTTCGCGCGCGGCCTGGCGGTGATCGGTTTTGAGAAGTCCGAGCAAGCAGGCACATATCTGTTAGGCAAATGGGAATCCAACTAGACAGAATCCATCTGCGCGAAATCCGGATGCCGCTGGTCCATTTCTTCGAGACCAGTTTCGGCCGGACTACAGATCGCAGCATCGTGCTGGTCGAGGTCGTCTCGGACGGCATCTCCGGCTGGGGCGAAGTCACCGCAGGCGAAAATCCGTTCTACAACGAAGAATGGACCGGGTCGGCGTGGCTGATCTTGCGCGACTTCGTTGCTCCAAGAGTCCTGCATCAAAAATTTGAATCGGCGGCCGAAGTCGGCGCGCGCACGGCCCACATCCGCGGCCATCAGATGGCCCGTGGCGGACTGGAGGTCGCTGTATGGGATCTGGAAGCTCGCCTGAACAACCAGCCGCTCTACCAGCAGATCGGCGGCGGCGCGCGGCGCGAGATCCCGTGCGGTGTCTCCATCGGCATCCAGGACTCCGTGCCCCAGTTGATCGAGAAGATTGAAACCGAACTCGCCGCCGGCTACCAGCGCATCAAGATGAAGATCAAGCCGGGTTGGGACGTCGAAGTAGTTCGCGAAGTGCGCCGCCGGTTCCCCGATATTCTTCTCATGGCCGACGCCAACTCCGCCTACACGCTGGCCGACGCGCCGCGCCTGAAATGCCTGGACGAATTCAACCTGATGATGATCGAACAGCCGCTCGCACACGACGAGATCATCGACCACGCGAAGCTCCAGGCCCAGCTCCGCACACCGATTTGCCTGGACGAATGCATCCGCTCCGCGCATCACGCCGAGCAGGCCATCGCCATGGACGCCGGGCGCATCATCAACATCAAGCTGGGCCGCGTCGGCGGCTTCGCCGAAGTAAAGCGCGTGCACGATGTCGCGCAAGCTTCCGGGATTCCGGTCTGGTGCGGCGGGATGCTCGAATCCGGCATCGGCCGCGCGCACAACATCGCGATGGCCACGCTGCCCAATTTCACTCTGCCCGGCGACGTGTCGGCCAGCCAACGCTACTGGGCGCGCGATATTATCCAGCCTGCGGTGGAAGTGACTCCCCACGGAACCATCGTGACCCGCGACGCGCCAGGCTTCGGCTACGATCTCGATCACCATTTTCTTCACTTCCTTACCGAGCGCCAGGAAACGCTGCGCTAGATGGCCGACAAGCAAACAGTGTTGGTGACAGGCGCAGCCAAGCGCATCGGGCGCGGCATCGCGCTGAGGCTTTATCAGTCCGGCTACCGCGTCGCGATTCACTACGGCGGCTCGGAGAAGGAAGCCCGCGCCACCGCCGAAGAGTGCGGCTCCGCGCCGCTGTTTCAGGCCAACCTGGAACGGGTCAGCGAGATCCAACGGCTGTTTCGCGAAGTGGAGGAGCGGCTCGGCTCACTATACGGCCTGGTGAATAACGCAGCACGTTTCCAGCGCCGCGACCCGCTGCACCTCACCGAAGCCGACTGGGACTACATCCACGCCGTCAATCTGAAAGCGACTTTCTTCTGCTGCCAGCAGGGCGCGCTCTTGATGAAGAAGACGGGCGGCGGGCGCATCGTAAATCTCAGCTCGCTGGGCGGCATCCGGCCGTGGGACATGTACGCGCATTACTGCGCTTCAAAGGCTGGTGTCATCATGCTAACGCGCGCGCTCGCGAAGGCTTTCGCGCCGGAGATCACGGTGAATTCGGTCGCGCCCGGAGTGATTCTAGCTTCCGATCAGGACCCGCGGGCCGCAGAGCTGATTGCCGCAACCCCAGCGAAACGTTCTGGCACCCCGGAAGAAATCGCCGATGCGGTGCTCTACTTCCTCAACGCCTCGAACTTCGTCACCGGCCAGATCCTGGCGATCGACGGCGGCTTGAGCCAGCGATAACGCTCCCTCATGGTCGCGGCTCGGTTACTCTACCGCGATCTTGGTGCCCCTCTGCTCGTGCTGGGAAAGATGCTCGATCCGCGCGTCCAGCATGCTGCGCATCCCCTTCAGCATTTCGAGGCGGGCGTTGCGAAAGTGCTCACGTGTATTCTCGGGCCAGATGTGGTCCAGAAACGCTTCGATCTGCGGCGCCGCCACCGTGCAGAAAAAACAGCCGGCATGCTGTGCGCCGGGCTGGGCCGTGCTTTGTTGTTCGTCCACTTCAGCCCTCCTTCATCTCCACTGTTAACATTTTATTCTGCAGCGAGGCGCGCGTGGGCGTCAGCGACGCCATGGACGCCGGCAACCCAATATGGCGCCGCAGCGTCCCGATTTCCACCACCAGTTCGTCGCCTTTTTTGAACAGACCCACCTCGCCCTTGACCGCAAACGGCAAATTCAACCGTACTTCGTAGTGGGAGTTCCGCTTCTCGAAGGTGTAAGGCGCCTCGGTGCGCACCACCGCAGCCGGATCTTCACTCTCGCCGTACAGCGCATGCGCCAGCTCAAACAGACGGTCCCGCCCCAATACCTCGTGCGTGAACAAAGGCACGCGCTTCATGGCGACCGGCGCGAAATACTCTTCGATTTCGTCCAGAATGCGCGCTTGCGAAGCCCGCCACTGGTCAAACCAACTGTCCGTCACCGTGTCCGGCAACACGCGGTTCACCACCACGCCATCCACCGTCAGGCCGTGCAGCGAAAAATAGACGAAAGCCCGCTGCGTCTCACGCAGCACCATTTTTTCCGGATTGGTAACAAGCCGGACGCTGGTGGTCCGGGGATCTTCCAGCAGTTCCGCGATGCCCTCCAGACGCCCGAACAGATCCTGAATGTTAGCGAAGTAACTGTCTGTGGGCAGTTCCACCGGCGATATCCGGTTGGCCACGGGCCGCACCGCCTTCAGCAGCCCGCGCTGGAACGGAAAGATGTGCTTCATGTACCATTCGAGCGTCGTCGGCATGCTCACGAAGCGCATCGATTCGGCCGTGGGCGCGCAATCCAGCACGATCACCTGGTACCTGCCCTCCCGCCGGTACTGATTGACATACATCATCGCGCTCAGCTCTTCCATGCCCGGCAGGATGGCCAGCTCTTCAGCCTCGACGTCGCTGATGCCCGTAGTGCGTAGCACCGAAACGACGTAAGTGGAAATCTCGCGCCAATGCCGCTTGATTTCCTTCTGGATGTTGACCTCCTGGATGGAGAGGTGCTTGTCAATCGAATAGGGGTCGTTGGTTTTCTCGGTGAAGAGGCCCTCTTCGAGATTGAAGGCGTCGCCCAGGCTGTGCGCCGGATCGACGCTCATTACCAACGTGTGGTAGCCGAGGCGGGATAACTGCAGCCCGGTGGCCGCGGCAATGCTGGTCTTGCCCACGCCTCCTTTGCCGCTAAAGAGCAGGATGCGCATACCCCCATTGTAAGGGGACGCAAACCGTTCGCCTAACGAGTACTAAGGCCCGAAATACTTTCAAACCCCTGTCCGGCTCCCCGATAAGAGAATTGTGAGCAGGTTTGTAGACAACGCGGTCGAGATTCTCAATGCCGCCGAAAACGTTGTCCAGGCCGGTCACACTCCCACGGACATGACTATCCTCATGACCCCGCAGGGGATTCGCATGGTGGCCGACTCCGACTGGCCACTGGAATCCCTGCAACTGCACCACGGGGCCGAGATGGCATACCGCGTGAGTCAGAGCGCAATCATTGTGCGCGTGGAGGGGCGGGCAGGTTCTCGAACTTGTCTGTTCGAAACTGAAAAGCCCGAACGGGCAGCCCGCACCCTCCTCCAAGCAACGCCGAATTACTCCTGGATGCCCCCGATGCTGCCGGCTCCGTCAGAGCCCAGCGTCGCGTAGAAACCGCGCCGATTCCTCCGGCGGCGTGGGATTGACATAAAAACCCGCTCCCCATTCGAACCCGGCCACCCGCGTCACGCGCGGGATAATCTCCAGGTGCCAGTGGTAATGCTCCAGCGGGCCCTCCTGCACCGGCGCGCTGTGAATCAGAAAATTGTATGCCGGATGTTCCAGCACCTTCTCCATCTTGCGGATAATGGACCGCACCGCCCAAGCCAGGCCTTGGATCAGGCTGGGATGCGCGGTCTCGAAGTGGGAGTAGTGCGCCCGAGGGAGCACCCAGGTTTCGAACGGAAAGCGCGGCGCATAGGGCGAAATTGCCACAATCTCTTCGGTTTCCAAGATTACCCGCGCGCCGCCCGCCGCGGAATCCTGCCGCACGATGTCGCAAAAGACACAGCGCTCCTTGAAAGCGAAATAACGCCGGCTCCCCTCGAGTTCCTCCTGCACCTGGATGGGAACCACAGGCAGCGCGATCAACTGGGAATGCGTATGCTCGATGGAGGCGCCGGCCGCCTCGCCATGGTTCTTGAACAGCAGGATATAGCGCAAGCGCGTGTCCCGCTTCAGGTCCAGCGTGCGGTCGCGAAAAGCCCAGAACAGGTCCTCCACCCGTTTCTCCGGCAGGTCGGCCAGCGAAGTCCGATGTTCGGGCGTTTCGATGATCACTTCATGCGCGCCGATGCCGCTCATGTGATCGTACAGGCCTTCGCCCGCTCGCTCCAGCATGCCTTCCACGCGCAAGGCTGGAAACTTGTTCGGAACCACCCGGGTCTTCCACGCGCCATTTCCATGTTCACGGTAAGAGAGGATCTCGGGCGGCGTGTCGGCTTCGTGGCCAAAGCAAAACGGGCAGTGCACCTGGGACTTGGGCAGATCCCGCGTACCGATGAAATCGCTGCGGCGCCGGGTGCGTTCCGGCGAAATGATCACCCAGCGGCCGGTTACGGGGTCTTTGCGTAACTGCGGCAACGCGGGAATCCTTTCGCTGGGAGACGGGACGGCAAGGGGAGATTATAGCTCACGCGACCGACGGTCCAAAGACGTCGCGGTAGTGACTGATCGCCGGCGGAGTGCTAAGGACAATGCTGACAACATCGAAGCGGACTTTCTGCCAGGGAACTTCGGCGTGACGCGCATACTCGCGAGCCGCGCGGACCAGGTTGCGTTCCTTCTGAGGGCCGATCGCCCGGTCCGGCGCGCCGTGGACGTCGGTGGCGCGCGCCTTGACCTCCACAAACACCAGCGTATCCCCTTCCCAGCCAACCAGATCCAGTTCGCCCGCGCCGGAGGCCATGCTATAGTTGCGGTCCACCACGATGATGCCGGACCGTTGCAGGAAGCGCTGGGCAATATCTTCACCGCGGCGGCCGAGGACCTGATCGTCGCCCATTTTTTGCTGCCGGCCGTGATGCCGGAGCAGGTCCGCGAACTCGTATAAGCGTGCCACGGTAAAAGCTCTCCGCCGGCCGCGTACCGGTGCAGCCGCTGGTAGATTCCATCGGGATGCCGCGGCATATTCTTTACGGTACTAGCGACGGATTCAGCCGCGGGCCTAAGCAGAAGAGTGGGCAAACCCGACAGATTGTCTCCCAAATCGCGAACTTCTTTGGCGATTGTTGCCCGGCAGACTTAGCGCTTCTGAACCTTCGAGTAATCGATGAAATTCAATTCCTTGCACGCGCCCGGATTGAACGGCGCATCCGCCACCAGAATTGTATCCGACCCGGTGTATTTGCCCTTCAGGTACACCGGATCCTCGGCTGTGTAGCTGCGCATCAACGCCATCTTTTTCTGGTCCAGCGTAAACCGTTCGACGGTGTGCAGCCGATCGCTGTTTCGCACCGGCGGATTCAGGAATCCCGGCGAGAATCCCACGGTATCCACCACAAGCGTGTCGCCTTCCCAATGTCCGATGGAGTGGCCCGTACGAGTCAGCTTCAGGTTGCGCGGGTGCTCCTTCATGTTCATGTGGATGGTGCGCTTCAGTCCAAACTGGCCGTATTCCAGCGTGATCGTGTCCTTGTTCTGCGTGATGCGATCGACCGGCCCGTCGAAGGTCCAATCAAACAAAATACTCGTGGTCTGGCAGTGAAACCGCGGGTTGTCTTCGCGTTTGAACTCCTTGGCGGCCTTCTCTCCGGCCGGCGTCAATTCGGTCCCGCCATAGAGGCGCGCTCCGGCGCTCTGGGCTTTCGTTAAAGCCGCGAACGAAATCGCCGGACGGTCGCCCGGTTTGTACGTATCCAACTTGTCGAGTGGAACCAATCCTCCGCCGGTGCCGCGCGGATTGACCATCACCAGCTGAACCGGCGCCCAGTCGCCCGCTAAATTCGGCTCACCGGAAGGCAGCCGCGCCGGCCGATTCGCCTTTGGCTCTTCGATCGGGCCTCGCACTTCCTGTACGCCTCCCTGCGGCGCTTTGACATATTGGCCATAGCGGTCCATGCGGGTCCCGTCGGCCGCCACGATCGTTTCGAGATAACAAGAATCAGGATCGGTCCGGTTCGGCGCCGCTTCGATAGTGACTTGCTGGCCCACCGGGAAGTTTTCCTTGGTCCAGCCCGAGCGCCGTAGCACGTGGACCGACCGCATCTCGCAGCGATGATGGCTGACCTTGCCGTCTTTATCCGTGACGTCGAAGTACAGCCAGGAATGCGGATTGATCATATCCACATGCGTGAGCTTGCCCTTGTACACCACGGTCTGTTTCATGTCGTATTCGGACCCGCCGTGATGCGCCAGCACGAATTGCGGCAGCAGGAAAACGAGAAACAACGCCCTTGGAAAGTGCTTCACTGTTCCCCTCCAGTGCGAACCAGTATATTCCCTTCGGCGTGGGTCGGGGCCGAAAGTGCGAAAAGGAACCCCTTGCTTTCGGCAGCGCGTGGCCTTACCCTTCTGCTAGACCACTACCCGTCGCGGTAGCCAACAAGGAGGCGATCTATGCCATTTGAAAAAAAGATCGTGTTGGCCGGCAGCCATCGCGAACCCATGTCCGGCGCGTCCGTCGCGCGGGCAATCGAAAACAACGAGATCGTGAGCGCAACGGTCGTGCTGCGGCGCAGAACGCCCACAGCGTCAGCCGAATCGTTTGCATTTACCGATCCCCAGACCGTTCACCATCACACACGCCAAGAGTACGGGACACTTCACGGAGCCGCCCCTGCCGATATTGCCGCCATCGAGGCCTTCGCGCATGAGTTCGGCCTCACGGTATCGGAGCGCAGCCAGGCCCGGCGCACCGTGGTTCTCTCGGGTACCGCGGAGAACATGCAGCGGGCGTTCGGAACCTCGCTCGCCTACTACGATTCTCCGCACGGCAGGTATCGTGGCCGTACCGGCCCCATCATGATTCCCGAGGAACTCCAACCCTTGGTCACCGCGGTGCTGGGCTTGGACAATCGTCCGGTGGCCAAGCCGCATGTGCGCATTCATGCGTCGCAGCCTCCCGGGTCTTTGACTCCGCCGCAAGTCGCCAAACTCTACAATTTCCCGACTGGAGTCAGCGGAGCCGGGCAGACCATTGCGATCCTGGAGCTGGGCGGCGGCTTCCGCACGTCGGACCTGAAGACCTACTTCGACAGCCTGGGGATCAAACCTCCTGCTGTGACCTCCGTCGCCGTCGACCAGGGCGTGAACAAGCCGGGTGTGGACAAGAACTCCGACGGCGAGGTCATGCTCGACATCGAAGTGGCCGGAGCCGTTGCGCCGGGCGCGCGGATTGTTGTGTATTTCGCCCCCAACACCGACCAGGGCTTTCACGACGCCATCACCACCGCGGTACATGACACCGTACACAACCCATCGATACTCTCCATCAGCTGGGGAGGACCGGAGGACACCTGGACCCAGCAATCTCGCGACGCCATGTTGCAGGCGGTCACCGACGCAGCCGCCGTCGGTGTCACGGTCACCGTGGCTGCCGGCGATGACGGCGCCACCGACGGCGAGAGTGACGGGAAGCTGCACGTGGATCTGCCGGCCTGTTTGCCGCCCGTGCTGGCCTGTGGCGGAACACGGCTAAATACGTCGAATGGCGCTCTGGCCAGCGAAGTCGTGTGGAACGAACTCGCGAGCAAAGAAGGCGCGACCGGAGGCGGCGTAAGCAAACTCTTCGCCCTTCCTAGTTACCAATCGTCGGCGGGCGTGCCCAAGCAGCCTGAGACCAATTTCGCCGGGCGCGGCGTGCCGGACGTCGCCGGAGACGCCGATCCGGTTACCGGGTACGTGGTGCGCGTGGACGGAAAGAAGACCGTCATCGGCGGAACCAGCGCTGTCGCCCCGCTCTGGGCGGGCCTAACGGCGCTCATCAACCAACAACTGGGCCGTCCGCTCGGCTTCGTGCAGCCGGCGCTCTACCAGGTCGGCAGCGTCGCGTTCCGGGATATCACCAGCGGCAATAACGGCCACTATTCCGCCCGTGCGAACTGGGATGCTTGCACCGGACTCGGGAGTCCGGACGGTGCCGCGTTAGTGAAGGCGCTGATCGGAAAGACTACGGCAGCCGAAAGCGTTTGAAGGTAGCGTGAGAGCGATTTCGGTCAGCTCTCACATTACTTTCTGAAGATGACCAGGTTGGACTTCAACCGCGTCCTGCGAGCCGCCGTCCTCGCCGTGAGCCTGGGTGTCATTGCCGCTCTGGCAGTTAGCTTCCTGCAACGCTCCAAAACTCAGCGCCTGACTCTGGCCGCTGGGGCTCCCAGCGGGGAAAGCTACATCCTGGGCAACGCGCTGAAGCAGGTTGTCGAGCGGCACTACCCTAAGATTCGGATCGCGCTTCTCGCGACCGACGGGACCGTCGAAAACCTGCAGATGCTGGAAGATGGCCGCGCCCAACTGGCCGCGGCCCAGGCCGATGTTGTGCCTGGACCAACGGCGCGCATTCTCGCGATCGTGTTCGACGACACGTTTCAACTGCTGGTATCTAAGGATTCGACGTTACGGACATTTACAGATCTACAAGGTCAGCGCATCGCGCTGCCCCGGAGTGGAGGCCAGTTTCAATCTTTTCTTCGGGTTGCCAAACACTTCAACCTGCATCCAGACGATTTTCGGTTTGTCGGCGCCACTGACGAATCGGCCGATGAAGCCTTCTTGCAAGGACAGGCTGACGCGATCTTCCGCGTACGGGCGCTGGGCAATCCACACATCCAGGGGTTGGTGGAGACCGGCAAGGTCCGCCTTCTTCCAATCGAGCATGCGGCGGCGATCAAGATGAAGTATCCGGCGTTCGAACCGGCGCTCATCCCGCAAGGAGCCTATTCGGGGAGCCCGCCGGTCCCCGCGCAGGACCTGCCGACGGTGGCGGTTCATCGCACGCTGCTAGCTCGCGAAGACGCCGATCAGGCTGCGATCCGGGCAATCACAGGCGTTCTGATGGAGCGGCGGCAGGAAATCATGCAGGAGATTCCGGAGCAGCTGACCGAAGTACGCTTGCTGCTGGCGCAGGTGCGCCGCCCCGAGACGCAATCCGGACTCGGCCCTCCGATGCATCCAGGCGCTCTCAACTTTTATGACAAGGACAAGCCGTCTTTCCTGCTGGCGCATGCCGACTATGTGGGCCTGTTGCTGACGGTAGTCGTTATGATCGCGTCCTGGATTTGGGAATTGAAGCGATGGATGCAAAGTCAACAGAAAACTACTGCGGACCGGTACAGCAACCGGGTCGTGGCGCTGATGAACTCGGCACAAGAGGTGGATTCGCTGGCGTCTCTGGAACGTATCTGGCGCGAGCTATTGGCAGTTCTTTCGGAAGCTGTGCAGGATCTTGACGCGGATGATCTGTCCGAGCAGTCTTTCAACTCTTTTCGATCCATTCTGCAGATTGCGATGGATGTAACCAGGGACCGGCGTGCCATTTTGGTGTCCGCGAACCAGACACCCACGATGGTCTCCTAAGCGTCACGCTTCAGGACTTCGAACTCGAACTCCATCACTTTTCCGCGCACGACATAGCACAAATAGTATTCCCAAAAGCGACGGAAGCGCGGGAAGTGATTCACCAGAAATTCGAACCCGAGCCAGCGCCACAGCGCGAGCAGGCGCACATGCACGGAGACTTCGCGGAATCGCGCTGAAGTGTAGTAGCCGAAGCCGCCGTGATCTTCGCCGAAGTAGCGGAACGAAAAGCTGTTCAGATGCCAGCGATGGGTGGGATCGCAGAAGGAACTGAAATCGGTGTAGTGCGGCGTGACTAAGAAAACGCGGCCGCCGGGAGCCACGATGCGGTGAAACTCCTCCATGGCGCGGATCACGTCAGAAACGTGCTCTATCACGTGGATCGCGCGCAGGCTGCCGAAGCAACTGTCACGGAAGGGATATGGGAATCGATCCAGATCGCAGAGGACGTCGGCGCGGCTGGCCGGATTGCGGTCCACCCCGATGGAGCCGGGATACTTCTTGATACCGCAGCCGACGTCAAGAGTAAGTTGGGAAGAGGCGCGCTTGGTGGCTACTCCACCGCGTTCAGGCATTCCTCCAGTGTAGCCACGGCGAAATCGGCTTGATCGCGCGTGATGATCAGCGGCGGGCTGAGCCGGATGGTGTTGCGCCCAGCGCCCAGCACCAGTAGGCCCCGCTGGAACGCCATCTCCACGATCTGGTTGCGCAGCTCGGGCGCGCGGTCTTTCTTGCTTTGATCGTGGACGATCTCGATGCCGATCATCAGCCCCAGCCCGCGCACATCGCCCACATGCGGGAAGCGTCTGGGCCAATCCAGAAGGCGGCCCAGAATATGGTCACCCATGCGCGCGGCGTTGTCGATCAGCTCGCTTTGAAGGAGATCCATCGTCGCCAGCGCAGCCGCGACCGCCACGGGATTGCCGCCGAACGTCGACGCATGCGCTCCCGCCGGCCAGTCCATGATTTCCGACCGCGCCACGGTGGCGCCTAACGGCAGACCGCTCGCGATTCCTTTCGCCGAGGTGAAGATGTCCGGCACCGCCCCAAAATGATCGGCCGCCCACATTCGCCCGGTTCGGCCCATGCCGCATTGCACTTCGTCGAACACGAGCAGGATGCCGTGCTTGTTGGCAAGGCATTCCAGTTCCGCGAAAAACGCCGCCGGCGGCACGATGTATCCGCCTTCGCCCTGAATCGGCTCCACGACAATCGCCGCCACTTCTTCGGCTGGCAGCACCGTGCGAAAAAGCTCGTCTTCGATCCAGCGGACGCACGCCACGGCGTGATCCTCCGCGCTGACGCCCTCCGGACGCCGGTACGAATCCGGATATTTTGCGTGGTAGACGCCCGGGACCAGGGGGCCGAAGCCTTGCCGCTGCACCACCTTGCTTCCGGTCAGCGACAGAGCGCCCATCGTGCGGCCATGGAAAGCGCCGCCAAACGCAATAAACTTGTCGCGGCCGGAGTGATGGCGCGCCAGTTTCATGGCCGCTTCAATCGCCTCCGCGCCGGAATTGCCGAAGTAGACGCGGCGCGGCACACCGGCGCCACCCGGAGCAGTGGCGCCCAGCTTCTCAGCCAGGTGCACCATGTTTTCGTAATAAAAATCCGTGCCCGACATGTGAATCAGCCGACGGGACTGTTCTTCGATCGCCGCTACCACCTTGGGATGACAGTGGCCAGTGGACACCACGGCGATGCCGGCGCTGAAGTCCAAGAACCGGTTGCCATCGACGTCCTCGACAATGGCGCCTTCGCCGCGCTCCGCCACCAAGGGGTAAGAACGCGTGTAGGATGGCGAGATCACCTTGCGGTCGCGCTCGATCACCGCCCTGGCGCGCGGGCCCGGAAGGTCCATCAGAATGTTGGGAAGGTCCGGACGGACCTTTTCGCTGGTAAGCATCTAAATCTCCTTTTCTATCTGCAGTTTTCGGGAAAGAAACGGCCGGTAGAAGGAAGAGATTAGTCGGCGCCGAACAGGCCGGGACGGGAGGTAGCGGGTTTGGGCATGTCGGTCACGTCTTTCAGTTTAGCAATTCAGTTGCCGTTCGAGCGCCGCCGGCAACACCGCGGTACAATTGATATTCCCCGCCCATGGTGAAGGCGATTCCCAGCATCCTGGCCCAAATTGTCGAGCAGAAGAAGCTCGATCTGGCCCATCGGGCGCCCGGTGTCGAGGAACTGGCAGACAAATCGACGGCCGGGCGGCGGGATTTCGCCGGAGCTCTGACCAGCCGCCAGCCCGCCGTCATCGCCGAAATCAAGAAAGCATCACCCAGCCGGGGAGTTTTGGCCGCCCAGTTTGACCCAGCCGGGATCGCGCGCCTCTATCAACAGGGCGGCGCGTCAGCGCTTTCGGTCCTTACGGATGAGAAACATTTTCAAGGCTCGCTGGCCGACCTGGAGTCGGCCCGGAGCGCGGTTAGCCTGCCGGTCCTGCGCAAGGATTTCACCATCGACCCCTATCACGTGCAGGAAGCTGCCGCGCACGGCGCCGACGCCATATTGCTGATTGCAGCCATCCTTTCCGAGCGCCAGATGCGTGACTTTCGCGAACTGGCCGAGCGCTACGGCATGGCGGCGCTGGTGGAAGTGCACGACGCCGAAGAACTTAAGCCGGCCGTCGCCTCGGGCGCGCGTATCATCGGAGTGAACAACCGGGACCTGAACACGTTTGAGGTCAGCCTCGACACGGCGCTGCGGCTGGCCGAGAAGATCCCGGCCGGTGTCGTCAAAGTGGCCGAAAGCGGCATCCACAACACTGCCGATGTCGCGCGGTTGCGTGCGGCAGGCTATCAGGCGTTTCTGGTGGGCGAGCATCTCATGAAATCGGGCGATCCGGCGGGCGCGCTCCAGGCGTTGTTGGCATGATGGTGTCGTTGTGATGGTAAAAATCTGCGGCATAACGAACCGCGAGGACGCCCTGGCCGCAGTCGAGGCCGGTGCTTCCGCCATCGGATTCAATTTCTATCGTGAGAGCCCGCGCTATATTTCCCCCACCGGTGCGGCGATGATTGCCGAGAAACTGCCAGCGAACGTTTGGAAAGTCGGGGTCTTCGTGAACGAGCGAGCGGAGACGATCGCAAGAATCGTGATCGAGGCGGGGCTTGATATCGCGCAGCTTCACGGGATCTCCGAAGGTCGTGGGGTTCGGATTTGGCAGGCGATGTCGCCAGTCGACCAAGTCGCGTTGGCGCTTCTGGGAGACGTCGAAGCGGTACTGATCGATTCTCCGATGGATACCGCGTCCGGCGGCACGGGCAAAACCTGGGATTGGTCGCAGGCGCCGCATCTCGAACAGAAGATCATTGTCGCCGGCGGCCTGGATGCGTCGAATGTCCGAACCGCCATCGAACAAGCCCACCCGTGGGGCGTCGACGCCTGTTCCCGATTGGAGAAATCGCCAGGCATCAAAGATCACGAAAAGATGAGAAAGTTCATCCATGCCGCTCTCAACAGTTGAGACCCTATTGCAAC
Source organism: Bryobacteraceae bacterium (assembly GCA_035501155.1). Taxonomy (GTDB): domain Bacteria; phylum Acidobacteriota; class Terriglobia; order Bryobacterales; family Bryobacteraceae; genus Palsa-89. The sequence continues at coordinate 266,981 of DATJWO010000019.1, forward strand.
TACCGGATGCTGGGGGCCACTTCGGCCCTTACGGCGGCCGCTACGTGCCCGAAGTCCTGATGGCGCCCCTCGAAGAACTCGAGCAGGCTTATCTGGAAGCCCGTCGGGACCCGGCGTTTCAAGCGGAGTTGGAGGATCTGCTGGCCAACTACGCCGGCCGCCCGACGCCGCTTTACTTTGCAAAACGCCTCAGCGAGATCCACGGCGGCGCCAAGATCTACATCAAGCGCGAGGACCTGCTGCACACCGGCGCGCACAAGATCAACAACTGCCTGGGCCAGGCGCTGCTGGCGCGGCGCATGGGCAAGAAGCGTATCATCGCGGAAACCGGCGCAGGACAGCACGGCGTCGCCACTGCTACCGTCTGCGCGCTGTTTGGACTGGAATGCATCGTCTATATGGGCGAGGAAGACATGCGACGGCAGCGCCTGAACGTCTTCCGCATGCGGCTTCTGGGCGCGAAGGTGGTCGGCGTCACCAACGGCAGCCGGACACTGAAAGACGCCATTAGTGAAGCCATGCGCGACTGGGTGACCAACGTACAAAGCACGCATTATTTGCTTGGCTCGGCGCTCGGCGCGCATCCGTATCCGATGATGGTTCGCGATTTTCACAGCGTCATCGGCGAAGAAACGCGCGTCCAAATTCTGGAGCGCGAGCAGCGGCTGCCGGATTCGATCTTTGCTTGCGTTGGCGGCGGCAGCAACGCCATCGGCATGTTTCACGCGTTCCTGGGCGACGAGGATGTGAAGTTAATCGGCGTTGAAGCCGGCGGCCGCGGCGGCGAACTGGGCGCGCACGCCGCACGTTTCTCGGGAGGCGCTCCTGGCGTGCTGCATGGAGCTCACAGCTATCTGTTGCAGGACGCCGACGGCCAAGTCGCGTTGACGCATTCGGTATCGGCGGGCTTGGACTACGCGCTGGTTGGTCCCGAACACGCCTGGCTGCACGATCAGAAGCGGGCGGAGTATTGTTCGGTCACCGACAGCCAAGCGCTGGATGCGGCGCGGACGCTGGCGCGAACCGAGGGCATCATTCCAGCACTCGAATCGGCGCACGCCGTGGCCGAAGCGCTGCGCCGCGCGCCAGCCGCGAAGGACGAGTTGTTCGTCATCAATCTCTCCGGCCGCGGCGACAAGGACACCGATATCTACCGCGAAAATCTGAAGGAACTCGACGAGCCGGATCAGAAATGACGACCCAGACCCGAATTGGCCGCCTGTTTGAGCGGCTGCATGCCGAGAAGCGCCCTGCCCTGATCGCCTACATCACCGCTGGAGATCCGTCACCCGCGTGCACGCCGGACCTGGTGGCCGCGCTCGAACGCGGCGGAGCCGATCTCATCGAGCTGGGCGTGCCTTTTTCCGACCCTATTGCCGACGGCCCGGTGATCCAGCGTGGGAGCGATCGCGCGCTGAAGGCCGGCACCAAGCTGGCTACCGTGCTGGAAATCGCCGCGCGCATCCGCCAGCGTTCCGAAATCCCGCTGCTGCTGTTCACCTACATGAACCCGGTGATGCGTTACGGCCTGGAGCCTTTAGCCAAAGCCGCGACGGCGAGCGGTATCGACGGCTGCTTGCTGACCGACCTGAGTGTCGAAGAAGCGGAACCGTACATCGCGGTTATGCGCAAGGCCGGCCTCGACACCGTGTTTCTAGCCGCGCCCACCAGCAGCGAGCGCCGCCTCAGGCTGGTCGCGAAGTATTCCACGGGCTTCGTTTATCTGGTTTCGCGCACCGGCGTCACGGGCGAGCGATCCAGTGTTTCGAGCAGCGTCGCCCCCCTGGTAAGCGCCATGCGCAAGGCTACGAAACTGCCGCTCGCCGTCGGCTTCGGCATCTCTACTGCCGATCAGGTCCGCGAAGTCGGCGCCGTCGCCGATGGCGTCGTGGTAGGCAGCGCCATCGAACGCGTCATTGAAGAGAACGCCGCCAGCCCGGATCTCCCGGCCCGGCTGGAGGCTCTGGCCCGCGAGCTTTCCAGTGGATTACCATCGAAGAACGCATGAGCATGGAAAAGCTCGCCGAGTGCCGCCGGCAAATCGACCTGGTCGATCTGAAGATTCTGGCGCTGCTGAACGAACGCACCGCGATTGTGCACGAAATCGGGCGCATTAAACAGGCGCTCGCGCTGCCGGTCTACGAGCCCAAGCGCGAGGAGCAGGTCTTCGAGAACATCACGGCAAATAACCACGGCCCGCTGACGGGGGACGCGCTGAAGCGTATCTTCGAGCGCATCATCGACGAGATGCGCACCATCCAGCGGAACAACACGGCGGGCTGAGAGAAATCGGCCCGCGTTTCCACGGTCTGCATGGTAAAACTGAAGCTATGGTACGCCCCGATTCCGTACTGAACTCCTGGAAGGCTGTCCGTGAAGACACCGCCCAGGCCGTGGAAGATTTCTCCGCGCAGCCTTTGGATTACAAGCCGGTCCCCGAACTGATGAGTTTCGGTGAAATTGGCCGGCACATTCTCGAAGCTGGATATGCATTGACCGGCATATTGCTGGAAGGGGTCGACAATCTGGCAACGCCGCAGTTCCGTGAAATGCTGCACAAGCATGTGGCGCAGTTGCCGCCAGCCGAGGGCGCCGGCGCACTGGCGCGTGAGCTGCGTGCCGCCATGGAATCGCGTTTCAAGGAACTGACCGCCCAGCCCGCCGATTTCTTCGCGGGCGAAATCATCCGCATGGATGGCCAGCGGGCCACGCGGCTCGAGGTGCTCCAAATGATGAAGGAGCACGAACTGACGCACCGCGCGCAGCTGTTCGTGTATCTTCGGTTGAAGGGCATGGTTCCACCCACGACACGCAGACGGATGGCGAAGGCAAACGCGTAGCTAGCTGGCCGCCGGTTCTTGTATAAAGAGATTGGGCCCCGGGGAGGGAAATGCAGATGGTCAATTGTCCAAAGTGCGATGCGGTGATTGACGTGGATGAGGACGAACTGGACGAGGGCGACACGCTGACCTGCGACGAGTGCGGCGCCAATCTCAGTGTGGCCGGGCTCGATCCTCTGGAACTCGAGCCGGCGGACGACGAAGACGAAGAGGAAGAAGAGGAAGACTTCGACTACGACGAGGATGAAGAGGATGAAGACGAGGAAGAAGAAGAGGAGCAGGAAGAGGATTGGCACTAGCCTGATCCTGTTTTTGGCCGCCGTCTTATTCCCCGCGTCGTGGGCTGCCGGCAGCAAGGCCGCTCAGAGCTATGCGCTGGTGGCGGGTACCGTGTTCCAGCAATCCGGCTACGCGCTCCCCGGCGCCGCCGTCATCTTAGCGCCTGATCCTCGGCCGGGTGTGGCGCTCCCTAAGGGCTTGAAGAAGGCGCACGCGACCTCCGACTCGCGCGGGGAGTTCGTGTTTCGCGTACCTGCCGGCCCGATGCGTTACAGCCTGAAAGCGGAGGCCAACGGCTTTCAAAGCCAGGAAAAGTCCGTTGAAATTCAGGGCGAAGAGCGCGCGGACGTAACCTTCCAGTTGCGGCCCCAATCGAAATAGAAGGAGGCGTGATGAAAGCCAAGGCCGCCGCCCGGTGGGTCGTGCCGCTGGTTCTCTGTTGCAGCCTCTGGGGACAGGGGCGCGTGCGGGAAGAGGACACCAACGCGCGCTCGGTGGAGGGCATTGTGACGGATGCCTCCGGCCAGCCTGCCGCCAAAGCTGTACTGCAATTGAAGAACAGCAAGACGCTACAGATCCGCTCGTTTATCACCGGACGCGATGGCCGTTATCACTTCGCCGGACTGACCAGCGATATCGACTATCAGCTCAAAGCCGAACGCGAAGGAGTCAGCACGTCGTGGAAGACCATCAGTATGTTTGACAGGAAAAAGCTCGTAGTGATCAATTTCAAGCTGAAAAGATGACCGTTGGCCAGCCAGGCGCGGGCTTGCTGTGACGGCGTATAGAATTGTGCGACAATTCGAAGTGCCCGGCCGGGCCAGTCTAAAGCGCTGCCGGTAACAAACGCTCCCTTAATTTCGTCGTTCCCAGTGGAGCGGTGCGTTACCAGCGCCGCTCTTGTATGATAGGCTGGCTACCAGGTTCGCCCGTCTACTGGCGCGACCGGTAAGGGCGCACTGGAAGCAGCTGTCTGAAAGCTGCGCCAGACCACACTTCTGTTTTAGAGAGGTCCACGTCATGAAGATTTGGATGAGGCGGCTGACTCTTGCGGCCGCTGCAATCGTACTCGCGTTTGCCGTCAATGCAGCGATCTCGAAACGCGCCGCGGCACAGGCCACTGCTTCCAAGAGCGAGGCAGCCGCCGCGATGAGCGGTACCAGAACGGCGGGGCAAGTTTTTAAGAACGTCACCACCAGCACCCTGAAAGGGATTACCGTGGACGACTTCATGGGCAGCATGGGAGTGATGGCCGCTGCCCTGGGATTCGACTGCTCGGATTGCCATACCGGCGCCGGCACCGACAAAGTGGACTGGGTCGTCGATACGCCTCGAAAGAAGATGGCCCGCAAGATGGTCGAGATGGTGGCGGTCATCAATCGCGACAACTTCGGCGGCGCGCAAATGGTGACCTGCTGGACCTGCCATCACGGCAAGGACATTCCGGCAACCACCATCGCGCTGGACCACCTCTACGGCCCACCGAACGAAGAGACGGATGACGTGATCACGCGGGACCCCGATGCACCGCCAGCCTCGCAGATTCTCGACAAGTATATTGCGGCCCTGGGCGGCGCCGAGAAACTGGCTGGTCTTAAGAGCTACATCGCCACCGGAACCCAGGCCGGCTACGTGCAGGTGAAGGGCGGCGGGCAATTCGAAATCTACGCCCAGGCGCCGGACAAGCGCACGCTTCGAATCACTTTCAAGGATGCCCCGGATCGCGGCAACCAGACCCGAGCTTTCGACGGAACCGTCGGCTGGGTCACCACCCCGCGCGCATTGCTGGGTGAATACAAGGTCACCGGCACCGAACTGGATGGGCTTCACCTGGACGCGGAGTTGGCCTTCCCCGGCCAGATCAAGAACACGCTGACCAACCCGCGCGTCGGCTATCCCGATACGGTCAACGGCAAGGAAGTTAAAGTGGTCCAGGGACGCGGCCCGCGGGGTATCCTCGTGACGCTTTATTTCGACAAGGAATCCGGTCTGCTGGTGCGCGAAATCCGCTTCGGACGGTCGCCCATCGGCCGCGTACCGGTTCAGGCCGACTATGGCGACTATCGCGATGTCGACGGGATCAAGTTCCCCTTCCAGTACAAACTGTCGTGGCTGGACGGACGGGATTCCTACGAGATCACCGACGTGAAGGTAAACGTACCGATCGACGCGAAGGTGTTCGGGCAGCCTTCGATGAGTGGCGCGCAGTAGGGCGCAAGCGACCTTGACACCGGCTTTGGGGCGTGATACTTTCGCCCCAGTAGCCTTTTTTGCGATATATCAGTTTTTTCTGAAAGAGTTCAATGAGGGGAGACTATGATGAAAGCTAAGTTCTATGCATTGGTGGCGGGCCTCGGTCTGCTTGCCTCGGCCGGTCCGGTGCTGGCACACCACTCCTTTGCGGCGGAGTACGACGCAACGAAGCCGGTTACCTTGACCGGAACGGTCACGAAGGTCGAGTGGATGAATCCGCACGCGCGTTTCTATATCGACGTGAAGGACGACTCCGGCAGCGTAACCCACTGGGAACTCGAGTTGGGCAGCCCGAACGCTCTGATGCGCCTCGGCTGGACCCGCCACTCTCTCAAAGAGGGCGACGTGGTGACCGTGGAAGGTGCGCTTGCCAAGGACGGCTCCAAGTTGGCAAATGCGCGCAAGGTGACTTTGGCAGACGGGCGTAAAGTGTTCGCAGGCTCAGCCATCGACACGGACAAGTCCGAAGGCGCGCCTCCCGCGGCGAAATAAGCTGTAAGAGGTTGTGATGAAACACAGTTTGGGTGTCCTGGCTGCCGCCCTGGGCCTGGCTACGGGAGTCCCTGCGCTGGCGCATCATTCGTTTTCCGCGGAATTCGACGCCAAAAAGCCCCTCACTCTCGAAGGCACGGTTACGAAAATCGACTGGATGAATCCTCATATCTGGATTTATCTGGATTCGAAGGACGAAAGCGGTGCCGTGGCGCACTGGCAGTGCGAGGGCGGCCCTCCCAACACCCTCACGCGCAACGGGTGGACGAAAGATGCCCTCAAAGCGGGCGATCAGGTTACCGTCGAGGGCTTCCGGGCCAAGGATGGAACCAACACCTGCAACTCCCGCTCCATCAAGTTGCCCGATGGCAGAAAGGTATTCGCCGGCTCGGCGAACGATGGCGCTCCAAACAGCCACGGCGCCGGCGGGCAACAGTAAGACGTGAAGCGAGTTGTCGTTCTTGTTGCCGCGGCGTCGCTGGCCGGTGCCGCGCTCTTCGCTCAAGGTCCCGGAGTAGCGCTCGGGCCAAACATCAAGACTCCTCCCTCCGGTCCCGCTCCGCGCACTGCTGACGGCAAGCCCGATCTCAGCGGCTTGTGGCAGCGTCCCTATGTCCCCGACATGTCGAAGAACGGTCGCGACCAGCAGGGGACGCCGGAACTCCCGTTCACAGAAGCCGGACTAAAAGCCTGGAAGAGCTATGACGCTACCAATGGCGACTACACCGGCAGTTGCCTGCCCTTCGGCTTGCTGCGGTCCATGAATTCGCCCGATCCCATTCAGATCATGCAAAACCCGAAGTATGTAGCGCTGCTTTACGAGCAAAATACCTGGTTCCACGTGATTCCCATTGGCAAGCCGCACCGCGACGGCGTGGCCACGTGGTTTGGCGACTCGGTGGGTCACTGGGAAGGCGATACGTTCGTGGTGGATACCATCAACTTCAATGGACACACGCGCCTGGATACCATCGGCCATCCTCACAGCGACGCGCTCCACGTCATCGAGCATTTCACCCGCACCGACGCCGGACATATCGCGTACGAAGTGACTGTCGACGACCCCAAGTATTTCACCAAGCCCTGGAAGAACACGCGCACGTTCACGTTGCGGCCCGATTGGGAAATCATGGAGTACTCCTGCGAAGAGAACAACAAGGATCTCTTCGAGGGGCACATCAAGGCGCCGAAATATTAGTCAGGCGCCGGCTTTCTGAAGCAACATTTTGCGAACGGCTTCCGTAGCGCGTTCCACGGCGCCGCGCCGGTAGTTCCAGCGCTCGTCGGCGCCGGGAGGAACGATCACCATGGTGGCGTTGGCTTCAAACAGCAGCACATCGCCCGTGGGACTGAGGCCAAAGTCGATTCCGGCGTAGTCCAATGCCAGCGTTTCCTGAATTAACTTCAGCGCGGCCATGGCGCGCGCGCCCAGAACCTCCGGCATGTGTTCCAGGAACCAGGCTTCTTCGGCGCGGTGCTCCGCGTTGTCGGCCATGTCGGCAGTCACATAATGAATCTTCCAATGATCCGAGATCGCCAGGTGCAGTGGATACAACTCGCCGCCGATCAGCATGACCCGATACTTACGAAACTTCCCATCGCGTCCGCGCGCATCCAGGAATTGAATGGCGGTCACTTCGCCCGCGGGCAGCGACGCTAACCCCGCTGGAATGTCCTCCACGCTTTCCAGCTTCACGAAGTGCTGGCCATTGTGAAATCCGGGCGCGCGTAACAGCAGCGGAAACTGAAGATCAGCGGTCTCTGCCAGCCGGTCGCGTGAAGTTTGCACGATCCGCGGCGCAATCACCCCGGGCAGACCAGCCAGGCGACGCGAGTTCGTCACGCGGCCCGTACCCAGCACCGCGGCGGGCGCATTGATCACCGGCGCCATGGTGCATTCAACGAGGTTCACCGCGCTATCCAAAGCGGCGCCGCACAGGTCGGCATCACCGATTGCGTTGACGACCAACTGATGCGGCGGCAATGGCGCATCTAGATCCCAAAACTCAGGAGCGATCGCGAAGGTCTGGTATACGCGATCATCCAGCAGGTGGCGGATGGGCACATTGCCTCCGCGGCCGCTCGCGATCAGCAGCAGCGCCTGGATCGGCTTTGTTTCGCCGCGATAGGGAATGAGAGTCGCCTGCCCATGTCCCAGGCGCTGGTGTTCGCGCGATGCTTCTCCCTCGCCGAGTTCCGCCAGCAAGTTCCCTAGCCCTTGATGCGCGCCGCGGTTCGCGGGATCGTGCGCCAGCGCGGCCTCGTAGTGCTCGCGCGCGGCAGTCAGCTCGCCTGCCTCCAGCAGCAGGTTGCCCAGGTTCACGTGCCCCATGGGATCTTGCGGATGTTGTTTCACCGCCTCTGTGTACGCGATGCGCGCCGCGCTCCGAAACCCCGTTTCACAAAGCAAAGTCCCGAAGTTGTTCAACGCGCCCGCGTGCGCCGGCGATCGCGCCAACAAATCCAGGTAAGCCAGTTTCGCTTCTTCGGTCTGTCCAGTCTCCCTGAGCAGACAGGCGCGGTCGAAGCGGAGTCCCACTGAATCGGGATCCGCGGCAAGTCGCTGTTCTAAGTTCTTTAACGCCTCTTTCCGCATGTAAAGGCTACACTTCTCGCCTACTTAGCAATCGGCAAAAGTGCGCGATGTGTTTAGGACTCACACAAGCGCGGACGCGCCGTGCTGTAATGACAGTCTCGGGGCTCGTCCCTGAGGCATGATGGCCTCCGGCGCGCCGAAACCACCAGTCTTACCGTACAGCAAGCGTGAGCAGCGCGGCTGGTACATGTACGACTGGGCGAACTCCACCTTCGCCAGCACCGTGGTGACGCTGTTCCTCGGCCCGTATCTCACGGAACTCGCCAAGACCGCCGCCGGAGCAAGCGGACGCGTCCATCCGCTGGGCATTCCGGTGGACCCACGCTCCTGGTGGGGATATCTGATCTCCGTCTCGGTGGTGATGCAGGTGCTGGCACTGCCTATTTTGGGTACCGTCGCGGACTTCAGCAAGAACAAGAAGGGGCTCATGGCCTTGTTCGCCTACACCGGTGCGACGGCCACCGCAGCAATGTTCTTCTTGAAGGGAGGCGCGTACCTGGCGGGCGGCATTCTGTTCCTGATCGCCAATCTGGCGTTCGGCGCGTCGATTGTCGTGTACAACTCGTTTCTCAACGACATCGCCCCTGCCGACCAACGCGACGCAGTCTCATCGAAGGGCTGGGGCATTGGATATCTGGGCGGGGGCCTACTGCTCGCACTGAATCTGGCGCTCTTCGCGAAGTCAAGTGCGCTAGGCGTTTCCGAAACGTTGGCTGTGCGCATCAACCTGGCTTCAGCCGGCGTGTGGTGGGCATTGTTCACTTTGATTCCACTGGCGGCGCTCCGCAATCGCCCGCCGGGCCGCGTGCGCACACCTCAGGAAGGGCTTACCAGAACTTTTCGCGCGTTCGTGAACACGCTCGGCCAGATGCGCCGCTACCCGCAGACACTCCGCTTTCTGGTGGCGTACCTGCTTTACAACGATGCCGTCCAGACCGTCATCACGCTTTCCGCGCAATTCGGCAACGACGAACTGAAAATCTCCATGCAGGATCTGACGATGGTCATCCTGATGGTCCAGTTCGTGGCGTTCTTCGGTTCCTTTCTGTTCGACTGGATCGCGCGCTGGATCGGCACGAAGCCGGCCGTGGTAGCCAGCCTGCTGATATGGACCGGCGTGCTGGTCGCGATGTACGTCTCCGTCCGCACGGAGGCCCAGTTTTTCATCGTGGCCGCTGTGGTCGCGATGGTTCTGGGAGGAACACAGGCGCTCAGCCGGTCACTGTATTCGTTGATGCTCCCCAAAGGGCGTGAGGCTGAATATTTCGGCCTGTACGAGATCAGCGACAAGGGCACCAGTTGGATGTGCCCGCTGCTGTTCGGCTTGGCGCTGCAGTTCACCGGTAGCTACCGCCTGGCGATTCTTTCGCTCATCACCTTTTTCGCCGCGGGCTTACTGGTGCTGCTGACCGTAAATGTGCGCCAAGCCGCCGCGGAAGCGGGAACCTAGCCGCGAACGAAAAAGAAATTTACATCTCCGCTGCCACCAAAAGCACAGGTCTAGCATCTCTTGGACTGTATGAGGGTCCAGCCACTGATTACGATTCTGTTGGTTGCAGGAACGGCAGCGACATTGAGGCCAGCCAGCCTGAAGCCGGAAACCGTGAACGCCTGGGAGTATCATGTCCGCGCGGTCGATGCAGAGATGCAGGCGCGCCTGGACGGAACTAAACCTTTTCTGTGGGTTGATGAGGCGCCGGAGCGCGCCGAACGCGTCCGTGACGGCGAGATTCTGGTGACGCATGCGGGCCGAAATGGGTCGCAGGCCGTCCCGCATGGGCTGATCCACGACTGGAGCGGAGCCGTCTTTATCCCCGGCGTGTGCATGGACGACGTCATGGCTGTGCTGCACAGTTACGACCACTATAAGGACTTCTACAAGCCTGCCGTCATTAGTTCGAGGCCGCTGGACCAAGCCGGCGGCGATTATAAATTCTCGATGCTCTGGATGCAAAAGGTCCTTTTCGTAACAGCCGCGGTGGACAGTACCTACGAGTCCTCCTACCACCAGGTCGACGACAAGCGCTGGTACAGCGTCACTCGCAGCACGCACATCAAGGAGGTACAGAAGTACGGCCAGCCGGAACAGAGCGAACTTCCCGCCGACCAAGGCCACGGGTTTCTGTGGCGGATGTATAGCATTGCGCGCTACGAGGAACGGGACGGCGGCGTATATGTGGAAGTCGAGGCGGTGGCCCTGAGCCGCGACATTCCGATGTCGCTCCGCTGGATGGTTTCGCCGGTAGTGGACCATTTGTCGCGGGATTCGGTGGCTACTTCCCTGCGCGAAACGCGCGACGCGGTACGCTCCACCAGAGAAGCTGCAAGCAACGTCGCCGCGGGGCAATGACCGACTGCTTCAGGAGATCCCGGCGGCCTTCTTCTGCTCCGCCAGGCGCATCCGGAACGCGTTCTCCTCGATATCCAGTTCGTGTTTGTAGCCTTCCGGGTCAATGAACGGGTTCGGCCCTTTGCCGAGCCTGGCGTATTTCTCGGCCATGTTGTACATCGCGGGGTGCGAGCCAAGCGGAACGTCGCACGGAAGCGACCGCAGCAGCTTAAAGCTGCGCATATATTCCTCAGCGATGCCGGGCACCTCTTTGTTGTTTACCAACTGATAGCCGGGGTTGACGCCCACGCTGCCGACGATCACGACATTGTAGGCTTTGCCGTCCTCATGCGCCTGCATGCTCCAAGAGGTGCAGCCGCGCGTGTGTCCCGGCGTGAGATGCGCCACCAGCGTCGTGCCGCCGAGTTTCACCTTCTCGCCATCATGCAGGATCTTGTCGATCGGATGCGGCTTGCCACCCGGCATGATCTTGCGCAGCCCCGGAACATCTTCGGCCATTACCATCACTTCGGCGCCGGTGAGTTCCTTCACCAGGGCGTCGCCCTCCATGTGGTCGGCGTGGGCGTGGCTGCCCAGCAGGATCTTGATATCCGTAAATTTGAATCCCAGCGCTTCCACGGAGGCGCGAATCACCGGCACCGTGGCCTCGAAGCAGGAATTGATGAGAATGTTGCCTTGTGGCGTCACAATCAAGAACGAAGCCAGGGATTGGGATCCGACGTAGTAGATGTTGCCGATCACCTTGTGCGGCGGGAACGCCTTGTTGAACTGGTCCCGGCTGCCGATGTTGCGCCGGAACAGTTCGTCGGCGGTTTGCGCGGCCAGCGGCGCGGCTGCCAGGGCCGCCAGTTTCATCAGATGCGCGCGGCGGGTTTCCATAACGCAGCCAGCATAACACGCGGGACTCGGCGAGGCGACCAGCTCATGCCTGAATGGCGTCCCCTACCAAACCGTTTCCACCGCGTAACTGCGCAGCTGCGCGTCGTGCGTCACGATCACCAACTGCTCCACCTGTCCCTGAGCGATCAGCATCCGATCGAAACGATCGCGATGGTAGCTGGGCAAGCTCCCGGAAGCAAGCACGTGCGCCAACGTGATCGGAAGCGGTTCCATTCCGTAATGGGCTATGCGTGTTGGATATACTCACCAACCGTGCCTCGGCCAAAAGGCGTGGACACTTTTCGAGACAGCCTTGGATTTCCCTCGTTCCACCAGAGGAAGACATGTGTGTCGAGCAGGAGCCTCATTTCGGCGCAATGCCCGAGCCATACCACTCGGCGAGTTCGGACTCCGACAGGGAATCGAAATCAGCCGCGGTCCAGATTCTTCCCTTGTCGATACCAGGGACCCTTTTGGCGGATTGCGCAGGACCCTCGGGGACCAAACGAGCGACCGGTTTGCCCGCCTTCGCCAATGTCCTCTACGCCAGGTCCTCGGGCCGGATCGGTAGCTTGCGAATACGCTTGCCGGTGATGGCAAAAATGGCGTTGGCGACCGCCGGAACAATCGACGGCGTGCTCGCTTCGCCGATTCCGCCCGGGCGCTCCTGGCTGTGCACGATATGGACTTCCACCACCGGCATCTCGTCGATGCGCAGCACGTCGTAGTTGTTGAAGTTTTGCTGCTGCACGCGCCCGCGATCGATAGTAATGGCGCCCTTCAGGAGCGCGCTCAGTCCGTAGACGATGCCACTCTGGATCTGCTGCTCCAGAATGGCGGGGTTGACCACGTGCCCGCAATCCACGGCGCACACCACGCGGTGCACGCGCAGCTTGCCCTTCTGGATGGACACTTCGGCCACCTGCGCGTTGAAGCTGCCGATGTTGTTGACGATGCCGATTCCGCGTCCGTGCCCTGCTGGAAGAGGCTTGCCCCATCCGGCCTTTTCCACGGCGAGTTCCAGCACGCCGAGATAGCGCGGCGACTTTGCCAGCAGCCGGCGGCGCAGCTCCACGGGATCCTTGCCGCCCGCCTTGGCAAGCTCATCCAGAAAGCTTTCGGTGAAGAAGCAGTTTTGCGAAAATCCCACCGAGCGCCAATAGGTCACGGGGATGTCGACATCCGGCGGATGATACTCGACCCGGATATTCGGAATCGTATATTCGATATCCACGATCCCTTCGACAGCCGTTCGGTCCACGCCATCGCGCAGCCCGCCAAATGACGGTGTCACGGCGCGGCTGCTGAACGCCACCGGCCAGCCTTCAGCATCCAGTGCGCCCGCAAATTTGACGTAAGATGCGGGCCGATACAGATCGTGCTGCATATCGTCCTCGCGCGACCAGGTGAGCTTCACCGGCCCTCCGATCGCCTTGGAAATCTCGACCGCTTCGCCGACAAAGTCGTCGCCGCCGCGGCGGCCGAATCCGCCGCCGAGGTACAGGGTGTGGATGTTGATCTTCGATGGCGGGAGGCCGGTGATTTTGGCCGTCACGCCCATCGCCGCGGTCTGAATCTGGGTCGAGGTCCAGACATCGGCGCCGTCCGGCCGGACATGCGCTGTGGCGTTCATCGGCTCCATGGGCGCGTGCGAAAGATACGGCACTTCGTACACCGCATCCAGCTTCTTGGAAGCACTGGCAAGAGCGGCATTCACGTCGCCCTGATTGCGTGCCACCGCGCCCGGCTTCTCGGCCAACTCGGCGAACATCGCGCGGATCCCCGCGCTGGTGAGGTTGGCGTTCTTGCCTTCGTCGAAATGCACTGTCAGCGCGCGCCGCCCTTCCATGGCCGACCAGGTATTGTCGGCCACCACGGCGACGCCACTCGAAATCTGCACCACTTGCTTCACGCCGGGCACGGACTTGGTCTTGCTGTCGTCGAAGCTGGCTACCTTACCGCCAAAGACCGGGCAGCGCGCCACGACGGCGTAGAGCATGCCGGGCACTTTGGCGTCCAGACCGAACTCGGCAGTGCCGTTCACCTTGGACGGCGTGTCCAGGCGCTTGGGCGACGTCCCAATCAGATGAAAATTCTTCGGGTCCTTGAGCGCGACCTTCGCCGGCGGAGTCAGCTTGCCAGCGGCGTCGGCCAGACTTCCGTAACTCGCACGCGCGTTGTTGGCGGTATGGATGACTGCGCCATCCTCGGCGCGCAACTGCGATTTATCCACGCCCCACTTCTGCGCGGCCGCTTCCAACAACATTTCGCGCGCCTGGGCGCCCGCTTTGCGCAGCGGATCCCACAAGGTCCGGATGCTCATGCTGCCGAACGTGCCTTGAAGCGGCCCGTAGGCGGGGTCAATTCCGGCGAATTCGGTGTGGACGTTCTTCCAGTCGCATTCCAGCTCTTCGGCCAGCAACTGCGAGAGCGACGTCACCGGCCCCTGTCCCATCTCGGACTTGGGCAGGTAGAATGTGACCCTGTCGTCGGTGCCGATGTGGATGTATGCATTGATCTTGGCATCCGGCGCGGTAGTGGCAGCGGCCAGTTCTTCCTTTTCAGGAATGTAGAAGCCAACCAGCAGCCCGCCCGCGGTGGCAGCGCCGGCCTTTAAGAAACCACGGCGATTCAATCGTAAACTTGGGGCGCTCATTCCGCACCTCCTTCAACGCCGGCCGTTACAAGTTCGGCAGTATGCTTCTTATGGCCGTTCGCAGCGGCCTGCGCCTGGTATTGCGCGGCCAGATGCACCGCCTGGCGGATAGCCTGATAGGTCCCACAGCGGCAGATGTTGCCGCGCATCACTTCGTCGATGTCGGCGTCGGTGGGTCGCGGCGTTTTCGCCAGCAGCCCGGCAGCGTTCATGATCTGCCCGGACTGGCAGTAGCCGCACTGCGGAACGTCCACTTCCCTCCACGCGCGCTGTACCGGATGGTTGCTGTCCGCCGACAGGCCTTCGATGGTAGTGACACTCTTGCCCGCTACGCTCGCGATCGGGGTCACGCAGGCACGGGTAGGCTGGCCATTAATATGGACCGTGCAGCAGCCGCATAGCGCCATGCCGCAGCCGAACTTGGTGCCGGTCATGCCGAGCGTGTCGCGCAACACCCAAAGCAGGGGCATGTGCGCCGGAACATCGACGGTTTGGGGTTTCCCATTCAACGTAAACTGGGTTGCCATACGGGCCCTCCTGTGAGCCAGCTGTACATCCATTTACTATATAACTGCCCAAGTAGGATTGGGAACGGATATCTGGTCCCGGCAGGGGCAGGGACGCATGCCGTACGAGCGGTCCGTCATGATCGTACGTATGATATTGTAAGGATGAGGTATGAGAATCACAGCCTCCAAGCTCCGCGAGAACGTCTACCGCATCCTGGATGAGGCTATCAGCACCGGCACACCGGTGGAAGTGGTCCGCAAAGGAACCATCCTGCGGATCATTCCCGAAAAGAAGGTATCCAAACTCGCCCGGCTGAAGCGCCGAAGAGGTTTTCATGGCGATCCGGACGACATCATCGGCATGGACTGGCTGAGGGAGTGGACCGAGCTGAAGTGATTTATCTGGATACGCACGTCCTGGTTCGCCTGTATTTGGGCGAGGTGGACAAGCTGAGCGAGCCCGCGCGTAATGCAATCGAATCCGAGGACCTGTTCGCATCTCCTGCCGCGATCCTCGAACTGGAGCTACTGCACGAAATCGGCCGGCTCGATCCGGCAGCGGCCAAGGTCGTGCAAGTCTTGGAGCAGGAGCTCGGCTTGCGCGTTTGCGACCTGCCGTTCCGGACCGTGGCGAATCAAGCCATCAAGGAGAACTGGACAAGCGATCCGTTCGACCGCCTGATTGTCGCCAACACGAAAGCCGCCAATGCTCAGTTGGTCACAAAGGACGATAAAATCCGTCGAAACTACCCGCGCGCGATCTGGTGATCTCGCCGGCCTCCGCGCGCGACGTCCGATTGGCAGATAATAAGAGGCGCAGAACGATTACCTTAGGAGGCAGCATGGAAATCGATCGACGGGCTTTCTTTGCCGGCCTGGGCGGCCTCTCCGCCGTGGCGGCCATGAGTTCGGAGGCGAAGGCCGACGCCTTGGAACATCACATGGCGTTCCAACTCAACGCGGCGATTGCCAAGAAGTTCCCGACAGCGTCCGAAGTTGAGGCGCAAATCGAAACCCGGCCCACCCGGCGCGGCGCCGGCAACCTGTTCGTCGCCCGGGAAGGCAATGTGAAGATTCTGCCGTCGATGCCGGAGCGGCCCACCCTGTTGGATTACTTTCAACTGCGTTTCAAGGCCACATCCAACCACGTGCTGCAAAGCGCCAATCGCGCGATGAGCACCGGGATGCCCGAGGAGATCATCCTCGCCTGCCTCCTGCACGACGTCGTGCAGGAACTGATCAAGGTGGACCACGGCTGGTGGGGAGCGCAAATGTTCGAGCCTTACATTTCGGAGAAGACCGCTTTCGCCATCCGCTATCATCAGGCGCTCCGCTTCTATGAGGACAAGGAAAACGGCTACGAATACCCGGACCTTTATCGCCGTATCTTCGGCGAGGACTATAAGCCCGAGCCCTACATCGAAGCGACCTACAAGATGGTGCGCAATCACAAATGGTATCTGGCGCCGCGCATGGTGACGGTGAACGACCTGTACGCCTTCGATCCCCATGTGAACCCGAAGATCGATCAATTCGTTGACATCATCGGGCGGCATTTCAAACAGCCCAAAGAAGGACTCGGCTACGACAACAGCCCATCGGCGCACATGTGGCGCTCCATCGCGATGCCGGATCATCCGCTGTAATCGCGGTGGGCCTTCCGCTTTTCAAGCCCGAGTGCTATCATCTCTTAACTAATGGCGGCTGGGTCCATACCGCAAACCGCGATAGCGCAGCCTCGAACCTCCGGCGCGTCCCGCCACTCGGCGCTCGTCCGCATCACTCACTGGATCACGACGGTCGCCTTTCTGGCCCTCCTTGTCACCGGCGTTGAGATTCTCATCTCTCATCCGCGGTTCTATTGGGGCGAAACCGGCAACGTGCTCACGACTCCCCTTTTCAAGCTGCCGATTCCAGCCTCCAGAGACATGGTTCCCACGGGCTACGGGTATGTCCTTCCCGACCAAAACGGCTGGAGCCGCTATCTCCATTTCGAATCCGCGTGGGTGCTTGTGCTCGCCGGTCTGCTGTATGCCATCTTCGGATTCTTCAGCGGACATTTCCGCCGGAATTTGCTCCCCACTCGTTCGGGTCGTTCCTGGCCACAGTTCGCCGCTACAATCGCGCGCCATTTGCGCCTCAAGCGACCCGGTCCCGAAGAAGCCTCGTCGTACAATCCGCTGCAGCGGCTTACTTATTTGCTCGTCATATTTGTTCTCTTTCCCTTAATCGTCTGGACCGGCCTGGCCATGTCTCCCGCTTTCGCGTCGGTGTTTCCGTCCGCGGTAACCGCTTTGGGTGGCCGGCAATCCGCGCGCACGATCCATTTCTTCGTGTCCGTGCTGCTGGTAGCCTTCCTTTTCATTCACGTTCTCATGATTTTTTTGGCTGGATTCTGGAACCGGGTGCGAGCAATGATTACCGGCCGTCCGGCCGCCGAGGAGGAACGCGCATGAATGTCTCGAGACGAAAACTCATCACCACGGGACTGGCGGCCGCCGCCGGCGCATCCGGCCTCGCCGTAGCTGACAGGCTCGCTCGGCGTTACGGACTCGTTCCGCCCGACAACGGCGGCTTCTACGGCCCCGGCGAAACGCTGACCTATGCGGCCCAGCGCCTGATGACGCGCCACTCCCTGGCCCGGGAATTCCGTCCCGATCAGATTTCGAACCCGCCGTTCGCCAACGAAGTCGATCATCTGGGCGGCGAGTTCAAGCGGCTCCAGGAAGGAGGCTTCACCGGCTGGCGCCTCAGCGTGGATGGGATGGTGGCTCGTCCCGTTAGTTTTTCAGTCGCGGAACTGAAAAGCTTTCCCCGGCGCAGTCAAATCACGCTGATTGCGTGCGAAGAGGGCTGGTCTTACATCGCCGAGTGGATTGGCGTGCCGCTCTCCCACGTTCTCGATCTCGCCGGCACTTCCCCTAAGGCTCGCTACGTAGTCTATCGGTCCATCCAACCCGATTGGTGGGAAAGCATCGATATGGCCGACGCCTTGCATCCGCAAACCCTCGTCGCCCATGGCCTGAACGGCGGCGACCTTCCCGTCCCCTTCGGCGGGCCCCTGCGAATGCGCGTCCCCCGGCAACTCGGCTACAAGAGCGTCAAGTACATCAACCGCCTCACCGTAACCGACAATCTGAAATCATTCGGCAAAGGCCTGGGCTCCGTGTCTCCGGAAGGCGGATACGCCTGGTACGCCGGTATTTGAGCGCGCTTCAAGGCGAAAGCGCCGCTTTCAGTCGCTCGTAGACAGTGTCAAACAAAGCGGCATTCCTGCTCACGAACGTCAGATGGTCTCGGCCGTCCGCGACATAGGACTCCGGCCTGACCCATTCAAGTTGCCGCCAGAACATGTTTGCGAGGGTCTGCTCGTCGGGGTCGTGGAGGACGAAAGCAGGATAGCCGACGAACACCATCAACCGTCCCGGTCGAGGCGCGTGCGCTTCCTCGAACGGATTTTCGGTGATCCGCTCCCCCAAGTCAGGCGCGCCGTTGTCGAACAAGTACCATTCGTCGTACCCGGGGCAATCCAGCCCGTCGCGCTGATAAAAAAGTTCGTCGGTCGTAGCGAGGCGTGGACTATAAACCAAGCCCGAACGACGTTGCCAACCAGCGGACGCTTGCTGATCGGTCAGCCATGGAGTGCCACTGTCAATACTCGTTACCGCTAAGTAGCGACCGATCGCCACCTCAGGACAGAGCTGCACGAGCGTACTGATGTACTGCTCGGCACTCGTTAACCATAGATATGGCTCGTGAGATCCCGTTTTGATGCTCTCTTTCATTGAGTTCTTTCCGATTGTACTCGTGCTCGCCCCCAGTGACGCTAGCGCCACACGCTACACTGAAATCGGAGGACGTCATGTCCGACAAGCACCCCGATCGTCATCCTGATACTCAGGTCCTCACTCGCGGCTTTGACCCTCGCCTTTCGGTCGGCTCCGCGCGGCCCGCTGTGTTCCGCAGTTCAACTTACGTTTTCTCGAGCCCCGAGGCCGCCGAACGCGCTTTCGATTTGACCGCTGGGCGCGCACACCTCGACCCTGGCGAAAAGCCCGAGCTGATCTATTCGCGTTTCAACCACCCCAACGCCGAGATCCTCGAAGAGCAGATCGTCCCGCTTGAAGCCGGCGCGCAGAAGGCGCTGGTGTTCAACTCCGGCATGGCGGCCATCATGACCGCGCTGCTCACTTTCGCGCGCCCGGGCCAGAGCATTATCTATACCATCCCTATTTACGGCGGCACGCAGCACCTGATCGAAGATTTCCTGTCCACGCTGAACATCACGGGAATTCCGGTGCAGGCCGGGCACACGCAGGAACTGGATGACGCCATCCGGTCGGCGAAGGACCTGGCCGTGGTGCTCATCGAGACCCCTGCCAATCCCACCATCGTCATGACCAACATTCAGCAGGCCGCCGACACGGCGTCCACGCGCAGTCCCAGGCCGGTGGTCATGGTGGATAACACGCTGCTGGGTCCAACCTTCCAGCATCCCTTGGTCCATGGCGCGGATCTGTCCCTGTATTCGGCAACCAAGTACCTGTCGGGCTTCAGTGATCTGATCGCCGGCGCGGCCATCGCTCGCGATGCGAATCTCATCCTGGAGATGCGCAGCCGGCGCAACCTTTTCGGCAATATCCTGCAGCCCGACGAATGCTGGATGCTGGACGGCCGCTTGCCTACGGTCACGCTGCGCATGAACCGGTCGAGTAAGAACGCCGAGCGCATCGCCACGCGCCTGGCGCGTCATCCCAAGGTGGCGCGCGTCTTCTACCCGGCGCTCTTCACAGACCCGGAGCAAGTCGCGATCGCGCAGGACCAATGCGATTTTCCCGGCGGCATGCTGTCGCTCGAACTGCATGGCGGCAAGCAGGCAGCGTTCGAGTTTCTGCGGCACCTGCACATCGGACGCAACGCCGTCTCGCTCGGCGGTGTCGAGACACTGGTGTGCCATCCCAAGACCACCACGCACTCCGGTTTCACGGAGGAAGAGTGCAAACAGGCCGGCGTGACCGACGGACTTGTGCGCATCTCGGTGGGTATCGAGGATTGGCGCGACTTGCTGGCCGACTTCGAACAGGCGCTGGACCTGGTTTAGCGCGAATTACCTGATCGCCGCGACTTCGGCGGCCAGCGTCGCGGGATGTTTCGTCCGCGCGTTGCGAAGCGTGCGCAGCAGCTTCACGTCGCGGAAACCGCCCTCGCGGAATTCGTTCAAGAAGGCTACGCCTTCCTTCGCGCCTGCGATTCAAGCGAACCAGTTCGCTTCACTTCCCTGCTCCTGGGCAGAGAGCGGCCGCGCGAGGATCAACTCGGCGGCATGAACTTTGCCGCCGGGCCGCAGCACCCGAGCCAGCTCACCGAAGATAGCCTCGCGCACAGGATTCAGATTGAAGATGCCGTTCACCAGCGCGACGTCCACGGAAGCATCGGCGAGAGGAAGCCGCTCTCCGTCCGCCAGACAGAAAACCACATTCGTCCCCGCCTGCGCCCGCCGTAACATGGCCTCGCTAAAGTCCACGGCGACGACTCGCCCCGTGATGCCCACTCGTTCCGACGCGATCAACGCATCCAACCCCGCGCCGCAGCCCAGGTCGAGCACCGTGTCTCCTGGCTCGATCTCCGCGGTCATCGAAATGTTCGAGACGCCGCTGAACGCTTCTACGCTCGCGGCCGGAATCAGACTCAGCAACAGCGCCGGATACCCGAGGCTTTCCGCGAACTCGCGGCCCACCGGGAAAGGATGCTTCGCGTCCGGATGGTCGGCGGCGGCCGAATACGCGTCACGTACTCTGCTGCGAATGTCTGCGGACGGCATCAGCCGTCATTATCGCGCCTTTACTTCATCTGAAATTTGACCACCGCTTTACCCAGATGAATTTCATCGCCGGGAAGCAGCCGTGTCCCGCGCGCATCCCGATGCACTTCCTGGCCCAGGCCGTCGCGCACAATCCACAACCCGCAGTTACTCCCGGTCTTGTCACCTCGCTTGTACCAGCGGTCGTTGAATAGCCGGTATTCGCCGGTCTTCTTGTCATGTACGATGTGCGCGTGCTCCCGCGAGACGGTGCAATTGACCGGATCTTCGGCGGCAAATGCCAGATCGTTGCGGCGCGATACGCCTTCCGCTTTGTAGACGTCCACCAGGCGGCCAATGTTGGTGCGCGCCTTCTGCAGCTGAATCTCTGGTTTGTTCGCAACGCCCGCAACAACCAGCAACCGCGCCGCGCGCTTCATCGGCGCTGGTTCAGGCGCCGGCGCAACATCTTCGGACAAAGTCTCGACTAGCGGACCCGTGGTCGCCACCACCCGGATCTCGACGCGCAGATCGTCCGGAAACCGGCAGGCTTCCTTCGCGAGCGCCTTGCGGACCTCCTCCACGAAAAACTGGCGGAAGAAGTCCCGCTCAAAAACTGGCCCCATTTCGGCCGCCGCCCGGATCCGGATGCGCACGACATTGTAAGGAAACAGCGCCTTGCCGCCCGCGCGCTGAATCTTCTTCTTCACTTCGTCGAGCACGGCGATGCGAATCTCCGCCACCTCCGGCGAATCGCTCACCGCCTGCGCCGCCGCGCCGAACGGCGCCTCGAAGACGGTACGGCCCAGCCGCTCCACCAGCTCCGGTAGTTTCATTTCCCTCCCCCGATCAACCCCAAATCGACCGCCGCATCCACAATTTCGCGCGCGACGGGGGCGGCCGTAGTCCCGCCGTAGCCGCCATGCTCCACCATCACCGCGAACGCGATGCTCTTCGAATGATCGCCGTCGTACGGCGCAAATCCGGCGAACCACGCGTGCGGCAGCCCTTCGTCCAACTGCGCAGTGCCCGTCTTTCCAGCGACACTCGTAGTTACGCCCTGCATCGCGCGCCGCCCCGTTCCTTCGGTCACCACCGATCGCATCGCGCTCGCCAGGAACGCCGCCAGGTTGGGCGGTAAAATTTCACGCGGCGCATCCGTTCGCGAGTTGCTGCGATCGATCACCCAGCGGCCTTCAGGCATCTCGCCGCCTGCTTCGATCGTCGCGGCCACGCGCGCCATCTTGAACGGCGACACCAGCACCGGCCCTTGTCCGTATGCAGCGAACGGCATCGCAGCCGCCAGGTCTTTCACGCTGCCCGCCGGGATATCCAGAAGCTTCGCCGTGTCGCTGAGCGCCTTCGGGCCCACCGAGTACACACCCAATTGCGCGAAATACGCGTTGCACGAAACGGCGATTGCACGATGCATGGTCAGTGTGCCGTGCGCAGAGTCGCCGATATCGTCGCGAATCGGTTTGTGCCATCCGGGAATCACTGTGCCCACACGGCCATCCGGCAGCCGGCGGCAACTGAAGCTCTTGTTTTCGAGCCCCGGATCCAGGCGCAGCGCGGCGATCGCCGTGACCAGCTTAAATGTCGAGCCCGGCGGATACAGGCCGTAGCGAGCGCGATCGAGCGAGTCGTCTGCGGGCTCGCTGACCATCGCCAGCACATCGCCCGTGCTCGGATCCAGCACCACCGCCGCACCGTTCGTCTTGTGCGCTTTCGCGAGCCGGTCTTCGAGCGCCTTGGCGACACGCATCTGCAGGCGGATATCGATGGACGCCGTCACATTGCGATCCCGCGCCATCAGCTTCGCGATCTGCGGATTCCCCGGTTGATGCCGGTAGCGAATCAGCGGCGCCAGTTCGCGATAATCCGTGAAGCCTTGTAGTTTCACGTTGGAATCGTGCTCGATCAGCGAAGCGTTCGTCGCATGAAAATTCTCGCCCGTCCGCAGGTCGCCGAGAATGTGCGCGGTCAGCGGGCCAAAAGGATAATGCCGGTTATCGAGACGCGAGCAGACCGTGTCGATCGAGACGCCGAGCTTCGCGTAATCCGCCCGCCGCTGCTCCAGCTCATTCCAATCGCTCGTAGCTAGCAAGACGCCATTCCGGTCGAATATATCGCCGCGGCGAATCTCCCGCGCCAGCGAATTGAGCCTCGGATTGTGCTGCGGGCGCTTGACGCCGTCGTCTTCAAAGACGTGCGTGTCGCGAGCCAGATACTCCTGGTCGCGTGCCACCTGATAATAACCCGCGAATCCGACCAGCACCGCCGCGCACGTACCCATCGCCAACGCGAGCCTGTGAACCGGCTGCTCAAACGGCTCGCCGATTACCACTTCGCTGCGGTGATTCGAAATCGCCGCCAGGATGCCGAAGATCAGGAAATTCGCCAGCATCGCCGTATTGCCTGAACTTAAGAACGGGGACACCACGCCCGAAAGCGGAATCGCCCCCAGCACCCCGCCGGAAATGAGAAGCATCTCGAAGGCGATGAGCGACGCGAGCCCCACGCCCAGAAACATCCCGTATTCGATGGGCGCTCTTAGCCCGATCCGCATGCCGCGCCATACCAGAAAGCCGAGCAGCAACAGCACGGTCGCCACGCCGCAGAAGCCCCACTCTTCGCCGATCGCCGAAAGAACTAAGTCCGTGTGACCGGCCGGAATCATCTCGGGATCGCCCCAGCCGGGACCCGATCCCCAAGCGCCCCCTGTAGAAAACGCCCAGAGCGAATGCGCAAGCTGGTTGCCGCCGTGCACATTGTTGTCCCACGGCGAAAGCCACATGTCGATGCGGTCGACAACGGTCGTCGGCTTGCCCAACCGGTAGCCCACGGTGACGCCGCCGATCAGTAGCGCCAGGCCCAACACTGCCAGCCCTGCCCGCCCGCGCGCCACGGTGAACATCGCAAGAAACAGGAAGCCCGTCACCAGCGCCGGCCCCAAGTCCTTCAGCAGAAAGAAGGCCACCAGCGCGAACGCTACCGCACACATCACCGGCAGCACGTGCGCCAGCCTCGGCAGATTGATCCAATGCAGCGCGCGCGGAACGAGGCGTTTCTCGCGCAAATCGCGCAGCCGCTCCCAATTGCGCGCAAAGTACCCGGCGAGAAAGAAGACCAGCAGAATCTTGATTGCCTCCACCGGCTGGAATGGGCCGAGATTCACTTTGGCGTCGTTACCCGTTGGACCTGAGCCGAAACGCACCAGCAACACGAAAAGAGCAAAAGCCGTGAACAGTGGCGTGTAGCACCACGACGAGAACCGCTGGTAATGCAGGGCGCGCAGCGAAGGCAGCAACAAGACGATGCATCCCAGCCCGACACCCCAGGCGAATTTACTGAACTCCAGCGTGTCGCGCAAAGGGTCGCGCAGGCTGACGGCCAGGATCAGGCCGACTCCCGACAGCAGGTGCAGCGCCGGCAGCAGCGCAAAATCCCCGCGGAAGCCGCTCCATCGCCACACGAGAAATACTGCATAGAAACCCGCGAAATAGACGGCGCACCACAGCAGGAACTGCGCTTGGTACTCTCCGGGCGCGCGCACCACGAAAGCCGGCTTCAACTTCGCCAGCGGCAGCAGCGGCCCCTTCCCTTCCCCGCGCAACTTCGCCAGCGCGCCGACGTTCGGGAGAGGCCGATGCGCCGCGACATACTGGAATGTCTTCTCGGCAACAGCCTGCCTCACGGTTTCGTCCGGAAACACCAACAGAAATGGCTGCAACTGTTCCGGCGCGGTCACGCGGTTCAAATTGAGCAACCCGCCCTGTGCGAGCGCGCTCTGCAACTCCGGAAAGCCTTGTGTCTTCGCCGAATAAACCAGCAGCAAGCCCAGGAGCACCATGAGCGACGAGGCCGCCAGCCAGGCGAACTCACGCCAGCCGATCCGCGCGCGCGCCACCTCGCTTCCAGCCGCAATTACCCGCTCTTCCCAGCTCTTGGTTAAGGCCATCGGCTGCTCCTGTGGGCCGCTCTGCGCTGGCGCCTGGCGAGCTTCACCGCGAGCGCGGCCTCCATCTGCTGCCGCGCGTGATCGTCTTCATCGACTTCGCGCAACGCCTCGCTCACGTTCGAGAATCCCTGGATCGGTTCGTACAGCTCGCGCGCCCGCTCGAAATCGCGCCTGGCTAACCGCAAGAAGCGGCTTTCGATTACCCGACTCTTGCCCGCTTCACGCTGGGCCTCATTCAGCTCGGCCGCCGCACGCATCCGGTACCCGTCGCCCTGCTCCTCAGCCTCTCGCGGACCCAACTGGAACCCGAGTCGCTCGGCCTCGTGCAATTCCGCGATCGCTTTGCCTACGTTCTTGACCGAATAAATGTACACGCGCGCCATACCGAGATGCGGGTCCGGCGACTGCGGCAGAAGCGGCACCGCCCGTTTGAAGTCGGCATGAGCCGCTTGTGCGTGTCCCGCCACCAACTCCACATAGCCTTTCGCCATCGCCAGCTTTCCCTCGACGGCGCGATCGCGTCCGTCCAGCGCGTGCGCATGCTCGAAGCAGGCCGCCGCCTTGGCCCAGTCGAAATCCCGAATCTGCGGATCGGAGCCGTTGCGATATCGGGCGATCACTTCGTCGCCCGCCTGCAGCATAGCCGACCGCACGTTGGGCTCCAGCGGCCGGGCCGGCGACAACCCGCCCAGAAACGCATTCTGCCGGTCGACGCGCTGCCACAGACTCCAATTAGCGTTGATGTCGGCGAGACTTGCTTGCGTGAAGTCCAGGCTCCCGCGAATCGCACGGCTCTCGCGCAGAAAACGGTAGTAATAACCGGCCGGCACAAACACCACCAAGCCCGCCAGTAGCCCCCAGCACAACGCGACCAGAATGCTGAGCAGGGACGCTACTTGCCCGGCTCGCGAGGGATTCAACTTCAGCACGCTACGCCGCACGGTCTGAGCCATACCGGAGACTCGTTCCTGCAGGACTTCCAGGCGCGGCTTCTCCACCGTCGGATTGCTGGCCCACGAAGTGCGGCGTTCCGCTTCGGCAGCGGTCGGGCGATTCTGTAAGTACTGTCTCAGATCGGCCTCAAACGCCTGCGCGGAAACGTAGCGCTGGTGCAGATCCCCCGCCAGCGCTTTCGTAAGGATCGCGCGCAACGGAGCCGGGCAGTTCTCCGGCAGCGCGCGCGGCGGCCGGCGCGATTGAATCAACGCCTCCAGTTTGCGCGTGTCCTGCGCCTGATACGGCGGCGTGCCTGCCACCATTTCGTACAACGTCACGCCGACGGCCCAGAGATCCGCGTGCCGGTCCACTTGCCCGCGGCTCAGCCGCTCCGGAGAACAGTAACTCGGGCTGCCGAGATTCAAATGCGTCCGGCTATGAGTGAATGTCAGCGCCTTGGCGATGCCGAAATCCAACAGCCGCACCTCATCGTTCGATCCGATCTGCACATTCGACGGTTTGATGTCCCCGTGCACGATGGATCGCGGCTGCCCGTCGATGGTCGCCGTGAACGAATGCAGCTGGCCGAGCTGGCTTAAGATCTCAATCGCAAATCGAGCGGCCCTTTCCGGCGCAATCCGCTGCTCTTCTTTGAGAATCTCGGCAACCGTCCGCCCCTCGATGAACTGCATCGAGATGAAGAAATATCCATCCTGCTCGCCGTATTCGTAGATCTCGATGACCCGCGCGTCGGCCGCGTGCAGTTGGCGCTGCAATTCCGCGCCGCGCCGCTCGGCTTCGAGAATCAATTGCGTCAACGGATCGGGCGATTCCTCAACAATTTTTAATACGGCCTGCCGGTTTTGGGCGGTATCGTACGCCAGATACACGTCCGTCATCCCGCGCGCGATCTTGCGGATGATCTGGTAGCAGCCAAACTGCCTGGTTCGCAGCACAGAGGGTCTTGTTCCTGTGGACGTGCACCCCGGTTTACGGTTTCGGCCAGTGCAGCGTCAGCGCCAGCGCCACTCCTATCAGAAACCCGTAAACCAGAAACGCGACGCGGCTCAAGAGCACTCTGACGGCCCGCGACAGTACGCCCGTGGCCTGCCCAACCGCAGCGCCCGCACGCATACGAGTAATCGCGTGGCGCGCCCGCGCTTCCGCCATCTCGGCTGACGCGCTGCCAAGAAAATCGTTGCCGGCCACAAACACCACGGAAATGTTGTCTTTGCCGCCCGCACGATTCGCCGCATCCACCAGGCTTTCCACCACTGCGCTTGGATCGCCGTCGTAGCGTTCCACGCATTCGCGGATTTCGGCCGATGGCACCAGATCGGTGAGGCCGTCGCTGCATAGCAGCAAGGCGGCGTCGGGTTTGAAGGGAAACTCCTTCAGCTCGATGAAATCTTCTTCATCCGGCTCGCGCCGCCGCGAGCCTACGTCGCGGAATACTTCGTGGCGGCGCGGATGCGCCATCGCCTCGGCCTCGGTCAGTTCGCCTTGATCCTCGCGCTCGCCCACCGGCGAATGATCCGACGTCAGCTTGCGCAGCGCCCCGTTCCAGATCAGGTAGAGCCGCGAATCGCCGACGTGTCCGACCGTTACCATGCCGTCGCGAATTACAGCCAGGGTCAATACACAAGCCATGCCACGCCAGGCCGCGTTGTCCGCCGCCAGCTCCGAAATGCAGTCATTGGCAGATGCAATGGCCGCACGAACCCGCTCCCGCACGCCGCCATCCAGTTCCGCCAGTTCCTGACGAATGACGTTAGCCGCGGTTTCGGCCGCCATTTCACCGGCAGCGTGTCCGCCCAGGCCATCGACCACCAGGAAGATGCCGCGCTCGTGGTCCACGTACACGCGGTCCTGATTCTCCGGGCGCACCGCTCCCGAATCGCTCGCCGCCGCCGATCGCCAGAGTGCATCCATCGCTACCGCCGGCGCTCGAAGGCGTGCGATGCCACCAGGCAAAGCGCGAACAGAAGAAACACTACGACGAACGGAATGTGTGCCAGATAAGGAACCTTCATGGCTTGGCCTCAAAGACCAGGCGGATCACTTCAGCGACGTTGATCTCGGCCCGGGCGGGCAAGGCTTCTTCGTTCCCCCGCGCCAGTCGCTTGCCATTAAGCCAGGTGCCGTTCATGCTTTGATCGACGATGAAAAAACGCCCCTGCGCCGGATCGCGCCGCAGACGCAGGTGCTCGCGCGAGACCTCGTCGCTCGTATACAGCGCGAGATTCACTAATGCTCCGTCGCCGCCGCGCCCCACGCTGATTTCGTTCTGGGTCATCAGGAACAGCTGCGGACCGGATTCGTCTTCGTAGCGGATTTCGGCGAACACCCGCTCGCGGGACTGCCGCGTTTCCTCGCGAACGCCAGTGCTGCGGCCCTCGCCCGTCTGACCCGTAACTCCCGGCTCGCGATCCAGCAACGTGGTCTTGGCGCCGTGGTAGCCCGGCCGTGGCGTCTCGTTCAATTCCGAGTGAATCTCGACGTCGCCCAGCGGCACTACACCTTCGGAATCCGGGAAGAACTCGAATGTCCAGTCCTTGCACGCGATCTTGTACGGCTTGCGTTTCTTCGCGCCGCGTAGCTTTCCCAAACCTCCTGGTTTCCCGTTCCACTGCTCTAGGCGGGCCGACAGCGCCCGGCGTGCGTCTTCGCGAATCAGCTCGAAAACGCCGGTCAGCCGCGCGTAATCGTCCGGGTGCAGATACAAACTGAAGAGACATGGCGCCAGGATGCTGTAGGCCATTTCGAATTGGCCTAGCTCCATGTTGCGGAGCAACTGCTCCACAATGATCTGGCCGCTGATTCTGCCCTGGGCTTCGCCGGCAGCCTTCGGCATGATGAACCTCCGCTGGTCTGTTCGACGGCGCTACCCCGTGCGCCGGTTTCGCGGCTCGCGCGCCGGCGTCGCTTTTTCGTCACTCTGGGCCTGGCTCCCGCGTCATTTTCTCGTCGCCGGAGCCGCCTGCCGATCCGCTAAGAGCGCACAAAACAAAGACATTGCCAATTGGCTGGCAGGGTGCTACGGCTTTCACCGGAGGACCACCTTTTGGCTACTACCCAAGCGGCACTCACCGAACAACTAGCCCAGACTTCACCGGCCGCGGCAAAACGGCGCCCAATCGACGCCTTCTTCCTTTTGGGCGTCGCCATCGCTTTGGGAGCAGCCATCATTGGAATCCACGCTACCGGCGTTTCCCTCGCTTACTTTCTCCAACCCACCGGGGCGGTGATCGTCCTGGGAGGTACGCTGGGAGTGATCCTGGTCACCACGCCGCGCACGTCGCTGCTCCATGCTTTCTATCGAGTACGCGAGCTCGTTTCGGCGCAGGAAGTTAACCGCGAGGAGCTGATCGACGAGATTATTCACTATGCACGGATCTCGCGGCGGGCCGGCCTGCTGGCCGTCGATCCGCTACTTTCACAGGTGAAGCATCCCTTCCTGGGAGACGCCTTGCAACTCGCCATGGACGTCAGCAACCGGGCCGAGTTGCAAGTGTTGCTCGAGACCGAACTGCGTATGCGCGAGCGTCAGGGTGAGACCGACGCCAAGGTGCTGGAGACGGCCGGCGGCTTCGCACCTACCATCGGAATCATCGGCACCGTGGTCGGGCTGATCGACGTGATGCGGCAGTTCTCCAACCTCCAATCGGTCGGCTTCGGCATCGGCACCGCGTTCGTATCCACAATCTATGGCCTGGCATTGGCGAACCTTCTACTGCTGCCGGCGGCGCACCGCATTCGGGCTCGAGTGGCGGAGAACTTCGAGATCCAGGAAATGATCACCGAAGGTGTCCTGTCCATCGTTGACACCGTGCATCCTTCGCTGATCCGAACGCGCCTCAGCTCCTTTATCCGGGGCCCGAAGGGCGAGCATGGCGTCGCGGCGGCTTCCGAGAATCATGCTGCGTAAGCCCGCTTATCTGCAAGCCGAGCATGCCCAGCGCGATCGTTGGCTGGTCAGCTACACCGACATCGTCACCATTCTGCTGATCCTGTTTGTCGCGATTGCCGCCCAAAGCTTCCGCCAACGCCCGCAGCCCCAACGCCCGCCCGCACCGCAAGCTCCCAAACCGCAAGCGCAAGCGCCCGCTCAGCCGAAGCCGCCTGTCGCACCTCCCAACCCGGCGCTCGAGCAGGCACGCTTGAAGCTGGCGCAAAAAGGCTTGGATTTACGGCTGGAGAAACGCGGCCTGGTGATCAGCCTGCCGCAGGCCATACTCTTTCCGCCCGGCGACGACCAGATCAGCGCGTCGGCTTTCCCCGTGGTTTCCCAGATCGCCGATGTGCTGAACAGCGTTCCGAACAAAATCGCCCTGGTGGGCCATGCCGATTCCGTCCCCATCCACAACCAGCGCTTCCGGGACAACTGGGCGTTATCGTCGGCGCGCAGCCTCAGCCTTCTGGAGCTATTGAGCAGCCGTTATGGCGTGGACGAGGTCCGGCTTTCCATGCAGAGCTACGGTTCCAACGATCCGAAGGACTCCAACGACACCGAAGCCGGCCGCGCCGAAAACCGCCGCGTCGAGATCCTCATTCTCGACGATTCAGCGCAGTAACTCCGCGCTTCCGATGTATTCTAATAGTCGTGTGGCTGCAAAGCGCCATCTTTTTCGAAACGCCGGAAGAGATTGTCGCGCGTGTCTTCCGCGAATTGAGGCCGCGCACGCCCGCGCCCACCGTCCGCGTCCGGTTCTGCAAGTACGCCAACGCCAATAGCTTCGTCCGCTGGGACGAATCCGGCCTGGAGTTCCGCATCACCGACGTTCTGGAGGGGGCGCCCGCGCCGATCCTGGAAGCGCTGGTTTATCTTTTGCTAGCCAAGCTCTTGCGCCGGCCGGTTCCCAAGGCGTACGCGGAACGCTACCGCCGCTACCTGAACCGCAAGGAGATGCGCCGCAGCCTGCAACTGGTAAAGCAGACCCGCGGGCGCAAGTTCGTCTCAGGGCCTAAAGGCGACCGCTACGACCTGGAAGAAATCTTCGAGGAATTGAACCTGCGCTTCTTTGCAGGCTTGATGGCGCGGCCGCTGCTCGGCTGGAGCCGCCGGCCCTCGCGCGTCATGTTGGGTCATTACGACCCGTCGCACAACGCCATCATCCTAAGCCGTCTGCTGGACAGCCCGCGCGCGCCGCGCCTGGCGGTCGAATACGTGCTGTTCCACGAAATGCTGCACCTGCGCTTCCCGGTGGATCACCGCGGCGCCCGCCGGTGCGTCCATACGCGCGAGTTCAAACAAGCGGAAAGAGCCTTCCCGCAGCTCCCACAAGCCAAGGAACTGCTGAAAGCCCTTTAGTCAGGCAAGTTGAGAAGAGGCGCGATGCAAGGCCAACTGTTCGATCTGGATATGCATGGCCTCCACGCTCGCGACCAAACTCCGAACGTCCACCCGTCCCAAGCCGACAGGGTGTAACGCCAGCTGTAGCCGCAACGCACAGAGGGTGCAGTAAAATCTTACCTGCTGATGCAGCAGATTTCGCGCAAATTCGGGCCGGTCCTCGTGGGAATAGACCAGCATCAACTTTCCCAGCGCGATCAGCTGGTTAAAGTCCTGCGCCAGGTTTGTCAGATAGCTTTTGAAAATCCTGCGGCGTTCCCGCATCAAGCGCCTCCCGATTTCAGGCCGATATCCGGCCTGAGATGCCAGAAACGCAATGTCGGCTTGGCTCAGCAGCCGCTCCATGGGAGCGTAGCTTTCCACCGAGAATTCATCCAGCCATTGTGTCGTTGGCGCTTCTGCCCCGCGGCGGGAGGCGAGGGCCAAAAAGATGACCGCAAAACCAACCGCGAGAACAACAGCGGCCACCAACACGATCAAGACTGCAATCATTCCATCTTGTCCTCTCGGATATTCATCTTATCGGAATATTTATTGGCATGCAAGCCATTTTCGCGTCACTATTTAGTATGAAGTGCGCTGTTTTTTAGCTTACACCGGCCCAGATTAGCCACCCGTCACCCAGAGTTTAGCCGACTATTTTCGGGCCGTGCGAAGCAGGGTATTATTCACGGCTTCCAGCTGCGCAAGCAAGCGAGCCTCATCCCCCCGGCTCCATTTGTGCCCAAGCGCGACGGTACTGTTCTCGCCCTGTTCGTTCAAATTGAACAGCCAAAATGCAATGCAAAGGGTATATACGGCCATCAATGAGTCACCCCACAGGCGCGTCAGATAGTACCCCAAATTGTTGATAAATAAAGCCGTCGCGTGAGCCAGAAACAAGGCCGCATATCCT
The DNA here is from genome assembly GCA_035501155.1 of Bryobacteraceae bacterium. Lineage (GTDB taxonomy): Bacteria > Acidobacteriota > Terriglobia > Bryobacterales > Bryobacteraceae > Palsa-89. The sequence continues at coordinate 298,780 of DATJWO010000019.1, forward strand.
GCCAGGTAAACAATCGCGTTTCGAGCCAGCGGAACCGGATAGTAGATCAGAAAACCGGCGATCAGAAGTAAAAATACCGCCAGACTGAGGACCACCGTCCGTTCAAACATAAAGTAATACCCGGTGATCGTATTTTGCGGCTCTTGCAAACCGAGCGTGAGCAGCGAGGCCACGATCGCAACGCCCAGCGTGATCTTGATGTACTTGCGGGACAAGCTTGCAATGCCGACTAAACTCCGCAGGATGATCGAGTATAGTTCCAGGACCACGAGGACGTAGCCGCAAATCACCAAAAATTGGGTCGCGGCGAAGACATCCCGGTACATCCGCGTGTTGATGGGTACAATGAACGGTACTAGGATTTGCAAGAGTTCCAAAAGGAGATACGCGAAGAACCAGACGTAAGTCCGGTAGAGCCCGGTCAGCCACATGCGCAAGCACAGCCAAGCCAGGGCGACACCCTGCAGGATCAAGAGAATCTGTTGTTCGATAGGGAGCTGATGCATCCGTCTTGTCCTGAGTCTAGCACCGGCTCCCTATCGGTTTGTCTGAATGTTAGCGGGCGGAAGTAATGAGGCACGGTTGGCAAGGCGGCCAGGGAATATCCGCTGATACGGCACCGGCCAGTGCAAGCGCAATTCCAGCACACAGCAAAAATCTCTTCAGCATGGTTTGATCTCCTCGGAAGTCGGTTCCGGGTTCGGTTTGAATTCGAACCCACGGCAAGGTTAAAGCGGGAACTTCAACCAAGGAGAAAACCGCGATAGACTTTCGGGAATCAGAACATTTCTAAGTTGAAACACTTAGACATGCGGTGAACTTCCTTCCAAACGAGATCCGGTGTATCATTGCTGGTGTCAGTTATGAAACGTGTCAGGCCGGGCATGGAAGTTTACAGCCATGCCGCGGTTTCCGATCTCTGGCGCAATACGCTGGCACAGATTCCGTCTGTCTTCGGCAGACTGGTCTATTTGTCTTCGCTCCGCAACCCCAACAACGGCCGTTACGAGCACTACGGACTGGCGTTGGTGTTTGGAGAGGACGAAGCGAACCGGGCGCTCCGAAAGAGCCATCGCCAAACGTTCTCAGAATGGCTGGCTTTCAACCTGGAGGAGCAGAAGGCGGATCTGGACCTTTACATCTCCGGATTGGAGGAAAAGAAGCGGACTGTGGTAGAGACGTGGATGAAGCTCGCGCCTTACCGCAACCTGATCCCGGCATCGGTAAAAGGCGTGGAAAGAAAGCTGTATATTACAGACTTGACAGCGCTTCTAGAGCTGCTCAGGAACGCGTACGACGTCGCCGCCCCTGATCCAGACGCATAGCCACCCCGGTAACCTGGCCCACAAGATCGATCTCTTCGGGATATTTGTAAACCTGGGGACTGCACAGAGAAGCGGGATGCGGCTGCAGGATTAGCCGGCCATTCGTCAAATCACACCACCCGCAGACGTAACCTTGGCGGTGCTCCAGGAAATAGATGGGGCGCTCGAATTCATTCGTCCAGCCCGAATCAGCAATCTTACGCTGGGTTTCGTCGATCGCCAGAAAGGTGCCCGGCTGAAGTATGGGATACATGAACCAATCTTCGGTGCCGATAAAGGCGTAGCGCTGCTCTCTTAAGTCCAACGTCTCCAGAAACATCAGCGGCAACTTGCCCCAGCGCTGGATCATGCGGCTCAGATAGGTCGTGCGGCGCAGGTCGATTCCCGGATCGAGCGACAGTGGCAATAGCAGCTCGCCGTTGGAGTTTCCGTGAAAGGAAACCATGTGCGTCTGGGGAATTTCGGACAGCGACGAATCCACGGGCATGGCTGCTAGCTCCACGCCATACCAGCCTAGAACTTCTGTAAAATCAAGCCGATAGATAACGCACAAGGAATACAGCTTGTAAAGCGTGGGAACCACCCCACGATTCTCGATCTCGGAAACGCGGTTGATGAGAACGGCAAATTCGTCGTTCTTATATTTGTCGGCTATTTTCTGGCTGGCTTGTTCGACATCCCGAACCCGCAAATTGAGCCGCTCCCGGACTCGTCTCAGCCTCTGTCCAGCGTCCTCCATGCTTTGTCGTATTCCTGGTCATCTCCAATAAAAGGCAAGTGTTGCGAATTTACCACACACTTCTAGTACTATCCTTCCGTCTTGGGATTATAGCAGCTTGTTCGGTTTTCCGAACAGAGATTCGATTCGGCTCAAGATTTTGGCAGGTCAACCCTCATTCGACATATCGGCGCTCGAGGCGCTATCTTTGAGAATCGAAATGCCAGTTCACCGCACCGGGATACAAGGCGAGTTGGGCGCGTTCAGCCAGGAGGCCGCGCGCCGGTTGTTGCCGAAGGCCAAGGTAGTTCCCTACCCCACTTTCGAAGCCGTGTTCCGTGCCTTGCGCGCCCTCAAGATCGACTCCGCCGTGATTCCGATCGAGAACACCCTGGCCGGATCGGTTCACGAGAACTACGACCACCTGCTGCACTTCGACGTGCGGATCGCTGCCGAGACTTACGTTCGGATTGTTCACAACCTGATCGCCCCTCCCGGCGTGCGCTTCCAGGATATTCGCAAGGTGTACTCGCACCCTGTGGCGCTGAATCAATGCCTGCGCTTCTTCGCCCGCAATCGGAAGATCGAGAAAACTCCGTTCTACGACACCGCAGGCAGCGTGAAGATGATCATGGAGCAGCGGGCGCCGGACGCGGCCGCCATCGCTTCCGCGGTGGCTGCGGCAATTTACCGCGGACATATCCTGCGGCGGTCCATCGAAGACGACCAGCGCAACTTTACGCGTTTCTTTCTGCTCTACCCGGCCAAGCATCTGCCGCCGCCGCGCCGCGCCAGCCGCTGGAAGACCTCGCTGGTGTTCTCCACGCGCAATATTCCCGGAGCCCTGTTCCGCAGTTTGGCGGTGTTCGCTCTGCGCGATTTGAGCCTCGCCAAGATTGAGTCCCGCCCGTTGCGCGGCAAGCCCGGGGAATATCTGTTCTACGTCGACCTGCTGGGCCGCGAAACCGACCCACGCGTCAAGAACGCGCTGGGACACCTGGCGGAATCGTCTGACTTTCTGCGCGTGCTGGGCAGCTACCCGGAAGGCCAGTACGGCACATGAGCGCGCCCGATTCTTAGTATTCTGTTGTTAGCGTGCTGCGCAGCCTGCTTCTGTTGCTATCGCGCCAGTCCTGGCTTCGCCGCTGGATGGAAACCTCACCGGCTGCCGATCGAATCACGTCGCGCTTTGTAGCCGGATCCACGCTCGAGCGCGAGCTGGGGGTGTGCGAAAAACTGCAGGCCGAAGGATTCCTGGCGACACTCGATCATCTGGGCGAAAGCGTCACTTCGCTCCAGGAAGCCGCCGCGGCGCGGGACGATTATCTGGCCGCGCTGGATCGCATCTGCGGGCTTTCGCTTGCCGCCACAGTTTCGGTCAAGCTCACACAGCTCGGTCTGGATTTTTCCGAGGAGGCGTGCCGCGCGAATGTCGAACAACTGGTGGAGCGCGCCGCGCGGATGAACAGCCGCGTCGAAATCGACATGGAGGCAAGCGAGTACGTGGACCGCACGCTGCGGGTGGTGTCGGCACTGCACGCACGGCACGCGAGCGTCCGCGCAGTCATCCAGGCTTATCTGTACCGCAGCGAAAGCGACATTGAAACGTTATGCACCCAGGGCGTGCCGATTCGCTTGTGCAAGGGAGCCTACAAGGAGCCGGCGGATTTGGCGTTTCCAAAAAAGAAGGATGTGGATGCCAATTACGAGCGTCTAATGATTCGGCTGCTCGATCACGGCGCTTCGCCCGCCCTCGCCACGCATGATGAAAATATATTGCGGCGCGCCATCGCGCATATCCGGGAACGAAATATCCCGCCGGATCGTTTTGAGTTTCAGATGCTTTACGGCGTCCGGCGCGACCTGCAGCGCCGCTTGGTAGCGTCGGGTTTTCGTCTGCGCCTCTATGTTCCATATGGCAATGCGTGGTATCCCTATTTTATGAGGCGGCTCGCCGAGCGCCCCGCGAATGTGTTGTTTCTGGCCCGCAGCCTGCTGAAGAATTGAGCGCGGGCCGATAGAATGAGAGTGAGTTCCAACGGGAACCTGGAGACCGAAAGAGGAATCCAATGAGTATGAAGTATTGGGGCTTGTTGTTGGCCAAGTTGGCGGCCGGCGCCCTATGCATGCGCATGCTCGGAGCGATTATCCGCGCCTGCTTCGCCGGTCCGGTGCTGTACCTCGGCATGGAGCAAAAGCCGTTTGGTCACGATCTCGGATACACGACGGCGATGCTGGCCTATTTCCTGGCCGGCTTCGGCATCCTCTACGCTATCATCTGGGACCAGCGCTACCGCTGCCGCACCTGCCTGCGCCGGCTGCGCATGCCGGTCACTGCCGGGTCCTGGCCCAACATGCTGCTCTTCGGTCAGCCGCGCATCGAGTACATCTGCCTGTACGGACACGGCACGCTAAGAGTGCCGGAAGTCCAAATCACAGGGAGCAAGAGCCCGGACTGGGAACCTCACGACGAGGACATCTGGAAGGAACTGGAGTCGCTCGAAGCTTCCAAGCGCTAACGGGCTGGCCTAAGACACTTAAACCCGCCCCATCCGCAAGGACGAGGCGGGTATCGGATAGCCCTCGGAGGAGTGAGCTAGTTCCAGTAGTATTGTCGCTCTTCCCGTACTAAGTTGCAATAGCGTTATCAGCCGAATTGAATGTAAGAGAAATTACTTTCGTTCACCTGCCGAACAAGCCCTCCACCGCCCCAACCACGATGCAAAGTACTGCAAATCCAACAGTTCCGTATTGAAGCCAGGAGCGCGTGGCATGCAGCAGTTCGGGCCATGTGTCCCCGAAGGCGCAGAAGCAGTCCTCCAATGCAACCGCGACGGTCCCGGCCAGCGTGAGGGCAAGCTGCTCCCCGGCTTGCGCTGTGCTCGGCGCGATTAGTTCCGCGGCCTGTGCAGATTCAGTGTCCAAACGAACCTATCTTGGCCCTCTGAGCAGGCACACCGAATAGGAAATTGCGGCCTTTCGTACTGGAACTGCGGCCGCGGAGGTACTACTACGACGACTGCTGGCGTAGCATGAAAGTAGGGGCAACTGGAAGCATGAAGCACGTGCTCATCTCCGGCGGAGGCATCGCGGGCCTGACGTTGGGCTTATGTCTCGACCGCGCCGGGATCGCGTGCACCGTCGTCGAGCAATCGCCGGGGCCGCGCAGCGGCGGTTACATGATCGACTTCTTCGGATCGGGCTACGATGCCGCCGAGCGGCTCGGTTTGCTCAACGATCTCGAGAGCATCCACTACCCCATCGCCAAGCTGGCGTTTCTCGACGGGCGAGGGCGTGAGAAGTTCGCGGTCCCTTATCCCGAACTTCGGAAGCTTTTCGACAATCACCACTTCAACTTCATGCGCGGCGAACTGGAGGGCATGTTGCTTTCCAAGGTGTGCGGGGCGATCGACATTCGCTACGGAACCACCATCCGCTCGTTCGAAGAAAACAGCGCTGGCATCGAAGCGACTCTGTCGGACGGCTCCACCATGCGTGCGGATCTGGTGGTGGGAGCCGACGGGATTCACTCGCGCATCCGAACGCTGGCCTTCGGGCCGGAGAGCGATTTCATTCATTTCCTGGGGTGCAACACGGCGGCGTTCGTACTGGAAAATCCTTCGGTCGACCTCGAAGGCACTCACGCGTTCGACACCGTGACCATTCCGGGGAGGCAGGTTGCGATCTATCCGATTCGTGGAAATCGGCTGGCGACGTTCTTCGTGCATCTCGCTCCGCGCCCGCACTCCAGCGCAGAGCCGGCGATTGAACAATTGCGGCGAGTGTACGCCAAGATGAACTGGATCGTTCCTAAGCTGCTCGAATCGGCGCCTCCCGACATCTACTTCGACTCGGTCTCGCAGATCCGGATGCCGCGCTGGTCCAAGGGCCGCATCGCTCTCACCGGCGATGCCGCCTGGTGCGTTTCGCTGATGGCAGGCCAAGGCGCATCGATGGCCATGGCAGGTTCCTACATCCTGGCCGAAGAGCTAAGCGCGCCGCAAAATGACCTGGCCGCCGCGCTCCGGCGGTACGAAGAACGGCTGCGCCCTTCGATCGCCGAAAAGCAGTTGGCCGGACAAAAGATGGCCAAGTGGTTCGTTCCGGGCGACCGCGTTCGCCTGGCGATTCGCGACGCCGTCATGCGCTTCAGCGGGTTTCGGAACGCTAACCGAATCCTCAAGGGCTTGTTCGCCACAAGCAGCGTATTTGCTACGCCAACTCCGCCGTACGCTTCCGGCCGTAACTGAAGTAAATCACCAGGCCGATAATCAGCCAGACGAAGAACCGCACCCAGGTCTCGAGCGGCAGGCTGAGCATCAGAACCAGGCAGCAAACAATCGAAATCATGGGCAGCAGCGGCACCAGGGGAACACGGAATCCGCGCGGCCGGTCAGGCTGCTTTTTGCGCAGAACGATCACGCCGGCTGAGACCAGAATGAAAGCGAACAGCGTGCCGATGTTGGATAGATCGGCAAACCAGCTGATGTCGAAGACGCCGGCCGGAATCCCAACAACGAATCCGGCTACCCAGGTACTGATGTGCGGCGTGCTGAAGCGCGGATGGACGCGCGAGAAGATGCTAGGCAGCAGGCGGTCGCGTGACATGGCGAACCAGATGCGCGCCTGGCCGTATTGAAAGACCAACAGCGACGACAACATCCCCAGCAGCGCGCCGGCGGTGACGATCAAGCGCAGCCGGTTCATGCCGATGGCCTTGAGCGCGTTGGCCACGGGGGCGTCGTTATCGAGCGTGGTCCAGTGCGCGATGCCGGTTAGCACCAGCGATACGGATCCGTACAGCAGTGCACAGATCAGCAGAGTCGCAAAGATGCCAAGCGGCATGTCGCGCTGCGGGCGGCGGCATTCTTCGGCCGCGGTAGAAACTGAGTCGAAGCCAATGTAGGTGAAAAACACGATCGCGCCGCCGGAGAGCACGCCCGAGTAACCGTTAGGCATGAAGGGGTGCCAGTTCGCGGTTTTCACGGCGCGAGCGGCGCCCACCACGAAGAGCGCCACGGCCACAATCTTGATGATGACCATCGCGTTGTTGGTGCGGGCGCTTTCGCGTACGCCCCGGACCAGCACGTAGCTCAGGGCCAGCAAAATTAGCAAGGCCGGAAGATTGAACCATGCGCCGGTTCGCTGCCCCTCCTCGAAGATTGGCTGCGAAAGCTCCTTAGGAAGGTGGAAGCCGAACAGGTTGTCGAGGATGTCGTTGAAGTAGGCCGAGAAGCCCACCGCCACGCTCATGTTGGAGAACGCGTACTCGAGGATCAGATCCCATCCGATGATCCAGGCGAAAATTTCGCCGAGCGTCGCGTAGGAGTAGGTGTAGGCGCTTCCGGCGATCGGGATCATGGACGCCAGTTCGGCGTAGCAGATGGCCGCAAATCCGCAGGCGATAGCCACCAGGACGAAAGAAACGGAGATGGCCGGCCCGGCGCCCAGCCTTCCACTCAATGTTGCGGCGTTGCCGCCGTTCAGCAGCAGGTCGAGCACCGGGGCTTTGAAAACGGATTTGGCCAGGAAGTGTTCGCCGGCGGCCGCCGTTCCGGTGACCGTGAAAATACCCGACCCGATCACCGCGCCGATGCCCAGGGCGATGAGGCTCCATACGCCCAGCGACTTCTTCAGCCGGTGATCCGGCTCTTCGGAAGCCGCGATCAAGGCATCGATGCTCTTGGTGCGCAGGAGCTGGCTCATGGGCGGGAAGCGCTAGCGCGCTAACGCTTCCGCTGGCCCTTGGACATCTTCGTCACTTTTTTCTTCATAGAGCCGCGGGCAACCCCGGAAGCCCGCTTGGCCTTGGGAGCAGCTTTCTTGCGCGCAGCGCGCTTGGCCTTCTTGCGCTCCGTTTTATCGGTGATGTGCTTAGTGTTCATGCCTCTTGGATTCCTGCGAATTTTTCAACCAGCTTCTTCAGGCCGTAGCCGGGAAAGCTTACCGTGAGCTTAGCATCCTCGCCATCCCCTTCGCGACGCAGCACGGTTCCGAGGCCGTACTTGGGGTGGCGGACCTGGGCGCCAGCGCGAAAGCCCTTCGTGCGGCCCGAGCCTTTCGCACTGCCTGGGGCCGTGCGGGCGGGCGTGACTGGGGGTTGGTGGCTGGTGGTTGGTGGTTCGTGGCTAGGGGCCGGTGGCTGATGACCGGTGGTTGGTGACGCCGGCGCTTTGCCGCGTTCCGCGAAAAACTGCTTGATGTTGTCTACCGAGTTGTACGTTTTGCCGGTGTAGAGATTTCGTTTGGCGGTTTCGCGGACTTCGTTTTGTTCGGAGAACAGGTCCACTTGCGGCACGCGCGAGGATTTCACGCTCAGATCCTCCACCAGCGTGCGGGGCACTTCGCGCAGGAAGCGCGAGGGGATGGTGGCTTCCGGCTGGCCGCCCCCGAACCGGCGCCGGTAGCGCGCTGAAGACAGGTAGAGGCGCTTCTGCGCGCGCGTCATGCCGACGTAGCAGAGCCGGCGCTCCTCTTCCATCGCGGCTTTGGAATCCAGCGAGCGGATGTGCGGGAACAGGCCTTCTTCCATGCCCGCCAGGAAGACGATGGGAAACTCCAGGCCTTTGGCGTTGTGGAGCGTCAACAGAGATACCGTCGCGCGCTCGTCCAGGCCATCGGTGTCGGCGACCAGCGCGGCGTGGTCCAAAAACTCCGCCACCGTCTCGCCACGTTCAGCGGCTTCCGACGCGGCGTTCACCAATTCGCTCAAGTTGCCGAGCCGCGATTCCGATTCCGGATCGTTGTCGTTCTCCAGCATCTTAGCGTAGCCGGTGCGGTCCAGGATCTGCCGCAGAACTTCGTCCACCTTGTGCGACGCGGCAAACTCCCCAAGTTCTTCAACGAGATTCTTGAACGCACGCAGCGCGGATTCGGCGCGCGCCGGAAAAAGGCTCGCCTCCAGCATTTTTCCGATGGATTCCCAAGCGCTGCATTGGTGCTGCTGGCCATACTGCTCTACCTGCTCGATAGTGCTGCGTCCAATGCCGCGTGCCGGCGTGTTGATGATGCGCAGCAGGTTGATGTTGTCTTGCGGGCTGACCGCCGTCTTCAGGTACGATAGCGCGTCCTTGACCTCGGCGCGCTGATAAAAGCTGAAGCCCCCGAGCACCACGTAATCGCGGCCATAGCGTCGCAGCGCCTCTTCAATCTGGCGGGATTGGAAATTGGTGCGGTACAGCACGGCCACGCGGTCTCCTGGATTCGCCGCCAGCAGCCGCTCGATGGCGTCGGCGATGAACAGCGCTTCCTGTTCGCCGTCGAATGCTTCGAAGCGGCCGATGCGCTCACCAGCGCCGGATTCGGTCCAGAGCCACTTGCCCTTGCGCTCGGTATTGTTGGCCACCACGGCGCTAGCGGCTTCCAGAATGTTTTTCGTAGAGCGGTAGTTCTGTTCCAGGCGAATGACGGCGGCGTTGGGAAAGTCATGCTCGAAATCCAGAATGTTGCGGATGTCCGCGCCGCGCCAGCCATAGATGGACTGGTCTTCGTCGCCCACCACGGCGATGTTCTTATGCGCTTCGGTGAGCAGGCGCATCAGTTCGTACTGGCTGCGGTTGGTGTCCTGGTATTCGTCGATCATGACGAACTCGAAGCGGCGGTTCATCTGGAAGCGCAGGTCGGCGTCGTGAGCCAGCAGGCGCACGGTTTCGAGCAGCAGATCGTCGAAGTCCAAAGCGTTGGCCTGGCGGAGGCGGCCTTCGTACTGCTCGTAGACGGAGGCGAGCTGCGAGGTCTTCTGATCGGTGGATGCACCGTAGACGTCCTGGGGTGAATGCTTGTGGCTCTTCTGGTGGCTGATCCACGACGACATCGCGCGGTACTGCATGAATTTTTCGTCCAGACCGGTGGCGCGAAAAATCGATTTGATCAGCGCTACTTGATCGTCGTCATCGTAAATGGTGAACTGGCGCGTGAAGCCAGTGCGGATGTCGGCCAGGCGAGCGCCGTCGCGCCGAAGCACCCGCACGCAAAACGAATGGAACGTAGAAACCAGCGGACTCTCGCGCGATGGCAGCCCTCCCAGCAGGTTGTTCACACGCTGCCGCATTTCGTCCGCGGCCTTGTTGGTGAAGGTCACCGCAAGAATGCAAGGGCCTGGGACGCGATGCGCTTCCATCAGGTGCGCCATGCGGTGCGTGATGACGCGCGTCTTGCCGCTGCCAGCGCCGGCCAGCAGCAGAAGCGGTCCTTCGACGTGCGCGACGGCGGCTTGTTGTTGCGGATTCAGGCCCTGAAGAAAATCCATGGAGGGGGCGACATGGCGATTTTAGCACGCGCGAGCGGACCGGCCTGACGATGGTGGCGATCTTGCACAAGTCGTTGATTTTGCTGTTTGGTGTGCCTTGACCGGGTGCCCGCCCGCCGCTTGCATGCAACTAGCCCTATCCAGCCTTTGCTTTTCGCGTCCAAGCCCTTGTAACCTAACAATTTGCTGGTACGCCAATATGTACGAGGTCGGCGGCTGGCATTTTAAGGCCGCATGCTGGTTGAATTCGAGCTGATCCAAAATGCCCAGAAGGGCGACGACGCGGCGTTCAACCAGGTTGTGGTTGCGTACCGCAAGCGGATTTTGGGAACGATCGCCCGTCTAATTGGGCGGCCCGAAGACGTGGAAGACGTAGCCCAGGAGGTCTTTCTTCGGCTCTACTATTCACTCGATCAACTGCGGACGCCAGAGGTCTTTGAGCCTTGGCTATACCGGTTGACGGTGAATGCGGCGTACGATTACCTACGCAAGCAGCGGCGCCGGAACGAGTCGCGGATGTCGGACTTGAGTGAGCAGCAGGTCATGATGGCCGATGCAGTGGCCGGCGGCAAGGCGGCGACCGAGGATCATCGGTTGAAGCAGGTGAAGGAGCTGGTGGATTCGCTCCTGGGTTCGGTTTCCGAGCAGGATAGAATTCTTCTTACGCTGAAAGAAGTGGAAGGGCTTTCGTTAAAAGAACTTGAAAAGATATACGCAGTCAACGAAAATGCTCTAAAGGTACGGCTCTTTCGAGCTAGGCAGCGCGTCCTGGCCGCTTATCAGGCCAATCGCGGCAAGGGCGGGGGAGCCGGTCAAAAATAGGGGATTGCGGAATAGGCTAGGATAGGTGGAAGTGCTAATGTCGAGGAGGCTCCGAGACGAGCATGGATGAACGGAACGTAGAACTGGATCGTTTGTTCGCCGAGTACCGGGATGCCGTGTTGGATCCCGAACCAAGCGCGGCCTTCATGCCCGAGTTGTGGCGTAAGATTGAAGCCCGTCAGCGCGTGGTGATTCGGATCAAGAAATTAACGCAAGTGTTCGTGGCTGCCGCAGCCGCCATTTGCTTATTGTTCGGGATTCTACTGCAGGCTCCAACTCCCCAGCAGCCGATCGTGCGCGGCAATTACGTGGATGTGCTGGCGGATGCAAATCCCACCGAAAACCTCGCTGCTGTCGGCATCCGCGTCGACTATACCGAAACCAACACGAAATGACGCGCCGGAATCTACCGATCGCTCTCTACCTGTTCCTTGTGTTTGTCAGCGGGGCCGTGGTAGGCGCACTCGGGTACCGGACTTATAACCCTCCGACAGCCCGAAGCGCCGCGAAGGTGTCTCCCGCGGCGTGGCGCGTCCAATACCTGGATGAGATGCACCGGCGGCTCAGCCTGAACGACGATCAGATGCAGAAGCTGAACGTGATCCTGGATGAGACCAACGAGCGGTTTAAGGATGCCCGCAAGAAGGACAACGACGCGATCGAACAAATCCGGCAGGACCACTTCGCACGCGTGCGCACGATCCTGACCTCCGATCAAATTCCGAAATACGAGAAATTGCATGCCGAGCGCGAGGAACGCGCCCGCAAGCAGGAACAACAGAACCAGCGTTAGCGGCTAGTTGGCCACCGGTTGTTTCTTGGTTCTCTTGCTCTGCAGGTCCTTGGATTTCAAAACCTTCTTCTGGAAACGATCTACGCGGCCCTCGGTGTCCACCAGCTTCTGGCGGCCGGTGAAGAAGGGGTGACAGCTGGAACAAATTTCCACGCGGATGTCGCCCTTGTGGGTGGATCGGGTTTTGAACGTGCTCCCGCAGGCACAGGTGACGTTGATTTCTTCGTAGGCGGGGTGAATCGCGGCTTTCATTCGGGGACAATCCTTTCGAACTTTCAGTGTAGCGCAGGCGTCAAGGGCTCGCTACTTGCTGCGCGACGTTGACCCAGCCGACCTGTACGGGCTGCGACGAACCTGGAAGGAGCACCTTCACCCACGCCCCGGTATAGGCGTTGGTGAGTTGGGCGGGAATCTGGAAGTTGATCTGCATCAAGCCATCGATCAGGCCGGGGGAGGATCCGGCGTACTGCACGGTTTCGGTAATATCCTTGCTGGTTGTGCCCGTAGTGAAAACAACCTTACAACTACTGCAATAGTTGTCGGCGGCCGGGAGGACTGCGCCGGTCGCGGGAAGGCCCGCGGTTCCGAGCCCGGTCGCCCAGATGCTGACGAAACTCCCGCGTTGCGCCGGATCCGTGACTTCGTTGAGCGTACCATCCTGATTGACGACCACCAGCGAATCAACGGGTTTGGTGAACGCGGCGAAATCCGAGGCAACGACTGCCAGGCGGAAGTCAGGGAGCGCTGCGGTCTTGTTCCTGACCTGCACGAGAGCCATCCCGTTGTCTCCGCCGCCAATGGAAGAAGGAATCTCGGCGTTGATCTGCGAGTCGGAGACGTACAACAAAGGAATCGGCGTGCCATTCACCAGAACCTGCACGCCGCCGACAGAGGTTGGGAATTGGCCGTTCTGGGGCGTCGCGGAGATAGGAGTAGCCGGGCCAAGGCTGGTTCCATAGAGAGAGACGATCTCGCCCGGAGCGATCCAGCGCGTAACTTGACCGGCCGCGGCGTTGAGAACGCTGAATACGCGTGGGGAGACGGGCTTTGCGGGCGTGAGCGAGGTGATCAATCCAGCCGGGCCGGCCAAGTGCAAGACTCCGCTTTGATCCACGACGATATCCTGCCCGGCCGCGTTCGGCGGGAAGTCGATTAGGTTGAGGAGGGACGAGCCATCCGCGCTCAGCTCGGCCACGAAGTCCGGGCCGATGTTCCCATCAAAAGGCACATAGGTGTAAGGTCCGGTGCCGGTCAGCCAGATATTTCCGGCGCTGTCGAGGCTGATGGCCGCATTCTGCGAATTGTTGTCGCCCTGGCGGCCGACGAGAGTTGCCCAAACCGTCTTGCCGCCGTCGTCCAGCTTCTTGACCATGGCTTCGGCCGCGTCCGAGTAGCCCGCAAGGTAAACGCTGCCGGAAGCATCGGCGGCAATCGCTCGTGCCCCGAAGCCGAGGTCAGGATAGTTGAAATACACGATTTCGTTTCCCTGGGAGTTGATTTTGAAGACGAAATCGCCGGCGCGGGAAGGATCGCCGACGGGCAGGCCAGCAGTATAAGTTGTCCCGGCCACTACAGCATTGGCGGAGGCGTCGACGGAAATTGCGTATCCCACTGCCTTCGGGATGTTGAACCCAGAGCCTCCCGGCGCTGCAATGACGGTGGAGTACAGGATTTGTCCGGTGGAGTTGAGCTTGGCCGCAAAGAGACCATAAACTGGCGGGTAACTCCCGGTTACTGGCGACGCAGGCAGCCCGGGAGTGGTTTGATAGTCGCTGCAATCGGTCCAGCCGGTGACGTACACGTTGCCGCTCTGATCCGTTGCTATGCCATTCACGCCGGCTTCACCGAGCTTTCCGCCAAACGGCGAAGAATAGAGCACAGTTCCATCGGGCGCCATCTTCATCAGGAAGCCACTGGGGTAGGTATGACCTCCGATCCAGATATTCCCCGAGGCATCGGCTGCGATGGCGTACCCGTCAAATGCGATTTGCTTGGTGAAGACAATATTGCCTGTGGAGTCCAATTTTGCGACGAAAGCGCCCCAGCCGGCTACATAGGTGTTGCCTTGTGAATCCGTGGCAAGGGCGACGGGCAGATTCCGAGTGGGGGTGCCGCCGATGTAGGTGGTGAAATCCGCGGCGTACGCGGTGGACAACAAGGCAATCAGGACAACTGAGGAACGCATTGCAGATATATGAGACGCAAAAATAACAACCCCCGCAGCACCAAAACAGGCGATGCGGGGGAAGGTAGCCTAGGTAAAATCCCAGGTGTTACTTATTTCGCGCAGGGAAGCGGCCGGTCCACAGGAGCAGCGGCTTCGTCACTGAACGAAACCTGAACGTTCTAACGGTCGACGTTTAACAGTCGGCCACCTCGCGCGTGGAATTTAAGCTACAGTCACTACTACCATCAGTGCTCATGTTAGACTGGACCACCTCCTTTCTCAGTGATACGCCCATAATAAAGCGGTCAGTCCCGGCGTGTCAAACTAAATCTACGGGCGTACTATTAGTCGTACGCTCGCGCAATTCAGCATACTAGATCTTGGGATTTAATTCTGCCAGGAAGAAAGCCCCGCATTGCTGCGGGGCGATGACGAAGTCCACACGGGGAGGCAACTCACCAAATATCGAGCTAGACCCTACTGCCGCCTCAGGAGCAATCCGTATTCCAGGGGTAAGACGAGGAATCCAAAGGAGCAAGGTTTGTCCAAATCCGTATTCTGGAAGACCGGAGCCTTCAACGCCTCCAAGAATCGGAAACCGCCCGGGCCTCGATCCGTCGAACACAGAGTACAATAGCCACTAATGTCAAGCCCGGCTCCCACGCATCTCGACCAGGGCGGGCCCACGTTGAATCCGTCCGAAGGCCAGCACTCGCTCCCCGCTTTTCTGATCTCCGGGATCTTGCTGTCGTTCCTGGGCGCCATCCTGCCTGCCTGGCGCTATCACTTGCGGCCGGGCTTTACGGAAGTGGGCGATTACTTCCTCAGCCTGGGAATGGGGCTGCTTTTTTCCGTAGGTGTGGCGCACTGGCTGTGGCGACGCCGGGGCGTCAAGTTCATCCTGATTCTGGGAAGCGCCGTGTCCTGCGCGGCGTTCCTCGCTTTGGCGCTGTCATCGCCTCCCGTGGCGGCGATATGGCGGATGTGGGGCGTGCTAGGTATTGGCGTTGGAACCGGGCTGCTGAACGCAGGCGTGTTCCAGGCAATATCGCCGCTCTATCAGAAAGATCGCGCCGCGACTGTAAACATGGCCGGCGTCCTCTTTGGTTTAGGTTGCCTGCTCACAGCGCTTTTGGTGGCCGGGACGTATTACGTCTACACCGTGCCGAGCATTTTGATCCTGTTCGCACTGGCGCCCGGTTTTTACGCCGGCATCTGCGCGAAGGGCAATCTGCCGAATCGCCCGCCGGTTCCCGCGGTGCCTCTGGCACAGGTGTGGCGCGATTTTCAGAATCCGGGTGCGATTCTGTTCAGCCTGCTGCTGTTCTTCCAGTTCGGCAATGAATGGGCGATCGCTGGCTGGCTGCCGTTGTTTTTGATCGGGCAGTTAGGCATCAGCCCGGAGGCGTCGCTACTGCTTCTGGCGCTGTACTGGGGCGCGCTGCTGGTAGGCCGCCTGGTCTCCCAACTGGTCTTGAAGCGCGTGAGCCATCCGCTGTTGTTGTTAGGCTCCATCGTTTCGGCGCTGCTAGGGACGATCGTTCTGGCATTCACCAATAATCTGTTTGGCGCCGTGATGGGGATTCTGTTCGTCGGCAGTGGATTCGCTTCTATCTATCCGCTGGTGGTTGAAAAGATCGCGCACCGTTTTCCGTATTACCATCCGGGCTTTTATAACGGCCTCTTCTCGCTCGCCATCACCGGCGGATTCCTGGCGCCATGGCTGCTTGGCTATTGCGCCGAGGCCTGGGGCATACAAGCCGTCATGCTGGTTCCGCTGGTGGGAAGCTGCCTGGTGTTTGTGCTGGCGCTGTTGATCCTGCTGGAAGCGAAGTTGAGCGGACTCGCGGAAGTCCGCCGTGCGGGTTCCTAAGGATGCGGGAGTTGATCTGCCTGGTTCTGATGCTGGCGCCGGCGCTGGGCGCAGATCGCGGCCTCAAGCTGGACCAACTCATCGCCAATGCGCCCGCTGTGACGCACGCGTTCGTAGGGATCCAGGTGGTTCGTTTAAGCGACGGCGATGTGCTGTATGCCCATAACGCCGATCGTCTGTTCTTGCCGGCGTCGAACATGAAGCTGTTCACCACCGCGATGGCGCTGCGGCGCCTGGGTGCGGATTACCGGCTGAAGACGCAGATCGTTGCGGATTCGACGGTGGATTCCGCAGGCACGCTCGCGGGGGACCTGCGGCTGGTGGGCGGCGGCGATCCCAGTCTTTCGGGAAGAGATTATCCGTATCGCAATCACGCGCCCTCCAGCGCCGTGTACTCTTTTCGCGCGATCGACGAATTAGCGGACCAGGTGGTTCGGAAGGGAGTGCGAAGAATCGACGGGGACATCGTCGGCGACGACACGCGCTATATCTGGGAGCCGCACGCCGGGGGCTGGTCCTCGGGCAACGCCGTGTGGGAATACGGGGCTCCGGTGAGCGCGCTCATCCTGGACGACAACAGTTTTGCGGTGACCGTGCGTCCGGCCAGCCGAACGGGCGACCTGGCCGTCATACAGGTGAAACCTTCGCTCGAATACTTCGCGATCGACAATCGCGTGGTGACAACGGAAGGCGGCGAGCGCAAAATCGAATTCGACCGGAATGCCGCCGGGCGCGAGTTGCACATCTGGGGCACGCTGCCCAAGAGCGACGTGGGGGTCACAGAAGAGCTGGCGGTGGCCGATCCGGCGCTGTATGCGGCGCAGGCGCTGCGCGACGCCCTGGTGCGCCGCGGCATCGCGATCCACGGAGACGCAGTAGCAAGGCACAGGTATTCTGACGACAGCTACTCGGACGACTCCGCGGCCGCTGCCAATGAATCCAACCCGCCGGTCGTGTTGGCGGAGCGCAGTTCCCCGCGCTTGCTCGAACTGCTGCAGGTCACCGACAAAGTAAGCCAGAATCTTCACGCCGAGGTTTTCCTGCGCGAGACCGCGGTGGCTGCCGGGCGGCGCGGAAGCCGGGAGGCTGGCTTGAAGGAAATGGCGGATTTTCTAGACGGCCTGGGGATCTCCAAGTACAGCTATCAATTCACTGACGGCGCGGGCCTCTCGCGCAGCACGCTGGTGTCGCCCGCGGCGATCGTGCAACTGCTGACCGCAATGTACAATTCCGATGAGCGCCAACGCTGGCTGGATTTGCTGCCTGTTGGCGGACTGGATGGCACCTTGGGCACGCGCTTCGGCGGACGGGCGGCGGCACGCGGCATCCGGGCCAAGACCGGCACGTTGGATCATGTACGGGCGCTTTCCGGGTACGCCGAGTCGGCCACTTATGGACCTCTGGCCTTTTCGTTTCTGATAAACAACTTCGAGGAGCCCGGCTCGGCCGTTACCCGGCTGTTAGACGAACTTGCGCTGGCGCTGCTGCGCTGATTCCGCTCCCTCACGGTCGCGGCTCGGTTTTTGCGCTAAAATTGGAATCAAGACGCACTGATCGGAGCTTCGAAACAATGCCCATTTACGAATATATTTGTGACGATTGCGGAACTACGTTCGAGAAGCTGGTCCGTCGAGGCGAGAACGGAACTGCCTGTCCAAGTTGCGGGCAGTCGCACTTGACCACGAAGTTGTCTACGTTCGCGGCACATTCCAATGGCAAGGCGAAGAGTTCGGAGTTACCGGGCTGCGCGGGCGGAATGTGCCAAACGCCCGATCTTTGCGGGATGAACTAGTCGCGGTCCAGTTGCTCCGGTTGACTTCCGTGCGCGGCTCGGCTATAGTGCTGAAGTGCTGATGTATCAATGGTTTGTCGTCTGAGTTGGTAGGTTTCGACGTCACGATTCGTCACTCTTGAGGTCCTCGAAGACCTAGCAGTACCAGCGCCCCGAACCGTTGATGTAGCATGAATTCGGAGTTTGGCTTTATGGCCAGCAGAGCTGATGAGCAAGACCTCAACGCGTCCGTATCTGGTGAAGAACCGGATTACGAGCAGCTCATCGACGACTATACGCACTTCGCGCCGCCGCACGAAGGCGAACTGCTGGAAGGCCGCATCGTTAAACTCCATGAAAAAGACGTCATCGTAGACTTCGGCTACAAATCCGAAGGCCTGGTCCCCATCGAACAGTTCGCGCAGCCGGACGGAAGCGTTCAGGTGCAAGTAGGCGACGTGATCGACGTCATGGTAGACCGGCAGGGCGTGCAGCCGGAAGGCTACATCCTGCTGTCGCACGAAAAGGCCAGCCGCCTGCGGAGCTGGGACAATCTCGAGAAGGCGCACCGCGACGGGCTGGTGGTGTCGGGCCGCGTCACCGGCCGCATCAAAGGCGGTCTGTCGGTGGATGTGGGCGTGCCGGCCTTCATGCCCGGCTCGCAAATTGATACGCGCCCGATTCACAATCTGGACTCGCTGCTCGGCCAGGACATTCCGGTCAAAATCGTCAAGCTGAATCGCCGGCGCGGCAACGTGGTGGTTTCGCGCAAGATGGCCGTGGAAGAAGAGCAACTGGTGCGCAAGAGCGCGGCGCTGCAGGTTCTGGAAGAAGGCTCGATCGTAACCGGCATCGTCAAGAACCTCACCGATTACGGCGCGTTCATCGATTTGGGCGGCATCGACGGCCTTCTGCACGTGAGCGACATGTCTTACGGACGGGTGACGCACCCATCCGAAGTGGTGCACGCTGGCGACGAAATCACCGTCAAGGTACTGAAGTTCGATCGCGAGAAGGAACGCATTTCGCTGGGGTTGAAGCAACTGATCCCGGACCCGTGGGAATCGATTCAGGACCGCTACCCGGGCGGGTCACGCGTGATCGGGCGCGTCGTGAGCGTAACCGACTACGGCGCCTTCGTGGAGCTGGAGCCGGGCGTGGAAGGCCTGATCCACATCTCGGAGATGACCTGGAGCCGCCGGATGAAACATCCCAGCAAGGTGGTGAAGGCCGGCGACCAGGTGGAGTCCGTGGTGCTGGAGGTCAAACCCAAAGAGCGGCGCGTATCGCTGGGGATCAAGCAACTGGAGGCCGATCCCTGGACCACCGTGGCCGAGCGCTACGCCGCCGGTTCGGTCGTCGAGGGCCGGGTGCGCAAGCTCACCGACTTCGGTGCGTTCATTGAAATCGAAGAAGGTATCGACGGCTTGGTGCACATCTCGGATCTGTCCTGGACCAAGCGCGTCAAGCACCCGTCGGAAGTGGTGAAGAAGGGCCAGTTGGTGCAGGCGGTGATCTTGAACATCGACGCACCGAACCGGCGTCTGTCCTTGGGCGTCAAGCAGCTTCAGCCGGACGCCTGGGAGAGCTTCTTCCGGGCCCACATGGTGGGCGACGTGGTGCGCGGGCGCGTGTGCCGGGCCGCCAACTTCGGCGTGTTCGTGGAGCTGGCGCCGGGCGTCGAAGGCCTGTGCCACCGCTCCGAAATCCCGGGCGCCACCGACCAGTCGCCTCTGCCCATCGGCGAGGAGATGGACTTCAAGATCGTCCGCCTGAACGAGGCCGACAAAAAGATCGGCTTGAGCATTCGCGCTCTGGCCGACGATGAAGAGCGCACCCGGTTGGAAGATTACAAGCGCCACGCGGCTGCCGCCACGATGACCATTGAAGAAGTAATAAACACGAGAGCCAAGGGCGAAAGCCGCTAAGCCGGATTCCAAGGGAGAGAAAACACACACTATGACGAAGGCTGAGTTGATCGAGGAAGTCTCACGGGTCGTAGAGATGACCCGCAAGGATTCCGAAGTGATCGTGGAGGCCATCTTCGACAGCATCGTTCGTTCCCTCCGTGGCGGGGACAAGATTGAAATCCGCGGCTTCGGAAGTTTTCGCACCCGGCAACGCCAGCCTCGCGTGGGACGCAATCCCAAGACAGGCACGCGTGTGGAAGTGCCTTCCAAGCGCATCCCCTACTTCAAACCCAGCAAAGAACTGAAGGATCTGGTGAACACATCCGCCAGCGGGGACGGCAGCGGCGCACCTTCGGCTTCCAGCGAGCCTCCACCCGCCGGCGCGGCTCCTCACGGCTCGTAACCCGTCGAACCTGAAGTTATGGATCATCTCTGGAGTCCCTGGCGCTACCAGTACGTTCAAAAAACGAAAACCGGGAATGGATGCATTTTCTGCCAGATTGCCGCATCCGGGGACGATCAGGATAATTTGCTGGTCTATCGCGGCGAGCGCAATTTCGTGATGCTCAACTTGTATCCCTACACCACGGGACACATCATGGTGGTTCCCTATGAGCACGTGGACAACCTGGAGGACGCGGCTGCAGACACGCTGGGAGAGATGATCCTGCTGGTGCAGAAGTCGCAGGGCCACCTGCGGAGCATCTACCATCCAGCGGGATTCAATCTGGGCATGAACCTGGGCGAAAGCGCGGGAGCCGGCATCGCCGAGCACATCCACATGCACGTGCTGCCACGTTGGCCCGGCGACACCAATTTCATGACCACGGTGGGCGAGACGCGCGTTTTGCCGGAAGCACTGCCGGATACGTGGCGCAAGCTGCGCGCGGCGTTTGAAGAGCGCAAGTAGCCCGCCAGAACGAGATATAGTAAATGTGCTTGCGAGTACTCTGCCGAACCGGTGCTCTGGCGTTGTTGTTCGCCTTGCTCGTGGCCGCCCAGGAGCCAGCGCCGAAGGTGATCGCGGTGTCGTTGGATGGCGTGATTCATCCCATCACAGTTGAAATCATCCGGGATGCCGTCCACCAGGCGCAGGGCGAGCACGCTGAGCTGTTGCTCATCCGGCTGAACACGCCCGGCGGCCTGATGGACGCAATGCGGGAAATCGTTGAGGAACTGGATGCCTCGCCCGTCCCGGTAGTGACTTACGTAGAGCCCAGCGGAGCGCGCGCCGCGTCGGCCGGATTCTTCGTGCTGGAAGCGGGCGATATCGCCGCCATGGCCCCGGGCACCAACACCGGCGCGGCGTCACCCGTCTTGCTGACCGGCGGCCAAATGGACCAGGTGATGCGCAACAAGGTGGAGAACGACGCGGCCGCTCTGCTGCGCAGCATGACCTCACGCCGAGGCCGGAACAGCCAATTGGCCGAACAGACTGTGCGCGAGGCGAAGGCATTCACAGAGAGGGAAGCGCTGGACCAGAAGCTGATCGAGCTGGTGGCTAACAACGAGCAACAGCTTTTTCAAGAACTGAACGGGCGCGAGATCACCCGCTGGGATGGGCGCAAGGTGACGCTGCATCTGGCGGGCGCCTCGGTGACCGAGGTGCATGAAACGGCGCGCGAGCGCGTGATGGCCGCTATCGCCGATCCCAACATCGGCTTCGTGCTGCTGGTGCTGGGCGGGCTGGGAATTTACGTCGAATTCAGTTCGCCGGGCTTGATCTTTCCTGGAGTCGCGGGCGCGATTCTCGCGCTGCTGGGCCTTTCGTCGCTCTCCATTCTGCCGATCAATTGGGCCGGCGTAGCGCTACTGGTGCTGGCGGCGGCGCTTTTCATTTTGGAAGCGAAGTTCACTTCGCACGGCATCCTGGGGGTGGGCGCCACCATCGCGATGATCCTAGGCGCAGTATTGCTGATCAACGGCCCGCCGGAGGTACGTATTCACCTGAGCACCGCTGTCAGCGTGGCCGTCCCGTTCGCTGCGATTACGATGTTCCTGGTGACGATCGTGGTGCGCGCGCGCCGCAACAAAGTACTGACCGGCGCCGAAGGTATGGTGGGTGAAACGGGCGTGGCGAGCACCGCGCTAGAGCCCGAAGGCCAGGTGCTAGTGCGCGGAGAATACTGGGATGCTGTGGCGGCGGCGCCGATTGCCGCGGGCGTGCATGTGCGCGTTCTTGGCCTCAGTGGCCTGAAGTTGCGGGTCGAACCGGACGCGGGAGCACGGTAAGGGGTAGCGTTAGACGGTACGAGGCCTCCGGACTACCGAGATCGAACGTGCCTCCAATGCTCGGCGGACCATCCTGCCCGCCCAAGAATGTGACTGATCGCGCCGAGACATCACCCTGGGCCAGGCGGCCGGGACGCGACCATTGCCACGTGCCCGATTCGAGCGTGGTCGGAGAACCCACTGCGAAGCGAAGATTGATGGTCAGAATCGACGAACTGTCGCTGATCAGAAATTGAGCGGTCAACCGGTCTCCGTCGCGCAGGCCGCGAGCCGAGTGAAGCGTGAAGCGGGATAGATCCTCGTGATGAGTGAGATCCTCGAGCAGCGGGGCCTTGCGCGCACAGCCAACAAGAAGAAAAGCGAGCAAGAGCGCGCCGCGCCGGTCCATGATTCCTTATAAATCATTTACACTCGGAAGTGTGGGAAGGGTGATCCGGCTTCTTGCTGCGCTGACAACTTTATCGGTGTGCGCGCTCGCATTGAATCCACGCCGAGCGCTCACGCAGTACACCCGCACCGTGTGGACCCAGGAGCAGGGTCTGCCGCAGGACACCGTTCGCACCATCACCCAGACCAAGGATGGATACCTGTGGCTGGGCACCGACGAAGGCCTGGCGCAGTTCGACGGCTACGATTTCACAGTCTTCAACCGCGAGAACGGCGCGCTGCCGGATAACAGCGTCGTGGCGTTGTGGGCCGCGAGCGACGGCAGCCTGTGGATCGGCACGCCCGGCGGTCTGACGCGTTATCGCAACGGAAAATTCACGACCCTCACCAAGAAGGACGGATTGGGCGACACTTCCGTCAGTTCCATCACCGAAGACCACAGCGGAGCCATCTGGGTGGCGGACGGAAATTATGCCAGCCGCCTGCAAAACGGCGTGTTCACCAACTACGGCCCGTCTCAGGGTCTGCCCCTTGAGGCCCTCCGCGTCGTCTCGTGTGGTCCGGACGGCAACGTCTACGTCGCGGGCTTCGGCGGAGTGGCGCGGTACGACGGCCACCGCTTCGTCTCCGTGATCGGCCGCGATCAAATCAGCGACATTGCCGGTAGTTTTCTAGAAGACCGGCGCGGCGACCTGTGGGTGGGCGGCAGCTTTGGCCTCCTGATGCGCAGTCACACGGGCGCGCTGCGCCGTTATGGCCTCGCTGACGGGCTGCCGGATAACTACATCCGGTCCCTTTGGGAAGACCGCGACGGCAACCTGTGGGTGGGAACCGACGGCGGTCTGGCGCGGCTGGAGAATGGCCGGTTCGTCAGCAACCCGCTGGCCGGTCCGGACGAGCGCGAATGGGTGCGCTGTATTTACGAAGACACGGAGGGCAGTCTCTGGGTGGGCATGAACAGCGGTCTGAACCGGCTGCGCGATGACGTCTTCAGCGTGTATGGGCAATCGGAGGGCTTGCCGAGCGATGAGCCGACAACCGTGTACCAGGACCATCGAGGCCGCATTTGGGTCGGGTTTCACGGCGGCGGCCTGGTGCAATTTGCCGGCGGCCGGCCGGTGCGGGTCTACACCACGCGCGACGGCCTGCCCAGTAATGAGATCTTCTCCATTCGCGAGGATCATCGGGGCGACCTTCTGATCGCCGCGCGCACCAGCCCGACCCGCATGCACGACGGGCACTTCATCAATCAGCCTTTGAACGATCCTCTGAAGCGGCTGGTCGCGTTCGATTTCTTCGAGGACCGCGAGGAGAACCTTTGGGTGGCTTCCCCGGCCGGCGTCAGCCAAGTGCAAGGCGGGCGCCTGCACACCGTGATACCGGGCGGCTCGCAACTGAACAGCGACGCCGTTGTGTTGTACCAAACGCGCGACGGCAGCCTGTGGGCAGGGACCTTGGGCGACGGGCTGTGGCGGCGCGAGAACGGCCAACGGCGCCTGTTCACCACCGCGGACGGTCTTTCCAGCAATCAGATCCGCTCCCTGGTGGAGGACGCCGACGGGACATTATGGGTTGGCACCTTCGGCGGCGGCCTGAATTTCTATCGCGGCGGCCGCTTCTTCCACGTCACCAGCAGCGAAGGCTTGTTGAGCGACAACGTCTGGCATGTGGAGGACGACGGGCGAGGTTTCCTTTGGCTGAGCACCACGCGCGGAATTTGCCGGGTGCGGAAGCAGGAGATCCTGGATTTTGCGCTGGACAAGATTCATTCGATCAGCGCGGTGAACTATGGGCTGGCGGACGGGCTTCGCAGTGCCCAGTGCGCACCTGGTTACCCCACCAGCCGGGGCGGAACGCGAACCAGCGACGGGCGCCTGTGGTTTCCAACCAGCCGCGGTCTGGCGGTGCTCGACGGGAACGAACCGTCGCATCGCGTGTCCGCGCCGATTGTCCATCTGCTGGAAGTCACCGTGGATGGAAAGCCAGTGGCGCTGAACTCACCGGCGATTCTGCCGCCGGGCGACGGCCGCATTCAGTTTCGCTACACGGCCATCCATTTGAGCGCGCCCGAGCAGGTTCGTTATTCGTACCGTTTGGAGGGACTGGATCGGGATTGGATTAACTCAGTGGAACGGCGCGTCACCAACTACAACAGCCTGCCACATGGACAGTACCGGTTCGTGGTGCGCGCTTCCGTCCCGGACGCGCCGTCGAGCGAAGCCTCCTTCGTCTTTGAGCTGCAGCCGCACTTCTACGAAACGGCGTGGTTCCGTTATCTGTGCGCCCTTCTGGCCGCCGCCGCGATTTGGGGAATGTACCGGCAGCACATGCGCCAGATCCGCGAGCGTTTCGCGCTGGTGCTGGAGGAACGGGTGCGCCTGGCGCGCGAAATTCACGACACGCTGGCCCAAGGCTTCGTGGGCATCTCTTCGCAACTGGATGCCGTGGCGCTTACGTTGAACGGCCATGTGGACCTGGCTCGCGAACACTTGGAACTGGCGCGCAAGATGGTGCGGCACAGCCTCACCGAGGCCCGCCGGTCCGTGATGGATCTGCGCTCGTCGGCTTTGGAAGGCCACGACCTGCCGGCGGCGCTTTCGGAAGCAGCGCGGATATGGACCGCGGGATCACCTGTGGAAGTCCACGTGGACGTGGAAGGCGAAAGCCCCAAGCTTCCTGAGGAGACCGAGCAGCATCTGTTGCGAATCGCGCAGGAAGCGGTCACCAACGCGGTGAAACATTCACGTGCCAGCGAGGTGCGGATTCAACTGGGGATGGAGCGCCGAAAACTGAGTTTGCGCGTGGCCGACAATGGCCAGGGATTTGAGCAGACCGAAGCTTTCTCCGAAGTAGGCGGGCATTTCGGCCTGCTGGGAATGCGCGAACGCGCGGAACGCCTGGGCGGTGAACTGCAGTTGCACAGCAAGCCTGGCCAGGGAACGGAAGTGGAAGTGACGGTGCCGCTATCGTGAGTGAGCGCCTCCGCATTCTGATTGCGGAAGACCATCTGATCGCGCGCGTCGGGGTGAAGACCATCCTGAATGCGCAGCCTGACATGCGCGTCGTGGCGGAGGCGGCGAACGGCACGCAGGCGGTGGAACTATACCGCAAGCATCGGCCCGATGTCGCCTTGATGGACGTGCGCATGCCCATGATGACCGGCGTCGAAGCTACTACCGCCATTCGCGCCGAATTTCCGGACGCGCGCATCATCGCGCTCAGCACTTACGGCGGCGATGAGGACATCCGGCGCGCCTTACAGGCGGGCGCACGCGCTTATCTAACCAAAGACGTGCTGCATGACGAACTGATCCGCGCAATCCGTGCCGTGCATGCCGGCGGAACCTACATGCCGCCGTCGGTGGCCGCCTCGCTCAAGGCCAGCGCGCTTCCCGCCGGCCTGAGCCATCGCGAGATGGAAGTGCTTTCGCTGATCGTCAAGGGATTTGGCAACAAGCAAATCGCCTACGAACTGAGCATCGCCGAGCACACCGTGAAGAATCACGTGAAGAATATCTTGAGCAAGCTGGGCGTTGACGACCGCACCCAGGCCGCGACCGCCGCGATTCAGCGCGGGATCATTCATCTGTAAACCGCGCGTTACCGCTCGACCGGCCCGCCCGCCAACCAGCGCTTCCCGCGCGCGTACAGCGCTTCCACCGCTGGCCCTTTCAAACCCGGCATGTCCGGCTTCACCTTGAAGCCCAGGTTGTGCTGCAGATAGGCCAGATGCCGGTAGCCTTCCGGGAACTGCTTGAGAATCTCGGCATCGAGCGAAAGCCGCTTGGCCGGATCCACGGGGTCCATGCGATCCTTCTCGTAAATGGGCTGCCGCAGCACCACACCCCACCGGTCGCCGCGTTTCTCGAAGAAATCATAGAAGCGGCCCATGCAAACGACGTCGCACAACACATCATGGACCAGCGCGCGCTGATGAATGCTCATTTTGGTTTGCGAGATGGCGCGCGTGCCATTGATCTCGGCGGAGGCGGCGCCCTGGAAGTGAAGAATGTTCACTCCGCGCTCGAAGCCTTCCCGGCTCACTCGAATGAATTCGCCGGCGGTGCCCTGAAACCAGGTGGCCATCATGTAGCCGTCGTCGTGCCACACCGTGCGAAAGCGCTCCCAATCACCGGCGTCGCGCCAGAGCACCCAGTTGTCCACCACTTCGCGAATCGCCAGCGCATCGAGCATCCGTTCACTCATTGTTTTTCCTCATGCGAACTGCCATTGTATATGATGAACACTATGATCAGACTCGTTCTCACGTTGTTTGCACTCGTCTTTATTTCGGCCGCTTTCGGTCAGGACCTGCCCGAAGGCAAGGGCAAGAAGCTGGTGTCGGACACCTGTTCGGCCTGCCACGCCACGGACCTGCTGTTCCAGTTCCGCGACGACAAGACCGACCGAGCCGCTTGGAAGGATGAAGTGGACAAGATGGTCGACCGCGGCGCCGATCTAAAAGGCGACGACATGAAGGCCGTGCTGGATTATCTGGCCAAGTACATGGGCCCGGCGGTCAACGTAAATCAGGCCACGGCGATGGACCTGTCGGCGCAACTCGATCTGACCGACGCGGAAGCGCAAGCCATTGTCCAATACCGGATGGCCAACGGAAATTTCAAGGCGTGGGACGATCTGGCCAAGGTCACGGCAGTGGACTCCAAGAAGCTCGAGCCGTTCAAGATTCGCATTACCTTCTGACTATACCCAGTCTCGGCCGGGTTGCCCTGTTCGCACCTAACGTATTACATTTACCAGGAGGCGAAGCCGGCGCCCGGCACATGGTTGGCAAATAATTGGACGCAAAATAGCGCGCTAAAAGATTTGAAAAACCGTTGTCGCGGTTACGGAATTAACATATACTAAGAAAAGCCCGCCGCGTCGAGCTGTCACGAGGAGCGGGTCCTCGCCGCGAAGTCCGCGACAAATAACTACAACCTAGGAAGCCACCATGCGCGATGTTTTGGCCATCGTGTTGGCGGGCGGCGCCGGTGAGCGGCTCGCACCCCTGACCCTGAACACGGCTAAACCAGCAGTTCCCTTCGGGGGATGCTACCGGATTATCGACTTCACTCTTTCCAACTGCATCAACTCGGACGTCCGACGGATTTTCATTCTCACGCAGTACAAGGCTTTGGAACTGACGCGCCATGTCCGCGAAGGCTGGGACATCTTTTCGGGCGAGCTGAACGAATTCATCGAAGTAATTCCTCCGATGAAACGGATTCACCAGAATTGGTACCTGGGCACGGCCGACGCGGTCTATCAGAACATCGAGAGCATCATGGTGGAGAAGCCGGAAACTACGCTGATCCTGTCCGGCGACCACATCTACAAAATGGACTACCAGGACATGCTGTCCTGGCACCAGCGCAGCCAGGCGGATGCCACCATAGCGACCATTCAAGTGGCGCCCGAACAGGCCTGCCGCTTCGGAATCGTGGATACCGATGGTGATTATCGCGTCACAGGTTTTGAAGAGAAACCCCGGCATGGGCGCTCCGCGCGCTCTCCGGCGAATCCGGACATGGTGAACGCTTCCATGGGCGTTTATGCGATCGACACACAGATACTGCTGCGCAGCCTTATGGAAGATGCCGGCGACACCCACTCCTCCCACGACTTCGGCAAGGACGTTCTTCCCAAGCTGATCACACGTGGCCGCGCCAAAGTGATGGCCTATGACTTTCGCGACTTGAACCGGAAGAAAGTGCGCTACTGGCGCGACGTCGGCGCCATCGACGCTTATTACGAAGCCAACATGGATCTCGTGGCGATTGAGCCGGAATTCAATCTCTACGACCGGCAGTGGCCCCTGCGCACGCGCCTGGAGCAGCAGCCGCCGGCCAAATTCGTTCTGGCTGAGGAGCACAGCCGCATGGGCGTTGCCATCGATTCCATTGTTTCGGCCGGATGCATCATCTCCGGCGGGCGCGTGATGCGCAGCGTCCTATCGCCCGGCGTACGCGTGAACAGCTACTCGGAAGTGGACAGCAGCATCATCATGGCGAATTCCCAGATTGGGCGGCACAGCCGGATCCGCCGCGCGATCATCCCGCCAAATAGCGTGATACCGGAGTTCAGCGTCATCGGTCATGACCTGGAACAGGACCGGAGCAGGGGCTATACAGTCACAGAGTCGGGCGTCGTCGCGGTTCCCCCAATCGGCGTCGACGTGGCGCGGACAGTGCGCGCGATGACGGCCTGAGCGCGGGCTACTGGTATCGGAGCAGACTGAATTTCACGGTCATCGTGCACGGCGGAGCGGATGCGCCCAGCAGGAAGCTGCTCAGTGCGGCGTTAGTCACGCTCGAAGTGGACGCCGCGCTGGATGACAGAGCCAGAACCTGGCCTACGCTTACGCCTGCCGCGGCCGCCAGGGTTTGCGCTTGCGCCTGGGCGTCGGCAAACAGGCCGGAGTAGGAGCAGGTTTGCGACTGCGCCAATTGCGCCGAGACCTGCGTTCCTTGGACGGTAAAGGACAGGGCCAGCCCGCTCGTATTTTGGTTGATGCTCTGCTGCAATGCCGTGAGGCTTGCGACGGTGTCCTTCATCTTTGCGAACGGCACGGCCAGATTGAATGTCCACCCCAGCGTAGCCGTTGAAAAGCCGCCTACAACGAAGTACGCAGTGGTGTTCACGCCGCTGAAATTAGCCATGGTGATTCCGGCTCCCTGTACAGCCGCCAGCACGTCATCCAGGCTGGCGCCGAGCCCCGACTGCACTGTCACGGCGAACACAACCTGATCCGGCTGCAGGTTCGTATTGCGTGACACGCTCACCGTAATCGAGTTCGATTCCACCTGGCCGAAGGCGAGCGAAGCTCCGAATAGCAGCGAGAAAACCAGCGCGATCCTTTGCATGTTAGTACCGGAACAATACGAACTTTACAGTCAGGCCGCAAGGCGGCGCGTAGGCCGGCGATGACACATAAGAAGCCAGCCCGACGTAGGTGATCGCGGCGGGAATCGGGCTGGAAGCCGCGCTGGACAAAGCCAGGATCGGGCCCACTGTCACGCCGGCCGCGGCCGCGATGCTCTGCGCTTGCGTTCTTGCGTCGGAAATCAGGTCCGTCAAAGGGCAGGTCTGCGACTGCAGTGCTTGAGCCGAGACTTGCGTTCCGGCGACCGTGAAAGACAGCGTCAGCCCGTTCTTGTTTTGCGCGATGGTCTGCTGCAGGGCGGTGAGGCTCGTGACTGTATCCTTCTGCCTCGCAAAAGGCACCGTCAAGGTAAATGTCCAGGACAGCATGGCCGGAGTGGCTGGGACTGCGTATGACGGGTTTGTGCCTACAGAGGTAAAGTTCGCCGCGCTAATCCCGGACCCCTGCAAGGCCGCCAGCACATCGTCCATGCTGGTGCTGAGAGGAGACTGCACGGTGACTGCAAACGCGACTTGATCGGGCGGCACCATCGAACTGCGCGAAACATTGACTGTAATCGAGTTGGTATCCAACTGCGCAAAAGCCAACGGCGCTAAGAACATCAAAAAGCAAACCAGAGCGGTTTTTTGCATGTTTGCAGTATACTCTCGGAGAATGCACAATCAATTACAGAGCGACACGGAGGCGTCCGATGCCGCCGCGGACTCGCCTGCCCTGCTCGACTTCCGGCACGTATCGGTCATGCTGGCTCAGAAGCTCGTCCTGGACGACATCTCGCTGCGCATCGACGCCGGCGAACACGTGGCCATCATCGGGCCGAACGGCTGCGGCAAATCGACTCTGATCAAGACCATCAACCGTGAGTTGTATCCGCTCGGCCGGGAGGGTTCTTCGCTCACCATCTTCGGCCGCCAGGTGTGGAACGTCTTCGAACTGCGCCCGCTGTTGGGCATCGTCTCAAACGACCTGATGCGCACCTGCACGCGCGAGATCACGGGCCGCGAAGTGGTGCTGTCGGGCTTCTTCAGCAGCATCGGCCTGCAACCATATCATCACGTGACGCCGGCGATGGAGAAGAAGGCGGACGAGGTGCTCGATCTGCTGGAAGTTCCGCATCTGGCTGTGCGCGAGATGACCGAGATGTCGTCGGGCGAGGGGCATCGTCTCATGATCGGCCGCGCGCTGGTCCACGATCCGCTAGCCTTGCTGCTGGACGAGCCAAGCAACTCGCTGGACTTTCGCGCCGCGCTAGAGCTGCGAGCCGTTCTCCGCAAGCTGGCGCAGGCCGGCACCGGAATCCTCATGGTGACGCATCACCTGCCCGATATCATCCCGGAAATCGACCGCGTGATTCTGTTGCGTGCGGGCCGTGTCTTCGCCGACGGCGCGAAGACGGAATTGCTGACCACCGAACGGCTCACCGGACTGTTTGGGCTTCCGGTGGAGCTGGCGCAGCGCGACGGTTATTATCACCTGTGGTGATGGCCTAGAAATCCAGTTTTTCGATCGCGGCCCGCAGATTCGATTCTTGCGTGGTCTTCTGTTTCTTGAGATCGCTTTCGCGGTCGCGGAGAGTAGCCAGCTGGCCTTCCTGCGTGGCGAGCTGGCGGGCATATTTCTGAACTTGTTCCTGCTGGCCGCTCACCTGGTTCAGGCTGGAAATGTTGCGGCGAATCCGGTCTTCATCCTGAATGAGGTTTCTGATGTCCGCGTCGGTTTGCTGGATCTGGGCGTCGAGGTCGGCGATCTGGCGCTTCAAGTCGACAATTTGCTGCAATTGGCGGCGGCCGGTGTCGGAGATGGCCTTGTTTTGCACATACACGAGAAGCGCGTCGGGCGTGAGGCTGGAGACTTCGGTAGTGGTGTTGTAGACGCGTTCGTCGATTACCGGAAACTTCTCCGTGGAATCAGCCGCGAGCTTCACTTCGAAGCGATAGGCATTGGCAGTTGTCTCGATGGGCTTCTGGTTGAGCACTTTGTATTCGGGCCGTTGGGCGTACTCGATGATCAGTGTCTTGGGTTTCTGGTCGACGTTGCGAATGGTGTAAGTCCTGGTTTCATCAGCCGCCGTCCTGGCCGTCAGCACGCCGCGGTTGACATGAATTTCGCGCACGATTTCACGGCTGGAGTCGAATTGCGTCGTAATGCGGGTACCAAGGTCCACGGCGTAACTGATCAGCCGCTTGTCACCCTGCTTCAGCGTGGTCATGAGCGCTTCGCCGGCGTAGCTCGCGGCGTTGAACACGGTGATCGGGCCGCCATCCAGCGTTTTCCCAGTGGAATTGGTCAGCTCGGCGGCGTTCATGGGATGCTCGCCGTAGTTGTCGGAATAAATCAGGAGCTTCCGCGAGCCGATTTTCTGCTGCAGGAAGGGAAGCATGGTGGATTCGTCTTTTTTCACCGTGACGGGCATGTCGAAGCGGTATTCGAAGAGTTCGCCCACGTCGCCAGCGGCGACGTTGACCGCGACGCTGCTTGGCCCAAAAAGGCCGTTGGCATCAGCAGACACGCCGCCGAGCCTCGCTTGCGCTTTCGTCGCAAGCTGTGGAGCGGCGAAAGCCCGCGGTTCTGGTGGCGCTCCGGCGATGCTCCCGATGATGCTCTGCGCCCCTAGCGAGCCTGAATACACCACTGGCGCGGCCGCTCGGTCTTCTGGCAACTCCACGGTCTGCCGCGGTACGTACTTCGGCTCGTAGAGCTGGCTGATGAACGACACCGGACGGCCGGAAACAACGGCTAGCCGAATGTTGCTCCAGTCTTCGCCGGTTGTATTGTCGATGATGGCCCAGCCTTCCAAAGTCGAGCCGGCGCTGTCATCAAAGATCAAACGGTAGCTCGACTTCCATACCGGCATCGGGATCGTGTAGCTAGCCTCAATCTGGCGCTCTTTGGCGTCGGACGAGTCAATATATACGCTGCGCTTATCGGTGGAGCGCGACTGGTTCACCACGATCAGGTAATCGCGAAGCTGCTGCTGGATCTTGGGATCGACGAAACGAATCGCGCTGGCGGCCGCCAGGTCGAACGTGCGCAGGTCGCCGGAATCGAGCAGCACCACCAGTTGCTCACGCTCGGGCTGCTTGTCGTCGGCCCGCACCACGCGCCCGCTCACGATGGCGCCGCTGATGGTGTCCGCGCCGTACTTCATCTCCACCTTGGCGCCCTTCATTTGGTCAAGAAAGATGGCAAGCGAGGCTTGTCCCGCGATTTTGAAAGGATAATCGGTCAGCTTCTGGTCCAGCGGCTCGCTCGAATCATAGTGGAGCCCGGTGACCTGGCTGCCGTTCCGGTCGTCGATGGTCAGCGACTTCAGCACGTCGTTCATGTCGGACGCCTTGAAATCCAGCCGTCCCGATTCGCCCGGCCGCAACGTGCCCGCGCGCTCGAAGTAGCCGACGCCGCTTTTGTAGAGGATCACCTGGCGGATCGGGATATCGGCCGCCGCAGTCAGAGCCGCCGTCACAGCTAACGCACCAGCCAGAAGCAGATCTCGATTCATAGTCACCTCATTAGACACATGCCCCCGGGCGCAGGTTCCTTTCAGGCGTGTTCATTTGGCACGGTCTACTCGCCCATTACCTTAATAATGACGCGTTTGGGGCGCTGTCCGTCGAATTCGGCGTAATAAACCTGCTGCCAAGGGCCGAAGTCGAGGCGGCCGCCGGTTACTGGAACGATCACCTGGTGATGCACCAGCAGGCTTTTCAGGTGCGAATCGCCATTGGTCTCGCCGGTGCGATGGTGCCGGTAGTTCTCCCGGTAGGGCGCCAGCTTCTCCAGCCATTCGTCGATGTCGGCGATCAGCCCATCTTCGGCGTCATTCACCCAAACGCCGGCGGTGATGTGCATAGCTGAAACCAGGATCATGCCTTCGCGTATGCCGCTCTTGCTGAGCGCGCTGTTCACTTCCGGTGTGATGTTGATGTATTGCCGGTGCTGCTTGGTGTTGAAAGTGAGGTACTCGGTGTGGAATCGCATATGTGCCGATGATAGCCGTAGGCTAAGTACTGTAGCGCGGCATAAGTTAAAATACTCCGAACGGTTCGGCCTGCGGTTGGATATTCTAGTGGTTTGAGTAACCCAGGCAACGCCAGCAGAATTTTGTTGGTTGAGGACGAGCAGCCACTGCTCCAGCTGATCCAGAAGTATCTTGTGCGGATGGGCTTCCAAGTGGAGATGTACTCGCAGTCGCTGGAAGCGCTGCGCAGCTTCGAAGCCGCGCCGGACCGCTATGACATGGTCATCGCGGATCTCGGCATGCCCGATATGCCGGGCGACACGCTGCTAACGCGGATGCTCGAAATCCGTCCGGAGTTGCGCATCCTGGTATGCAGCGGCTCCCCGTTCTTCATCGAGAATCTGCCCGGCAAGCTGCAGAGGCAGGTGGCGTTTCTGCAGAAGCCCTTCGTGCCGAAAATGCTGGCAGAGGCCGTGGAACGGCTCTTCGCTCAGGAGCCGCACTCAGCCAAGCAGAAGGACGCCCGCTAGTCCGCCGTCGCTGCCAGCGCCTGCTGCAGTTTTTCCGAGAAATTCTCGCCAGACTCCGACCACAAGCGGCGCGTCTCCACCGGCAGGGCGTCGTCCAGGTCATGCACCAGCTTGAGCAGGCTCTTGATGTTGGATTGGATCATCCGCAAACTGCCGGCGAGCTCCGGCTGCGGCAGAAAGTGCGCGTCAATGCCGAATTCGATTCCCAGATGTCCCTGATCGTCTTCGCCGAACTCAGGGCCAAAGCAGCATAGCGCCACCCGCGCCGGCTCCAGCTTCCAGTCGGTCTCGAATTGCCACAGGTCCCACCAGGTCTCGATCCGATAATGCGAGTCGGTGTTGGCGAACTCCTTGGCGGCGGCGAGCACTCGATCGATCGGCACGGGCGCGGGATACGCCACTTCCAGCAACGCCGGCTGATCGTAATCCACCGCGATGATCCGGAATGTAGACGGCTGCCGCATCAGGCGCGAATAAGGAAAGATTCGCAGCAGCTTCTCGTAGTGGCGGAGCATGCTTTGCTCGTTGAAGTTTCGAAGCCAGTAGGACAGATACAGTTGGTCGGCCATCTGTTACCATCGTACTGTCTCTTGCGAAAATCGCCACTTGTCCCTATCTTTCTGATCGTCTCCGTCGACGTACTTGGTCTCACCATTATCCTGCCGCTGCTGCCGTTTTATGCGGAGAAATACGGTGCTTCCCCGGCAGTGGTAGGCTTGCTGGTCTCGCTGTACGCATTTTGCCAGCTGATCGCCGGGCCGATGCTGGGCCGGATGTCGGACCACATGGGCCGCCGGCCCCTACTGTTGGTGAGCCAACTGGGCACATTCGTCGGCTTTCTGATTCTGGCTTACGCGCATGTGCTGTGGCTGATTTTTGTGTCCCGGGCGATCGACGGACTAACAGCGGGGAATCTGTCGCTGGCGCAGGCCTATATCTCCGACGTGACCAAGCCGGAGGACCGCGCAAAATCGTTCGCGTTGATCGGCATCGCGTTCGGGATGGGATTTCTGATTGGTCCCGGCCTGTCGGGCTATCTGTCGAAGTTCAGCTATCAATACCCGATCTTCGTGGCCGCGGGGTTGTCGGCCACCAGCATCCTATGCACATATTTTATGCTGCCGTCTATCACGCCCGCCGCGGCGGATAGTGCGACGCCGCGCAAGTTCACGTTGCTCGACTGGGGCAATTACGTGCGCTTCTTCCGGCAGCCGGGCTTATCGTCGCTGCTGTGGCGGTTCTTCGCGTTCACGTTCGCGTTCTCAATGTTCATGACCGGATTTCCGCTGTTCGCCGAGCGGCGCTACGTCTGGCACGGCCAAGCCTTCGGGCCGCAGCAGGTGGGCTACGTGTACGCGTTTCTCGGATTCCTGGGCGTGATTCTGCAGGGCGGGCTGATTGGAAGACTTGTCAAGACGTTCGGCGAAGTAGGATTGTCGCGCGCCGGCTTCTTCCTCGGACTGGTGGGACTGGCGGCGCTGGGCTTCACGCATAGCGTGCCGCTGCTTCTGGTGACGGCTGCGGTGGCATCGTGTGGTACCGGAGTGATCCGGCCGACGCTGACCAGCATGATTACGCAGGCGGCCGACCGCAGCGAGCAAGGCGTGATTCTGGGGTTGACGCAGTCGCTGAATTCGATTTCGTCGATCTGCGCGCCGGCGCTCGCCGGCTTCCTGATCGATCATCTGTTGCTGGCGCACTGGGCGGTGACGGCGGGGGCGTTATGCGGGGTTGCCTTGGTGTTGTAGCCTTCGCCTGTGCGATGCCGCTGCTCGGACAGACGGTGCGTGTGCCGTTTGTGGGATGCGCATCGGACGGTCAAGCTGGTCCGGTCGAAACGCCCAGGGGAGTGGACGTTGCAGTGCCGATAGCGCAACATGCGGCGCAACGGCTCGCTTATTACAAGGCTTCCAGCGGTTCTGGCGTTCTAGCTCCCCGTGGTTGGGAGTGCTTCCTCCTATACGGATCAGATGGTTCGTATTTGCTCGTCTCGTCTAGAATTCTAGACTTCACTGGACCAGCCGTTCTGGTCCGCAACATTTTCGGCCAGGGGTCAGGCAGTTTTGAAGTCGCCCAAGTAATTTCCACAGCGTTTCCAGCACGCAGGGCTACCATGCAAGAAGTCATTAAAGAGGGCAAAGAAGCGGGCTTGAAGTTCGGCCCTTACCCGAAGGACAGGCTGATCGTCCGTAGTGAGCGTATTGTTGAATATAAGACGCCCGCCAATTCCGAAGGGCTCGGAACAACGGGCACGCTGCAAATGAGCAACGATCCGATTGCCGGGGTTGCAATTCTCCAGGGCTCAACGCCCGACTTGATATTCTTGGGTGTGCGGCTGCCGCAGGAGTTGCGCGATCTGGCGCCTATCATCATTCATCAACTGGAACGCGAAAGCGCCAAACTGGTTCCCTGACGGTCGCGGCTCAGTTACGGAGCCGCGCGCGTCAGCAAGCGGTGTTACTTGTCGGGTAGCGCGGCGACGCCGGGCAGTTCAATCCCGGCCAGAAACTCCAGCGACGCCCCGCCGCCGGTCGAGATGTGCGAGATCTTGTCGGCGACGCCGGCCGATTTGATGGCTTTCTCGGAATCGCCGCCGCCCACCACGGACACCGCGCCGGACGCAGCCACAGCTTTGGCGAGAGCGACGGTGCCTTTGTCGAACGGCGGCATTTCGAAGACACCCATCGGGCCGTTCCAGATGATCGTCTTGGCCTTGCCGATGACGGCGGAGTAAGCTTCAATCGTCGCGGGGCCAATGTCCACGCCCATCTTGCCTTCGGGCACCTGCGCGACCACTTCTGAATCAGCGCCCGGCTTCAGTTCGGTCACCACGACATGATCGCTCGGCAGCATCAGTTTGCCGCCGGCCCGTGCTAGCAGATCTTTGGCTAACTCAACCTTGTCTTCCTCCACCAGCGACTTGCCCACCGGCTGGCCTTGCGCCTTCAGGAAAGTGTACGCCATGGCGCCGCCGATCAAAAGCTGATCGACGACCTTCATGAGGTTTTCGATTACTTCGATCTTATCGGAGACCTTCGCGCCGCCCAGAATCGCCACGCAGGGCCGCTCGGGATGGTGAATCGCTTTGCTGAGATATTCCAGCTCTTTGTCCATGAGCAGGCCCGAAGCCGCCTTCGGCACGAACTGGATCATGCCGACGGTGGAGGCGTGCGCGCGATGCGCCGAGCCGAACGCATCGTTGACGTACACGTCGCACAGCGCAGCCAGTTGCTTGGAAAAACCCGGATCGTTCTTTTCCTCTTCGGCGTGAAACCGCAAGTTTTCGAGCAGCAGAACTTCGCCCGGCGCCGGGCGCATCTTTTCCACTTCGGGGCCGATGCAGTCGGGGGCCATTTTGACGGGCCGTCCGAGCAACTGCGCCAAGCGCACCGCCGCCGGCTTCAAACTCATTTCCGCATTGGGCTTGCCCTTGGGCCGGCCTAAGTGGCTGGCCAGAATCAAACCCGCACCTTGTTCCAGCGCGTACTGGATGGTCGGGAGCGACGCCCGGATCCGCTTGTCGCTGGTGATTTCCTGGCCTCCGGGGGCCAACGGGACATTGAAGTCCACCCGGATAAAGACAGTCTTGTTCTTGAGGTCCAAATCGCGAATCGAAATTTTCGACATAAGATTTAGTCGCTTCGGACCGATGCTAACACGCCGCCACGGGGTCATTGTCGCCGCAGGAGAGCGGCGGGAGAGGCCGGGAAGCCTGCTTCACATGGTACATCGCGGCGTCGGCGGCAGCGATCAAACCCGCGGAGTCGGCCGCGTCGCCGGGCAGGGTCGCAACGCCGATGCTGAGGCTGACCGGGAACTCGCCGTCATCGAGCGGCACCCTGGTCCGGGCGATGCGCTCGAGGATGCGGTCCCGCACAACGCACGCGGCCGTGGGATTTGAATGCGGAAGTATGACGGCGAATTCGTCGCCGCCCAGCCGGGCGCAGGTATCCGTGGCGCGGCAGGAGGATTTCAGCACTCCGGCCACGGTCTTCAAGGCTTCGTCGCCCGCCTGATGCCCGTAGCGGTCGTTCACCTGCTTGAAGAGGTTCAGGTCAATCATGAGGAGCGAAACCGGGCCGTACCGGAGCGCGCGCGCCACTTCTTGGGCCATCACTTCTTCGAACCGGCGCCGGTTGTACAGGCCGGTTAGCGGATCGGTGACGGAAAGACTCAGCAACTGCGCGTTGGCCTGCTCCAGTTTGTCCTTGTAGGAACAGAGGATTTCGGTGCGCTGCCGGACCAGCATTTCGAAGGCGTCTTTCAGCGAGTCTTCCATCTCGGAGGCGTTGGCCGCGAATACCACTGTATTCGGGATGCGCACGTTTACCAGGTGAGCGTGCTGTTCGCGTTTGAGAATCGCCTCGTAGGCCTTCTGAACGGCGAAGTAACCTTGCTGATGGCGGTTTTCATCGATCACCGCCGAGACGATGCCACGGTCCAGAAAGGGCCGGACATGCGCGGTATTGCTGAAGCCCACGCACGGTGCGTGGATGTCCAGCCTTTCGAGAATGCCGGCGATTTCAGGCAAGTCCTGGTTGCCGACATAGTATCCGGCTGCGTCACCGAGAAGCTGTCGCTGATCGGTCTCCGGCAGAGCCGCCAGATCGCTCACGCTAAGCGCACACGCAGACTCCTGGGCATCTCCCTTGCATCGCGCCAACGCGCTGCGAAACCCCTGGTAGCGGCGGCCGTAGTGGAACTGATCAATCGAACCGGGAAATGAAAGGATCCGCCCGGAGCCGCCCATCGACTTGACGAGCAATTCGGCCGCGAGCGCGCCGGCCTGCACCAGATTCGCACGGACGAAGGCCGAGCGCTTGCTATCGGGTGCGTCACCATGCACGGTCACGACCGGCGTGCCGCGCCGTTCGTGCTCATCGATGAGGTCGTCGAGCGCCCTGGCATGCGCCGGCATCAGCCCGATGGCATCCACGCCGCTCTCCAGCAAATCCTGAAGAATCCGCCGCTGGCCTTCGACATCAGCGCGTTCGGTCGTGAGATTCTGGACTTCGACGCCGAACGAGGACAGGTCGAAGGTCGCCTCCCAGACTCCCTCCCACAGCAGTTCGAAGAAGTCCTCAGGCTGGACAGGAGCAACAATCGCGATGCAGACGTTCTCCTTCATCCAGGAGCCCCTGAATGCGTTATCGAACCGGTCTGTAAATGTATTAGTTCGCGCGGTCGAGAGTCGGAGGCTCAGGTTGGCTGTCGTCGATGTCCTGTACGCCCAATTCGATAGCGACTTGGGCCGCGATCAGCACCTGGGCGCTTGTTCGTAACCGCCCCACGACGAGTTGACTAGCAGGCCGGCGCCGTAGGGAGCGAACGCGATCAAACGCCGCCGCGGTTTGTTTGGTCGTCCAGATGGTCGCAGGGGATGCGGATGACAGAGGACGGCAGATCAGCGGTCTCAACCTTGCGGCCAGTCGCGAAAACCTGGAATCCGGCTTCGGCCAGACTGATCGCTACCACGCCCGACGCCGCGGCTCGCGCCGGTGACCAAGGCGGTTGGCATTTGTCCATCTTTCTACAGCAGGCGGAAGTTCACTTCGATGGTGGCTTGCACGGGTACGGGCTTGCCGTCCTTCTTGCCGGGGC
Organism: Bryobacteraceae bacterium; assembly: GCA_035501155.1. GTDB lineage: Bacteria > Acidobacteriota > Terriglobia > Bryobacterales > Bryobacteraceae > Palsa-89. Next base: position 338,001 of record DATJWO010000019.1, read on the forward strand.
TGAATTTCCACTTCTCGACGGCTTCAATGGCTTTTTGGTCTAAACCCAAGCCGAGCGGGCGGATGACTTTCAGATCGCGCGGGTTGCCGTGTTCATCCACGACCACGAACAGAACCACGGTGCCTTGGAACTTGGCTTTGCGGGCCTCTTCGGAATACTCGGGCTCGACTTTGTAGATCACGGTGGGAGGAGAAACACCGCCGCCGATGCGGTATGCGCCGCCGCCCATATTGCCGCCGGATCCAGGACCGAAACCGGGGCCGGATCCAGGACCGACACCGCCGCCGCGCCCATTGCCCATGCCGCCGCCCGCGCCAAAGCCGTTGGAAGCGATCCCAGATTTAGCCAGCGGGTCGCCCAACTGGTCAATGTTCACTTTCGGAATGTTGGCATCCGGTTGGATGATCAATGTCGGATCCATCACGAGCTTGGGATTCTCGACCTTGGGAATCATCGGCGGCACGAACTGCTTGTCCGCCAGCTTGGGCAGCTTGCCCTTGCTCACAGGTGTCGGAGAACGGTCGCCGCCACCACCGCCGCCGCCCATCGGGTTTTTCTTCACCGTCGGCTTGTAGGGCGCAATGTCCGGAGCGATCAGTGTAATTTGCTCCTTGACGGCTTGTTGAACGGCTTTATTTGTCCCCAGGAACACCAGCAGCGCGATGACCGCGGCGTGAATTAAGACCGAACTCAGACCAGCCTGCTTCTCCTGCCCGCCATAGAAGCCCCAGATCTCCTGCACCGGGACAGGCTTGGACGTCACTTCCAGCGGCGGAAGCTTTGGAGGATGGATGAGGTCCTTGATGTTCCTGATGAAAGAATGGATGAACGATTCTTCCATCTCGGACGCCAACAGCCTTTGCAGGTGAATGTCCGCGTCATTACTGTTTTGCGGATTACCGCCCCCCTGATAAGGCATTGGATTATCGTGCGCGGACATAATCTAGTACTACACCTCTGGCGCTGAGTGAATAGACGTCACGATGCTCCGCGGGGGTTGCATCAGTCTGTATATAATTCTAGCACTTCCAGCAGGCCGTCAAGCAGTCTATGAAGAATGGAATTCGCCTCCTAGAGTTAAGGTAAAGCATGGCGGAAAATCCTCTCCTGATCTTCGACGGGCGCTGTGACTTCTGCAAGATCTGGATCGAGTATTGGAAGCAACTGACCAGGGGAGTGGACTACGCGCCGTCGCAAGAGGTAGGAGCGCGTTACCCACAGATTCCACAGGAGAAATTCGGCCAGTCGGTGCAGTTGGTGATGCCCGAAGGAGAGGTGATCAGCGGCGCGCGCGCGGTGTTCACAACTCTGACGTATGCGCCCGGACTGGCTTGGCTGCTTTGGATCTACAATCACGTCCCCGGATTCGCGCTGGTTTCCGAAGCGTTTTACAAGCTGATCGCGGCGAATCGCACGTTCTTCTACCATGTAACTCGTCTGACATTCGGCAAGGGCGTCCGGCGCCTGGAGTACGCCCGCGTCGAGTGGCTGTTTCTGCGGCTTCTGGCGGTGATCTACTTGATCGCGTTCGCGTCGCTTGCCGGGCAGATCACGGGCTTGATCGGCGGGCGCGGAATCGAACCCGTCGGGCGTTATCTTGAGGCAATCGCACGGAGTTTTGGCCCGCGCGGTTATTGGTTGGCGCCCACTGTGTTCTGGTTGGGGCACGGCGACACATTGCTGCGGGCCGCATGTTGGGCGGGCATGGCGATTTCGCTCGTGTTGCTTCTGGGATTCCTGGAGCGAGCTTCGCTGATTTGCTTGTACGTTCTGTATTTGTCGCTTTCGACGGCCGGGCAGGATTTTCTGTCGTTCCAGTGGGACTCGCTGCTTCTGGAGGCGGGCTTTCTGACGATTTTCCTAGGCAATTCCAAAGCAGTCGTGTGGCTGTTCCGCTGGCTGTTGTTCCGGCTGACGTTCTTGTCGGGCGTGGTGAAGCTGACCAGTCATGACCCGGTCTGGCGGGACTTGACAGCGCTCAGCTATCACTACTTGACGCAGCCTCTGCCAACGCCGGTGGCCTGGTACATGTACCAATTGCCGCTTTGGTTCCAGGGTGTTTCGACAGGGTTTGTGTTTGTCGTGGAGCTTTTCGTGCCGTTTCTGTTTCTCGGGCCGCGACGTTGGCGCATATTTGGGGGCTGCGCGCTGCTGCTGCTCCAGTCGCTGATCTTTGTGACTGGCAATTACACGTTTTTCAACTTACTCACGATGTCGTTGTGCGTGTTCCTGTTTGATGATCAGGCGCTGGAGCGATTGCGACTGCGGCACCGTGCGGCCCGCACGCGCCCTGCGATCGTCGCGCCTGCCGCTGCGGTGATCTTGGTGCTGAGCATTTCCGAACTCTGGTATACGTTCTTCGTCAGCGCGCCGGAACCGAATGCCCTGGTGCGCACGACGGAGCCGTTCCAGATCGTCAACACCTACGGTTTGTTCGCCACAATGACGACAAGCCGGCCAGAGATCATTGTGCAGGGATCGAACGACGGGCAAACCTGGCTGGACTACCAGTTCAAATACAAGCCCGGCGATTTGCGCACGCCGCCGCACTGGGTCGCGCCCTATCAACCAAGACTGGACTGGCAGATGTGGTTCGCCGCGCTCTCGAGCTATCAGGCCTCGCCCTGGTTCGGCAATTTCATGGTGCGCTTGTTGCAGGGTTCGCCTGAGGTACTGGGGCTGCTGGCGAAGAATCCGTTTCCGGGTTCACCGCCCAAGTACGTGCGGGCGGAGCTGTACGACTATTCGTTCACGGATTTCGCGATGCGGCGCGCGAGCGGCGATTGGTGGAAGCGAACCCCGCTCGGCGCTTACTTCCCGCAGGTCTCACTGCGAGATGTGCGGGCGGCACGCTAGATTCTTCGCTCGGCCACGATGATCGAGTAGCCGAGGCTACCCCGCTGAACCGCGGTGAGCGCGGCCTGCGCCAGAGCCTTGGCTTCCGCCAGATCGACGCCGGGTAGATCGAGCTTCTTCAGGCCAATGAGGATCTCGGCGCCGAGCAGCTTGGTGCGCACCTGATGAACCATTTCGAGAAGCGCTTCGTCGTGCTGTTCGGTTTGCCGCGGATCGAGCCCCGCTCCGGATAGGTAGGCGATGTACCGGTCCACTGGCTGCGCATCGGCGATGCAGGAGATCCATGCCAGCAGCCCGTCCAGTTCTTTCGGTAGCACAGCGCCGCGCGTCAGATCGCTCAGGCCAACGCGCCCGCCGGGGCGTAGGACACGCGCGAACTCGCGAGCGGCGGCCGTCTTGTCGGGAAACGTACAGAACGCGCATTCGCAAATAATCGCGTCGAAGGACGCATCGACGAAGGGCAAGTGCTCCGCGTCGCCCTGTTCGAAGCGGGCAAGCTCGCTAAGGCCCTTGGAGGCGGCAAGCGTATTAGCCTCAGCCGCACTTTGCGCACTGAAGTCTACGCCCAGCACCCGGCAGCCGAAACGCTCGGCCAGAAACACGCCGCTCGCGCCCTTGCCCGAAGCAGCGTCGAGCACGCGGGATTCGCGTTTCAATTCGAGCAACTCGCCCAGGCGCCCGGTGAGCTTGGTTCCTCCCGGATGGAATGAATCGCCGAGCAGGAGCTTCGCGAAGTCGCTTTCATACAACTTTGCACAGCACTGCTTCGTGGTTTCGGCCGCGTTCATGATGGCACTACGCGAAGACGATTCGTTTCGGAGCTGCGATCGAAGTCAAAAGAAACCGGACGCGGTTCGTAGGGGCGGCCCTCGGCGCGGGCGCGCCGCCGCTCGGGTTCCATGGCTTCCAACTGCGCTCGCGCCTGTTCGCGATAACCGATCGTGTTGTAAGCGCAGAAGGGAACCTGCTTGCCGCCGGGCAGCAGAAATTCCTTGCAGCATTTCATGAGGTTCTTCTGATTGAACGTCCAGGGATCCATGAAATCCTGGAGCATGATCATGAGCATGTGCTGCGCGATCGCGCCGACCGTCAAACCCTCGGGAATGCCGCAAGCCTGGCAGGAAAACGCCAGCTGATCCGCCGACTTCGCCGATCCGGCGACCGATGACGAAGACCACAAACCTTCGAGCGCGCCCTTGATTTCCAGGCTCCAGTCCGGCATGACGCGGTTGGTGATGTAGTCCAGGTAATCATGCACGTTCACGATCCGGGGCAAGGGCGTCACTTGGTCGCCGTCGATGAAGGCGTAGGTGACCGAGTTGCACGTGGGGAAGCAGCAGGGCACAGGAACGAAGTCGCTCGCCGTGAACTTCCCGGAAGTCTGGGCCTCGATCAGTTGCAGAATGTCGGGAATCGTCATGCGCTGCATCGGATCGTGGCGCACGTGACGTCCGGCGTGAAATGCGGGTTGGAAATTGATTCCACGCACGGCCGGATGCTGAATCGCGAGGTCGATGATCCGGCCTATTTCGTGCTCGTTCACGCCGCGCTCGATGGCAGGGACCAATGTGACGTTCAGGCCGATTTGCGCCAACCGGTCCAGCGCGCGGAGCTTTTCTTCCAGTATGTCCGGCTCGCCCCGCAGGACCCGGTAAGTCTCGGGCTCGAAGCCATCGAACTGGAAGTAGAGCGAAGGCCGGACCTCGTTGAGCTGCTCGAGAAAGCGGTCGTCCTTGGCGATTCGTTTGCCGTTCGTGTTGATCATGACGAACGGGATATTGCGGGCTTTCGCGGCACGCACGAAGTCGATGATCTGAGGATGAATGGTCGGTTCGCCCCCGGAGAACTGAATCACCTCGGGGTTACCCTCGGTGCGGACGTAATCGTCCAGAATCTGTTCCACTTCTTCGAGTGTCAGGTTGAAGCCGGGGCTGGCGTCGGAGAAGCACAGAGGACAATTCATGTTGCAGGCGCTATTCACCTCGATGATTCCGAGGCAAGTGTGCTGCTGGTGGTCAGGGCACAGGCCGCAATCATACGGGCAGCCGTCGCGGACTTCAGAGCCGAAGGCCAACGGAATTGTCCCGGGCTTGTTGTAGCGGACGTGCGAAGTGTACGCCTGCGCGTCGCCGTAGACCAGAGCTTCGAACGGGCCGCAGTCCGGACAGCGCTTGCGCATGTAGACTTTGTTGCCGCGCAGCAGAATCTGGGCGTCCACCACGTTGCGGCATTGCGGACAGATGCTGCGGGTCAGCTCATAGAACACATAGTCGGCATCCTTCTTCATAAGTCTCCTAGCGCATCATCTTGGACAGCCCGCGAATCATTCTACCGGAAGCGCCGGACAACAACTCGTCTACCGCCATTTCTCCTGCCAACTGCTGGATGGCCGTCGCGTACGTCGGATAAGGATGGATGACGCCTGCCAGGTCGCCCACCTTCAGGTTATGACGGATCGCAATGGCGAATTCCGCGATGATCTCGCCGGCGCGCGCGTTGACGGCGGTCACGCCCAGGACGGTCCCGTCTTTCTTTGCGATGATCTTGAGGAAGCCGGCCTCTTCGTCTTCGCAGATGGCGCGATCGATCCGGCTCATTTCCCAGCGTCCGGCCTTGACCGTATCGCCGAGCGTCGCTCGCGCCTGCTCCTCAGTGAGTCCAACATGGGCCGCTTCCGGATCAGTGAACGTCACCCAGGGGAGCACGCCGGCGCGTCCTGAACTGCTGCCGGGGAGGAGCGCGTTGCGGGCCGCTTGAAAGGCCTGCCAGCCGGCAAGATGCGTGAACTGATAGCCGCCCACGACGTCGCCGGCCGCGAAGATGTGCTTCACATTCGTGCGGAGCTGGTCATCGGCCGGAATTCCCGCGTCTGTGAACTGGACGCCAGCCTTTTCCAAGGCGAGATCAGCCACGGACGGTTGACGTCCCGCGGCGACGAGCAGCGGGTCACCGCGCGCTTCTTCCCGATCTGTCGTGACAACGATCTCGCTGCCTTCCTGTCGCACTGACGTGGCCCGTCCGCGCAGGAAGCGGACGCCTTCGCTTTCCAGGATCTCCTGCATCAACTGGCCCACTTCCGGTTCGTCTCTCGGCAGCAGCCGATCGGCGACCAGCGTAACCTGCGCACCCAGGCGCTGATAAGCTTGCGCGATCTCCATTCCCAGCGGCCCGCCACCGACCACGATCATTGCCCGCGGCAACCTGTCGTTATCGAAAATCTGCTCGTAGGTGAGGAAAGGTACGTCGCGCAACCCGGCGATCTCTGGAATCCGAGGGCGGGCGCCGGTCGTGATGAGAAACGACTTTGAACGGATTACAGATTCGCCGGCCGTGACCGTATTGGCGTCGACGAATCGCGCAGCGCCTTCGATCACTTCGATCCCCTGCGCGCGCAATTCCTCCGGAGTTTCGAAACGATAGACCTGCTGGATCGCCTCGCGCAGGTAATCGCGAACCCGGACCATATCGGTGACAGGCCGGCTGACTGTGATGCCGAATCGCGCGGCCGTGCGCGCCTGGTGCGCGACCTTAGCAGCTTTGAGCAGAGCCTTGCTTGGCACGCAACCGGTCCAGGTACAGTCGCCGCCAATCCGGTCTTTCTCGATCAATGCGACTTTCGCGCCCAATCTGGCAGCGAACCCGGCAGCGGTCAGGCCTCCCGAACCTGCGCCGATGATCACGAGATCGACGTCACGCGCCGCCATGGGCTCTTTCCCCCGGATGCAGCCGGCCGAGCAGCGCCAGCGCCACCGCGGCCATCCCCACGGTACCGTAAATCAATCCGTCCACTGCGAATCGGTTGCCCAGCGCCGCGGCGGCTAAAGATCCGGCAATTGCGCCGACGCTGAGCAGGACCGAATAGATGCCCATCGCCGCCCCCCGCCCCGCCTGCGCGCCGACTGCACCCGCCAGCAGCGATAGAGCCGCGGGAGTGAATCCGCTTTCTACCATGATGCAAATCGCCGTCGCCGCTCCCAGCGCCCAGCGCACCACGATGCCGCGGCCGGCCGAGTGGTTCAGCAGAAGAAGCCCGATGCAAACCGCGAACATTGCCGCAAGCGAAATCCGCAATGCCCGCAGGATGGGCATGCGCGGCAGGATCATGCTCCATGCCGTAACGCCGGCGCCGAATACCAGCGAATACGCAAGCAGCATCCAGCCCACGCGCTCCGGCTGATCCGCGAAGATTCCAGCGAGGAACTGGCTCCCGCGGGTCTTCTGCGTCAGCAGGAAGGTCAGCGCCGGCCCCAGCCACAATCCGACGATCGCGTTGACGCCCAGCCACACCGGTGCTAGTCGGCGTAAGGACGGCTCGCCGAGCGCGTGCCACAAGCCTGCCAACGCTTCCTGGCGGCCATGTCCCTGGCTTCCCGCCGCTCCGAAGTAGAAAAAGCCGGCGCTCAGAAGGTAAATCGCAGCGACTGCGGCGAAGGCCTTGGTGTGATACACGTGCCAGAGCTGAGCGCCGGCGAGCCCGCCAATCGCCAACCCTGCCAGCAGCGACAGCTCGAAATAGCTCATCGCCCAGGCTCGCGACCGCGCGTCTCCTTCCGTGACGTCGGTGATGTGAGCGAGTAATGGCGGAGCGCCCGCAGCCGCTCCCAAGCCTTCAATGGCGCGGCTCAGGAAGAAGATGCTGACCCACCCTGACATGCCGAACAGCTGCGTGGCCACTGCGCCCAGCAACGCGCCTCCGGTCATGAGCGCGCGGGGAGCGATCGCATCCGAGAGCATTCCCATGGGGACCCCGAAGGCCAACTCGGCTCCGTAGGATACAGCACCCAGCGTGCCGGCAAGTGCCGCGTCTACGGTCGCGCCGCGATTGGCGAGTTCGGCGAGATACAGGCCCACCAGCACAGCACCGGCGCCGCTAGCGACCCGCAGCAGAGCGTTCCCGAGCAAGGCCAGAGGCAGACGGGTTCGCGTGCCGGTGAGACGGTCCACAGTTGCGAGAGTCCGTGAAGCGTTTTCCTCCATAATCGTCAGTGGGCGTCCGGCAAGGAAGTTTCATCTTACAGAACGCGGCAGCATGGCGAAGATTTCCGATCTCAAGCTCGCGTATCAACTCTTCATGAAGGCGTACCCGTACCGCCGCGTCGACTGGCGGCCCGGCGCCGTGTTGCAGAAGCCGCTGAGCGAGTCTCGCGTCGCGATTGTCACGACCGCGGCGTTCTACACCCCGAACCAGCCCCGCTTTGATACATCCATTCGCGGCGGCGACTGGTCCTTTCGCACGATTCCTCTGGAGACCGATTTGGGCAGCTTGCGTATCGCTCACCGGAGCGACGCATTCGACACCACCGGCATCACCGCGGACAAGAACCTGGCTCTGCCCTTAGACCGGCTCCAACCGATGGCGGAGGCCGGCGTCATTGGCTCGGTGGCCCCGCGCCATTTCAGCTTCATGGGCTCGATTGCGGCGCCCGGCCGGTTGATCGCTGAGACCGCTCCGGAAGTGGCGCGGTTGATCGCGGAGGATGCCGTGGACGCGGTCCTGCTCACGCCGGTGTGACCGATGTGCCACCAGTCGGTCGGGCTGATCCAAAGCATCGTCGAAAAAGCGGGCATTCCCACGGTGTCGATTACGCTGCTTCGCGAGGTGACGGAACGAGTAGGCCCGCCGCGCGCTCTGTTCGTCGATTATCCGCTCGGGTATCCATTGGGTGCGCCTAACGACGCCACGCTGCAAACGCGAATCCTGCGGGATGCCTTGGCCTTACTGAGTGAGGATGTCCCGCCTGCGCTGCTGCGGAACTATGGGCAGGCTATTTGAGAACGAGGAAACCGGTTTCCACCCGGTTGTCGGCGATGCGGTTCCACATCACGCGAGCTCGGCCGCCGGCAATCGCGTGCCGGAAATCGACCACTTGCCCGGTGTGCAGCGCCCGATAGGCGTGGACGGCCCGGAACCCGCTGTGGCTATAGTCCACCAGGTGGCCTTTGATCTCACGCCGCGCCGGATCGTCGAACGACAGCGTGAGCGGGCCTTCTCCGCGGTAGCGGCGTTCGGTACGACGCTCGGCGGCTGCCGTAGCCGCGTCTAGGGGTATTTTGGTTCTAGGACGCATACGACTGCCGCACCGCCTCCCTTCCGTAAAGCTTCAGCTTCCGGCTGAGCGTCCGGCGAGAGATGCCTAGCAGATCTGCGGCGCGTTGCTGATGGCCCTTGGTCTCCGCCAGCACCCGCAGGATGGTGTTCTTTTCCATGCCGTCCAGATTCGTGCTGGGAACGGTAATCACCGGCGCCTGTTGCGGTGAGAGCCGGGCCGGCCCCAGAGCGAGGTCTTCGGCGTGAATTTCGGAACCGCGCGCCAGCACGGCGGCCTTGGTGATGGAGTTGCGCAGTTCACGCACGTTGCCCGGCCAAGCATGCTGTTGCAGGACGCGCAGGGCGTCGCTGGAAAAGAACATGTTCGGGTAGGTCTGCTTCAGGAAATGCTCCGCCAGCGGTACGATGTCCTCCATCCTTTCCCGCAGCGGCGGCACGCGCAGGCAGATCTGTCCCAGGCGGTGATAGAGGTCGCCGCGGAACTTTCCCGTTTCTACGCCCTGCTCGAGTTCTTGGTTCGTAGCGGCCACAATCCGAACATCCACGCTGATCTTGCGCGTCCCTCCCAGGCGATAATAAGCGACGCCATCCAGCACGCGCAGCAGCTTGACCTGCATTCTGGGTTCCAACTCGCCGACTTCGTCGAGGAACAAGGTTCCGTGGTTGGCCAACTCGAACAGGCCCGGCTTCGGCGAATCCGCCCCGCTGAACGCGCCCTTTTCATAGCCAAATAACTCGCTCTCCACCAAGTGCTCCGGCAAGGCCGCACAGCTGACGTCGACCCAAGGCTTGGAGCAACGCAGCGAATAGTGATGAACTGCCCGTGCTATCAACTCTTTACCAGAACCGCTCTCGCCCGTAATGAGCACCGCAGCGTTGGTTTGGGCAATGCGTTCCACCAGTCCGACAAGCTGCTGCATGGCAGGGCTGGAAAAGATCGCCTGCATACCCAGGAACGTTTGTAGCTGGAAGCCCATGATCAGCTACTGGGCTTTTCGGCCTTTTGCATGGGGTGCAGCATGGTACATAAGTCCCAAACGGCTAAGCACAACCACCGAAGCTAGCCCGGCAATCGTTGTAGGCGCCGCGGGACAGAATGTCGCATCCTGCGGGCGGCTGAATCGACATTTTGGCCGGAACGGCTAACGCCCGCGCCTTTATCCGCCGATGATTCAATTGGATACAAACGCCAGCTTTGGCAGGGAAGCTGCAGCGTCCCGGTTACCGGATGCTCGCGCTCACAATCAAAAAACGAATGTCCCTTTTCGCAAAGATCTACGTCAGCGCCTTTGTCGTCATCGGCGCGGTTGTCGCGATTGTGCAGCTCAGCCAGTGGGAATCGCAGGATCTGTTTCGGTTCTTCTGCTACCTGGCGCTGGCGATCTTCGCGTCGCGGCTAAAGGTAGCGCTACCCGCGATCAGCGGCGCGCTTTCGGTGCTATTCATCATCATCCTGCTGGGCATCGTCGAACTGAGCCCGCCGGAGGCGATGTTCATCGGATGCGCGGCCATTCTGCTGCAGTGCCTGTGGAACTACCGCCAACGGCCCAGGCTGCATCAGGTGCTGTTCAATCTGGGAAGCATGGCGATCACGATCGCCGCCACCAGTTCGGTGTACCGCTCCCCGGTGCTGCTTCATTGGAACCTGGAAGCGGCGCTGCGGCTGCTGGTGACCACCACGGTGTTCTTTGCGCTGAACACGTTTCCAGTGGCCGGCGCCATCGCGCTCACTGAAAACAAATCGCTGCGGCACGTCTGGCGGGAGTGTTATTTCTGGTCGTTCCCCTATTACCTGTTGGGCGCGGTGATTGCGGCGGCCGCGAGCGCCTTGAACCGGCACTTCGGCTGGCAGACTTCATTGCTGGCGGTGCCCGTGGTTTATTTGGTGTATCGGTCCTACTACCTCTACATGGGGCGCATGGAAGACGAAAAGAAGCACGCCGAGGAGATGGCGTCCTTGCACCTGAGAACGATCGAGGCCCTGGCGCTAGCGATCGAAGCCAAGGATCACACGACGCACGATCACCTGCAGCGCGTCCAGGTCTACGCCATTGAAGTCGCCAAGGAGTTGGGCCTGAACGAATCGGACGTCGAAGCACTCCGGGCGGCCGCGCTATTGCACGACATCGGCAAGCTGGCGGTCCCCGAACACATCATCTCGAAGCCCGGCAAACTGACGCGGGAAGAGTTCGACAAGATGAAGATTCATCCGGTGGTGGGCGCCGAGATCCTGGAACGCGTGCGCTTCCCCTACCCGGTGACGCCCATCGTGCGCTCGCATCATGAGCGCTGGGATGGCACGGGATATCCGGACGGCTTGAAAGGCGAGGAAATTCCCATCGGCGCGCGCATTCTGGCCGCGGTGGACTGTCTGGACGCGCTCGCTTCGGACCGTCAGTACCGCCGGGCGTTGCCGCTGGACGACGCCATGCAGAAGGTCGCCGAGGAGTCCGGCGTCGCTTTCGACTCGCGGGTGGTGAACATCCTGCAGCGTCGCTATGTGGAGCTGGAAGCCATGGCGCAGGCCAACGCCGTGGAGAGATCCACGCTTTCCACGCACATCAAAGTCGAACGCGGGCTGGCTCCTGCGGCCGGCTTCGAGAACAGCCGGCGCCCGCCGCAAAGCTCCGCCGAACCAGCCGATTTTCTGACCTCGATTGCGGCCGCGCGCCAGGAAGTGCAGAACCTGTTCGAGCTGGCGCAAGACCTGGGCAATTCGCTCAGCCTGAACGAAACCCTGTCGCTGCTCGCGCTCCGGCTAAAGCGAATGATCCCGTATGATTCACTGGCGATCTATGTTCTGCGGGAAGACCGTTTGCGCGCCGAGTACGTAAACGGCGAGAACTTCCGCCTGTTTTCTTCGCTGGAAATTCCGCTGGGCCAGGGCCTGTCGGGCTGGGTAGCGGAGAACCGCAAGCCGATTATCAATGGCAATCCCGCGGTCGAGCCTGGCTACCTGGCGGACGAGAACAAGTTTACGACCATGCGCAGCGCGCTGGCTGTGCCGCTGATCGGGCTGAACGGCACCATCAGCGTTCTGACGCTCTATCAAAGCGAGCGGGACGCGTTCACCAAGGATCACCTTCGGATCTTGCTCGCGATCTCGCCCAAGCTGTCCTTGTCGATTGAGAACGCATTGCGGTATCAGCAGGCCGAGAGCTCCGCCGCCACCGACTACATGACGGGGCTGCCGAATGCGCGCTCCTTGTTCCTGCATCTGGATGGGGAACTGGCGCGCTGCCGGCGCCTGAACTCGCCGCTGGTCGTGCTGGTCTGCGATATGAACGGCTTCAAGCAGGTGAACGACAAGTACGGGCATCTGGAAGGCAACCGGGTGCTGCGCTCGGTAGCCAGGAAGTTGAAGGAATCCTGCCGCGAATACGACTACGTAGCACGCATGGGCGGCGACGAGTTTGTGCTGGTGCTTCCCGGCCTGCGCATGGATCAACTACCGCAAAAAGTGGCGCGCTTGAACGCGATTACCGCGGAATCCGGCCAGGACATTTGCGCCACCGAGACGCTTTCGCTCAGCATCGGGCATGCGCTTTTCCCGGACGACGGCGTTGACGCCGACCAGATTCTCAGCGAAGCGGATCGACGCATGTACATCGCCAAGCAAAAACAAAAACTGAGCGTCGTGGGGCCGCGTGGCTACGATTTCGAGCCCACGGGCACCTGGTAGGGGGTCGCATGGCTGCCCTGCTGATGCGGCAAGCGCGACGCATCCTGCTCACAGCTCTACTGGGTGGACTGCTGGGTGCAACGTTAGTGCGGCTTAGTCCCGGCTTCGGCGTTGACGAACGGGAACTGGACAACCGGCTGAGCGCGCAAAGCCAGGCGGCCATTCGCACCGAGCATGCGCGGGACAACAACATCGCTCTGTTCTATGCGCGCTATCTCGGGGGGATCGCGCGCGGCGATTTTGGATTCTCGACCTCGCTCAACCGGCCGGTAGCGGAGTTACTAAAAGAACGCCTGCCGCTGACGCTGGTCTCGCTTGCTTACGGAGTGCTGGGTGGCGTTACGCTGGGCTTGCTGCTCGCGTTGCTGACTGTGTGGTGGCGTGCGCCCGGTTCGAGCCTGGTGCCGTCGCTTGCCAGCGGCTTGTGCCTGGCGACTCCGGCCGCCGTAGTGGCCTTGATCTTCCTGTGGATGAATGCGCCGGGCCGCTGGGCCATCGCCCTGGTGGTGTTTCCGCACGTATACCGCTACTCGAAAAACCTGCTCGTCGCGACTTACCAAAGTCCGCACGTGCTGGCCGCGGAGGCCAAGGGCTTGAGCAGTTGGCGCATCTTGTGGGCGCACGTCTTTGCGCCCGCAGCGCCGCAGCTGGCCGCCTTGGCCGGCATCTCGGTGAGCCTGGCGTTCGGCGCGTCGATTCCGATCGAAGTGGTTTCGGACACTCCGGGCGTGGGGCAACTGGCCTGGCGAGCGGCCTTGGACCGGGACCTTCCGCTGCTGGTCACCGTTACCGTTCTGGTCGCTCTGATGACGGTGATCGTGAACAGCCTGGCGGATCTGGCGCTGGCCGCCTGGAGGCCGTCGCGATGAGCGGAAAGCAAAAGTTCGCGCTCGCTGTTGTCGGAGTGGTGGCGCTGGCGTCGCTGGGTGCAGGCTTTGTAACGCACGCTTCTTATTCCGATCAGTTTCGTGAAGCCATCAGCGCACCGCCCTCGGCGCGTTTCTGGCTAGGCACCGACGAATTGGGACGGGACCGCCTCGCACGGCTGCTCTACGGCACGCGCGTCTCATTGCTCCTGGCGCCAGCGGCCGCGTTGCTCGCGACGCTGCTAGCCGGCATCATTGGCGGCACGGCCGGTTATTTGGGCGGCCGGTGGGAGCGCACGGTGACGGCCGGCATCGACCTGTTTCTATCGCTGCCATGGCTGTTCCTGCTCCTCGCCGTCCGAGCCTTGCTGCCGCTGAATACGTCACCGGTCACCAGCGTGATGATCACGTTTCTGCTGCTGGGCTGCCTGGGATGGGCGACGCCGGCTCGGATCATTCGCGCGGGCACGCGCACTCTGGTGAACTCCGATTTTCTGGTGCTGGCACGCGCCAGCGGCGTACCCTCCGGGCGGCTGTTCTGGCGGCACCTGCTGCCCAATCTGCGCCCGATTCTGCTGGCGCAGTTCTGGATCTCCGTGCCGCTGTTCATCCTGAGCGAAGCCAATCTCGGATTGCTCGGTTTAGGCGTCTCCGAGCCGCTGCCGTCCTGGGGGAGTCTGTTGCGGGAGCTCGAAAATTACACGGCGGTGCTGCAGAACCCGTGGATGCTGGCGCCGATGGTCCTGCTGGTGGTCCTGGTCAGCTGCCTGCAGCTCCTGCTGCGGACCGAGGATCAGACGCCATGTTGAAACGTTGCCGCGTGCTCGCTCCGCTTGTCTTTGCCTGGACGCTGGCCGCGCAACCAGGCGGCGAACTGCGTTTTTCGCTGCGCGCCGACCCCAAAACGTTCAACCCGTTGTTGGTGGAAGACGAGCCTTCCGAGACCATCCGCTATCTGACGGGCGGCGTGTTGATCCGCCTGAATCGCTACACGCAGGAACTGGAAGGCGAGCTGGCTACCGGCTGGAAAGTGTCGGAAGCCGGCCGGCGCATCGAATTTCGACTGCGCCCAGGAGTCCGGTTCTCCGATGGCGCTCCGTTCACTTGCGAAGACGTCGCCTATACGGTCCGCCAGCTAATGGATCCGGCGCTGCACTCCCCCACGGGCGACGCGTTCCGTTCGGCGCCCGGCGCTGTTGAGACCAAATGCGCCTCGCCGCTCAGCGCCAGTGTGCGCTTTCCGGGTCCGGTTGCGGCGCTGGCATCACAGTTCGATCAAGTGGCTATTCTTTCGGCGCATTCCAAACGCGCCGAATCGGCCGTCCTGGGACCGTTTGTTGTAGCCGACTATAAGCCGGGCACGTACGTCCTGTTGCATCGCAATCCCAATTTTTGGAAGCACGACGCGAATGGTCGCCAGCTGCCTTATCTCGACTCGATTCGCCTGGAGATCCAGCAAAATCGCGAGTTGGAACTGCTGCGCTTCCGGCGCGGCGAACTCGACCTGATCAACAAGCTCGATCCGGAAATGTATGACCGGCTCGCGGCCGATATACCGCATTCGGTAGTGGACTCGGGGCCATCACTCGATTGGGAAGTTGTCTTTTTTAATCAAGTGGCCAATTCGCCGCTACCGGATTACAAGCGGCGCTGGTTTCGGTCCGACGCCTTCCGCCTGGCGATTTCCTCCGCCATTCACCGCGATGACATTGCACGCATCGTTTACCGCGGCCACGCCCATACGGCGTCGGGGCCGGTCTCCATCACCAACCGATTCTGGCGGAACGCCGCTCTGAAGCCGCCTGTTTGCTCGGACCGGGACGCGTTGGACCTGCTCCAGCGGAACGGCTTCTACCGCTCGGGCGGCGCGCTGTTCGATCACGAGGGCCACCGGGTAGAGTTCTCCATGATCACCAACGCCGGCAACAAACTGCATGAACGCACGCTTGCGCTCATCCAGCAGGACCTGGCGCAAATCGGCGTCCAGCTCAACGTCGTGACGCTGGATTTTCCGTCGCTGGTGGAGCGCATCAGCCGCAGCTTCAACTATGAGGCGGTGCTGATGGGTTTCACGAACGTGGATCTGGATCCCAGCGGGCAAATGAACATCTGGCTGAGCGCGGCGGCGAACCATCAATGGAATCCCAGCCAGAAAACGCCGGAAACCGCGTGGGAGGCCGAGATCGACAAACTGATGCGGGCGCAGGCCGCCTCCGAGGATGCCCACAAGCGCAAGGGATACTTCGACCAAGTGCAGCAAATCGTCGCCGAACACGCACCCATGCTTTTCCTGGTGAATCCGGACGCCCTAGCCGCGGTTTCGCCCAAGCTGAAGAACGTGACGCCGGCCGTTTTGAGCCCGCAAATCTACTGGAACGCCGACCGCCTGAGTTTCGGCCAGACGCTATTGAGTCAACGATGAGCCCGCTTCTGAAAGCCCGGCTGACGGTGGACTACCCGAACAAACCGGGAGTACTGCGCGACGTGGAATTGGAGATCGGCGAGGGCGAGATTCTGGGCCTGGTGGGCGAAAGCGGATCGGGCAAAAGCACCATCGCGCTATCACTGCTGCGGCTGCTGGATCACAAAGGCGGCACGGTGCGGGGCGAAATCCTGTTCGCCGGCCGCGATCTGCTCCGGCTGCGCTCGAAAGAAATGCGGCGCATCCGCGGGCGGGACATCGCGCTGGTGCTGCAGAGCCCGCTGGCATCGCTCAATCCCGCGCTGAAGATTGGCACTCAGATCGCCGAGGCTTGGCGCGCGCACGCGACCGGCCTAAGCGCGCATTGGAAAGACCAGGCTCTGGAACTGTTTGATCGCGTGAATCTGCCAGCCGACGACGCTTTCCTCAACCGGTACCCGCGCCAGCTTAGCGTCGGCCAAGCCCAGCGCGTGCTGATCGCCATGGCCATTCTGCACCGCCCCCGGCTGCTGATCGCCGATGAAGCTACCAGCGCGCTGGACGCGATCACGCAGTCCGAGATCCTGGCTCTATTCCAACGCTTGAATCGCGAGCTGGACATGGCGATGCTTTTCATCTCGCATGATCTGGTGTCGGTGGCGTCGCTGTGCAGCCGGATTGCGATCCTCAAAGAGGGCCATATCGTCGAGTGCGGAGCAACCACGCAGATGCTGCGCGATCCACGCACCGAAGACACCCGCGCGCTGCTGCATGCGGTTCTGCAAAACTCCCTGGCGGCCGCGGAGTTGGCCAGTCCGGAAGCCGCGCCGCGCTAAGGGCCCCCCCTGACCTCCGCTATTCCAGACGTCCTTACCAAGACCTCGTCAGCCCGGCGCGCGCCGTGGTCGGCGTCTACGTTATCCTGGTGATGTTTTTCCAAAAGAAAACAAGTTCACTCTTGAGGAGGGTGCATGACCCCTAAGGAAGCGTTGGAGTACGCCAAGAAGAACGGCGCCAAGCAGTTGGATTTGCGTTTCAGCGACATCCCTGGACTGCAGCATCACGTTTCTTATCCCATCAGCGAGTTATCGGAAGACTCCTTCCAAGAAGGCTACGGCATGGATGGGTCCAGCATTCGCGGATGGGCTGCCATCAATGAGAGCGACATGCTGCTGATCCCGGATCCCGGCACGGCGTTCCTGGACCCGTTCTATGAGATCCCGACGCTGGTCATGACCTGTGACGTGATCGATCCGATTACACGGCAAAACTACATACGGGACCCGCGCTGGATCGCCAAGAAGGCGGAACTTTATCTGAAGAATACCGGCATCGGCGATACCGCCTATTTCGGGGCCGAAGCGGAATTCTTCATCTTCGACAACGTGCGATTTGATCAGGACCAGCATTCCGGTTTCTATTTCATCGATGCGCAAGAAGGCCGCTGGAATAGCGGACGCGAAAAGGACAACCTGGGCTACCGGCCGCGCTACAAGGAAGGCTATTTCCCGGTTCCACCGACGGATCATTACCAGAACCTGCGCGCCAAGATGGTGGAGACGATGATTCAGTGCGGCATCAACATCGAGTGCCACCACCATGAAGTCGCCACCGGCGGGCAGTGCGAGATCGACCAGCGCTTCGACACCCTGGTGAAGTCGGCCGACAACATGATGCTATACAAGTACTGCATCCGCAACGTCGCCAACCTGCACGGCAAGACCGTCACCTTTATGCCCAAGCCTCTGTTCCAGGACAACGGCAGCGGCATGCACACCCACCAAAGCATCTGGAACGCAGGCAAGCCACTGTTCGCGGGCGACGGCTATGCGGGCTTGAGCCAGATGGGGCTACACTACATCGGCGGATTGCTGAAGCACGCGCGCGCGCTGTCGGCGATCATTGCACCCACCACCAACAGCTACAAGCGTCTGGTGCCGGGCTACGAAGCGCCGGTGAACCTGGCGTACTCGCGACGCAACCGCTCGGCGGCATGCCGCATCCCGATGTACTCGGCCAGCCCAAAGGCCAAGCGCGTGGAGTTCCGGCCGCCGGATCCGAGCGCGAACCCGTACCTGGCGTTCGCCGCCATGCTGATGGCGGGCCTGGACGGCGTCACAAACCGGATCGAGCCGGGCGAGCCGCTCGACAAGGACATCTACGATCTGTCGCCGGAAGAGATGAAGAGCGTTCCTTCGATGCCCGCCTCGCTCGACGAGGCGCTCAATTGCCTAGAAGAGGACCACGACTTCCTGCTCAAGGGCGATGTCTTCAGCGAAGACCTGATCGAGACTTTTATCGAATACAAGCGCAAGAACGAGGCGGATGCAGTCCGGCTGCGGCCGCATCCCTACGAGTTCGCGTTGTATTACGACATTTAGTCAATCCGGGCGGAGGGCTGCTCGGCCGCCTTCCGCCTAAACGTTCCGCCTAACCGAGAGCCGCCGCGGCTTCAGCATCCGACATCAAAGCTGCCCGAAGCGCCGCGCCGGCGTCAGCGATCGCATCCTTCCCCGCATCAATGACTCCCGCCAGGTTAAAGAAGACGTGAATCGCGCCCTCGTAGCGCATCAGGGCTACTGAAGCACCGGCGTCGCTCAGGCGCTCGGCATAGGCCTCGCCTTGATCGCGCAGCGGATCGCATTCCGCGGTCATTATTAACGCCGGCGGCATGCCTTCCAGGCTGGAAGCTTGCATGGGCGACGCGTGCGGATGCAGTCCGTCGTCCGGCCGAGCCAGATAGTGGTTCCAGAAATAACGGATCATGCTACGGGTCAGGAAATGTCCTTCCCCAAACTCCTGCACGGAACCGCGGTCGTCCAGGTAGTCGACGATCGGATACACCAGCAGCTGGAACGCCACTGCCGGGCCGCCGCGCTCGTGGGCAATCATGCAAGCCACAGTCGCCAGGTTGGCTCCGGCGCTATCGCCGCCGACGGCGATGCGAGCGGGATCGATAGCAAATTCGGCGGCATGCTCGGCTACATACTTCACGGCTGCAAAGGCGTCGTTCACGGCCGCGGGAAACTTGTGCTCGGGCGCGAGCCGGTAATCCACCGAGACGATCACGCAGCCGGAGGCGTTGCATAGCGCCCGCAAGGTCCGGTCCACGCTATCGAGATTACCGATCACGAATCCGCCGCCATGGAAGTAAACCAGCCCGGGAAGATCTGAGCCTGTGCCCGGCCAATACACGCGGACGGGAATCGGATCGGCGGGGCCGGGAATGGCGCGATCTTCCACGCGCGCGACCTCCTGTTTGGGTCCGGCCATTTCCGCCATGGCCTCGGCCTTCGCGGCGCGATCGGCACGAATCTCCGCCGGAGTCATCTCCTCCATGGGCCGGCCGCCGGCAGCTGCCATTTGGTCCAGGAGCGCTTTACATTGGGGGTGGAGTGGCATGACCACTCATTGTAGACCTCGGCGTGACCGGACGAAACGGGGTAGCGCCCTAGCAGACCGCCAGCAGCTTCTCTTTCAACATGGCTTGCAATTCCGGCGTCAGCTTCTGGCCGTCATGCGCGACATAGAAAACATCGATTGCGCGCTGGCCCTTGGTGTCGATCAGCACAACGTCGATATTGCAGGCGGTGGCGGAGAAGACCGTAGCCAGGTTGTACAGCAGGCCCGGCCGGTCCTCGGCAGTAATTTCTACTAACGTGGCGGTGTCGCAGGCGTCGGAATCAAAGTGCACCTGTGGCGGAACGGTGCGTTTCTTCCAGTCGGTCTGGGACCGGCTGCGCGGCGAGCGCTGGTCATCGGTCTTGCCCAGAGCCACACGGCGGATCAGGTCCAGCAGCCTCTGGACCTCCGGTGCATTCAGTTCCAGTGTGCGCTGCGGATCGGCAAAGACGAAGGTGTCCAGCACGATGCCCTTGGCGTTGGAGAACGCCTCAGCCTTCAGGATGTCCAGGCCGAAGCCGGAAATCGCGCCGGCCAACGAAGCAAACAGCGAGGGCATGTCGCGCCCAATGATGGTCAGCTTGTAGGCCCCCTCAATGCGCTCCAGTTGGACCGCGAAGCCCGTGGGGCGGCTCTCTTCGAACAGGCGCACGTGCGCCTCGATCTCGGCAGGGGAATGCGCTCGAAGATAACGCACCGGAAAACCCTTGAGAAACGCGGGCCGCCCGGGCACCGAATACGGCACTTCCTGAATGCGATCAGTCTCCAATTCACGCGTCAGCTCGTGCTGGGCGACCTCGTAGGCGCGCCACAGCTGCTCCAGGCGCCAGGGCGTCATGGCGTCCGGGCTCATGGCGGCAATATCGGCGTAGGTCAGAACAGCCAACTGCTTGAGCCGCTCAATGGTGCCTACACGCTCGGCGAGTTGGCGCGCGGTGGCCGGGTCGTCCATATCACGGGCGGCCATCACCTCTGCGAGAACCAATTGGCGCGCCGTCAGGAACTCCACAGCGCACAGGTCTTCCTCCGGGGCGCGAATACGGGCTAATGCCTGGCGCGCCAACGACGCCGACAGCTCCGCCGCATCCCCCGCTCCCTTACCGAAGTCATGAAACAGAAGCGCGAACGCCAGCAGGGCCGGCTTGTCGATTTCCGAGAGCAGCTCCGAGAAGCGCTTGCGCGCCGGGTCGGCCGTGGTACGCAGCTCGGCGACGCGTTCCAGTGCCTTCAGCGTGTGCTCGTCGATCGTATAGCGATGTTCCGCTTCGAGTGGAACGAGATCCGCGATGAGGGCCCATTCGGGGAACAGCTCGGCGAGCAGGCGGGCGTTCTGCAACGCGCGGAAGGCCACGGGCGCATGCGGCAGCTCCAACAAGCTTTCCAGGGTGCCCCACAACGGCCGCGGCTGGCTTAAGTACGCCGCGAACGCAGGGCGCGCGGCAGCCAGATGCTGCTCGGTCTCGACAGCGGGCGGAATACCATGGCGTCCCATGAATTCCAGCAGCCGGAAGATCACCGCCGGGTCGCTCTCCAGCTCGGCCGGGCTGCGCAGAAACAAGCGGTCGCGCGACACGGTGAACTCGCTGGTGGAGAGCCGGGCCCGCCAGTCGCGCAGGTTTCCTACGAGCGAACTCTCGCTTCTTTCGCAATCGTCCATCGCCCGGCGTGCTTCGCGGAAAACCAGCCGGGCATTCTCGAAATATTGCCGCATCCATTCCCGGACGGCCTGTACGCCGGTGAACGGCTGCGCGCGAATGCTCTCCTGCGCGGCCGTGGTCAGCAGATTACGGTCGCTTCGCGAGCTGTAGTGCAGAAAACACCGGACGGCGGAAAGGAACTCAGCCGGCTCAGCCAGATGACCATCAGAAACCGAGCGGCTGCTCAGACGGTTCAGCAAGTTAATCACGGCGAGATCGCGCAACCCGCCAGGTGCATCCTGGACGTCCGGTTCGTGTTGATGAACCGTGTTTTGGTAGTTCGCATGGCGGCTGCGCGTCAGCCGGACCAGATGTTGGCTAAGTCTATGGCTCGACTTTTCCAAAAACGATGGCCATTTGCTTTCCAACCGCTGGTGTAGCGCCGGATCGCCCGCCAAAAACCGCGCGTCCATCAGGTTCAGACTTAGTTCGAGGGCCTGTTCCCGGAACTCCAGGCACTCGGAGACGGTTCGGGCGGTGTGATTCAACCGCACTCCGGCCTCCCACAGCAAACCGACCAACTCGGAAAGCGGCTCGCGGAGCGCGGCCCACGATGCTTCGCCTTCGAGCAGCACCAGGAGATCCACAGCAGCGTAGGGAAATACTTCACCTCTCCCATATCCGCCGATCGCTAACAGCGCGGCGCCCTGGGTCAAGATGGGCTCAATGGAGGTGCGGTGCGTTTCCCGGATGAGGCCATCCACCGCATCGGTCAACGCTCGCTGAACGCGCGAGGCATCTCCGGTCGCGAAGAAATCCTGCTCGACTTCCCGCCATGCGGCGGCCGAGCGCAGTTTCTCCAGGCTGGAGGCGGATGGTCCTGTTTCTCGATGCATCGGCTTAGCCACGCTTTCAGTATCCATCAGCAGTCTTCGCCGGCAAGGCGTGTTATGAGATGGATCTAAATTATCTATGGGATAAGCACGATCGGGACTGCCAAATTCGGCTGAAAAGGGGCGTCGCTGGGGGAAAATCAGGGGGTCTGGTACTTCATGATCACCGAAACGCGGCGGTTGCGGCTGTCGGCTGGGTCCGATGCGATCAGGATGCGATTATCGGCGTATCCACGGATCTCAGTGACCTGCCCGGCACGGAGGCCGGATGACATCATGATGCGGCGGGCCATGTTGGCGCGATCGAACGACAGCTCCCAGTTGCCATAGGAGTCCAGTCCCTGCGAACGAAACGGGCGGGCGTCCGTGTGACCTTCGATCGCGATCGTATTGGGCAGCGAGCCCATCTGCTGCGCCAGCAGTTCGAACAGACGCTCGCCGTTGGCGGTGGGCCGCGGACTGCCGCTGTTGAAGAACATTCCGCCTTCCTTCTCCATCAGCTCGATGCGCAATCCTTCGCCGGTCACGCTGAACTGCACGTACTTGGAGAATTTTTGAAAGTCCGGCAGATCGCGCATGGCCTGCTGCATCTTTTGGCGTAGCTGCTGCACGCTGCTACGGTCGACGGCCAGGCTTTCACCCGAGCCGGCGCGCGCGGTTCCCGCCAGTTGGTGGTGTCCCAGTGGATCGCGGAAGTAGCCGCTGACAGCTTCGCGCACTTCCCGCCCGGAACTGATCAGCCACAGTACGATGAACAGAGCCATCAGGGCGGTCACAAAGTCGGCATACGCCACTTTCCACGCGCCGCCGCGATGGCCGAACTCATCCTCCTGCCGGCGCTCGCCCTGGAATGGGTCCAACATGGCTTACTCGCTTTGAGGCGCCATTCCCGCGGCTGCCATGGCTTCCAATTGAGCCTGACTGAGAGGAATTTTCTCGTGCCGCAGCTCGGATTCCATTTCTTCCAGCGAGGGCCGGAGGTCGAGCGGTATGGAGCGCCGGCCCGCCTCGGAAGCTACCAGAGGCGTAGCGCCGTTGAAAAAGGAAGCGATGGTTACGCGCAGCACCTGCAGAAACTCCGAACGCGCCCGGCCCAGGCAGTCCAGGTGGCCGCAGATCGGGCTGATGACGCCGTAACACGCAAATATCCCAAGGAAGGTGCCGACCAGAGCGGCCGCGACTCTCTGTCCGATGTCGACCGCGGGTCCGCCCAGGGCTTGCATGGTCACCACCACGCCCAGCACAGCCGCGATAATGCCTAACCCGGGAAGAGAGTCCGCGACGTTCGTCAGGGTGCGCAAGGGCTGCAGGCGGCTGGAGCGCTGAATGTCGATATCCAGCGACATTAAGCGCGCTACTTCTTCAGCGTTCAGGCCGGCCGAGAGAGCCATGCGGAACGAGTCGCAGATGAAGGTAGTCGCCTCCGTGTCCGCAAGCAGGCCGGGATGAGCCAGAAAGACTTCGCTCTCCTCCGGCGTCTCCACGTGGTCCTCCAGCGCCAGACGTCCGGCGCCGCGGCCAAGCTGAAACAGAACATACAGAACTTTCAATGCCTCGAGATAGGAATCTCTCGTGTATGAGTGCTGCTTGTGGATAGAAAAGACCGCTTTCAGCAGGATGCGCAGGTTGCGGGCTGGAGACGAGATGAGGATGATGCCGCAAGCACCGCCGGCGATGATCAGCAGCTCCGCCGGTTGCATCAGCACCAGCAGGTTGCCCCGTTCAATGAGATAGCCGGCAACAACCGAGCCAATGACAATCAGCAGGCCGGCATGGACCAGTAGCAAGCGGTCTCCAATCGAGGGCCCGAGCGCGACCTTGCAGCTCGCGAACCTCCCTACTCTTTATCGGCCAGCAGGCTCCGATTTAGAGGACCGAAGAGACCGGCTACTCAATTTGCATGTTGATCGAGCGCTTGAACTCCTTGCCCGCCGAATCCAAAGCGCGCAACTCCACCACGTAGGCGCCGGGCAAGAGAGGATCCATCGGGATTCTCCCAGCCACCGGAATTACCGGGAGTGTGCTCTTGGGCGGAATTTCGACTCGCAGCACGCCGGTGTCTTCCTTCTGCTGGCCGGACTTGGCCTCCAGGATCCTTAACTGGAAGCCGACTACGGTGGGCTTCTGGGGATCTGGCGTAACCATCAGAGGTTCGTAGATCTCCGCATAAAACACCAGCGGGTCGGTCTTCCTAAACTGGTTCGTTCCGGCGGGGATGATCTGCATGCCTTGCGCGATGAGCGGAGTGTGGTCCTCCAGGAGCACCGCGTCCAGGCTCGAACCTAACCCGTTCGCCGGATGGTACTCCTTGCTCAGCGCGATCCCGCTCATTTCGAACTGCTTGGGTTGATAGGGATCCACCGTCAACGGCATCTCCAGTTTGCCGAAATTCTGTCCTGCCGATTGGAACACGACTTTCAAGTTGTAGTGACCGGCGGCGATTTCGAATTGATTCTCATAATGCAGTGGCTTTTCCTTTAAGGCCTCCATCTGTTTCTTGTCTTCGGATTCGAGCTTGACTGTGTCACTGAAGCGTGCGGCGACGGAGCCGTCGGGGAGATATGCGATCCCCAGAACGTTGATGTCGGCGTGGTATTTGCCTTTCTGCTTCTCGAATTTGAGGGAGTCGGTAGTGATGTCCATCGCCACATTCACGCGCGCCTGGTTGGGTGCGGTGTAAAAGAACGGGAGCTGCATGGAGGCGGCGACATTGCCCGGCTGCGAAGCCGCGGCGTGATTCTCTAGGTCCTTCTCCACCGGATTGCCCGCCAGGAAATCCTGCGGCTTGGCGTTGCAGTACCCGCTGCGTGACCGAACCTGCGTACCTCCCCGATCCACCTTGACCCGTAAAGTGTGGCAGCTACCTTCCTCCGAATCCGGAGGCGTGTAGCCGAGAATGTAGTACTCGTCCTCTTCCTTGCCGATCTTCTCTAATCCGCCCAACAGATCGTTGGTGTCATGGATGACAAAGCCGCCGGTGCCAGTGGCCAGAGCGAACATAACGTTCTGGTTCACGGTCGTATTCTCGGGCAACTTCGGAATCAGCATGCGCGACTGGTTGTAAGGATTGCTCCAAGCCGGGTTCCCATACATACCCGGATTGACAACGCCGCCACCACCTCCTACGGGACGGCCTCCGGAAGGCGTTCCGGTGCCTGTAGTTCCGCCCCCAGGACGTCCGCCGCCTGGATTCCCGCCGCCCGGGTTCCCCCCACCCGGCCGTCCACCGACCGGCCCTCCGCCGCCAGGACGTCCACCGCCACCGCCGACGCCACCGCCGCCACCCCCCGGGTGTCCGCCGCCTCCTCCGCCAACGCCGCCGTGCTGGGGCATCGCAAAGAAGGCTATGGATCCGGGTGAGAAAGCCACCGGCTTGAGAAACGCGCTGAGCCCGCTCGCTTGCAGGGTGGGGCCATCGAAGGAGGGTAACGCGAGACGAGCCGCCGGAATTCCGGCAGTCAGGCCACGCACGTCAATGGGATAGATGGCGACATTGGATTTGTTGGCCACGTCCACGGTTGCCGTAACTTCGGAGAGCATTTCCTGGTCCAACGGAAACCCAGCCGTGAACAGGATCAGCGTCTTGCGGCCGGGAACGGCACCCAAGCTCTTCGCCAGGCTGCGCAAGGAGAGCATTACATCGCGGGCTCCGAAACTTGCGGCCGCGGTGGCCAATTGCGGCATGGATCCAAGCCCGGTGGGGCCGGCCGTGTCATTGGGCGCAACCGTTGAGAACTTGACGCCGTTCACCACATTCTTCAATCGCTCGGTGTCCTCGGTGAAGTTCTGAGCGATTTGCAAGCTGCCGCCGAAATTCACGATCGCCATCAGGTGGTTCTTGCCCGCATTGGTTTCGATGAATTTCAGCGCGGCCTGGCGCGCGTGGATCTGGTCACCCGTGTCCATCGTGGAGTTGTCGAAAAACAGCACCAGATAATGCCGTTGCGACCGCAAAGGAGAGGCCGGATCCGCTTCGAAGGAGAATGACTTGATGGTCTGCTCCTTGTTGTCTTCCCAGACCCGGAAATCCTTTATGGCGAGGTCGTGGATGTAGTTGCCCTTCTTGTCGGTCACCACGGTATCCACCAGAACGAGCTTCGTTTCGGTTTGAATCACGGCACCGGACGGCGCGGGTGTTTGTGTGCGGGCCGGCGGCGGTCCGCTTACCAGCCCGAGAAGAATGGCGAAGAGTGCAATTCGGCGAAAAGCCACGACTGAGCCTCCAATCAGGGAATCTGAACGGCGCCGTTGCGCGCCGCGATTGTCTGTCCTCCTGCATCCCGCACCACCAGACGCACCACGTAATTGCCCGGCGTCACGTCGAAATTCGTTCGGACGGTAATGCCGGACGCGAGCAGTTTCTCCAGTGTCTGATCGCGGAGACGCAATTCAACCACTTTTTCAATGCCTTTAATGTAATTGCCGTCGAGGTCGAACAAGCCGGAAAGGACTGTGAGATTGTCGTTGTTGCGGCCATCGCCCTTCTGAAAGCGGAGATTTTTCACCTGCACGCGGGCCAGAACTGCGAGCGTGGCGCTGACATCACTGGACTTGAAAAACTGCATATGCAGGTCCACGGGGATGTCCTGAATTTCTTCGCGTGAATACAGGGTTTCCTCGAGTTGTTGTTTGGCGTCTTCCGCCGGATTGGCCGCGTGTTTGGGAGCGTAGTAACCACGGCGTGCCTCGAGCGCCAGACCCTTGGAGCTTCGCAAAGCAACCTTCAACGTGTGAAACGCGCCATCAAATTTCAGATTCTGCGGCGCAAATCCGAGGATGTAGTGAAACTCCGGCTGTTGGGACACCCGCCGCAGCCCGTCCTTCACATCGTTGCTGTTCTCAAAGAACGTGCCTCCCGTGCCGATTGCTAGTTCCGCCATAACATCGGCGTTCGCAAGCGCGCTATCGTTCTGGAACCGTTCCATCGCCGGCGACACGGGATGCTGGCTTATATCGCCGCCCGGTGTTAAAGCGTACAATCCACGCACGTCCAGGGCGCTGATAATCACGTTGGCGCGAATCGCCCGATCCATCACATCCGCTTCGTCGGGCCGCAGTTCGGTGGGGATGAAGAAGCCGGGCGACATCAACACCACGGTGCGGCTGCCCGGCGCCGCGGACATCCGCCGGATCACATCCTGCAGCACAATGAGAGGCAAACGCGTCTCGCGCTCGCCAATATTGATCATTTGTTGAGCAGCGGACTGGGCGTCCCGTTGAGCTTGCTGTTGTGCTTGTTGCAACGCCTGCGGGGTATTGGCCGGCGGAGGCGGAACGCAATTCGCAAGAGCTTCCCCAGTCGCGGCCTCGAGCGCGGTTTGGTCATTCTTGTTGAAGATCAGGTCCGCCATGTAGTAATCCATCACCGGACACGTGGCGGATTGCGAAACCGCTCCCGCCCGCGGCTGAATCCGGCTCAGCGTCTGGTGGAGCTTTTCCTTGTCGCTGGTGAAGTCCAGCGTGACCTGACCGGAGGTGGTGAAAATGGCCGCGCGGCTGGATGGCTCCAAGGATTCCGTGAAATGCCGCTCGGCTGCCTGGCGCGCCCAAAGCAGGTCGCCCGCGTCCGTGTGGACGTCGTCGAACAGGTAGGCGACAAAATGCTCGGCGATGGCCGGCGCCGGAGCAGACGGCTTATCCGGAGCGGCCGCATCGACGGCTTGTTCCACTGGAATCGACGGCGCTCCCGCTTTCTCTACCGAGAAGCGAGTGATCACCTGCGCCTTGCCTTTATCGAAAAGCTGGAAATCTTCTTTCTGCAGTGTGCCCACGGCGTGCCCCTGGCTGTCGCGGACGACTACGGGCACGAGAACCAGATTCACCTTGGAGCTGAACGTCGCGGGAGCATCGTGAGAACTCAGTTCAGGCGTATTCTGGTCCGCGGGAGGACTTGGAGCCTGGGCCGGCAGCGGCGCGAACAGAATCGTTCCCGCCAGTAACAGGCGCACCGCAGCGAAACGGCGTGAGATTCCCCGCGTTGGCGCAACATACCCGAAGACCGCCGGTGCGTTCATGTGCACCGCCTCCTGAGCCTGGCTTACCCCAGTGGCCGAAATGCCGTTTGCTACTCCGAGTAATTCTACTGTATTTCCGTGTGCGGCGGATTACGGCAAGTCAATTAAACCGGGGCAGCAACTCGACGTCCTCGGCGGGCACGAGTTCGGTCGGGTAGCGCGCCTTTCGCCAAGCCTTGAGACCGCCGGCGATGACGTAGGCTTCGAATCCTTTTTCCCTCAAGATGCGCGCCACACGGACGCTGGTCGCTTCGCGCAGTCAAGTGCAATAAAGATATATCGGCTTGTCCTTGGATAAAATCCCCAAGGCCGCCTCCAGATTATTCGGCTCGATGCGAATCGACCCTCGAACCCGCTGTTCGTCGGGGTCGTAGTAGCCGTGGCTGCGCACATCGGCAATCACGATGGCGGCTTGGTTGTCATTCTGGCGTTCGGAGACTTCATTTGCGCTCACCCGCCAAATGAAGGGCTTCCGGCCGTTGACCAGGTACTGCCAGGCGCGCACGGCAGCGAAGACAACGCACGCGGCTAGAATCAGCCAGCCTACGATCAGGCTAACCCTCTGCATGCGGCCCGCGATGAATTCGAACAAGTCTCGAAATAAAAAGCCGGTCGCGCCGTAGGCCAGGATGTAAGCCGCGGCTCCCCCGGCGTCGAAGCGAAGAAACTGGCCCGGCCTCATGTTCATGCTTCCGGCAAGCGGCGGCGCCATGCTATTCACGCCGGGAATGAACTTGGCGAACAGAAGCGTAGCGCGGCCGCGTTCATAAAACCACTTCGAGGTTCGAAAAATGCACGTCTCCGGGCTCAGCGAAACGCCGCATAGGAAGCTCAGCAGAGCCCAACCCGAGTAGCGGCCCAAGATATACAGCAGGATGTCGGCAGACAACATGGCCGCGGCCGCCACCACCAGAGCCTCCAGAGGGTGCAGGGCGCCCGCCGCCGACGCCGCGCCGGCCGCCAGAAGAGCGAGCGCTCCTGGAATCGGCAGGCCAAGGGCTTCCAGGAACAGCGCCAGAAACAGGCTTTGGTAGCCGAACCTTTCGATGGCATGTACCACATCGAGCATCTAAAGGGAATGGTAGCAGGCGCCGTTTCCCGAGGCCCTGCGGTCCAGCGCGCTTAGTCTCCCGACCCGAGGACCGGCTCCAGACTCTCGCGCTGGCGTGGCATCCGGCGGCGCTCCAGGATGGCGGCCATGTAGGTGTAGACGACCGGAGTCAGATACAACGTCATGAGCTGCGAGAACGCCAATCCGCCCACCACCGCCATGCCCAGCGGACGCCGCGCCTCGCCTCCCGCGCCCCAGCCCAACGCGATCGGAATGCCGCCCAACAGCGCGGCCAGGGTGGTCATCATGATCGGACGAAAGCGGATCATGCAGCCTTCGAAGATCGCATCAACCGGCGACTTGCCTTCTTTGCGCTCGGCCTCCAGGGCGAAATCGATCTGCATAATCGCGTTCTTCTTCACGATTCCGATCAGCATGATCAGCCCCACAAAACTGTAGATGTTCAGTTCGATCTTGAACAGCAGCAGCGTCAGCAGCGCGCCGAAGCCCGCCGATGGCAGGCCGGAAAGGATCGTGATCGGGTGGACATAACTCTCGTAAAGAACGCCCAGTACGATGTACACCACCAGGATCGCGATCAGCAGCAGGATGCCCATGTTGCGTGTGGAATCCTGAAAAACCTTGGCGGCGCCCTGGAAGGTGCCGGTGATATTCGCGGACAGCATGGCCTTGGCGGTCGTCTCGATTTCGTCGGTGGCCTGCCCGAGCGCGAAGCCCGGCCGCAACCCGAACGAGATCGTCACCGAAGGCAGCTGGCCGGAGTGCGGAATGCTGGTGGGACCGGCATTGAAGCGCAGCTTGGCCAGTTCGCTCAGCGGAACCAATTGGCCCGTGGTGGACTTTAAGTACAGCATCCGCAGCGAGTTTTCGTTGACTTGAAACTCCGGCAGGATCTCCAGCAGTACGCGGTACTGGTTGTTATCACCATAAATCGTTGACACCAACTGCGGACCATATGCGTTGTACAGCATGTTGGCGATGTTGCTCCAGTCCACATGCAGCGCGGCGGCGCGGTCGCGGTCGATGGTCACTTCGATTTGCGGGTTCTTGATTTGCAAATCGCTGACCACGTCCACCAGTCCGGGCAAGCGGTTTACCGCGCGTTCCAGTTTGGCGGCTTCGGTATATAGCTGCTGCGTATCGGGCCCGTACAATGTGTAATCGTATGCCGCCATCTGCTGGCGCCCGCCAATCCGGATGGATTGCGGGATCGCGAACGAGATCCTCATACCAGTGAACCGTACCAGCTTCTTGCGGATGCGGTTGACAACGTCCGTCACGGTGGACTCGCGCTCCCGGCGAGGCTTCAGGTTGACGCTCAGGTTACCCTGGTTGGCCGCCGCTCCGTTTCCGCCGCTGCGTGCAAAGAAGCTAAGAACATCCGGGTCCTGCACGACGACATCGGAAACTCGTTTCGCGTACTCGACCATCTGGTAGTACGAGGTGCCTTGCGCCGCCTGGAGATTGATATTGAATTGATCGTTGTCGGTGTCCGGAATAAAGCCTTTGGGAACGATTACGTACAAGTACGCCGTTACTCCCAGCACGGCCAGGAACATCACCAGCATCACCGGGCGGTGATTGAGCACCCAGCCCAGGCTCTGCGCGTAAACCTTGCGCATGCCGTCGAACACCCATTCCGTTAAGCGGAATAATACTCCGTGTTTTTCCGGCTTGGCCTCGGTTAAGAAGCGGCTGCACAACATCGGCGTGAGCGTGATCGAAACCAGTCCAGAAATCAAAATGGCCGCGCAGATGGTGACGGCAAACTCGCGAAACAGCCGTCCCAGGATTCCCGCCATGAACAGAATCGGGATGAAAACGGCAGCCAGCGAGAGTGTCATGGAGACAATTGTGAACCCGATCTCGCGGGAACCAGCTAGCGCGGCCGCAAGCGGTTTTTCGCCATTTTCGATATGGCGGACGACGTTCTCCAGCATCACGATGGCGTCGTCAACGACAAATCCCATGGAAAGGATCAGGCCCATCATGGAAATGTTGTTCAGGCTGAAGTCCATCAGGTACATCACCGAGAATGTGCCTAGAATCGAGAACGGCAACGCCATGGCGGGAATCAAGGTGGCGGAAAGCTTGCGCAAGAACAGGAAGATCACCAGGATTACCAGCGACAGCGTGGCCACCATTGTGAACTGGATGTCGTGGAAGGTTTCGCGGATATTCTGGCCGCGGTCGCCGCGGATGATCAGGTGCACGCTCGGCGGGATTAGTTTCTGAAAATACGGCGTCAGCCGGCGGATATCGTCGATGATTTGCAGCGTGTTGCTGTTGGGCTGCCGCTGCACCGCCAGCATCACCACTCGTGCGCCCTTCTTGCCGAACTGCTCGCCGTACATCATGGCGGTCTGCTTGTTGTCCTCGACACTGTCGACGACACGCGCAACTTCGTCCAGCCGCACCGGGGCGCCATTCCGATAGGCCACCACCATGGGCCGGTAGTCGGCGGCGTGCGGAAGCTGGCCGTTGGCCTGAATGTTGTAACTCGTATGCGGCCCGAAAATCGTGCCGGTGGGCACGTTCACGTTCCAGCTTTGCACCGTGCTCTGGATCTCATTCAGTCCGATGCCCCTCGCTGCCAGCCGGTTGGGATCCACCTGCACGTGCACGGCGTACTTCGCCGAGCCGAAGACGTTCACCTGCGCGACGCCGTCCACCATGGAAATACGCGTCGCAATCATGCGCTCGGCATATTCGTCCAGGTCGTAGATCGGCATCGCGTCCGAACTCGCGGCGAAAAAGATGATCTGGTTGCCGGCCGGGTTTACTTTCCGGAACGAGGGCGGCGTGGGCATTCCGGGAGGTAGCAGAGGCATGGCGGAAGCGATAGCAGTCTGTACGTCCACTGAAGCGCCATCAATGTCGCGGTCCAGAGCGAACTGCAAGGTGATGTTGGTGGAGCCCTGGCTGCTGGAAGAAATCATCGAATCCACGCCGGCGATGGTTGTGAACTGGCGCTCCAGGACGGTCGCCACCGAAGATGCCATGGTATCGGCGTTGGCGCCCGGGAGGCCCGCCTGCACTTGAATCGTGGGGTAGTCGACCTGCGGCAGGTCGCTGACCGGAAGCGCGTTATAGGCGATGACGCCGAACATCGCGATGGCCAGCATCAGCAGGCTGGTCGCGATGGGCCTTCGAATGAACGTTTCCGATATGTTCAACGCGGAGCCTCCGGCAGCGGCCGCAGCAACGCCGCCATTTGCAAGGAGAATAACACAGTTGCGGACGGAGCTTCGGCTATACTGGCCGCATGTTCATCGGCCATGCCGCGGTGGGCTTCGCGTCCAAGCGTCTCGCCCCCAAGGCGTCGCTCGGAGTCCTGATGGCCGCGCCCTTTGCGCTCGATCTGCTTTGGCCGTTCTTTCTTCTAGCCGGCTGGGAAAAGGTGCGCATCGATCCGGGCAATACCGCCTTCACGCCGCTGGATTTCGTTTCCTATCCCTACACCCACAGCCTCGCGATGGCGGCGCTTTGGTCCGCGTTGTTCGGCTTTATTTACTGGCTGTGGACGCGATATGCCGTTGGCGCGATGGTGGTCAGCGTGGGCGTGTTGAGCCATTGGTTCCTGGACGCAGTGGTTCACCGGCCCGATTTGCCGCTGTTTCCCGGCGGCGGTGTGCGTGTGGGACTCGGCTTGTGGAACTCGATTCCAGCAACGATGATCCTTGAAGGCGCCCTGTTTGCGGCCGGCGTCTGGATTTACGTGCGCGCTACCCGGGCACGCGACCGCATCGGAGCCTGGAGCTTCTGGGCATTCGTCGTGTTCCTGAGCTTCGCCTACGTCTCCGATGCTTTCGGCTCGCCGCCGCCCAGCCCGCGCTTCCTGGCCTGGTTCAGTCTGGCCCTGTGGCTCATACCGCTATGGGCGATGTGGTTTGACCGCCACCGCCAGCCGGTTATTGGCCAGAATGGAGCCGCGCCATCTCAGTAAACGAGCACCAGTCTTTCTGGCTGAAGCCCTGCGCCTGAGCCGCCACGCACTTGTCGCGAATGAGGCTGGCAAGCGGCAGCGGCACGTGCACTTCGCCCGCCGCATCCAGGATCAGACGCACATCCTTGAACCCGGCGTCGAGCGTGAAGCCCGGCTCATCATATTTTCGTTGCGCGATCCGGTCGATGTATTCCTGCATTGGCGGCAGAAAGCCCTTTAGCAAGGCGGCCATGGGCTGCAACACGCCGCGTTGCTCGGCGAATGCGAAAGCCTCCCCAACCACTTCCAGCAGGCTCGCGCCGAAGAAGTTCGCCACCAGTTTCATGCTCGGCGCGGCCGCTGGGTCGTCCCCCAGCACAGTGATGTTCTGCGCATAACACTCGAGCACCGGCCGGGCGCGCTCGATGATTTGCGCCTCACCGGATACGAACGTCATCAGCTTCCCGGCAGCGGCTGCGCCGGGCCGGCCCAAAACGGGCGCTGCCAGATAATGACTTCCCTGCTTCGTGTGCAGTTCGGCGATGCGGCTGCTGGCGCTCGGCGATATCGTGCTGGTGCCGATGTGAATCGCGCCCGCTCGCATGCCGGCGAGCATTCCATCGCCGCCTAGCAGCGTACTGAACACGGACTCGTCGTCCATGAGCGACGTGACCACAATATCCGCCTCCAAAACCGCTTCGCGCGGGTTCCGCGCCGCCTTCGCTCCCGCCGCAACGAACGGATCCATCTTCTCCGGCGTGCGGTTGTACACAGCGAAGCGGCAGCCAGAACTTTGGAGGTTCTTTGCGATGCCCACGCCCATGCGGCCTAGCCCGATGCAGGCGACCGCGAGCTCTCGTGAATTCATGTGTCGTCCTTCCGTGACAAACTAGTCGCTACAATCGACCCTGTGCCGGATCTTACCATTCGACGCGAAATCCCTGCGCTCGAGGAACTGTCGGCTGTTCGCTCCGCGAATACGGCGGCGTTCGGCCGTCCGGACGAGGCGGATTTGGTGAACAGCTTGAGAGCCGAAGGTGCGGTGCTCTTATCGCTCGTCGCGGAGTTGGACAACCGCGTTGTCGGCCACATTCTGTTCAGCCGGATGTGCATCGAAACGCTGGATGCCTCCATCCACGCGGCTGCACTAGCCCCGCTCGCCGTGCGTCCGGAACATCAGCGGCAGGGCATCGGCGGGCAATTGATCCGATACGGCTTGAATCTCCTTTGCGAACGGGGCGAGTGTATCGTGATCGTTCTCGGGCACCCGGACTACTATGCCCGCTTCGGCTTCTCTTGTGAGAAAGCACGCTTCCTGGAAAGTCCGTTCCCACCTGAAGCCTTCATGGCGCAGGAACTCGTTCCCGGCGCTCTAGCCGGAATCCGCGGCAAGGTCCGCTATCCAGCCGCGTTTGGACTCTGAATCGAATATCGATGAGTTTCCCCGATCCCACCCTCACCGCGGCTGACGAATCTGCACATGGTCATAAGCAATGAGACGTGCACTGTACGAATGTGACCGTGCTGAGCATACGCTGTCATAGCGGGATTCGAACCCGCAGCATCGGCTCTTCGACGCTACCGGAGTCCCAGTTTGGCCCCTGGGCGGGCTTGTGCTCGCCTTATTCAGCCTCGGCTACCAACTGCTCTCATCGATGTCCGTCTTCCAGTTCAGCTCCTGTATTCTTGTGTCTAGTTCGCGAAACTCCTTGGATAGCTGGTCTGCGCGCTTTTGCAACTCCGCCACGGAAACCGTTGCAATGAACTTCACTTCCGATTTCGAATAACGATCCTGCCGCGTGCTGGCCGACTCCGCCATTTGCGCGAGCAAGTCTCTCCTCTTGCCAACAATGTCGCGCTCCGCGATTGCGTCCGATATCGTTTTCCGCCCGTCGAACTGCGTCCGGGAGTTCGCAAGATTGACAGCCCTCACCAGTTGAAGCAGACGGTCAAAGACGCGATCCACCTCGCTCAGCAGCGCTGCGGGATCCTCGGGAGGCTGCTCGCCTTCTTGAACCCTCGCACATCGCGCGAGCCGCTTCTTGAGATCCTCAATTCTCTTTTGACAGTCACCACGTTCCGCGAGTGCTTCTGCGAGTTTCAAGTCTATCTCCTCAAGAAGATCCGGATTATTCTTCCCCGCCCGGACGCCGCTCCGGCGCAACGGAATCCGAAAGAGCCAGCGCGACCAATTCCGGCGCCATCCCCCGCGCACCGATTGCGACGACAATATACTGCTTGCCGTTCACCATGTACGTCATCGGAATGCCGGTCTCATGACCGGGCAGCTTCATCTCGAAAATGGTCGCGCCGGTCTTCTTGTCCAAAGCACGAAACATCGGTCCGCCCGCGCCGCTAGAACCAGCCGCCAGTCCGCTGCCGTCGCCCGCGAAGAGCAGCGTCTTGGTAACCACCAGCGGCGCGCGCTCCGGGTTGCCGAATTGGCTGGTGTCGATGCCCTTAAGCGCCGGGTTGTTCTTGATCTCATCCGGCGGCTGGCCGTTCGGAACCATCCAAACCTGATCGCCCGTGTTCAAATCGATCGCCGTGATGCGGCCGTAGGGCGGCTTCACCAACGGCAGTCCTTGCACTTTCGGCTGCACTTCGGACTTGCCGATGTACTGCATGTCCGAGCGCTTAGGATCGTGCACCAA
The DNA here is from genome assembly GCA_035501155.1 of Bryobacteraceae bacterium. Lineage (GTDB taxonomy): Bacteria > Acidobacteriota > Terriglobia > Bryobacterales > Bryobacteraceae > Palsa-89. The sequence goes on from DATJWO010000019.1 coordinate 373,452, forward strand.
AGCAACCACGATGGGATTGGTCACCGAAGGAACGTAGAGAATACCGGTCTCCTCATCGACCGCCGCGCCCTGCCAGTTGGCCCCGCCCGTCGCGTTCGGCAGAATCAATGTCCCCTTCTTGCCGCCCGCATCGAACACGGAAGGCGGTGTGAAAATCGGCCCCATCCGATACTCGGACGCGATCTTCAACGCCTCGGCCTTTAGCTCCGGCGTGAAGTCGATCAGGTCGCCCGGTGTCACTCCCTGGCGATCGAAAGGCGCAGGCTTGGTGGGAAAGGGCTGCGTGGGCGACGTCTTCTCGCCGGGCACATCCGATTGTGGCACCGGCCGCTCTACAATCGGCCACACCGGCTGGCCCGTCACGCGATCGAACACATACACAAACGCCTGCTTCGTCACCTGTGCGACAGCTTTGATTCTCTTTCCATCGACGGTGATGTCCAGCAGGTTCGGCGCCGTGGGGTTGTCCCAATCCCAAATCCCGTGATGGACAAGTTGATAGTGCCAGATGCGCTTCCCAGTGCGCGCATCCAGACACACCAGGCTCTCGTCGAACAGATCGTTGCCCGGCCGTTCGCCGCCGTAATAATCGCCCGTCGGCGTTTCCACCGGAAGATAGACATAGCCGAGCTCGTCATCGGCACTCATTGGCGCCCAGACCGACGTGTTGCCAGTGTATTTCCACGAGCCCTTCTCCCAAGTGTCGTTGCCGAATTCGCCCGGCTGCGCGATCGTGTGGAAGGTCCAAAGCCGCTGCCCCGTCCGCACGTCATAGCCGCGCACATAACCAGGCACGTTATCCTTCGACTCCGGCGCCGTTCCCAGCTTCAGCGCCGACCCAACCACAACGGTGTCCCGCACCACGATCGCCGGCGAAGTGGCGCCGATGATACCCGGCTTGATGTTCTCGCGGTCCAACCCCGGCAGCAAATCCACGATGCCGTGATTCCCGAACGTCTCGATGGGCCGGCCATTCTTCGCGTTGAGCGCGATCAACTGGTATCCAGGCGAAATCAGCAGAATCCGCTCATCGCCCTGCCCATCGGTCCAATAGGCCACGCCGCGATTGTTAAATCGGACGGCGTGATCGCCGCGCGCCCCTTCGTCCAGACGATAGATCCACAAGGTCTCGCCGGTCGCTGCATCCACGGCGACAGCGTCGCGCCGGATTCCAGCGGTGAAATAGAGAACGCCGTGAACCATCAGTGGCGTCACCTCCCAGTTCGCGTCCACGCGTGGACCAAAGTTCTCCGCCTTCCAGCGCCAGGCGATCGCCAGCTTGTTGACGTTATCGCGATTGATCTGGTCCAGCGGAGAATACTTGGTGCTGTAGTCGTCCCCGCCGTAGTATCGCCATTCGCCGTTCGCGGTCCCAGTTTGGGCAGAGGCCGCCACGCCTAACGAGGCCGCCAGTAGAGTTCGCGCAACAATGCGCGCGCTTCGGTTTCGCATTCCCGATTCCTTCCTGCAAGATTATACAGGCGGTCGCGTTGACCCCGCTTACCGGTGGGGTTTAACATAACGGGCGAGATTTATGTTCAGGGTTGCAATGGCTTTCATGACGCTGACGGCGAGTCTCGGCTACGCGCAGCAAAGCTCTTCGGATGCCGAAGGGGGCAAACAGCTCTACCAGGTGAACTGTTCCAACTGTCACGGCCCGAACGGCAACTTCGTTTCCGGCGTCGACCTGATGCACGGCAAGTTCCGCCGCGCCTCCACCGACAATGAACTGGTGGCAATCATGGAGCAAGGCATTCCTGGGACGCCCATGCCACCTGCCAACCTCACCGATATACAGGCTCGCAGCATCGTCGCCTATCTGCGGCGTTCGGCCGAAGAAACCGAGGCGGGAACATCGAACACCGCCGCCGTCGCGCGCGGCCAAGCCGTCTTCGAGGGCAAAGGTTGCCAGAACTGCCACCGCATCAACGGCAAAGGCTCGCGCGTCGGCCCCGACCTGAGCGACATCGGCGCGCTTCGAATGCCCGCGGACATCGAGCGATCCATTGTCAATCCGAACGCCGAAATTCTGGCGGAAAACCGCTATGTCCGCGCCCTTACACGCGACGGGACCACCATCACGGGCAGAATCCTGAACGAAGACACGTTCTCCCTGCAACTGATCGATTCGCACGAAAATCTGGTTTCGCTCTCCAAGGCCAATCTTCGCGAATATTCGTTCCTCAAGAACTCGCCCATGCCCTCGTTTCGCGGCAAATTCAGCGGAGAAGAACTCGCCGATTTGGTCGCCTATCTGGCCTCCCAGAAAGGACTCTAGAAATTTCCATGTTTCGCGCCACGCTTGCGCTGCTTTTTGCCGCCGCTTCGCTCTCGGCTCAAGTCACCTTCGATCGCCTGGTGCACGCCGATCGCGAGCCGCAGAATTGGCTGACCTACTCCGGCTCGTTCTCCAGCCAGCGCTATACCCCGCTAAACCAGATCACTCCGCAGAACATCGCGAACCTGGATCAAGCCTGGGTGTTTCAGGCGCGCACTACGGAGAAGTTTGAAGTCTCACCTCTGGTCGTCGACGGCATCATGTATGTGGTGCAGCCGCCCAACGACATCGTCGCGCTCGATGCAGCCACGGGCCGCATTTTCTGGATTTATTCCTATACTCCGTCTTCCCAGGCGCGCCTGTGCTGCGGCCGCGTGAATCGCGGGCTCGCGATCCTTGGCAACACTCTGTTCATGGGCACCATCGACGCACATGTCGTTGCGGTCGATGCCAAAAACGGCCACGCGCTTTGGAACACCCAGGTGGCCGATCCGAACGCCGGCTACGCTATCACGCTCGCGCCGCTCGTGGTCAAAGATAAAGTGATCGTTGGCACGGCCGGCGGCGAGTACGGAATCCGTGGCTTCATCGCCGCCTACGACGTCAAGACCGGCAAAGAGGCATGGCGCTTCCATACGATCCCCGAACCGGGCGAGCCCGGCCACGAAACCTGGGCCGGCGACAGTTGGAAACAGGGCGGCGGGTCCGTCTGGGTCACCGGCTCCTACGATCCCGACCTCAACTTGACCTACTGGGGTATCGGCAATCCGGGCCCCGATTGGAATTCCGATCAGCGGCCTGGCGACAATCTGTACTCCGATTCCGTCGTCGCGCTCGATCCAGATACCGGCAAGTTGAAGTGGCATTTCCAATTCACCCCGCATGACGATTTCGATTTCGACTCGGTACAGGTCCCGGTGCTGGCCGACATGGACTGGAAAGGCACGCCGCGCAAGGTCATGCTCTGGGCTAACCGCAACGGCTTCGAATATGTACTGGACCGCACTACCGGTGAGTTCCTGCGAGGCGCGCCGTTCGCCAAGGAAACCTGGGCCGTCGGGCTGGACGAGAAAGGCCGTCCCATCCGCGCGCCCGGCATGGTTCCAACTCCCGAAGGCACCAAGATCTATCCGGGCAACCAAGGTTCAACCAACTGGTTTTCGCCTTCCTACAGCCCGCGCACCGGTCTGTTCTACATTCCCACCTGGGACGACTACTATTCGGTATACGTCAAAGAGAAAGTCGATTTCTCCGAAGGCCGGCTCTACACCGGCCCGCTGCCCAAATCGCCTGTCCCGTTCATCTACCCGCCTCAACTCGTTACGCGCAAAGAGGCCGATGGTTACGGCGCGGTTCGAGCCATCGATCCGAAGACCGGGGAACGCAAGTGGGAGTTCAAGATGACTGACGTCATCGACAGCGGCATTCTCACCACTGCCTCGGATCTTCTCTTCACAGGCGGGCGCGAGGGCTATTTCATGGGGCTCAATGCGCGCAACGGCGAACTTCTGTGGAAGGAGGTTGTTGGCGCGCAGGTCGCGTCCGTACCCATCAGCTACGCGGTCGGCGGGCGGCAATACGTCGCCGTCGCGGCCGGAAGCGTACTGTTTGTTTATTCTTTGCGTCAGTAACGGGGGCGATGCCGGCCGCTTCTGAGAAGACCTCTGAGCTCAGGTGGGAAGAAATCCCTCGCCGCGCTTGGGAAATACTCCGGGAGGAAGGCCTCCGTAGCCTCTGGTTCCACATCCTGGGTGAAACTGTCTATCGCAGGATGGTCTTGTTCGAGCGACCGCTCAGCAATCCAATTCCGTCCGCTGCCGCCCAAGTTCCCGTCGAGATCTCACTTCTAAGGCCGGCCGACGTGGCCGAGTACGTGGCATTCCATCCCGGCATCGACGCGGTCGAGGTCCGCGACCGTCTCGAGCACGGCGGCAAGTGCTTCATCGCTCGTCACCAGGGCGCCATCGTGAATGCCTGCTGGACCGCAGAAGGCTCTGTATGGATCGATTATCTTGAATGCAATATCCAGTTAGCCCGCGACGAAGCGTACGTTTACAACAACTTCACCGACCCTTATTTTCGAGGCCGCAACATTCCACCCGTACGCGCGGCCCAAATGCTTCATCACTTCCGGGACCTAGGCTATCGCCGCTTCATCGCCCTGGTGGTGCCTGAAAACAAGGCCGCGCTTCGACCACCCCAGAAAGCCGGTTACCGCCAGATTGGCGTCATCGGACGCTTACAGCTCGGCCCTTGGCGCCATCACCTTCTGTCGGCGTGGCACCGGCGCGACCACTTGGAATAAGATAGTTCCACAGCGAAAAAGCGCGGTATAGGTGATGGGGATGCTTCGATTCAGTGTTGTGCTTGTATTAGCTGGCGCTTTGTGCGCCCAGCAAAGCCCGGAGAATGTTAGAGCGGGCGCCGGCCTTTTCACCACCAATTGCATGAACTGCCACGGTGCCGACGGCGAGGCGATCTCCGGCGTAGATCTGATGCACGGCAAGTTCCGCCATGCGTCCACCGACGCCGAGTTGGTCACGATCATTACCAAAGGCATCGCCGGCACAGCCATGCCTCCTTCCAGCCTCTCTGAGTCTGAAGCGCAGAACATCGTCGCGTACCTGCATTCGCGGGCAGCCTCTGCCAGCGCCGATGCGGAAGCCGCCACGCGCGGACGCGCCATCTTCGACGGGAAAGGCGGTTGCTTTAACTGCCACCGCGTTCGAGGCCTGGGAGGCCTCGCTGGGCCTGACTTCAGCAACATCGGATCACTCCGAAAACCAGCCGAACTGGAAAAATCCATCGCCGATCCCAATGCCCAAATCCTGGACGAGAACCGAACCGTGCGCGCGGTCACGAAGGACGGCACGACGGTCACCGGAAGGCTCCTCAGTTACGACACGTTCGGCGTGCAGTTGATCGATCCCAAAGGGCGCCTGGTTTCGCTCAACAAGTCGAACCTGCGCGAGCTGGCATTTGCATCAAAATCGCCCATGCCTTCCTATCGCGACAAGCTGAGCCCAGCGGAATTGTCCGACCTCGTCGCCTACCTGGTCTCGCTGAAAGGAATCTGAACTCATCATGACTCGAATCGCCCTGGCATTCCTTCTAGCCGGCACCCTCAGTGCTCAGGTTTCTTTCGATCGTATTCTCCACGCCGGCCAGGAGCCGCAGAATTGGCTCTCCTATTCGGGCGGCGTCGAGAGCCAGCGTTATAGCGCGCTCAGCGAAATCAAACCGGAGAACATCAAGAACCTGGAGCTGAAATGGGTTTTTCAATCGCGTTCGACGGAAAAATTTGAAGCCACTGCGTTGGTAGTCGACGGGATTCTCTACACCGTGCAAGCGCCCAACGACGTGGTTGCCATCGACGCCGCTACCGGCCGCGTATTTTGGATTTACTCCTACGTGCCTTCCACAGAAGCCCGCCCTTGCTGCGGCCGCGTCAATCGCGGGCTGGCGATCCTAGGCAACACTCTGTTCATGGCCACCATCGATGCCCACCTAATCGCCCTCGACGCCAAAACCGGCCACGTGATCTGGAACAAGGAAGTTGCTAAGCCCGAGGCCGGCTACGCCGCCACGCTCGCTCCGTTGGTCGTCAAAGACAAAGTCATCATCGGCACAGCCGGCGGCGAATATGGCATCCGCGGGTTCATCGCCGCCTACGACGCGAAAACCGGCGACGAAGCCTGGCGCTTCTACACCATCCCCGGTCCCGGCGAGCCCGGCCACGAAACCTGGGCCGGCGATTCCTGGATGCACGGCGGCGGCTCGGTCTGGATGACTGGCTCCTATGATCCCGACCTCAACCTGACTTACTGGGGCGTCGGCAACCCCGGTCCGGATTGGAATGGCGACTACCGCGCCGGCGACAACTTGTACACCGATTGCGTGGTCGCGCTCGATGCCGACACCGGCAAATTGAAATGGTATTTCCAGTTCACGCCCCACGACGAGTTCGATTACGACTCCGTCCAGGTTCCCGTGCTCGCCCAAATGGACTGGCAGGGAAGCCAGCGCAAAGTCATGCTCTGGGGTAACCGCAACGGCTTCTTCTATGTGCTCGACCGTACCAGCGGCCAATTCCTGCTGGGCAAACCGTTCACGAAAGTAAACTGGGCCACTGGCCTCGATGAACGCGGCCGGCCCATGCGCGCGCGCGGCATGACACCGAGCAAGGAAGGCACGCTCATCTATCCAGGGCCCATCGGCGGCACGAATTGGTATTCGCCTTCTTATAGTCCACACACCGGATTTTTCTATATCTCGACATGGGACGGTTATTCAGCGCCGTACGTCAAAACCAAAGACGAGTACAAGGAAGGCCAGCTGTACTTTGGCGGATCGGCCGCTTCACCGGTTCCTCCGCTGCGCGGCATCCAATTGAACAGCCGCAGCGAAAAAAGCGGATTCGGCGTCATTCGCGCCATGGACCCCAAAACCGGCGAGCGCAAATGGGAATTCAAGATGACGGAGATGACGGATAGCGGCATCCTGACCACTGCGTCCGATCTGCTCTTCACCGGCAATCGCGAAGGCTATTTCATGGCGCTCAACGCGCGCGACGGCACGTTGCTCTGGAAGGTCCTGCTCGGCAGCCACGTCTCGTCCGGCCCGATGAGTTATTCCGTGGGCGGAAAGCAATACGTAGCCGTCGCCGCGGGCAGCGGACTGTTCGTCTTCGGACTTCGCTAAGAACCCGCTGAGGCCAGCATGGCCGGCCGCTTCTGCGCCGAGGCCGTGGGTTTGCGTGGCGTTTGCGAAGACGCGGCAGCCGCCCGCCCAACCGGCTTTCTCACTGGGCGCAAACTCAAAAGATCCAGCCAGGTTCGTAGCTGATCGCTGTCGTGGAACTCGGCTCCCCAGTACTCGCGAAACTCTTCCGTCTTCTTGCGTTGCCGCCTTTTGAGACGGGCCACCAGCGTACCGCTGCCGCCCAACTGGGAAACCAAGGCGGCCACCGCCTCGCAATCATTGACGGCTCCGAGCATGGTTTGCGCGGTCTTCATTCGGCCCAACCCGCCGTCCAACGAACTGCCGTACAACGGAGCAAACAGTTCTAACGAGTAGCGGAATTTCTTGGCGGCGATCCGGAAATTGTGCAGGTCGGCGGCCGATGCCTTTGAGTCCGCCGCCCCATCTCCACGCTGGAAGAAGTCCTTCGCCATCCCTCGCAGCGTCCGCTGCGCCGTCGTGTCGATGGAAGCCGCGCCGAAGTCCTGTTCACCCTTCGCGCGGGCACTCTCCAGCGACGCTCGCCACTTGATCGACGTCTGCCGCTCTGTCCAGCTCTTCAGTTCGCCCACCAGGACGCGCGCCGTTTCCTTCCGCCGATTTCGCACCTTCGACTGCACTGCGGCGATGTCGGGCATGCGCGACTTGGTCAGCAGCTTCATCGCCACATCACAATCGCGAACCTGACCCGCCGCCTTCATGACGTTCTTGAGTCGCCGGCGAATCTTGCGCATGTCTTTGCCGGGAAAACACGGCCGGAACACCGCAATGGCCTGCGTAAAGCGCCGGATGGCCACGCGGACATCATGCACTGAGTCAGGCGTGCACGACTTGGCCGCGTGGCTCATCTGAAAAGCCAGATGCCGCAGTAATCTGCCGGTTTGTTCGCCGGCGAAGTGGCGGGTTTCGGTGGTGGCGATAGACTTGGTCATCCCCGAATTTGCTATTGTCACACAATCGTCACAGACTTCGCCTGCCGGTGGTTTAGGATAGGCTCGTGCGCCCACAACACATGGAAAATAGATCGGATGTGGCCATTGTCGGCGGCGGCATCCTGGGCCTGGCGCATGCCTACTCCGCCGCGCTCCGCGGAAAGCGTGTTGTGGTCTTCGAGCGTAGCCGGATGGCGTCCGGCGCTTCAGTCCGCAATTTCGGCTTGATTTGGCCCATCGGGCAAACGCACGGCCGGATGCACCAGTTGGCGCTGCGCAGCCGCGCGGCGTGGCTCGACTTGCTGGGCAAGGCGCGCCTGCCATTCCAGCCGGCGGGATCGCTGCATCTGGCTTATCGCGACGATGAGGCCGCCGTGGCGCGCGAGTTTGCCGAAATCGCGCCCGCTCTCGGCTACCAGTGCACCTGGCTCAATCGAGATCGGACGTTGGCGCGTTCGGCCGCCGTCAAGGCTGAAAACCTGCTTGGCGCGCTTTGGAGCCCCTCGGAGATCACAGTAGATCCGCGCGTCACCTTAGCCGCTCTGCCCGCCTTTCTCCTCGAGCACCTTGGCGTCCAGGTGCATTTCGGGAGCGCCGTGCGTGCCGTCGATCCGCCGATTGTAGAAACCGGAAAGGGCCGCTGGCTGGCGGACCAGGTCATCATTTGCTCCGGCGACGACTTCGAGTCCTTGTTTCCAGACACGTACGCCACGGCCGGTCTGACGCGCGTAAAACTCCAAATGCTGCGCACCGTGCCGCAACCGGAGGGGTGGCGCCTCGGACCGGCGCTGGCCGCGGGCCTGACCTTGCGCTTCTATTCGTCATTCGACGTTTGCAGCACGCTGCCTGGTCTGAAGGATCGCATCGCCCAGGAAACGCCGGAGTTCGATCGCTGGGGCATCCACGGCCTGGTATCGCAGACTGCGCAAGGTGAACTCACCCTGGGCGACTCTCACGAGTACGGGCTTTGCGTCAGCGCCTTCAATCGAGAAGAAATCGACCGGCTGATTTTGCGATATATTTCAGGCTTCCTCGCCGCACCCTCGATGGACATTGCGCAGCGCTGGCATGGCGTCTACGCGAAGCATCCGGAGCAGCCGTACCTTTCCATAACGCCCGCGCCCGAAGTGCGCATCGTCACGTCGCCCGGCGGTGCGGGCATGACGCTCGCGTTCGGAATCGCCGAAGAAACCATTCAGGAGCTCGAGCTGTGAAACGGCTTGAGGCGGTGATTTTCGACTGGGCGGGCACCACGGTCGACCATGGTTCGCTTGCGCCCGTACGCGCCCTCACAGAACTGTTCCATCGCCACGGCATTCCATTGAACGATGGAGACGTCCGCCGCGACATGGGCATCTTCAAGAAGGATCACATCGGGCGGATTCTCGCCATACCGGGAGTAGAATCGCAGTGGCTCGAACGCACGGGCCATCCGCCGAGCGAACTGGATGTGGAAGCTCTGTTCACCGAGTTCGCCCCCGTACAGATGAAGATTCTGGAGGAGTATTCCAGCGTGATCGCGGGTGTTGCCGAAGTCTCTGAGAGGCTGCGCAGCTGCGGGCTCCGTTTAGGAAGCACCACGGGCTACACTCGCCCCATGCTGGACGTCCTGGTGAAGCAGGCCGCGTCCGAAGGCTACCGCCCCGATCTGGCGTATTGCCCCGACGACGTCAACGGCGGCCGCCCCCACCCTTGGATGTGCCTGCGAATCGTTCTCGAGTTTCGCCTCAAGTCCAACGCGGCTGCCGTCAAGATCGGGGACACCGTCAGCGATGTGGAAGAGGGGCTCAACGCCGGAATGTGGGTCATCGGCATTGCGGCCACCGGCAACGAAATGGGTCTGAGCGCGTCCGACCTCGCCGCACTTCCCGAAGACGAACGCCGCCGGCGCATCCAAGCCGCACGCAGCGTGTTAATGCAGGCCGGCGCCCACTATGTGATCGACAGCGTGGCGCACTGCGAGCCTGTGCTGGACGAGATCGACGATCGGCTCGCCGCGGGTGAACGGCCGTGACGAGAACGGTCCACTAACGCAATTGGATGTTCCGCTCGGTCAGAATCGAGCCAGTAGCCAGCCGGTAGGCGGAAATCGCCTCGCTCATGTCCGCCTGCGAGCGTCGCTCCTGGCTGCGCGCGGCGATCATGGTCGCCTGCCGCTGCTGCACCAGGAACAGCGTCGAAGTCCCGGCCTGGAACTGCCGCTGCTCGCTCTGATACTGCTCCTCGGCGGATTCCCGCGCCACTTGCGCCGCCTGCAGCCGAAGCTGGGCCATCTGCATATTCTCAATGGTGTCCCGCACTCCGGATTCGATCGTCTCCTCCACCTGCTGGCGCTGGTTCCGGATGCGCCTTGTCTCTGCCACAGACTTGCTTAGATTGGCCTCCGCGGTTCGGTTCCGCAGCGGCAGTGAAACCCGCAGTTGAATCTCTGTCGTTGGAAAATTTCCAGCCCAGATGTTGGACAGCGACTGCCCGTAGCCGCCCACCAGCGCCTGCGGAAGAGTGGCCGTTCCAAACGACACGGGCGGCAGCGCCGGAAGACCAGCCAGCGCGGACAGCTCGTTCACTTGGTTGGTCAAGGGTCCAAAGCCAGCCAGGAAAGGATTCGGTCCTGCGGGCAACAGAATACCCGCCAACCCGGCGCGCGTGTAGAACGCGGTGAGGTCCACCTGTGGCTTGGTCTGATCGCGGTAGTAGCGCACGTCCTTTTCGTTGATCTCGGCCGATAGTTTCACTTGCGCCAACTCGGGACGATTGGCCAGCGCTTCCGCGATCGCATCGCCGAGCGGGATACTCGGCGCATTCACCTCGGGAAGCGTCACCGGAGTAAGCGCCTCATGCCACAATGGGTCGCCGCGGTCCGGCAAAATCAGAGCCTTTAGCGCGTTCTCCGCGCTGGTCAGAGCCGACTGCGCGGTGTAAGCTACCACTTCGAAATTCGCCAATTGCGTCTGCGCCGCCACCACATCGATGGGCGCCAGCAATCCCTGCTGCTCCTGCCTGCGGTTGCTCTCATCCTGCTGGACGCCGATGCGCACAGCTTCCAGCTGCACCTGCAAGTTGTTATAGGCGTATGCCAGCTCCCAGTACGCTTGCTCGGTCTGCGCCACCACAGTCATCACGCGCTGCCGGAACTGCTCGTCGCTGAGGAAGCGATTTTTCTTCGCGACATCGATCTGGTGACGGTTGCTGTCGTACAACAGATTGCGCCACAGCGGCTGCGTGTAGGACAAATTGAGCGACGCCGGATATTGCGGATTCAGCGAAAGGAAGGTGTTGTTGGAGTACGAATTCGCCGACGACAGATCCGTTTTCACCGACCCGCCAAACCACGGGATCGGTTGTGTAACCCCGGGATCGGTAAGCCAGGTCTTGTTCAGCACGGCGCCGGTGGCCGAACCACCCAACGTGGACGCAATTGGATTGATCTGCTGTTCCCAGTAATTGTTGATGTCCATCCGCGGATCGAACGCGCCCAGAGCCGCCTCCAGGTTGTAATCGGACTCCTGCTTGTCAATGCGCGACGATTCGATGTCTTTGTTGTTCGCCAATGCCATGGACAAGGCCTGCTGCAGGCTCAGCTCCATCTGGCCTTCAATGCCCGTCCGGGAGGGGATGTGAAATGGACGCACCGGGGGCACCAGCGTGCTGCCCTGGGTTTCGGCGGGCCGGCGCTGTGCCACGGACTCCTGCGAAACGCCGGGCGAAGCGGTTGGAATCTGTTGCTCTTCTCCGATCGCGTTCGCACACGCAACCGCCAGTACGGCGCATATTCCCGGGAGGAACCATCCGCGCATCAGACGCTTTCCCCCTCGCGGAAGTGCATGGGTTGATGGGCCACATCCAGGGTGGGCACGGCGCGTTTCGTTTCGCGCCGGCGGAAAATCTTGCGGAACAAAGGCAGCTCCTTCATGTCGTCGAATAAAGAATAGAAAACGGGCACGGCCAGCAATGTCAGCAGCAGGCACAGCGTCTGCCCGCCCACCACAAGCACGCCGATGGACCGGTTGCTGGCCGATCCTTCGCCATTGGAAACTACCAGCGGCAGCATTCCGGCCACCAACGCCGTTGTAGTCATCAGAATTGGGCGCAGCCGGTCGCGATTCGCCTGAATGATGGCTTCATAGCGGTTCATACCCGTGGCCCGCAATCCGTTGGTGTGGTCGATCTGCAGAATCGCGTTCTTCTTCACAATCCCGAACAGCAGCAGCAGGCCCAACCCGGACATGATGTTCACCGTCTGCCCGAAGATCAAAAGCGAAAGAATGCCGAACGGCACCGCCAGCGGCAAGGTCAGCAGAATCGTGAACGGATGCAGGAACGATTCGAACTGCGCCGCCAGCACGATGTACATGAAGATGAACGTCAGCGCGATGGCGAGCACGAAATAATACGCCGTCCGGTTCAGCTCCTTGGATGTGCCGACGAGTTCCGTCCCGTAGCCGGGATCCATATGCAGATCCGACGCGTACTGATTCAGCGTGGAAATGATCTTCTGTTGCGACCCGCCCGGCAGCACGTTCGCGCTTAATGTCACCTGGCGCTGCCGGTTCAGACGTCCAATGCTAGAAGGCGCGTCACCGCTCTTGATGCGGACCACCTGATCGAGCGGCACCCAGCCGCGCGTGTTGGTGGAGAAAACCGTAAGCTGCCTCAGTCCTTCGGCGCTGGTGCGGTACTGCATGTCCGCGCGCAGGCGCACATCGTATTCCTCGCCGCCGGAGGGGAACGACGAAACGACCTGGCCGGCCACCATGGTATTCAAAGCCTGCGCGATGTCACTGACTCGCACGCCCAGGTCAGCGGCGCGCTGCCGGTCGATTTCCACACGCAATTCGGGCTTTCCGAAGACCAGCGACGAGTCGGCGTCAGCGACGTAGGGAATCCGCCTCATCTTCTCGAGCAGCGCCTGCGCGTAAGTGTTCAGCTTGTCGAGATCCGGCCCTGTCAGCGTGAACTGCACGTCGGATTGCCCGCCGCCCGGCCCATTCGCCGCCTGGCCAACGCTGGTGCGCAGATCCTTGGGATAGTGCGTGAGAATCGCCCGCGCCTTGGCCATCACCTGATTTTGCGTGTCCTTGCGATCTTCGCGTGGCTTGAGTTTCACGTAAATCGAAGAGCTGTTCGATTCGCCCGCGGTCGAACCGGTAAACGACGCCGATCCGATTCCCACCGACGTCAGCGTCGCGCTGACTCCCGGCAAAGTGCGGATGTCGCGCGCAATCCGTTCGGTGATGGTGACCGTCGCGGCCAACGACGTTCCTTCCGGCGCGCGCACGTTCACCGCAAATTCGGAACGGTCGTCCTGGGCCATGAAGTTCTTCCCCACCACCATGAAGAGCGGGACCGTGCTCAGCGCGACGCCCACGCTGATCGCGACCATCGCCTTGCGATGCCCCATCGACCAAACCAGCATGCGCGTGTAGTAGCGGTCCAGGAACCGGAAGAATCGCGAGTCTTTAGATCCTCCATGCTTCTCGCCCTCGTGCTTCGGTAGAACCTTGATGAAGCGCGAGGTGAGCATCGGTGTCAACGTAAAGGACACCAGCAGCGAAACCGCAATCGCGAAGGACGCCGTAAATCCGAACGACGACATGAACCGGCCGACGATACCGCCCATGAAGCCGATAGGCAAAAACACGGCGAGCAGTGACAGCGTGGTGGCCATAACCGCCAGCCCGATCTCCTTGGTGCCCTCAATCGCCGCGCGATACGGCGACATGCCTTTCTCTTCAATGAAGCGGTAGATATTTTCGAGCACAATAATGGCGTCGTCGATGACAATGCCCACCATGAGCGTCAACGCTAGCATCGTGATCTGATTCAAATCGAAGCCGATCGCGGCCATCAGCGCAAAGGTCGACACGATGGACGTCGGAATCGCGACCGCGGAAATCAGCGTCGTGCGGATATTGGCGAGAAACGCGAAGACGATCGCCGCTGCCAGAATGCTGCCCTCGATCAAATGCTGTTCCAGCGAATGCACCGCGGCCTTGATAAAGATCGACTGGTCGTTGGTGATCTGGATGTGGATGTCTTTCGGCAGCAGCGCTTCCACCTGCTTGATCCGCACCTTGAGCGCGTCGGCCGCGGCCACCGTGTTCTGCCCGGATTGCTTGGAAACCACCATGGTCACCGAGGGCTCACCATTCAACCGGGCGGCCGTGGTGGCTTCCTCTTGCGAATCCTCGGCGTGGCCGATGTCGCGCAGCTTCACGACGTACGATCCGCGTTGTGCAATCGCGATCTCGTTGAACTGTGCCGGATCCACCAGGCGCCCCAAGGTGCGCACTGCGAGTTCGCGCGCCCCCGCGTTCACGTTGCCGGCCGGCATCTCCATGTTCTGCTGCCGCAGCGCGTTGGCGACGTCGGAGATGGCCAGGTTGTAGGCGCGCATCTTGTCCGGATCCACCCACACGCGGATCTCGCGCTTCAGCCCTCCCACCAGCTGAATCTGTCCGATGCCGTTGATGTTCTCCAACTGCGGCTTGATCACCTTGTCGGCGATTTCGGTGACTTCGCGCAGCGGGCGCGGCGAAGACAGCGCGATCTCCATGATCGGCGTCGCGTCGGGGTCGAACTTCTGCACCACCGGCGCCTTGGCGGTGTCGGGAAGGTCGTTGACAATCAGGTTGACCTTGTCGCGAATCTCCTGCGCGCCGACGTCGCCGTTCTTGTCGAGGTTAAACGTGACGATTACAGTGGACTGCCCTTCCACCGAGGTCGAACGCAGCTCGTCGATGCCGCTGATCGTGTTCACCGAATCTTCGACGCGCTTGGTAATGTCGGTTTCTATCTCTTCCGCGGATGCTCCAGGATTGCTGACCGTCACCGACACCGTCGGCAGGTCGATCTTGGGGAACAGGTCGACGCCCAGAGTAAAGAAGGAAAATGTGCCCACCACCATCAGCGCCAGGATCAGCATCGTGGCGAAGACAGGCCTTTTGACGCAGATTTCAGCCAGTTTATGCACGCTACTCTCCTGTTCCGGTGCTGCCCGGCGCGGTATCGCCGATATCCACGGCCTCGCCGTCGTAAAGATCCTGCAAGTGGCTGTTCGCCACTACGAAATCCGCAGTGATTCCGGACAGAATCTGGACCATGTTTCCGTTGGTCGCGCCCAGTTGCACCACCGCCACGCGCGCCTTGCCATCGCGCACGAAGAAGATCTGCGAAGAATTGGTGCTGGCGTCGGTCAGGACTGAAGATCGCGGCAAGAAAATCCCCATGGTGCTCCCGCTCAGCAAAATCCGCGCGGTGGCGAACATGCCCGGCTTCAGAGCTAAGTCCTGATTGGCGAATTTCGCCTCCACCGCGATGGTACGTGAGTTGGCCTCCACGGTCGGGTTGATGGCGGTCACAGTGCCTTGGAACATCCGGCCCGGGTAGCCGGGAACGCTTACCTCCACGTCCTCGCCGAGCTTCAGCTTGGGCGCGTCCGATTCCTGTACCTGCAGTTCCAGCTTCAGTGGCGTGACCCGCACCAGCGTCGCGATCTTCGACGTCAGCGCCACGTATTGCCCCACCGCGATGGGGCGCGCGCTGATATAGCCGGCGAACGGCGCCTTAATCACGGTGTCCTCGACTGCTTTCCGCGCGATCGCGGTCTGCGCCTTCGCGCCTGCCAGCGACGCCTGAGCGTTGATCACGCCCTGGAAATTCTGCCGTGCCGAATTGATGGCCGCTTCATAGAGCTGTCGCGCCGAGTTGGCCTGCTCCTTGGCCGTATCGGCCTGCGTGCGCGCTTTGTCATAGGCGCTTTGCGAAACGTCGCCGGTTTTGATCAGGCTGGCGTAGCGCTGCGCGTCGGCTTCCGAGTTCTTCGCCTGCGCCAGAGCCGAATCATACGAGGCCTTCGCCGAAAGAACCTCGGGAACCCGGTTCGGGTCGAACGTGCCGCCTTGGGCCAGCCCGATTCGCGACTCGGCCTGCCGCAGACTCGCTTCGGCCTGCTGCTCGGACGCCAGCGCCGCTTGCAAGCGAAGCTGTGCGTCCCGATCGTCCAGTTTCGCCAAAAGCTGGCCTTGTTTCACAGAAGCGCCCACATCGACCGGCGTCTCGATCACCCGGCCCGCCCCGGGCGGCGCGACATCCGAAGATTCCTCGGCCAGAAAGCTCCCTGTCACCTGCACCGAAGAGGACACCTCCTGCGTCACCGCCCGAACGGTGGAGATTTTCAGCAGCTTGGCCGGGCCAGTAGCGGCTTCGGTCAGAGAGATTGGGCTGTTGCCGGCGCTGTTGCACCCGGCGGCTGCGAGCAGAGCGATGGCCGCCAGGCTTGCCAAAATTTTTAAGAAGATTGCACTGCGTCCCATGAGGTTACTTCTGCTTTCCTTTCGCTATACGCCCTACCTGCGGCCGCTGTTCCAGGCCGCCTAAGATCAAATCCACGAACTGATCCACCATCGCTTCGTCATCCTGACGGAATTTGTCCACGCCGAATACGTGCCGGGCCATCGCGTAGTGAACCGTGGCTCCGATGACCGACATCAATGCAGCCGAAGGGTCGCATTGCCGGAACGCGCCTTCCTGCTGCCGCAGCTCGATGTAGCGCCTCAGAAACTCCCCCTTCGGCATCCCGAACCGCTCGTGAAAAAGATCGGCCAACAGATGCCCTTCGAGCGAGGCGTAAACCAGGAGCCGGTGGAACGCGGCATCCTCCCGGAAGGACCGTACGATCTGACGCGCAACGTGCCGGAACAGCCCGCGGTCGTCGCGGCGCTCGGCCAGCTCGTTCATCTCAACCAGCCACCGGTCGCCGCCCAGGGTGGCTTCTTTCTCGTCCAGGATCGCGTGGTACAGATCCTCCTTGCTCGCGAAATGGCGGAAGAGGATGGCCTCGCTGACCCCCGCCGCGGCGGCGATGTCCTTGGTCTTGGTTCCGCTGAATCCGTTACGGGCGAAGCTGTCGATTGCCACTTGCAGCAGCTGCCGGCGGCGGTCCTCGCCGGGCATCCGGGCGACGCGGACGGGGGCGCCCTCGGGCTTGGAAACATCCTGGTTTCGGGTTCGGGCTTCCATAAGTAAGTACTCACTATGATAGCACGCCCCCCGATTGCCGCAACAGTACCCCGCCCTCCTGTGATATCCTCGCCATCTCGACCTTGCGCTCCGCGGAGAGCTCAGCCGATTCGGTGAATGCGCCGCCATTCACCCGCATGAATGGACCCGAGACCGCCGCCGCGCTGCCTCGGCCCTTCTGCCTCCACTCTGAATTAGTGCCGGCTTGCTTGCCGGAACGAGGAGGAACTCTGGTGTCTGCCGACCTGCGGACCACAGGAATCAGCGTCATGGGCGACGTCCCTTGGGGTACGCATTTCTGCTACTTCTACGAAACCAAACAAGATCTCGTCGACACCCTGGTTCCGTTCTTCCGATCTGGCTTGGCCCATGGCGATTTCTGCCTGTGGGTCATCTTCGAGCCATTGACGACGGAAGAAGCACTAGCAGCGCTTGATCAGGCGGCGCCGGACCTTCTCCCGCATCTGGCCGCGGGGAAAGTGGAAATTCGCCCTCACGAAGAGCGTTTCTTCCAGGCCGGTCCGGATTCGCCCAACTGCATCGTCAGCCACCTGCGGGAAAATCTCCAGAGCGCCCTGTCCAGGGGCCACACGGGAATGCGCGTGGCCGGCAGTTCAGCGGGACTGCAAAAGAGCGACGGATGGCGCTTCGCCCAATTCGAGCGAGAGATCGAACGCGCCGTGACCGGCCAGCGCATGATTGCGCTCTGCGCTTTTCCGCCCGCCACTAGCGGAGCGGCGGAGATTTTCGACGCGGCGCGCACCCACCAGTTCGCGGTTGCCCGGCGGCAGGGAGAATGGCAGACCTTGGAGACTCCGGATGAGAAGCGCGCCAAAGCGGAAATCCGGAAACTCAACCAGGAACTGGAATTGCGTGTCGTCGAACGCACCCGGGCCTTGGCAGCAGTTAACGAGGAGTTGCGTCGTGAGATCGAGGACCGCAAGCAAGCCGAGACCGAACTGAGGCGGCAAAAGGACGTGCTGCAGACCATTTTCGACCACATGCCCTTGATGATCCACTTCGTTGGCGTGGACCATCAGTTGAAGCTCGTAAACCGGGAATGGGAACGCACCCTGGGTTGGACATTGGAGGAAATCCGGGGTCAAAACCTGGACATCCTCGCGGAGAACTATCCGGACCCGACTTACCGCCGGGATGTGGAGGAATTCCTCCGAACCACCAGCGACGAGTGGAGGGACTTCAAAACGCAGGTGCGGGACGGGCGCGTCATCGATATCTCCTGGTCCATCCTCTACCTCTCGGATGGAACAGCCATCGGTATCGGACAGGACATTACAGCGCGCAAACGCGCCGAAGAGGCATTGCGCGATAGCGAAGAGCGGTTCCGGCAGCTCGCCGAGAACATTCGCGAAATCTTCTGGATCAAGACCGCCGACAGGACGCGGGCCTTGTACCTCAGCCCGGCTTATGAAAGCATCACGGGACGGCCGCGTGAGGACGAGCACGGGCAACGACGCAACCATTTCTTCGTCGACATCATGCATCCGGAGGACCGCGAACGCATGCTGGAAACCGCGCGCACGAAGATGTCCGCGGAATATGATGTCGAATTCCGCATCGTCCGGCCCGACCGTTCCATTCGTTGGATCCGCGATCGTGGCTTCCCGGTCCGCGACTCGTCGGGCCGCCTCTGCCGGATGGCCGGCGTGGCCGAAGATATCACCGAGCAAAAGCAGGCCCAGGAGTCCTTGCAAGCTTCCAGCGAGCAATTGCGGGCGCTTTCTATGAGCCTGCAGTCCGCCCGCGAGCGCGAGGCAGCCACCATTGCGCGGCGCATTCACGATGAACTTGGCGGTACGCTCACCAGCCTTCGCTGGGAACTCGAGGGCCTCGCTAAATTCTTCGACCAACAGGACAGCCCCGCACGGCTCGCCGCCGTGGGAGAGCAACTAGACCTCCTGTTCCGTCTCACCGATGCAACCATCCACTCGGTGCGCCGCATCGCATCCGAAATGCGTCCCAGCATCCTCGACGACATCGGATTGGCCGAGGCTATCGAGTGGCAGAGTGGCCAGTTCCAATCGCAGACCGGCATCGAATGTGATTGCCAGGTCGCGGCCGCCGGTCTTTCGCTCGATGCCGAGCAATCCACTGCGGTTTTTCGCATACTTCAGGAGGCCCTCACGAATGTCCGCCGCCACGCCCAAGCCAGTCGGGCATCGGTTGCATTGGAAGAGTGTGACGGCGTCCTGGTCCTTACCGTTCATGACGACGGGAAAGGAATCACCCAGGAGCAGGCCTCCAGCCGCCAGTCACTCGGACTCGTGGGTATGCGCGAGCGCGCCTACCTGGCGGGCGGCAGTATCGAAATTGGCGGAGCGCCGGGAGAGGGGACCACGGTCTGTCTGCGCATCCCACCCGCAAGGGGCGACGAGCTGATCGCCGGGACGAAATTGTATGAATAATTCCAGAGCCATAGCCGCAAGGGCAAAAGCCGAAAGATCGAAGGCCAGACCTGCACGCGTGCTGGACGAACTGGCGCGCGAGCGAGAGCTGCTGCAGAAGATCCTGGACCATATCCCGGTCCTCATCAGCCTGGCCGGCCGAGATGGACACTTCCAGTGGGTGAACCGGCAGTTCGAGCGCACTCTGGGCTGGCGTCTGGAGGAAGTCATCAACAAGGAGCAGGATGTGCTGGCCGAAATCTTCCCCGATCCCCAGGAGCGGGATCACGTCCAGCATTTCCTTGCCGAGGGCAACGGAGAATGGGCCGACTTCAGGCCTCACGCCAAGGACGGGCGCGTGCTTGACATGACCGCCACCAACGTGCGCCTTTCCGATGGAACCCAGATCGGCATCTCTCACGACATTACCGACCGCAAGTGCGTCGAGGAACAGTTGAAGGCGGCGGGTGAACAGCTGCGCGCCTTAGCCCGCGAAGAAGAGCGGACCCGCATCGCTCGCGAGATCCACGACGAACTCGGCTCCGCCCTTACCAGCCTGCGCTGGGATCTGGAAGGCTTGGACAAGACCGTGAGCGAATTGGAAGCCGCCAGTCAGATTGCGGGCATTCGCGAAAAGCTGCGCAGCATGCTCCAACTCGCCGACGCCACATTCGACGCGGTTCGAAGGATCGCTTCGGAGTTACGGCCCATCATGTTGGACGACCTCGGCCTGGTCGCCGCCATGGAGTCCCAGGCCCAGGAATT
This sequence comes from Bryobacteraceae bacterium, assembly GCA_035501155.1. GTDB lineage: Bacteria > Acidobacteriota > Terriglobia > Bryobacterales > Bryobacteraceae > Palsa-89. The sequence continues at coordinate 393,593 of DATJWO010000019.1, forward strand.
GCAGGCCCGCACCGGAATCCGCTTCGATGTAGTTTGTTCGGCCGACAGCATTCAGCTGAGTGCGGAGAAGGCCACCGCGATCTTCCGCATCTTCCAGGAAGCCCTGACCAATGTTGTCCGGCATTCCCGCGCCAGCCAGACAGAAGTGGTCATTGAGCAGAAAGGCGACGAGCTCGTGGTCCTGATTCGTGATGACGGTCAGGGAATTACCCCCGCCATCATGAACGGCAAGACCTCCTTGGGTTTCCTAGGCATGCGCGAACGCGCTCGTCTGCTGGGCGGCAAAGTAGACATCCAGAGCATCGTGGGACAAGGAACCACGGTGAGGGTCCGTGTACCCGTTTAGCGGTTGCATCCCGGCGTTTCAACCGGAGGGGTCATGAGGAGAATCCTCATTGTCGACGATCATGAGGTGGTTCGCGACGGTGTCAAGCGCATCGTCGATGAAGATCCACGCTCGGCGGTCTTTGGCGAAGCCAGCAACCCAGCCGAAGCCCTCGACTTAGCTCGCTCGCAGGACTGGGATATCGCCATACTGGACCTTTCTCTCGCGAAAAGAAGCGGTCTGGAAGTGCTGAGAGAGTTGAAGCAGATTCGCCCCCGCATGCCCGTGTTGATCCTTACCATGCACTCCGAGGAACAGTACGCTCGTCGCGTTTTCCGGGCGGGAGCAGCCGGCTACATTACTAAAGACAGCCCTCGCGCGGAGCTGCTCAAGGCGATTCACAAGGTCATTGACGGTGGAAGGTATCTGAGTCCGGCCCTGGCCGAGCGGCTGGTTATCGATTTGGAGCGTGGTTCCGACCGGCCGGTCCATGAAGCTCTCTCAGATCGGGAATTCCAGGTTATGCTTCTGATTGCATCGGGAAAGACAGTAAGTCAGATTGCGGACATCCTCTACCTCAGTGCCAAGACCATCAGTACCTATAGGGCTCGCATTCTGGACAAAACCGGGATGAAGACGAATGCCGAGCTGACCAGCTACGTCATTCAGAATGAATTGAAGGAATAGACCGTCGCTCTTGTAGGACAGCCACTTACACGCGTGTAAGTTCCCTTCGTACGCAAAATTCCTAGTTGCGCTGATTTTCTGTCGGGCTAGCTACACTTAAGCTAGGTCATCTATGAAGGCTGTGCCTTTCAAATCCACTACGGGGGTCCGGTCGGGACTTCTCCCCTTGGTCCCATTGAGGGCGCAACTCGAAAAGCTCCGCCGTGAGCGTGATCTCGTCGAGAGAGTCATTGTCTTGTTGGAGCAGGTGCAGAAAACCCGCCAGTTCCAGGAAGGGCATGTGGGCAAAGGTGCACCCCTTGCTGGCTGAAACCGCTTAGTAATCCGTGGCACATAAAATGCTCGTGGGTTCCCAAGCGAGCCGCCATGGACTTCAATCTTTCCCCACTTCTAATCGTCTGGGAAGCCACCCAAGCCTGCGATCTGGCCTGTGTACATTGCCGAGCTGCCGTGCGGCTGGAGCGTGATCCGGGCGAACTCAGCACCGAGGAAGGGTACCGCCTGCTCGAGGAAGCCAAGCAATTCGGCAATCCTCTCATGATTTTCACCGGCGGCGACCTCATGAAGCGGCCTGATATCTTCGACTTGGTCCGCTACAGCGTTTCCACAGGGCTGCGCACGAACATCACCCCCAGCGCCACCCCTCTTCTAACTCCCGAGGCTGTCAGCCAGTTCCAGCAATGTGGGATTTCGCGCATGGCGATCAGCCTGGATGGGCCAGATGCCCCGAGCCACGACGCCTTCCGCCAGGTCGGCGGCACCTACGACCAGGCCATGGCCGCCCTCCGGTACGCCCGCGACATCGGACTCGACACCCAGGTCCAGACCTCGCTCTCGCGCCACAACCTCTCCCGTCTGGCGCAGATCGCCCAGCGGGTGGCCGAAGTGGAAGCCAAGATGTGGAGCCTGTTCTTCCCCGTTTCCACCGGACCGGCACCCGGTGAGGACCTCACCAGTGAGGATTGCGAGAGGGTTTTTGAATTTCTCTATGAGATCTCCAAGGTGGCCCCGTTCGAAGTGAAGACCACCGAGGCCCTCCACTATCGCCGTTACATCGCCCAGCGCCTCAAAGCGGAGCACGGCGGCAAAGGAGGCGCTAACGGCCGATTGTTGTGGAGAACGACCGCCGTCAGCGATGGCCGCGGCTTCGTTTTCATCTCTCACACCGGCGAGATCTTCCCCAGCGGCTATCTGCCGATTTCGGCGGGCAATGTCCGGCAGGATTCACTCGTCGATGTCTACCGCAACTCCACCCTTTTCCACCTTCTGCGCGACCCCGCCGCCAAACAAGGCAAGTGCGGCTGCTGCGATTACCACAAGATCTGCGGTGGCTCGCGGGCGCGCGCCTATGCGTTGAGCGGAAACTACCTGGAAGCAGATCCTTTCTGCTGCTATCAACCGGATCGGCGCCCGGAACTGGCCAACGCCTAACGGGACAGGCAGGCAGAACCACCCACGCGTAGTGCTATGTTGGAAGAGACCCCAACATATCAACCATGCTTGTCACCAATCCCGTAACCAGCGAGGACAGTAACGCACAGGAAACCGGCGAATGGCTTGAATCTTTGGACGGCGTAGTGGAGGAGGGAGGGGCCGAACGCGCCGCCTACCTGCTCGGCCGTTTGATCGACCACGCCGCCCTCTACGGGGTCCAGGCCCCACAAGGTCTCAAAACACCCTACATCAATACCATTCCGGTCGAGGAAGAAGTTCCTTACCCGGGCGACCGCGCCATCGAGCGTCGCATCAAAAGCCTGATCCGCTGGAATGCGCTGGCCATGGTGGTGCGCGCCAACAAACACGACGCTGGTATCGGCGGCCACATCTCTACCTATGCATCGCTGGCGACTCTAACCGAAGTAGGCCACAACCATTTCTTCCACGGCCGCTACGGCGACCAGCCGGGCGACTTTGTTTACTTCCAGGGCCACGCATCGCCGGGCGAGTATTCGCGCGCTTTCCTCGAAGGCCGGCTCAACGAAAAGCATCTGGAAAACTTCCGGCATGAACTCCGCGAACATCCCGGCCTGTCGTCTTACCCGCACCCGTGGTTGATGCCCAGCTTCTGGCAGTTCCCCACCGTATCGATGGGGCTCGGGCCGATCAACGCCATCTACCAGGCGCGCTTCATGCGCTATCTGGAAAATCGCGGTGTCATCCCGGTCACCGGGCGCAAGATCTGGGCGTTCGTCGGCGACGGCGAAAGCGATGAGCCCGAAACGCTGGGTGCGCTCACACTGGCATCCCGCGAACGGCTGGACAACCTGATTTTCGTGGTCAATTGCAATTTGCAGCGACTGGATGGACCGGTGCGCGGCAACGGCCATATCATCACCGAACTCGAGACCACCTTCCGCGGCGCCGGCTGGAACGTGATCAAAGTGCTATGGGGCGGCAACTGGGACGACCTGCTGGCCCGCGACACCTCCGGCCTGCTGATCAAGCGCATGGGCGAATGCGTCGACGGCGAATACCAGAATTTCAAAGCCAAGGGCGGCGCTTACGTTCGCAAGGAATTCTTCGGCAAGTATCCGGAGCTGTTGAAGCTGGTCGAGCACATGTCGGACGAGGAAGTCGGCAATCTGCGCCGCGGCGGCCACGACCCGCAGAAAGTCTACAACGCTTATAAACGGGCCGTCGAACACAGCGGCACGCCGACCGTGATTCTGGCCAAGACGATTAAAGGCTACGGCCTCGGCGAAGCAGGCGAAGGGCGCAACGTCACCCACCAGCAGAAGAAACTGAACGAAGACGAGATGTTGTATTTCCGGCGCCGCTTCGACATCCCCATCTCGGACGACACGGTCCACACGACCTCGTTCTACAAGCCGCCCGAGGACAGCTCAGAAATGCGGTACGTACAAGCGCGGCGCGAAGCGATGGGCGGTAGCCTGCCGGCGCGCAACGTGCCCAAGATCGAGATTCAGGCGCCATCGCTCGACATCTTCGCGGAGTCACTGGCGGGCTCGCACGCGCGCGAGGTGTCCACCACCATGGCATTCGTGCGGGTGCTCACGCTGTTGCTTAAGGATCACGCAGTGGGCAAGTACATCGTCCCCATCATTCCGGATGAAGCCCGCACGTTCGGCATGGAGTCGCTGTTCCGGCAATACGGCATCTACGCCAGCCGCGGCCAGCTCTACAAACCCGTAGACAGCGAGAATTTCCTGTTCTACAAAGAAGCCAAAGACGGCCAAATCCTGGAGGAAGGCATCAACGAAGCCGGCTCCATGGCTTCGTTCACCGCCGCTGGGACATCGTACGCTACCTACGGTGTGCCGATGATCCCGTTTTTCACGTACTATTCGATGTTCGGCTTCCAGCGCGTCGGCGACCTGATCTGGGCTTTCGCCGATTCGCGCGGAAAAGGCTTCCTGATGGGCGGAACAGCCGGACGCACCACGCTCTCGGGCGAAGGCCTGCAGCATCAGGACGGTCACAGCCTGGTGCTTTCGAGCACCGTGCCCACCTGCCATAGCTACGATCCTGCGTACGCCTACGAGATCGCGGTCATCGTTCAGGACGGCATCCGCCGGATGTATGAACTGATGGAAGACCGGTTCTACTATCTGACCATCTACAATGAGAACTACGCCCAGCCGACAATGCCCGAAGGCGTCGCCGAAGGGATTCTCCGCGGCATTTATCGTTTTCAAAACGCCGAAGGCGAGCCGCAAGTCCACCTATTCGGCAGCGGCCCGATCCTGAACGAAGCTCTGCGCGCGCAGAAGATTCTGGCGGAAGCCTATCAGGTGACGGCCGACGTCTGGAGCGTCACCAGCTACAACGAACTGCGCCGCGACGCTCTCGAAGTGGAGCGCTGGAACCGGCTGCATCCGGCCGAGCCAGAGCGCAAGCCTTATCTACTGGAAGCTCTCGGCGGCGCCACCGGTCCGATTGTCGCCTCCACTGACTACATGAAAGTCGTCGCCGATCAGGTCGCGCCTTGGCTGCCCGGCCGTATGGTCTCGCTCGGCTGCGACGGTTTCGGACGTAGCGACAACCGCGAGCATCTCCGCAAGCATTTTGAAAACGGCGCCGAAGCGATCGCGGCCGCGGCTCTGGCGCGTCTGGCTCGCGAGGGCAAGTTCGACGCTCAGCGAGCCCAATCGGCGATCCGCGAACTGGGCCTCGATCCCGAACGCGGCGATCCGGTCAAAGCCTGACCGGCTTTCATGCTCTTCCTCACTGAGGCGGACGTTCGCGAGTTGCTCCCGATGCGCGACGCCATCGAGATGATGCGCCGCGCCTTCGAAGCGTTAGCCCAAGGCCGCGCACAAAGCCTGCCGCGGCGCCGTCTGGCGCTGGACACCGGCTCGATGCTCCACAGCATGGCCGGTTCGTTCCTCAACTATTTCGGCACCAAGTTCTACTCCACCAATCCTCGCTACGGCGCGCACTTCTACTTCATGCTGTATGACGCCAAGACCGCCCAGCCTCTGGCTTTCATGGAAGCAAATCACCTGGGCCAGATCCGCACCGGCGCGGCGTCGGGCTATGCGACGGACCTGCTGGCCAACCCGGAGGCCCGCACACTCGGCGTGATCGGCTCGGGATTCCAGGCGCGCACCCAGGTAGAAGCGGTTCGCGCGGTCCGGCCGATTGAAAGTGTGCGCGTTTGGAGCCGCAGCGAAGAGAAGCGCAGGCAATTCGCGGAGGAAACTTCTGCCGGCGTGGCCGGTTCAGTAGAAGAGGCAGTCCGGGGTGCAGACATCGTGATCACTGCGACCAATTCCGCCGAGCCAGTCATCGAGGACCGCTGGGTCGCGCCTGGAACGATGATCAACGCGATGGGATCCAACCGGCCCGATCGCCAGGAGCTTCCGGCCACGTTGGTCCGTCGAGCGGGGCTCATCGCGGTGGATTCGCTCGAGCAAGCGAAGATCGAAGCGGGCGACCTGATTCTGGCGGATTGCTGGGCCAACGTCGCCGAGCTGCACGAAGTGAAACGACACTACGACCCGAAGCAGGTAGCTATCTTCAAATCTCTAGGTGTCGGGATGGAGGACGTGGCAGCCGCGGCGTTCGTCTACGAGCGAGCGCTCGCTACTCCTGAACGCTTTGCTGATCGGAATCGCCCCACGCGCTGATCTTCAGCCGGCGGCACACCCAGCACAGCCCTTCGGCCGAGTTGGGCGCGCACGTGGCTCCGCAGACAGAGCACTTCTCCACGCGCTGAATCTGGTCAGCCATGATGGAACGCTTGGCCTGTTCCAAGAGCTCGCGGTCGATCACCGGAACCGTCGGAGGTAACCGTTTTCGTTTCATTTGCTGACCATACAGTAACACGGGAGCAACGGGCTATGCTGCTTGAGCCAGACGCATGATATAGGCCGGGTCCAGTGACGCCGAGCAGCGGGAACATTTCTGCCCCGGCTTCACCCGGGCGGTCTTGCCGCCGTGAACCACGATGCCTTCCACCGTGTGCGTGCAGATCGGGCAATAGACAAACGCTTTTGTCTCGATTTGAGGCAGTGGGTTTCGTGGTTGAGTCATTATCTTCATACTTGCTCCTCCTGTCGCTAGTACAGACGCAAGCGAAGGGCCAAAAGATTGTAAAAAGTCGTGAACGCTTTCACCGCAATCCTTACGGCGTCGCACGAAGAAGCTACACTGAAGTGTTCGATTGCTTATGAAGAGAGCATTCCTTTTCCCCGGCCAGGGGTCACAGTATGTCGGAATGGGCAGGTCACTGTCGGAAAATTTCGCTGTTGCGCGCTCCGTCTTCGACCAAGCCGACGACGCGTTGGGTCTTCCACTCACCCAAATCTGCTTTGAAGGACCGGCGGAGGTGCTGCAGCTCACCGAAAATATGCAACCGGCGCTGCTGACGGTTTCAGTCGCCGCCTGCCGGGTACTGGAGCAGCAAGGCGTCAAGCCGGACTACGTCGCCGGGCACAGCCTGGGTGAATACTCGGCGCTGGTTGCCGCCGGAGCGCTGGCCTTCGACGATGCGGTCCGGCTGGTCCGCAAGCGCGGCCAATACATGCAGGAGGCGGTCCCGGTCGGCATGGGCGCGATGGCCGCGCTGCTGAAGCTGCCGGAAGGAAAGCTGTATTCCATCCTTGCCGAAGCGGCGCAAGGCGAGGTGGTCAGCGCCGCCAACCTGAACTCGCCGGACCAGATCGTGATCTCCGGCCACGCCAGCGCCGTGCAACGTGCCATCGAGCTGGCCAAAGCCGCTGGAGCGCGCCGCGCCATCCTGCTTCCGGTGAGTGCGCCCTTTCATTGCCCGCTGATGACGCCGGCGCAGGAGCGCCTAGCCGTCGATTTGAAGGCTACCGAGTTCAGGGACTTGTCGGCGCCGCTGGTGAACAATTGGAAGGCAGAGCTGGTTTCGACCGGCATAGCTGCGCGTGAGGGTCTCTACCAGCAGGTTCCAAACCCGGTACTCTGGACACAAGTGATTCAACAGCTGGCCTCGCTCGGAGTTGAGCGCTTTATTGAAGTGGGCGCGGGCGGAGTGCTCACCGGATTGCTCCGCAACATCAACCCGGACCTCGCGGGCGCCAAGTTCGGCGAGGCGGCGGATCTGGAGAAAGTACATGCGGCGAACGCTTAGCGCGGTACCCGGCGTTATCCTGGTGTCGTTTCTGATGACGAGTTGCTCAAAGCCCGTGGAGAAGCCGGATCTTTCGAAGCTGACCGAGGACTTCGTGTATGGAACGCTGGCTTTGTCGCCGGTTTCCGCGACTTCGGCCGGCTACCACGAGCACAACGGCGTGCACCTGGACGGCAAGCTGGACGACTACAGTACCGCTGGGATCGCCGGGCAGCACAAGTTCTATTCCGACTTCCGCGACCGGCTGGCGAAGATCCAGCAGTCTTCGCTCTCGGCCGAAGACCAGGCCGATTACGAGATCCTGCAGAACCAGACCAATCTATCGCTGTTGGAGCTGGACGAGATCCAAAGCTACCGGCACAATCCGACGCTCTATGTGGAACTGATCGGAAACGCGCTGTTCAACCCGTTCACCCTGGAATACGCCCCGATGGAAGCGCGCTACCGCGACATCATCTCGCGCCTCCAGGCGGTTCCCGCGCTGGTCGATCAGGCGAAGGCGAACCTCGTGGATGCGCCCGAGGTGTGGAACCGCGTGGCCCGGGAAGAAAATGACGGCAATCTGGATCTGATCGACAAGATGCTGCGCGAGCGCGTGCCTGGAACGTTGAAGGCCGATTACGACAAAGCCGCCGGCCCGGCGCTGGACGCGCTCCGCGACTTCACCAAGTTCCTACAGGACGACTTATCGAAGAAGACCAGCGACTGGCGGCTGGGCAAGGAAAAATACGACAAGAAATTCGCCTACACGCTGGTCTCCGGCAAACCGCCCGAGCAGGTGCTGGCGGAGGCCGAAGCCTCACTCAAGGACGTGCGCGAGCAGATGGCCAAGCTGGCCGCGCCGCAAACAGTGCGCCAGGCCCTGGACAAGATCGCAAAGGATCAATCGACGCCCGCCACCTATATGGATCAGGCGAAAAAGGATCTGGCGGACGCCACTGCATTCGTGCGCGAAAAGCATCTGGTCACGCTGCCGGCGGGCGGGAACCTCGAAGTGATCCCGACACCGGTGTTCATGCGCGGCATCTACTCAGTGGCCGGATTCAATCCCGCGCCGGCGCTCGAGCCGCAGTTGGGGGCGTTCTACTGGGTGACGCCGATTCCCGCGGATTGGCCGAAGAGCCGCATCGAGTCCAAACTCCGCGAGTACAACCGCTACGGCATGATGGAGATCACCATCCATGAGGCCATGCCCGGCCACTATGTGCAGTTGACCATCGCCAACGACGTGCAACCCAAATCGCGCCGGCTGCTGCGCGCCATCTTCGGCAATGGGCCCTACGTGGAAGGCTGGGCGCAGTACACGCAGCAGATGATGTCAGACGAAGGCTTCCTGAACAACAGCGCGGAGCTGCGGCTCACGATGCTCAAGCAAATACTGCGGGCCATCGCCAACGCGATTCTGGACATCCGGCTTCAAACCATGGGCATGACCGAACAGCAAGCCATGGATCTGATGGTCAACGACACCTTCCAGGAGAAGGAAGAGGCCACGGCCAAGGTCCAGCGCGCGCAGCTTTCCTCCTGCCAGCTGCCGATGTATTTCATCGGATGGCGCGGATGGCTGGAAGCGCGCGAGGCGTACAAGCAGCGCAAAGGCGCGGCCTACCAGCTATCCGCATTCCACGACGCGGCTCTCAAAGAGAGCGCAGTGCCGATTCCCGATTTGGGAAAGCTGCTCCAGTAGTTTACTGTGGCGGGGGAGGAACGTCGGACGATTGCGCCTCGTAGGCGCCGATATCGTACGCCAGCCCCTGAGGCCGGGCCACACCCACCATGTCGGTGGGGACGTTCGATACCCACGTTCCGGCATCGATCGCCGGCGAAGCGGGCGCCAGTTGGAAATTGGGGTCCGCCGGATTGACGAATAATTGCGCGGGTGTGGCCGTGAAGGAGTGCAGGTCGTAGCCGAGGGCCTGCCATTGAGCGAACGTCAGGCTTTTTCCGCTCCCGTTCCTGTCGGAGAAGGCGTTCACCAGCACGTTGTAATCACTCTGGAAGCCGGAAACGGTGGGGCTAGCGATGAGAACGGATCCCCGGTCGGGCGAATAGAGGATATTGTTCTCGATGACATTCCCTTCGGCCGGAGCCTTGCGCTGCCCGCTTTGCGGAATGCTGATGACGAAGCCCGCGCGCGGCGCCATCACGATGGTGTTGTTCAGCACCTGATTATTGCTGGAGCCGTGCGCCCCATTGATCGCGTAAAGCGCGATGCCGGTGCCGTGGTTGTTGTACAGGAGATTGTTGCTGATGAGGCTCGCGTCCACTCCATCCAAGCCGATGCCGTATCCGCCGAAGAAACTGCTGTTGTTGTAGATGATATTGGCGGTCACCGTTGCAAACTGGATCTGCCCGCCCGCCTGCCGGCCGAGGAAGCCAAAACCGCCGGACGCCGCGCCGCCACTGAGTTGAATGCCGGCCTGGAAGTTGTCATGCGAGGTATTACCGCTGATCATCGCATTCGCGGAGTTGCCCGCGACATAGATGCCGTTTTCAAAGTTATGATCAGTCTCGTTGCCCTGGATCACCACGTCGTTCGAGGACTCGGCGAAAATGCCGCCGCGGAAGCCATTATGGACGTGGTTGTTCTGCACGGTGATCCGGTCCGTGTTGCGGAGGTCGATCCCGTAGACGGGAGAGTTGACCACTTCCAAGCCGGAGATGACCCAGTCGCTGACCGCGGCTCCGGAATTGTCCACTTCGATGTTGCTGAAGTTCCGGTTTCGCTGGCCTGGGCGATTGATGCGCACTGCGGCGCCGGTGTCAGCCTGTAAAGTTTTGGGCATCGACTGCCCGCCTGGGATGCTAATGCGGCACCCGGTGTACGTCCCGGTCTCAACCAGAATGGTATCGCCCGGCGCGATGGTATCGACGGCGTGCTGCAGAGTGGCCCACGCCTGAGAAATTGAGGTCCCCGAATTACTGTCGTGGCCCTTGGGAGCAACAAAGTACGTGCTTGCCGGGCAGAGCGATACGAAGGCGGCAAAAACGACGCTGAGTTTCAGCATGAGACGATCGTAAGCTAAGGCGATACCTAACTATCAACAACGGAAGTGACTCAGGACTATCGACTTAGTTGCAGCCGGTACGACCAACTCAGGCAGTTAGCTCAGTACGAAGTGCCCAGGCGGACCATTTCGTAGGGCGCTGTGTCTCAACATGGAACTTTTTGGCTTCCAATGTGACACAAGAAGCAACTCTGCGCTTGTTGCAGACGAGGCAGGCGGGGAGACTTTCTTCGTCGCAATTGCTAAGGAGGCTCTTCAATTTCGAGCGGATGGAAGCCAAAACTGCTTCTTTGTGAGGACCTTCCGGCCATTCTTCCACGATATGCAGGCGGTGGTGCTCCTGGCTCAGCCATTCATGGATCATTGAATTGACCTCCTGTACATTCATAACTCACAACTTTGTAGTGCAAGAGGTCTTCCAAAGACACAGATTGCGAAACGAATCCAAAAGGCTTGCGTTTTCAACGCCATCAAGTTACGTCAAAGACCAGCTTAAATCCGTAATCCATGTGAAGCTGTTGGTGGCAGTGAAACAAAGTCAGTCCGTCCATCGCCGGCGAGAAGTCTGCTTCCACCTTTCTATAGCCTTTCACCAGAACGACATCCTTGAGAATCCCGCCGGTCGGCTTGCCATAGACATTGGTCAACTCGAAACTGTTGCGGTGCAAATGCACCGGATGGGCATCGTCGGTGTGGTTGTCAAACACCAGGCGGTAGCGCTTGCCTTTTTGGAGAGGGTGCGGCGCATCTTTTTCATCGAAGCTCTTTCCGTTGATGGTCCAATGGTTGAAGCCCCCGGTGCCGCCATTGATTTTGCCGAAAGTCATCACGAAGGTTTCATCCGGCTTTGAGGTAGTGCTGGCGGCGCCGAAGAGGGTGTAGTCCCAAACCTTCTTGGCCGGCTTGATCCAGCGCGGCTGGCCGCTGCGGTTGGCGTACTCAATGACGATGCCCATGCCGTTCATGCGATCGTCGTCGTGCGGCGTACCGAGGATCCAGATGCCCGGGTTTTTCATTTCGACGACAGCGTCGATGCGTTCGGCCGTGCCGAGCTCCAGCACGTCCACCATCTGCGGATGCGGCACTGGATTGCCGTCGAGCGCCATCACCTGGAACTGATGGCCCGGCAGGGCGAGTTGGATAATTTCTGTCGCGCTCGCGTTCAGGATGCGAAATAGGACGCGCTGCCCTTCCTTGACGCGCACCGGCTCGCCGAAGCCGAGGCATTTGCCGTTGATGGTGAAGCGCTGGTAACCGATCTCCCATCCGTTGGGTTTCTCCTGCTTGGTGACGCCTGGAGGCGGGGGTGGCAGGGCCTCGTCCTCTTCTTCCTCGCTTCCGAAGAAGGGCTCCCATTCATGGGTCACCAAGATGACCTCCTGATCGTACGCGCCCGGCTCGGTCTTCGGATCGATGGAGACGAAGGCGAATTGGCCGGTGTAGGTGCCCATGCTGAGATCGGACATCGGCATGACGTGGGTGTGTACGAAGCGCGAGCCGGACGGCTGGGGAGTCAGGCGATAGCGGAGGTGACCGTGCGGAGGCACGAACGGGCTCTTCTCTTCGGCTGCACCATCGACGCTCGTGGGAATGATCTGCCCGTGCCAGTGGACCAGTTCGGGCGTGTCGGTATCGTTGAACAGATCCACCGTGACCGGCAAACCCTCTTTGAGCCGGATCAGGGGGCCGGGGACCGAGCCGTTGTAGCCGATGGTGCTGATGGTGTGGTCCTTGGCGATGTCCACCAGGACCGGGCCGATGCGAAGCGTGACGTCGGCGGGGCCGGTTGGCACGTTGGGTTCCGTGCTGGCGCTGGTCTGGCTCTTCTGGCAAGCCGTCAACGCGAATGCACTTCCCAGGGCGACATCGGAAAGAAAATTGCGGCGCGTCTTTTGCATCGAAGAATTCCTCTCTTCAGACTAATCCTTTGACAAGTGAAGCGACCGGGATCTATACTACCACTACTCGTCATCGAATGTCGAAAACGAAACACGATATTAGCAATCGGGATCAGGACCGGGATTTGTACTCCGGGCTCATCCGGCTGCATGTTTTGCATCACGCGGCGGAAGAACCGATCTTCGGCTTGGGGATGGCCGAGGAATTGGCGCGGCACGGTTACAAGATCAGTCCCGGCACTCTGTATCCGCTGCTGCATAGCCTGGAAATGAAAGGTTATCTGCGCTCCAAGGAAGAGCACAAGGGCAAATCACGGCGCAAAGTCTACCGGGCGACACCGCTCGGGCGCAAAGCGCTCAGCGCGGCCAAGAGCAAGGTACGCGAACTGTTTCGAGAGCTCATAGAAGGCAAATGAACCAGTCAATCTCCGCGCTGTTCGTTGCAATTGTGATGTGTGGGACCTCGGCCAACGCTCTCACCATGCCGGAAGCCGTGGAAGCCGCGCTGAAGAACTACCCCTCGATTCGCGTCTCGCAGGAGGAGATGAACGCCGCGGCGGCCGGGATCCGCCTGGCGCAAACCGCCTACCTGCCGCGCGTGGACGGGCTGGCGCAGGTGAATCGGGCGACGCGGAATACGTACTACGGTTTGCTGCTTCCTCAAGGGATCATTCCTGGTGTGGACGGCATCGCGGTCAACAATTTCGGAACGGTATGGGACAGCGGCATGGGCGTGCTGGTGAGCTGGCAGCCGTTCGATTTCGGATTGCGGCGTGCGAATGTGGACGCAGCCACGGCGGCCCAGAGGCAATCGCAAGCGACGGTGGAGCGAACGCAGTATGACGTCGCCGTGGCCACCGCCGACGCGTTTCTCACCGTGATCGCGGCGCAGCAGACGGCGGAAGCCGCGCGCGGCACGATCGCGAGTTGGCAAAGTTTGCTGAAAACGATTCACGCGCTGGTGAGCGCGGAACTGCGGCCGGGCGCCGACGAATCGCGCGTGCAGGCAGAACTAGCCCTGGCGCAGACGCAACTAGCGCAAGCCGAGCAGGCGATCGATGTGGCGCGGACGACCGTAGCGCAATTCACCGGCCTGCCGGCTTCACAAGTCACGTTGAGCGCGGGCAAACTGGATCAGCTGCCGCCCGACCAGTCCCCGCCGGCGCTGGATGCGGCGGCCAATCCGCTGGCGCGCGAGCAGACCGCGGCGATCGCACAGGAACAAGCACGGCTCCACTCGCTGGAGCGCACCAACTATCCGGAATTTTCCGTGCAGGGTCTGGCGGCGGCGCGCGGCACCGGCATGGAAACGAACGGCGCGAGGCTGGGCGCTTTCAACGGGCTGGCACCCACCGTGCAGAATTATTCCGTCGGCCTGACTGTCACGTTTCCGTTCATGGACCGCTTTTCGATCAAGGAACAGGAAGCGATGCAATCGGCGCGCATCCGCGCCAAGCAGGCGCAGTATCAAGTAATCGCCGCAAGTCTGGAGCAGCAATTCAATTCGGCTCTGGCGGCGCTCTCGGGATCGCGCCGCGTGGCGGCGAACACCCCGGTTGTGGTGTCGTCGGCGCAGACTGCGTTGCAACAGGCCACCGCGCGTTATCAATCCGGTTTAGCCTCCATCGACGACGTCGCCCAGGCGCAGCGGGTGCTGGTCGAGGCGCGGATCGACGACTCTTTGGCCCGACTGAACGTCTGGCGTGCATTGCTAGCCGTCGACACCGCGCGCGGCGACATCCAGCCGTTCCTCAATGAGGCAACGCAGTGAGGATTTCGAGGTAAACGAACATGCGTCTCGTTCTTGCCGCCCTCCGCAGACCGATCACCGTCGTCGTGGCGATCATCGCCGTCGCGCTGTGCTCCATTCTCGCGATGCGCCGTATGCCCGCCGACATTTTCCCGCAGGTGGGCGAAGCGGCCATCTATGTCGCGCAGCCGTATGGCGGCATCGATCCGGCGCAGATGGAAGGCTTCATCACGTACTACTACGAGTATCACTTCCTCTACATCACGGGGATCGAATACGTCGACAGCAAGAGCATTCAAGGCGCGGCGTTGTTGAAGCTGGTGTTTCACGAAGGAACCGACATGGCTCAGGCGATGGCGCAAACCGTTGGCTACGTGAATCGCGCCAAGTCGTTCATGCCGCCGGGCACGGTAGAGCCGTTCATCACACGTTTTGACGCCGGCAGCGTGGCCATCGGCCAGCTGGTATTCAGCAGCCAGACGCGGACGCTGGGCGAGATGCAGGACCTGGCACTGAACCGCGTGCGGCCGCTGTTTGCCACGCTTCCGGGGGTTTCGGCCCCGCCGCCGCTCGGAGGCGCACAGCGCACCATCGTCATTACGCTGGATCCCGACAAGCTGCGGCAGTACAAGGTGTCGCCGCAGGAAGCCATCGAAGCAGTGGACAAGTCTTCGCTGATCATGCCTTCGGGAAATATGTGGACCGGCAAACTAGAGCGCATCTCGCGCACCAATGCGACGCTCGGGGGAAACCTGGGCGAGTTGTTGAACACGCCTATCCGCCCAGTCTCCGGCAATACAGTATTCCTGCGCGACATCGGGAACATCAGCAACGGAACGGATCTTATCACCGACTACGCGCACGTCAACGGCCGGCGCAGCGTCTATATCCCGGTGACCAAGCGCGCCGACGCGTCCACGCTGGATGTGATCAATCGCGTGAAGGCGGCGCTGCCCGATTTTCGCAAGATTGTTCCGCCGGACATCGACGTGAGGCTGGAGTTCGACCAGTCGCCGTATGTGCGGAACTCGATGCGCGGGCTGATCATCGAGGCGCTGTTCGGCGCTCTGCTCACCGGCCTCATGGTGCTCATTTTCCTGCACGACTGGCGCAGCGTTTTGATCGTGATCATCAATATTCCGTTCGCGCTGCTCGCGGCGGTCGTGCTGTTGTGGGTGACGAATCAGAGTATCAACATCATGACGCTGGGCGGCCTGGCGCTGGCTGTCGGCGTGTTGGTGGACGAGGCGACGGTGGAGATCGAGAACATCCACGGTCAGATGCTTCCCGGCGTGTCGCGCGCCCGCGCCGTGGTGGAAGCCTGCAGCCGGACGGCGCTCGCTCGTCTGCTCTCAATGTTCTGCGTGCTGGCCGTGTTTGTTCCTTCGTTTTTCATGGTGGGAACGGGGCGCCAGTTGTTCGTGCCGCTGGCGCTGGCAGTGGGATTCGCGATGATCGCATCCTACGTGCTTTCCAGCAGCCTGGTGCCGGTGTTTTCGGCCTGGCTCATGAAGGAAGCGCACCGCGGAGAGGAGCGCGAGGGATTCTTCGGACGCCTGCGTGCGTTTTACGACGGATATTTACGCGCCATTCTGAAGATCCGCTGGCCGCTCGCCAGCGGATACGTGGCCGTTGCGTTCGGTCTGCTGTATGTGCTGCTACCGCGCATCGGCACCGAGATTTTCCCGGATGTGAACACGGGTCTCTATCGCATCCGGCTGCGGGCGCCGAGCGGCACGCGCATCGAAGAGACTGAGCGAATCGTGCTGCACGCCCTCGACATCATCAAACGTGATTCCGGCGATAAAGTGGCCATCACCAGCGATTTTATGGGCGTGCAGCCGCCCGAATATCCGGTGGACCTGATTCACCTGTTCACAGCCGGCCCGCAGGAGGCGTTAATCCAGATCGCGCTCAAGCCGGACGCCGTTGGCGGCGAGACTTTCCGCGAGCGCGTCCGCGAGGATTGCCGCCGCGAGCTTCCTGGCGGCACCGAGATTTCGTTCGAGGCCGGCGACATCGTGACCCAGGTGATGGGCTTCGGTTCACCCACGCCGATCGAAGTGGCCGTGCAGGGCGTCAATCTACAAGACAACTATGCCTACGCGCAGAAGGTGCAGGCCGCGATGCAGAAGCTGGATTTTTTGCGCGACCTGCAATTCGCGCAGGATTTGAATTACCCCACCCTCGATATCAACATCGATCGCGACCGCGCCGGCCAGTTCGGCCTGACCATGGCCGACGTGGTGCATTCGGTGGTGCCCGCGACCTCGTCCTCGCGATTCACCGATCCAAACTACTGGCGCGACCCTGTGTCCGGCAACGGGTTCCAGATCCAGGTGGAACTGCCGCAGCATCGCATTCAGAGCGTCGACGAGGTCGGCGATCTGCCAGTGATGCCGGATGGCCAGCCGAAGCCGCTGCTCACCGACATCGCCACGTTAAAGCTCGGGACTATGCCCGGCGAGATTGAACGCTACAACGGCCAGCGCGTGGTGAGCCTGACGGCAAATATTCACGGAACCACGCTCGGACAGGCGGCGCGCAGCTTGAATCAGGCGTTGGCCGGCCTCCCCGCCCCGCCCCGCGGAATCACGGTGGCGCTGCGCGGCGAGATTCCTGCGCTCGAAGAAACGATTTCGAACCTGCAGATCGGCCTGCTGGTGGCCGGGTTGGTAATCTTCCTGTTGCTTGCGGCGAACTTCCAATCGCTGCGGCTGGCTTTGGCGATTATGCTCATTGCGCCGGCCGTGCTGTGCGGCGTAATTTTAATGCTGCTGATCACGCACACCACGCTGAATGTGCAGTCGTTCATGGGCGCCATCATGGCCATCGGGATTGCTGTGGCCAACTCGATTTTAATGGTGACCTTCGCCGAGCGTTCGCGGCACGACGGACTGTCTGTGCTGGAAGCCGCACGCGAAGGCGCATCCAGCCGTTTGCGCGCAATTTTGATGACCGCCGCGGCGATGATCTTTGGCATGGTGCCGATGGCCATCGGCATCACGGAAGGCGGCGACCAGGCCGCGCCGCTGGGACGCGCGGTGATTGGCGGGCTGATCGTGTCCACCTTCACGACGCTGACCATTCTGCCGTCCATTTACGCGATTCTGCAAAGGAAGGCTTCTATCGCATCGCCATCTTTGGATCCAACCGATCCTGCGAGCCGCTATTATGACAGGAACTAAGATTCGATTCTGCAGCGCACTTTTCGCCGGCGCTCTCGCGTGGGGCGCGTCGATGCCAGCCACTGATCTTGCGACCGTCATCGCCAAGCCGGTCTCCCGGACTATCGATCTGCCGGCGGAGATCCAGCCGTATCTCAGCGTGTCGCTGCACGCCAAGGTGGCCGGTTTCGTCGAGCGCGTGCTGGTGGACCGCGGCAGCGTGGTCAAGCAAGGCGAACTGCTCGTCCAACTGAGCGCGCCGGAACTCGAGTCGCAGATCGCCGAAGCACAGTCCAAAGTGCAAGTGGCCGAATCGGACCGGCTACAGGCAGTGGCGCAGTTGGCAGCCGCGCAAAGCACGTACGATCGCCTGAAGAAGGCTGCCGAAACGCCGGGAGCGGTGGCCGGCAACGAAGTGATCCAGGCTGAGAAGGAAGTGGAAGCCGCGCAGGCATTGGTGGCGGCGCGCGAGCAGGCCAGCCGGGCGGCAGAGTCGGCGGTCAAGGCGCAGCAAGACATGCAGGCATATCTGCGCGTCACAGCGCCCTTCGATGGCGTGGTCACCGAACGCCTGGTGCATCCGGGCGCGTTGGTGGGTCCAACTACGGATGCCGCATTGCTCGTGATCCAGCAGGTCTCCCATTTGCGAGTCGTGGTGCCGGTGCCCGAGCAGGCGGTCGGCGGAATCGTGAATGGCGCTAGCGTTCCTTTCAGCGTCCCGGCCTATCCGGAGCGCACTTACTACGGGACCGTTGCGCGCATCGCTCACGCCTTGGACCAGAAGACCCGCAGCATGCCCGTGGAACTGGACTTCATGAATCGCGACGGCACGCTCGCCCCGGGCATGTATCCGGCGGTCAAGTGGCCAGTGCGCAGCTCGCAGATGGCGCTGTTCGTCCCGAAGCTCAGCGTGGTGACCACCACCGAGCGGACCTTTGTGATTCGTGACCGCAATGGCCGCGCTGAATGGGTGGACGTTCGCACGGGCTACACCGACGGCGACCTGATTCAAGTGATGGGCAACTTGCAGGCGGGCGACAAAGTGGTGCGCCGCGCCAGCGACGAAACACGGGACGGAGCGCCACTCGAGGCCGTTAAGTAACCTGGTGCAGCTCGTCGTCCCGATCTTTTTACTGGTTTGCATTCTGGCGTTGCTGTGCTCGTCGGTGCAGAAGGCGCTTCGGGCAGCGCTCCAACGGCGTCCGGCGGTCCTGTTCGCAGTGCCGGTGATTCTGTCAGGAATTTTCCTGGCAGCCGCCGCACAACTTCACGCCTTCAACGCCGCTCTGGCGGTTTTGATCCTGGCGTATACGTTCGCGCCGGTAACTTGCGCGTTTCTCGTTCGACGAAGCGCGCCTCCGGTCTGGTTGGACTTCGTGATCATCGCGCTGCTGTGGTTCCCGCTCGAATTCTCCGTTGGCCAGTCCTTCATTGCGAAGCGCGCGCAGGGCCCGCTGCATCTGGCCGCCTACGGCGTGTCGATCCTGCTGGGCCTGACGATTTTCCTTTTGTTCCGCCGTCTGCCCGATATGAAATACAATCTGCCGCGAACGGGCCGCGATCTGACAAACCTCTTGATCGGTTTTGCGGCGTGCACCGTCGTGCTCATTCCGCTCGGACGCGCCATCGGATTCCTGACGCCGTTCCATATGCCAGCAGCGAACGCGCCCCGAATCGCGCTGCAATACGTCGTGATCCTGGCCTCCACGGCGCTTCCGGAGGAGATCCTGTTTCGCGGCCTGATTCAAAACTCCCTGATGCAGCGGCTCGGCGCGAACACCGGCTCGCTGCTGTTAGCGGCGTTCATCTTCGGTTGTGCCCATCTGGATAACGGTCCTCAGCCGCTTCCGAACTGGCGCTATATGATCCTAGCCACCATTGCCGGCATCGCTTACGGCAAGGTCTTCGAGAAAAGCTCCAGCATCCTCGCGTCAGCCGCCTTGCATGCGCTGGTTGACACCATCAAGCACGTTAGTTTCTAACGCGGCGCTAAACGCCGATGTCCTCGTTCCACAACTCCGGGTTCGCGCGGATGAAATCGGTCATTAGTTGAATGCATTCGGCATCCTGCAGGACATCCACCTGAATGCCCTGGCTGCGCATGTAATCCTCGGCGCCGAGGAACGTCTTGTTCTCGCCGACCACCACGCGCCGGATCTTGTAGAGCACGATCGCGCCGCTGCACATCGGACATGGTGACAGCGTCGAATAGATGGTGCTGTTTCGGTAGATCTTCGCTGGAAGCCGCCCCGCATTGCGCAGGCAGTTCATCTCTCCGTGATCGATCGCGCTGCCGGTCTGTACGCGGCAGTTGTGCCCGCGGCCGATAATCTTCCCTTCGTGAACCAACACCGAGCCGATCGGGATGCCGCCTTCGGCCAGGCTTTTGCGAGCCTGTTCGATCGCCGCGCGCAGATACGGATCTTCGGTCATCCTGGAAAGCCCGTCGCGAAAAAGGATAACATCAATAGATGGCGGCCACGTCCGAAGCCACACTTCACACGTCCGGACTGATCCGGCTCACCCGTCCGCAGATGTACGCGACCATGACCGGACTGGTGCTGGCGGTGTTGCTGGCGGCGCTCGATCAAACCATCGTCGGCACGGCCGAGCCGCGCATCATCGCGCAGCTTTCCGGATTCGACCGTTATCCCTGGGTCTCCACAACCTATTTGCTGACGTCCACGCTGGCCGTCCCGATCTTCGCCAAACTATCCGACATGTACGGACGCAAATGGTTTTTCTTGGGCGGAGCGAGCATGTTCGTGCTGACGTCCATGCTGTGCGGCGCCGCCGGCAAGGTGAACTTCATCGGCCTGGACGGCATGAATCAGTTGATCCTGTTCCGCGGCCTGCAAGGCATCGGCGCGGGCATGATGATGGGCCTGGCGTTCACTATCATCGGCGACGTGTTCTCGCCCGCCGAGCGCGGAAAATACCAGGGATTCTTCGCCGCCGCCTGGGGCCTGGCGTCCATCTTCGGCCCGACGCTGGGCGGATGGCTGACGGACCACGTCTCCTGGCGTGCCTGCTTCTACGTCAACATGCCAGTGGGCATCATCGCGATCATCGCCATCTATTGGCAATTCCCCGAGTTGCATCCGGAAGGCGTCGAGCGGCGCCTGGATTGGGCGGGCGTCTTCAGCCTGATTTTGTGCATCGTCCCACTGCTGCTCGCACTCACCTGGGTCACCGACTACGGCTGGGGATCGACACGCGTGGAATCGTTACTCGCGCTCGCGGCCGTCATGCTCGTTGCGTTTCTATACGCCGAGACCAAAGCGATTGAGCCGCTCATTCCGCTCTCTTTGTTCCGCGACCCCGTGATTAGCCTGTGCTCGGTCGCCGTGTTCGTACTCGGCATGGGAATGTTCGGCGTCATTATTTACCTGCCGCTGTTCATGCAAGGTGTGATGGGCGTGTCG
Organism: Bryobacteraceae bacterium; assembly: GCA_035501155.1. Taxonomy (GTDB): domain Bacteria; phylum Acidobacteriota; class Terriglobia; order Bryobacterales; family Bryobacteraceae; genus Palsa-89. Next base: position 414,415 of record DATJWO010000019.1, read on the forward strand.
GCCACGCAGTCGGGCAATCTGCTGACGCCGCTCATGATGGGCGCGGTGGCGGGCAGCCTGATCACCGGCCAGCTCAACCTGCGGCTGCGCAGCTACAAGCTGGCGGCCGTGAGCGGATCTGTGCTGGTGGCGGCCGGAATGATCCTGTTTGCGCGCATGAGCGGGACCACGCAGCACCTGGAAATCATCCGCGCCATGGTGATCGCCGGGCTGGGCATGGGGCTCCTCCAGCCGGTCTATACCGTGGCCGTGCAAAACGCTGCGCCGCGGCAGTACATGGGCGCCGCCACCGCTTCCACCGCGTTCTTCCGCTCCATCGGCAGCACCATGGGTGTGGCGATTTTCGGCAGCGTGCTGTTGACCAGCTATCATAAGGATCTGACCGCGGGCATTCCCTCCGACACTCCCGCCAGCGCACTGAAGCTGTTCACGAATCCCCTGCTGCTAGGCCAGATGCGCCCGAAGCTGGATTCGACCTTTGGCAGCTATGCAGGCGGCATGGATGTTCTGCACAAACTGCTCGCCAATGTTCGCACGGGGCTGATTCACGGCCTGCAAGACATCTTCTTCGTCAGCGCCATCCTGATGTCCGCTGCGATCATCCTGCATCTAGTGCTAAAGGACGTCAAGCTGCGCCACCATCATGCGCCCGAACCGGAAGTTCCCGTCGGTTAGGAACTAGCCCTATCGAACTATCCTGAGCTAGATTCAGCTTGGGATATACTGCCGTGTGCCGTGCTTGGCAATTCCCCCGCTTCGAGGTGAATGCATGCAGGATCCCGGCACGCACGCCGGCAGCTACTGCCTGTCCTGCCCGAGCACTCGGCAAACCGGTGCTGGAGCCGCGCAAGATCGAAAAATGGTCGATCGCGCATTGCAATGTCGGATGGGATGATCACACGTCCAACAGCTTCTACTTCGGCCGATCGCGCAGCCAGATGGGCTAGCCTAGTGTAGGGGTCGCTCCCGCACTGCCCATGCTCGATAAACCTTTCCGGCCCGAAACGCGCATCGTTCAGCGCAGAGGCGCGCCAGCGGTTCGCGAGCACAAGGCCGACATCTGCGTCGTAGGCGCGGGCATTTCCGGTGTTTCGGCAGCCATCGAGGCTGCGCGCCTCGGCCGCCAGGTCATCCTGATCGACGGCTTACCCGCGCTCGGCGGCCAGGCGGTGAACTCCATCATCGGCATGATCGTCGGCCTGTTCGGCAATCCGCCGGGCAACAAAAAGCTCACGCACGGCATCGCCGACGACATGATTCGCGACCTGGGCGCCACCGGCGATCTGCACCTGGTGATGGGTGGCATCTCGCTCAACGCGCTTTACAACGAAGTCGCACTGGGCCGCTGGGTGGACCGCGCGATTCTCCAGCACGGCATTACTCCGCTACTCGGCGCCGTTTTGCGTAACGTTCATTTGGACGGACGCCGGGTCGCAGCACTCGAACTCGCCACCCGCTACGGCGACGTGCTCGTTCGCGCCAACGGCTTTGTCGACGCCACCGGCGACGCGGCCGTCGTCTGGCAGGCAGGCCTCGAATGCCGCGAGCCGGCCGAAGGCAGGATCTACGGCTCGCAGATGATCGTCATCGAAAACTTCGACGAAGCGCACAAGCCCAGTCGCGAAGAAATGTCCGCGCGCATTCGCGACCGCGGCCAGCACTACGGCATGATCCGGCGGGATGGTTTCGCCATGAGCTTCCCCGGCCGCAACACCGCCGTCGTCAACATGACGCACATCGAGAATCCGCTCGATCCGTTCGCTGCGGCAAAGACCGGCCTCGAAGGCAAGGAGCAAGCCGACCGCACCATGAATTTCCTGCGCGCCGAGTTCCCCCAGGCCTTCGGTCAAGCCCGCGTGCGCGCCTATGGACTGCCCGGCATCCGCCAGACCCGCTGGATCGTTGGCTGCCATCATCTCACCGTCGACGAAGTGCGCCAGGGAGTCAAATTCCCCGACGCCATCGCTCGCACCGCCTGGCCGCTGGAACAGCATCACAATGTGGAAGGCTACGTCTGGGAGCCCTTCGGCCCCGATCACATCCACTACGTCCCGCTCGGCAGCCTGACACCGCCCGCCGTGGATAACCTGCTGGCTGCCGGACGCTGCATCGACGGCGACGCCACGGCTCTTTCCAGCGTCCGAGTGATGGGCCCTTGCATCGCCATGGGCGCCGCCGCCGCGCACGCGCTCGACCTGGCGGGAACCGGCAGCGTCCACCACATCGACCTCGCCGCGCTCCGCCAGCGCCTCGCTGCCAACGTCGACGACTAGCGTCCGCAGTTAGCGCAAAATAGAAATATGCAGCTGACCGCGACCGAAAAAGCCATGCTGGATGGCGCCGCGGGCCTCGCCAAGCAGCGCGCCATGGAACTGCTGGTCCGCTACGCCGAAGCTCTCGGCGCGGACCGCTTCGTCGATACCGACAATGTCGCTGGCGTCCCCGGATCATCCAATCTCTTCGTACAAAAATACTTCGAACAGCACGCAGGCGCGGGCGGCTACGAGACCGTCTTCTCGCTCTACGATCTCGACAGCCCCGACGTCGCCGCCATCCCCGGCGCGGCCGTCAACTGCTGCCACCTGCAGGGCGGCATGGACCCCAATCATTGGACCGAGCAAGGCATGACGCGCGAAGCCCTGGACCATCAACTCCAGGACGAATCCGAGCTCAACCGCCGCGGCATTCACGTGCTCAAGACCTGCACGCCCTACCTCGCCGGCAACGTGCCCGTGAAGGGCGAGCACTGCGCCTGGATGGAATCGTCCGCCGTTGTCTATTGCAACTCGGTTATTGGCGCCCGCACGAATGCCGAAGGCCGCGAAAGCACCAGCGCCGCCATGCTCACCGGCAAAATCCCGGACTGGGGTTTCCATCGCGACGACTACCGCTACGGCACGCATCGCATCGAAGTGGAAACGCCGGTCGAAGGCGTCATGGATTGGGGCATGCTCGGCTACTTCATCGGCGACGTCGTCCAGGAGAACATCCCCGTCATCACCGGCCGCATCGGCCAGGCCGACCCATTGCGCCACAAACATTTTGGCGCGGCCGCGGCGTCATCGGGCGGCGTCGAAATGTATCACATGGTCGGAATCACGCCCGAAGCCGAGACGCTTGAGATGGCGTTCGGCCCGCGCAGGCCCGTCGCCACCATCAAATACGGCGCTACCGAACGGCGCAAAGTGTACGAGACGCTCAACTCCAACGGCACAAACCCGAACGTCGACTACGTCATGCTCGGCTGCCCGCACGCGTCGCTGGAACAGATGGCCATGATCGCACACTTGCTCGATGGCAAAAGCATCAAGATCCCGCTGTGGCTGTTCACCTCGCGCTCCGTCAAGTCTGTCGCAGATCTGCAGGGTCTCACCAAAACCATCCAAGCCTCCGGCGCCCTCGTCATGACCGATACCTGCTCGGCCATCGCCCGCGCCGTACCCAAGGGAACCAAGGTCGTCGCGCTCGATTCGGCTAAGCAGGTTCACTACCTGCCCGCGATCGTCGGCATCGAGGCCTGGTTCGGCACAACGGAAGACTGTATCCATGCAGCGCTCACTGGCCGATGGACCGGAGAACTTCAATGAGCGCCATCACCACAGCCACGCCCAAGAAGATCGTCCTCCGCGGACGCAAAGTCGTAGGCGGATGCGCCGAAGGCGAAGCCCTGGTCACACACGAACAAATCTCCGGCTGGGGCGGCATCGACCCCATGACCGGCACTGTCATCGAAACCCGCCACGAACTCCGCGGCATCAGCTTCAAAGACAAGGTACTTGTCTTTCCCGGCGCCAAGGGATCCTCCGGTTGGTCCAACGCCTTCCACATGACCCGCCTCGCCAATTCCGCGCCCCGCGCCATGATCTTCACCCAAATGACCACCAAGATCGCCCTCGGCGCCGTGGTCACGCACGCCCCCGCCGTCACCGATCTCGATCAGGACCCGCTCGCCGTCATCGAAACCGGCGACTGGGTGAAAGTCGACGGCGACCGCGGCATCGTCGAAGTGACCAAGAAAAATCTGTAACTATTCCGTAACTTGCTGTATATTAATTTGTAATCGATTGGCCTCTCGATCGTCGAATTTTTGCAGGGGGCTGATATGCAGCAACTTCAATTCCCGCAAGCGCTTAGGTCCATCGGCTTCGTCCTGGCCGCCTCTCTTCTCCTGGTTTGCCCGCTGCCCGGCGAAGAACACTACGAGTACCCGCTCGGCGGCGGCCCGTGGATCTTTCACGTTTCCCCGCCCCGCGACCGGGAGACCAGACCGCCTTCAGGGACGGTGTCTGTCGACCTCCTCCGCTACCCGCTCTCCGCCAAAGCGCGCCGCATGCTCGAGAAGGCAGTGCGGTTTATCGACTCGGGAGATCACACCGCCGCCATCCAGCAGTTGGAACAGACACTGGCCAAGTGTCCATCGTCGGCGGCGTACGCGCAAAGCATGTTGGGCGTCGAATATATGCGGGTAGACAGATATTCTGACGCAGCCAAGTCCCTCCAACAGGCGGTCGATTTACTGCCGCACGATTTCGTCAATCACTCCAATCTGGGCCTTTCGCTGGCGCGCCTCGGCGAGTACGAACAGGCCAGGCAGGAACTTCGCCGCGCGCTCGAGCTCGATCCGCAAAATGCCAATGTGCGCCGGCTCCTTGCGGCATTGCCTGCCGCCGAAAACCGTTAAGGTTTATAATTTGGTCTGATGACCAAGTCCAACTGGCGGCCCGCTGCTCTCTCGCTCACTGTTCTGGGAGCGATCGCAAGACTGCTTCCGCATCCGCCGAACTTCGCCCCAGTCGGCGCCACGAGCCTCTTCTCCGGCGCGCGGCTTCCCGTCTGGCAGGCGTACCTGGTGCCGATGGCTCTGATGGCCGTCACCGATCCCATCCTGGCGGCGGTCTATGGCGTGCCGGCCTTCTCTCGATTCCAGATCTTCATCTACCTGAGTTTCCTGATCAGCGTCTGGCTCGGCCGCAGGATTCGCAGCACCGAAAGCATTTCGCGGATCGCCGCTGTGACCATCCTCAACAGCATCCAGTTTTATCTGGTCACGAACTTCGGTAGCTGGCTCTGGTTCGGCGAATATCCGCACACAGCCGCCGGCCTCGCCGCTTGCTATACTGCCGCAATCCCCTTCTTCGGCTGGACGCTGGTTTCGGACGTCGTCTACACCGCCGTCCTCTTCGGTCTGCACGCGTGGCTGAGCCGCACCGTGGCTACGCAAGAACGCATCGCCGCCGCGGCGTGAAGCGCGTCGCGCTGTCCTGGAGCAGTGGCAAGGATAGCGCATGGTCACTGCACCTGCTCCGGCAGGACCCCTCGATTGAAGTCGTCGCACTCGTCACCACTCTGAACGAAGCTTTTGACCGCGTCGCCATGCACGCCGTCCGGCGCGAGCTTTTAGAAGCCCAGGCCCAAGCTGCCGGACTCCCACTCTGGACCGTTCCCCTCCCCTGGCCCTGCTCCAACGAAGAATACGAAGCCCGCATGCGCGAGCTTTGCGCCCGTGCGGTCGGCGAGGGCGTCGAATCCATGGCTTTCGGCGATCTGTTCCTTACCGACATCCGCGCATACCGCGAGAAGCAGTTAGCAGGCACCGGCCTCGAGCCTCTGTTTCCCGTCTGGCAAGTCCCGACTCCCCAGCTCGCCCGCGACATGATCGCTGCCGGCCTCCGCGCCAAGATCACCTGCGTCGACCCCAGGGTGCTTTCCCGTGATTTCGCCGGCCGCGATTTCGACGCAGCTTTCCTGGCCGATCTCCCGCCCACAGTCGACCCCTGCGGCGAGAACGGCGAGTTTCATTCGTTTGTATACGATGGACCCATGTTCGCCGCACCCGTGCCCATCCGCGCGGGCGAGGTTGTCGAGCGAGATGGCTTCGTCTTTGCTGACATCGGCGCCAAGCGTTCCATATCTTTCCCGAATGAGAGTTCTCTGCGATAATAGTCGAACTGGTTCGATGTCAAAGCCAAAGATTTTCGTTGGGTCATCTTCGGAGGCTAGAGACCCTGCCCGAATGTTGTGCAGTGTCCTCGCCGACGCGGCGACCATGATTCCTTGGTGGGACGCGCCCGAATTCACGCGAGGGTCATTTTCTACGCTCGACGCACTTGTTGTTGCCGTAGATAGTTATGACTTCGGGGTCTTTCTCCTTACCGCGGACGACCTTCTGAGGAGCAGAGGGAAATCCAGTGACGCCCCACGCGACAACGTTGTGTTTGAGTTCGGCATATTCTTGGGTCGGCTTGGCCCCCGAAGAGCAATGGGGTTCGTGCAGAAGCCTGCCGGGAAGGCTGTCAAGATCCCGTCGGACCTGCTGGGAATTCACATGCCGACATACCAAGCAACGCGCGATGAACACGAACTCAGGGCGGCTCTCGGCCATGCAACCGAGACGGTTCGCGCCGCCATAAGGTTAAGTCCCGACTGGTGGCAGCTTAACCTCGAGATCGTTCGGTCGTGGGGCATCGACCGGCGCAAAGCGACGTTTAGCGTTAAGCTGGCCGAAGCGCAGTTGAGGCAATTTGCGACGAAGCTGCAGAATCGATCTCTTCTATTGGTCGTACGCCAGCAAGATGACCATGTTAGCCGACTTCTTGATACTCGTATCGCGATCGGGAAGCCGCGCTCCCTTGGAGTTTTAGAGAGCGACGTCCTACTAAACGTCCGCAGTACCGCGGTAATAGCTAAGTGCAAGCCCGGGAAAGTTATAGAGGCTTGTGTGTTTGCTGTCCCGTCAGAAGCGAACATACAAGACTGCGAGACGATTGGCGACCTTATCGCCAATGGAGCGCGTCTCGCAAAGATCGTCGGAGAGGTTTGCCCGCGGCTGTAAAGTCCGACGAGGTTTGTGTCAGCGTTTTAGATCCGCTCGCCAACCGCGACTGACTGCACCCGCTTAGCAATCGATTGCCACACAGGATTTTTCGCAAGGTCAGCACATAGGTCGCGGACTTTAGCGAGAAGGTAGCAGTCCTCCGTCTTTGCCCGCCCTTCAAGCTCTCCGAGCATTAAATCTAATTCCAGTTGGAGATCCGTCTGATAATGCGGAGGACGAGGCATGGCCATGGATAAATGCGCCTGTGTGACCATGAGAACAAACTGGAGACAGCGCATGTCGAAGCCAGGTTTGCCCTGCTCCGCTGCGGCAAGTTCGTCTTCAGACAGCCCGAGCATTCTGGCAACTTTTCTTCTGTCAGCCGGGCGGTCCATTGGTACCTCGAAGGGAAGCACCATAATAATGCTGTTGGTTTTCTTGCTTCGCCACTGAAATTGATAATAGTGTTTCTTGCTGTGTGTCTCGAAATAAAATCCATAGCCGCGCTGGAACAGCTGAAGAAGACGACTGTCGGGATTTGCCATCGTGACCCGTCATTATATGACAGAACGTAATCAGATGACAATCTCTTCAAAAGCAGCTCTCATGGCCGCTAGGTACTCCGACGTATTCTGCTGTGCTAGGTCGATAAACGATTGCCTATACAGACCAATGATTGTCTCCAAGTCCTCGATGGCCTCCTGGTCCGTCGTCCCAACTCCGTCAACCCAAAGCCCAAGATCAGGCGCCCCTGCGAAAACGGTACCGGATGGGTCACGCTCTAGACGAATCGCAATCGGTTTTCGCAAGCGGGTCCCGCGGGGAAATTCCTGAACTACAAGCGACCGGACAGTCATGGGCAATAATGACTCCTTCCCTCATAATTGTAAATCCCCTCAGAGTCCTATAATTGCGCTATCCTTAGCGCAGCAAAGGAGGAATCGGATCCCTTTTCTCAAAAAGGAACTCCAGTCCCTCCCTAATTAGTAAACTCCTGGAGATGCCCGTCCGTTTCGACAGATCCTCAAGCCTCTCCAGCATCTCGAGCGGGAGCGAAAACGAAATGGTAGTCGACTTGGTCTTTTCCTTCATTTCCGTGGCGGCTAGCTGCTATCAACTTTATCAGAATTATCAGAACTGTCAACAACATTATCCACCCCTGGCAGAGCCCTTGCCACCCAGTCATCAACGAAGATCTTGCGCTCTATTCATAATGGTGATATGCTTACTTTAGTTGACAATGATACGCTAAGATTTTAGCGGAAGCGAAGCTCACCATGGATTTCAATAAGTACACCGAAAAGCTCCAAGAAGCCGTCCGCGCTGCCCAATCCGTGGCCGTCCAGCACGGCAATCAGCAAGTCGACACCGAACACCTGATCCTCGCCCTGCTCGAGCAGGAAGGCGGCTTGGCCCGCTCCATCCTCAACAAGGCCGACGTCAAAGTGGACGCCCTGCGCACCCGCGTCCAGCAGGAAGTCGACCGGCTGCCTAAGGTCTCCGGCCCCTCCGGCGGCCCGGACCAGGTCTACGTCACCCAGCGCATTACCAAGCTGCTCACCCAGGCCGAAGAGGAAGCCAAGCGGCTGAAGGATGAGTACGTCTCGGTGGAACACGTCCTGCTAGCCACCACCGAAGACGCCGGCGTTACGGGCAAACTGTTCCGCGAGTTCGGCATCACGCGCGAGCGGCTGATGCGCGCCCTACAGGACGTCCGCGGCAGCCAGCGCGTCACCAGCGCCAATCCGGAAGCCACCTACGAAGCGCTGGAAAAGTACGGCCGCGACCTCACCCAGCTCGCCTCCCAGGGCAAACTAGATCCGGTGATCGGCCGCGACGAGGAAATTCGCCGCGTCATCCAGGTGCTCTCCCGCCGCACTAAGAACAACCCGGTGCTGATCGGCGAACCCGGCGTCGGCAAGACCGCCATTGTCGAAGGCCTGGCGGGCCGCATCGTGCGCGGCGACGTTCCCGAGGGCTTGAAGGACAAGCGCGTGGTCTCGCTCGACATGGGCGCGCTCATCGCCGGCGCCAAGTTTCGCGGCGAGTTCGAAGAGCGGCTGAAGGCCGTTCTCAAAGAAGTGCAAAGCTCCGAAGGCCAGATCATTCTGTTTATCGACGAACTGCACACCGTCGTCGGCGCGGGCAAGGCCGAGGGCGCCATGGATGCCGGCAACCTGCTGAAACCCATGCTGGCGCGCGGCGAACTGCATTGCATCGGCGCCACCACGCTGGACGAATACCGCAAGTACATCGAAAAGGACGCTGCGCTGGAACGCCGCTTCCAAACCGTTTTCGTGGATCAGCCGAGCGTGGAAGACACTATCTCCATTCTGCGCGGCCTGCGCGAGCGCTACGAAATTCATCACGGCGTCCGCATCAAGGATTCCGCGCTGGTGGCCGCGGCAGTCCTGTCTAACCGCTATATCTCCGACCGCTTTCTGCCCGACAAGGCCATCGACCTCGTGGACGAAGCCGCCGCCAAGCTGCGCACCGAAATCGACTCCATGCCGAGCGATCTGGACGAAATCCTGCGCCGCATCATGCAGCTCGAAATCGAGCGCGAGGCGTTGAAGAAAGAATCCGACGCCGCCTCCAAGGACCGTCTCAAGAAGCTGGAAAAAGAGGTCGCGGATCTGAAGTCGGAGTCCGATGCCCTGAAAGCCCAGTGGCAGGCCGAAAAGGCCGGCGTGCAGCGGCTGCGGGCGTTACGCGAACAGCAGGAACAAACCAGAATCGAAATCGAAAAGGCCGAGCGTCAGTACGACCTGAACCGCGCCGCCGAGCTGAAGTACGGCAAACTCTCGGAGTTGGACCGCCAGCTCAAGGCCGAAGAGTCCCGGTTGGCCGAAAAGCAGTCCGGCAAGCGGCTGCTCAAAGAGGAAGTGGACGAGGAAGACATCGCCCAAGTGGTCAGCCGCTGGACCGGCGTCCCCGTGTCCAAGCTGCTCGAAGGCGAGATGCAGAAGCTTCTGCACTTAGAAGACGAGCTGCATAAACGCGTTATCGGGCAGGACGAAGCGGTCCAGGCCGTGGCCGAGGCGGTGATGAGGGCGCGTTCCGGACTTAAGGACCCGAACCGGCCGATCGGCAGTTTCATCTTCCTGGGGCCCACCGGCGTCGGCAAAACCGAGCTGGCCCGGGCACTCGCCGAATTCCTGTTCGATGACGAGAAGGCCATGATTCGAATCGACATGTCCGAATACCAGGAGAAGCACACCGTGGCCCGGTTACTCGGAGCGCCTCCAGGTTATGTAGGCTATGAAGAGGGGGGGCAACTAACTGAGTCCGTCCGACGTCGTCCATATTGTGTAGTGCTTTTCGACGAGATCGAGAAGGCACATTCAGACGTGTTCAATGTTTTGTTACAGATCCTGGACGACGGCCGGTTGACCGACGGTCAGGGTCGCACCGTAGATTTCAAGAACACGATCGTGATCATGACGTCCAATATCGGGAGCGTGCGCATCCTGGATTACAAGGGTGCCTTCTCCGGCGACGGGTTCGACCGCATGAAGGATACGGTACTCGACGAGCTACGGCATCACTTCCGCCCGGAGTTTCTGAACCGGGTGGACGAGATCATCGTGTTCCATGCTCTCAACGAGGAGCATCTCAAACAGATTGTCGACATCCAGCTCAATGGCCTGCGGAAACGCCTGGCCGACCGTCACATCGAGCTGGAGCTGACGGATCGGGCGCGCGTGCATCTGGTCCGGACCGGTTACGATCCCACCTACGGCGCCCGTCCGCTGAAACGGGCTATCCAGCGCGAAATTGAAACGCCAATCGCGCGTCAGATTCTCGGAGGCGAAATTCGCGATGGCCACCTGGTTCAGGTGGACCTGGACTCCTCCGGCAAATTGACTTTCAAATCCAAAATCACCAGCCGCGAGCGTGAAGCGGCTCTGGAGGAAGCATAAAGCTATGCAAGGACATATCCGTAAATCCACGGCTGTCATGTTTGGTGTCATCGCGTTGCTGCTGGGGGCGCTGATCGCCACGACCAGCGGCACGCATCGCATTCCGGTCTTTGTGAGCACCGCACACGCGGCTACGGTCAATGAGGGGCCGCTAGTGAGCTTCGCCCCCATCGTGAAGCGCACCATGCCGGCGGTGGTCAACATCTCGTCATCCAAAGTCGTCAAGGAGCAGTCCCCCAACGGCTTGTTCGACGATCCGTTTTTCCGGCAGTTTTTCGGTGGCCGTGTGCCACAGCAGCAGCCTCGTTCGGAACGCGCTACCAGTCTTGGCTCCGGCGTAGTGGTAAGTCCGGATGGCTATATCCTGACGAACAATCACGTGGTCGATGGCGCCACCGACGTGAAGGTTTCCTTCTCCAATAAGGAAGAATACCCGGCCAAGGTGATCGGGACCGACAAGTACAGCGATATCGCAGTTCTGAAGATCGCCAAAACCGGCTTAACCACTTTGCCCTTCGCGGATTCTTCCAAGGTGGAAGTGGGCGATGTGGTGCTTGCGATCGGCGAGCCATTCGGGCTCGGCGGAACGGTAACTATGGGAATCGTCAGCGCAACCGGGCGCAGCCTGGGAGGTCAAATCGAACGGTTTGAGGACTTCATCCAGACCGACGCCGCGATCAACCGGGGTAATTCCGGCGGCGCTTTGATCGACACGCACGGCGACCTGGTCGGCATCAACACGGCCATTCTTTCCGGCGAAACGGGGGGAAATCAGGGCATCGGCTTTGCCATCCCGTCCAACATGGCCCGCAACATCATGGACCAGATCCTGAAGAAGGGTAAGGTAACCCGGGGCTTCCTGGGTATCATCCCGCAGGAACTGACGCCCGAGATGGCGAAGGCCTTCGGCATGCCCAACGCCCACGGGGTGGCTATCTCGCAAGTGGAAGGCGGCAGCCCGGCCGAGAAGGCCGGCCTGAAGGTTGGGGACGTCATCACTGCCGTCAACGGCAAGCCAATAGAAGACGTCAACACGTTCCGCCTGGAGATCGCCGGTTTCGCGCCGGAAACCAAGGTCGACTTGAAGGTCGCCCGGAACGGCCAAAACTTGGATATCCCCGTGACCCTGGGCGAGTTCCACCTGGAAGCCGAGAATAACGGCGGACAAGGCGGCAATCTTCCCGGCGGCGAGAAGGGAGCGTTGAGCGGGGTTTCCGTCCAGGCCCTGACCAGCGATATTCGACAACAACTGCAGTTACCGCAAGGAACCCAGGGCGTGGTGGTTACTGACCTGGACGATGCGTCGGCCGCTGCGGCTGCCGGCCTCATGCAAGGCGACGTGATCATGCAGGTCAATCGCATGCCGGTAACCAGCGTGCAGGAGTTCAATCGGGCTGTACGAGCAGGCGCGGCCAAGGAGTCGACGCTCTTGTTGGTCAGAAGTACCGGTGGGACCCGCTTTGTCGTGGTTCCCAACAAGTAGTTGGTTCTTTCAAAGTTGAGTCTTGGGGAGGCAGGTTTCTTGAGGGAAGCCTGCTTCTTTTTGTCTGGGCCAGCATCCAAATCCTAGAGTCCCTATATGAGCAGACCGAAGGAAAACTAAAATGTCTGAGCAAACAACGATTTACACACTTCCCGTGCTGCCGCTGAAGAGCGCTGTGCTCTACCCTTACCTGCTGATGCCCCTGTCGGCAGGCCGTCCGGCCTCCATCGCCGCCGTAGAGGCGGCGCTGGCCTCCGAATCGAAAGAAGTCCTGGTGGTCACCCAACGCGACCCCGATGTGGACCTCCCCACACAGGAAGATCTTTACACCGTCGGAACGCGCGCGGTCATCCGCAAGACGAACCGCGCCGGCGAGGGTCACCTGGAGCTGATGGTGTTGGGATTGGAGCGCGTGACCATCCTGAAGCTGGAAGCTACAGAGCCATACGTGAAAGCGCGCGCGGCAGCTTTCCCGCTGCCCGAGGACAAAGGTTCGGAGATTGAAGCGCTGCAGGCCGCCCTGGTGGAGTTGGCCGGCGAAGCGTTGACCCTGGCGCAACCCAATGCTCCCCAGGAGCTCCGCGGCTTGTTCTCGGCCAACGAAGATCCGCTCCGGCTGGCATTTGTCGTCGCTTCTATGTTTGGCCTGGATGCCGACAAGGGCCAGTCGCTGCTGGAAGCGCCCACGCGCGCCGACGCCCTGCGCTTGACGCACGGATACTTGATGCACGAAGTGCAGGTGCTGGAGCTGAGAAACAAAATCAACACCGAAGCCCGCACCGAAATGAGCAAGGAGCAGCGCGATTACCTGCTGCGCCAACAGATGCGCGCGATCCAACAGGAATTGGGTGAAAAGAGCGGTGAGCAGGCGGAGGCCGAGCAACTCCGCGAGCGCCTGGAGAAGGCCGATCTTCCCGAAGACATTCTGAAGGAAGCCAAGCGCGAACTGGACCGGCTGGAGAAGCTGCCGCCGTCGGCGCCTGATTACAACGTCATCCGGACATATCTGGACTACGTGCTGGAACTGCCTTGGCGCAAAGGCACCGAAGACGCGCTCGACATCGCCCGCGCCCGGCAGGTGCTGGACGAGGACCACTTCGGCTTGAAGGACGTCAAGGAACGAATCCTGGAGCACTTGGGCGTACTGAAGTTGAATCCGCACGCCAAGGCGCCGATTCTCTGCTTCGTCGGGCCTCCCGGAGTCGGCAAAACGTCGCTCGGCCAGTCCATCGCGCGGGCGCTGAACCGCAAGTTCGAGCGCATGAGCCTGGGCGGCCTGCATGATGAGGCCGAACTGCGCGGTCATCGGCGCACGTACATCGGCGCGCTCCCGGGCCGCGTGATCCAAGCGATGCGGCGCGCGGGAGCTAACAATCCCGTCCTGATGCTGGACGAGGTGGACAAACTCGGGCACGATTTCCGGGGTGATCCGGCGCACGCTCTGCTCGAGGTTTTGGATCCGGAACAGAACAAATCGTTCCGCGATAATTATCTCGACCTTCCGTTCGATCTGTCGAAGGTGCTCTTCGTGACCACGGCGAACTCGCTGGACACCATCCCGCGGCCGCTACTCGACCGCATGGAAGTGTTGCGGCTGGCCGGCTACAGCGAAGAGGAGAAGCTGGCCATCGCGAAGAAGTACCTGATTCCGAAGCAGCTCAAGGAAACCGGGCTGACCATGGAGCAATGCACGCTACCGGATGACACGGTTCGCAAGATCATTTCGGGTTACACGCGTGAGGCGGGCCTCCGGAGGCTGGAGCGGGCCATCGGCCGCGTGGCGCGCAAAGTAGCGCTGCGCTTCGCCGAAGGCGCCACGGAGCCGATCACGGTCCAGCTCGACGACCTCGCGGAGATGCTCGGCCCCGAACCATTCAATGAAGAACATGCGCGGCGCGATCTGCCACCCGGCGTGGCAACGGGCCTGGCCTGGACCGAATCGGGCGGCGACGTCCTGTACATCGAGGCGACGCTGCTGCCGGACGGCAAGGGCTTGACGCTCACCGGCCAACTCGGCGAGGTGATGCAGGAGTCGGCCAAGGCGGCACAGAGCTACATCTGGTCGCACGCCGGCGACTTCGACATCGACCCGGCGCTGTTCAAGAATTGCGGGCTGCACGTGCACGTCCCGGCCGGCGCGATTCCGAAGGATGGCCCGTCGGCCGGCGTCACCATGGCCACGGCGCTGACCTCGCTCTATACGAAGCTGGCGGCGCGCAGCGACCTGGCCATGACCGGCGAGATCACGCTGACCGGCCTGGTGCTGCCCATCGGCGGCGTCAAGGAGAAAGTCCTGGCGGCGCGGCGGGCTGGAATCCACACCGTGATTCTGCCTAAAGCCAACCAGAAGGACCTTCGGGATCTGCCAGAGGAAGTCCGCAGCGAGATGCAGTTCATCTTCGCCGAGCGCGTGGAAGACGTCCTGAAGACGGCAATCCCACAGCTCGCCGAGCGGATGGCGGAAGCGAAGACGCATCCCATTATTCACGCAGCGTAAGGGCTAGCGAGTCATTCCGGCGCGGAGGTCGAAACTCCGCGCCTTTTTTGTTTCGATATCATCGTGCCATGCAAGTTCTGGATCAGGTTGTGGTCGTGACGGGCGGGGCGAATGGCATTGGCCGTGCGCTGTGCAGAAGGTTTGCCGCGGAAGGCGCGAAGGCAGTTGTAGTTGCGGACGTCGACGAACAGGGCGCGCGCGAGGTCGCGGCTGTCATCGGCGGCTGGGGCGTGTGCGTCGATGTATCCAGCGAGTCCGATGTTCAATCGCTGGTTGACCGGGTTCTCAAGAAATACGGGCGCATCGACCTGTTCTGCTCCAACGCTGGGCTTGGAGTCGCGGGCGATAGCGGCGTGCCCGATCACGACTGGCAGCGCATCTGGGACGTCAACGTGATGGCCCACGTTTACGCGGCGCGCGCGGTATTGCCGGGCATGCTGGCGCGAGGTGAAGGCTATCTGCTGCAGACCGTCTCGGCCGCGGGGCTGCTGACGATGCTCGGTTCGGCGCCCTATGCGGTCACCAAGCACGCCGCGCTGGGGCTGGCAGAGTGGCTGTCCGTCACCTATGGGGATCAGGGCATCAAGGTGTCCGCGCTGTGCCCGCTGGGCGTGAAGACGCGGATGCTGGCCGAGGGTTCGTTCGGCGGTGGAACGTTTCTGCTGGAAGACGCGATCGAGCCCGAGCAGGTCGCTGAAGCCGTGATTCACGGGCTCGCCGAAGAGCGCTTTCTGATTCTGCCGCATCCCAAGGTCCTGGAATACATCCGGCGCAAGACTGACGATTACGACCGGTGGCTGAAAGGCATGCGCCGCCTGCAGGCCAGTATGACGCCACTCACCCGCGAGTCTTCAGCAGCACCTTATCCGAGTAAATGATCACCAGCTCGCCGTGTTGATTGAGCACGCTGGTCTCGAAGGTCAATAGTCCGCGGCCTTCGCCTTTGGACTGCCTCTCGGTCACGCGCTTGACGACGTGGATGGTGTCGCCGATAAAGACGGGTTTGGTGAAGCGCAGCCGGTCGATCCCGTAGAACGCGATCACGGTGTCCTGAATCTGGCTCACCTGAACGCTGAGGCCCGCGGCGATGCTGAATACCAGAACGCCGTGGGCGATCCGCTTGCCAAACGGACCGGCCGCGGCGTACGTCTCGCTGACATGTAGTTCGACGAAATCGCCCGAAAGGCCGGCGAAATTCACGATGTCGGCTTCCGTGATGGTGCGCGTGCGCGACGTGCGGACGCTATCGAGCTCGAAGTCTTCGTAGTACAGTTTGGCCTCTCTTCGCTTGACCGGACACCCGGTGGTGTCCTACCTTGAAAATTCTATGCGAAAAAAAGTCACTGTAGTGGGAGCCGGCAACGTCGGCGCGAATTGCGCTCTTCGAATCGCTGGCAAAGAGCTCGCAGACGTGGTTCTGGTGGACGTGGTGGAGGGCGTCCCGCAGGGCAAAGGACTGGATCTGCTGGAATCGGGGCCGGTGGAAGGCTACGACGTCAGCATCACCGGCGCCAATGATTACGGACCGACGGCGAATTCCGACGTCGTGGTGATCACGGCCGGATTTCCGCGCAAGCCGGGCATGAGCCGCGACGATCTGTTGCTGGCCAATTACGAAGTGGTCAAGACGGCCACTGAGCAGGCGGTGAAGCAGTCGCCGAACTGCATTCTAATTCTAGTTACCAATCCGCTGGACGCGATGTGCTGGACCGCGTTTCAGGTTTCGAAGCTTCCCAAGACGCGCGTGATTGGCATGGCCGGCGTTCTGGACACGGCGCGTTTCCGCACGTTCATCGCGGCGGAGCTAGGCGTCTCGGTGGAGAACGTCACCGCGATGGTGCTGGGCGGCCACGGCGACACCATGGTTCCGATTGCGCGGCTGACCAACGTCTCGGGCATTCCGCTCAGCGAACTGCTCGATCAGGCCACGATCGACCGCCTGGTGCAGCGCGCCCGTGATGGCGGCGCCGAAATCGTGAAGTATCTCAAGACCGGCAGCGCTTACTACGCGCCGTCGGCAGCGGCGGTGGAGATGGTGGAATCCATTCTCAAGGACAAGAAGAAGGTCCTGCCCTGCGCCGCGTACCTGGACGGCGAATACGGCATCCAGGGGCTGTATGTCGGCGTGCCGGTGAAACTGGGCGAAAAGGGCATCGAGAAGATCTACGAAATCAAGCTGGAGGCCGCCGAGCAAGCCGCTCTGCAGAAGAGCGCCTCCGCGGTGCAAGAGCTGGTGGACGTGATCAAGTCGAAGATGTAGCTCGCGGCGACGTTTGTACCGCCGACGCGATTAGTTGGCTGATCGCGTCCCGGCCGACCGCCAACTGGCTCTGGATCAGTCCGTCGGTGCCGACCAACAAGGCCCCGGGCGTGGATCGCACTCCGTAGGCGTCCGAGATTTCAAAGCCCTGCTGCAGCAGCACCCGCGAAGTATCTACGTGGTGCTGCTTCGCCAGATCGCCCGCGGTAGGACCCCGGCTGATCACCATGAGGTTCAGGGCCTGCTGGTGCTCGCGCGCCCAGCGGCTGATGTAGGGCCAGAGGGCCTTGCATGGCTCGCAATGCGGGCTGGAAAAGACCAGGCAGGTCGGTTTGCCCTGGTCCAGGAGCGATTGCAAAGAACATGGCTGACCCGCGATGTCGGTAAGCGTGAAGTCGGGCGCGCGCGTTCCGATCGGCCAGCCGGTCCCCGCCTCGAGGATCTTCTGCAAGGCGGGATCGAGTGTCTCGAGTCTGGGAGGCGCTTTCGGTGCAGGTTTGCGAGGCGCGGTTTGGCGCGAAGCTGCTTGCTGGGGCGCTGGAGTCTCCGGTTCGTCCTCCTCGTCGTCGTCCCACCAATCGATCGCGACACTGACCGGCTCCGCTGCTTGCGGCTGGCGCAGCGCACGGAATGTCAGGAAGCACAAGATAATGGCCGCGACCACGAAGAAGCGCTTCTCGTTATCGCCTGCTGACGACAGATGCTCCCACAGCGACGGGCCGACGCGTGCCGGGCCCATGTAGACCAGCCACCCGGCGAGCGCCCCGAGGATGGCGTTGCGAATCAGAGTTTTCTTTCCGATGGGGGCCGAATGCACCTGTCCGAAGCAGTGGCAATCCGGGGCGCGGCCGCGAGCTAGCGTGATCGCGATTCCGATGATGAAAATGCCGAGCAGAGCCGCCGATCCACAAGCTCCATACCAGGCTGATGCGACCGGCACGAGCGAGGCCGCAACGGCGAGCTCGGCCAACGGCAGCAGCAAACTGAACAGGTGAGCCAAGGCCAGAGGCACGCCGAAGTTGTTCAGAGCCTTGCTGGTGCCCTTGGGATCGGCGAATTTCGCGAGGCCGGCGAGAAGAAAGACGGCCGCCAACAGGAGTCTTGCTAAAAGGAGAGCAAGTTGCACGATTCTCGAAGCGTCCAGCGCGCAAGCCCGTGCCTACGTGCCGTTCATTAGTCAGTATACGCCGCTCCGGCGGAAAGTAATGGGACCGTTGAGATCCGGCAACGGGAGTGACAACGCCTCGGCCGCGACAGCCTCCCACTCCGCCGGCGAAAGACGGCGCCATGCGTCGATCGAGACCTCGGCCGCGGATCGGCGCCACACTCCAACGATTTCCCCATTCACGAGTACCGCGCCGGGCCACACGCGTGTGGTCCATAGCTGAGCACGTCGCTTCGCTTCAGGGACCAGCATCTCTCTATCGGCTCCCCAAAGGAGGAAGTAGGCGTCGCCGCTGGGCAGGAGTCGTGCAGGCGCGGCAGGTCCGCTCGGGGACCGAAACGCCGCTTCGTCACTGGCAAGGATCCAGGAGTCGCCGACCGGTGTGCGCACCGGCGTCAGGGTGTCCGCGAGCGCCTTGAAGGTAGCGCTCGCCTCCCCTGGCCCTATCCCGGCCCAACGGGCAAACGAAGCGGACGTTGCCGGACCAAAGAGGTGAAGGTAACGCCGACCGAGCTCAAGACGCGCCTGCCAAGGGTCCATGGACGGCGGAGGCACGGTCCAGACACCAGGCTGGCGGGCGCCATCCCAGCGCATCAGGACCGTGCCCGTGGGCGCTGCGTAACGCAGGCCGTTTGGCGGCACGCCCATCGCGCGCCCGGCCAAGCCAAACGGCATTTGCCGACCATTCAGGAAGACATGGAGCCGCCACGCAGTATCGTGCGATCTTGCGCGGCGACGTGGGTCCTCCGGTAGCCGGCCGAGCGAGAAGACCGCGAGATCTTTCGCTGACACAACGTAAGCGCTGAACCGCGGGCCCCAAAGCTGGACGAGTGACGGGTGTTCCCAATTGGTAGGAGTGCACCTCTCAACTCGCGTGAATCGACAGCAGCGCGGCCCGCGGCATGGAGTCCTGCAACCCGGCCCAGGCAATCTGGCGAAGCGATTTCGCCCCTGCCGGGAGGCGTTCGTCGAGCGAACCGGCCTGCCGCCGGAAGGCGAGGATCTGGGATCGTGTGAGCTCGAGACGCGGAACTTTGCGTGGCATGTTCTGTCCAGATGTTGGTGCAGTTTTGCCGATCCGACGGACCTGATCGGAGGGTAGCATCGGCGGTACGAACTTCTCAATCGGTAGATGTACGCTAGTGCGCCATGTCAGGTTTTGAAAGCTACGCGCCGGGGAAGTGGCGATAACGGTGTTTTTGATCCATACGCGGCATGAGGGTACGGCGTGAAGCCCGGACGGGGGAGGCGGCACGGTGGCAATCGCCGTGCCTCACTGCAAGCTGAAGCCGCTCGGGTTTTGGATCGAAACAAGCATATACGTCACCTGCGCAATTCCGAGGTCCAGACCGTTCGCGGAAAAAACCCCAGAGGCCAGGGGCCGGAGATCGCCGGGACCGAAAATGAGAAGCCCGCCCCCACCGACCGACGGCAGTGCCAGTAGCGCGTAGGGGGGAATCGTGAACGCCCCGGCGCTCGCAAGGACTGTGCAGTTTGCGGCGGTATAGACAACGTTCGTTGGATCGGTCGGGGTGCCGACCGAGGTTGACAGGATCAGCGGGATTGGCCCCGTTGCGCCACCGGGATTCCACGCGACGTTCATGCCCATCCTGCGGACCACGGCGACGCCACTGTCACCCCCGGGAGGGGGGCTGGTAAACGTGGGCACGGGAGGGACCGTTAGTTGTGTAGTAAAGGCGCCGACGTCGTTGCCGGGGCCTCCCGCGAAGATATAGCTACCGGCGTATTTAGAGCCTATAAGCTCCTGTGTTGGGTCGTTGAAAACGACCCAGTCTCCTGAACTCGTTACGGTGGCGGATGCGCCCTTCGGGCCCGTAAATGTGAAGTGCGATCCCGCATCGATGGGAACCGTGCTCAACTTACTCAAGAACCTGTCGATGGGAAAGTTGGTTCCGGCCGCGAAAATATCTTGGAACGGAACCACGGTGCAGGTGCCGGGCGGCGGCGGGTCGAGGTAGGACGCAAGGAAAGGCTGGACCGCTGGCGGGATGGAGGCGCGCACGAAGGTGAATCTCGCCCGCTCGGTATGCGTTTCTGAAGTGTCTACTTGCGCAATCCCCAGCGTGGGCGATGGAAGGGACGCCCACTGCTGTATGTTCGCGGCCGCTACAGTGGGGTCGGCGGGCGTGCAGGTCCGGCTGCCGTTGGCCACCGGGATTACGGTGCTGTTGCTGACATTGATCGCGATCTGAACCACCAGCGGGACGGCGCAGCCCGTGGGCACATTGTCGGGAACCTTGAAGACAATTTGGTCCAACCCGATGCAGCACCCGGATCGGCCTTGATAGACAACCGGCGCCTGCACGCCTCCCACCCATACCGTCAGCGGCACCTTGGGGATGCTCTGCCCCAGTGAGCCGGGGCCATCGCCTCCCGGCACAGGGCCCAGTCCGGTCGCCCAAAGCGTCAGAGTGTCGCCCGTATTGGCCGAGCCGCATGCCGTGTTCGGCCCGCCGCAATTCGGGCCTTTGACGGCCGATACCAGGCTGTAATCCGGAAAAGTTACGATACCCGGCCCGCTTCCGCTGCTGTCGACGGTAAAGAGCCCGAATCCGAAGCCCACTCCCTGAAAGGAAGTTGGGGCACTGTCCTCCCCGTTGTAAGTAACCGTAATGGTCACTTGGGCTTTCGGATTATCCGAGTTCCTGCCCCCCGGAGGTGTATTGGAGGGCAGTAGCGCGGCCACCTGGGTTGCCGACGTGTAGTACATCAGTGCGTTCACGGTTGTGGCATTCACGGTTACCTTCACGGACGTGCCACTCAAGCTCGTGGATTGGAAAGCGGTCGGTGCGACAGCGATGTTCGCGGGTCCCAGCCCGCTCCCCGTGACAATGAAGATGCTGCCCGGCGTGATGCCGGAACCCGGTAGTCGTAGGTCGGTATAGCTCGCCGCATTCACCACACTGGCGATGACTGGTGCGGCGCAAACATGAGAAATCGCGCCCGAGGTGACGGTTAGCAGCAGCGCGAAGTGGAAACTGCGAGGTTTCAACCAACAGCCATCGATCGGGAATTTCATTCAGTTGAGTATACACGGAGCGTCTGCCTTCGCTGAGTTCACGGAGGTTGGGGCCGAATCCCTGGCCGCTACTGTTCACTAATCGCAGCCAGAGCTCATTGGCGAACGCAGGTGTAGCTCGCCGCCAAATCTTCCGTGCCCGGCGCGCCGGTGAACTTGGGCCACGATGGCCATTCACACAGCGGCCGCGTGCGATTGGCGCCCTTGTTGCCGTCCATGGCAGTGAGGCCGCTGGGAGCTTGGCCTTTTTCGACCCAGTTCTGCAACGCAACCAGGCTGTCGAACTTGGCGTTGAAGCGGCCAAAGCCGTGGCCGAAACCGGGGATGTAGTAGAACCGCAGGAAACTATCCAGGCGGGCCTGGCCGAAATGGGCGAGCTGCCGCTTGTAGTATTCGATGGAGTTATGCGGGGTGATGAAGTCGTCCGCCGTGCCGTGGGTCATGATGATTTTGCCGCCCTTGGCTAGGAATTTGTCCAGGCTCACGTTGGTCACGTCCATGATCGAGGCGACGGTCGCGATCCGCTGTTTCCACTGCGCGGGATCGAACTTCAACGGATCGTAATGCGGGTCGCGCGTGAGAATGAACTTCACCGTCTGATCGCCGACGGAATAGAGCAGCGCTTCCTTGCCTGAAAGCGGGTTGGACGGCTGGCGCACCTGCCCGAAGTTCGACGGTCCCTGGAAGAGCGCGCCATCTAAGAGCGCCCATTCCGGGAAGGCATCCATGCCGGCGATGGGCAAGCCGGGCTTGTAAGGAGAAGTGATGGTTCGGACGGCCTTGATCTGCGCGTCCGAAAGGCAGGCATCGCCCGTGTCGGCTCCATTCGCACAGCGCAGCGTCGAAATGTCGAAGGCGCGATTGCAGCCGGCGACGTTGCTGATGATTCCATCTTTCGCGCCGTCGAGCGAGTCGCATTTGGCGTAGAGGGCGTCGCCGATCAGCTTGGTCTTCTGCGGATCGATCCATCCTGCGCCGCCATCTTCATAAAGAGCCCGGCCGACGTTTAGAGATCCCAAGTGCAGCATGGTGACGTTGTACGCGGGGTAGTGAGCGACCACGCCGTCGTAATCCTGCGGGTAGCGCGCGGCGGCATCCAACGCTTCGTGCCCGCCCTGCGAGCCGCCGATGAAGTAGAACCGCTGAGGCCGCTGTCCGTAGGCCTTCCGGATGACGGCCATCGCGGCATCGTGCGTTTTCTTAACCGACTCTTTACCGAAATTCAGCAGCGCTTCGTCGTCCACACCCCAACTGCCGTCGAACCCCGCTTTGCCCTTGTGACCGCCGTCGCTGCCGAGCGTTACATAGCCTTGTTTGAGAGGCGTTTCGCTGGTGGGTATCTCGTTCGAATAAACAGTTAGGCCGGTGACCAGCGAACCGTCGTATCCGCCGCCGCCCATCTGCAGCGCGCGCCGGTTCCACGCGGAGGGCAGGTTCACCTCGAATTCGAGATTCGGCGAGCCGGTGTGGTGAGGTTTGACGATGCCGGTCACCTTGCAGAAATCGCCGTTGATGTTCCCCGAGTCCGACGCGGCAACAAACACTGCGGTCTCAACGACGGCGCCAGTGGTGGGCAGGCCGATGGCCGAGGCGGGAATGGAGAGTCCCTGGAGGCTCGCGCAGGTTTCGCGAGATAGGTTTTGTGACTGGTTGCCGGAATCTCCAGCCATGACCAGCCCGACGCCGCCCGCGATCATAAGAACGCGGCCAGCAAACCGCAGACTGTTTCGCAAAGTGTGCATAGCTTTCAAGGTTATCGGCTGCGCGGCAGCAACGCAACCCGGAAACGGCCCATCCCCATTGTGCTTTGCAACCAGCCCACTCCACCGGTGTAACCCCGTATACTAGTTGTAGATGCACGATATGGCCGTGTTCTGGCTCCGTGTGGCCACGGCGCTCTACGGGGTTGGGCTGCTGCATGTCATGGCGGTGCTGCTCCGCCGCAAGGCAGGCTTCCTGAAGCCCGCTCTCTTTGCGTTCCTGGTCGGCGCGGTGCTGCATTTTGTCGCCATCGTGGAGATGGCCACCGCCATCGGGCATCTGCCGGTCGACAATTTCTTCGAATCCGTGACGGTTTGCGCCTTCCTCATCGCGGTCTTGTTTCTGTTCGTGTATTGGCGCTACGATGCCGCCAGCCTGAGTGTGTGCATCTTCCCGCTGGTGTTCGTAATGGCGCAGGTGGGCGCCATGGAGACGCCGATCGTACTGCAGAGCACCAACGTGCGCGCGCTGCTCCTCATCCACGTGATGATGGTCCTGCTCGGCTATGCGGCGTTGCTGCTCACCGCGGTGGCATCTGTGTTCTACCTGATTCAGGAGCGGCAACTGAAGCGGAAAAAATCGCTCGACCTGTTCAAGCGCCTGCCGCCGCTCGGCACGCTGGACAACCTGATCACCAACGCGATGGGCTTCGGCTTCGTGTTCATCACGTTGGGTGTGATTGCCGGCAGCACCTGGGCGTTTCTGGACTCCGGCCCCGGCTGGATCAGCGAACCGCGTATCGCGCTGGCGTTCAT
Source organism: Bryobacteraceae bacterium (assembly GCA_035501155.1). Classification (GTDB taxonomy): domain Bacteria; phylum Acidobacteriota; class Terriglobia; order Bryobacterales; family Bryobacteraceae; genus Palsa-89. Next base: position 438,113 of record DATJWO010000019.1, read on the forward strand.
CACCTGGGGCTTCTATTTGACCATGGTCTTCCTCCGTGCAACCGCTGGTTGGAGGGGCCGCAAAGCCGCGCTGATGGCGGTAGCCGTGCTGTGCTGCTCGGGTTTGACCTGGGCCGCGCACGTGGGCCTGCGATCCTTATTAGCGCGATGAAATTCTCTATCACCGGCGTGAACCACAAGAGCGCGCCCGTGGAGGTGCGCGAGCGGCTGGCGTTTGACGATCACTCGCTTTCCGCTGCGCTGGCGAATCTGAAGAGCCGGCCCGGCTTCTGCGAAGGTATGATCCTTTCCACCTGCAATCGCGTGGAAGTGGCGCTGACATCGGAAGACCACACCGGCTCCACGGTCTCGGTAGACCAGTTTCTCGCCGATACGCGCCAAGTGCAGCGCGAATGGGTGGCGCCTTACCTCTATCATTTCGAAGACACCGAGGCCATCCGGCACCTGTTCCGCGTCGCCGCCAGCCTGGACTCCATGGTGGTGGGCGAGCCGCAGATCCTGGGCCAGTTGAAATCAGCATATTCACTCGCCAAGGAACACGGGGCTGTCAGCGGGTTCCTGGACGTCCTGCTGACCCGCGCGTTCAACGTCGCCAAACGCGTGCGCTCGGAGACGGAGATCGGTGAAAGCGCGGTTTCAGTGAGCTACGCCGCGGTGGAACTGGCGCGCGACATTTTCGGCTCGCTGCGCGACAAAAAAGTCATGATTGTCGGCGCGGGCAAGATGTCGGAACTGGCGGCCCGGCATCTGAAGCGCAGCGGAGCCAATCAAATTTACGTGACGAACCGCACCTACGAGCGGGCGGTGGAGATGAGCAAGCTCTTCGACGGCCAGATCGTCGAATACACGCGTTTCCTCGCGTTCCTTCCGGAGGTGGACATCGTCATCGCCTCCAGCGGCGCGCCGCATTACATCATCGTCCGCGACGACATGAAGAAAGTATTGGAAGCGCGCCGTAACAAGCCCATGTTCCTGATCGACATTGCCGTGCCGCGCAACATCGAGCCGAGCGTCAACGAGCTGGACAACATCTTCCTGTATGACATCGACGACCTGCAGAAGGTGGTGGAAACGAATCTGCAGGGCCGCCTGACATCGGCCGAAGAGGCCGAGGCCATCATTCGCGAAGAAGTGGAGCGCATGGTGGCACGGCTGAAGGTACGCGAGGTGACGCCCACGATCGTGAGTTTGCAGGAGTCGCTCGAAAAGATGCGCGTTGCGGAACTGGCGCGCATGCGCAGCAAATTCGGCGCGCTGACACCGGAGCAGGAGCAGGCTCTCGAGGCGTTTTCCAAAAGCATGATGAACAAGATCGCCCACGCGCCCATCTCCGAACTGCGGCGCCAGGCGTCGGAGCCGGACGGCCATCACTTCATCGCCGCCGTCCGAAAGGTATTCCGGCTGGGCGAGTGACATGCTGACCATCGGCTCGCGAGGCTCGCAACTCGCACTGTGGCAGGCGCACTGGATCCAGGCCCGGCTGGAGGGCATGGGCGAGCAATGCCAACTCCAGATCATTCACACCACCGGCGACAAGATCACCGACGTCGCGCTGTCGAAGGTCGGCACCAAGGGCCTGTTCACAAAAGAAATTGAAGAAGCGCTGCTGGCCCGCGCGATTGACCTGGCTGTGCACAGCTTGAAAGATATGCCGACCGAGTTGCCGTCGGGCTTGACACTGTCCGCGATTCCGGAGCGGGAAGATCCGCGCGATGCGTTGGTCGGCCGCAAGCTGACGGAGCTGGCTTCGGGCGCGCGTGTTGGAACCAGCTCGTTGCGGCGGGCTGCGCAGCTGCGCGCGATACGGCCGGATCTGGAAATCGAGAACATTCGCGGTAATCTGGATACCCGTTTACGCAAACTGGATGAAGGCCGCTACGACGCGATCGTGCTGGCGTCAGCCGGGCTGCGGCGTCTGGGCTGGGACAATCGAATCGCCGAGTTGCTCGATCCGCAAGTAATGTGTCCTGCTGTTGGCCAAGGCGCGCTGGCGGTGGAGACCCGTGCGGATGGCGGCGCTGCGTTTCAGATTTCAGAGCGCCTGGAGCACGCCGGGACGCGCATCGCCGTGACGGCGGAACGAGCCGTGCTGGCGTCGCTGGGCGGCGGCTGCCAGGTGCCCATCGGCGCGCATGCCACCGTCGAAGGCAACCGGCTGCATCTGCGCGCCATCGTCGTGTCACCGGATGGGTCGCAGATGATTCGCAAAGAGGCGAGTGGTCCCATTGCTGACGCGGAGGCGCTGGGCCGTTCGGTCGGCGGAGAGCTGTTGGCCGAAGGGGGCCGGCAAATCCTCGAAGCAGTTTACGGCGCCGCATGAACAAGGTCTACCTGGTGGGCGCGGGCCCGGGCGACCCGGATCTCATCACGTGGAAGGGCCGTAAGCTGCTGGCCATTGCGGACTCCGTGCTGTACGACAATCTCGCGAACGAGCATCTGCTAGAGCTGACCCGGCAGAATTGCGAGCATCTCTACGTCGGCAAGAAGAAGTCCTTCCATGCGTTCCCACAGGAAGAAATCTGCGGCATGATGATCGAGCGCGCGCGGCGCGGGCTAAATGTGGTGCGTCTGAAAGGCGGCGATCCGTTCATCTTCGGGCGCGGAGGCGAAGAAGCGGAAGCGCTAGCGGATGCGGGCGTGGCGTTCGAAGTGGTTCCGGGCGTGACGTCGCCGCTCGGAATTGCAGCCTACAGCGGTGTACCACTCACGCATCGCGACCACACCAAGGTGGTGACCTTTGTCACCGGTCACGATGCGCACGCCATCGACTGGAGCAAGATCGGCCAGTCGGAGACGTTGGTGATCTTCATGGGGATTTTTTCGATCCATGAAATTGCCGCGGAGATCATGCGGCACGGGCGGTCCGGCGAGACGCCCGCGATCTGTGTCCGCTGGGGAACGCGGCCCGATCAGGAGACGGTCACCGGCACGCTCGCCACGATCGCCGAGCGCATCGACCAGGGGCACGTGAAACCACCGGCTACCGTGATCATCGGCGAGGTGGTGGCGTTGCACGAGCGCCTGAATTGGTTTGAGAAACTGCCGCTGTTTGGCAAAAGGATTGTGGTGACGCGCGCGGCGGAACAGGCCGGTGAGTTCAGCGACCGGCTGCGAGCCTTGGGCGCGGATGCTGTGGAGCTGCCGGTGATCTCGCTTCAGGCGCCCGCCGATCCGGCGCCCCTCGATGAAGCGATCGCGCGCCTCGCTGCATACGACTGGCTGATCTTCACCAGCGTGAATGGCGTCCGGTTTTTCCTGGATCGGCTGGATCGCTCCTCGCACGATCTGCGGTCATTGAAGGCGCGCATCTGCGCGATCGGCCCGGCCACTCGGCGCGCCGTCGAGAACCTGCATTTGAAGGTCGATTTGATGCCGGAGGAGTATGTCGCCGAAGGCCTCATCCAGGCTTTCGCCGGACTGGATCTCAACGGTAAACGCGTGCTTCTCCCGAGGGCTGCCGTGGCGCGCGACCTGATCCCGGAGGAACTGTCGAAGCTCGGCGCGCACATCGATGTCGTCGAGGCCTATCGCAACGTTGTGCCGGAGGAGGCCGCGGCGCGGGCCCACGAAGTATTTTCGAGCGAAAAGAAGCCCGATTGGATTACATTCACCAGTTCATCGACGGTCAAGAATCTGCTCGCCATCGCCGGTCACGAGGCGCTGGAGGGCATACGCGTCGCCTCCATCGGCCCGGTGACTTCCTCGACACTGCGCGCTCACGGTCTGAACGTTGACGCCGAAGCAAGGCAATTCACTCTGGACGGCCTCGTCGAAGCCATCCTCGCGACGACTTAGCTACCAGAGGTATTCTTTGGCGGTTTCGCGGCGGTCGTAGCTGTCGAGCACGTGCACGACGCGGATCTTTTTGACCTTCGTTGGGTTCAGCGCGCCGATGGGAATGTAGACGATACGGCGGTTCAGGTGCGCGGCGATCGATCGGAAGATCGAGCGCGGCGGCTTCGCAGCCACATACACAACGTAACGCTGCAAAGAATAATCCAGCGCGGCCATCAACAACCGCTCCGGCTTATTCTCCGCGAAATCGTAATCCGGGTCGGACCACACGTCGATCAGGCGGCGCGGCGGCAGCGTCATCAGAAATCCGCCGTACTCGGCGCGGCCGATGCCTGGCCCGACCAGGTGCTCGAACGGATGTGTGGAATAAAACGCCATGTCGGACTCGTTCTGATGCTCGCCCAGCCACGTCGTCAGATATTGATAGCGATCCTCGACGTCTTCATCGAAGATCACGACGGCAGCGCCGACGTCGCCCGCAATGCGGTCCAACTGCCGTACGTAGATCTTGCCCTCGTGCCAGTTGCGGATGGTTTCGCGCAGATCGATGCCGTCCAGAATGGAAGTGGTGAAGGGCTCAGTGCGCATGCGCTCTTCCGACAGCATGCTCTTCGCTTTGCGCTTGATAAACCGGCCGTAATCCTCGATCACCAAGTCTTCGGGCGGATAAGAGCAGATGGCGTTCCCGTCAGTTTGCCGGGCCCATTCGCCTTGAACTTTTTCCTTCTTGCGCTGCTTCAATCCACGCGGAACCAGGCGCTGCTTGGGACGCGGCAGGCGCCGGCGCAGGCGAAGCTTCTTGGTGTTGAGCCAGATTTCTTCGCCCGACAAATTCACCGTTTCCAGCAGATCGCTCGCAGCCTTTTGCGCGGGATAGCGGTTGGCCATCTGCCACACTTCGTAGGCGTAGTTATCGTCTACGATTGAGCGCGCCGCAACGGTAAGATCGAAGACGCCCGCGACCACCTCACCATTGATGGAAGCCAGATTGCGTGTGAACCGCGCCATCATCCGCCGCTGCCAGTATTCGATCTTTTCGCCGGTGTTTTTGACGTATTCTTTTTCGGCGTCGCGCAACAAATCGAACTGCGCCTTGGGCCGGTCCACCAACTCGTTGGGCTCCAGGTCCAAGCGAAAAGTCTCGTAGCGATCCTGCAGATAGGGGTATTCGATCGTGATTTCCGCCAAGCAGTCCGGATGAGGATTTAGAAGCCGGATCTCGGCCGGCTTGTTCTGCCTGGGCGCGTCCTGCGGCGTTTCCATGGCGTCGAGCAGCGGGTCCAGCAGGTTTAAGGACACCACAACGAACACCGCCGCCAGCGGATCGGCGCCCTGCAGCTTCCAGGCCATGCCGGCGGCGTGCGCGGCAATTTCTTCGTCACGCTCCTGTGGATAAACGCGATAGGCCTCGATGTATTTGTCCAGTCCGATGTAGCGGATCGAATAAGGGTCGGGGTAAGCGTCGGCCAGGTGCGGGCGGTCGCCCGATTCCGGCTCGATGAAAATCACCTCCGCGTCCACTTCGAGGCCGGTTCGGATGGCCTCGGTGAATGGATCGCACGGTTCAACAGGAACATAGATGCCGCGTTCGTCATCCTTCGGGTCTGGATAAACGATCACGGACATCTCCGGCAATCGCGCGAGAGCCTGCAAGTAAACGTCTTCGAGAGAGCCGGGCAATTCCACCGCGACAATGCTCGGGCGCGAAGCAAGAATGGCGCGGCGCAATTCTGCGCTGAATTCCAGGCGGCCCGGAATGACGGGGAAGTAGGTGAAGTTTCCACGGCGCAGGCTGCCGGGATCTTCGGAATGCCTAGGATCGAGGGACATACCGCAGCGCCTCGTCTCCCAATGTTTCGAGAATCGCGGTCCGCATCAGGAAACGCTCTTCGCTCTGGCTGGAGCGCGCCAGGCCTTCTTCGATGCCCTTCAGCTTCATGACGAAGCGCGCGATGTTGATGCCGTCGCGCACCGTGTAGCGTTCGTCGGCTGAATGCGCCTGCTGGAGGAAGTCGGTGACGTAGTTGAGAATCTGCTCTTCGCCGAACGGCACATTTTCCTTCAAAATGGCGTATTCTTCGTGGCGCTCCGGAAAATCGATGGTGATTTGCGGCTGCAGCCTGGAATGGATGTACTCGGGCAGATCGAAGGTGGACGCATCGTCGTTCATAGTGGCCACCATGCGGAACAGCGGATGCGCCTTGATCTTGATTCCAGCGACGATGGATTCAACGTAGCGCCGGTTGTCGAGCAGCGGCGCCAGGCTGGCCCAGCTCTTTTCGCTCATGCGGTTGCCTTCGTCCAGAATCGCGACGCCGCCGCGAAGCATAGCGGTGACCAGCGGAGAAGCGACGTAGCGCAACTTGGCTACGCCTTCGATGACGGGCGTCACCAGCAGGTCTTCCGGGCGCGTGTCGACGGTGGCCTGCATGATGAAGACTTCGCGTTGCAGGCGCTTCGCCGCCGCGTAGGCCAGCGTCGTCTTGCCAACGCCCGGCTTGCCCAGCAGGCGCGGATTCATCGGAACATCTTGCGGATCCACTACCAGCCAGGCGGCGAGCAATTGCCGCATCACCTCGTCCTGGCCCACCCAAGTGACGGTCAACTCGTCGGGATGCGCGAGATGAAGCGCCACGCCCTCAATCTCAACTACCATATGACAGCTATTTTAGCGGTTGCGCTGCGGGGCCCGCTCGTTGCCGGCAGGTAGAATCTTAGTGTGGCCTCGCGGCCCCAAGGGAGAACCGGTGAGCGGAATCGCGTTTGACGACAAAATGAGCCGGACGATCGAGGCCATCTACCTGACGCCGGATGTGGTGGAGCAGCGCCGGCGGGTGCTGGAGGCCTTGCGGTTGGCCGCCGGCGAAAGCGTGCTGGACATAGGCTCGGGTCCGGGACTGCTGGCTCATGCGATGGCGGAGGCCGTGGGACCGCAGGGACGCGTTTGCGGCATCGACCGGAGCGAGGCCATGGTCGCCATGTCGCGGCGGCGCTGCGTCGAGCAGCCATGGACCGAATTCGAAAGGGCGGACGCCAACAGTCTGCCCTATCCCGACGCGAGTTTCGACGCTGCGGTCTCGACGCAGGTCTACGAGTACGTGCGGGATATTTCTGCTGCGCTCGCGGAATTGCGCCGGGTGCTGCGCCCGGGCGGACGGGCCGTCATCCTGGATACCGACTACGGTTCGCTAGTGATTCATACGGAGGATGCGGCGCGGATGGCGCGCGTGCTCTGCGCCTGGGACGCGCATTTCGTTCATTCCGACCTGCCGCGCAAGTTGTCTCGGGAGCTTCGTGCAGCCGGCTTCGCTGTCAGCGACCGTCTGGCGATCCCTATGTTCAATCCGGAGTTTCAGGACAACACCTACGGCAAGGGCATGCTGGAGATGATGGCGTCGTTTGCGGTGGGGCGCGGCGTGCCACAGAGCGAGGCCGATGCATGGTTCGCAGAATTTACCGCATTAGGTGAAAGGGGCGAGTTCTTCTTCAGTCTGAACCGGTATCTGTTCGTGGCGGAAAAAACGCAGCTCTAAAATCAGGCTGCGGCGGCGTCCGCGCGCTGGGCACGACCCACCGGCTTGTGGGGGATGGACGCTTCCAGGTACGAATGTTGAAACGCCTGCGCCATCGGGCGGCAGCCCGGCGAAGGATAGAGCTGGATGAAGATCTGATGCAAGCCAACGGACTGCATGTCCTGGCACAGAGCAGCCACTGTGGCGGCGGACTGCCGAACGCAAGCACTGCAATCCAGACCCAAGCTGGCGCATGTCTCGGGCCGGTTTTCAATCAACTGGTCCATTGAGTCCTCAACCTTCGTACTAGGTAAAGGTAATTATTGCGGCATACGGGAAATTTTCCTATAGTACCGATGAGTGATTGTGTCGTCTATTTTGAGGGTATTGGTGGCGATCACACGCGAGGGGAAAAGTACTGGCCGCGCGCGAAAGCCCTTTGAGACCGCTACAATCGCAAGCGAGTAGCCAAGCACGAGTGAATTTCTCCCGCATTCTTGTCCGCGCCACGAATTGGGTGGGCGATGCCGTGATGTCGCTCCCGGCGCTCCAGGCGATTCGCGGCCGGTTCCCCTCTGCGCACATCGCCATTCTGGCTAAGCCGTGGGTCGCGGATCTGTACGCTCGCGAAAATCTCGCGAATGAAGTGATTTTGTACGGTGGCACCCCGATTTGGCGCATGAGCCGGGAGTTGCGGGCGCACCGGTTCGACGCCGCGATCCTGTTGCAAAACGCTTTCGAAGCCGCGCTGGTGGCTTGGCTGGCTGGGATTCCCACGCGAATCGGCTACAACCGGGATGGCCGCGGCGTGCTGCTGACACACGCCGTCGCCGTGCCGAAACCGGACGAGATTCCGCGGCACGAGCGCTTTTATTACCTGGAATTGCTCCGCCGGGCAGGCCTGATCGACCGGCTGCCCGAAAGCGACGCGATTCACCTGGCAGGCCGAAATGGCGCACCCTCGCGCCGCGTTATCGGCGTCAGCCCGGGCGCCGCCTACGGAACCGCGAAACGCTGGCTTCCGGAACGGTTCGCGGAGGCTGCGGCGGCGCTGGCGGCCCGGCGATCTGCATCCATTGCGCTGTTTGGCTCGCAAAGTGAACGCGCGCTATGCCAGGAAGTGGCCCAGCGCCTGAATAGGCACGAAGTGACCAACTACGCCGGCCAGACGACCCTGGCACAGTTCATCGACCTGGCGGCCGGGTGCGAGCTGTTTCTGACCAACGATTCGGGCGCGATGCACATCGCGTCGGCGCTGGGGGTCCCAACGGTCGCCATCTTTGGGGCCACGGACGACACAACTACCGGCCCCACCGGCCCCCACTCACGGGTGGTGCGCATTCCAGTGGAATGCAGCCCCTGCCTCCTGCGGCAATGTCCGATCGACCATCGCTGCATGACCGCCGTCAGCGCGGAGCGAGTGGTCGAGGAAGCCCTGCGCTTGCTGGTAGACTAAATTCTCTTGGACACTCGATCGAAAATCATTCCACTGCGGGAAGCACAGCAGCGGATTCAGGACACGCCTGCCCAGTGGGTTTCGGGCCATTTCGATCCGCTCCTTGCGGCGCATGTCGAGCAGCTGCGCCAGCATGTGGAGCCGGGACGGATGCTGATTGTCGAAGTGACGAATCCCCAGCGTCCGCTGCTCTCGCAGCAAGCGCGGGCCGAACTGGTGGCTGCATTGGCGATGGTGGATTACGTCGTGCTCGGAAACGGCGCCAGCGCGAGCCAGCACGCCGGCGACTCGGAAATTACCGAGCGTTTCATCGAACACGTGCTGCGCCGCCATCGGGAGGAAACCGGCCGGGAGGATGCCGGACGATGAGTGCGCCGCGCATTCTCGTAGTCCGTCTGGGCTCCATGGGCGACGTGATCGCCACTCTGCCAGCTGTGGCCAGCTTGAAGCACAGCATCCCCCATTCCAAAATTACTTGGGTGATCGACCCCAAGTGGCAACCGCTGCTGGAGGGCAATCCTTATGTCGACTCGGTGGTGCACCTGGACCGGCGAGTGTTGGCGAGCCTGCGGAAGGCTTGGCGCGAGCTGCGCGCGGAACGTTTCGACTTGGCCGTGGATTTCCAAGGGCTGGTGAAGTCGGCGCTGGTGGCCACGGTGGCGCGCGCGGAGCGCATCTTCGGTTTTTGCGCCCGGGATGCGCGTGAATCCCCCGCGTCCTGGTTTTACTCCACCAAAGTCCCCATCCGCACGTATCACGCCGTGGAGCGCAATCTGGACCTGGCGGCAGCCGCGGGAGCTTCCAACATCCTGCGCACGTTTCCGCTGCCGCAGGGCGTGCAGGAATCCGCGCTACCGGAAGTCGATTTCGTGCTGGCAAGCCCGCTGGCAGGCTGGGGCGCCAAGGAGTGGCCGCTAGAATTTTATTCCCAGCTAGCCGCTCGATTGCAGCGAGACTGCGGCATCCCGCTGGTTGTAGACGCCCCGTACCCGGTTCTCGTGGAAGGCGCACAAACGCACGTGTCCTCTATCCCCGGCCTCATCTATGCCACGCGCAAAGCGATCGCCGTGGTGGGCGTGGATAGCGGCCCGCTACACCTAGCGGCAGCTCTCGGCAAGCCCGGCGTCGCGGTGTATGGACCCACGGATCCCGCCCGGCACGGCCCTTACGGCGGAACGATCACCGTGCTCAGAAGCGCCGGCGCACTGACCACCTACCGCAGAACGTCCGCGCCCGACGCCAGCATGCGCGAAATCAAGCCGGACCAGGTGTTCGCGGCACTAGAGCCCATCCTCGCCGCGACCGGCAAACATCAGTGAGCGGATGATCGCTTTTCCCAAGCCCTACGCGGACCGTGTAGCCCGCCTGCGAGCGCCGCTGGGCCTGGTGTTGGTGCTCCTTTTCGCGTGGTTCTCGGACCCAAGCGTTCGCTCACTGGCCTGGGGATTGCCGATCGCCATCCTGGGATTGCTGCTGCGCGCGTGGGCCACTGGGCACCTGGAAAAAGACAAACGCCTGGCGCAGAGCGGCCCCTATGCGTACGTCCGCAATCCACTGTATTTGGGGACGCTGCTGGCGGCCGCGGGCTTCGTAGTGAGTTGCCGGCGATGGCAGTTGGCGGTTTTGTTCGCAGCCGTATTCGTATTCGTCTATCTTCCCGTCATCGCTCTGGAGGAACAGCACCTGCGCGACCTGTTTCCCGGCTTCGAGGCTTACGCGCGACGCGTCCCAGCGCTGTGGCCAACCTTTAGGCCGGTGGACGCCGCCGGCAGCTTCCGCTGGGATTTGTACAAGCGCCATCGGGAATATCAGGCTCTTCTGGCCTTGCTGGCGGGAACGGCATTACTGGTCGTGAAAGTCCTGATACCTGGCATTCCCTAGATACCCTGTATCCTGAAGGTATGTGCGGCATTGTTGGATATATTGGTAACCGCAAAGCTGTTCCCATCATCCTGGATGGCTTGCGCCGGTTGGAATACCGGGGATACGATTCGGCCGGCATCGCCGTGTTAAACGGCGACCATCACCTGGCCGTCCGGAGGGCTTCCGGAAAGCTGCGCAACCTGGAAGACGCGATCCGCGTAAACCCCATCGACGGGCCTTATGGCATCGGCCACACGCGCTGGGCCACGCACGGGCGCCCCACCGAAGAGAACGCGCATCCGCACCGGGATTGCACGGGCGACATCGTCGTGGTCCACAATGGCATCGTCGAGAATTATCTGAGCCTGAAGCAGCAACTGCAGCTCGAAGGGCACAAGTTCGTCACCGAAACCGACACCGAGATCATCGCGCACCTGGTGGAAAAATATTACGACGGCAATCTGGAAGAAGCGGTCCGCAAGGCGGTACGGGAGCTCTCGGGTGTCTTCGCGCTGGGCGTGATCGCGAGCTCCGATCCCAACAAGATCGTCGCGGCGCGCTCCGGACCTCCGGTGGTGATCGGCCTGGGCGACGGCGAATATTTCGTCGCATCCGACGTGCCGGCGATCCTGAGCCACACCCGCGACATGTTCTTCCTGGCCGACGGCGACGTGGCGGTTCTCACCGCCGACGGCGTGCACCTGACCGATTTCAACGGCCGCCCCATCAAGCGCCAGGTGAACCACATCCTGTGGGATCCGATCATGGCCGAAAAGGGCGGCTACAAGCATTTCATGCTCAAGGAAATCTTCGAGCAGCCGCGCGCAGTCCGCGACACCGTGCTGGGGCGCGTGGGACAAGAGTCCGGCCGCGTGTTCCTGGATGAAATGGATATCAGTCCGAAAGCGTTTCGCGAGTTTCAGTCCATTCGCATCATCGCCTGCGGGACGAGTTGGCACGCCGCGCTGGCCGGCAAGTTCATGATCGAAAAGCTGGCGCGCATTCCGGTGGAAGTCGACTACGGCAGCGAGTTCCGTTATCGCGACCCGATCGTCTCCGACAAAACCCTGACGGTCGTGATCTCACAATCCGGCGAGACCGCCGATACGATCGCAGCGCAGCGCGAGGCCAAGCAGAAAGGTTCCAAGACTCTGGCAATTTGCAACGTGGTCGGCTCGATGATCACGCGTGAGGCCGCCGGCACGCTCATGACGCACGCCGGACCCGAGATCGGTGTGGCTTCGACCAAGGCTTTCACGTCGCAGCTGACCGCGCTCTTTATCCTGGCGATGTACCTGGGTCAGGTGCGGGAGACGCTGGCGCCGGAGGAGTCCTTAAAGTTAGTGCAGCAGCTAGTGCGGCTGCCGGGCAAACTGGAAGCGGTTTTGAGCAACGAAGGCGTCTATGATGAGCTGGTGAAGAAGCTCTTCCGCGTGACAGACTTTCTGTTCCTCGGCCGCGGCATTCATTTCCCCATGGCGCTCGAAGGCGCGCTCAAGCTGAAGGAGATCTCCTACATCCACGCCGAAGGCTACCCGGCTGGCGAGATGAAGCACGGGCCGAATGCCCTGATTGACGAGAATCTCCCTGTCGTGGTGCTGGCGACGCGCGATCCCAACAGCGAAGAAAGCCGTGTGCGCTACGAGAAGACGCTGTCGAACATTCAGGAAGTGAAGGCGCGCAACGGCATCGTGATCGCGGTGGTGTGCGAGGGCGACGAGGCCGAGGTCGGCAAGATGGCCGACCACCTGATCCCGATTCCACCTACCAGCGAACTGCTGCTGCCGATCCTGGAGGTCGTCCCGCTCCAGTTGCTGGCCTATCACATCGCGGTGCGGCGGGGCTGCGACGTCGATCAGCCGCGCAACCTGGCCAAGAGCGTCACGGTCGAGTGAGGCAGGCCACTCACCAGATTTCCATCGCCACGCGCGGCAAAGGTCTGTACGAAGTCACTCGCGAAGTGGAAGCTTGGCTCGCCGCGCAGCGTGTCCAGACTGGCCTGCTGACCGTGTTTTGCCAGCACACCTCGGCGTCTTTAGTGATTCAGGAGAACGCCGATCCCGACGTTGTGGCGGACCTGGCCGATTTCTTTACGCGCTTGGTGCCAGAAGACACGCGGCTCTACCGGCACACGGCGGAAGGGCCGGACGACATGACGTCGCACATCCGGTCCGCGCTGACGCAAACGCAGCTATCGATTCCGATTCACGCCGGCCACCTGGCGCTCGGCACCTGGCAGGGGATTTACCTCTTCGAGCACCGCGAGCGGGCGCACCGTCGCAACGTGGTCCTGCACCTACTCGCGGATTAGGTCGTGTCGCGATTGACACGCGGTGTCTTGCCCGACACGTCGACAGCCAGAGCATCTCCTTAAGAATCTGTTACCTACGACATGGCCAGCCGCCTGCTTTCTTCCCTGCCAAGAGGAGAAAAGGCGATGCAAGCACTCAAAATCATGGCGATCCTGGTAGCGGCGGCAGCCGACGTTTATGGTGATGGCGCAACCCGAAAACTGGTGATCAGCATCCCCGACCGCAAGATTGCTCTGATCGAAGACGGCCGCGTGGTGAAGATATTCCCGGTGGCGGTCGGCAAGGCGAACACGCCCAGCCCGCATGGAACTTTTCATATCGCGAGCCGCGTCGTCAATCCGACCTGGTATCAGCCCGGAAAAGTCGTCGGACCTGGCGCCGCCAATCCGCTGGGCACGCGCTGGATGGGCCTCGGCTACAAAGGCTACGGCATTCATGGCACGAACCGCCCCAGCTCCATCGGCCACGCCGCGTCGCACGGTTGCATCCGGATGCGCATCGCCGACGTCGAGGCATTGTTTGCATTGGTTCAGGTGGGCGATGAAGTTGATCTGCTGAACGAAGTGCCGCCGGATCTGGCCAGCGTGTTCGGTCACGTGTCGACGGCGCAGGTCGCCGCCCTCACCTCAGTTGCCGCCGGGGGTGCACAATGACCGTGGTCGCTGCAAGCTTGGCGCTCAGTTTCGGATGCGGTCTTGCGCTGGCATTTCTTCTACTCAAGCTCGTTGTAGGAGCCGTAACGCGCGATAATGTGACCGATGCTCCGCGTCGCGTTCGCGCTATTGTTTGGTCTGATCCTGGCCGAAGCCCAGCCCCTGCCGGAAGCGGCCGCACAACTGGCCTCCCGTATCTCCTCCCTGCTGCCGCGCCGCGCAACCGTTTCGCTCGACTTACGAACCCTCATGACGAAGCCGCCGGACGGGTGGTCGAGTTTCCGCGGCCAATTGCAGGACGCGCTGCAGAAAGCGGGAATCCAAGTGGCCGGCACTCCGGCGGCGGCGCAGCCTGATTGGCGCGTGGTCGTCACGCTGTCCGAAAGCGCGCGGGGGCCTTTGTTCGTGGCAGAAGCGGTTACGGGCGACACTCATCAGGTCACGATGCTGCCGTGGACACCGCCGCGCGCCGAGGACAGACCGCGAATGACGCTGGTCAATAAGACCCTTTGGACGCAGCCGGAACCGGTGCTGGATGTTCTGCTGCTCAATTCCGGCCAGCAGATGCTGGTGCTGAGCACGTCCAACGTCACCAGCTATCAGATGAGCGGAGGCAAATGGACGTTCGCTTCGTCTGCCCCGCTGACGCTTTCACGGCCGATGCCTCGCGATCCGCGCGGTCGCATTCTCAGCGCCGTCGACGGATTTCGAGTCTATGTGCCGGGAGCAACGTGCACTGGAACCACGCAGCCAGCGCTCCAACTCAACTGCGCCCCCGGAAACGAGACATGGAACGACGTCCGGTGGGTGACGGACCGCAACGTGTTGGAGTCGGACAAAGCGCCAGCCGCTCGGTATTCGCCGACGGTCCCGCCCGCCTCCGGCGCGGAAGGCTGGGGCAGCGACATAGCCGCCATGGACAACCCGTGCACCCAAAACGCGATTGCAATCGCCGACGGCAACAACTCCGATCATGACCAGGTGCAGGCGTTCGAAATCGCGGGCGGACAGGCATCGGCCGCCAGTGAGCCGCTGGCGGTTCCCGGAGCGGTGACAGCGCTGTGGCCTGCCGAAACGCGCGGACAGGTGACGGTCGTGGTCCGGGATTTGCAGACGGGAGACTATGCGGCTTCGCGCCTCGGCTTGGCTTGCGCTCAGTAGTCTCCTGGCCGCTTCGGCGATAGGCGCAACGCGTCCGCGCTATGGCGGTACATTATCCGTCGAGCTTTCCACGCCCTGGACTAGCCTCGACCCAGCCGATCGGCACGGCCCGATTTCGCCCGCCATCGCCGAGACGCTGGTACGCCTTAATTCGCGCGGTCAGATTGAGCCGCTGCTGGCCACTGCCTGGCGGCTAAACGGCAAGCGCTGGACATTTTCGCTACGTCCTAAAGTTGTCTTTCACGACGGCGAGCCGCTGAATGCAGCCAATGCGGCGCCCGCCCTGTTGGCGGCGCTCAAGAGGACACACGGCGACGTATCCGTGCTGGCCGGCGGCCAGACGCTGGTGGTGCAATCGGAATCCGCCATCCCCGATTTGCTACTGGAACTCGCCGCGCCCCGGACCGCCATCTTTCGCAAGAGCGACACGAACCCGCTGATCGGAACCGGGCCTTTCCGCGTCGCCGCATGGGAGCCGGGCCGGCGTTTGTCGCTCGCCGCCTTCGACGACTATTGGGGAGGACGGCCTTACCTGGATGCGGTCAACATCAGCTTCGGCGCGGGGCGCGTGCGCGCGGACATCTTCGACATTCCGTCGGGGCCGGGGCGGCGGATTCTGCCCGAAGGAACCGCGATCTGGTCGTCGGCGCCGCGGAAGCTGGTCGCTCTGCTTGGCGCGAATGCGCTGCCCCCGTTGATGCAGGCGCTGGCCGTGGCCATCGATCGCTCGCCTATCGTCAATGTGCTCGCACAGAAGCGCGGCGAACCGGCGTTCGGCCTGCTGCCGCAATGGCTGAGCGGATACGCCTTCTTGTTTCAAGCGCCGCCGGAACTCTCGCGCGCCCGGCAGATGGCCGCTCCTCTGCGCCCGGGCACGCTCAGCGTGAGCTATCCGCCGGATGACGTGTTCCTGCGATCGGTGGCGGAGCGTGTTGCGCTGAACGCGCGCGACGCGGGAATGAACATTCAGCCGGCAACTTCGTCGAACGGCAATTTAAGCCTGGTGGAATGGCAGCTCGAATCGAGGGATGCCGTATCGGAACTGGCGCGGCTGGCCGGACTTCTGGGCATGGCCGACCGCGCCGGCGCACTTGACGCGTCGAAGCCCGATTCCCTCTACCAGACAGAGCGCGCATTGCTCGACGAACATCGCGTGATTCCGATCATCGATCTGCCCGACACCTACGGCGTCGCGCCGCGCGTCCACCAGGTTCCCAAAAGCGGCAGCTTCAGTCTTCCGCTCGAAGACTTGTGGGTGGAACAATGAGTTTCCGTACCAAGGTCTTCCTGAGCATCACGGCAGCCGTCGTGCTGGCCGTGTGGCTAGTGGCGGCCGTGGTGTCGGCGCTGGTCACGCAATCCTTCGAGCGGCAGGACGCCCAGCGTACGACATCCCTGGTTGCCCAATTCCGGCGCGAATTCGACCGCCGAGGCGCCGACGTTGCGCGCCGGATCGATGCCGTTGCCATTTCGGACCCGGTTGAACGGCTGGCTGTGAATCTCGGAGGCGGCCGCGCCGACACGGCGCAGTACTACAGCCAAGCGCAGGCGTTGGCACAAGAGCAGTCGCTCGATTTCCTCGAGTTGGTCGGCCCGGACGGCGCCATTATCAGTTCGGCCGAATGGCCCGCCCGCTTCGGCTACAAAGAGGACTGGCTCGCGCAGCCGGTGAACTGGAAAGCGCAGAGTGTCTTCCTGAAGCAGGAAGATCTGGCGGACGGTTCCGCATTAGGCTTGATCGCCGTGCGCACGTTGAAAGCCGGCGACGGCGCGCTCTACGTCGCCGGAGGCCAGCGCCTGGACAAGGAGTTTCTCGATTCCCTGCCCGTCGCTCAAGGGATGCGCGTTCAGCTGTATCGCAACTTCGCACCGCTCGTGCCGCCGGAAAGCCTGGGATCCAAACTGGCCGCAGATCTGGTAAAGGACATCCAACAGCAGCCACGCGAGACGACGCGCGCCAACTCGGCCGCCACCATCACGGCGATTCCGCTTACCGGCCGCGACCAGAAGCTTCTCGCCATTTTGTTGGTGGAGAATTCTCGTGCGGAGTTGGCGAATCTCAAACGGTACATTCAGGGAACCGCCGGAGCTGTCGGCGCGGCGGGAGTCTTGCTGGGCCTTGTCCTCAGCTTCTGGACCGCTTCCCGCGTAACGCGCCCGCTGCGAGCATTGGCCTCGAGCGTTCGCGAAGTCGCGAGCGGCCGCTGGGACACCCGCGCAGCCGTCGCATCATCCGACGAAGTCGGCCAGCTCGCCAGCGACTTCAACCGCATGACTGAACAACTAGTGGAGCAGCGCGACCGCATGATTCAGGCTGAGCGCGTCGCTGCCTGGCGCGAGTTGGCGCGGCGTCTTGCGCACGAACTCAAGAATCCGCTCTTTCCTTTGCAGATTACGATCGAAAACTTGCAGCGCTCCAGGATCGCATCGCCGGAACAGTTCGAGGAAGTGTTCCGCGAGAGCACAACGACTCTACTGGCCGAGCTGGACAACCTGAAAACCATCATTGGCCGCTTCAGCGATTTCGCCAAAATGCCCGCGCCGCACCTGGAGCCCGTCGACGTGAATCAGGTGGCGCGCGAAGTGGTGAAGCTGTTCGAAGCGCAGATGCAGGCGCCCGGCCGCCCGCCTGTCCAAACCACGCTGCTGCTCGCCGAAGATGTGAGCGCCATTTCCGCCGATCCCGAGCAAATCCGGCGCGCGCTGCGCAATCTGGTCCTGAACGCATTGGACGCGATGCCGCAAGGTGGCGAGTTGACCATTCGCACGGTTCGCCTCGACGGCAAGATTTCATTGGAAGTTTGCGATACCGGCCAAGGCTTGACGCCCGAAGAGTGCGAGCGCCTCTTCACGCCGTATTACACCACTAAGCAACACGGCACCGGGCTGGGCCTGGCCATCGTGCAGTCCGTGGTGAGCGATCATAAGGGAACCATCACGGTGCAAAGCGAACCGGGCAAGGGCTCCACATTTCGAATCGAGTTGAAGGCATGAGCAAGCTGCTGCTGGTGGACGACGATGCCAACACGCTGGCTTCGCTCGCGCGGGCTTTCCGTCTGGCCGGGCATGAGGCAGTTGTGTGCGATCAGGCCGATCGCGCGCTGGAGGTTGCCAAGGCCCAGCGCTTCGATGTGATTCTGTCCGATGTCGTCATGCCGGGCAAGGACGGTTTGACGCTGCTTGCCGAGTTGAAAACTGCCGGCGTGCAGACACCTGTGGTGATGATCTCGGGCCAGGCCAGCATCGAGATGGCCGTGCGCGCGACGCGCCTGGGCGCAGTCGATTTCCTCGAGAAGCCGCTGTCCACTGAGAAGCTGTTGGTCACCGTGGACAACACGGTGAAGCTGTCGCGCCTGGAGGAAGAAAACCGGCGCCTGCGGCAGCGCGCGGGCAAACAGGAGCTGGTTTGGAAATCGGCCGTCATGCAGACGGTCATGGCAAAGGTGGAGCGGGTGGCGGCGAGCGAGACGCGCGTTGCGATTCTGGGTGAAACCGGCACGGGCAAGGAACTGGTCGCACGCACGCTGCACGACAAAAGCAACCGCCGCAACGGTCCGTTCATCACGCTAAACTGCGCGGCCGTACCGGCGGAGCTGATCGAATCCGAGCTATTCGGCCACGAAAAGGGGGCATTTACCGGCGCGGCGACGCGCCACCTCGGCAAGTTCGAGCAAGCCCACGGTGGCACGTTGTTCCTGGACGAGATCGGCGACATGCCCGCGCTCATGCAGGCCAAGCTGCTGCGCGTCCTCGAGCAGAAGGAAATCGAGCGCATCGGCGGCGACCGGACCATTCCCGTAGACGTCCGCGTCATCGTCGCGACCCACCGCAACCTGGAAGAGCTGGTGCGCAGCGGGACTTTTCGACAGGACTTGTACCACCGCGTCTTCGTTTTTCCGATCCTGCTGCCGCCGCTGCGCGATCGCCGCGAGGACATCCCGCTGCTGGTGGACTTCTTCGCGCAGGCCGTCGCCGAGCAGAACGACTGGAAGCCGCGCGAGATTACCACCGACGCTTACGCCGAACTGCAGCGCTACGCGTGGCCCGGCAACGTGCGGGAATTGCGCAACGTGGTCGAGCGCCTGTTGCTGCTCGCTGACGACTGCGTGGACGCCGCCACAGTGCGCCTGGCGCTGCCACTCGATTTGACAGCTCCGCCGCCATCGCCCGGCACCGGGTCCCTGTCGGAACGCATGGACGCGCATGAGCGCGAGGTGATCCTGGCTGAACTGAAGAAACACAATTACAAGATGACCGACACCGCTCGCGCCCTAGGCCTGGAACGCAGTCATCTATACAAGAAATGCCAGCAGCTGGGCATCGAACATCACTCTCCGTCCTAAGAGGAATACTCATGAGAATCGGCGTCTTCACCGCATTGCTGTCCAACTTCCCGCTCGACAAGGTGCTCGACAAACTTATGGGCCTGGACATCCGCACCGTCGAATTGGGCACTGGCAATTATCCCGGCGACCCGCACTGCAAGCTCGACATGCTCAACGACCGGCACGCGCTGGCTGAGTTCAAGAAGAAGCTCGAAGGCCGAGGCTTCTCCATCAGCGCGCTCAGTTGCCACGGAAACCCGCTGCACCCGGACCGCACCGTGGCCAAGGCCTACCAAGAAACCAGCCGGAAGACCGTGCGGCTGGCCGAAAAGTTGGGCGTACCGGTGGTGATCGATTTTTCCGGTTGCCCCGGCGATAGCGACCGCGCCAAATATCCAAACTGGGTCACCTGCCCGTGGCCGCCCGAATATCTCGACGTGCTCGAATGGCAGTGGGAGAAAAAAGTCGCGCCCTTCTGGACGCGGCACGCGCAGTTCGCCAAAGATCACGGCGTGAAGATCGCCATTGAGATGCATCCAGGCTTCGTGGTCTACAGCCCTGAGACGCTGCTGCGGTTGCGCAAGATCGCGGGAAGCGCCGTCGGCTGCAATTACGACCCCAGCCACATGTTCTGGCAAGGCATCGACCCGATCCACGCCATCCGCGTGCTGGGCGATTCCATCTTCCACGTCCACGCCAAGGACACGCAGATGTACGAGGCGAACTTGCCCAAGACCGGCGTCCTCGACACCAAGAAGTACACTGACGAACGGAACCGTTCCTGGATCTTCCGCACGGTCGGCTATGGACACGCCTTCGGGTGGTGGAAGGAGTTCGTCTCCACCTTGCGGATGTACGGCTACGATTACGTACTGTCCATCGAACACGAAGACTCGCTCATGTCGCCCGACGAAGGGCTCACCAAAGCCGCGGCGTTCCTGAACAGCATCGTGATCCGCGACAAGCCAGCCGCGGCGTGGTGGGTGTAGCGCGGCTTAACGCGTCGACAAATCGCGAAACTTCGCCGGCGTCAGGCTCGTGTATCTCTTGAAGAGCGCGCAAAAGTGGCTCTGGTCGGAGAAACCACACACCTTCGATATTTCCGCAAGAGACAGAAGCGAATGGGACAGCAGATGCGATGCGTGCTCGATGCGGCGCTTACGAATGTACTCCCCGATGGTCATTCTGTAATGCCGCCGAAACTCGCGCGCCAGATGTACCGGGTGAACGCGGGCCACGGCCGCCAGTTCGGCCAGCCCGCTGGACCTGAGGTAGGAAGCTTCCAAAAATTCATGCACCTTCCTCAGCCAGCCCGGCGCGTTTGCGGAACTCTCGTCAAATTCACGCGCGCTTTCGGCCAGGATTTCCAGCAGCACGCCTTCCATGGCCAGCGGCGCGACATCGTCGTCGGCCCGAAACTCGTGCAGCATGCGGCTGGCGAGCCACGCCGACACCGGGCCCGCGATCTGACGCGGCGAGGACAACGTCCGCATTTGATCGTCTCCCAGGCGGCGCAGCACCTGCGGCTCGATCTCGACCAGGAGGCAGTTCGTAGCCACCGCAAACAGGTTCTCGTGCAGTTCGTCGGCGGGAAGAAAGCGCAGCATCCCATCCCGGCACTCAGTTTCGCGGCTGAGATACTTTTCCGTGTACCCGCCGGAGAGAACGAAAGAGAGATAGGCGTGGGCGTGCCGATGCCGGCTCAGGGAAGTGCCGGATGCATAGACTGCCTCTTTGACGGTAAATCCAGCCAGGAAGCAGCGCTTGATCGTGTTGCCCGCGCTATCGGTAACAGGAGCGACATTGCCTGGGGTTGAAGCGGACCGACAGGGACCCATACACTCTTCTACGCAGCCCGCAAGCTTTTGGTTTGCTCGAAAGAGAGGTGAGGCTAATTTCCTGCTACCGGGATTGCTCGCATACAATTCCGGTCGGTTCCGGTTTTACTTGATTTCGGGACTACTGGAGTTGGCGGGTTCGGCAGACCAGTTTTGATGGTAGATCATGTTCTGATCCGTATAGAATGTCCTGCGTCCCGAGGTGTTGAAGACCTTGGGAATGGCGTTCAACGTGTAACCTTGGGGCGTGCCGGTCAGCGTAAACAGGTAGCCGTCTTTATCTCCGGTAGACAAGCTGGAGGGAATCAAATCAGCGGCTTGAGGGCCCGGGCCACCGCTGGTGGGCGGGCCGAGCTGCGCCAGCGTGGTCGCGAAAGTGCCAAATTGCGACATGTACTGAGTCTGCGCGGTATTGATGGTCTGCAGTTCCCGGAGAACAGCCATCTCATTGGCGTTCATGCGCGCGCTGCCCAGCTTAGGAACGGCGATCGCAAGAATGATCAAGATGATCGCGATGACGATCAGAAGCTCGATGAGCGAGAATCCGCGGGCGCGGAGGCGCCTACAAACCTTTTCCATGACACCAATTATGACGCGAAACCGGGGTCTGGCGTGCAGGCAAACTGGACGCTAGGGCAATCGCCCCGAGCACTCCCGCCTTATCGCCGAGCTTTGGCCGAACGATTTCCGGCGTCGCCACGTACCCATTCAGAAGACCAGCCACGTTCTTGCCGACTAGCGGAAGCAAATCTGGGTGCCGCAGAATTCCGCCGCCGAGGATGACCAACTCCGGCGCTAACGTATAGGTCCAATTGACGATGCCTAGGGCCAGGTAATCGGCCTCCAGTTCCCAGGCTGGATGGCCGGCAGGCAGGAGGTGCGCCGCCAGGCCCCAGCGCGCTTCGATGGCCGGTCCGGCGGCGAGGCCTTCCAAACAATCGGCGTGGAAGGGGCAGTTGCCCGGGAACGGATCGCGCGCGCGGTCATGAGGGACGAAGATGTGTCCCATCTCCGGGTGCGACGATCCGCGCAACAAGCGCCCGCCCACGAAGGCTCCAGCGCCGATCCCGGTCCCGACTGTCACGTAAAGGAAATTGCCACACTCGCGCGCGGCCCCCCAACGAAACTCGGCCAGGGCTGCGGTGTTCACGTCGGTGTCGAAGGCAACCTCAACGTCCAGCGCGCGCCGCACAGACCCGGCAAAGTCGAAGTTCCGCCACGCGGCCTTGGGCGTGGACGTGATGTAGCCGAAGGTTGGCGATGACGGGTTGGGATCAATCGGCCCGAACGATCCGATTCCGATCGCGGCAATGGGCAACCGGGCTCGAAAGAACGAAATAACCGCTCCGAGCGTTTCCGCCGGCGTCGTGGTGGGAAATTCGGCGGAGTCCAGGTCGCCGGGCCCGCTGCCGACCCCGCAAATGAACTTGGTGCCACCAGCCTCGACGCCTCCAAAGCGGAACATTCGTCCCAGTTTACGTTGAATCCGTCACTCCGTTCCAGTTACTACACTTTGTTATCCTCAAGTTCGAGTGCTCCATGCGCTCCTTGGAAAACACCCTTCGAAATGGAGGTACGATGCGAAGCGTCTGGGTATGTCTTTTGTTGACGACCGCCAGCTTCTCCGTCTCTGCCCAACCGTTAATCTCTCATCACGGGATTGTTAATGCCGCCAGCTTTATGCAAGCTGGCCTGCCGGCTGGCTCTATCGCGCGCGGTTCGTTGTTCACGATCTTCGGCGCGCGGCTGGGCCCCTCTTCCAGCCCCAGCCTGTCTTTCCCGCTCTCCACCACGCTCGGGGGCGTGTCCGTGCAGGTAACGCAGGGTAGCACCACCGCTGCCGCCATCCCTGTGTTCGTCAGCGCTGGACAAATCAACGCCATCATGCCCTCCAATGCTCCTCTGGGCGCGGTATCCATCTACGTCACCTACAATAACGCCAAGAGTCCTCCCGAAACCGCGCACGTTGCGACCGACAGCTTCGGCATTTTCAGCATTGATAGCAGCGGCATCGGTCCGGGCGTGATGCAGAACTTTGTGGATGCCTCGCACCTGCCCGTCAACACACCATCAGCCGCCGCCAAGCCGGGTCAAACCATTATTCTTTACGGAACCGGACTTGGCGCCGGCCTGAATGCGGATAATCAGCCTCCTCTGTCCGGCGACCTCGCGACCAAAGTCGAACTCTTCGTCGGCGGACAGGCGGCCACGATTGCCTACAGCGGACGCAGCTCCTGCTGTTCGGGGCTTGACCAGATCAACTTCACTGTGCCTTCCAACGCGCCGCCGGGCTGCTGGGTGCCCGTCCAAGTCCGAACCTCGAGCAGCACCGTCAGCAACACCACGACCATGGCCATCTCGGACGACGGCTCCCCTTGCTCGGATTCCTCCAACGCGCTCTCCGCAGCCTTCCGCACGGGCAAGAAGATCGGATTGATCGGGCTGCTACGCACGGATGTGACCGAAGACGTCGGTCTAGCAACGCCGGGAGAGGTCACAACCGACGCGGCGATGCTCACCTTCCAGCAGGAGAATCCGGTTCCGCCGGCGCCGTTCAATGCGATCCTGTCTCTGCCGCCCCCAGGAACCTGCACGGCCTACACAGCTCCAGGCGACCTCTTTGACGGCGATTCGATTCCCGGTGCGGACGACGCTGGCGCAAAATTCCTGAATGCCGGCGCCACCTTCACTCTGTCCGGCACGGCGGGCAGCCGTAACATGGCGAGACCCACAAACAACGTGCGGAACTACCAGCCGCTGGGTTACACCTACACCGGCTCGCTGGTTCCATCCAGCCTTATCCTAAACCCCGGCGGTCTCACGCTTTCGGGTGCGGGCGGCGCCGATATCGGATCGTTCTCGGCGCCGGTCAATGTGTCGACGCCGCTGACGTGGACGAATCGAGCCCAGACCACAACCATCACGCGCAGCCAGGGTTTCACCGTGAACTGGACGGCTGCTCCTTCCGGCCAGTCTGTCATCATCTTCGGCGGGGGAGTAGACACGCCCACCAACTCCTCTGCTGTGTTCGTGTGCGTTGCGGCCGCGGGATCTTCCAGTTTCACGGTGCCATCACAAATCCTCGGCAACATTCCGCCTATGCGCGGGCACCTATTGCAGTCCAAAGGGGTAATCTACGTTGGCGCGTTACCGCTGGCCACTCCCGCCTCTTTCAGCGCCAGCGGCCTGGACCTGGGCGCCATCCTATCCGGCACATTTGAAGGAAAGACGGTCATCTACCAATAGAGGAGCATCATGAGATTAACCGTGCGCACTCTTCTAGTTCTGATTGTCCTGGTTCTGCTTGGCGCCAGGAGCACGTACAGCAGCAATCCGGTTTACTCCCCGCCTCCGCCCCCTCCCCACGATTTTGCGGATATCCCGTTCCCGGATGATCCTCCACCCTTCCTCGATGATCCTTTCGACCCCATCAGTGATCTCCCTGACCCCATCGACATTCCCTTCCCGCCCGAAGACCCATTCGACGACCCCATCGATCTTCCACCTCCGCCCCCGCCGCCGGACTTCGACGATCCCTTCCCGGATTTCCCATCTCTGCTATCCGATCCATTTGAAGACATTCCGGACCCTCCGGACGTTCCGTTGCCACCGCCGCTGAAAGAGAAGCCGGGGCCACAAGCACGGGCGCTTGCCACCACCACTCCCGTCGCCAAGCTGATGCCGTTCCCGATGCGGATTCCCTTTCATCCGGCCTATTCCGGCATAAGTGCGCCCAAGACGGATCCGAAGTGCGACGCCACAAACGCCAGCCAATTGATCTTCCCGGGAAGCAGCAACAACACCGTCAGCTTCTTCAGCACTTGTCCGTGGACCAGGACAGCGAGGGTACCGGTCGGCAACACTCCGGTCAAGGCCGCGCCTACGCCGGACGCCACTCAGGTGCTGGTGGCCAACGCCGGGGACGGAACGGTCTCGGTAGTGAACATCGCTTCAAAGACAGTCACCAAGACGATCACTCTGAAGGCTCCGGATGGGTCTCAGGTAACGCCCAACAACATCGCATTCTTGCCCGACGGCTCGCGCGCCTATGTCACCGACCACGCCTGCAACACCAACCCGGAATCCACCATGTTCATCATCGACATGTCCAGCCTCGCCGTAAGCGCAACGTTCCCCATCAGTTGCTTTCCTTCGGGGCTTGCAGTTTCCCCCGACGGTACGCAGGTTTGGGTCGCTAGCCGGGGCGACAGCCGGGTGGACGTGTACGATACGGCAACCAACGCCCACGTATTCGCGTTCAACGTTCCATTCGCCACCGGAATTGCTTTCAACCCGACCGGCTCCACGGTCTATCTCGCCGAAGGCAACAGCCCGGGCGCGATTCAAGTGATCAATGCGTCGAGTTATCAATTGGTTACGCGGATCGCGGTGGGGAGTCTCCCCCACGTCTTGAGGGTTACCCCGTCGGGTCACGACCTTTTCGTGACGAATGCGCTTTCGAACAACATATCGCAGATCAGCACGATCACAAACAAGGTCACGCGGACCATCACGCTGCCGGGCAGCGCACAACACCCGCTCGGCTTGGCATTCATACATTAGCGGAACTGCCTCGGGCGCCGCTGTCCAGCGTTGATTCACGTCAAAACAGACGCCAGCGGGCACAACCCTGTACAATGAAGCTGACATGCGTTTACTCGAGTTTGCCAGCTTATTCGCCATTTGCGGCCTGATGGTGGCCAGCGCTCAGCAAGCGCCGCCCGCGGCTTCTCAATCGAAGCCCGCCCTGGAAGGGGCCAGCCTCGCGCCCGACGCTGTGGTGCTGACCGTCGGCGATCAGAAGATCACCCGCGCCCAGTTTGAGAGTCTTTTGGCGGCACTCGCGCAGAATGGACGGCCTGCCAATACGGCTGCGGCCAAGCGCCAGGTGGCCGAGCAATTCGGCGAGATGGAAGCCCTGGCCCAGGAAGCCCGGAAGCGCAAGATGGATCAGGAGCCCGGGGTCAAGGAGATGATGATGGTTCAGGCCGACAACTACCTGGCGCGCTCCCTGGCTGAGAAATTATCCGCGGAGGTGAAGCTGAGTGACACCGATGTGCAGTCGTATTACAACACTCACAAAGACGAATTCGAGGAAGCGCAGGCCAGCCATATCCTGATCCGTTATAAAGGCTCGCCCGTGCCACTGAAACCGAACCAGAAGGACCTGACGGATCAAGAGGCGCTAGACAAGGCACAGGACATCCGCAAGAAACTGGCTGGGGGCGCCGACTTCGCGACGCTCGCCAAAGCGGAATCCGATGACACTGGTTCGGCGGCCAAGGGCGGTGCGCTTGGCAAATTCAGCCACGGCCAGATGGTGGGTCCTTTCGATCAGGCCGCGTTTAGCTTGCCGGTCGGCCAGATCAGCGAGCCAGTGAAGACCCAGTTCGGCTATCACATCATCAAGGTCGAGTCGCGGACTTCCAAAACCTTGGAAGAGGCCAAGCCGGAAATCGAAAAGCGGATGAAGCCGAAGATGGCGCAAGAGGCCGCCGAGAAGATCAAGCAGCAGAACCCGATCACCCTGAACGACACGTACTTCGGGAAATAACTGAAGGCGGGAAGTAGCTCAGCCCATCCGGTCGGCCCAGCGCAAGAACCGGGCCAGGTCGGCACGGTGCTGCCACACGAAGCGCCAGAAATCGCCAAACCCAATCTCCTCGGCAGGTGTGCCCCAATAAGTTTCCATGCGCCAACGGAGATAAGGGCTGCGCCAGGGCCGCAGGCGGTACCCGCGGGATGCGCGCCACAGGAAGGGCAGCATCAGCGCAGTTCGCCGACGGCTTTCTGTGTGGACTTATCCGGGGTGGCGTAGTATCCAGTGCGCGTCCGCACGATCGGGTGGCCCGGCCCATTCACCGTAACTTTGATCTGGCGGAAGCTGCCGTCCATCTCCTGGACGGTGGGCGAGTAGGCGATCGTGTACTGATTCCGAATCTCGTGCGCTACCTGCAGCGCGATCTCATCGACGTCCGCCGCGCTCTTGGGATAAAAGGCCAGGCCCCCGGATTCGCGGGTGATCGCGTTGAGCGCCCGTGTGGCCAGCTTCGCCTCGCGGCGCTCCTCATCGTTCAACAGGCCGATGGCGTAAACCAGCACCTCGTTTTGCTCGGCGCGAGTCACGAGTTTTTCCAGATTGATGGTGCTGGCGTTGTCGTTGCCATCCGTGATCACCAGCAGGACCTTCTTCTGCCGCTTGCCTTCCTTCTTCAAATAGTCGATGGACATGCTGATGGCGTCACGCATGGCCGTGCCCCCGCGAGAATCGATACGCGCCACTCCCTCTTCCATCTTCTTGATGTCGCTGGTGAACGGCACGTCCAGGAACGCGTCGTCATTGAAGTTGACGATAAATACTTCATCCTGGGAATTGGAAGCCTTCACCAGATCCATGGAGGCCGCTTCCACCTTCTGCCGTTTCTCCCGCATGCTGCCGCTGTTGTCGATAATGATTCCGAGTGAAATGGGAACGTCCTCACGCCGGAAAATCTTGATCGGCTGCTCGATGCCGTTCTCGTAAACCTTGAACGCCTTTTGCGGCAGATCGGTGATCAGCTTCCCGCTTTTTCCCACGACGCTGACCGGCAAAAGCACCAGCCGCGTACCCACCTTGAAGATCGGATCTTCGTCCTGCCCAGGTTTGTCCTGTGGCGGCGCGCTCTGAGCGGATGCCAGCAACGCGACGCACAGGAAGCTATTCAGAAGGCGCATAGTATCCTAAACGGAAAAAAGCCTTAAGCGGAGGAAGCCCGCGCGGCTGCACCAGTTTCACGTTGACATGGCGGTATTTGCCGTCTCGGGTCTGGTTGGAGGAAGTGAAATACAAAACGTACTGATTGCGCAGCTCGATGCCGATCTTCGCGGCGATGTCAGCAAGTTCGTTCAGATTTTCTACGTTGTAGCTTCGTCCGCCGGTCAGTTCCGCCACCTCGCCCAGCAGGCTGGGGCCCATCAGTTCCTCCGGGGTCCGCCCGCGCGATCCGATCGGTTCGAAGATGCCGATTCCATAGATCTGCACATCGGCTTCGCGAACGGCGTTTTTGATCTCGCTCTCGGTGTAGCGGCTGTTGTTGTCGCCGCCGTCGGAAATGATGAGAATGGCCTTCCGCGGGTTGTGCGCCTTCTTCATTTGGTTCATGGCCATGTAAACGCCGTCCAGTAGCGCGGTCTTGCCCTTGGATTGCGAAAACGCCAGCCGGTTTTGAATCTCTTCGGTATCGGTGGTGAACGGCACAACCATCTGGGGCCGGTCGTTGAATTCAACCAGGAAGAATTCGTCCTGCGGGTTGGCGGTCTTGAAAAACTCAACCGCGGCCTCGCGCGATTTCTGCAGTTTCGGTCCCATGCTGCCGCTGGTGTCGAACACCAGTCCGATGGAAAGCGGCGCGTCTTCGCTGGAGAAATCCAGGATCTTCTGCTCCACCTTGTCCTCGAACAGCCGGAAGTGCTCTTTCTCGAGCCCGGTCACGAAGCGGTTTAGCGGATCGGTGACGGTCACGTTGATTTGCACCAGCGTCTTGTCGATGCGGATGCTGGCCGGGCGGCCTTCGGTTTCTACTTCCCGCGCTTCCTTTGGGGCGGGCTTCACGCGAGGCGTGATGTTAACCGGATCATCCGCAGCCGCAAGCGCGGTCGCCGCGAAAATCGCAGGAATGAGGAGGAGAAAAATTCCGAAACTACGGACGCTGAATGAGCGCTGCGCCACCGTTCGTCACCCGTCCAGGCTACAACTCATTTCAGTATAGCATCGGGCTGAACCGGCCGAGGCTGGATGTTCACGTCCAGAAGAATGCCGCAGCCGGAGGGCTGGACTGCTTCAACATTTGCGGTTATGATCCTAAGCCAGAGGTGTAAGCGGAGGATCCAATGGCAAGCTTTTGTTCCAATTGTGGCGCTCCGGTAACCGGACAGTTCTGTACCGCATGCGGGACCGCGATCAAGGCGCAAAGCGGGCCACCACCGTCGGCGGCGCCAATGATTCAAACGCCAGCCGCGCAACCGCAGCCCGCCCGCACCAGTTCCGGCATCAAGATCCTTTTCATCGTCCTCGGTTTTTTCGTGCTAATGGGCGCGATCGGCGTAGGAGGCCTGGTGTACGTCGGCTATCGCGCCAAGCAAAAGATCACAGAACTGAAGAAGGAGTACGGGGTCGAATCGCAGAGCGCCGCCGCGAGCAGCGAATCCATTGCGAGGACATTTCCGCCGTCGCAGGGGAGCGGCTGTAGTTTGTTGCAAGGTCAGGAAGCGGCTCAGATCCTGGGCGTCGCGGTGGATCGTGCGGAACTCGTGCCAAATGGTCCCGATGACACCCAGGTGTGCCGGTATTGGGTCAGCGCAGCGGAGCGGCAGCGAATTATCCGGCAGGAGATCGCATCGGGTATAGCCAACATCGGCAAGTCCGATACCAAAGCCGGCGCCGCGGACATCGAGAGGCTTATCGGGGGAGCGGCAGGCGCCTTAAGTGAGGCGGACGGCGACAACAAGAATAGTGACTACGCCTTCAGCCTCCAGGTATGGCGCAAGGACGGAAAGGCGCAGTGGGACAAGATGGAAACGGCTCAGGCGCGGGCCAAGGGCGCCGTGGGCGTGGATGTGGCGGGCATCGCAATGCAGCCCGTCGCGGGCGTCGGCGACCGCGCCGTCGAGTTGCCCGCTGGCCATTCCATCATGGTTCTGAAAGGCGATACGTTCTTTTTGCTGGGATTTCAGCAGTTCGTGCCCGGCCAGGAGAAGACGGTCGCGCTGGCGAGGCTCGTCGCCGGGCGCATTTAGGAGTTGATCCCCAAGCACCCGGCACGGGCCTTGCTACAGTAGCTCCGATGACTCGACCGCGCCTTTCCGAAGTCGCGCGCCTGTTCCTGCGCGTCGGCGTCACCGTCTTCGGCGGTGGCGACCCCACTATCGCCGTCCTGCAGCGTGAGTTCTACCGGCGTGATTGGCTCGCCCCGGACAAGTTCGCCATCGCTTTCGGCCTGGCTCGCCTCACTCCCGGCACCAACGTTCTGGCGTTCTGCGCCGCAACCGCCTGGTATATCCTCGGCCTGGCGGGCGCATTCGCGGCTGTGCTTGCAGTCACAATTCCGGCCTCCGTCCTGGTGGTCTGGATCACGCAAGCCTATGAATTCAGCGCGCACTACGCGATGGCCACTGCCGTCGTGAACGCAGTGGTCGCCGCCGCCGTCGGCACCATGATCGGCGCGGCGTTTCTGCTGGTCCGCACCCAAGCGTCCCGCGCCAATTGGCTGCGGCCCGTCGTGATCACCTCCGGGGTTTTCCTGCTCTCCGATGTCGTTGGCCTCTCGCCACTGCGCGTCATCCTGATTGCCGCCGTGGCCGGCTACTTCTGGGTGGAAGGGTGAACATCGTCGTCATCTACCTGTTGCTGGTCAAAGCCACGCTGACTTCTTTCAGCGGCCTGGCGTCGCTGCCGGTCATCCGCGACGACTTCGTGCTGCGCTACCACGTGCTGACGGACCGCCAGCTCAACACCGCGGTGGCGGCCGGCAGAATCGGGCCTGGACCGGTCGGCATTTACGTGGTCAGTGTCGGCTACCTCGCGGATGGAATCCCGGGAGCCTGTGCCGGCTGGCTCGCCATGATCACCCCGGCGTTCCTCATCATCCCCATGCTGCGTTTTCTCGGGAAGCGCGCCGAACATCCCCGAGCTCGCGCCGTCACCCGCGCGGTGGTCTGCGCCGGCGCAGGACTTATGGCGTCCGCGGCGGTTCCTCTGGCGCGTGATGCCATCACCGGCCCCCTCTTGCTCGCGATCGTCGCCGCCAGCTTCGTGTTGATCGCGTTTACGCGCGTCGATTCGTTCTGGATCATACTCGGCGCGGCCATCATCGGCTTGGTGGCATTCCAGCTTTGATATACTCGGGCTATTCGCGCTGTCTATGTCTGATTTTCGCTTGGGAGACATAATCGACGATCACTGCATTAAGTGCCGCCGCATTACCAATCACGCGATCGTCTCTCTGCTCAACGCGGAACCCGCCAAAGTTCGCTGCCGTACCTGCTATCACGACCATGACTTCCGCAACGGACAGGCGCCTCCTTCCAAGAAAGATTTGAAGAAGCAGGAGTTGTTCAACAAGGTTCTGTCCGCGATGGGTCCGGCCTCCCCGGCCACCGCCGACGACCCGCCGCCGCCCATCGAAGACGACGCCCAAGCCAAGCCCGCCAAGAAAGCCGCCGTCCGCGGCAAGAAGGCGTGAGCGCGGGCTGGGACGCGCGGCGCTATCAGGACAAGCATTCCTTCGTGTGGCGCTACGGCGCGAGTCTGCTCGAACTGCTCGACCCGCACCCCGGCGAACGCATCCTGGATCTCGGCTGCGGCACCGGCCAGCTCACCGCACAAATCGCGGACTCCGGCGCGCAGGTCACCGGCCTCGACGCTTCGCCCGTCATGCTCGAAGAGGCGCGCAAGAATTTTCCCCAGCTCTCGTTCGTGCTGGCCGACGCGGCGAGCTTCCGCCTGCCGGGCGCCTTTGACGCCGTGTTCTCCAACGCGGTCCTGCACTGGGTGAAGGACGCCGCGGGCGCTGCCGAATCCATCGCACGCGCGCTGCGTCCCGGCGGCCGGTTCATCGCCGAATTCGGCGGCAAAGGCAACATCGCCTCCGTTCAAGCGGCGTTGCGCGCGATGTTCGGCCCCTCGGCCGATGAGCAGTCGCCCTGGTATTACCCGAGCATCAGCGAGTACGCGTCCTTACTCGAGCAGCACGACCTTGAAGTCCGCCAGGCTCATCTCTTCGATCGCCCCACCCAGCTCGAAGGCCCCAACGGCCTCGACGACTGGCTGCGCATGTTCTGCCAAACCTATCTCGGCAACCTGGCGCCGGACCGTCCCAACGAAGCCATCCGCGATCTGGCCGCCCACCTCCGTCCCACCCACTTCCGCGACGGGGTCTGGACGCTGGATTACCGCCGCCTCCGGATCGTGGCTGTAAAGATCGCCAACTGAGGCTTTCACCCGAGGGACTTCGCGCGCAAATCGCCGTAGCATCGAAGTAAGATGGTGGCGCACATCCTGTTCTTCTTCGCCGCGCTGACAGTCCGCCAGGACGCAACCCCGCTGCATTCCGGCTGTGAGTCGGACGATTCCGTCATCGCCAACCTGCCCGCGGGCACGCCTGTGGAGGTCCGCTTCCGGCTCTCCGATGGCTCGGATTGCTTCAAGATCGCCGCCACGGTCGACGGCAAGGAGGTTTTAGGCTACGTTCCCGGAACCGCGCTCAGCGGCTTGGATAGCTACGAGAAGGCGCGGTCATCCGCGGGCTCGGTAGAGACGGCACAAGCGCTCGAACCCGCCGTCACCGTTTCCAAGGAAGTGATTGCGCACCTCGGCGACCCGACGCTCGACCACGCTGTCCAATTGATCAAGGCCAATCAGTTTGCCGAGGCGCTCGGTTTGCTGGAAACCATCGCCAAACGCCGCCCACGCGACCCGAACATTCTCACCCTCGCCGGCCTGGCCGCCTACCGCGCCGACCAATTGAAACTTTCGCTCGATTATCTCCAGCAGGCCCAGGACATCGCGCCCAACCCGGCTCTCGCCAACGCTTATCAACGCATCAAGCGCGAGGCCGATGCGGACCATAGCGACGGCAAGCTCATCGGCATGCACATCGCTTTGCGCTACGAGGACCAGGAACTGCCCGCTGACACCGCCCGCGCGATCCTCACCACGCTCGACGCCGAATACGCCAACGTCTCCGCGCAGCTTGGCTGTGCCCCGGGCGAGCGCATCGTGGCCATCGTGCAAAGCCGCGAATCCTACTTGCGCAGCACCGGTGCCGCCGAATGGAGCGGCGGCTTGTACGACGGCCGAATCCACATCGCCTGGTGGGAGGGCGTCAACGTCGGCCCGCAAATCCATCGGGCTCTCGCCCACGAACTGGTGCACGCCTGCCTGACCTCGATTCCGTCCGGCGCCACGCCGTGGCCCGCCTGGCTGCAGGAAGGCATGGCGCAGAAGCTCTCCGGCGATACGCTCTCCGCCAGCGAGCGCGACCAGCTTCGCCAGCTCGCCGCCATGCACCAGATCCCGCGCCTGGAAAACCTGCGCCAGGATTGGTCCCGGCTGAGCACCGCCAACGCCCGTGCGGCTTACGCGCTGGCCCTCGCAGCCGCCGACGCCCTGTTCGATAACTACGCCGCCTACGGCATCCGCAATGTTTTGAATAATCCCCAAACTCTGCCGCGCATCACCGCCGACCTGGATTCCAAACTCGGCTTCTAGGCCCGCCGACTTCCGCTCGTTGCTATCCTGAAAGTTCAAAGCATGCCGTTTGCCCCGATTCCCGAAGCCATCGACGACTTCCGCGCCGGCCGCATGGTGGTCATCGTCGATGACGAGGACCGCGAAAACGAGGGCGATCTCACCATCGCCGCGGAATTCGTCACGCCGGAGATCATCAACTTCATGGCCCGCAACGCGCGCGGGCTGATCTGCCTCTCGCTCAGCCCCGACATCTGCGACGCGCTGCATCTGCCGCCCATGACAGCCCGTAACACCTCGCGCTTCGGCACGGCCTTCTGCGAGTCGATCGAAGCCGCCGAAGGAGTCACCACCGGGATCTCCGCGGCCGACCGCGCCCGCACCATCCAGGTGGCCATCAACCCGGCCAGCAAGCCTAGCGATCTCGCCCGTCCCGGCCACGTCTTCCCGCTCCGCGCCCGCGAAGGGGGCGTGCTGGTCCGCGCCGGACAAACCGAAGCCGCCGTCGATCTTGCCCGCCTCGCCGGACTGCGCCCCGGCGGCGTTATCTGCGAAATCATGAACGACGATGGTTCCATGGCGCGCGTCCCGCAGCTCAAGGAATTCTGCCAGCGCCACAGCCTGCGCATGATCTCGGTGGCCGACCTGATCCGCTACCGCCTCCAGACCGAGCGCTTCATCCGCCGCCACTCGGAAGGCTGCCTGCGCACCGAATTCGGCGACTTCAAGACCGTCGTCTACGCCAGCACCATCGTCGCCGAGCAACACCTCGCCCTGGTGCACGGCGAAATCTCCGGAAAGCCCAACGTCCTGGTGCGCATGCACTCCCACTGCATCTATGGCGACGTCTTTCACTCCACCGATTGCGAGTGCCACGAGCTGATTCGCCGGTCGCTCGCGCGCATCACCGAAGAAGGCGCGGGCGTCCTGGTCTACCTCCACCAGACCGGCCCCGGCCTGCGCCACAACTTGAGCCAAAGCAGCCCCGACGGCCAAAAGCAGCTCCAGCACGAAAGCGGCCTGGGTGCCCAGATCCTCTCCGACCTGGGTCTCAATACCATTCGCCTGCTCACCAATCACCCCCGCAAGGTGGTCGGCTTGGACGCCTACGGCATCGAGATCGTCGAACAGGTCCCGGTCTGAAACCCGGGAACTTCCCGCGTGATACGCTCGTAATGCGGTTAGAGGTTTCCATGATAAAGCTACGCGCCGCGGTGTTGTTCGTTCTTCCTTTGGCGGTTTCCGCCGCCGACCCCAGCCTCCTGAAACTGATGATGCCGGACGCCAAGGCCATCGCCGGACTCCAGGTGAATCAGGCCAAGAACTCGCTGTTCGGCGAGTACGTCCTCTCGCACATGCAGTTGGATGACGCCGGCTTCCAGAAATTCGCGGCTCAGACCGGCTTCGACCCGCGCACCGATGTCAGCGAGATCGTGATGGCCTCCAATTCCGCGCCGAATACAGCCAACCGAAGCTGGCTAATTGCAGCACATGGAAGTTTCAATATTGCCAAAATCACCAGTGCGGCCCAGACCAACGGCGCGACGCTGAGTTCCTTTCAGGGCGTGACGATTCTCACCCATTTGGAAGCGCGCAATCCGCCGGTCCAGAACGGAATCGCGTTCCTCGATTCCTCCACGGCCGTCATGGGCGACCTGGATTCTGTGAAGGCCGCGATCAGCCGCCAAAGCGGCTCCGTTCCCTCCGGTTCCATCTTTGATCAGGCCCAGCAATCCAGCGCTAAATACGATTTCTGGTTCGCCAGCCAGATTCCGCTCTCCCAGTTCTCTTCCGCCATCCCGAATGCCAACGGGAATAACGCGGTGAACACCAATATCCTGGCTGGAATCAGCCAGGCCTCGGGCGGGATCAGCTTCGGCGACACGGTGACCATCACCACCCAGGCCGTGGAGCGGTCCAGCCAGGACGCTCAGGCTCTGGCGGACGTCGTCAAGTTCTTCGCCAGCATGGTGCAGATGAACAGCCAGCAGAATCCGCAAGCCGGCCAGATGGCCACACTGCTGAACAACCTGCAAGCCAGCGCTTCCGGCGACATCACCACCATCTCGCTCGCGGTTCCCGAGCAGCAGCTCGAGCAGATGCTGGACAGCGCCCACCAAAGCCATCAGGCCAGCCGCAGGCCGGCGCCCCGGATCAACTAGGCCCGCGCACAAACCGGAAGATCTCATAGACGGGCCGGTTATTCCGGTCCGCCACCAGTTCGACGATCTGCTTGTGTAAGCCCAGAGCCGCAGCCGACGTTTCGATCTTCTCGGCGGTGGCTGGGAACTCGCGAAACTCTTTGGTGTGCCCGATCCAGATGTCACTCGCCAGTAAGCCCTGTTCCCAGGCCTGCTGCTTCTCGTTTTCCCCAGGCTCCAGGAAGGAGCTTTCGACGTAAACCAGCGGCAGGCGCCCGCGGTGAAGCACCACCAGCGGATTCAGGATGCCCCAATCGTCGACGACCAGCTCCACTCCCTGGAACCGCTTGGTTTCGTCCGACAGCCGAAAGATCGCCGTGCTCCAGGTTCCGGCCGCTCCGTAGCGCGCAAACTGGTAGAGATACTGGTTGGTAAGCAAAAGGT
The DNA here is from genome assembly GCA_035501155.1 of Bryobacteraceae bacterium. Taxonomy (GTDB): domain Bacteria; phylum Acidobacteriota; class Terriglobia; order Bryobacterales; family Bryobacteraceae; genus Palsa-89. The sequence goes on from DATJWO010000019.1 coordinate 473,839, forward strand.
TCGCACCGGCTAACAAAAAGACTACGGCTCCCAACAACCAGGCGCCCAGATTCCACCGGCGCAACAGCGCCAGCTCGGATGCCTCCGCGAACGCCACCGCCAGAAAGCACTGCGGCAGCGGGTATAACAGGACCACGTGATGCGCGGAGCCGCCCGCGTTCCTGGTAACCGCCATCTGCACCCACGCCACGCCGGCCGCGATCAGGCAAAACAGTAGGATCCGGCGGGCTCGCCGCCGCCACAGCAACGGAATAAAGAACAGTATAGCGGCGATCGTCCCCGCGTCCAGAGCATTCCTCCCGCGCTCCCCGAACCAGTTGTGCAACCCCGCCGAGACCCGCTCTACGGCGTCGTCCGGCTCGCGCGGCTGGCCAGGCGTCGAAGAGTAAGAAGAGTACGCAAAATAAGCCAGCAACGCACTGCCGTCCCAGGTGGTCCGCAGCACCTTGATCTTCAGCGGCATCTCACTCAAAGTAAAGGAAGTGTTCGATCGGAAAGTTGCCATCCCGGAGGATGCGTTATAGACCAGCAGAGGCAGCGCCCCCAGGCAAAAGCCGGCCGCCGCCCGCGCTAGGTTGGCACCTGTCAATCGCGACCACAATTCCCGGGAGAACACCAGGACCGTTGCGACCAGCAACCCGCTCAGCATCCAACTGAACAGGGCCTTGTCCCACATACCCAAGCCCAAAGCCACGAAGCCCCAAAATAGCGCCGACCGGTTGCCCGAAGCCGCAAACTGCACCAAAAGCACCAGCCCAGCCATCATCAGGAAGTGCTGCAAGACCACCGGCCCCCAATCGAAACACGTCGTCAGCAAGAACATGGTGTCAGTCACAAGCAAAACGCCGCCCGCCCAGGCCGCCCTTGGACCGTGGATCTTTCTCAGAAACCAAAAGAGCATTCCTGTCGTCATTGCACCTAATAACAACGCTGGCAATCGAATGAGGAGATAGGAGGGCCGGATCCGGAACAAGAGCGGCGCGTAGAGCCAGGTTTTTAGCGCTCCGAGATAGCTCAGTTGCATCACCGGTACGTGGTAGCGGCCGACCGGTATGGTAAACAGGGAGCTGCTGGGCTGGTGGTAATCCGGAGTTGCGAACAAAACCTCGTCGTTCTGAAGGCCGGCGTAAGGCAGGAAGATGCAGCCAAGACTAACAAAAAAGAGAGGAAGAATGAAGACCGACCACCATCGTTGTGTCAATTTTGGCATCACGGACATGTCACGGTGGAACAGTTTGCCGACAGAAGGTAAACAGTATACACCAGGCGCCCGTCTGGAAATCGGGGTGGTAAGGGTGAATTTTGGCCTTCATCCATAAATGTTTACGGGGCAGGAGCCGATAAGAATCAGAAGTCAAGTTCAGCCCGGCAGACCGCCTGAGAGTGAACGGATTAGGGTCGATGGGTGACTTTTTTTGGCTGGCACTTGAATTGCTGAGCGGATGTGGTATGATTTCTGGAGCTAGACTGCGAACCTCTCCTGCCGTTGGGCGCTGCCACCGGCCGCTAAGATTCTGCGTTCACTATAGTTTAGTCTGCCACCGTAACGTCTTGAACCTTTCTGGAGGATTGCACGTCTAATCGTGTTGGACAAGGAAGTAACCAATAACAAGAAGGAGAGTTAAACCTATGACGAAGACCGAGTTAAACAAATTCAAAGAAGTCCTGGAAAAGAAGCAGGCCGAACTCGCGCAGGTGTTGAGAAACCGTGAAGGAATTGCCATCGAGAAGAGCCCGGATGCACTGGACGAAGTCCAGAACGCCGCCGAACGCGAGCTCGCAATTCGCAATCTCGACCGGGAATCGAACCTGCTGCGCAACGTACGGGCCGCGCTGGCCAGAATCGACGAAGGCACTTTCGGTGTTTGCCTGCATTGCGAGGAAGACATCAGTGTGAAGCGCCTGCACGCCGTTCCCTGGGCGGCGTATTGCATCCAGTGCCAGGAAATCGCTGACCGGAACCAGGAAGACGGTTCCGACTCGCTCGACGACATTCTCGTACACGCAGCCTGACCGCGGATCAACTGCCAGTTAAGTCGTTCTTCGGTCAAAGGTTACGAAATTGGGCGCGAGATCTTCTCGCGCCCTTCGTACGTTTACTGCCCCGAGATCCCGATTGCGGCCACCATGCGGCCCGCAGCCTCCCGCTCCCGCCGGTAAGACTCAAAGTGTTCCGCGTCGCAGCGAGTGCATAGCCGGCTAACGGCAAACTGGCTTTCCGTGACGCCATTTCGTCTCAGCTGCCGAGTGATCGTCTCAGCCAGGTCAATTTGGGTTCGTTTGGTAAAATCGGTACGCTCCGGAAAGAACGGCTGGAACTGAACGGCCACTTCCGGCCCCACTTCGAAACAGCATGCTCCGATTCCCGGACCGATCGCGACTCTCAGGTCCTCCGGTCGGCTGCCGAACTCCTGTCCCAGCGCTTCCAACGTGCTGGAGATGATGTCCGAAACCGTACCGCGCCAGCCCGCGTGAACGGCGGCCACCGCCCGGTTGCGAGGGTCTGCAATCAGAATCGGAAGGCAGTCCGCCGTTCGAATCGCCAAAAAAATGCCTGGCCGATTGGAGATCAGTGCGTCGCCCTCACCGATCACGCCCGCCTCGCGCGCGATCAGAACCCGATTGGAGTGGATCTGGCGGACTGTCGCCAAACTCGCGCCATTCGGCCAGCCAGGGCTGAGCCGGGTGCCGAAACCATGGCTGAGCCAGGAAAGCTCTTCGAGTTCCGGGGAGCGGTAAACGTTGTTCGCGTCCAGGCGAAGCAAACTAAATTGTAGCGTGAGCAGCCGGGTTAGCTTGCTTGCAGGTATTTTTCGACCGTCTGCACCAGCTCGCGGGTGCGAACCGGCTTGGCCAGGAAGTCCTGCATGCCCGAGTTCGCGCAGCGATCGCGGTAGTCGCTGGAGCAGTTGGCCGTGACGGCGATGATGGGCGTAGCCTGGTAGCCCGGCAATTTCCGGATCCGCCGGACGGTTTCAAATCCGTCCAGGCCCGGCATCTGGAGATCCATCAGGATCACATCAAACTGAGCCTGCGAAGCGGCGTCGACGGCGCGCAGACCGTCGCCCGCACAATGCACTTCGAAAGCCTGGCGCCGCAGCGCATGACTGGCCACCATCTGCGCCATGGAGTTGTCGTCCACTACCAGAACACGCCCTCGCAACGGCTTCATCTCCACGCGGCGGAGGCCGGACTCACTGGGCTGTCGCAGCGGCAGATCCACTGTGAACATACTGCCCACTCCCACGTGGCTGGTGACGCTCACGGAGCCTTCCAGCAGCGCAGCCAGTTTTTGAACCACCGCCAAACCGAGCCCCAAGCCGCCGTGACCGCGAGCCAGGCCCGTTTCCAACTGGCGGAAGCTTTCGAAGATGGTTGCCAGCTGATCGGCCGGGATGCCGATGCCGGTGTCGCGAACCTGGATCTTCAACCTGCGGCCGGAGTCGCTATTGGATTCGGCAGTGGCGCTGATTTCAACCGAACCTTTCGCAGTAAACTTGATGGCGTTGGTGATGAGGTGCCCCAGCAGTTGCTTAAGCCGCGGCGCATCGCCGATGGCCGTCTCCGGCAGCGCGTCGTCCACCGCTACGACGAGTTGCAAAGCTTTCGATTTTGCCTTGAAACCGAACTCCGCAACCACTGCCTCCAAGGTCTGACGCAGCGGAAACTCAGTTTTCTCCACCAGAACGCGATTCGCCGACAGCGCCGAATACTCCAGCGTGACGTTCATGATCTCCAGCAGATTTTCGGCGCACAAGCGAGTGGCAGCCACGTATTCCTGCTGGTCTTCTGTTAACGGAGTTTCCAGCAGCAAGTCCGTCATGCCCAGAATGCCGCTTAAAGGCGTGCGGATCTCATGGTTCAGACTGGCCAGAAATTGCCCCTGGACGTCGCTCAGTTCGTCGGTCTTTGGCAGGACTGGGCTCAAGATAAACTCATCGGCAATACGTACTCTCCTCTTTAACCGGACAAGTACTACGTAAGGTGGATCAGGGATTGCGGCTGCCCGCCTGATAAACTGGTTTCCGCGTGATCGCTCACCAAACACGTCCTGTTTCCGCTTTCCGCCACCTCGAGCTATTGGTGCTGCTGGGTGCTTTGCAGGCGTTCGCCCCGCTGTCCATCGACATGTACCTGCCGGCCATGCCGGTGATGGAGAAAGTCTTCCATACCACCTCGGCGGCCGTGCAGATGACGCTGGTCACGTTTCTGGTGGGATTCGCCATCGGGCAGTCGCTCTATGGGCCGATTACCGACCGGTTCGGCCGGAAGCCGCCGCTGTATGCCAGCCTGGTCCTGTTCATTCTGTCTTCGATCGCCTGCGCGGTCACGCCGTCGATCCCCGGCATCGCCTTCTTCCGCTTGCTGCAGGCGGTGGGCGCCTGCGGCGGATCGGTGATCTCGCGCGCCATGGTGCGGGACTTGTTCCCGGTGAGCCAATTGCGGCGCGTCTTTTCGATGCTGGTGCTGGTGCTGGGCGTGTCGCCGGTGATTGCGCCGCTCTTCGGCAGCTATCTGCTGGTGTGGTTTGGCTGGAAGTCGGCTTTCGTGGTGCAGACCTTACTGGGCACCGCTTGCATGGTGGGGATGCACTTCCGTCTGCCCGAATCGCTGTCGCATGACGACCGGCGGCCGCTGGTGTGGGAAAACATCGTTTCCAGCTACAAGGTGCTGTTCCGCGATAAGACGTTCGTGGGCGCCTCGGTCGTGTGCGGATTCAGCTCGGCCGGCACGTTCGCCTTCATCGCCAGCGCGCCATTTGTGTTCATCAACCTCTATAAAGTGCCGACAGAGCAATTCGGCTGGTGGTTCGGCGCGGCCGCGGCGGGGATGGTGATCGGAGCTCAGATCAATGGGCGTATGCCGCATCGCATCCACGTCTGGCGCGTGCTGCGTGGGGCCAACCTGGCCCAGCTGATATCGGCGCTGTTCTTACTCGCCGTCGTGTTGACGGGCTATGGCGGGCTTCCGGCTGTGTTCTTCGGCATTCTGGGCTATGTTTCGGCGCAGGGCTTCGTATTCCCGAATGGCTCGGCGATCGCGATGGAGCGGCACGGCAAGATCGCGGGCACGGCGTCGGCGCTGCTAGGCACGAATCAGTTCCTGATCGCGGCGGTTGCGACCATATTTCTTGGCTTCATCGACAATCCCGCGGTGCCGATGGCGCTGGTGATTGCCGGCTCAGCCATCGCGTCCAACATTCTGAACTTCCTGACGCTCGGCGCCCGGCTGGAGACGCTGCCGGAAGCGGCGTAGCGGCGCCTACTTGTCGATCGCGATCGAATCCACCTTCACGGTGTTCTTGGTCAATTCGCCGTTCATCTTAACGTAGAACCTTTTCGTACCCTTCGGCGCGCCGCGCACGAGTTCGGCCGCTTTCGTGTTTCCAGCAGGGTCCAGTTTCAAGACGGTGCCATCGATCTCCAAAACTCCGAAAGATTTTGTCTTTGCTTTCGGAGAGCAATAGCTCACTTCGGAATTGCGATCCTGATCGACGTTGTAGAGCGTGTCGCTGGGGTTATGGTTGTTCACCAGGCTCTCGTAGCAGCGAGAGTCCACCAAGGTGCCTTGCCAGGTTCGAGCGGTGCAAAGGGCCGGCGCAAGACAAAACAGAAGAAGCAGTCGCATAGTTGCTCCTACTTTACGATTTGCATCTCGGGCTCCTCGAGCGGCTTCAAGTCTGTGTTCAGAAACGCTGCTGTAAGTTTGTGTTGGTCGATGGTGATGTCCAGGAAGCCGTAGGTGGTTGCGTGGAACAGAGATTCAGGCTGCCGATGGTGCACGGCGCGCAGGTGGGCGCCGCCGGCTCCGCAGATCAAGTATTCGATGCCGCCGGCGCGCAGGTCTTCCATATCGTGGTCGTGTCCGGCGATATAAAGGTCCACATGCGTTTGATGGAATAGCGGCGCCAGTTCGCGGCGGAGCACCGCAATGCGGCGCTCATTGAGATGGACGCCGGAGGTGTACATGGGATGGTGGCCGTAGACGACGCGCCAGCGGACACCGGGCTCGTTTTGCGTGTCTTCCAAAATCTTCGTCAGCCAGTCCAGTTGTGTGTCCGACCATCCTTCGGTGTCGATGGCGAAGAAGCGAACCGGGCCGGCGAGGTAGGTGTAGTAACGCGACGGCATACGCCAGCTCTTACTGTGTTCCGTGTAGGCAACTTCGGCCTTTGGAGACGCGCGCTGTTCGGGACAAATGATGGGCGGGTGGCCGTAGTCGTGATTGCCGAGGCTGGCATAAAACGGGATGCCCAGCGGCGTGTAGAGATCTTCCCAGCGCGTGGTCCACAGGTGATCACTGTCGTTGTGGACGCCGCAGCGATAAAAATTGTCGCCGAGGCTGATGCCAAGATCGAACGGCGCTTCGGCGTTGCGCTTGGCCATGGCGTGCGCGACGGCGATTTGGTGCGTATTGCCGCTGCCGAAATCGCCGAGGGCAACTACATGCAGAACAGGTTTCTCCGGAAAGACACGGCCGAGATCTTTCTGGGCGAACAGGGACGCGCAGCCGAGCACACAGGCAAGCCAAAATCGAACCACTGTTTTGATTCTAGCTCGCCAATGTGGCGATTACCGCGCCTGCATGTGGAAGTTCACGTCGACTTCCGTGACCACTTCCACGGCCTCACCGTTGAGAAAGGTTGGCTTGTATCGCCACTCGCGAACGGCGTTCATGGCAGCTTCCACCAGCAACGGCTGGCCGGAGATCAGGGTCAGCTCTTTGACCGAACCGTCGCGCGCAATAATGGCCTTCAACACAACGGTTCCCTCGATGCGGGCACGGCGGGCGAGCAGGGGATAGTCAGGCTGAACCTGGCGGGCCAGCATTCCCGCTTGGATAGCGCCGCTCACGCGGACCTGCTGGGGAACATCCACTTTTTTAGGCTTCTCAATAGGAGGAGGGGGTGGGGCAGGAGCCGCAACGGCAGCGACAATTCCCCCAATGACTCCACCCATGACACCGCCGGGAACGCCGCCGGGAACCCCGCCAATCACTCCGCCTACTGACGCCGGTGGCGGCATTTCTTCATCCTTGATCATGGCGACTTCTTTGGGGATACTCCGTGGAGCCAACAAAACATTGGCGTTAAACTGTCGCGGTGCCCGAGTGGACTTCACTACTGGCGCGGGCATGGGAGGCGGCGGGGGCGGAGGCGGCGGGGGCGGTGCGGCGAGCAGAACATGCACATAGGTCTGGAGGGGCAAGGATTCGACGAAAAGCATAGGAATCACAAGCAATACGCCCACACTCAGCAACTGAACGCCGAACGCTGCCACAACCGCCCACGGCCGACCGGTTTTGCCGGCCGGGATCAAGGTTTGTTCGAACATGATCGCCTCCTCCTGGCGTGTAGCCTGATCACGAACACTGGACGGGGAGCACGCCAGTTGCCAAGTTGTTGGATCGCCGAAGGCGGGTCTGGCGGCCCAGAACTACCCGGCTAGTTTCCTTTAGGCGACGGCGTTCTGCGCAGCAATTCGCTGAGGTCGTCGATCTTGTCATCGAGCAGGTGCAGTTTGCGCGAGAGTCCTTGAATTTCGGACTCGGCACGGCGGTTGACGTCAAAATCGAGTTCGCTTCGGGTCCGGTCTTTCTTGTCCTGGCGATTCTGGCTCATCATGATCACGGGCGCTTGCACAGCTGCCAGCATGGAGAGAAACAGATTCAGCAGGATGAACGGGTAAGGATCCCAGGCGCGTCTGTTCAACAAGAGGTTGATGGCCGTGTAGACCGTGAGGATGACGGCGAACAGGATGATGAAGGTCCACGATCCGCCAAAGCCCGCCACGCTGTCGGCGACGCGCTCACCAAGCGTGGCTTCGGCTTCGATGACATCGTTCGGGTTGCGGTGGGCGCGAATCCGTACCAACTCCTGCGCGGCATGAAACTGGCGGCCGAGTGTAGTGAGCAGATCCATGCCCGCCATCGGCTTGCGTTGAAGCAGAACGGCGATATCGTCTCGCGAAATTTCCAGGAATTGGCTGTCCTCCAACGCAAAGGCGTTGGTCTGGTGAGGCGTCTGATCCAGCATGGAGGCGAAACCGAAGAATTCACCTTCGGCAGCCTCCTGCACCACGACCTCTTGCTGATCTTCGTCCACGGTAGTGACGCGCGCCTTCCCCGACACCACAACGTAGGCCTGCGCCGAAGGATCGCCGATCTTGTAGATCCGCTCGCGCGCGGCGAAGGCTTTCAGTTCTACCTGGCTGGCTAGAACGGCGGTTTCCTCGTCGTCGAGCAAGGCAAACAGTGGAACATTCTTTAGCACTTTTGGATCACAGGCCATTGGTTTCTCCTTGGGCAGAAAGGAATCGTATCAGATCAAATTTTAATGTTTAGTGAATCGAAGCAGCGGGCGGCTCGGACGGACGGATCACATCCGGGAAATCGACCGCGAAGCCGATTTGGGCGCCTATGCGCGGACTAGCTTCATACTTGCCGCCGAGCAGGCCCAGGCTGAGAGCGAAGCCGTGGCGGATCTCGTAAGTCCCCCCCGCGAGAACTTGAAACTGGCGGCGGCCGAGGCCGATGTTGTCGGTATAGCCGCCGTAGATTTCGGCGCCCAGAGTGAGGCGCGGTGTGAAGTCATGCAGGAGTGAAATGCCGCCCGTGTAAACGTGGCCGCGTGCCTGTTGAATGCCGATGACGCCGGTGCTGGTGTTGCCGGCAAAGAGATAGCCGAGGTTGACGTTGGCGCGCGTCTTGTCGGTAATCGATTTCTGCGCGATGAGGTTGAGCCAATAGTCGGTGAGGCCTGAGCCGAGCTGGTTGTGGGAGTCACCGGTGGGGAATTCGATGTAGAGGCTGGCACCGAGAGCGGGCAGGTGCGATGTCTTCGACTCCTGGTGGAACTCCCACTTGATACCCATGTCGGTGTCGCCTACGCCGGTGGAATTGGGCGTGCCGACGGCGCGGAGGATGGCGAGGTAGGGCGCGTCGAGGTCCAGTTCCAGATGGTAGGGCAGGCCGTAGTTGAGTTTGTAGTTGGCGGTGTTCTGGCGGAGGTTGGGGTATTGAGGATGCTGGAGGGCGTCGAGCTCGTTGAAGAATTCAAAGTGCCATTTGCCGGCATCGGTGACGGCGGGGTCGTCGGTGTAGAAGGGCAGTTGGGCGTCCAGGAGTTGGGCGAGGGCGAGGGAGCACAGGAGCAGCAGGGCGAAGCGAGGCGCGCGGCGCATGCGGAGTTCTTAGGATAGCTGGAGTAGGGTGCGGAGGACTGTCATAGGACTGAAACAGAGGGAGCAATGTTCGGTTCGTGCTAGGTTGGGAATATGACGCTCGATGCCATCAAGGAAGCGATCCAGCATCTGCCGGAAGAAGAACGGAGGCAGCTGGCTGGCTGGTTTGGCCAGATGGAAGAGGCGGCCTGGGATCAGGATGTTCAGCGAGACTTTGCGCCAGGCGGCAAAGGGGAAAGGCTGCTGGAGGAGATCCAGCGGGAGATTTCCGAAGGCAAAGCCCAGCCTCTCGAAGAGGGGCTCGCAGAGCGCCGCCACGCGCGTTCGTGACCTTCCGTTCGCTCGCGCTGCCCCGGTTCTGGGACCTTTACGATCGACTTCCGGCGGAGATTCAAGCGCAGGCCGACAAACAATACACGTTGTTCTCGGCGAATCCTCTGCACCCTTCGTTGCATTTCAAGCAGGTCGGCCCCTTCTGGTCCGTCCGCGTGTCGAATTCCTACCGAGCGTTGGCGGTGCGTGATGGCGATATGCTGACCTGGTTCTGGATTGGTACGCACTCGGATTATGACAAGCTGTTGGGTTAATCGACTCCTTTACGGCTCGATGTGCCCCAATGAATAGCTCTACGCCTCATGCCGACTGAGCTTCATCCTGGTGCAGGAGTTCGCTCACCCATTTGGACCTACATTCCGGTAACGAAATAGCACTTCGTACCGACGACGCTGTCGCCGTCTCTGCGAGCATAACCAAGCCTGACGAGCATCCTTAGCGTGTGATCGTTCGGACTCTCCACGCCGAAGCGCTCGGCGAGCGGAGAGGCAAGGCGGTCGGCCCACGTCTGCACCATAGCCGTGCCGACACCTCGTTCACGGAATTCCTTCCGGACGAACAGTTGGCGAAGAATCGGCTCTCTGGCTCCCGACGGGGCGCGATTCTCAGACCAGAAGAGATAACCAAAGAAGCTCGTGCCGTCGCCAACGAGCATGGTGCGCCGCTCTCTCTCACTGCCATAAATGAAGCCCTGCTCTTCTTCTTCAGCCAGCAGGAACAACACCCGGGACACAAGGTGGTCCCTTTTCGTGTGGCACAAACTCCATCGCCATGGACCGAGCGCTTCACAGCGGGCAACCATGTCAGGGCTCCAGCTTAGTGCGAGGACATCCTCAGGAAGAACAATACGGTTTCCGAAACAGACGGCTACAACGTTGCCGCACGGCGCGCAGACGTAATATGGCCCACCCCACGAGCGGTTACCGAACGTGAGAGGCACCGATGTTCCGCAATTAGCACAAACGGCGATCGACCTCTTTACCTTGGATGTGCCAAAGTCCTTGAAGGGTATTTGTTGGCGGCATCCATAGCAAGTCCCGATCTCGTTGGAGCCGGAAACGCTCTCTTGGGTGTGCCGACACCTTGGGCACTGATAGAAATCGAGATCCTTCTTTGAAATCGAACGCCAACCTAATGTCAAGTCCTGGCCTTCACGCGCTTACCGCTAGTCTGTTGTTTCGTCGTCGGAGCACTCGGTATCTCCGCGTTAACCTGCGACCCCAATTAGTCTTTAATGAGGGCAGTCAAAGCGGGCACGAATGGGCTGATAATCGTCATACAGTTCGCAGCAACCGCGATGAACTCCGTATAGCGGGCCATAAAGCTCGGCTTATCCGGAGCCTCCTTCATGGCGGCCACGCCTGCAAGAAGTTCTGTGCGCCGATCGTTCTCGAGGCTGCTTTGCTCGATTGCTCGGCGAAGATTCATGAAGACTGGCGCATCGCCGAGAGTGCCTCCGAACGATTGGCTTACATCATGTCCAATCCCAATAGGAGACTGGTGGAAATAACCGCCCGATATTTGGACATGCTGGGCTGTTGGCGTCCGCCTCCCTCTGGGCTGAGTCTTCTGGGCAGCCTTATATCCTTTTTCGGTTAGGTACGCGTATTCGTACTTGCTGCGAAATCCGATGACGAAGACTGACGAGCCAGGAGGATTATCGAAAGCAACCTTCGGGCCCGTCTGGATCAAATCACTTTCTTCCAAGTCTCGCAGAGCAAGGTCGAAATCGACATCGGAACCAGAGGTGTCGCGACAGCATCCTTGCTTGAGCATGGCAAGGTCTTCACCCCTGTAGCCACACGTGAGATCCTTTGCGGCAAGATGGCGCTCTTTGAAGTCAACCAGAAGAGCTCTGAGTATCGCTCTAGACAATTCATCGACCGTCGTACTCACATCGGTCTTCGGCATAGATCGTCCTCCTCTGAACGCGCGTATCATCCGTTCGCGGTAGAGATTAATTGTTGAGCAAGTAGTTGATGAACTTCCATAGTTCAATGATAAGCACTATCGTGGCACCCACACCAAAAATCAACAAGTGAAGATGAAGCAGACGTTTCACATGGTCCTCCATTTCTTTCAAGCTCTAGAAACGAGAACCAACAACATGATACCTCCAGTCGACTGGAAGTCAAGGCAAAACATCTTCCACAGCTTTAGTTTTCAACATTTTTATAGCCCAATGTTTTTAATAATTTAGCCAACTCTCTCGATGGCAACCTGTGGAAAAACCACAATGCACAGCAAGGCGTTAAGGGAATGTTGTATCCAATACGAGCCACGAAATTTAGACGAGGCGTCCATCTTAGGTCCTACCCCGCCTTCACCAGCTCCAGGAAGGCCTTCGCGGCGTGGCTCAGGCTGCGCTTGGCGGGGCAGACCAGGCGGATGGGGCGGCTCATGCTCAGCTCCTTGACGCGGATCTCGCAGAGCGTGCCTTGGTCGACATCCTGTTCGACGCACATGTGCGGCAGGAAGGCGACGCCTTCGTTGCGCTGGACCATCTTGCGGATGGTTTCGACGGTCGGCATCTCGACATCCATGTTCAGCGGGACTTTGTGGCGCTGGAACTCCTTAAGCACAACGGCGCGGTAGGGCGACAGAACATTATGGGCAATAAATGTCTCCATACCCAGCTCGTTGATGGACACTTCGGCGCGGCCGGCGAAGCGGTGCTCGGGCGACACGACGAAGGCCAGGTGGTCGGTGTAAATCACCATCGATTGGAGGCGGTCGTCCTCCGGGTCGTAGCTGATGACGCCCAGTTCCAGTTCGCCATCGATCAACTGCGCTGGGATCCTGCTCGATAGCGACCGGCGCACTTGTACTTTCACCTTGGGATAGAGGCGGCGATAGCGCTCGATGTGGCCCAGCAGATAGAGCGACGTCGATTCGTTAGCGCCCACGATTAGCCGTCCAGCCGAATTGTCGCGCAGTTCGGCCAGTGCGTTCTCCAGGTCCGATTCCAGGTTTTCGAAGCGGCGCGCGTAGTCGTAGACGATGCGGCCGGCGTCGGTGAGCAGCAGTTCCTTGCCGGAGCGGTCGATCAGGCGTTCTTGCAGGTCGGATTCGAGCTTCTGGATGGCTAGGGAGATGGCGGGTTGCGTTCGCAGCATCTTTTCCGCGGCGCGGGAGAAGCTTTTCTCGTCCGCAACCATCAGGAAGACTTTTAGAGGATACAGTTCCATAAGCGCGCCTTATGCGATCATTCTAGCTTATCCTGATCGCGATAATTATAAATTTGCCAAATCTTGCGCTGGCAGCCATAATGGTGGGCGAAGATCTGGAGGACTCATGGCGGATCGCGTCTACATCTTCGACACCACGTTACGTGATGGTGAGCAATCGCCGGGCTGCAGCATGACCGTACCCGAGAAGCTGCGGCTGGCACACAAGCTGGTGGAACTGGGCGTCGATATCCTCGAAGCCGGTTTCCCGATCGCCTCGGAGGGAGACTTCGAGGCGGTGGACGCGGTGAGCCGTGAGTTCTCTTGGGTCCAAGTGGCGGCGCTGGCGCGAGCCAACACGATGGATGTGGAGCGGGCGGCGGCCTCCCTGACGCACGCCAAGCGGCCGCGCATTCACACGTTCATCGCGACGAGCGACATTCATCTGAGGCACAAGCTGAAGAAGTCGCGGCAGCAGGTGCTGGACGAAGCCGTAGCGGCTGTTGAACTGGCGCGCCAATATACGGACGACGTCGAGTTTTCGGCCGAAGACGCAACGCGCACGGATCTGGATTATCTGGAGGAAGTTTCGAAGGCGGTGGTGGCTGCGGGCGCGCGGACCGTGAATCTGCCGGACACAGTGGGCTTTTCGATTCCGGAAGAATACGGCGCATTAATCAGGCGCATGGCGCGGGTCCTGGGCGACAGCGCGATAGTCAGCGTACATTGCCACGACGATCTGGGGCTGGCGGTTGCCAATTCGATCGCCGCGGTGCAGGCGGGGGCGAGGCAGATCGAGTGCACGATCAACGGAATTGGCGAACGCGCGGGCAATGCATCGCTCGAAGAGATCGTAATGGCGTTCAAGACGCGGCCGGACCGGCTGCCTTTTGAAACCAAAATCGTGACCGAACACATTTATTCGGCCAGCCAGCTGCTGAGCAAGACGATTACGTTTGGTCCGCAGCCGAATAAGGCGATCGTCGGAGAGAATGCGTTTGCGCACGAGGCCGGCATCCACCAGGATGGTTTTTTGAAAGAAAGAACCACTTATGAGATCATGGACCCCAAGACCGTGGGCGTGCCCGAGAGCAAGCTGGTGTTGGGCAAGCACAGCGGGCGGCACGCGCTGAGCAAGCGCGCCGAAGACCTGGGCTTCCAGCTCAACAAGGCCGAGCTCGACGAGCTGTATCATCGCTTCACCGCGATGGCCGACCGCAAGAAAGGCGTGCGCAACGAAGAGATTGTGGCGCTGATTCGCGAGGTGGTCGGCGAAACAGCTGCGGCCACAGGCGATTAACGAATGCAACTAAACATCCTGATTCTACCCGGTGACGGGATCGGCACCGAAGTCACCCGTGAAGCTGTCAAAGTTTTGGAAAAAGTGGGCGCGAAGTATGGCCATCAGCTTTCGCTGAGTGAAGGACTGCTGGGCGGCATCGCCATTCATAAGACCGGCGGGCCGCTTCCGCAGGAGACCGTCGATCTGGCGTTGAAGGCCGACGCCACGCTGATGGGAGCTGTTGGCTTGCCGGAATTTGATAACGTCGCGCCGGAGAAGCGGCCTGAAAAGGGGCTGCTCGGCATCCGCAAGGCGCTGGGCGTTTATGCGAATCTGCGGCCGGTGCGGTCTTACACGGCGCTGCTCAATTCATCGCCACTCAAGAATGAACTGGTGGATGGCGTGGACATGATCATCGTCCGCGAACTGACGGGCGGGATCTATTACGGCACTCCGCGCGGAATTATCCAGGACGGCGGCGAGGAGCGCGTGGTCAACACGATGGCGTACACGCGGTCGGAGATCGAGCGGGTGTCGCGCGTGGCGTTCAACCTGGCGCGGAACCGGCGCAAGAAGGTGACCAGCGTCGACAAATCAAACGTCATCGAGAACTCGCAGCTTTGGCGGAAGGTGATTATCGAAGTTTCGGCCGAGTACCCGGATGTCGCGCTGGATCATCTGCTGGTGGACACGGCGGCGATGCAGTTGGTATTGAACCCGAAGCGGTTCGACATTCTGGTGACCGAGAATATGTTTGGCGATATCCTCAGTGATGAGGGGGCTGTGCTCGCGGGATCCATCGGCATGCTGCCTTCGGCGTCGCTGGGCGCGAAGAAACCTTCGGGCGCCTGGGTGGGGCTGTACGAACCCGTGCACGGCTCGGCGCCGGACATCGCGGGACAGGGCAAGGCGAATCCGTTCGGCGCGATCGGCTCGGTGGCGGCGATGCTGGAATACAGTTTCGGGCTGAAAGAAGAGGCAGCCGCGGTGAACCGGGCCGTCGAGACGGTGCTGAACTCGGGGCGCGTGACGGCGGACCTAAAACCCAGCGGCAAGCCGGCCACGACTTCGGAAGTGGGAGACGCAGTGGTAGCAGCTATATGAAACCTCGCACGATCATCGAAAAAGTTTGGGATAACCACGTGGTGGCGGAGCGCGCGGATGCCCCAACGCTGCTGTACATCGACCTGCACCTGGTGCACGAAGTGACGTCGCCACAGGCGTTCGACGGCCTGCGCACGCGCGGGCTGAAGGTGCGGCGGCCGGATTTGACCGTCGCGACGACGGATCATAGCATTCCGACGACGCCGCGGTCATTCCCGATTGTCGATAAGGTCGCGGCGGCGCAAGTGGAGCGGATGATTCAGAACGCGAAGGACTTCGGCATCCACTGCTTTCCGGTTGGCAGCGAGCACCAGGGCATCGTGCACGTGATCGGGCCGGAGCTGGGTCTGACGCAGCCGGGCATGACCGTAGTTTGCGGCGATAGCCATACCGCGACGCATGGCGCGTTCGGCGCCCTGGCGTTTGGGATCGGCACCAGCGAAGTGGAGCACGTGCTGGCGACACAGTGCCTGCTGCAGAGGCGGTCCAAGACGTATCAGGTGAAGGTGGATGGCACACTGCGGCCGGGCGTTGCCGCGAAGGACATCATCCTGGCGCTGATCGCGCGCGTGGGCATCGGCGGCGGCACGGGTTCGGTCTTTGAATATTGCGGGTCGGCGATTCGTGCGCTTTCGATGGAAGAGCGGATGACGGTCTGCAATATGTCCATTGAGGCGGGCGCGCGCGCTGGGTTGGTTGCGCCGGACGACACGACGTATCAGTACATGGCGGGCCGGCCATACGTGCCGAAGGGCGCAGCGTGGGACAAAGCGGTTGCCGGCTGGCGCCAGTTGCCGACGGACGAGCGCGCGGCTTACGACAAGAGCATCACGATCGACGCGTCGGCCCTGGAACCGATGATCACGTTCGGGACGAATCCGGGCATGGGCATTCCGATCACGGCTGCTGTGCCGGATCCTGGTAAGCTGAGCGATCCGCTGGAGCGCGATTCGCTGGCACGGGCGCTCGCGTATATGGATTTGCCGGCGGGAAAACCGCTGCTTGGCCATGCGATCAACGTGGTGTTCATCGGGAGCTGCACGAACTCGCGAATTTCGGATCTGCGGACGGCCGCCGGCATCCTGAAGGGCCGCAAGGTGCATCCGGGCGTGCGGGTGATGGTGGTGCCCGGCTCCGTGCAGGTGAAGGAGCAGGCGCAGGCTGAGGGTTTGGATCAGATTTTCCGCGACGCGGGGGCAGATTGGCGTGAGGCCGGTTGCTCGATGTGCATCGCAATGAATGGCGATCAACTGCAGCCCGGCGAATATAGCGTCTCGACCAGCAATCGCAACTTTGAAGGGCGGCAGGGCAAAGGCGGGCGAACGTTCCTGGCCAGCCCGCTCACAGCCGCGGCCGCTGCCATCACGGGTAAAGTCTCCGACGTCAGGGAGCTGCTGTAATGGAAAAATTCACGCCATTCGAAAGCCGCATGGTGCCGATGCCGCTGGATAACATCGACACCGATCAGATCATTCCCGCGCGGTTTCTGAAGACCATTTCGAAAGTGGGCTTGGGTGACCAGCTTTTCTGCGACTGGCGTTACGATGCCGACGGAAAGCCCAAGCCAGAGTTCATCCTGAACAAGCAGGAATCGAAGACTTGCAGGGTTCTGCTCGCGGGCGACAACTTCGGCTGCGGCAGTTCGCGCGAGCATGCGCCGTGGGCGCTGACGCAGTACGGATTCCGTGCCGTGATCAGTACGTCGTTCGCGGATATTTTCAAGAACAATTCGCTCAAGAATTCGCTGCTGCCGATCGTGGTGCCGGCGGACGTTCATGCCGAGTTGTTCAAGGACCCGAACGCTACCGTGAAGGTGGACCTGGCGTCGCAGACGCTGACCTTGCCGAGCGGCCGCAAGGTGGAGTTTCCGGTGGATGGGTTCGCGAAGCACTGTTTACTGGAAGGCATCGACGAACTGGGCTACATTCTGCAGCAGGAACCGGCCATTGCGGCCTTTGAAGCCGCGCATCCGGAACTGATCGACACCCGGCAGTAAGCCGCCCGCGGCCCTGAAACTGAACAAGTGCGTCCCACGAACGGACAGCGCGCTAGTAAGTAACGGCGTGCTATCAACGCGGCTGGCTGGCACGCGAGTTGCCTTTGCCCTGGTATGCTCGCGGGGGAGATGGAACCGGGCCGGCAGCGCATCTTAGTGGCGGACGACCAGCCCGACGTATTGGAAGCATTGCGGCTTCTGCTGAAGGGGGCCGGATACGCGAGCGTCCAGGTTAGCTCACCTCAGGAAGTTTTGAACGCGGCTAGCGTGGAGCGTTTCGACTTGATCCTGCTGGATCTGAACTACGCGCGCGATACTGCGACGGGATGGCTCGACGGAGCGCCTGGCGCCGACCGCGGTTGTTTTGGGCGCCTTCGAGAATTGGGCCTGCGCGGAGCGCGACATCGCGTTCGAGCCCGGTGACACGCTGGTGCTTTTCTCGGACGGCGTGACAGAAGCGGGGATCGATTCGCCTGGCGAGTTCGGTGATAACGGTCTGATTTCGGCCATCCAGGCTAGTGGCGTAGCGGACGCTGAGGCAATGGTGAATCGCATTCTTGGCGCGGTGGCCGCACAGGCGGAAGACGATGCCACAGTGGTTGCGATCCGTTCCGTGCCACACTAGAGGCATGGCTCGAGGCTGGGAAAGCAAGTCGGTCGAGTCCCAGATGGAGTCGGCGGAATCGCGTGCTGTGGCAAAGAAGCCGAAGGTGAGTCCCGAGGAGTCCGAACGAGCACGGCAGCGGGAAAGCCTGATGCTATCGCGAACGCGGGTCGTCAACGATCTGGAGCGGGCGCAGAATCCGCGGTACAGGGCGACGCTGGAAGCGGCGTTGAAGCATCTGGACGATAAACTGCTGGCGCTATGATCCGGCTGGCCTGCTATGCCATCCTGGCTAGTGCTGCGATGGCGCAACCACTTCACGTCGATCATGCCACGGTGGCAGGCAAGAACCTGCAGTCAATGCGGGAGGCGCTGAGCGCCGCGGGTGTGCCGAGCGAGTATGGCGGGCCGCATTCCAATCATGCTACCGAGATGGCGCTAGCAAGTTTTCCCGATGGATCGTATTTAGAACTCATCGCGATTCAGCCGCACGCGAATCCGGCTGCCGTTGCCGCGCACTATTGGCACAGTTTTCTGGAATCGGACGGTGGACCGTGCGCGTGGGCCATCCGGCCTGCGAATATTGCGGCGGAAGTCGGCCAGTTGCGAAAAGCGGGAATCGCGGTGACGGAGCCGCTCCAGGGCGGCCGGAAGCGGCCGGATGGTGTCGAACTGGAATGGGAGAACTCGCAGGTCGGACCGACCAACGGCGGATTCTTCCCATTCATGATTCACGATTTGACGCCGCGCGAGCGGCGCGCCTATCCGAGCGGCAAACCGACGACGGCGAAATGGACCGGCATCGTCAAGGTGGTCGTCGCGGTGAGGGATCTGGATGCGGCGATCGGCAAGTACCGGCGCGCGTATGCACTGCCCGTCCCGGAACGGCAGGACGATCCGGAGTTTGGCGCAAAACTCGCCTGGTTTCCTGGGACACCGGTGGTGTTGGCGGCCCCGCTGGGTTCCGAATCGTGGCTGGAGGCGCGCATCGAGAAGCTCGGCGAGGCTCCGTGCGCCTTCGTGCTGGGAGCGGCGCATGGCGTCACGGGTTCCGGCGAATCGTCGAACTGGTTCGGCAAGCCGATTCTGTGGGCCAACGCGGCGCATTTGGGTTGGCATCTCGGGTTTGAACCGCAATAGCGGTCGCGGCCTGCTATCCTGAAGTTTCGGACCGCTCCCCCGGATTCATTCACATTGAAAATTGGTTTTGTAAGTCTCGGCTGCCCTAAGAACCTCGTCGACACGGAGGTCATGATGGGCCAGCTCGTCGAACGCGGGCATGAGCTCACGCAGCGGCCGGCCGACGCCGATGTCCTGGTGGTGAACACGTGCAGTTTCATCGATCCAGCCAAGCAGGAGTCCATCGACACGATTCTGGAGATGGCCGAGTACAAGAAGACCGGCCGCGCGCAAAAGCTGATCGTCGCCGGGTGTCTCGTGGAGCGGTACCGCGATCAGATTCGCGATCAGCTTCCTGAAGTGGATGCCGTACTCGGCACCAATGAGCTGCCGAAGATCGTCGCGCTGTGCGAAGGCGTGGAGGCGCCCGCCAATCCGTTCGAGCCATATCTTTATCACGACCTCACGCCGCGGGTGCTTTCCACAGCGCGGCACTACGCCTACATCAAGATCGCCGAAGGCTGCGACCATCCCTGCTCGTTCTGCGTGATTCCGCAATACCGCGGGAAGTTCCGGAGCCGGCGATTCGAATCGGTGGTGGTGGAGGCGACGCGGCTGTTCGCGCAGGGCGTGCGGGAGATCAATCTGATCGGGCAGGACACGACGTCGTATGGCGAAGACCTTGGCGTGAAGGACGGCCTGGCGCAGTTGATGGCCCGGCTGGCGAAGATCGAGACGCCGCATGCCAAATGGATCCGGTTCCTGTATTGCTATCCGAACCGCATCACGCAGAAGCTGCTGGACACTATCGCAGAGCACGCCGCGCTGGTGAAGTACATCGACATGCCGCTGCAGCATGCGAGCGCAAACGTGTTGAAGCGCATGAAACGCGGCTCGCACGGCGATTTCTTCCTGAAATTGCTGGAGCGCATCCGGGCGACTATCCCCGGCGTGGCCATTCGCACGAGCATGATCGTTGGGTTTCCCGGCGAGACCGAGGCGGATTTCCAGATCCTGCAGGATTTCGTGAAAGCCGCGCAGTTCGATCGATTGGGCGTCTTCTCCTATTCCGATGAAGACACCAGCGCCAGCTTCCATCTGGACGGCAAGGTGGATGGACGGACGATTCACAATCGCAAGCGCAAGCTGATGGCGCTGCAGCGGCGCATTTCGCGCGCGCGCAATCGCCAGTTAGTTGGGCAGGAGGTGGACGTACTGGTGGAGGGGCCGTCGGAAGACAGCGATTTGCTGTGGCAAGGCCGGATGTCGACGCAAGCGCCCGACATTGATGGAGTCTGCTACATCAACGATTTTGGCGATGTTGCGCCGCGACCTGGCGAACTTCGCCGCCTGTGCATCACCGAAGCGCACGATTACGACCTCGTCGGCGCGCTGACTGGAGCTGCCGAAGAGCGCATGCCAGTGCCTTTCCCGATCCTCGCCGCGACGCGATGAAGTGCCCCATCTGCAAGAAAGAAGTCACGCCGGCAGATCCCTTCTTCCCTTTTTGCAGCGAGCGCTGCAAGATCATCGACCTGGGCAATTGGGCCAGTGAGAAGTACGTCATCTCGACGCCCATCCAGCCGGAGGACGCGGAAAACGAGGAAGGCGAAGACCAAGGCGATGAGCGCTGAGCCGCCGCGGGTTAGGCGAACGTCGGTTCCCTACCTCATCGGGACGTGGTTCGGATGCGGTTTCTCGCCGACGGCGCCGGGAACCGTGGGATCGCTGGCCGCGCTGGTCATCGCGATCGCGCTGAACGTTTACGCGGGATCGGGCCGCGGAACATTCCTGCTGCTGGCCGCGATGCTGCTGATCCCCGGGATCTGGGCGGCTGGCGTGGTCGCGCGCTCGGAAAACATCACGGACCCGCACATCGTCGTCGTCGACGAAGTCATCGGGCAGTGGGTGACTCTCGCCGGTGCGGCCACTCTGAACTGGAAGACCTGGCTTGCGGCGTTCCTGCTCTTCCGGCTTTTCGATATCTGGAAGCCGCCGCCCGTGCGCCAATTCGAACATCTGCGTGGCGGATGGGGCATCGTTGCCGATGACGTGATGGCGGGTGTCTACGGCGCGCTTGCTATAGTCATATTAGATCGGTTTCATATCTTCTCCTATGGCTTCTAAGAAGGACTCCAATGGCCGCCCGCAAATTTCCCGTGTTACTCCGGAGGCAGCCATTCCCGGCGGGGAATTTCAAATCCGCGGCGCCGGTCTGGCGCGCGCAGAGCGGCCGCACGTCACGATTGGAGACGTGGAAGCTCCCATCGTAATCGGGTCTGATTCTTACGTCATCGTGCGGGTGCCCGAAGGTGCTTCGGCCGGCGAGCTGGTGGTGGCGGCGGGAAATCAGACCAGCCAGGCGTGGACCTGCGACATCGGCATTCAAATCGCGGACAGCCTGTATCCAGTAGGGAACCCGGCGGTCGATTCGCTGGGCAACGTCTTCGTCACGTTTAGCGGTTCGCGCGGCCAGAAGACGCCGGTCTCGGTGTACAAGGTGGATCTGAATTATCAATCCCGGCCGTTCGCTTCCGACATTATGAACGCCACCGGGCTGGCCTTCGACCGGGAAGGCACGCTGTACATTTCCAGCCGGTACGACGGCATCGTTTACCAAGCCACGCCGCAGGGAACGGTTTCGACCTATGTGGAAGGCATGGGAGTCGCCACGGGCATCGCGTTTGACGGCGAGGAGAATCTGTACGTCGGCGATCGCAGCGGAACCGTGTTCAAGATCAGCCGTTCGCGGCAGATTTACGTTTACGCCACACTGGAGCCTTCTATCGCGGCTTACCATCTGGCCTTCGGCGGCGACGGCTATCTGTACGTCTCCGGTCCCACGACGTCCAGCTTCGACGCGATCCACCGGATTTCGCCGGCTGGCGAAGTGGAGACGTACTATCGCGGCCTGGGACGCCCACAGGGCATCGCGTTCGATGACGAGGGACGGCTCTATGTAGCCGCGTCGCTCGGAGGAAGGCGCGGTGTGGTTCGCTTCGATCACAACCGCAATCCAGAGCTTTTCCTCTCCGGCCCAGGTATCGTTGGCCTGGCCTTCACGCCTTCGCACGCTCTGATGGTCTGCACCAACAACGCGCTCTTCCGCGTGGATGTTGGCGTCGCCGGCCGCCCTCTTCCCTGATGGCGGACGCCGAGATTATCGCCGTCGGCTCGGAATTATTGACTCCGCAGCGGGTCGACACCAACTCGCTGTATCTCACCGATCAGCTCAATGCGCTGGGTGTGGAAGTGGTGCGCAAGACCGTGGTGGGCGACGAGCGCGAGCGGCTGACCGACAGCATTCTGGGCGCGATCGCGCGCTCGCAGATCATCGTGCTGACCGGCGGCCTGGGACCTACTGAAGACGATCTGACGCGGGAGGCCGTGGCTTCCGCGCTGGGCCGGCCGCTGGTTTTTCATCAGGACATCTGCGACCGCATCGAGGCGCGGCTGCGTTATTTCGGCCGCAAAATGGCGGAGATCAACAAGCGGCAGGCCTACACAGTAGAGAACGCCGAAATTCTGCCCAACGACCGCGGCACCGCGCCCGGCCAGTGGATCGTACACGATGGCGTGGCGCTCATGCTGCTGCCCGGTCCGCCGATGGAACTGAAGCCGATGTTTGAAGGCTACTGCGTGCCGCGGCTGGAAAAACTGTTGCCGCCACAAGCGATCCGGACGCGGTGGCTGCGTGTGGTGGGCATCTCGGAATCGGAGCTCGATCAACTGATTTCGCCAGTCTATAAGAGTTATTCGGATATCGCGACAACGATCCTGGCTGTCTCGGGCGAGATCCACGTTCACCTACGCGCGCGGCGGCCCACCGCGGAGGAAGCCGAAGCGCTTGTTGCGAAAGCCAGCTCGGAGATCGAGCCGCTCATCGGCGACCGCATCTATTCCTGCAATGGCGATTCTCTGGAAAAAGTCGTCGGCGATCTGCTGCGCGAGCGGCATGCCTACCTGGCTGTAGCGGAAAGCGCCACTGCGGGGCTGCTGGGCGGCCGCATCACAGCGGTACCGTCGTCATCGGATTATTTTCGCGGCGGCTTCATCACGTACTCGGATCATATGAAGAGCCAACTGCTGGGCGTGCCCGCTGAGATGCTGGCGAAGTACACTGCGGTGAGCGAGCCGGTGGCGCGGGCGATGGCCGAAGGCGCGCGAGACCGCACCGGTTCGGATTACGCGTTGTCCATCACCGGCTATGCCGGACCGGACGGCGAAAAGGTCGGCCAGGTCTTCATCGGACTCGCCTGGCCCGGAGGCGCGGACGTTCGCCAGATTCAATGGCCCGCCGATCGCGAACGCGTGCGCGCGTTCTCCACCAATATCGCGCTCGACATGTTGCGCCGCAAGCTATTGGCGACGCCGGTTTGAGGCGCCGATGTTCCAGGTGTTCGAAACCGAAGCCCACAGCATCCTTAGCGCCACCACGGGCTTCATTGCGGAAGCGGGATTCACGCATTCGCTGACTCCGGCGCGCAACTGCACGTTCGGGTGCACGTACTGTTATGTCCCGACCATGCGCATCTACGGCGGTTTGAAGCCGGACGATTGGCGCCGGTGGGGACAGTTCACTACGTTTAAGTCGAACGCTCCGGATCTGCTGCGGCGTCAGTTACGCGCTGATCAGGTAATCTACTGTTCTCCGCTCGTGGACCCTTATCAACCCGCCGAAGAAATCGCGCATTTCATGCCGCGAATTTTGGCGGAGCTGATCGCCAGGCCGCCGAAGGTCTGCGTGATCCAGACGCGCGGACCGTTGATTGTCCGGGATCTTGCGCAGTTAATTCAGCTGGCCAGCCGTACGAAGTTGCGCGTCAGCTTTTCGCTGACCACCAATCGGGAAGACGTTCGCAAACTTTACGAGCCGCATTGCGCTCCCCTCGATTGCCGGTTGAAGGCGATGCGGGAATTGCGCAGCGCCGGGATTACCACCTTCGCAACGCTGGCGCCGCTGCTTCCGTGCGACCCTGAGGAATTGGCGAGATTGGCGCTGGGCGCGACCGACCAGGACATTATCGGCGATCCACTGCACGTGCGTTCGGTGAAACCGCGCGGCGCAACCACGCGCGAGGCGGCGTACGTCATCAGTCGGCGGCACGAGTTTTCCACCTGGCTGGATCCCGAGTTTCAGGGCGAACTGGTGAGCCGCATCCGGCGTTTTGTGGCACGGGCCGGACGGAACTTTGCGACCGGACCGGAGGGTTTTCGATGGCTGTCACAATAGCGACGCAGTCTGTTTTGGAGCGCCTGGGCATTGAGCCGCCCAGCGCCGACGGCCAGACCATCGCGTCGTCGAACCCCGCCGATGGCAGCGAACTTGGCCGCGTCGAGTTGGCCTCGGCGGAAGACTACGAGCGCACCGTGACAGAGAGCCTCCACGTGTTTGAGCGCTGGCGCATGTTCCCTGCCCCGAAGCGCGGCCAGATTGTGCGCGAGATCGGCGATGAACTAAGGCGCAACAAGGATGACCTGGGCACGCTGGTGACGCTCGAAATGGGCAAGATTCTCGCCGAAGGCAAAGGCGAGGTGCAGGAGATGATCGACATCGCCGACTTCGCCGTCGGGCTTTCGCGCCAGCTCTACGGCCTCACCATGCCCAGCGAGCGAGCCGAGCATCGCATGTACGAGCAGTGGCATCCGCTGGGCGTGGTCGGTGTGATCTCGGCTTTCAACTTCCCGGTGGCCGTGTGGTCGTGGAATGCGCTGATCGCGGCGGTGTGCGGCGATTGCGTGTTGTGGAAGCCGTCGCTCAAGACGCCGCTGACCGCGATTGCGGTGCAGAACATTTGCGATCGCGTACTGGAGCGGCACGGCTGGCGCGGCGTGTTCAATCTGATCATTGGCGAGGACGCCGTCATCGGCAGCCGGCTCATCAACGACCGGCGCATACCGCTAATCAGCGCTACCGGCTCCACGCGCATGGGCCGGATCGTCGCGGAAGCCGTCGCGCGGCGGCTGGGGCGCGCGCTGCTCGAACTGGGCGGCAATAACGCGGTGATCGTCATGAATGACGCAAACCTGGATCTGACGCTGCGGGCGATTCTCTTCGGCGCCGCCGGCACGGCCGGACAGCGCTGCACCAGCATCCGGCGGCTGTTCTTGCAACGCGGCATCGCTGCCGAGATGACTCGAAAACTCCAGGCGGCTTACGCGCAGATTCGCATCGGCGATCCACTCGAGGAAACGACGCTGATGGGCCCGCTGATTGACCGGCGGGCTGTGGAAGCGATGCAGGCCGCGCTCCAACGCATCCGCACCGAAGGCGGCGAGATCATTTACGGCGGCGAAGAACTCGGCGGCTGCTACGTCCGGCCCGCGCTGGTAAAGGCCCACGCCAGCATGCCGATTCTCCAAGAAGAAGTCTTCGCGCCCATTCTCTATCTGATTGAGTTTGACGAGTTGGAACAGGCCATCGGATGGCACAACGGAGTTCCGCAAGGGCTGTCGTCGGCGATCTTCACAACCAACATGATTTCGTCGGAAACATTCTTGAGCGCGCGTGGCAGCGACTGTGGCATTGCCAACGTTAACATCGGCACCAGCGGCGCGGAGATCGGGGGAGCTTTCGGCGGCGAAAAAGACACGGGCGGCGGGAGGGAGTCCGGCAGCGACGCGTGGAAGGCTTATATGCGGCGGCAAACTGTGACCATCAACTGGTCGAACGAGCTGCCGCTGGCGCAAGGAATCCAGTTTGAGGTCTAGCGCGCTGTGATTCGTTCCTGCATCTTGCTGCTGGCCGCGGTTCTGCTCGACGCGCAGGCGCCGCTCCAAAACAGCGGAAAGCCAATACGGGTTGCTTACGAGTGCATTCCCGCCGAGCTGCAAGCTGCCGGACTCAGCTGCAGCGAAGACAACCCGTGCCCGGTTTATCTGGAACTTGCCAATATTGAAGCCGTGGGCAACAAGATTTTTCTGACGGGAAATGTGCACACCTCGGACACCACTCTTTCGTCGATCCTGCTGGCTTCTGAAGACGGCGGCGGCACCTGGGCCGAGCCGCACGAGCGCATCCGTTCTTCCGGTCTCGATCAGATCCAATTCTTCGACTACCAGAACGGCTGGATTTCTGGGGCGAACCTGCAAGGCGCGCCGCGCGATCCGTTCCTGCTGATCACCACCGATGGCGGCAAAACCTGGCGCGATCGTCCGCTGTTTGAAGAAAGCCGGGTAGCCGCAATCGAAGGGTTCTGGTTCGATACGCCGGAACACGGGCTCCTGCTGGTCGACGCGACCCTCGACAATGCCAAACGGGAGCTCTATGAGACACGTACCGGCGGCGAAAGCTGGGCCATAAGGCAAGCCAGTGCTTCGCCGAGTTTTTTTGCGCGAGGCCAGCCCGGCGAACCGAAGTTCTTCGTGCGTAGCCCGACTGGTGAACCGGGCTGGCGGCTTCAACCCGAGGCTGCCACCCACAGCTACGCCATCGAAAGGTCGGAGGGCGGTGGCCACTGGCACAAGGCCGCCAGCTTCCTGGTGAGCATCGCCGCATGCAAAGAATGAAGACTGATCCCATCGAACTGGAGCTGTTCCGCCATCTGCTGGTCTCCATCGCCGAAGAGATGGGCGCGGTGCTGCGCAAGACGTCGTTCTCGGCAAACATCAAGGAGCGGCGCGATTACTCGTGCGCGGTATACGATGCCGGGGGCGAAACGGTGGCGATGGGCGATCACATGCCGGTGCATCTAGGCGCGATGCCGCTATCCGTGCAGCATGCCACACAGGCCTTCGACCTCCGCGCAGGCGACGTCGCGATTCTCAACGATCCGTTCCGCGGCGGCACGCATCTTCCCGACATTACCGCGGTATCCGGCGTCTTCCTGCGCGGCAGCCGCAAGCCGGCCTTCTACGTGGCAAACCGCGCGCATCACGCCGACGTCGGCGGAATGAGCCCCGGCTCGATGCCGCTGGCGCGGGAGATCTACCAGGAAGGCATTCGCATTCCTCCCGTGCTGCTGGTGCGCGGCGGGCGCATGGATCGCGAGATGCTGGCCCTGATCCTCGCCAATGTCCGGACGCCGGTGGAACGCGAGGGCGATCTGCTGGCGCAGTGCATGGCAATCCAGCGCGGCGAGCACCGCCTGCTGGAGCTGGTTGCCAAGTACGGGATGGCGAAGGTCAACCGCAACATGACCGCGCTTAAGGACTACAGCGAGCGCATGCTGCGTGCCGCGATTCGCCGCCTGCCGCCCGGCCGGTACCGCTTCGAGGATTACCTGGACAACGACGGGGTGGCCGCTAGGCCGGTTAAGATTGCCGCCGCAGTGACTATTCACGGGGACCGCGCTACGGTCGATTTCAGCGGCTCCGATCCGCAAGTGGAAGGCTCCGTGAACGCCAATTACGCGGTCGCGCTTTCGGCGGCGACGTACGTGTTCCGATGCCTGGTACGCGAAGATATTCCGTACACGGCGGGCGTGATGAGGCCGCTTGAAGTGATCGCGCCCAGCGGCCTGGTGGTAAGCGCGCAACTTCCGGCGGCCATGGCGGCCGGTAACGTCGAAACGTCGCAGCGCATCACCGATGTGATTCTGGGTGCGCTAGCGCAAGCCGCGCCGAAGCTGATCCCCGCCGCTAGCTCCGGCACAATGAACAATCTCACCTTCGGTGGATGGGACCCGTTTCGCAAACAAGCCTTCGCGTACTACGAGACCATCGCTGGTGGGATGGGCGCGTCGGCAATGTCCGACGGCGCCAGTGCCACCCACACTCACATGACCAACAGTTGGAACACGCCGGTAGAGGCTTTCGAGCACTTGTATCCGCTGCGGGTCTGCGGCTATCGCATCCGCTCGGGCTCCGGAGGGAAAGGGCGGCATCGCGGCGGCGATGGCATTGTCCGCGAATTCGAGTTCCTCACGCCGGCGCAAGTCACGATTCTCTCGGATCGCCGGCTACGCGGCCCATACGGTCTCGCGGGCGGCGGCGCAGGCAAGCCCGGCAAGAATCTCCTGTTGAGCGGAAGGAGTTCCACTACCCTGCCCGGGAAGGTACGATTCGAAGTGCGCGCGGGCGATGTTTTGCGTATTGAAACCCCCGGCGGAGGCGGATACGGCAAGCCGTCCTGAAGTACAGCCGATTACGCCTTGGGCGCCGCAGGCATTATCGCGCGTCGCCATGATGCAGACCTGGCGGCGGCTGACATTCCTGCATTGGCGCTACGATCCGGACACCGTGCGGCGAATGATTCCCGCCGGCCTGACGCTCGACACCCTCGATGGGGCCGCATGGGTCGGCTTAATTCCGTTTGAGATTCACAATCTCACCGGGATCCCGCACTTTCCGGAGACGAACGTGCGCACGTACGTGATTGGACCGGACGGCAGCCGCGCTGTCTGGTTCTTCTCGCTGGACGCCGCCCGGCTGCTCGCCGTGATTGGCGCCCGCATCGGCTATCGCCTGCCGTACTTTTGGGCGTCGATGCGCGTGACTTCAGAAGGCGGGCGAGTGCGCTATCGCAGCCGGCGCCATTGGCCGCACAACCAGCAGACCACGTCGGACATCCTCGTGCAGCCCGGCGCACTTTATCAGCCAGATGAAATCGGCGAACTGGATCACTTCTTCACTGCGCGCTATCGCCTCTACACGCGAATGCGCGGCCGGCTAGGATACGCGCAGATCGATCATCCGCCCTGGCCGTTGGCGCGTGCAAGCCTGTTGGAGCTGAACCAGTCATTGATCGAAGCAGCCGGATTCCCTCCACCCACTAGCGTGCCTTTGGTTCACTATGCGGAGGAATTGACGGTGAAGATTGGCGCGGCGCGTGAAACCGGGACGCTCGGCGATCTACACTGAAGTTTCATGGCTAAGTTCAAATCGGCCGGCAGGGAAAAGAAGCCACCCGCCAAGTCGGCGCTCTCCGCCATTCCTTGCCTGATCCTGGTGGTGCTCGGGATCGCACTCATGTCGCTTCTGTTGTACTTTTCTTTGCAATCGAGCACTCAATGAGAGCAGACAATCGCCGCGCGGATGAAATGCGCCCGGTGCGCATCACGACGAATTATCTGATGACCGCCGAAGGGTCGGCGCTGATCGAGGTCGGCCATACACGCGTGCTCTGCGCCGCGACGGTGGAAGAGACGGTGCCGCAATTCCTGCGCGGCAGCGGACGCGGCTGGGTGACCGCCGAGTATTCGATGCTTCCCCGCGCAACGTCCACTCGCACCCCGCGCGAGGTTTCGAAAGGCCGCTTGTCCGGGCGCACGCACGAGATCCAGCGTCTGATCGGGCGCTCGCTACGCGCCGTGGTGGATATGGGCGCGCTGGGCGACCGGACGGTGATTGTCGATTGTGACGTGCTGCAGGCTGACGGAGGTACGCGCACCGCGTCCATTACAGGGGCCTACGTCGCTCTAGTGTTGGCGTTGAAGCAACTGGTGCAGTTTGGAGCTTTGAAATCGCTGCCTCTGACCGATCGTGTAGCCGCAACCAGCGTCGGCATCGTGAACGGCGAACCGTCGCTGGACTTGTGCTACGAAGAAGACTCGCAGGCCGAAGTGGACATGAACGTCGTCATGACTGGCGCGGGAAAGTTCGTGGAATTGCAGGCCACCGCCGAGAAGACGCCCTTCGATGACAAGCAGCTGGGGCGGTTGGTCGAGATCGCGCGGCACGGCATCGGCGAGCTGTTCGAGATCCAGAAGACCGCGCTGGGACTCTGACGTTGCCGATCTTCTGCGCGACGACCAATCCCGGCAAACTGCGGGAATTCCGGCTGGCGCTGGCCGATTCATTCAAAGTGGAGCCGCTCGCGGACCTGAAGACGATCCGGCCGGCCGAAGAAACCGGCGCGACATTCGCAGAAAACGCGGTTCAGAAGGCGCTCTACTATTCCGATTATTGTGACGGCCTGCTGTTTGTGGACGATTCCGGACTGGAGGTCGACGCACTCGGCGGCGCGCCCGGCGTCTATTCGGCGCGCTTTGCCGGCGAAGGCGCCAACGACGAAGCGAATAACCGTCTGCTGCTGGAACGGATGCAAGGCGTCGCGGATCGCACGGCGCGTTTTGTGTGCGTCGTCGCGCTGGCCAATGCCGGCAAGCTGGTGCACACATTCCGGGGCGAGGTAGAAGGACGGTTAACCGATGCGCCGCGTGGCCCCAACGGATTTGGATACGACCCGCTCTTCTTCTACCCTCCACTTGGCTGTACGTTTGGGGAAGCGCCGCTGGAACGGAAGATGGAGGTCAGCCATCGCGCGAAAGCGCTGAGGGCGTTGCGCGCGTATCTTCAAGATCAGAGGACAATGTTGGAATGAGCAAAGCAAGCGAACTTCGCGCTCTGTTGCGCCAGGACGGCATGATCACGGCGCCAGGCGCCTACGATTGCATCACTGCTCGAATGATCGATCAGGCTGGCTTCCAGGCGGTGTACATGACCGGTGCGGGCACGGCCGCGACGCTTGGCTATCCCGATTACGGCCTGGTAACGATGTCGGAGATGGTGGAGAACGCGGGACGCATCGCGAGCGCGGTTCGCGTCCCCGTGATCGCCGACGCCGACACAGGCTACGGCAACGAGCTGAACGTGACGCGCACGGTGCGTGAATACGAACGGCGCGGCGTGGCCGGCATCCACATCGAAGATCAGGGCTTCCCGAAAAAGTGCGGGCACCTGGACAACAAGGTCATCATCCCGCTGGACGACTACCTTGCGAAGATTCGCGCCGCGGCTTCAGCCCGGCAGCACCCCGATTTCCTGATCATCGCGCGGACGGACGCGCGAGCGGTGCTTGGATTCGACGAGGCCATCCGGCGAGCCAACGCGGCGCTCGAAGCCGGAGCAGACATGGCGTTCGTGGAAGCGCCGCAGAAAAGCGAGGAAGTGGCGGCAGTACCGCGCCTGGTGAAAGGTCCGTGCCTGTTGAACCTGGTGTGGCGCGGGAAGACACCGGAAGTATCGCTGGACGAGGCTCAGGCGATGGGCTATAAGGTGGCGATCCTTCCGGCGCTTCTGTTCACGGCTGTTATCGGCGTATGCGACCGTCTGCTCGAAGAAGTGAAGCAGACCCGCCGCCATCCGCTTCCGATCGCCGACATCACCGTGCGCGAATGCTTTCAACGGCTCGGCTCGGACGCGTGGGACGAGGTCCGCGAGCGCTTTAGCCCACAGACAGCCGCGCGATAGCCATGTGATAGAATCGCGCTCCATGGCTACTTACGTCCTGGTACATGGCGCCTGGCATGGAAGCTGGTGCTGGAAGCGCGTCCGCAAATCACTGCAATCCGTCGGTCACGATGTTTTCACGCCAACGCTCACTGGTGTCGGCGAGCGCTCGCATCTCAACTCGCAGGACGTTGACTTGGAGACGCACATCCACGACGTCGTAAACCTGATGCGCTGGGAAGATCTTTCGAACGTGATTCTTTGCGGCCATTCCTACGGCGGCTGCGTCATCAGCGGCGCGGCGGACCGCGTCCCGGAGCGCATCGGCGCGTTGGTGTACCTGGATGCCTTTGTGCTGGAAGACGGCGAGCGGCTCAACGATCTGGTTCCCGCCGGACAGGCGCAGGGCATGCGCGACCAAGCCCAAGCGAGCGGCGACGGCTGGAAGGTCGCTCCCATTCCCGCGGAAGCATTTCGGGTGAATCCGCGCGACGCTGCCTGGGTCAATGCGCAGTGCACCCCGCAATCGATCGCCACGTTCGATCAGCCCATCCGGCTGAACGGCGGGCTGAATGGGATCCACGACGTCACCCACATTCTTGCTACCGGTTTCCGGGAAGGCTCGCCATTTCCGGCGTGTCACGAACGCGCTCGATCGAAGGGTTGGAAGTTGCATAAGGTCGACTGCGGGCATGACGTGATGTTGGACCGTCCGGAAGAATTGACGCAGTTCCTGTTGGGTTTGGCGGCATGACTCCAGTCTTATTTGCGCGACGCGACATTGAGTTCAACGCCGACGGCACAACCATGCGCGGATGGCTTTACCTGCCTCAGCCCGCCGGACCGCCGGCGCCGGTGATCGTAATGGCTGGAGGTTTCGCGTGCGTCAAGGAGATGCACCTGGATCACTTCGCCGAAGTTTTCGCGAGCGCTGGCCTCGCCTCCCTGGTCTTCGACTTTCGCAACCTCGGTGCGAGCGACGGCCAGCCCCGCCAGGAAATCAATCCGTGGCAGCAGGTGGAAGATTACAAGCACGCAATTACCTATGCCGGCACCCTCGCGGAGGTTGACGGCCGGCGAATCGGCATTTGGGGCAGCAGTTACAGCGGCGGCCATTGCCTGGTCGTGGCGGCGACCGACCGCCGCGTCAAATGCGTGGCCGTGCAGGTTCCGACCATCAGCGGTCACGACAGCGGCCTGCGTCGTGTTCCCATGGAGAAGGTGGAGGAACTCACCCGAACATTTGGCGACGACCGCGTGCGCCGCATGCACGGTGAGGCCCCGATAATGCGCCGCCTGGTAGGCGAATCCGCGGATCAGCCGGTTTATCCCTCCGCCGAAGTGCGGGCCTGGTTCCTGGAATCGGCCAGGCATGCGCCCACCTGGCGAAATGAGGTGACGCTCCGAACGATGGAGTATGCGCGAGGCTACGAACCGGGCGCGTACATTGCGCACATTAGTCCGACGCCTCTGCTCATGGTCATCGGCCTCAAAGACTACGTCACGTGCACCGATTTGGAGATGGAAGCGTTCAATCGCGCGCTGGAGCCCAAGAAACTGGTCACACTAAGGGGCGGCCATTTCTCGCCGTACGTGGAGGAGTTCGAGACCGCCAGCGGCGCGGCGTCGGAGTGGTTTGTCCGGCATCTGGGCGCCTAGTCGATGGGATTGGTCGCGAAGACCGACAGCTCGGGTGTGAAGCCGCGGTCGTCCATTTCGAGAATCGCCTTCACCGCGTGCGCGATCTCTTCGCCGCGCAGCTTGGAATCGTTGACTTTTTGCGTTAGGCCGGCGGTTTGAAAGAAATCCGTCACCACTTCGCTGGGATTCACCAGCATCACGCGGACGTTGTATTTGCGCAGCTCGCCGCGCCAGCACTCGGTCATGCCGCGCAACGCGAACTTGCTGGCATAGTAAGCCGTCCCGTTAGGCGCGCCGCGCAGGCCGGCCGTAGATGCAATGTTGATGATGTTCCCGCGCTTGCGCTGGATGAAATGCTTGGCGGCTTCGCGCGCCATCAGCATCGCGCCGGTGACGTTAGTGGCAAAGGTGGCTTCAAAGCTGGCGAGATCGAAATCCACCAGGTTCTTGAAGAACCCGATGCCGGCGTTGTTCACCAGGATGTCGAGGTCACCGAACTTCGCCAGCACTTCACGATAGGTGCGCAGGACGTCCGCCTCTTTCGACACGTCCGCCTGTATCGGGAAGGCGCCCAGCGCCTGCGCGGCATCATCCAAGCGCTTCTTGTCGCGGCCGGTGATGGCCACGCGCGCGCCGCTGTCCGCGAGAGTTTTCGCGATGGCGCGCCCGATTCCGGCGCTGCCTCCGGTGATGAGTGCTACCGAGTTATTCAGGTTCATGAGTAACAGGCTTCGAGCAACGCCAGCACTTCGGCTTCGCTCATGGGGCGGTCCACGACGCCTTGATGCGCCAGCTCATGAGCGATCGGCGCGACGATCTGGCTCAATTCGTCATGCGGAACCCCGGCGGCTTTGAGCGTGGTCGGAACGTCAAACTGCGCGATGATGGCCCCGGTGCGGTCGGCACACGCCAGGGCCGCCTTCTTCGGATTGGCCGGATCGAAAGGAAGGTGAAATCCTTCCGCGATCGGCCGGAAGCGCTCCGGCGCGATGTCCGCCATATAGCGCATGGCATGCGGCAGAGTAATGCACGAAGTGATGCCGTGAGGCACGTCCCAGCGCGGCCCGATCTGATGCCCCAGCAGGTGCGAAAGGCCGAAGCGCGTATTCATCGCACCGAAGATGGAGAACCACGACGCCATCTGGCAGTGACCTCGGTGCGCCAGTTGTTCTTCGCCCTTGGTTCGGATAGAAGCCGCGAGATGCTCGTCGAACAGAGCAATCGCCTTGGAAGCCAGCGCGTCGCTGATCGGCTGATGACGGATCGCGTAGGCGCCTTCAATGGCATGGTCGAGAGCGCGCATCCCGGTGGAAACCCACAGCCAATCCGGCGTAGCGAGCGTTAGTGAGGGATCGCAGATCACTGTGCGCGGGAGCACGCGTGGGTCGTACACGCCGCTCTTGACGCGCGTGCTTTCGTCGGTGACGCCGCCGGCGTGCGTGAATTCGGCCGCCGAGAGTGTGGTTGGAACCGCAATGTGCACCACTTCGCGCGAGGCGAGCAGGCCAAAAATAGCCACTTTGGCCGAATCGATGGGACTGCCGCCGCCGAAACTGACTACGCAGTCGGCGTTGACGCGCTCGATTTCTTTTTCAAGCTGATTCACGGTGCCGCGAGGAACGTGCTGCACCACCCCGGCGAATACGCCGGCGCAGTAGGAACCGAGCGCTTCGGTAAGGTCTTTCAAAATCGGGAGTTCGGCCACAATCGACGTCGTGACCACGAGCGCCCGCTCGAGCTTGCGCCGCTCCATTTCCTCTTTCAGCGCGGAGATTTTTCCGGGACCGTAGATCACACGCTCCAGGCGGCTCAGATTGAATTCGCCGACCGGCGCTTGTGGTCGAGAAGATCTTAATTCGGGGGAGGCCATCGACGCCATACTACCAGACTTGCACTCGCCCCTTCACGCTGTCCGAAAATAGAAGCAATGAATTTTGAACCTTGGCTGAGAGGGCCACTGGAAGGAGTCGACCCGCTGGTGGCGCCCACGCTGCACGCCTACGCCCAAGCCCGCGAGGATCTGGCGCACTGGACAGAAGGCTTGACCGACGCGCAGATCTGGGCGCGGCCGCACGGCTTGGCGCCAGTCGGATTCCAACTCCGGCACATCGCCGGGAGCGTCGAACGGCTGACGGCCTATTTACAGGGCCTTGCGCTCACCGGCCAGCAACTGGAGGCGATCCAGCACGAGATGGACCCGGGAGCCAGCCGCGAAGACCTGCTGCACGCCGTCAACGAATCGCTCAGCCGGTCCGAAGCCGTCATTCGCGCGCTCGATCCGGCAGCGCTGCGTGAAAAACGCGAAGTTGGCCGCAAGCATTTGCCGACTACGGTGGTAGGATTGGTAGTGCACTTGGCCGAACATACGCAGCGTCACGTCGGCGAAGCCATCATTACGGCGAAGCTGGCGCGGGCCGCGTAGGCCGGGTAGTACCAAAAAGGCCGGCGGCGGGTTGAACTAAGCCAGATCCGGGTATAGACTTCCATTTTGCGCATTACCGAAGCTGACTACGAATATCTGCTCCACACGCTGTCCGAGGCGCGTTCCCGGGCAACCGAGATCGCCGCTTCCATTAGTGCCCGTGTGGGCCGGGAGCATCCGCTGGCGCAACTGGCGAACAGCGCGGCGCTGAACGTCGAGCGTGTGCTCCTTGGCGTCAAGAGAAACGCGGCCGATCCGCTGGAAACGGCGCCGAAGGTCTTTGAGATTTCGAGCGGTGCACCGGCAGTAGCGGCCCCAGCGCCCCCTCCCGCCTCGAATGCGATGGAGGAGGTGGCCTGGGCGTCGTTCACGCGAGAGAGCGGCGTCGGTCCGGAGCACTGGGTCTCCCAGTTCGTGGACGACCTGATGCTGGAGGTTCGCTCTTCCGGCGCCATCACTTTCGATACGGCCGGGCGCCTGCTCGAACAGCACCGGCACTCCTTTGAACGGGACTTGGCGATCGCGCGGCGGATGGTGCGCAACTACCCGCACCTTTTCGCGGAAGAATTGGAAGCCGTAGGCGCGGCTGCAAGACACGCCGCGCGGAGAACATTCATCGCCAAGGCGTGAGGC
The DNA here is from genome assembly GCA_035501155.1 of Bryobacteraceae bacterium. Taxonomy (GTDB): domain Bacteria; phylum Acidobacteriota; class Terriglobia; order Bryobacterales; family Bryobacteraceae; genus Palsa-89. The sequence continues at coordinate 509,433 of DATJWO010000019.1, forward strand.
GAGGCTGGACCCAGACATGCAACTTCACCCGAGAGAGCTCAACGAACTCACGCGCAAAGCGGGTGAGTTGTTGTCCGACACCGGCGATGTGCCGCGGCTGTTGGGGATGCGGCTCGGCGCGGACCACACACTGACGGTAGCGGCGGAAGAGATGCTCGCCAGCATCGAGGGTCTGCTGCGCGAACTGCGCTCCTTTGATGCCTCGGCCTATGAAGACGACGACCCGCACGATGACCTATGAACGGCCTCCCCAAGTAGGGCGGCCTTAGCGGATTCGTAATATCACTGCAAAAGAAGAAAGAGAAGCGGTACCTGGAGGGATTTATATGAGCACTCAAGTATTGGATGAAGAGAAAACGATCGCGCGCCTGCAGACGCTGATCAAATCGGAGCATTGGCTGGCCAGCTATGTCAGCGATCTGTTGAGCGCGCACGATCTGTCGGCTGGCATCGATTTCCGCACCGCTGAACAACTACTGGGGGCGGAAAAGGAACAGTTCGAGCGCGACCTGGCCATCGCGCGGCGCATGCTACGCATCTACGGCCGGCAAGTGCTCGGCGACAGCATGGCGCAAAACGCCGGCTGAGCGGCTGAGCAACGTTAGCGCAACACTGTAACTGGCACCCAGGCGTCGGTGTTTTCCCAGATCAGGTGGAGTGTGCCTTTATTGCCTCCCTCGGAAGCAATTTCAATGCGGAAGGTTTCCACCGGTGAGGACAGCTTCTTCAGGTTCATCGCCACGCGTGCGAAGTCCTGGCTCTCGTCGTAGTCCAGATGAAACTGGCCGGTCTGCTTGTTGATGATCAGCTTCCACTCTTTCTCTCCGGGCAGCGTCCAAATGCTGTAACTGCCTTTCGGGAGCTTCAGGCCGTTGACGTCCAGGTCGTTTTCGGTGGTGATCTTGGTGGCCCAGTTGGCGCCGGTGCACCAGACTTCGCCATAGGGAACCAGGCCGCCCATGATCTTGCGTCCATGCATGGAGGGCGCATAATAATCGATCGTGATGTGATCGCCGCCGATGACCCCTGAGGCCTTGGCGGGCGGGCTGGTATGGCGGCTAAATTCCTGGGCGCGGACCACCGCAACGGTCACTCCGGCGAGCGCTACCACCAGGACTCCGGCGAGCGCCAGGATGCGGAAACGAGTGAGGCGAAATCGGGTCATGCGAAATCTCCACGCTTATCGTATCCGATTGCGGGAGGGGGTGCGCAGGACAAGGCGGTAGTGGGGTCTTAGCGGGGAGATGCCTTAAACCGCTGGACGAGAAGCCTAAACGTTTCGGCAATTGCCATGTACCACAGACCATCGGCCAACGCGCACAGGATTAGCCATGTCGCAATTGCCCAAGGCCCAGATGAAGTATGAAGAGACAGGATTACACGGTGCACAACGGCTACCGCAGGGAACACCAGCGCCCAAAACATATTCATCTGGAAATCATTGATCGTCACGAGAAAGAGGGTGAGTGCGAATCCAAGGACTCCTGCCGAAAGTGACCACTGATTCCTTACGCGCCTATGAGTTCGGGGATATTCCATACATGGTTCTCGATCCCGGCCGCCAAAGTCTTCATCACAAACTTGCGGAGGACGTAGCTAGGCCCGATTAGGGCCATCTCCCGGCTAAGACCCCACTACCGACAAGGCGGCTTAGCGGCCGGCGGCGTGCACCTTGTCGTAGAGCGCTTCGAAGAACGCGACCTGGTCGCGGCCGAGCGACGGGCCCATTTCGGCACGGTCTCCCAGGATCATCCGGCGGTCATTCTTGCGGCCGTCGAATGCCACCCACTTCGGCAGCCCCTTGCCGTTGGGATCGCCATGGGCGGCGAAGTTCGTCCAATAAGAGGACAACGTATCGGAGACCTGGTGGTCCAGGTCCGTCCACGGACGCGGCGGCGCCAGGTTCTGAAAAACGTAGGCGGCTTCCGCGCCATGCGTCGCGCCGGTACCAAACGCACCTCGCGGTGACTCACCCTCGGGCGCTGGCGGCTGGTGTGTGAAGTAATAGACGAACGCTTTCGACTTGCCGGTCTTGGCCTGCGCGCTCGCCCATAGCCGCATCACAAATCCCAGTTCGTCGCGGAAGGCCGCCAGTTGGCTGGCGTTGGCCTGCTCATCCGTAGCGGCCGGGTACAGCTTCAGGAACGCGTCAGCTTGATCGCCAAAGCGCTTGCGGGAACGCTCGGTGAACTTCTCCGCGGTCGTCGGCCGCAGGAAGAACGTCCCCTCGTCCTGATTCGATCCCACCAGCAGCGGCACATCGTTCTGCTTGCCCTCGGCGAACGTCGCGCCGACATCTTCGGGCAGGAACCAGCCGTCGATCACCGGACCGGTGCCGCGCCCGGCCTTCAGGACTTCGGCCGCCGGCGTGGCGCGGAGTTCGGCGAGGGAATGCGCGCCCAATTCCGACGCCAGCTTTGTGCCTGTCTGCTCCGCTTGCGCGAGTGTCTCCACCGGACCAACGGAAAGCCCGAGCCACGCACCGCTTTCACCGATTGCGCGTTGGAACAGGCCCTTGGCGCGCGGCGAACCCATCAGGTTTGAAATACTGGCCGACCCGGCCGAATCGCCAAATACCGTAACCCGCTTGGGATCGCCGCCGAACGCCGCGATGTTCCGCTGCACCCATTCGAGCGCGGCCACCTGGTCCATAAAGGCGAAGTTAGCGGCGGCGCGACGGTCCGATTCCGCGGTCAACTCGGGATAAGCGAAGAATCCGAACACGCCCAGGCGATAGTTGATGGTCACCAGTACGACGCCTTTCTTCGCCATTGAGTCGCCATCGTAGTTGGGCGAGGAGCCCGAACCGGTGGTGTAGCCCCCGGGATGAATCCAGACCATCACGGGACGCCGGTCGCCGGCGGACTTCGCGGCGGTCCAGACGTTCAGGTACAGGCAGTCTTCGCTCATGTGCGGCGGAGGCGCGCCCCGAAACGCCGGCTGCATGCACACCGGCCCAAACTCGTCCGCTTTCAACACGCCCTCCCAATGCGCAGGCGGTTGCGGTGCGCGCCAGCGCAAGGTGCCCGTGGGCGGCGCGGCAAAGGGTATCCCGCGAAATACGCGCACCTCGGGACTGGCGCCGGCAATGCCGGTCACAAGTCCGGTGTCCAGACGAATCGGTTCCTGAATGGCGGCGTAAGCGGCGGTAGAAAGCAGAACGCAGAGTGCGGTAAGCAGAAGCCGGTGCATAGATGCTCCGGGGAACATCATATCGCCGTTCGCTCTTGCGCCGCGGCTACAGGCTAACGCTGGCGATGCACGCCGAAGACGCCGCCCAATAAATGGCGCGCCTCCAATCACCCGCGGCCATACAGACCGCGGCGGACGCGATATTACAAAGGAAGAGGACTCCGGGAAATAAAAGGCGCTTGTTCACGTTCATGCACTTCTACTCATCTATCGACAGCCCACCGCGCCACGATTAGGCCTGTGCTAGTCTTGCGGTTTATGTCCAGCGGCGCCCCGCGCATCTCCACTTCTCTGAAATGGACCATCTGCGCCGTCGCCGCCATGGGCTTCCTGTTCGACATCTACGTTGTTCTGGTCGGCCCCCTCATCCTGCAACCGGCGCTCATCGAACTGGGACATCTCAAGCCCGGCACGGCGGACTACCGCGATTGGGCGGGTACCCTTTTCTGGATACCGCCGCTGGTGGGCGGATTCTGCGGCCTGTGGGGCGGCTACCTGGCCGACCGCTTCGGCCGGCGTCGCATCCTTACCTGGAGTATCCTGCTCTATGCCTTCGCGGGTACCGCGGCCGGTCTCGCCACCGCCCTCGGTCCGCTGCTCATCTTCCGCACGATGGCCTTCGCCGGCACCTGCGTGGAATTCGTCGCTGCCGTCGCGTGGGTGGCGGAGATTTTCCCGGACCCCAAAACGCGCGAGGCCGCGCTCGGCTACACCCAGGCATTTGCGTCGCTGGGCGGCGTCCTGACTGCCGGCGCTTACTTCGTCGCGAGCCGCTGGGGTCCCGCGCTGCCGGCCATCTATGGAGGGCACGCGGCCTGGCGCTACACGCTGATCGCCGGCGTTGCGCCCGCAATTCCGCTGGCCATCATCCGGCCGTTTCTCCCCGAATCGCCGCAATGGGAGCACCTGCGCGTCAGCGGCACGCTCGAACGGCCCAGCGTCGCCGAACTCTTCCGGCCCGCCTATCGCCGCGTCACCATCGTGACCGCGCTTCTGTTTGCCTGCGCCTACGGCGCCGCCTTCTCGACCATCCAGCAATCGCCGCAGATAACGCCCGGCCTGGCCGAAGTCGCGCGCTTGGCGCCCGCCGCTCGAGGACAAGCCATCTCCAGCGTCCAAGGCATGCAGGAGTTTGGCGGACTCGCCGGCCGCATTGTCTTGGCAGCGCTCGCTCTGGTCATCGTCAGCCGCCGTGCGCTGCTGCGTCTTTTTCTGATTCCCGGCCTCGCGATTACTCCCATCGTCTTTCTCTATATGTCCACGCACAGCCTGGACATGTTCCGCATCGGGATTTTCGTCGCAGCGTTCACCACCGTCGCGCAGCTCACCTTCTGGGGCAACTACCTGCCGCGCGTTTATCCGGTCCACCTGCGCGGCACCGGCGAAGGATTCGCCGCCAACGTCGGCGGACGCATGCTGGGCACCTCCACGTCACTGATCACCACTCACTTAGCCGCGCTCATGCCCGCCCTCTCCCCCTCCGGCCGTCTGACGCAGGCCGCTACAGTCATCGGAATCGGAGTTTATGCCCTCGCCCTGGCGCTGACCTGGCTGCTGCCGGAACCACCCGCCCAACTGCCTGAGTAAAACCGCCAGTGGGGCATAGTCCGCTCAGCCAAAGGGTCGTATCGCGCACTGAACTCGCACCTACACCTTTCTTTCTAACTGTTTGAACCTAGGCGGAATCGTGGACATTCAGTTGCACTTTGTCCCGCCGATCCGACGGGAGGGCGCTTATGCGACGGGGTTTCTGGCACACTTTACTGGCAATAGCAGTAGTGGCTTCCGGCACCGCGGCCGGGCAGTCTATCAACAGCGGCACGGTCACCGGAACCGTGCTCGATCCCACTCAGATGGCCGTTCCCAAGGCCGCCGTTGAGTTGCGGAACCCAGCGACCGGCTACACCCAAACGGTCGAAACCGACGATACAGGCACATTCCGGCTCAACAACGTCCCGCCAAACATGTATCAAATCTCGATCACGGCCACGGGCTTCGGCATCCAACGCCAGCCGCTCGAGATCCTGGGTCCGGCGCCAATCAGCTTGAGCTTCACCCTCCAGATGGCAGAGGTCACGACGACGGTGGACGTCGGCGCTACGCTGTCCCTGATTGACACCGATCCTTCCGCCCATACCGACGCGGACTCGGCGGCTTTTTCGAAGCTTCCGACTTTCGATCCCGCCGTGGGCCTCAGCAGCATCATCAATAACAGTACCGGTGGCACAGCAGCCGACGCCAACGGCTTCTTCCACCCGCTGGGCGATCACGCGCAGGTGAGCTTTGTCATCGACGGCCAGCCGATCAGCGACCAGCAAAGCAAAGTCTTCTCGACGCAGCTACCGCCGGACGCCATCCAAAGCATGCAACTCATCACCGGCGCACCCGACGCACAATATGGCGACAAATCCAGCCTGGTGGTGAACGCTGTGACCAAGTCCGGTGTGGGCGCGCGGCCATTTGGGTCCATTGAAAGCTATTGGGGATCGTTTGGAACTTACGGCGAAAACGCCACCTTCGGCTGGGGCAGCGCGAAACTGGGCAATTTCATCGCGCTCAATGGCGTGCGAACCGGCCATTTCCTGGATACGCCGGAGTACCTGCCGATCCACGACATCGGCAATAACGAGAACATCTTCGACCGCGTGGATTGGCTGCCGAACGGCCGCGACGTCTTCCATCTGAACATCTTTCTGGCTCGCAATTGGTTCCAGGTGCCGAACAGCTATGACCAGCTGCCGCAAGATCAGAAGCAGCGCGTGCTGACCTGGAATGTCGCGCCCGGCTACCAGCGCACCTTCGGCTCAAATACGCTGCTCACGGTGACTGCTTTCTCGCGCCGCGACCAAGTGAATTATTACGGCAGCCGCAATCCGCTGGACGACACGCCGGTAACGGAATCGCAGAATCGCTTCCTCACCAACTACGGCGTGAAGGCGGATGTGAGCACGACGCATGGCCGCCACAATTTCAAGTTCGGAACGCAAGTTCAACAGACGCGGTTGCTGGAGGATTTCAGCCTGGGCGTAACCGACCCGGCGTACACGCTTCTGTTCCCCGGCCTGCTCCCCTACAGCCTGACCCAAGGCGGCTCGTACTTCCAATTTCACGGCCTGGGCAACATCAGTCAATATGCGTTCTACGCCACCGACAACATCAAGTTCGGCAATTTCAGCGTCGACGCCGGCCTCAGGGACGACCAATACAACGGCCTGGTGACGAAGAATGGCATCCAGCCCCGGCTAGGCCTTTCCTACCTGGTGAATCGCACCGGCACGGTGCTGCGCGCCGCCTACTCGCGCACGTTTGAAACGCCGTTCAACGAGAACCTGCTGCTGTCGAGCGCAACGGGCAGCGGCGGCCTGGCCCAAAACGTCTTCGGCGCCAAGGCCAGTGTGCCCATCCAGCCCGGCTTCCGCAACCAGTTCAATGCCGGTCTGCAGCAAAAGTTCGGCTCGCACTTTGTGTTCGACGCCGACTATTTCTGGAAATACACGCACAATGCGTACGATTTCGACGTGCTCTTCAACACACCCATCACCTTCCCGATTGCTTGGCACAACTCGAAACTGGACGGCGTGACGGGGCGGCTGAGCACTACCAGGATTCATGGATTCCAGGCGTACATGACGTTCGGGCACACACGAGCACGCTACTTCCCACCGGAGAACGGCGGCCTGATCTTCCAGGGCACGGCGAACGTTCCCGGCGTGTTCCGCATCGATCACGACCAGGCCTATCAGCAGACCGTCAATCTGCGTTACCAGCGCGGAAAGGACGGTCCCTGGGCCACGTTCATTTGGCGCTTCGACAGCGGCCTGGTGGTGACCGGCATACCCGATTCCATGTACGCCATGGAGTTTCTGACGCCCTCGCAGCAGGTGGACATCGGCCTGGCGTGCGGCGGCGTCGCGGCGACGCTGCAAAGCCCGATCCGCGGCTGCACAGGCCCCGTGACGTCGACGCTGCTGACGCTGCCCCAGGCCGGAACGGAGAACGACGACCACAATCCCGACCGCGTGCAGCCGCGCAACCTGTTCGACTTCGCCGCCGGCGACGACAATCTCTTCCACGCCGAGCATCGCAAAACGTCGCTGCGCTTCACGGTGACCAATCTCACCAACAAGGTTGCGCTCTACAACTTCCTGTCGACGTTTTCCGGGACGCACTTCGTGCCCCCGCGGATGTACCAAGTCTCCATCGGCTACGCGTTCTAGTCACGTGGCACCGCGCACACGGTTTGAACTGCTTAGCTGTTACTCAGGCAATCCATCTCGAAATTGCTTGAGATGCAGCCGGCGCTGTTGCGCAACATAAATGCGTCTAATGCATTTATGGACTCCGTCGAAAGGTCATTGACCCAAGAGGCTGCAAAGGCCGATCGCTAGGCCGGGTACGGTCCTTGCGGAGGGCGCCGCATGGGTCTTCCGCCTCCCGTTAACCTTCCCTCTCCAAATATTCGTCGCGTTGCCACAAACACTTACGCCATCCTACCGCCATCACCTCCATCCACCGGGCGTAGTCTGGATTGAATGGACCGAGGGTTGGCGTTCTATGCGAATTGCCGGAAACACCGAAATTACCAAACGAACCCAATCCCAGAATCGAACACTAGCCCAGCGCCCAACGAACCTCGAATCTGGCATAGTAAGAGATTGCCCAACCCAGCCGAAGGGACTGGAATGTCACTTGAGTTCACAAACCTTGCTCTCTCCCGTTGAGCCGCTGAGCCTGGCTTACGACCGCGAACGCCTGGAAGACGTCGGCTTCATGACCTGCATGACGCTGGTCCTGCTCGGCAACTACGCACAGACCGGCCATTTCGGCGGCCCGCTGGCCTACACGCCCTACAACGTCGCCGTGCACCTGGCCGGCCCGGACCTCGGAGGCCTGCGCTTCGATTACCGCCACCCTAAGCACCCCTATAGCGACAAGTTCATGCTCGCCGGCGGCCACTGCATCCCGACGTGCTACGCGCTGTGGATCATCATGGGCGCGGCGCTGGCGCGCAAGTACAAAGCTACGGGCGACCGCCGCTATTACGTCGACCCCCACGACGCCATGCTGCCCATCGACGCGCTCGGCTTCCGCCGCGGCCGGGGCGCGCTTGAAACGCTGCTCGCCGACAACGGTCTGGCCGATCATCCGCTGTTCGCCGAAGCGAAGATTCGCGGCATCCGCGCGCTCCAAGGCCACGCTGAAAGCACCGACGTCACCAACGACGTGAACGGCGGACCGTCCGGTGTCGGCGTCGCCAATGCCGCTGGCAAGGCCGCTTTTTGGGACATCGCGGGCGCGTCCATGGCCGGCCCGAAAGTGATCGCGTTCGAAGGCGAGTTCGCTATGACCGAAGGCCACGCCCAGGAACTGAAGACCCAGGCGCTCGCGCTGCAGGTCGGCAAGCGCCTGCGCATCATGTTCTCCGACAACAACGCCGGCATCGATGACTCCCTGATCGGCGGCGTGGTTCCTTCCAAGTTCGACGGCTATCAAATCCCCGAGCAATGGACCTCCTACGGCTGGAACGTCTTCACGTTAGAGAACGGCAATAACTACGACCAGGTGGTGGCCGCGTTGAAGACCATGGAAGGCTGGGACCCGGCCGACCGCCGTCCCATGATCGTCATCGGCAACACGACGAAAGGCTATTGGCCGGCCGCGCACGACGGCAAGCTCGGCGATGCGAAGCAGTTGGTCGGCTACCCCAGCCATCCGTACGCCATGAAGATGAACTCGGACTACTTCGTCGCGCTGGCGAAAACGTTCGAGCAGCGCTACGGCGTCGAATTCGCCGGCATCCGCCAGGGGCCGGTCACCGACCCGCGCGAGCGCCTCATCCAGTTCAAAACCAACATCGACGTCGCGATGTCCGTGCTGGACCGCAACGGTCTGGGCGACTGGCTGGCCGACCGCCTGGCCGCGATCGGCGATTCTTTGAAAGATGACGTCAAGCTGCGCATCGACACCAAGCACGATCCGTTCGTCGATGACCGCCTGCGCGTCTCGAATCTACCGGTCGAGCCGCAGAAGCTCAAAGTGAAGAACAGCGTCTCCGGCGCCGAGAAGGAAATCGGCGTAACACTGTTCCGCAAGTCCGGCGAAGTTGCCGGCACGCGGCGCGGCATCTCGGAAATCATCAAGTGGGTGAATTACGTCACCGAAAACCGCTTCATCACCATTGCCGCCGATCTGTCGGAATCCATCAACTTGGAGCACGGCAGCATCTGGGGCCATTACGATCCGGAGACGAATCCTCTCGGCACTCGCCTGAAGGCGGCGATTCAAGAAGCCGGTAATGTTTCCACCGCCATTGGCCTGGTGAGCCAAAGCGCTTCGCTCGATCCCAAACAGTTCGCCGGCGTCTGGGCCATCAGCGGAACCTATGGCGCATTCACGCCGCTCATGTATTTGCCCGCACGTGTCTGGAGCCAGCAGCATCAGGACACCAAATTCAAGATGGGCGTGCTGCACATTCTCGCCGGCCACTCTGGCCCGGAAACCGCCGCCGACGCCCGCACCCACTTCGGCATTTTCTCGCCGCAGGTGTGGAAGCTGTTCCCGCGCGGCCACGTCATCAACCTGAATTTCTGGGATTATAACGACGTCGCGCCCGGCTACTTCGCCGCGGCCGAGATCGCCGCTCACGAAGGCAAGGTCGGCATCATCACTATCGAAGTGGCGCGGCCCGATTTCCCCGTGGCCGACCGCAGCAAGTTCGCCGACACCGACCTGAAGGCCGCCGCCAAAGGATTCTACGTGATTCGCGACTTCGCTCCAGGCCAGCCCAAGCACGGCTACGTCGTCACGCAAGGTTCGAGTTCAACGTTCAATTTGGTCAGCGTCCTGCCGAAGCTCGAACAGGCCGGTATCAACGTCAAGGTAATCGCGGCCATCAGCGAAGAACTCTTCGACCGCCAGCCGGAAGCCTACCGCAACTCCGTGCTGCCGCCCGAAGCGCATTACGATCTGATGGTGGTCAGCACCGGCACCCGCCGAGTCTGGCCGCTGCGCGACGTCGGCCCGCTTACCGATGCCTACTCGTTGACTTCCGACTGGGACAACCAGTGGCTCAGCGGCGGCCTGGAACCAGACGTGATCGCCGAAGCCCATCTGGACGCCGGATCGATCTTCGCCGGAATCCAGCGTTTCGCGAAGGATCGTGCGGAGCGCCTCGGGCGCCAGCGCTCGTTCCTCGAAGCTCTCTGATCTCGCGTCTGCAGCGAAGCTAGTGCGTGCTCGCCTCGCGCTTCACCGGCTTACCGTACACTTCGATCGACGCCACGTCGGCCCAGCCGCCTGGCCCGTGCCCGCTGCTCGGGAGCAGATCCACGAATCCGACTTCATCCACTTTGCTCAGGTCCGGATGCTGCACCCACACGCCCTTGGTCACCACTTTGTCGATGTCCAGGCGAAGCCAGCGGACGTCAGAAAGCGAGAAATCGCTCTGCAGCCAGTCCACCGTGGAGCCGTCCTCGTGGTCGCCCACTAGCCAGGTGCCGTCGGCTAGCTTCACGATGGGCCGCACTTTGTGGAATCCGGAGACCTTGGTCACCCAGCGGATCCGGGCCAGGCCCGTCAGGTCCACGTAGTTGTTCTTATCGCGCAAGGCCAGCGCGGTGGGTGTGGTGCACAGGCCGGTCCAGATGTGCAGCGGATTGCCCTCGTCTCCAGCTTTGCCAGTCTCCTGCAGTTCCTTGCTGGTAGGTCCGTAGAGTTTCAGCTCGAGATTCGGATTCGACACCGCATCTTGAGAGACCGCGTGTTCAAACCCGCCCGGCGCAACCTTCCACTCCTCGCGGAAGAAGAGCCCCGGACGCGCCGCTCGGGGCGGTTCCTGCGCCAACGCAGCGCCGGCAATCGCCAAAACGATCAGGGATTTTGTCGGGATTCTCATGACAACGATCATACAATTCCTGCCGGCAGTTGGATAATGCCGGGCGTACGATGAAAGTAGGAGGGCGTCCATGAAGTGGCTACAGAAGATCGACCACGTTACTTACGTCGTCCGGCCCGACACCATCCGGAAATGGGCTTGGCTATACATCGAGAAGTTCGGTGGCCAGATGACGTTGCGGGTCGACGATACGAATCCCGGCGAGAAGTCGAGCATGATGCTCTGGTGCATCGATTTCGGCGAGTTCGGAGTCGCGCTGGTGGCCGGCATCGACCGCGAAGAGAAGTCGCACGTCACCGCCTACGCCGAGCGGCATGGAGATCACAGCGTCCAGCATGTCGCATTTCAAGTCGGCGATCTGGCGAGATTCCGCGATAGGATGGCGCGAGAGTGCGGCCTCAAACTGCAAGGTCCCATCCTGCAGCGCAACGACGGCTTCGGGTGGATCCGGCAGGTGTTTGCGGCCGGCTACAACGCCGATTCCAATCCCGCCGAAGTCGGATTCCCGGAGTTTGTCGAGCGGCCGCTGAAGAAGGGCGAACCGTTCCCGGAAGTTTCCTTCTCCGCCCAAGCCGGCACCGGCCTTTACAATCAGGCGCAGGAAGCGATGGATGCGGACCGCCGCGAGGAGATGGTCGACTTCTCGCAGATGCCCGCGGATTGGGAACCCGAGCCGGCGATGGCCGGGACTAAGTGACCGGCGGGTCGATGTTGCCGATCGAAAACAGCGAGAACTCCTCTTCGGTGTGGCGCGGCTTTTCGACCTGGATGCGCCCGTAGCGGCCAGCGTAAAACAGCAGAGGCTTATCCTCACGCGATTCGAAGTGCTCCACGCGGCCGATGTACAGTGTATGGTCACCGGCCGGATGCGCGTCCACCACCTCCACAACGAAATGCGCCACCGCACCTTCCAGCAGCGGAACGCCATTGAGCGTAAAGAAAGTTGGATGTAGCCCTTCCTGCTTGCGTCCCGCGAAGTGGTTGCTGATCGCCTCTTGCTCCGCGGTAAGCACGCTGACGCCGTAGCGCCGCACCGTCGGCAGGATCCGGTGCATGTTGGAGCGGTTGTCCAGTGACACCAGCACCAGTGGCGGATCGAGTGACACCGACACAAATGCGTTCGCCGTCATGCCGTGGGTTTGGCCATCCTGCACGGCGGTAACGATGGTGACGCCGCTGGCGAAGCGCCCTAGAGCATTGCGGAACTGCCGCGTGTCGATGGCGTGCTGCGTCACTGCCTATTTGTTGCCATTCTTCATAACCAGGCTGATATCCGTGGGATTGATCAGGTCGGGTACCGTCCAACCATCCAGATCGTATTCAGCCATGCACTGCTCGGCAAAGCCCTTGTACTTGGCCGACTGGCCGGTCATATCGGACACCATCAGCGTTTCAAACCGGATGCTCTCATTGTTGCCGAAATAGTTGCGCTCGTAAAGTTCGTGCCGGCCTCCGAACTCCGTCCCCATCGCGTCCCACATCAACTTCATCAGCTTCACTCGATCCACAGCGGAATAGTTGTTGGACCCGCGCACGTATTGATCCAGGTACTTGCTGATCTCCGGCGCCTTGAAGTCGTTAGCGTGCGACGGCAGGTAGATCAGCGCGCTTGCGAGCACGTTCTCGATGATCTCCTTGATGCGCGGATAGGCCATGTTCGACATAACGCGGTACGCCAGTCCGTAATCCAGGTTGGGCAGAACATAGCCGGGGGTCCACGGCGTCGTGGTACGGGCCATGGCGTCGGTCAGGCCCCAGAAGAGATTCCGCCACGCCAGCACCTCGCCGACGTTAGCCTGAACGCCGCGGAAATCCTTGGCGCCGGTCGCCTCCACGCCTTTCAACAGAAGACCCGCGATGAAATCCAGTTTCACGGCCAGCCGCACGCAGCCGTGGAACATGAAGCGCGGCAGGAAGCCCGAGCGCGGGAAGAAGTTGTTCACCTTATCGATATCGCCATAGGCGAACACGTCTTCGTACGGAATGAAAACCTTATCGAAGACGATGATGGAATCGTTCTCATCCAGACGGCTGGAGAGCGGGTAGTCGAACGGGCTGCCCGTGGCGGCGGCGGTCATTTCATAAGACGGCCGGCAGAACAGCTTCAAGCCGGGCGCATTGGTGGGCACCATGCAGACGAAGGCGAAGTCCTTGGTCTTGATGGGCAGGGCGCCGTTATTGGCGATGAAGTTGTAATGCGTCAGCGTCGACGTAGTCGCCACCACCTTCGCGCCGCTGATGATCAGGCCCGCGTCGGTTTCTTTTTCGACGTGCATGTAGACGTCGCGCACTTCCGACAGCTCTTTGTTGCGGTCCACCGGCGGATTGACGATGGCATGATTAACGAAGGTGATTTCTTCCTGCACCTTTTTGTACCAGCGCCGCGCATTCTCATCGAACGGCTTATAGAAATCGGCGTTGGCGCCCAGAGTCGCGAGAAACGCGGCCTTGTAATCCGGGCTGCGGCCCATCCAGCCATACGTGACACGCGCCCACTCGGCGATCGCATCGCGCGCGCCCACCAATTCTTCTGCGTTCCGCGAAGCCCGATAAAACTTGTGCGTGTAGCCGCCGCTGCCGGTGTCGGTGTCGGTACACAGGATGCTCTGGCGGTGATCGTGCACGGCGTCGTATAGGCGCGCGAGCATGCGCACCGTATTCCGGAAAGCCGGGTGCGTGGTGACGTCCTTCACCCGCTCGCCGTAGATCCAGATCTCGCGGCCGTCGCGCAGGCTCTCGATGTACTCCTGCGACGTGAACGGCTTGGTGCGCGTGGTCATGTTCATAGTCGCGCTGACGGTGGATGGTTCGGTGGACATGTCGTCGTTCTCCTGTGCTGTTTACTGTTGCGCGTACTGTGACCAGTCGCGCTCAAACCGGAATACTTCCCTGGCGGGCGGAAGTGGCGCCTGCGTTTCGATCCAGCGCACTGGCTCCGAGCCCGTATTGGCGAAGCTGTGGATGCATCCGACGCTGGTCCAAATGACGTCGCCGGGGCCCAAGTCATACGACTTGCCGTCCGCCACGGCCTGCACCCGCCCGCCGACGATCAAGTAGGACTCTTCGAAGGTGTGGTCATGCAGATCGATCTTCGCGCTGGGCATGTATTGGATCAAAAACAGCGACTGGTGCGTCGCGCCGAAGGAGCGATCCACGAACATCTTGATGGCGACGCCGGTGGTCGGATTGAAGCCTTCCATTTGCGATGCCCCGCCGGGCTTGGGCAGTTGCGATTCGTCAAAGTGGCCGAGCAAGCCGCCGCCCAACTCCTTGCCCTCGGGCTTGGCGGCTTCCTTGGCGACGTCCCCGCCGACAAAGAACGTGTCGCGGCCATAATCCGCAGAACGCGGCTGCGGGGCCTGCATCTCTAACCAGCGAGCTCGTCCACCGGCTGCCCGCCAGGCGTGCGGGACGCCCGTGGGGATCAATCCGTAATCGCCGGGACAGAGCGTGCAAGCCTGATCGCCGATCTGCACAATCACGCTGCCTTCGAGAATGTAGAAGCTTTCTTCGAATGAGTGAACGTGCGGCTGGATGACGCCCGAAGAATCGAGAAAGCAGACGCCCACGCCCATATGGACCGAGCCCATGGCGCGATCTACATAGGTGGAGCGGCGAAAGCCAGTGCTGTGGCTGGCGTAGGACGCCGGCGTTTCGGCGGTGGATTCGTTGATTTTAGAGACGTGGTGCATACGGGGCCCTCGCTTCAGTCCTTTATGTTATTCAATCCTACGCTACGGGAGGGCGGCGCAGCCGGGCTAGCACAGACTTCACCTTGGTGAACAGAATCGTGACTCACCCGGCCTGGGATTGCGCTAGGCTGTTCTAGAAGGAGACCTTGATGCTCCATCGCCTGGCCGCCGTGCTTGCCGCAATGTTCGCGGCCGGCGCGTGCTTGGGACAATTTCGGCCCACCCCGCGGACTCCGGGCGGTAAGCCCGATCTGTCCGGCGTCTACCATGCCCCCGGTTACGGCCCCGGTGACCCCAAGAGCCGGACCGGCGAAGGCTATGCCCATAACATCGCGCGCGACTTGAATCCCGGCGATGTTCCGATGCTGCCGTGGGCCGAGAAGCTGTACAAAGAGCGCTTCGGCAACGAGAGCAAGGATGACCCCGAGGGTTTTTGCCTGCCCATGGGGACGCCCCGCGTAAACCCTTATCCGTGGAAAATCGTGCAGACGGATAAGCTGGTGCTGATTCTCTATGAAGGCAACGTCCACAGCTATCGCCAGATCTTTATAGACGGCCGTCCTCACGATTCGAATGTCGAAGATAGCTGGTGGGGCGACTCCGTCGGCCACTGGGAAGGCGACACGCTCGTGGTGGATACCGTCGGCCTCAACGATAAAGCTTGGCTGGATGCCGACGGCCATCCCCGCACGACCAAGGCCCACATCATCGAGCGCTTCACACGGCCCGAGCTGGGGAAGATGATCGTGGACATCACCATTGACGATCCGGGCGCGTACTCCAAACCCTGGAATGTCCGCGAAGCGGCCCAGCTGGCGTCGGGCTGGGAGATCATGGAATACATCTGCAACGAAAACCAGGACGCCAACGGCAACAACCTGGACGTGCAGCATCTGGTGGGCAAATAGCTGACTTTCAAGACACTTGACGCCCAACAATCGTCCTCACCTCGTCCGCAAGGCCGGTCGCAATCCTTTCCACCTCGGTTGCCATCGGTACTGCAGTCAGCCACAAATGAACCGCTCGTGCACCAGCGGTCAGTTCAGCACGGTGGATCAGCCTCCCTCTCTCGCGTAGCGAATTCCAATTGCTGGGTGTACATGGATAGGCGAGGCACACAATCACCCGCGAGGTTCGTGCGAGGTTCGCGTAGGCCAAGACCTGGAGCAAGTCATTCCGGTGCTGTTGTCGCAGTTCCTCTTCAACGTTTATCCACGATCGCTGTTGCAACTCCTCCCAGTGGCGTTTGTATTTCGCGTCCACGATTAGGGTCGCGGCCTCCCATTCCACCCAGATATCCGGCACCAGCGATTTTTGGGAGCCGAGGTACGGCGGCTCCCAGTTCACCGGGTGGACTGTCTCCCGTTTCCTTCCGACGCGCATCTGGCCGCCGGTTCGCTGTGCCACAATCCTGAACACTGTTTCGATCCAAGCCTCGAAGAACTGGTCCATCGGCATGGTCCAAGGAATACCTTCAAGGTCACTTAATCCCGCTAGTCCCCTTTCGTCGATCGTCCATTCGATCGCTTGAATTCCTTCAATGAATGGCGCGCTTCCCAAAGGGCGTTGAAGCCAACTCCTCAGCGTCTTCGCAGACGGCACAGATGCTGGAACGGCCTGAACTCTCTGCAAGAGTTGTTGGCCAAACTCGATCAATCGATGAACGAACGCACCGTATTCCTTCTGCGTCTCCAATGCCCGCAACTGACGTTCAAGCGTGTGACGGATCGCACCTTTGAGCAGTCGATCTTCGCGCAAATCTGGGAACGTACAGGGGATCGACAGGAACTTCGCGTGCGCCACACTCTTGGTCGCATACTCTGGCCAATGCACGGCGCCACGTGGCGCACGAAGCGCCTCGGTGCTCAGCTCGAACCGCCTGCCCAGGGAATCGAGCAAAGCGTGCAGTCTCGCCAAAATCATGAAGGACAGCACCCAAATTGGTAGGCGCCGCTCAGAGCGGCGCAGAAGCGGTAACCGGGGCGGTGTTGGGCTGACCCGCCACCCCATCTCTGCCAGCATCGGACCGATGCCGGCCCATGGAAAACGCGGCTGCACGACGAGGCCATAATCGGGCCGCGCGGTTGTCGGCGAAATCAAAGGGATAGCGCCGACTGCGCTACCAGATTGAATTAGCAGATGCAAATCGTTCCCATCGTAATCGCGGTCAATTCGAACATCTAGCAATGCCGTCAACGAACGATTCTGCGCCACAAACTGTTCAGCCAGCCGCGCCGCTCGGGTCGCCAGCGTTTGAGGATCGCCCAACCGCCGCAGCTGGAAGAAGTCAATGGCAGACTGCCGCGAGGTCGAATAGTCTTCGACCTCGAGACAAATCTCACTCGCCCGAGGCGGCGACACCAACGGCGCTGATTTGGGGCGGTGGCGGCTGCGCGCGCGCTTCATAGGCTGCGGAGCCTCTGCAAATAGGCGCGTATGGGTTCCGCGAAGCCGCCGACGTAGCCTTGCGCCAGGTACTCTTCGAGCAGCGGAGCCAGGTTCACACGAAGGCTTCGCTTGGCGCGGGTTTCGTCCGACTCCAGGAAATAAGAATGCCCCGGCACCAGAGGAAAAGCGTCGTCCGTTGCGTGCTCGACGAAGATCGAAACCAGATCCTTGAACGCTTGTTGCATCGTGGCACAACCGTACTGCTCGACAACACCCATCCTCGGCCACAACGAGACAAACGCGAAACGCCTCCGCACCGCAACATCAACAATCGCAATGCTACGGTCCGCGCTGTTCATAGTGCCTAAGATGTGCAGGTTCTTCGGCAAGGAGAACGTCCGGTGAAATGGTTCCCCGAAGTCAAAGGGGAGATCGATCTCACGGCCGGAGTCTGCGCTCGCTTCCAGCAGGAAGATCGCTCGCCCAGGATTTTGGCCAGATCCGCGCGGTTGATCTCGTCAATGTGCAGGAGGTAATTGTTTTCTGGATCTGAGAGAGCTTCCGCCGCAGCCTCCATCAGAAATCCTGGCAATGGCCTGAACCGAAATCCCAAGTCGCCGCTTCCGTCGGTAGTCGCGGGTGCAAGGCCACCGATGAAGTTCTCGTAGGTTGTGTTGGGATGAAACTGGATGCTTCGTCCGCGAGCGGCGTATTCTTCCCGTATAAGCTGAGTTGCCATCATTGTTTTGCCGGTGCCGGGCGGTCCTTGAATAATCACGTATCGTCGGGTCCCGAGCAAGTCGGCGACCTGGTCCCGCTCCACGGCTGGCATAAGGTGGTCGAACCAAGCCCCTCGTATCGACTCGTAGCTAGTCTGGCACGGTGCGATCGGCCGAAAGGCGCGTTCTTCAAACAGCAAATCCGGCAAGGCTGTGACTGCGGACTCAGTACCAGCCCGGTCAGATGTTGGGCAGTAAAGCGCGTAGATCTCTTTTCCGTATCGGTCGAACACGGTTTTGTAGGTCGGCCAAGCCAGTCTTGCGCTGTCAGGGACCGACAGGTCGGTGCGCGTTGGATCCTGTTTCGCCCACGCTACAAATGATCCTTTGCCGTACTCTCGATTCAGCCAAGAGCAGATCGCCTGCGCTTTCCGGGCGTGACCCGGTCGCCCCAGAATCGCTTCGTCGGGACTCAGGCCTTGCGTCCCAACGACCAGGCCAACGAGACAGGGCCCGTCTGGAATCGGAAAGACAACGAATGAAAGACCACTGTGCGGGCCGGAAGGCGGGTTCGAGGGATGGATGTAAGCGGCGAAAGGGACACCGGATTCCGGACTCATCTCCGGAGCGCGCAACGTCACGGCCTTTGCGGCTGACTTCGGATAGCGGCCTTCTTGGCTTCCAAACAGCGCCTCAAGAGCTGCCTTGTTCCGCTCTGACCAGGATCCCTGCGTCGAAGAGTGGATGATTTCGAGGAGAGGAGAAAGACTCATAAGCCACCAAGGTCAGAGGTTACCACCGATACTCGGGCGTAGGTAAATCTACGCTGCCGGACCTACTGGCCAGCACAGAAAATAGCGCGCGACAATGGAAGCAGTGGCCCGGGTAGTCCTGGTTTTCTTTCTGGTCGCCTCCGTTGTCGCAGGGGAATCGCCTCTAGGATTGGTGAAAATCAAGCCCGAGACTACGGCGGCGTTCGACCGCTACGTTGCGCAAGCTGAAGAGAAGATGCAGGGCTGGCCGCGCCCCAGCTTGCGCAAGGGTGAACTGAGGGTCCAAACGGGCGGCGAGCCCGATGAAGTCCCTGGCGGCATGATCCAGGATTGGGTCGGGATGATGTTTTTGCCTGGTGCTACGCTGGCCTCGGTCCAGGCCGTCCTCGAGGACTACGCAAATTACAAGAGCTACTACAGGCCCGAGGTCATCGAGTCCAAGGAGATCGGCCTCAGCGGTAACGAGTACGACATCTTTCTGCGACTGCACGAAAAGCACCTGCTGACCGTAGTTCTCAACGCCGACTACCATGTCCAATACCGTCGGCAGGACGCGCAGCATCTGTGGGTCGCATCGCACTCCACGCGTATCGCGGAAGTGAAGGATCCCGGCAAGTCCTACACGGACGAGTTCCCGGTGGGCAATGACAGCGGATACCTATGGCGGCTGAATTCCTACTGGCGCTTTGAAGCCGCTGACGGCGGCGTGTACGCGCAATGCGAAGCGATTTCGCTCTCGCGCGACGTGCCCCTGGGACTGGGCTTCCTGCTTAAGGGTTTCCTGCAGAGCTTTCCAAAAGACTCGATGATGAACACCCTCCGCGGAACGAGGGACGCTGTCGAGAAGCGCCGCGCTAGTTCTGCTTCGGACCGCTGAGCGATTGCACAAAGCTCACAATCTGCCAGCGTTCCGGCGCGGGCAAGTGGGCGAAGGAGGGCATGCCGTGCCAGAGCGCGCCGTTGTCCAGCACCCAGAACACCGCTCCGGGCGGTGCGTGGGAGACGTCGGCGCGCTGGAGCGGAGGAGCCTTTCCGATTCCCTGCCCGCCTTCGCCGTGACACTCCGCGCACTCCCGCGCGTACAGCTTCGCGCCGGCCCGCTTCGCCTGTATGTCGCTAGCGAACGGATTGACCTTTGCCCGCCAGTTTTCGGGCGCTTGCTGCAGAGGGCTCTGCGCAAAAACGCCGCCCAGGCTCAAGAGTGCAAACAACATGAACCGCTTCATTGCCGGCCTCCAAAGAAGTTCTTCATTTTGCGGCCAACTTGCGCCACCTCATAAGACACACCGAAGCGCAACAGAAATGGCGCACTCGCTCCCGTGACCCCGAAGCCGGGCGAAATGGTGAACATGGCGCCGCTCGGCAGCGTCCAGGCGAGCGTGGGCGCGACATAATGCGCCGTCCCCGCCAGCCCGAAGTTGTCGTGCGTCCCAAGGCCGCCGTACATCTCCACGCCCAACTGAAAGTTCTCCGGACAAAACGTGCAGTTCTCGGGCCGGGCTTCCAGAGCAAGCGGCCGGCTGACACCCACGGCATAGCCGAACTCGAAGGGTTCGTGCGCGACGTTCTTTTCGGCGATGAAATTCTCGGCGATGGTCCAGCCCTTCACATAGCTGCCCAGGATCAGCTTGGCCTCGATCTCGCGCTGCTTTTCCTGGCGGGCATCGGCGCTGGGCTCGACCAAGTCGTCCTGCGAGTCGTGATTGACCACCTCCAGCAGCGTCTTGTCGGCGCCATTGATGTTTTCAAACTCGACGTAAAGCACCGGATTGATCCAATGTTCGTGCCGCAGCACTCGGAAGCGATTCTCCCAGCGGTAGCCCGAAAACAGGGTCGTCTCGCCGAAGGTGGCCTGACCGTCCAGGTAGACTTCGGTGGTCCACCAGCCCAGGACTCCGTATTCGAACTCCAGGGCGCTGCCTAGGAATCGGTTGCCTCTATCCGGCACGCCGGTGACGTTTTTGGACGAAAACTCCAGATTGCCTGGCTCTTCCATTTGATGGGTATAGGTGACAAAGAAGGGGCCTTCGCCAGCCCAGGCATATGGTAAGAACGAAGCCATCACGGCTATACAGACGCAACTGATTTGCATGACTAGGCAAGAATAGCAATCAGCCGTAAATCAGGCTATCAGAAATCAGCAAATGAGTTGCAGAAAGTGGCGAGCGGTCGTATATGAGACTTAAACGGTCCGATATCGCCGCCGCACTGAAAGCTGGGCCACATCGGGCACCGCGACGCCGGGGAGGAGCCGCTGGTCGGGGATCGGCTCGCCCAGTTCGGTCCGGATGGGGACCACGCCGGCCCAGACCGGCACGGCGAAATCCTCCTCGTCGTCCACGGGAGGGCCAGTGCGTATCTTGGCAGACACTTCTTCCAGGGGCAGCGACAGGACAGTGGTGGCCTTCAGCTCGCTTTCGGTCGGCTGCCGGGCCTCGTCCCAGCGGCCAGGTGCGATGTGATTGGTGAAGCAGCGCAGCGCCTCAACCTTTTCCTGAGGATCGTTCACGACGCTGGCCCTTCCCAGCACAACCACCGAGCGATAGTTCATGGAGTGGTGGAAAACGGAGCGCGCCAGAACGAACCCGTCCACCAGGGTCACGGTCAGGCAGATGTCGAATTGCTGGCTGGCGCTGCGGATCATGCGGCTGGCCGGCGATCCATGAATGTAAATGACTTCCCCGGAACGGGCATAGCCGGTAGGAATGACGTAAGGCTGGCCGTCGACGACAAAGCCGAGGTGGCAGACAAAACCCTGGTCGAGAATCGAGTGGACCTGCGCTTTGTCGTAGACGCCGCGCGTCGGCCGGCGCTTCACCTGGGTGCGGGGGGTGGGTGTGTAGGCTTCCATGGTATCTCTACGATAACTGGGAAGGTGGCCGAAAAAAAGAGCCAATTTTGATAATCTGGAGCAGTCCACTTTATGCGCGTCGCCATCGTACTGGATCGGGGTTCTTCGACGCCGTTTCACCGCCAGATTTACGAGCAGTGGCAGACGGGCATCCTGAAAGGCCGCTTCCGGCGGGGCGACAAGGTCCCCTCTACGCGGGAGTTGGCCGCGGCACTCGAAGTGTCGCGCGCGACCGCGGCCCAGGCCTACGAACAACTGATCGCGGAAGGATACCTGGAATCGGCGCCGGGATCGGGGACCTTCGTTTGCCGCGAGCTTCCCGAGGATCTGCTGCGCGCCGGCCGCGTTCGTGACACGGCGGTGCGGGAAGCCCCGCCGCTCCGGCTCTCCCGCTTTGGCGCGGGCTTGCGGGATGACCGTGTTTACCCGCAGGCGCGGTCGGGCGTGATCAGCTTTACGCACTGGCGTCCGGACCTGAATCACTTCCCGCTGGCGATCTGGCGGAAGCTCATGCTGCGGCGTCTGAAAACGCCCGCGCGGGAACTGTTTGATTACGCCGACCACTCTGCCGGGCACACGGCGCTGCGGCAGGAAATTGCTGCGTATGTCGCGCGGTCGCGTGCGGTGCACTGCTCACCGGAGCAAGTGATCATCGTGAACGGATCGGCGCAAGGGATCGATCTGTGCGCCCGGCTGCTGTTGGAATCGGGCGACGAAGTGGCTATCGAAAACCCTTGCTATCAGGGCGCGCGCGGCATCTTTACCGCGTCCGGAGCAAGGCTGCGGCCCGTCCCGGTGGACGAAGACGGAATCGTGACCGGCGAACTGGGGACGCGGGCTCGGCTGGTTTATGTGACACCGTCGCATCAGTTCCCCACGGGCGTATCGCTGTCGCTCGCGAGGCGGCTGGAGCTGATCGAGTGGGCGCGGCGGCACGGCGCAACGCTGATGGAGGACGACTACGACAGCGAATACCGTTATAGCGGGCCGCCCTTACCTGCGCTCCAAGGGCTGGCCAGCGGCGTGCCGGTGATCTACATCGGGACATTCTCGAAGGTGATGTTTCCGGCGTTGCGGATCGGCTACGTGATCGCACCGGAGCAGCTTGTGACGACGCTGCGACGGGCGAAATGGCTGGCGGACCGTCACACCGCGCTGGTGGAGCAAGCCGTGCTGGCGGACTTTATCGCGCAAGGCCACCTGGAGCGGCATATTCGCCGGATGCGCCGGCTTTATGGGAGGCGGCGGGAGGCATTGATCGAAAGCTTGGAGCGGTGCTTTGGCGATCGCGCCGAGGTGCGAGGCGACGCGGCGGGAATGCATGTCCTGGTGCAGTTCGCCGACGGCGGCATCGAAGAGCGTGCGGCGAAATCGGGCGTGTTGTTGGCCAGCGCGCGCGGCCATTACCTGACGCACCCGCCGCACGGGGAGTTCATTTTCGGATTCTCGTCGATCGGCGAGCGAATGATCCGCGAAGGCGTGCGCCGGCTGGCCGGGACGGCGGATTGAACGCGGGTTGGCCCAAGAGATGCTGGACTCCTACAGATGCGCGCCGCTTCTCTGCTCGTGCTGATGGCCAGTGCTGCTTGGGCGCAGTTCAAGAGCACGGTGCCGCTGGTGGTGGCGCCGACGACGGTTACGGACCTCAAGGGACGCAACGTGGACGGGTTGACGCAAGGCGATCTGGTGCTCTACGACAACAATGTGCCACAGAAGATACAGATGGACTGGACAGCGTATCCGATCGATCTCGTGGTCGCTGTCCAAACCAGTGCAAACTCCGGCGCTGTGATCGATAAGCTGGGCAGCAGCGGCATTTTGCTGACGCAGTTTCTGGCAGGGTATGGCGGCGAGACGGCCGTGCTCTCGTTCAGCGATGATGTGAAAGTTCACCAAGACTTTACCGATGCCCCCGACGCGGTGACTCACGCGCTGCGCATGCTGCGCAAAGAAGGCAGCGATGCCCGCATGCTGGATGCCCTACGCGAAGCGGCCGAGATGCTGGAGCGGCGGCCTCCGGGACGGCGGCGAATCATCCTCATGATCGCGGAGAAACGTGACCGCTCCAGCGGTGCCAAGCTGCCCGATGTCATGGAGCGTGTGGAGCGAGTGAACGCGACGGTTTATTGGCTGACGTACTCACCTTTCCTGGAGCCATTCACCGTAAGACCGAAAACGGCCGAGGACTTAAGGCCGGAGGAGGAACGGATCAAGGTCCAGCAATGCGCTGTGTGTCCGGCACCCGATGCTACACCGGTTCCTCCCGATTTGGGGCCGGGCAACCCGATCTATGGACTTGGTGAATTAGTCCGGCTAAAGAAACCGGACCTCGCGAATCTGTTCACGACAACGACAGGCGGACGAACTCTGGGCTTTTTGAAGAAGAATGGTTTGGAGCAGGTGATTCAACTGGTCAGCGCGGAGGTGCATCGCCAGTACGTGCTCAGCTTCGAGCCGAAGGCGGGCGTGCGCGGCACGTTCCATACGATTCGGGTGGCGGTGAAGGACCGACCGGAGCTTCGCGCGTCGACTCGCCAGGGATATTGGGCTTTGCCGTAGCTACCGAATCGCCGGCATCGGATGGCGGTACTCGCCGCGGAAGATTTCGGCGAAGATGCCGACCGTTTCGTCGTGAATGGCGCCGTTGTCAGCAAGCAGGTGTGGGCCACGCAGGCTGGCTGGACCGCCGTGCATGTCCGAACAGCGGCCTCCGGCTTCAGTGACCAGTAGAATACCCGCGGCCATGTCCCAAGGATGCAGGCCGAATTCCCAGAACGCGTCCAGGCGGCCGCAGGCGACATAGGCCAAGTCGAGCGCGGCGGCCCCGGCGCGGCGGACTCCGTGCGTGATCATGGCGAGCTGGTAGAAGAAGTGCACGTTCACATTTTGATGCCGCTTCCGGCTGGGGAACCCGGTGGCCACGAGCGCGTCATCGAGCCGGGGCACATGCGAGACGTGAATCCGCTGATTGTTCAGATACGCCCCCGAGCCGCGCTCGCAGGTGAACATCTCGTTGCGCTCCGGATCGAAGATCACGCCGGCGATCAGCTCGCCCCCATGTTCCAGACCAATGCTGACGTTGTACATGGGAAAACCGTGCGCGAAATTCGTGGTTCCGTCCAGCGGGTCGACGTACCAGCAATAGTCCGATGAGCCGGAGTAGCCGCCGCTCTCCTCGGCGACGATGGAGTGCGTGGGGAAGTTCGCGCGCAGGCGCTCTATGACAAGTTGCTCGGAAGTGCGGTCGGCGACCGTGACGACGTCGTACTCGCCTTTCAGCTCGATCGCGACATGCTGCAAGAAGAACTTGTGCAGCAAGGCTCCGGCCTCGCGCGCAATTTCAGCGCTGGTTTCAAGAAAGGACGGCATGGATTTCCGATCGGACGACGGAGCCGGCGATCAAGCGTCTGGATCTTCGTACAGGTATTTGATGTCGTGCTTGAAGAGAAACAGGTTCGGCTCGCCGTGGCGCGTGACGCGGATAAAGTTCGCATCGTAGAACTCGATCTGTCCCGCCACCTCTTCGTTGTTGCTCAACTTGATCCGCACCGGTATCTCGTTGTCGATGAGGTAGCGGAGATACTTTACTTCCTCGAACGTCTGCTCCGGGGCTTTCGTCTTGGCCTTCATCCCGTCCTCCGCCTCGATGCGTCCCCTGGTTCCCGGAATCATTGTGTCCCCATCATAGCGGCTGAGCGGGAGCGCGCGCAATTCCGGGGCTGGGAGGCACCGGCTGCTACTGCATGATGTGATGGAGGCGTTCGTCGAAGGGGCTGCCCAGCATGGGCTGCAGCTTTTCACGGAACTCTTTGGTGTGCCCGGCTTCCAGATGCTTATCGTAGGCCGCCTGGTTCTCCCAGACTTCGACTAGCGTGTAGTGATTCTTGCGCGAGTTGTCCTGGAGCAGCTCGAAGCGGACGACACCGGGATCCTTGCGGCTGTCGGCGGCGAACTTCTTGAGGAGCGAGGGGCCGTCGGTGAGGTAGTTGGGCGTGGTGTCGATGTGGATCACGACGTAGAGCCGCGAGTCCTGCGCGAACGCGGCGCTGGCGGCGAGAAGGGTCAAGGTGGCAAGCACGGGGGCGAGTTGGATTCGCATGGGTATAGTTTACTGCGCAATAATGGCCGTCATCCTCATGGACCTTTCTGATCTGGAAGCCGCGAAGCGCGGGTTTGGAACGGCCGATCATCTGCGCCTGCCGCGATTACTGGAAACCTTGGGACGGCGGCGGTTCCGTACCGCTGAGGAGATCATCCGTTTCCACGAAGCGCTGCTGTTCTTTCGGGCGTATCCGCCGGGCGCGGCGGTGGCCCGCCTGGCCGACGAACTGCTAACTTCGATTCCGGAGCGGATCGAAAGGCTGCGCCAGCCTGCATCAGATTTGACGCCGCTGGAAGAGCCCGAAGTCTCCGGCATTGCGGGAACGGCGTTTTCGGCTATTTTCACTTACGACATGACACGATGGCTGGCGGCGCATCATCCGCGCGAAGTGGAGATCGATTGGGATGGATACGATGGCGAGCTTCTGGGTCCTCTGCTGCGGCGGCTGCATCCTTTCTACGGCGAAGACGCGCTGGTGGAAGCGAACATCCCCCACATGGATTGGCTGCGGGCGGCCAAGAAGGGGCGCGGTTCCGATCTGCGCTGGCTGATTTCGCGGGTCGAACGGTTGCCGGTCTCGCCGGAAGATCGCGCGGAACTGTGGGCAGGAGCAAAGCTGCCGGTCCGTTGGGAACTGGGGAATTCTCCGACCAGCCGGACCCATTTGCGGCTGCCGGGAAAGCGGAAGATGTACTATCATCCCGGGCCGCTGCTGCGCCGCGCCGACGTCTCGCTCGCCCGCGAATTCGAAGCGCCTCCGCTCCAGTTGGAGCGGCTGAGCCGGGCCCAGGGCGAGCGAATCCTGGACCTGGCGCGCGAAACATCGGCCATGCGCTATCGCGAGTTGCACGGCTTCACTTACGGGGATCCGGATCATGTTTATCGCGTCGATTTCGGGCGCGGCGTGGAGACCTATGTGTGGGGCGTTCCGGCCGCGCATCGATTGCCATTGCGCGCCTACCATTGCGGCATCTATTTCAAAAACAGCGTGCCGATGGGTTACGTGGAAGTGCTGACGTTGTTCGAGCACATGGAGGTGGGTTTCAACCTTTATTATACGTTCCGCGAAGGTGAAACAGCGTGGCTGTATGGGCGGCTGCTGCGGCTGTTCCGCCAGATGCTGAACGTAACATGCTTTGCAGTGGATCCGTACCAGATCGGGCGGCACAACGAGGAGGCCATCGAATCGGGCGCATTCTGGTTTTACCGCAAGCTGGGGTTCCGGCCGGCCGATCCGCGGGTGGCGAGACTGCTGGCGAACGAAGAAGCGAAGCTGGCGGGGAATCCTGCCTATCGCACGCCGGCGCGTACGCTGGAACGGCTGGCGGAAGGATGGATGATTTACGAGGTTCCCGGCTCGCGGCAAGGCGATTGGGACCGGTTTGAAGTGCGGCGCGCGGCGATGGCTTTAGATCAGTCGCCGTTCCCGTTGGAGGTTCGCCGGGCCAAGAATGCGGCCGAGGAATCGCGCTACGTGCGGGCCTTGCAGGGGGATTCCCGTCTGCGCCGGGCCATTTTGAAGCTGGGCTCGCGGGCTGCGCTAGGATAGGGACCGTGAGCGACCGACCCGACTCGTCCCCGCCTCCCCCGGCGCCTCCCGAACCGCCCGCCTGGGTAGCGCTCAAAGACGACGAACTGCTTCAGAAACGCATCTGCGACCTGGGTGTAAAGATTCCCGGCAGCGAATTGGAAGGGCGCGTGGCGCAGCTTTATGACGAACTGGCTGCGCGAGGCCTGGCGTTCCGGCCGGCTTGTTATCTGGGCGACGAGTGGTTCTCGCCAGAGGGCGTGCCGGCCATCGCGATTCCGTTTTATCTGGCGCATCCGCGTCTGAAAGCGCTGGAGCTGCACCAAATGCTGGAAGTGGAAGGCGGAACGCCGGAGTGGTGTCTGCAACTGTTGCGGCACGAGAGCGGGCACGCCATCGACCACGCCTATCATTTTTCCTCGCGCGAGGATTGGCGGGCCGTCTTCGGGAACCCCGAGGCCGAGTACGCGCCGGAGACCTACCAGCCGCGGCCGTACAGCCGGGGCTTCGTACGGAATCTTCCCAACTGGTACGCGCAGGCGCATCCGGATGAGGACTTCGCCGAGACGTTCGCCGTCTGGCTTCAGTTGACGCCGGAACAATGGCGCGAGCAATACCGCGGCTGGAAGGCACTAGAGAAACTCGAGTTCGTGCACTGTTTGATGGAAGAGGCGAAGACGCAAACGCCGAAGCTCAAGCGCGGGCGGCGCATCTATGAGGCCAGCCGGCTGCAGAAAACGCTGGCGAAATACTATGGTGAGCGGCGCAAACGCTACGCGGAGGATTTTCCGGACTTTTACGACGCGGATCTGCGCGCTATATTCGGAAGTGGACAGCCGAATGGGGAATCTGCTGCGCAAGTTATGCGCCAAAGCCGCCGGGCGCTGGTCAGCTCGATTGTCCGCTGGACGGGACAGCACAAGTACACGGTGGACATGCTGGTGCGCAAGTTGATCCGGCGCTGCGACCAGCTTCAATTGACGATACCGCCGCCGCTGGAGCGCGGGCGCGTGTCGTTCGATTTGGCCGCGTATCTGGCGGCGATGGTGACCAATCACCTGCACACGGGCCGGTTCAAGAGGTCAGTGTAGTCGTGAAGGTTCTGGTTCTATTCGACGTCGCTCACCGCACCAAGCCCGCCGAAACGTTTTCCCCCGAAGAATTGAAAGAGCAGGAAGACAAGCAGACCGAGGCTGACGTGCTGGCCAGTCTGCAGCGCCTGGGGCACGAGGTGAAGACGCTGGCGGTGTTCGACGACGTGGTTTGCATCGTAGAGAGAGTGAAGGCCTTCGCGCCGGACGTGGTGTTCAACCTGAGCGAATCGTTTCACTCGGACCGCGCGCACGAGCCCAATATTCCGGCGTTGCTCGAGCTGATGAAGGTACGCTACACGGGCGCGCGGCCAGACGGATTGATGATCTGCAAGGACAAAGCCCTAGCCAAGAAGGTTCTGGCATACCACCGGGTGCGGGTACCGCATTTTGTGATTTCGCCCGAGGCCAGGCCGCTGAAGCGCCTACGCCGCTTCGTGTTTCCGGCGTTTGTGAAGCCGGTGGGGCAGGAATCGTCGGACGGAATCAGCAAGGCGTCCTTCGCCAAAAGCGAGGAGGAAGCGCTGGAGCGCGCGCGCTTCATTCATGAAAAATTCCATTGCGACGCGCTCATCGAAGAGTACATCGAGGGTCGCGAGCTGTATGTGAGCGTGATGGGCAACCGCAAGTTGACCGTCTTTCCGCCGCGGGAGATCTTCTTTCACCAGATGCCGGAGGACGAGCCGAAGTTCGCGACCTTCAAGGCGAAATGGGACGACGCCTACCGCAAGAAATGGGGCATTCAGAACGGGCCAGCGAAGGATTTGACGCCGGAGCTGGCCGAGAAACTGGCGCGCGTGGCGCGGAAAGTTTATCGCGTCCTGAAGATCAGGGGCCTGGGGCGGATTGATGTGAGGCTCACAGCGGCCGGCGAGATCGTAGTGATCGAGGCCAATCCGAATCCTTCGCTGGCGCACGAAGACGATTTCGCGCAGTCGGCCGGAGCCGCGGGCCTGGAGTATGACGCGTTGATTCAAAAGATCCTGGACACGGGCGCATAGACTGCCGGGCGCGCGAGTCCTGTACCGGGAAACAACTTAGTACCTCGGTGGACTAAGATCAATTTCGCGCGACTGTAATACGAAGTTCCGGGATACAGAAACGGGGAGTTGGAGTAATAATCGCAGTAGGAGCAAGGGCTCGTGCGAAACACATATAGAGTACTACTTCAGCTTCAGATCTGGGCCGACGCCCACGGTCAAGATCTGATCGAATACGCGTTGACGGCAGGCTTCATCGCAGTAACGGCGGCGGCGATCTCGCCGAACATCGCCAACAGCGTGAGCACCATTTTTTCGCGCATCACGTCGGTGCTCCCCGCGAGTACTGGGCCGACGGGCTGATCCAGGAACGCATAAGGTGTAAATCGGCTGGCGGCTAGGACAAAGATCCGAGCAACTATCTGACGGGCAGAGCCGATTCAACAAATGGGTGGAGTTGATTGAGGCGCCTGGAAGGACCGGGCTGCTTCGCAAGATTCGCAATTTCTGACGGCGTCTTGTGTCCATTGCGGGGACGGTTTACCCTTGGCCGTCCCCTCTTTTTTTCCACGGCGATCGAACCAACCCTAAAATGGATTCTTGCGGCCCTTCGTTCCTTTCTTCCGCAATCCGCACCTGCTGACCATCGCCGGCAATTACTGGCGGCGGGAACTGGACACCGAGCGCTTTCCGGTGGAGGCGAAGCTTTATGAAACTGAGCCGGGCGTGCGGGCGCTGGTGCATTCACAAAGACCGGAGAGTGAGCCGGCGGCTGAGCTGATTCTGGTGCATGGTTTGGAAGGCTCCAGCGAGGCGGGCTATGCCCGGAGCTTGGCGCAGGCCGCGCTGGAGGCAAGTTGCGCGGTGCATCGTTTCAACATGCGGAGCTGCGGCGGCACCGAGCATCTCTCCGGCACAACGCTCTACCACTCCGGCCAAACGTCCGACCTGCTGAGCGTGATCCGGCAGCTCGAACCGCGGGCGCCCTTATTCCTGATGGGTTTTTCGCTCGGCGGGAACGTCGTCT
The DNA here is from genome assembly GCA_035501155.1 of Bryobacteraceae bacterium. GTDB lineage: Bacteria > Acidobacteriota > Terriglobia > Bryobacterales > Bryobacteraceae > Palsa-89. Next base: position 539,670 of record DATJWO010000019.1, read on the forward strand.
TGAAGCTGGCCGGTGAACTGGGCACTGGCGCGGCTGAAATGGTCGCGGGCGTCGCCGCGGTCTCCACGCCGATCGACCTGGCGGCCTGTGTCCAGAAGCTCCAGCGGCCTTCCAACATCATTTACTCACGGCGGTTCCTCAAGCGCTTAAAGGAGCGCATCCAGCGCAAAGAGCAGCTCTCGCCGGGACTGTTCCGTCTGGCCGATCTGGATCGTGCGCGAAGCGTCTATGAGTTTGACGACGTCTTCACCGCGCGCTCATTCGGATTCGGCACGGCCGACAATTACTACGCCACGCAATCGTCCAATCAGTTCCTGGAGCACATCCGGATTCCGGCCCTGCTGGTGCATGCCAAGGACGACCCTTTGATTCCGTTTGAGATTTACCGGCACCCGGCTTTCGAGCAAAATGCGTGTCTGCGGCTGGTGGCCGTGGACCACGGCGGCCATCTGGGGTTCATCGCTAAAACCAAGCCTCGCTTCTGGCTGGACGAGGTTCTCGTACACTGGGTATTAGAAGCACGGAACAAAGTTCAAAGCGCCGTCGTCCCATAATTGAATGGCCCAAAATGCGTCATTCCGCGAAGCGGCCATGGTCGCCGCGGACAATTTGCGCTCCAGCAAGCTGCGCAGCTTTCTGACGCTGCTCGGGATCATCCTGGCCACAACGACCCTGATCGCGGTAATGTCGATGATTCATGGCATGGACATGTATATCGCCAACACCATGACCAGCATGGGTTCCGACGGCTTCCGCGTGGTGAAAATCGCTCTGGTTGGCAACTTCAATCCCAAGAAGTTCATGGAGTTGCAAAAGAAGAATCCCGAACTCAGCCCGGAAGAGTTCGAGTACCTGAAGGAGCACGTCACGCTCGCCAGGGAACTGGGAATGTCGGCCGGACGCAACGTGACGGTATCTTTTGGCGCGCAAACACTGAGCAATATTTCTCTGACCGGCGGAACGGCGAACTGGGGCGATCTGAGCGACACGGAGGTCGCCAGCGGGCGCTTCTTCAGCGAGATCGAGAATACGCATCGCTCCGCCGTCGCGGTGATCGGAGCGGATGTGCAGACGAATCTGTTCGGCCAAGCCGATCCGATCGGCAAGACCATCAAAATTGAAGGACGCCCTTTCACGGTGGTGGGAGTGGCGGAAGCCAAGGGCAGCGTGTTCGGACAATCGCAGGATGGGTTTGTCGATATTCCCGTCGAAACCTATTTCAAAATCTACGGGGCGCGGCAGGGCATCGGCTACGCTGCCAAGGCGATCGATCAGAACTACCTGGAGCAGGCCAAGGACGAAGTGCGCATGCTGCTTCGCGCCCGGCGGCATGTGGCCTTGAAGGCGGACGATAATTTCTCCATCTTGTCCTCGGATTCGCTGGTGAACGCCTGGGATCAGCTCACCAACGCGATCGCGGCGACGGCGGTGGGCATCGTTTCGGTGTTCCTGGTAGTGGGCGGGATTGTCATCATGAACATCATGCTGGCGGTGGTGAGCGAGCGTACGCACGAGATCGGAATCCGCAAGTCGGTAGGGGCGCGGCGTCAGGATATTTTGAACCAGTTTCTGGTGGAATCGTCGATGCTCGCAGGAATAGGCGGATTGATCGGCGTTGCGGCAGCCTGGGTAGTGGCGTTGGCGGTGCGCAGCTTTACGCCGGTTCCCATGTCAGTGCCGGCTTCAGCGGTAGTGGTTGGCTTGGCGCTGTCCACCGCCGTGGGATTGTTCTTCGGCATCTACCCGGCGCAGCAGGCCGCCAAGCTGGACCCCATTGAAGCCCTGCGGGTGGAGTCATGACGCTGCAAGAGCTGATGTCTGTGATCCGGCTGGCGCTCACCACGATCCGCGAGCACAAACTGCGGTCGTTTCTGACCGTTTTGGGCGTGATTATCGGCACCGGAACGATCATCGGAGTGGGGTCCATTATCGCCGGATTGGACGGCGCCATTACCAACGTGCTGCGCAGCTTTGGCACCAACACCGCCATTATCTTCAAATTTCCGATTGGGTTCAGCAACCGCACGGCCGACCAGTTGCGGCGCAAACCGATCACGTATGAAGACGCCCAGGCGGTAGCCGCCCGCTGCCCTTCCGTGCGATATGTCAGCCCGTTGCTGATCCCCAATTCGTTTGGAACGGGAGTGGACATCCACATTGCGCGTTATAAAGGCAACGAGGTGTACCAACCGGACATCGAGGGCACGGAGGAATCGTATGCGCTGAGCGGCCAGGCTGAAATCAAGGAAGGCCGATTCTTCACCGATGTCGAAAACCAGCATCACATGCCGGTGGCCGTGGTGGGCGAAGACGTTCCGCGGGCGCTCATGAACGGGGAGAGCGCGATCGGCAAGTGGATCGATGTGGACGGCCACAAGTTCGAGATCATCGGAGTGCTGTCACGGCCGTCAGCCTCGATTCCGGGCCGGGACGATACACGCATCCTGCTGCCTTATTTCAGCATGCACAAGCTGTTTCCGAACGCGAAGGAAAACCTGCTCATGGTAGTGGCCAAGCCTGGGATGCTGGCGGCGGCGGTGGATGAAGCCACGGCCGTGATGCGCATTCAGCGGCACGATCCGCCGGGAAAACCGGATGATTTCGTCATTTCCACTTCCGACGAGCTGGTGCAGCAGTTCCACAACGTCACTTCGATCGTCGCGCTGGTAATGGTGGTGATGAGCTCCATCGGGTTGCTGGTGGGGGGCATCGGAGTCATGAACATCATGCTGGTGTCGGTGACCGAGCGGACGCGGGAAATCGGCATCCGGAAGGCGATTGGCGCGCGGCGGTCCGATATCGTGATGCAATTCCTGACCGAAGCCGTGGTGCTGACCGGCTTGGGCGGGCTGATCGGGATGACGTTCGGCTGGGGAGTGTCGCTCGCTTGCCGGCTGATTTATCCCGCCTTGCCGACGGCTGTGCCTTGGTGGGCGGCTGTCCTGGGTGTGGTGGTGTCGGTAGCGATCGGGCTGTTTTTCGGAATCTGGCCGGCCAACAAGGCGGCGCGGTTGGATCCGGTGGTGGCGCTGCGGTATGAGTAAGGCGCGATCCTAGCGGCGATGGCGTCGCGTTTTGGCGGCCCGGGCGGTGCGCTTGGTGGCGGAAGCCGGCTCGTGCAGCAGGCGGTTGCAGTGCAGGCAACGCGTCACGTCCGAACGTGTGGACAAATGGCACGAGGGGCAGTAGGTCTGCGGCAGCGAGACCGTTGTTAATCCGGTTGTCAATCCTGGCAACATGTCTACCTCAAAGCTCATTTATCGGCGTTAGCGGCGATTCCTTTAGGGAAAATCTCTTAGAACTGCGTACGGAACCCGCCCGAGGGCGCCCCGCAGCCCTCCGGCTGGGTGGGAATGCGATGATGGTTCAGTCGACTGTATGAAAGCGAACGAAACCGGGTGGCTGGAGGCCGCCAAACAGGCCATGGAGATCGAGGCCCAGGCCGTGGCAAAGGCAGCGCGGCGGTTGGACGGCAACCTGTCTTGCGCCGTTGACCTGATTTTAGGTCACCCTGGCAAGCTGATCGTCAGTGGGCTGGGTAAATCAGGCCTCGTGGCCCGTAAGATTGTCGCGACCCTGTGCAGCACGGGAACGCCCGCCGTGTTCCTGCACGCGGCTGAGGCGTCGCATGGAGACCTGGGCCTGTATTCGCCAGGCGATCCGACATTGATGGTCTCGAAAAGCGGGAACACCGCCGAACTCCTGCAGCTGATCCCGTTCCTGCGCGAGCTGCCTTCGCGGCGCATTGGCATTCTGGGAAATCCAGCGTCGCCGCTCGCCGCGGCGATGGACGTGGTTTTGGACGCTTCCGTGGAGCGCGAGGCGGATCCGGAGAATCTGGCGCCGACGGCGAGCGCGACCGTGGCTCTGGCGCTGGGGCATGCACTGGCAGTGGCCTTGATGCGCGCCCGCAACTTCAGCCTGGAGGATTTCGGGCGCTACCATCCCGGCGGCCACCTGGGCCGCAGCCTGCGCGTGACCGTGCGCGAAGTGATGCACGGCGCGGGCGAAGTGGCGTGGTCGCGTCCGGAGGATTCGTTGAAGCAGGTGGTGATCGAGATGACGCACCATCCGCACGGCGCCGCCTGCGTAGTGGATGCCGCGCAAAAGCTGGCCGGACTCATTACCGATGGAGACGTCCGGCGGGCCCTGCAAGCGCATGACGATATCCGGGATCTTCGAGCCGCCGACGTCATGACGGCCAAACCTGCAACCATCGCTCCCGAAGCACGCCTTCAGGAAGCCTTGCGGATGATGGAGGACCGGCCGTCGCAGATTTCGGTTCTGCCGGTGGTGGAGAGCTCTACCGGTGAGTGCCTGGGCCTGCTGCGTCTGCACGACCTTTACCGGGCGGGGTTGGAATAGGCGTTGCTCGAACTGATTCACCCGAGTGTTCGAGATCACACCGAGGAGCTGGAGCGGCGGTTCGCAGCCGCACTGCCGTTCAAACATGTGGTGATCGATAATTTTCTGGATGAAGCATTTTGCCGCGAATTGATGGCTCAATTTCCGGCGTTCGATCCGGCGCACGCCTTGAACGAACGCGGGGAAGCCGGGCGCAAGTCAGCAATTGCCGACTTGGCGCGCCTGGGGCCGGCCTACGAACGGTTCGACCGCATGATTCGCGAGCGCGAATTTCTGGACTGGGCCAGCCGCATTACCGGCATTCCCGGTTTGCTCTACGATCCGCAATACGTCGGCGGAGGAACCCACGAAAATCTGGATGGCCAGGAACTGGATTCGCACGTCGATTTCAATTATCATCCCCGTTACCACTGGCACCGGCGCCTGAACCTGATCGTGTTCCTGAATCCGGAGTGGAAGGCGGGTTGGGGCGGCTGTCTGGAACTGCTCCGCGATCCCTGGACGGCGGATGGCGCGCAGCCGAGCGAGGCTGTGGCTCCGTTGGCCAACCGCGCGGTGATCTTCGAAACGAACGAATATTCCTGGCACGGCTTCCGGCGAATTCAACTGCCGCCTGAAAGGCAAGGTCTGTCGCGGCGTTCCATCGCAGTCTATTTCTATACACAGCAGCGGCCGGAGGAGGAGACCGCGGAGTCGCACGGCACGTTCTACGTCCAGCGGCCTTTGGGCGACCACATTCGCGCCGGCTACACGCTCGGTGAGGAAGACGTGGAAGAGATCCAAGCGCTCCTGGAACGGCGCGACACGCAGATTAAGTTCCTCTACGAACGGGAACTCAAGTTTTCGCGACTGATCAACAGCATCACGCAATCGCGATCGTTCCGTTTGGGTGCGATGCTGACGTGGCCGCTCCGCGCGGTGCGCAGAATCTGGGCGAAACAGGCACGCTAGAGTACAATAGTTTCGTAGCCGGAAATCGCGCGTTTCCTCAGGCGGGAGTAACTCAATGGTAGAGTCACAGCCTTCCAAGCTGTTGGTTGCGGGTTCGATTCCCGTCTCCCGCTCCATGTTTTCTTGGATTTAAGGAACCCTGAGTTTTCCACCGTTACTCCGATTACTCCACTTGCCTCACGCCGACAGCCTACGTTGCCGTTTTCGAGCCACCAGGGACTCGAGCTTTCTGACTGCTTGCCGCTTCTGTTGACGATCTGACTTGGTATAGACCTCCAGGCTCACTCGCACGCCGTGGCCCCGCTGATCGGCCGAAACCTTGACGTCCGCTTTGGCCTTCTTTGACAGCGTCGCGTTGGTGCTTCGGAGAACCTGAAAGGTCGCCCACTCCAGGCCAACCCCCTTGAGTCTCGGGGCGAAGGATCGGTCCCAGAGGTTCCCCATATCGAGCGGCGATGCCGGGTTCTCGGAAGGAAACACGAACGCCTCGGCCGTCGTGCTCCTGGCGAGGCAGCGCCACGCCCGGAAATCTGCCATGGTCCCCTGCGATAGCGCCACTTCCCGAGGCTTACCTTGCTTCGGAGTGTCGAACTTCCCCTGATAAACACGCTCCTTGACCAACAAGATGTCCTCTTCGAGGAAAGCGCCCCATCGCAGGGCCAGATTCTCGCCTGGCCCCCGCAAACCCTCGATGAGGGTCAATCGCGCCAGGAGTCGCTCTTGCAAGTCGAGCGCACCCAGGTAATCATTTACCTCGTCTTCGGTCAGCGGACGCACCACACGCCCTGCCTTGCAGTTCTTGGGAATCCGAAGCTGAGCCGCGGGATTGTGGTCGATCAGACCGTCCGACTCCGCTAACTTGAAGATGCCGTTCAGATGCCAGCGTATGTGCTTTACCATACTGCTTCCCAGCTTCTTCGCCTTTGCTTCCAACAGATCCTGCATTTCAGTCCTGCTAATGGTTCCCAGCAGGCGATCGGGGAAAGCCGCAACCACGTGGTTCCTGATGATTGGTACTGATGTGGTTTCGGTTGATTGCTTCCAGGTCCGCCGGCAATGCGGGAGGTAAGCACGTTCCACGAACTGATCGAAGGTGTACACCGGCCGCACGTTCGGCACAATGCCTTCGTTGATGGGGCGGAGGATGGCCGCGAGCAAAAGCTCCGCCTCGCTCTTTGTCATCCGAGCGCAACGTCCAATAACCTTGGAGCGGCGACCGCCTGCTTCGTACCATTGAGCAACCCAAACCGACCAACGACCATGTTTTCGCTGGCGAAGACTGCCCTTTTGAAATCGTTTTCGACGCATTCAAGAATCGCTTTCCTGCGCCATTGATGCTGAATCTTGGCATGTTGACGATGTTAGCATTGGCTCTCGGCAACCTCCATCCATCTACCAAGCGCTTCGCGTCGAATCAGTTTTCTTCTCCCCACAGGAACAAACGGCAACGGGGGCGCGCCTCTGACCTTGCCGGCTAGCAGGTTCTGAACATGAGCCTTCGAGCAGCGCAATGTCATTGCAACTTCTTGGATGGTCAAAACTTCTTTGGTTACTGCCTCCGCCTGGTTGCCCGTGGAGCCAAGAGCGCACGTTGCCACTGCTTGTTTCATCACTGCCCTCCTGCGCGAGGGGCTGCCTCGACAAACTGCTCTAAATCGGCTACGCGATAGCGAACACACCGACCTAACTTCCTATACAGTGGTCCACGCCTTTGCACGCGCCATCCACGGAGCGTGTGGACGCTCCCGGCGACTCCCATCGAGACGAGATCGCTCTCGTCCAGAAACCTCAAACTGCTGGGAATTGTCGTTGCTGAGTCTGGATCAGTTCTATCCATGGTTTGTAGCCTACAGCCCCCAAAATTTGGGTGTCTATTGGGGATATTGTTCGGGAGCTACTTGGGGATTTGGTAGCTATTGAAAAGGAAGGAATTAAAATTTGGCGCTTCGAAGGCCGGCGGCGGCCTTATCAAGAGCAAACCACTTTTCCGAGCCACAATGGCCGTGATCCCCTCGTTTCCAGGCGGAGAATTCTGAAGCGCTCGCGTCTGACACAGCTTTCTTCGAAAACTTATACGCCACTCTTGCGTCCTGGGGCCTTCACCGAATGGGGCCCGGCAATACAAAGTTGGTGGATCTCCCGGATTTGGTGGAGAGTTTCAGACGCGTGGCTGATACCTTACGAAAACTCGAAGCGCTGAGAATTGAAGCCGTTTCGCTCGGGGATGTGAATCGGACGGTCGAACTGATCTGGCCGGTTATCAGGGACCTGAAGGTCGGAATCGGCAATACGAAGATAATCTCTGGCACGAAAGCTCTGCACCACCTACTTCCCGATCTGGTCCCGCCGATCGACCGGGAATATACAGTCCAATTCTTCTTCAAGAACAAGAATGCTGTCCAAGGAGATGCAACCAAGCAACGTGAGGCGTTTCTCGTAATGTACCCGCACTTTGCGGCTATCAGCAGGACCTGTACGGAGCAGATCGTGTCTAGGCTACACCGCGGAATGCATACCAGCGTCACCAAAGTCATCGACAACGCGATTGTCGGCTACGGGCGGCTGGAACTCAAGCTCGACGGAAAACCGGCAGACAACGAAGGCTAAGGGGCACCACTTCCGGCGGGGCAAACTTCCCCATGCGGCCTGCCAAAACCTTGTGGTTTTGGAAGGCGTGGAACGGTGCGGACAAACCTAGTGGATCTCGCTTTCCCGGACAGATCGTCCGTAGGCTTTTTGGAAACGGGCGGGCCGCACCTGAGGAATAAGACCGGCGAAAATTGCTAGGTCGCTACTGCCTACCCAGTGCTGGTTTCGTCGTAACCAGGTGCTGAATATCCTTGTTGTTTTCGCTACAGGAGTATTCGATCAGCTCTGGCAGCCTGGGGTTCAACTTCAAAGGCCTAAATACACGTGAGAGTGTCCATGGTTTGGAATACATCTTCGGGTCGTCAACTGTGTATTCGTATTCAATGTTGTTTGCAGTCCGTCGGAAGCGTTCCGTTACGTGCAGTTTGTCGCTGTGTTGATGGCCCGCCGTGTCCAGCCACGTCCAGGGTGGACCCTTCAATCCCGTCGTGTCAACCACCAGCGTGTCGCCTTCCCAGTGGCCGGTTGAGTCACCCATGAACGCCGGCTCCATGTCGCTGGGATGAGGTCGCCCGTTCAGAGGGATGGAGCGGAACGTGTGCATGTACTCGAACAGGATCACCAGGTACCCCGGCGTCTGTACGAACTGCGCCGGATAGGGCGATTGCATGATGCGCGGCACGCCGGGAAACCAGCAGTTCGCGGTGGGATCGTCCTTGGCGTCATGGTTGAGGTAGGCGGCTTTCCCTGCAGCGGCGTAGGGAATGGCATCTTCCTTCCCGAAGGCCATGTTGGGCGTGTACTGGATCGTAAAAAATCCGGTGAAGTCGGGTTTGCCGTCGGCGGTTCGCGGAATCGGTTTCGCTTCGGAGTCCGTGGAGCCCGTTTGCGCGCCAAACGCAGCGATTCCCGTTGCCGCCATTACTGCGCACACCCAAAACCGGTTCTTCATCGTGCCCTCCTTCTACTTCGTTGTTGATGGTCCAATCATTTTCCGGTAATCGGGTTCTCGTAATGAAACGGCGGGACGGACACCTCAGGGAATGGCCGGGCGTCGCCGCTGGGCGGTAAGTCCGGCGGATATTGCTTGTTCACGGCCATACTGGCGCCGCCTCGTTGAGCCTCCGGTTTGTCCCAGCCTTTGTCATAGGGAACGTAGTAGGTGGGATACCAGCGCATCTTGCGAAACATCCATTTCCCATTCAGCTTCGCGTACTCGATTTCATAGGGCCCTTCGGCCCAGAGTGCAGTTCGATTCAACGCAGCCACCTGCATAAAGGCGCGCCAACGGCCTTTGGCGGCTTTGCCGCCAGGATCAACATCCACAACGCCCTGCAGCTGCATGTGGTTGTGCAACGTGCCGTATTCCAAGCCCTCCTTGCCGCCGCCCATCACGTCCTTGAAAAGATGCGCTACGCTCGTGCGGCCCACATAGACACCGCGTCCGCCGATTTCCACGCGGGCGTCCTCGGTGAAGAGCGGAATGATCTCATCCCAAAGCTTCTTGTCCAGATAATAGCCATAGACGCGTTGGAGCCTTTCGATCTGCCGAGTGTCGTCCAGCACTTCCACCTTGGCCTCCAGCTCCGCGACTTTGGCCTCTAAGGCCTCATTTCCGGCGGCTGCCGGTCCCGCAGCCAATCGTTGCCACAGAATCAAACCGGCGAATACGGCCACGGTGAATGCAGCAACTTGGACTAGCTTAGGCATAAAGGCTTGCTCCTACTTCCCCGTCACTGGATTCTTGTAGTGAAACGGCGGGATCATATCCAGGTCTGGGTATACGCCCGCATGATCGGTGGGCGGCAGATCGGGAGGGTACTCCTTACTCGGACCGTTGTTCGGCAGATTTCTCTTTGCCCAGCCCTGATCGAAGGGCGTATAGTAAGTGGGCCAGAACCTCATCTTCTTGAACTTCCAAATGCCGTCTTCTTGCAGGTAGACGTTCTCGTAGATCCCCTCCGACCACACGGCGCCCTTGCCGTAAGTCGCGATTTGCGCGAATACGCGCCAGCGTCCCTTCGCCGTTTGCCCGCCCGGATCGATATCCACGATGCCCTGGAGTTGAAAGTGATTAAACAAGCGCCCGGGGGCCAGTCCGATTTTTCCGTGCCCGAACGCGCCGCGAAAAAGTCGGTTGGCGCCTTTTTTCCCCAGATAAACGCCGCGAGCGGCAATCTCAACGGAGCAATCATCGGCGAACAGATCGACGACCTGGTCCCACAGATTCTTGTCGACGTAATAGCCGTAGGCACGGGTCAACTTCTCAATCTGGGCGACGTCCTCGAGATTTTGAATCCGTGCGTTCTGCGCCGCGACCTGCTTTTCGAGCGCCTCAATGCGCTCCAAGAGCCGCTGATCCTGGGCTGCGAGGTAGCCTTGGCAACCCAGAACGCAGGCCAGGGTCGCTACCGCCCGCGCCGTCTGTCTGGTTAACACCTGTTCCTCCTCAGCGGAAGCGTTTATCTACGGGGACTCGCGAGATGGGACGGCGCCATTTCGTCAAATACGGTTCTACCGCCAACCATGGTCAAAACCACATGGGTCTTGCCGATCTCCTGCGGGGGAATGCTGAAGATGTCCTGGGACAATACGGCCAAGTCCGCTTCCTTGCCGGCTTCCAATGTTCCGGTGCTCGTATCGGCAAACCGGGCGTAAGCGCCGGCTTTTGTGTAGGCGTCGACGGCCTGTTGCACGGTGAGGCGCTCTTCGGGTGAGGCGTAAGTGGGAGGATTCGGCTCTTCCGAAGGCGCCGTGAATAATTTTCGGACTACTCGCAGCGCCGCCTGCTGGATGCCGCTCATGGGATCGGGCGGCCAAGTGCACGGCCAGTCGCTGCCAAACGCCAGATTCGCCCCGCTTTTTTCAATCGTCTGCCAGGCATTGGTGCGGCTGCCGGGTGGGTCGTTAAAGCAACAGAATTCCGGCTGCATGCTCGCCGTGACGGAGAGCATCGCGAAGCGGCCCAGGTCCGAAGGACGCACGGCGATCGCGTGTTCCATGCGGAAGCGGCGGTCTCTCGCGCCGTTCACTTTTTCCACTTCCTCGTAACCGTCCAAGACCATGTGGGTAGCGGCGGGCGAGAGGGCATGGGTCATGATCTGATAACCGCGCTGATCCAGTTCGAGAACCAGGGCCGTGTATTCCGCGGGCTCGTAGAGCGGTGGCCCGCCGGCGCCATCCGCGAAGAATTTCACAAGATTGGCGGACAACCAGTCGTCATGGTAAGTTTTACGAGCCTTGTCCAGATCGGCAAGGAACTGAGGCGTCAGTTTCACCTTGGCGCCAACCGTGCCGAAGGCCATGCGGGTGCGCACCGTGAGCTCTCCGCCATGCCGCAAAGCCGCCAGAAGCTGAATTTCGGCCAGGCTACCCGTTGCGTTGGTGATGCTGGTGATGCCATAGCGATTGAGATAGCGCGACGCATCGCGCATCCAGGCCAGTTTCTCGCTGAGAGGCTGCGGCGGCAGCGCGCGCTCCATCAACTGCATCGCCGCTTCCCGGAGAACACCTGTGGGATGCCCCTGCTTGTCGCGCACAACGAATTTTTCCAGTTCCCGGTCGGCAACCGGCTTGTCGGTGATGCCGGCAAGTTCCAGCGCTTTGGCATTCACCCAGTAGCTGTGCTCTGTGGGTGCATGGATGACGATGGGGCGATCGGAAACCGCCTGGTCGAGCAATTCGTGCGACGCCGTTGGCGGGAATTGAACCCGGCCAAATAGGACCTTATCCCTGGGATGGCTAGCCGCGTAGGACTTGATCTTGGAGATAAGTAGGGCCTCGTCCTTGGGCTCGATGTAGACTTCCGGCGTGGCCAGATTGAAACCGTGCAGAGCCAGAGCGCCGAACCAGATGTGAGTGTGGCTGTCGACGATTCCGGGAATCGCGGTTCGTCCGGCCAGATCGATCACTTTGGTCTTGGATTCTTTCCGGCGCAAGACCTCCTCGTCGCTGCCAACGGCATCGATGCGCGTCCCGGTGATCGCGATCGCCTCCGCCCATGGCTGCCTGGGATTGCCGGTGTAGATATGCCCATGGACCACCAGCAGATCGCTCGCTGCCGAAAAAGAACAGGTGAAAACAAGAGCCGCCAGCCAGCGGACCGGCCGTCCAAGGGAAGTCATAATTCGCCACGGGAATGGTAAACGCGCGCCACGATTCCGTCAAGTGCGGGCACCGGCTCCAACGCCGAATGTGGTCCTAACCGGATGAATGGTCCGACTTGGACAGGACGTTTTGCGCTTCCCACGGGCTTGTGATGCAATCGTGGCACATTCCAGCGCGAGATCTTCTATGAAGAGACTTACTGTGGCGGTAATTCTGGTCTCGGCGGCGGCCCTGCTGCCGAGCAGCCACTCATGGCGGCTTGGCGCACAGTCCACCCTTCCGCATTCGGTTTCTCATTACGACGAAGCTAAACTCTCGCAACCGAAGTACAAAGTTCGCACCGAAGCCAATGTCCGCGTACCTATGCGCGACGGCGTCACGCTGGCCACCGACATCTATCGTCCGGACGCGGAAGGCCGGTTTCCAGCAATCCTGGTTCGTACGCCATACAACCGCGCGACCGCGCAATCGGTTCCACAGGCCCGCTGGTTCGCCCAACGAGGCTACGTGGTCCTGGAGCAGGACGTCCGAGGCCGCTGGGACTCGGACGGACATTTCTACGCCTTCAAGAACGAAGCCAACGACGGTTTCGACACCGATGAATGGATCGGAAAGCAGCCCTGGTTCAGCGCCAAGCTCGGGACGATGGGCGGTTCTTACGTCGGCTATACGCAATGGGCGCAGGCGGTGCGTGGCAGCAAATATCTCACTGCCATCTCCCCGGCCATAACCACTCCCGATATCTATGGGAATTGGTTTTACATCGACGGCGCATTCCACTACGGATTTGCATTCCCCTGGGGTGGCGTATCCATCGACGGCCACACGGCGCAATACAACACGGGCAATGCCTGGACGGACATGTTCCGGCATCTTCCCGTCGACACGTCCGACGAGGCTGCTTACCATCGGACTCCGCACTACCGGGATTGGGCGGCCCATCCAACCCGCGATTCGTATTGGGACGGAATCAGCCTGGATAACGACTACGAGAAGATCGGCGTGCCTGCCTTCAGCGTCGATGGCTGGTTCGACATTTTCCTGCGCGGCGCTCTTCGCGATGACGAGCAAATTCGCAAAAGGGGTAAGACCGGGGAAGCCCGTACCGGGAAACGAATCATGATTGGGCCCTGGGCGCACAGCCAGGGCGGCAGAGTTGCTCTGCGAGGCAATGGCGCCGACCCGACCCCGGTCGATTTCGGAGACAACGCAGAAGTCGACATGCAGCGCGTCTATCTTCGCTGGTTCGATTACCAGCTGAAAGGCATTGACAACGGCCTCGCCACCGAGCCGCCCATCAAGATCTTCGTCATGGGTGAGAACTATTGGCGATACGAAAACGAGTGGCCGCTGGCGCGAACCCGTTATACCAGCTACTACATCGGCAGTCACGGCCAAGCGAATTCCACGATCGGAAACGGCACGCTGTCGTTGGAGCCGCCCGACAGCAGCGCCACGGACACCTTTTCCTACGATCCTGCAAACCCAGTGCCCTCCATGGGAGGGAATGTCTGTTGCAGTGTCGTTCCGAGCGGGCCATGGGATCAGCGACCGGTCGAGCGGCGCGACGATGTGCTGATTTACACGACCCCGGCTTTCACCCAGCCGACCGAGGTGACCGGTCCGATTTCCATGACCCTGTTTGCCGCCACTTCCGCGAAGGACACCGATTGGACCGCCAAGCTCGTGGATGTCCATCCGAACGGATACGGGCAGAACATACAGTCGGGCATTGTGCGCGCCCGTTATCGCGACGGCGCCGGCAAGCCTGCGAATCCAATAGAGCCCGGGAAGGTTTACGAATACACAATCGACATGTGGGCCACCAGCAACGTTTTTCTGCCTGGCCACCGCATCCGTCTGGAGATTTCCAGTAGCGACTTCCCGCGATTTGACCGCAACTTGAACACCGGCGAAGAGCCGGAATCCAGTACGCGGATGGAGACTGCGCACCAGACCATCTACCACAGCCGCCAATATCCTTCGCGCCTGGTGCTCCCCATTATTCCGCGTGATAGCAGTTCAACACGGGCGGCTTTGACTCCAAAATGATCAAAGAAGGCTTCCTGTCCCAGTGAAATTCAAATACAAACACTTCACCAAAAACGCAGCAGTGTCGGCACTCTCATGGGTCGCGTTCTGGTCTGCCTGTCCGATGGGCCAGCTCGCTGCGCGAACGCTCGAATTCGATACCACGGAAGTCACGCAGCCTGCCCTGACCGCCGCCCCGGATGGAAGATCCATCGTCTTCAACCTGCTGGGGCATCTGTATCGTCTGCCGGTGTCCGGCGGACAAACCACGCAGTTGACCTTCGGTCCTTATTACGACAGCGAGCCGACTCTTTCGCCGGACGGCGCTCGGATCGCGTTCGTGTCCAGCCGCGACGACGGAAGCGATGGAAACCTCTTCTTATTCGACATCGGCAGCGGCAAGATCACCCAACTCACGCACGAGTTCGAGGTCGGAATGCCGGCCTGGAGCAGCGATGGAAAGCACATCGCCTATCTTTCCTATTTGAAACGCGAAGAATATCCTGCTGGCCAGACTCCCGGATTTCGCGGAGGAGGGCCGGAGTTGAGCACGCCGCACACTATATCCGTGCAGGGTGGCGTATCGCAGCAACTGGGCGAGGCGCGGCCTTATGGCGCCATCTTTATGCTTCCGGACGGGCGAGTAATATGGTCGGTCACTGAGCGCGCTCCGGGCGGGACCGTCTCAACAGCGATTGAAGCGCGAACACCGCAAGGCGGTGCGACCAGGCTCGCCTCGGTGCCTGGACTGATCGGCAAAGCGGCAGCGCTGACTCCCAATGGTACGGGGCTGTACTACATCGCCGGAGGCAGCCTGCACCTGATCACGCTCGCCAACGGATACTCCCAGGTCGTCGCGCCTTATCCAGGCAATCAGGCCCGCTTAGCGGCGGCTCATGACGGAAGCGCTCTCTATGCTGCCTCGGGGGCAAAACTCTGGCGGGTGCCCCTGCCCAGCGGCAGCCGCGAAGCGCTCACTTGGACGGCCCACGTGAAGATGGAAGTGGCTGAGCCGCTGGTGAAGAAATGGACGCCGCCCTCGGAGACGCCGTTCCCTCCGCGTGCGGTCCTCAGTCCGATCCTTTCTCCCGACGGGCGGCACATGATTTTTATGGCGGCGGGCTCGCTCTGGGAACAAGCGATGGACGGCGGCCGGGCGCAGAAGCTTTTTAATGACCCGGCGTTCCAGCAAGATCCGGCATATTCGCCCAACGGCCGCCAGTTAGCCTATATCGCCGATGATCACGGCAAGCGCGAGCTGCGTGTCTACGATTTCGCGACCAGACAGACACGCACTCTGGTCACGCTCCCTGGCGCCTCCTGGCCGCTTTTTCCGAGTTGGAGCGCGGACGGCAAGAGTCTCGTCTACCAGCGGACGGACCAGATCGCGGATCCGTACCGGTTCCTGCGGGTTGACGCCCAGGGCGGCCAGCCGGTGGAACTCACCCAAACTACCGGAGAATGGGTGGGCCGCCCCAATCTTTCAGCTGGTGGAAAGACGCTCTACTTTACTGCGCGCATCAATGACTTCAGCAAGTTTGCCAACGTTTTTCGCCTCGCGCTGAACCAGCCCGGCGCGCAACCGGAGCCGGTCACCAATCTTGACCGCCATGTCCATGACGGTCTCGTCTCACCCGATGGAAAGTGGCTGGCCTTCCGCCGGAACACCGAAATATGGGTTGCGCGGATGGAGCCGCGGGTCCTGAAAGACGCCGATTTTCGCCAGTTCAGCGTTGAGGGCGGACGTTCTTTCGAGTTCACGGCCGATTCCTCTGCCGTTATCTATTCGGAAGGACGCCGGGTGTGGCGGAAGCCAGTCGGGGGCGGACGGGCCATCGAAATTCCTGTGCGCTTGATGCTGACTCCCGCGGTAGCTCCGCCGCTGCTGATCTCCCATGTGCGTCTGCTCGATGTGACCGCCGGAAAATTTAGCGAAGACGAATCGCTGCTCATCGAAAAGGGGCGCATCCGTTGGGTCGGCGCCGAGTCGGGACATTCGATCCCCGCCAACGTGGTGCGCCTGGATGGCGGAGGCCGGTTCGCGATTCCCGGTCTCGCCGATTCCCACGTTCATTCTGCTTGGGCTAACCAGCAGATCACGGAAGACTCGCTGATCGCCTATGGCGTGACCTCGGTGCGCGATACCGGGAGCCGTCTGGATCTGATTAACGCGCTCAAGGACCGCGGAGATATCACGCTGCTTCCGGTTCCGCGCTACTTCGCCAGCGGCGACATCTTCGAGGGCATGATGCCGTTGTGGGGCGACGCCTTCATGGAGATCACCAGCAAGGAGGAAGCGCGCGAGTACGTCCGGAGGTGGAAGGATCTCGGTGCGGACTTCATCAAGCTCTACACGTCCTTGCCGTGGTACATCAAGAGCGCCGCTGCCGAGGAGGCGCATCGCATCGGTATGCCCACGGTGGGTCACGGCCTTTCGATCGAAGAAGTCACGCGCAGCATCATCCTTGGGTTCACTTCGCTGGAACACGACGGCCCCGGAGCGGACGACCGGTTGAAGTTGCAGGCGGCGTCCGGAGTCAAATGGGACCCGACGCGCACCGTTGCTTTCGGCTTCGGCGGCGAGCGGGAGAAGATCGACGATCCGGCGACGTTCGATACCAAATTCCGTACGCTTATTCCGGAAGATGCTGTGAAAGCGGCTCGCCGGGGCGGAAGCCGTCCTATGACCGCCGCCGACCTGGCAGCCTGGAAGAAGTCGCTTGCCCCGCTCCTGAGAGCCTCCCAAATGGGCGTCAAACTGCTCGATGGCACCGATGCATTAATGACCTCCATCTTCTTCGGCCCTTCCATGCATTGGGAACTCGAGTACTTCGCCGACGCCGATATTCCGCCAAAGGACCTGCTTCGCATGGCTACGCTCGGAAACGCCGAGACGGTAGGCGCGAACGCCGACCTGGGAACGCTCGAAGCCGGCAAACTGGGCGACGTTGTCATCCTCGACAGCAACCCGCTGGAGGACATTCGCAACACGATGAGAATCTGGCGAGTGGTGAAGGGGGGCGAGGTGTTTGACCCCGCCAGGATGCGGTGAGCGCCTCGTAGCGTCTGTCCGCCTCGGACATGGTATCCAAATTGGATCGCTTCCCTTGGCAGGTCTCCGTCCTCATGCTACGCTTCTCGAAGTTTGGAAGGACGGGGAGCTTTCTTGAACAGGCACGACTTCGTGGTCTTCGCCGCTAGTTGACACAACTGTGGTTTGAATCGGGAGACGAGCTATGCGAAACAGGAACTTTCTTTTTGCCGTACTGGCTTGGGGATTGGTAGCGGGAATCGCTTGTGCCCAAAGCACTGCCACGCTGACCGGCACGGTGGTCGACGAATCCAATGCGTTGCGTTCAGGCACCGCCGTAACTGCGACGGAGATCAGCACGGGCCAGCAATACACCGCGACGAGCGACGACCGGGGCGTGTATCGAATCGTCGATATGCTGCCTGGGACGTACAAGGTCCAAGCCATGCAGACTGGCTTTGCGACGCTCGTTGTTGCGAACGTCCAGTTACTGGTCGGACAAACAGTCACTCTGCCGCTGGCGCTCAAACTCGCCTCCGTTTCCCAAACGATTGAGGTTTCGAGCGAGGCCCCGCTCATCAACACCGAGAACCAGAAAGTAGGCGGCAACATCGACCGGATGCAAATGGACGACGTCCCCATCCTGGGGAGAAATATCCAAACCTTGTCCCTGCTGGTCAAAGGCGTTACAGCGAACGACGCGAATAACAACAGCTTCGGCGCCTACCGCGACGATCTGTTCCAGGTGAATGTCGACGGCCAGCAAATCACGCAGGGGATCTCGATTTCCGCGGCATTCGGCCAGCCCATTTTTAGCCGCGACGCAGTCGCCGAGTTTCAGCTCGTTACCAATCAGTACGACATTACCCAGGGCCGCTCGGAGGGCGAACAGGTGAACATCATAACGCGCAGCGGTACCAACGAAGTCCATGCCACCGCTTATGGGAACTTCCGCCGCGACGATTTCAATGCGTCGGACTTTGTGGCTCATAAGGTGCTGCCATACTCGCAGTCGATTATTGGCGGCACTGTCGGCGGACCTGTTATCAAGGACAAGCTGCACTATTTCCTGGCATATGAATACCAGAGCACTCCCAGCACCGTGTTTGTGGCGCCTCCGATCTATTCGACGCTGCCATCGGGCCAGAGTTCGTTGAACCTCGCCACGCCCAACACCCAGTACGATATGCTGGCGCGCGGTGACTACAACCTCAACGAGAAAAACACGTTCTCGCTCCGTGGATCCTTCTGGAATCAGCACGTTACCGCTTGCGCGTGTGCGACCAGCTATCCAACTGCCGAGACGCTGTCGCATTACTATACGCCCACGGTAAACGCAACCTGGACCAATGTGCTCACTCCCAATGTCGTTCAGGAGGCGCAAGCTGGATACTTTGAATATTTTTGGCGAGAGACTCTGGGGCCGGGTGTAGCCGCGACTCCCTACTACAATTTTTCGGCTGCCGGCCTGGTTGTTGGCCCTAATTTCTTCTATCCGGAAAACTTCAACGAGCGGATCCCTTCCGTGCACTACAACATTAGTGTCCATCACGGGACCCACGATCTGAAGTTTGGCGCCGAAGCGCTATGGCGGACCGACGGGGGAGCCTGGCCGTCCAACATCAGAGGCAATCTCACCATTGGCACTCCTACCGACATTCCCTTGACGACACGGTTTCCCCTGGCGGATTGGAACGACCCGTCGGCCTGGAATCTGAGCGGCCTCGGCCCGCTTGCTTCACAGGCCACCCAAAATTTTTATCCGAATGGACCCGGAATCAACATGCCGCGGCACACGTATGCAGTCTGGGCCGGCGATACCTGGCACCCTCTCAAGAATCTGACCATCACCCTGGGCCTCCGCTGGGATGCTGATCTGGGCCAATATGATCCTCCCGGATTCCATGACACAACCGTGCTGGTCAATAACGGTTGGGGCGTTAATGGCAACGTCGGCATCCGGACCGGCATCAAGAGCTTGCATGACTGGGCGCCGCGCGGCGGCTTCAGCTATGCCCTCGGCGACGGCTTCGTCATCCGCGCCGGCGCGGGCGTCTTTTACAGCGTGCACGACTCCCAGCTCACTCTGGGCTTGGATCAGCAGGGTGGGGAGAACATCTTCTCTAACCTCTACCTCAATCCCACACACCGCACGGACTTCCTGACCAACTGGGCGAACGGTTTGACGGCGGCTGATTATGCGTCGAATCCATCACTCGCCGGACCGCAATCCTTCACCTCCGTTTCACGCGATTTCCGCGACCCACGCGCCATCCAGGCAACCTTCGGACTTCAAAAGCAACTGGGTTCGTCCTGGAGCATCGATTCGGATTTCATTTTCACCAAGGGTGAGTTCTTGACGTGGGGTCCGGATGTCAACCAAAACCTGGACGTCGCGACCGGGTATCCATTCAATCCGAACTTTCCCGGCGCCGCTCCGCGGCCCAATACGACGGTCCATGGCGTCACGCTCTTGCAGAGCAATCTGCATTCCCAGTACGTTGCGCTGGCTAGTTCGGTTACCAAGCGATTCTCGAGAAACTGGCAGGCTGGGCTGACCTACACACTGATGTTCCTGAACGATGATATGGGCAACGGCTCCGGTCTGGGGTTTTCCTCCATCTCGAACATCAACAATCCCGCCTGCGCAACCTGCGAATGGGGACGTTCCGGGGCTTTCCAACGTGGAACGCTTCGCCTTAACGCCATCTATCACGGTCCTTGGGGGATGAACTTAAGCGGCATTTTCTACTATGGTTCGGGCAACTATTTCGGGTCGGGCTATCTGACCTTCCTGACGCCGGACACATCACCAGGCTTTCTAGGAACGAACCGGCGGGTTTACGGAACCTCCACGCTTTCGGTTCCGGCGAAATATTTGGATCGCTGGAACGGTCCCACCCAGTTTGCTCCTGGACAAACTATTCCGCGCAGCCCTTTCCACGCGCTACCGATTTACAAGGTGGACCTGCGTCTTTCCAAGGATTTCAAGTTCCATGACCGCTTTGTCTTCAGCCCTATGGTTGACGTGTTCAACCTTTTCAATCACCCCAATTATGGCAGCTACAACACGTCCTTAAACCTCCCGGCCTTCGGTACACCGTCACAGAACGGAGCCGACTCGTACGTACCGCGCGAGTTTCAATTTGCTTTCCACTTCCAGTTCTAGAAGACCGGCTCTCAGAGCAGCAGGGCGGCTCTCCTCGCCGTCCTTGCTGCTCGCATCCCAAAAATCACGCACCACGCAAAGAACAGCAAGAAGGATAGAAATTACATGACTTTTCTAACGCGCGAAAAGCTTCGCAAAGCAAGTGCCGCCGCGCTTGCCTTCCTAGCTGCCGGAGTTCTTCAGGCGCAGGGATCAAGCGCTCCATCTGCGCCCGCCAAAGAACCGACCAGGGTCCTGATCGCCGGCGAGAACCCGGCCATTCGACTGCTCGACAAAGAAGGCGGTAAAGCCATCAGTAGCGTCAACTTTTGGCGCGTCGAGTGGAGCCCTGCCGGCGCCGGCGCGGTCTGCTTTGTCACGATCGACGCTCCGGGCCACGAGAAGCTCCGCTTCGCGATCTTCGACAATCAGCAAGTGTTGGATTATGTCACCAACGATGTCATGTCCAGCTTGATGAAGACTTTCAACGATCCGCCCTACACGCCGGAGAAGGGAACGATCAAACAAACCAACTTCGGCGCTGCCGAGCGCCACGAGACCTGCAAGTCCGCCAAGCACAAAGTCGAGCTGATTTGGAAGGGATTGGGGCAGGGGACCTGGGTGAACATCCGGCCAGGCGGCAAGGTATACATGACGTTCACGATGGTTCCCGCCAGCGGCGGCGAAATCTGGATCAATGGCAAGATGGCGCCGGGCACCTGGTACCCCACCGGAGGCGGCATCGGCACCGGCGCTTACCTCACCGTCAATGAGACCTGGAGAAGGTAGCGCCGGTGGCTGCTTCCCGCTAGACAATAACGATTCATCCTATGCTTCGACTTTTTGTCGTGACCTTTCTTGGTCTGTTCGCTGCTTCCGCGCAAACGCGGCAATTCCGCGCCATCGGCGTGGACGCATCCGGTGTTAGCGGTACGCTCCGGTCGTTCCAGGCCGTGGATGGCGGACCGCTACCCGTGCTGCCGGGCGGCCCGGAACTATCCGCCCGGTACAAGGAAATGCACATCGACCTCATCCGGACACACGACTTGTACGGGCCCACCGAAATCGATTCCCATTTCTCGGCATCTCCGCTTCTCTCCTTACTGCCGGATAAGGCGAGCCGTGCTGGCTTCCTGAACGCCGCCAACTCGGAGACGATTTTCCCCCGCTGGGATGCCGATCCGGAAGACCCGAAAAGCTACAACTTTGGTCCGACCGACAAGCTGATCCAGGCCATCCGTGCTCTCGGCGCCAACGTGTACTTTCGCGTGGGGCGGAGTCTGCAGGCCGAGCCTCGACCCGTAACAGACACCGCCAAATACGCGGAAGTCCTCAAGCATGTAGTGATGCACTACAACAAAAGCTGGGACAGGGGTTTTCAAGACAGCGTGAAATATTGGGAGTTCTGGGACGAGCCGGAGTTTAAGAACTTCTGGCCGGGTACGCCGGCCGAGTTGTACGCTTTCTATGCCAAGAGCGTTCGTGCTGCGAAATCCGTGGACTCCTGGTCGAAGTTTGGCGCCATCGGCAAGGCCTTCGCGCACACACCGGGAGCGTTTCGGGAGGATTTTCTCGATTACGTGGTCGCGAACAAACTGCCGCTCGACTTCTATTCCTGGCATTGGTACGCCAGCTACTCGGCCGATCCCTGGGACGTCATGACACAGGGCAAAGAGATTCGAGGTATTCTCGATGCGCGAGGCCTCAAGCAAGTCGAGAGTCACCTGGCGGAGTGGAACATCAGTCCCGATACAAGCCCGGCAACCCAAGCGATTCATCAAAGTATGGCCAACGCCGCATTCACCGCTTCCACACTGGTTTATTTACAGGCCGCGCCGATAGACCAGGCGATCCTATATCGCGGCGATGCGGTGTTGAACGGCATGTTCGATTCCAAAGGCGAACCGTTCAAGAAGTTCTACGTCTTCAAAGCCCTAGCCGCAATGTTGGAGACGCCGCAGCGCCTTTCCACGACCGGAGGAGACACCTTTGGGTTTTCCGTGCTGGCCGGGCGGTCCCGAGACAGTAACATCGTGCGCGTGCTGATCAGTAACTACGAAATCATGAAGGACGTGGCGCCTCTTCATCCGCACTTTGTTCCAGGGACAGAAATTGCCGTGAGGCTTCCTCGCCGCGACGTGCACTACGAAAACAACCAGGGTTGTTCCATCGCGATCACTCATCTGCCTTGGGGCAACGGAAGCTACACAGTAAAACGCTACCGGATCGACCAGACTCACAACCTCGACCTTACGGGTGAAGAATCGGGCAAGGGCGGCAGCGCGCGGATTGAAGATGCGTTGCCCGCACCGGCAGTCGAGCTGATTGAACTTCGCAAAAAGTAGCGGTGCCTACCCTGTTTTGCTTTCTCTATTTCGCTGGAGGCGCCGCCGGGTCGCGCGGCGACGGATAAGATGGTCCCTTCTGGAAGTGATGATTATCGCGGTCCTTGTTATTTTCGTCGCACGAGTACTCTATCAGCTCCCAGTTGGGTTCTCGCGTGAAAGTCATGCTGCTCCTCCACGGTTTGGTATACATCTTCGGGTCATCCACTGTCACTTCTTCGCCGACGTGGTTGGCATCGATATACCAATAACGCTCCACTAAGTGCAGCTGGTCGCTGTGCGGGTGTCCTGCCGGATCCAGCCAAAACCTGTCGTTGAACCCCACCACATCCACCACAAGGGTATCGCCATCCCACTTTCCGATCGATTCGCCGAAAAACGAGGGATTCGGATCGGCGCTATGCGATCGCCCATCGATTGGGACCACGCGGAATGTGTGCATGTATTCATACAGAATTACCAGACGGTTTCGCGTCTGCACGAACTCAGTCGGATACGGCGACCCCACGATTCTGGTCACACCTGGAAACAAGCAAAAACCCGTTGGGTCGTATTGATCCTTTGCTGCCGCAAAAGCCGCTTTCCCGGCTTCCGTGTATGGGGGGCCGTCAGGCAGCGCGTAGGCTAAGTTCGCGTGTCCTCGGCCCCTCCAGACGCCGTTAAAGTCGGGATGGTTATCCGGCATGCGCGGGATTTGCACAGTGGTTTTCGTGCCTGAAGGAGGCGCCGGCGGAGCCTGGGGCACCCTCTGCGTTTGCCCCCAGACCGTGGAGAGTCCGGCTACCAACAGTACTGCCAGCTTGAGGTACCTCATACTCAATCGACACCGAACGCCAGAACAACGTTGCCAGGGAAGCCGTTCTGTACCCCGACGTAACCGGAGGAGACGTACACCATGCCGTTTGTGATGGTCGGTCCCGGCGAGCCCAGCGAGCCGCCGTTAGCGCGGATGCCATTGACGGTGTCGAAGTCGCGGTGCGTATCGAAGGCCCAGATCACCTTGCCGTCATCGCTCACAGCTCGCAGGATGCCGTCCCATGCACCGGTAAAGACCACACCCGGTATCGAACTGGCTGCACCGATCTGGCCCCGCCGGTCCGCGTTAATATCGGCGTTCCATTCCACCTTGCCGGTGGCGATGTCCAGCGCCTTCAGGCCGCCGCCGTTCTTCTGCAGGGGATAGTAGACGCGTTTCCCATCAGCCGTACCGCCAAACACAACCAAGCCGTCCGCGCGAGGCGGCGTCTTTTCCCAAAGTTGCGTTCTCCACAGCACCTTGCCGTTGTCATCGGGATCCAGCGCAATCGCTATGCCGCCCTTGCCGGCCGCAAGAAGAATGTCCTTGCCGTTGGGCAGATGCTGCAGGATGACGGAAGATCCGCCGAAGTCCCAATCGGGGCCAACCTTTGGCGGACAGTTGCTATCGGCGGGATTATTGGGGCCGCAGCCCACCATAAACGAGTCGCCTTGGAATTCCTGATGGTGCCACAGCATCTTGCCGTTTTCCAAGTCATAGGCGATGATGGAGTCGCTATAATCGCCGGCCAGAATGCCATAGGCATTGCCAGTGCCGACATAAACGCGCTTGCGTTTCGCGTCAATCGTCGGCGTGTTCCATACGCTGGCGCCAGCTGGGCCCCAGCGCTGCTTGCCTTTGCTGTTCTCGCCGAGCTTGCGCAAGGGCTCTGGTGTGGTGTCCACCTTCCATAGCATCGTGCCCGTATTGGCATCGATCGAAGCGAGGCCGCCGCGGGACTTGCAGCATTCATAATTCGGATTCGTCCCGGCGAATGTTTCCGTTCCTGCGATCGGCACAAGCAGCTTGCCGTCGTAGAACACGCTCGAGTTGCTGATGTGCAGCAAGCCTTCGATCTTGGTCTTCCATAGCTGCTTGCCGTTGTGCGCATCCAGCGCATACGCGGTGCCGCTGCCCGTAGTGAAGTAGACGGCATACTGGGTGCCTGCGTGGCCGGAAATGGGTCCCACGACCGGAGCGAAGCGGCCCGGGCCATCGGCCATGAACGACCAGTAATAGCAGCCGGTACGGGCGTCGATCGAGTACACGGCGCCGCTGTCACTGCCAACGAACACGCGTCCCATGACGACACTCGGCTGTGAAGAGGCTGTTCCGCCGCCGGGCAGTCCGAAGGCCCACTTCAGCCGGAGCTTCGGAACATCGGATGGCTTCAGGCCCGCCCTAGCCGCCGTCTGAAACCGCGCGTTGTCCGGCTCCGGGCCCCATCCGTTCCAGGCGGGACTGGCATCCAGGCGGGCCGGCAGAGCCGGATTGGAGGGGCATGCGTTGGTCATCTGCACGGACTCGGAGCTGGCCCCGGCGACGCTCCGGCCGGTTAGAAACTCCGCCACGTCACGTTTGTCACGATCCGTCAGCGCGGAAGCCTGGACCTGCATTTTTCCGCCCGCCGACATCGCCTCATAGATTTTCTCGGGCGCCATGGCTTTCAGCGTCGCCAGCGGAGGGGCGACGCGCCCATTCATCTCCACTCCGCGCTCCGTGTGGCATCCCGCGCAATCTTTCTGGAAAAGCCCGGAGCCCGGCGCTGGTCCGATAGGAGGGCGTCCGCTGGTGGTCTTTCGGGGCGCCGATGCCTGTTGCGCGCGAGCAGAGATCGAACCAGCCAAGGCCGCAGCGAGGACGAGGGCGAAGACCCCGGGCCTCCGCCGAGCTTCATTCAAACGTGGAATGCAAAGAGTCGACATATTTTCGTCCAGTAGAGGGCGCCCGTGCGCTAGGCCGCGCCTTTAGTCGTTTGCACCTTTGAGCCCGGCTCTGCTCAAGATCCGGCGCACCTTTTTCGGTGAGATCGAGAGTTTTGCTACAACGCGTGAAATGTTCCGTCCTTCCCTCTCCCACATCGTCGGGATCACCACGTCAGCAAAGTCTTCCGTCATCTGCTGGAAAGTCTTTCCTCCGACCAGACCTTGCGACCACTCCTGGAATCTGGTATCCACGTGGCCGGTCCGCGCCACCTTCCGGATCAGAGCCTGATGCTCCTGCCAGAGTTGACTGGGACTGTCAGGCGTCAGGAACTCCGCGGCTTGGCGGCAGCACTCGGCCGCAGCTTCGGTATCGTTAAAGAATTCGTTGCAGAACGCCTGGGCTTGGCACAGGTGCGCGCTCGCCAGCAAGCGCCGGTCCCCGGTCTGCCTGGCATAGTTCAAAGCTTCCTGCGCGAAATCGTGAGCGCGTTGCGCGTGCCGCGCGGGATTTTCGCCGATCCCTTCTTCGTACTGCGCATTTTCCATCCTGCTGTGTAGCAGGCGTGCCTGAGCCATGACGGCGCGGTCCTTGATTTTGGAGCCCAATTCGAAAGCTTCGTTGGCCTCACAAGCGGCGCGGTCGAAATGGCCGCAGTCGGCCGACAGGAAGCCACGCTCAATCAATGCCAGCGCCAGGCAGCGGAGCCTGACTAACGAACGGGACGTGGCAATCGCTTCCGCCAGGTGCCGGAAGGCCTCTCCGCGAAGGCGTTCGACATCCTCCCGTGCACCGGCTTCCGTTAATGCCGGCGAATCGGTCTTCGGCGCTTTGCGCCGGCGTTCGAGGCGTTTATCGATTGCTCCGGCTATTTGCAGAGCGGTCAGCCGCTGAGCATGCGCCAAGTGGGTAAGTGACCGGGCGATGTCGGGAAGCTGCGCGCTGCACTCCCGATGATAGACGACCGCTCGTGTAAAGTGCCCGACAGCCGACTCATACCGCCCCTCATCGATGGCGATGCTGCCATAAGCCGATTGAATATTCGCCAGCCAGAACAAATCGCCTGCCTGCTGGAGCTCTGCTTCCGCCTCTTGCAGCAATTCCATAGCGGACGCCGGTCTGCCCTTATGGACATTCAGGCATCCCTCCAGCGCCCGCATCATGGCGGCTGCAGGAATGTGACCGATCGCGAGCATGAGCGAACGCGCGCGCTCGGCACTTGCAAGGGCGCCATCCCACTCACGGTTCTCAAGTGCGCAGCGTCCTCTCCAAAAGTGGGCCAAAGCCGCCAGTTCTTGTTCGATTGGCTCATGCTGGAGCGAGATCACGAGATCGAAATGGGCGGCAGCTAATTCCGTCTCACCTTCGGCCAATTGTAGAATTCCTTCCGCTAGCCTCAGGTGAAGGTAACCCTCCAACGAAATCCGCCCACGGGAAGACGGTGGAAATAAATGCAAAAGCTCACGGACCGTGTCAGCGGCACAATCGCTAACCTCTACCCACTGTGAGAGATAGCCAATGCAGGAAGCTGTATTCTGGTGATGGGGGTTCAGCGCTGTCAGGATGTCCCGATGCTCCTCCAACCACCTCACCCCGCGTTTCACCCGCCGTGTCAGGACGTCTTGGCGCAGTTCTTCAAGGATCTCGTCTGAAATTTCGTAGCGGCCCGGGCTTGAATCCGGATTCTGCCGTGTTCCACACCCCCGGGGGGAACGCCGGTTTGTAAGAGACACGGCATTTGACCTTCGGTCTTTGTTGATCATCGGGGATCCGCCACCTCGCTGCCGCCCCCAGAGACTTCCGGAGTCTTGATTTCTACAGCCTGCCTTTGAACCCTTCGGGAACTCTAGAGCGTCACCATGACAGCTGCAAGAGGAAGTATGCAAGCAACCTGTAACTTACCACTGGTTACGGTGTTAAGCTTCTGATACTGTTTGATTTCTCAATCTGCGCCGAGCGGGTGCTATAATCCGTTTCACCATGACCAGCACGCGGGACGAGATGCTCGGTCAAGTAGAGCGGATCGTCCATAGCGACACCTTGCGAAATGCGGAGGCGCTTCGACGGCTGCTGAAGTTTCTCGCGGAGAAGTCGGCATCCGGGGAAGCCGACGACCTGAAAGAATATACCGTCGGTGTTGACGGCCTAGGACGGCCCGTGAGCTACGACCCTCGGCATGACGCCGCAGCGCGCATTCAGGTTGGCCGCCTTCGCCAAAAGCTCAGCGAATACTATCGCACTGAGGGGAAAAATGACGCCATGATCGTCGACCTCCCGAAGGGCCAGTTCAAGCTCGTCTGCAGCGTCCGACCCTCGGAGGAAACGCGGAGGACCTTCAAAGAGCACTTTTGGAGGAAGGCGGCCTTGGTGCTTTCCATATTGCTCATCGTTTCAGCCGCTTGGGGCATATACACGGGGGTGCGATTCAATAGCGTGGTGAAGCAACTGACCCGCACGGATTGGAGTCCGTCGCTGCAGGAACTCTGGGGTCCATTCATTGCTTCGGACCGGCCGGTCATTGTCATGATTGCGGACCCTCTTTTTGTTCAGCTTGAGGGATACGGTACGTATCGGGAGCTGGTGATCAATAGCTGGGAGGAAGTGATCGCTTCGCCGAATATTGCGATCATTCGAAAGGCCTTGAGGAATCCGGCGATCGAACGTAGCTCGCGATACACCGGCGTTAGTGAAGCCAATGCGTCCTTTCTCCTGGGCAAGATGCTTTCCCCACACGTATCACATATATCGTTGGCACGGAGCAGCGAGTTTTCCTGGGCCCAGTTGGCCAACAACAACGTCGTGTACGTAGGGGCCGAACGGATCATTGAAGGACAGCTCCAAAGCCTTCCTGTTCAATTGGAGTTCACTTATGACTTTGCTGGTGTCACAAACCTCCATCCGCGTCCGGGCGAGCCGAACTTGTTCGGCGACGCGGTGGCGACCCTCTCCAATCCTCCCTCCGAATACGGCGAATCCTATGCGCTGGTGAGCCGGATTCCAGGCCCGGACGGACAAGGGTATATGGAAGCCTTCACGAGTAATTCAGCGCCGGCGCGCCTCGCTGCCGTACAATTAGCCACCAGCCCAGAGGGCGCGAGAAACATGATCGAACGTCTAAGGGGTGTGTCCGGCCAGATGCCCCGGTATTACCAACTCGTGCTGCGCGTGAAGTTCAAGGGGGGGATTCCCACCGCGACTTCCTACGTCGCGCAGCGAGAACTTCATTCGGCGATGCAGTCCAGGTAGATGCATCAGCATCGCCTGCAGATCAGCAACAAATGGAGCCGCGTCAAAAATTCAAGCAATGACGCCAGCTCTGTTGCTGAATGGCCAGAAACCTTCTGCACACAAAGCGGATTTTGCTCGGGCACTGCAGGAAGATGAGGAATCCTGTCGAAGGTGAACACCGACTCCGCGATGAAGCCGAACAGTTTCAGGCCGATCCCGGAACCTCAGTCGGCTTGATCTCGGAATAACTTCCACAGGCTAGCGGCGCTGGACATCACAATGGCGAGCATCCTCCACAAAAGAGGGAGATCGCTTGCCCGCCAGGAGTAGCCGTGCGCAAGATCAAAGAATTTCTTCGATTGAGATTTGAACTGGGTTTGGGGCAGCGAGCAATCGCCGTAGCTGCTCGATTGGCCTCGGAAACGCTCACGAGCATTTGATCGGAGAACTCTCGGACGCTCAGACAAATGAGGGATCTTGCATCAGTCCTAGCTCCTCCTTAACGCCCTCCACGGCCTGCCCGAGTTCCTGAATCATCGGTGGCGAAGGCAAATCGCAACGTATGACTGGCACGCATTGAGCGTCTTGTTGCGCGGTCTGCAGCTCGTGATTCCTGCGGAGCTGAACGCTGGTTAAGACCGCTCACTTCTTGCGCATCCAAACGTCCCATGTGAGCGGCCCCGCTTGCTCATCGGCTAATCGGCGCCCCGCCAACTTGAGGGCCAGCTTTATCTGGCCGTGGTGGTAGCCTTCGTGCCAGATCATGTGTTGGAGCAAGAGAATCGGGTGGTCGTAATGAAGGTCCATGTCCCTGCCGGCCTCCATCCTACTCTTGACTGCGTCCCGCACCGCCCTGGCGCTTTCGTTCAGCATCTGGGCGATGCGACCAGGGTCAGACTCGGCCTCCCATTCTTGCTCGGGCACGTTTCTGGCGAACTCGCCCGCGTCCTCGAAAACGATCACATGCCGCCCATAGTGGAATAGTGGATGTGTGTGAACAGCTGCGCAATGGAGGGGCCACCCTCCATCGCCCTGACCTCCAGCGCGCCCGCCGGCAGGGCGTGAAGCAGATTGACCAGGATGGTGTTGTTCCGGTCCCAGGAGTCTAATAGAGCCCCGAGTAAACGTTGTTCTATTGTGTCCAGCATAGGCGAAACCACGATATCATATTCGCCTTATGTTCGCCTATGCCTGCCAGGTCTCGTTCACCGATTCTGAAGGCCTCGGACACGCGGTTGAAGTCGCCGGGGGAAGTAGGTCAGATCGAGAAATACCCTTACCAAACCGCGGTCCCTTATTGAGCGGCAACGATGCGCTGCACTGTCATGGGAGATACGCTCAATTCGGCCGCGATCCTGCGTACACTCAGACCTTCGCGGTGAAGCCGGCGAGCCTTCTCCAACTTCGCCCCGATTAGCTTCCGGGGTCGTCCAAGGTGCTCGGTCTTGCCTTGGCGCTTCAGACGGGCG
>DATJWO010000020.1:0-2380 GCA_035501155.1 Bryobacteraceae bacterium
TTCCTCATCCTGGCAACCGGTGTCACTCACAGCTACTTCGGCCACGACGAATTCGCGGAATTCGCACCGGGGCTGAAGAGTTTGGCCGACGCCGTTGCGATTCGAAACAAGATATTGCAGGCGTTTGAGCAGGCCGAGGCCGAGGAAGATCCCGCGCGACACCGAGACCTGCTCACATTCGTTCTGGTGGGAGCCGGACCTACAGGCGTGGAGATGGCCAGCGCCATTTCCAACCTTGTGCACAACACACTGAAGTCCGAATTCCGACGGATCAATCCCGAGGCAGCGCGAATCATCCTGCTGGACATGGCGCCCCGTGTTCTCGGGTCTTTTTCCGAGAGTCTTTCGCAGGCGGCGAAAGAACGGCTTGAAAGGCTCGGAGTGGAGGTCCGGCTGGGGCATGGCGCCGATAAAATCGACGCGGATGGAGTGATCGTCGCAGGCGAGCGCATCTTTTGCAGGACCGTCATTTGGACAGCGGGCGTGGCCCCGTCTCCAGCCGGCAAATGGCTAAATGTTGGCACGGATCGCGCGGGGCGCGTCCGCGTGCGGCCCGATCTGTCAGTGCCGGGCCATCCGGAGATCTTTGTCGTGGGAGATACCGCCTCGCTCGATCAGGACGGCAAGCCGCTGCCGGGAGTAGCGCAAGTCGCGATGCAACAAGGCCGCTATGCCGGCAACCTGATTCGCAGGCGTCTGACCGGCAAACCGGCGCCCGATCCTTTTCGCTACTTCGACAAAGGCAACATGGCCGTAGTCGGCAAGGGCTTCGCCGTGCTGCAGAGCGGCAGGGTGCACGTCAGCGGCTTCCCGGCATGGCTCGCATGGGCCGCGGTACACCTCGAGTTCCTGGCGCAATCCAGCCTTCGCGTAAGCGTCTTCGTGCAATGGGTGTGGACCTATTTGACCGGACAGAGGGGCTCCCGGCTCATCGTGAACCACGCCCACGAATCGCCGAAGCCGATCGTCGCACAAGCCCCGGTAGCATCGACATCTTTCAGTGAATGAGGATACCTAATGATCCATGCTCACTCTTTGGGCCGTGCTGAGCGATATTACCGCGAGCGGATGGCGCTTGCATCAAACGGGAAGCGTTCGACTTTTCAGGAGCTTCATGATCGTGTCGCGGGCATTGCCGCTTCGCTCACAAAGGCGGGCTTCAAAGTGGGAGATCGGCTGGCTATTCTCCTGCCGAATGAACCCGAGTACATTGAACTGGTGTACGCTTGCGCCTGGCTCGGCGTCGTAGCGGTTCCATTGAACACGCGCCTATCGCCAATGGAGATCGACCATGTACTGGCCGATGCGGCGCCGCGAGGCATCGTACAACACTCGTCAATGCCGCGTCCCACACTGGAGCTCTCATGGCAAGTGGTTGTCGACCGAGAACCCTTTGAGATAGGAAGCGATTCCCCGCCCGATCCTATTTACGACCCGGAAGCCATTCTGGCGCTCATTTACACGAGCGGTACAACAGGACGCCCGAAAGGAGCCGTGCTGACTCATGCCAGAATTCTGGCGAATGTACATCACACCAACTATTGGACGCCTCATAAAGAAGGCAGTGTCTATCTCCACGCAGCTCCGATGTTTCACATCGCCGATTTTCCGATGATCTTCGCCGCGCCGGCTTTCGGTGTGTGCCAGGTGACGATTCCCAAGTTCAGCCCGGTAGCTTTCTGCGATACCGTCCAGCGCGAACGGGTCAGGCAAACCACTCTGGTGCCCACAATGATCAATTTCCTGACACAGTTTCCAGATCTCAAGAAGTATGACTTAACCACGCTGGAAGGATTGTGGTACGGCGGATCTCCCATGGCCCCCGACCTGATCCAGCGGACCAGAGAGGTTCTACCCAACGTGCAACTCGTGCAGGTTTACGGGTTGACTGAAACAGGATTTCTCACAGGTCTTACGAGCCCTGAACATACGGAAACCAGGCTCATGTCTTGTGGGAGAACCTGTCCGGGCGTCGACCTGCGCGTGGTGGACCAGTCAGGGAAAGAAGTTGAACCCGGACGCCATGGCGAGTTCGTCGCTCGAGGTGCAAACGTCATGTGCGGTTACTGGAACAATCCCGATGAGACCGCCCAGGTGTTCCGGGATGGTCAGTTTCGTACTGGAGACGTCGGTTATCGGGATGCCGACGGCTACTTTTACATCCTGGACCGCTTGAAGGACATGATTGTCACTGGTGGCGAGAACGTTTACTCCGGCGAGGTTGAGGCGACGATTTACACGCATCCGGCAGTTCGTGAAGCGGCAGTCCTTGGAATACCGGATCCTCAGTGGGGCGAGTTGGTGGCGGCGTTCGTTGTGTTGAAGCCGGGACGGACGCTCAGCGTGGATGATTTGATCGCTCATTGCCGGAAGTCTCTGG
>DATJWO010000021.1:0-2033 GCA_035501155.1 Bryobacteraceae bacterium
ATCGAATACGCGGCTGCACTGGTCGCAGTGAAAATGATGATGGTGAGGCTTGCCCGAGCGCTCGTAGACCGTGGCTCTCCCCGGAAGATCGACGGCCGCCAGCCACCCCTCTTCGAGCATGCCCTTGATATTCCGATAAACGGTGGCGATTCCCAAGCCATCCACCGCCGTTTGCGCCGTTTCCAGCACTTGCTGCGGCGAAAGAGGCCTGCCGGCGCGTTCAAAGGCGTCGCGAATCGCACCTCGCTGACGAGTGTTGCGCTGGTCTGTTGCCGCCATCTCGTTAATGATACCGCCTTATTGATTAGCTTGCCCTCCGCGGCCACGCGCCGTCACGAATTTCCGTCCGCGCCGGATCCGGGCAGCAGTCGCGCCGAGTTCAAGATAAAGAGCAACTCCGAAGAAACGTGAATCAGCGCCGCCAGGACCGGATTCAACAAACCGAACGCGGCCAGCCCGACGCCGACGCTGTCCACCGCGAGCGTGCCCAGAAAGTTAGCCATGATAATCGCACGGCACCGCCGCGCCACCTTGAGCACTTCGGCGAACCGCAACAGGTCGTTACCCAACAAAACCACCGAGGCGCTTTCGCGAGCTACATCGGTTCCCGATCCCATGGCGATACCCACGTTGGACTCCATCAACGCCGGCGCATCGTTCACTCCGTCCCCGACCATCGCCACCGTGTGTCCGTCCGCACGCAGTTGCCGGATCCGGGCCACCTTTTGGTCGGGTAGCAATTCCGCCTGTACCTCGTCTACGCCAAGCTGCTTCGCGGTCGCATCCGCGATCTCTCTGCGGTCACCTGTAAGCAGAACGGTCCGCAAGCCGAGATTCCGCATTTCGGCTACAGCCTTGGCAGCCTCCGACCGCAGAACATCAGCAATACGGATGGCGCCGAGCAGCCGTCCTCCCGTGGCTACTATCACTTCTGAGAACTGTTCCCGCGAGTTCCCGTCCTCCGGAACGGTCAGGCCCTCCTCCTGCAGAAGGCCTCGTGTGCCGACCAGGGTGCGCTGCCCAACGACGTCACAGACAATGCCCATGCCCGGAACGTATCGAAAGGCTTGCGGCTCCCCGACGGGCAAAGCCCAGTCGGAGGCTTGCTTCGCGATAGCCTTAGCGAGGGGGTGTTCCGAAAAGCGTTCGGCGGTAGCGGCTGTGCGCACCACATCGCGCGGACTGTAGCCGTTATAGGCGTGGACGTCGAACACCTCGGGGGTTCCCAGCGTGAGGGTTCCCGTCTTGTCCAGCACAACCGTATCGACCGCGCTCAGCACCTCCAGGTAGAGACCGCCCTTCACAATCGCCCCTTTGCGCGCCGCCTGACCGATTGCGCCCAGAATCGCAAGC
This sequence comes from Bryobacteraceae bacterium, assembly GCA_035501155.1. Taxonomy (GTDB): domain Bacteria; phylum Acidobacteriota; class Terriglobia; order Bryobacterales; family Bryobacteraceae; genus Palsa-89. The sequence continues at coordinate 1,354 of DATJWO010000021.1, forward strand.
GGGGTCCCGGCGGCAATACCGCACGCCCCGGCCACCACGATCACCGAAATCGTGGAACGCGCATTGTGCGTAATCAGAAAAGTCAGCGCCGCACAGCCCAGCGCAAAATAAACGAGGTAGCCGGCGAGCCGGTCGGCTGTGCGCTGAATCGGCGCCCTCGAACGCTCCGCCCGCTCAACAGCTTCGATGATTCGTCCAAAGGCTGTGTCGCGGCCGATCTTCTCTGCACGGATTTCCAGCACGCCGGATTGGTTGATGGTCCCGGCGAATACCGGCGCGCCCGAGATCTTTTCCACCGGCATCGACTCGCCCGTAATCGTAGACTGGTCGACGAACGAGTGTCCGCCCGCCACCACGCCGTCCACCGGAATTCTTCCACCGGGACGCACAAGCACCACGTCACCGACCTGCACTTCGGCAAGGCTGCGAGAGGCAACCTGCCCCGCCGATCTCACTTCCGCCGTTTGCGGCAGCAGATCCAGCAGTTCCCGGATGGCCCGTCTGCCACGCCCCACCGTCATGCCTTCCAGGATTTCGGCGACCAGGACGAATACGGTGATGAGCAGCGCAGTGAAGAACTCGCCGATGACCGAAGCGGCAACCAGCGCAATGGTCATGGAGAGTTCCATGGTCATGTGGCGATCCAAAAGGTCGGTGATCGCTTCTTTGAAAATGGGATA
>DATJWO010000022.1:0-5319 GCA_035501155.1 Bryobacteraceae bacterium
AGCCGCTTGTTGGCACGCGCGGCGGCAAGCTTCACGTAGACCAGCGCACGCACGAATTCCGGGAAATGCCCGACCGGGATGCCGGTCATCGGGAAATTCTCCACCGCGCGCAGGGTGTGGATGCCCCAATAGGCATTGGAGGGCACGTCACGCTCGCCGAGCAGATCGTGCTCGCGGCGCATGGTGACGCGCGAGAGCTCGATGGTCTGCGTGGTTGCGACCTGGAGCGTGTCGGCAGCGGGCGTTTCGGTGGTGGAGGCATCTGCTGTCACGGGAGGACCCTTTCGCTGGAGGCCGGTTCGATGACGCGTGACAAATCATGGACCCCTGCTCCGGGTCGTTCAAGCGTCAGCGCGAAGCAAAGCGGTTGCCGGCGCGCTTTAGCACTTGCGATATGGAGCGTCAGCCGGAATAGGCGTGAAATCGTCCGCGCGTATAGGCGTGCGACACCGCCTTCATAAGTTCGCCGACCTCGCATTCCAGAAAGTTATTGGCGACGATAAGTGCGCGTATGGTCGCGCGCAGGTCGCCGTCGCAGGCAGCGATGGCCTCCCCCACGGCGGCCTCCAGTTCGTCGTGATCGAGCGCGTTTGGCTGAGCGTGAATGGCCATCGGCTACCGCTCCCTGTTATCGCCGAGCTTGCAATGTTCTATCTTTGTTCTCGGCAAAGTCAATCGGATGCCGCGAACCGCTTGATCGCTCTTCATAGCCGCTGCCCGTGGGAACCGCAGCAGTCGATCGACAGTTCTGTCCCGCGCGGCGCAAGCGCTGGACCGAGACTTGTATGCCAGGACGAAAAGACAGCGCGAGCGTTGCCCGGGCCAACCGCGCCCTCGATGCCGCCAACTTCTTCCTTGCCGATGTTCGCGACGGGCTCGGTCCCTACCTTGCGATCTATCTCCTGACCGAGCAGAGGTGGGACGAGGCACGCATCGGCCTCGTGATGTCGATTGCGACCGTAGCCGGCATCGTCGCGCAGACGCCGGCTGGCGCGCTGATCGACGCAACGCGCGCAAAGCGGCTGGTGATGGTGATCGCGGCAACGATCGTCACCGCTGCGTCGCTGTTGTTGCCGCTCTATCCCAACTTCCTTGGGGCGGCTTTTTCGCAAGGCAGCGCCCACGCGGCGGCCGCGGTGTTTCCGCCGGCGATCGCCGCAATCTCGCTGGGCGTTGTCGGCCAACGCGCGTTCACGGCACGGATCGGGCGCAATGAGAGTTTCAATCACGCCGGCAACGCTGCAGCGGCCGCAATCGCCGGCGCGGCCGCCTGTCGGTTCGGACCGCAGGTCGTGTTCTGTCTCCTCGCCTTGATGGCGCTCGGAAGCCTCGTCAGCGTGCTGGCAATCCCGGAAAGGGCGATCGACCATGATCTCGCCCGCGGGCTTCATGCCGCTGACGACAAGGCCTTATCCGGCCGCGAGCAGCCGTCGGGCCTGAGCGTTTTGCTGACCTGGCGTCCGCTCCTGATCTTTGCGATCTGCCACCGGGTCGCCGGAGGCAGTTGCCTGCCTCCGGCTCCCACAGAACGTGGCGTGCGGCTTTACCGCACCACGCTCTTCGGCAGTTGGTTCACAGCACTGCAAGTGCCTGCAGCTTCCCGTAAGGGAGGCGCAGTTTAGGTTTCAGCAATGGTGTCCGCTCTTTGATTTGGTTGAAAGCGTCCCAAGTGAGGCGTCGGCCTGCCCAGCTACGACTGCACAGCATGCTGCGCCAGTAACGCGCCACGGCCCGATAGACTTTTACGAGACTCCGGAGATTTCCGGCGACACCGTAATAGGCATAGTGGCCGCGCAGGACGATGTTGATTTCACCGGCCTGGTCACTGATTTCATTATGCCGTATTTGCCGCATCAGCTCTTGCAGCGACAGGAGGCTGCGCTTTAGCCGAGATTTCTCGGTGCGCATCCCAACCTTGAAGTTACCCTTCTGGTTTCGCGTGCAATACAGCGTCATACCCAGGAAGTAGATGGTCTCCGGGCGGTTCCTGCCGCGTTTGCCTGCGTGTCGCTGCGCGAACCGACCAAACTCAACCAACTTGGTTTTGGTCGGCTCAAGCGTGAGGCCGAACTTTCCCAACCGAAGGCGCAGCGCGTCCTGAACTCGGATGGCGTCCGATCGATATTGGAAACAGATCACAAAGTCATCGATGTAGCGCACCAGATGGGCTTCGCCCCGCAACCGAACCTTGACGACGCGCTCGAACCAGAGGTCGAGAACGTAATGGAGGTACACGTTGCTCAATAGTACGCTGATCGATCCACCTTGCGGTGTGCCTTCTTCGCTCGGATGGACCTTTCCATCTTCCAGAACGCCCGCTTTCAGCCAGCGCCGGATCAAACTGATCAGGCGTGGATCACCGACTCGATGCGCAACGAACCGGAGCACCCAATCATGATTGAGACTCCCGAAGAAGTTCTTCAGGTCCGCCTCCAGTACCCATCCGATTTTGCCGCCGGCGATGACCTCATTGAGGGTCGCCAGAGCATGATGAGCGCTGAGCTTTGGTCTGCCGCCAAACGAGCAGGGTAAGAAGTCTTGCTCGTAAATAGCGGACAGCACCTCAGCCGTGCTGCGCTGGAGCGCCCGGTCGGCGACAGTTGGCACACCAAGTGGGCGCTTTTCCGTCTTGCCGGGCTTGGGGATATAGACCCGCCGAATATCCGGCGCTCTATATCCTTGGCGGTGAATGGACTGGAGCATCGGCTCTATCCATCCATCGAAGCCCTTCTTCGCCGCCTCTACCGTCTGACCATCTACCCCGGCGGCCGACCGCTTCGGAATCTGCAACAGATTCTTCCGCAGCCGATCGCGCGTGATGTGATGAGCCAGCGACGTGAAGCGGAGTTTTGGTTCGCGTCGAGCTTTCACTGCTATTTGTTCAAGTTTTGTTTCCATGGTCAGCTGATCTTCTCTTTGAATAGAAGGCCGTAACTCCCGTTGAATGGAGCCCATGTCGCCCAAGAACAATTCAACTACCGCTGACCGCTTCCCCATGTGGCCGGCTCTCCCGTCCTCCGAGTACTATCAGTCAGTCTGACTTCCACCCGGTCATCAGACCCTTCTCACCTCTTCGGCTTGGCAGGTCCTACAAGCTTGCGCCTGAACCGGATGGATCTCCCTTGTTCACGTCAACGCCTTTGGTTGCATGCTGGCGGTACGAACCCCGGGAGCATCTCAGGCCGCTCGCGAAGACGCGGTCTTTGATTCCGCCTTCCCCTTTGAGCGACAGGGTCGGCTACTCCGATCACGTTCGATTTCGGGGCTATTTTCCCGTTCACTTCATTCCGGCCTACAACCTCCCTGTCTACGCTTCGCAACGGCCGTTGCCGGACGCCACGCAAGACTCGGTTCGCGGCGGCTCGCTAGGCTTTGCCGCGGCCGTCATCACAGACGGCAGACTTCAAACGCGCTTGCAAGGCGCAACGCTCATCGAACCGGACGTGCCCGATTAAGGCATCCGGCTCTCGGACAAGACCTCACGCCTTCACCCACGACACGTCGTGCCCAAGCCTGCTCAGACGTACGAGCCCGAAGTGCCCGTAAAGATGCGGGAGTGGATAGGTCCCGCCCTTGCGACGCCTAGTTTTGTGCTTGATGCGCAACCACCGGCGCAACCGCATCGCCGTGTAGCTGTCGAGTGCTCGATACGCCTTGTTGACGGTGCCTACGTTGAAGTAGTTCGCCCATCCGCGCAGCGTCCGGTTCACCGTGCCCACCAGCCTTGTGGTCTCTTGCCATGTCCTCGTTCGGTCCGTCAGTGCATGGATTTTCTCAACCATGCGCTTGATGCTCTTCTTCGATGGCCGGTAACCCAGGCGCGCCTGGCCGGTTCTCGCTGAGTACATCCGTCCGAACGTGTAGCCCAGGAAGTCGAACTCTCCTTCCGGGACCTTACAGATTCGTGTCTTCTCCTCGTTGACCGTAAGCTTCAGCTTGCTCATGATCTTGCGCAGTTGTTGCAACGCCTCATCGGCTTTGCCCCTCCTGCACAGGATCACGAGATCGTCGGCGTAGGTCACGATGCGAGAGCCGAGGCGTTGCTCCAGTCCGAGCTTCTTCCATCCCAGCACGAACCGGCGCATGTATATATTGGCCAGCAGCGGTGAGATGGGTGAACCTTGCGGAATGCCGCGCCGGTTGTCCCGGGCTTCGGTCGTGCGCGTCTTCCTTCCTCGATCATCGGTTTCTTCCACGGGGCATTCCAGCCACATCTTGATCAGATGCAGCACGCGCCGATCAACAATCCGGCGCGCTACCGACTGCAACAGCTCGGCATGGGGGATGCTTCCGAAGTAGTCCGCGAGGTCGGCATCGACGACTTCCGGGTGGCCACGGAACAGTAGTCCTTCCACTTTGACCACCGCCTGTTGGGCATTTCTCCCAGGGCGGTACGCGTACTGTTCGGGTGGAAGGTCGGCTTCGAAGATCGGTTCCAGCACCAGCATCGCTGCCGTCATGCAGACCCGATCCCGCACGGTCGAGATGCCCAGCGGCCTGAGCTTGCCGTTGGCCTTCGGGATAAACACTCTTCTGATGGGATCCGGTTGGTAGCTCTCCTCCCGGAGCGCAAGCGCCAGTTCGCCAAGCCACCGCTCGACGCCATACGTCTCAATGTCCGTGAAGTCCTGACCGTCTACCCCCGGTGCGCCCTTGTTCGAGCGACACTGCGCGTAGGCATGCGCCAGGATGTCATCACGGCTGATCTTGTCGTACAGCGCGTAGAAGCGATAGCCGGCTTCTGCCTTCGCTTTCGCGTGCAACGCCTTCTGCAGTTTCTGAACAGTTTTCGGAGTTGATAGGTTGCCCAATCTCCAAATCCCTCACCACTTGTTGCGTCTGTCTTGAACTGAGGTCCCTTCCCTCCACCGGCGTTACCCGGCTTCAGCGGTACTGCGAACCTCTCCGCCACCCCAAGGCGCCCGACCTGTCCCTCGCGGGCGTTCGGTTGGTCATCGCTGACCACGCCATGGGGCTTCCCGTGTTGCGTACGCTTTCCTTGTGTACATGCCGTCGCCACTACCCCGGCGCAGCGGCTGGGCGTACTACTTCGCTCATTCACCCAGCCGTATCAGCCTTCCCCGAAAGAGTGGTCGGGTCGGCCTGCGCATCGTCCTTTTCGAGGTTTGCTCGGCGTTTACTCGCGTTACGGCCTGCACACTCGCGCTGTCACCAATTCGTGGCACGCTAATCGAAGGCTTCAGCCACTTCGTTACCTCCATGACTGCTCCGATTGCTTCCGGCTGGAGCGGTTGCCGGGTGGGGCTTACACCCACTGGAAAGCGCCGCCTTTCCACGGCGCACACTCAAGTCGGACAT
>DATJWO010000023.1:0-11591 GCA_035501155.1 Bryobacteraceae bacterium
GCAAGCGCCGTGCGCGAGCCTTCACCCCGGTAGCGACGCACTGCCAAGAAAGCCGCCACCAATCCGATACCGGCGCCAACGAGAAGCAGGACAATTAGGGACTCACCACCCATGAGAGTGCGGCCTAACGAACCAAGCTAACCGGCCGCGAGCGGACGGCGCGTAAGCGCCGCCGGCGAGCGGTCCGGTTGAGCGAGTGGTTAGGCGTCTTCGTCATTTGGTGGTCGGCTCCGGTGACCAACCATCACCACGTTGACGACACTCCTCGAACTGCACGGGCGACAGCATTTTCTCAAGCCTGGCCAACACTTGATCGACGCGAGAAAGGAGCCCCTTCTGGGTTGGGTCCGCGTACCGCCGAGTTCGTATGCTCCAAGCACAGGCGGTCACGAGATCGACTGTTCCGAGCTGACCGGCACCGTACATGTTTGCGAGATTCCACATCGCTTCAGCCCAGCCCAGGTTCGCTGACGCCAGGTACAACTTTGCAGCTTCGTTCCGATCCTGAGGTACGCCCAAGCCTAAGTCGTAAAGATACGCCAAGTTATTCGTGGCTTGAGCGTTGTTTTGAGCTGCGGCACGCTGGTACCAAGTGAGCGCCTCACCATACCGTTTTTCAGCTTGCAACATGCTTCCAAGGCTGTTCTGCGCTCCGGCGTGGCCAGCCTCGGCGGCACGCTGATACCACCGCATTGCCTCGCCGCTGTCCTTTGGCACCTCAAGACCAGTGTCGTACATGAACCCCACGGCGAACTGTGCTGGTACGTCCCCCGCCTGCGCCTTCGCAAGCAGTTCGTTGAATTTCGGCGTCCCTTGACCGAACGAGGATGAAAGCACTAGACAGGCAGCCAAGACGGTGACGACCGTTACTATTCGATTGGCGATGCACATTTGCCGAGAGAAGGCGCCTAACGAACCAAGCTAACCGGCCGCGAGCGGACGGCGCGCCAGCGCCGCCGGCGAGCGGTCCGGTTGAGCGAGTGGTTAGGGCGCACGCTCAATGCGACTGCATATTTTGAACTGCCTGATGCACTGCGCGAGCGCACAGACTGCACACATGCCCGCCACCTTCGACCAGGATGTAATGCGCCGGTGCATCGGCTCGCTGGCATAGAGCACACACAACAGTTGTTGCTGCGTCCGTACCTTCGGCGAGCGACTGAGCAGCGGTACGCACGCAATCGCTGCAAATGAACACTCCCGGTCCCGCGACAAACCTGCGAAACGCTGACTCGGGACGCGCGCAGAACGAGCAAGTAGGAGTAGGCATAACGTGCGCCCTAACGAGAATCTATGGACTCCCCCTATCTTGCAACGCAATTCGAATGCCTGGTGTTTATGGACTGACTGCACGAATCTATCCGGCCTACAGTGGTGCCCGTCGACACCGGCCCTGATGACATACGCCCGCGGATTCCTCGTAAGTAGAACGGCCTAATAGCAGCCATTTTCGTTATCAGGTTTGGTCCGCGTCGGTCTGACCTATAACACCATCACTCGTTTTGCTCGCAATCGTTGGCGGGAAGCCTCCTATGGTTAGCGCGTATTTCTACTAGCTCTCTCGCTCAGGTCGCAGGCCGGTACTCGGTGCCACGCGCCAGTAACGCCCAGATGATCCGAGCCTGCTTCGCCGCCAAGGCAACGGCGGCGATGTTTATACCAGATCGCGCTTTGAGCGCCTCAACCCAGATGCTCTTGCGATCCGTCTTCTTGCTCGTGAACTGTAATACCGAGCGCGCTCCGTGAATGAGCAGAGTACGCAAGTCGACGTTGCCACGTTTGCTTATGTGGCCGAGGCGGCTCCTGCCGCCACTTGAGTATTGGCTCGGAGTCAGACCCAGCCAAGCCGCAAACTGGCGGCTGTTGGTGAAGGCGCGGGCATTGCCGACGCTGGCGACCAACGCCGTCGAGGTGACCGGCCCGATGCCTTCTACGCGCATCAGCCGTCGCGCCGGCTCACTTGCTCGCGCAATCACTTCAATCTTCCTGTCGTATTGGCTAATACAAGCATCAAGCAACCGAAGGCGATCGTGCAGCTCGCCCACGGTCTCTTGCGCTAGTACCGGTAGCGTGCGGTGCCCAACTCCAATTTGCGCAAGGGCATGCCGCAGCCGAGCTAGCCCCGCAGGAATCACGATGCCAAACTCGCCCAACAGACCACGAATCTGATTGGCTAACGCAGTGCGCTCAGAGATAAGCAACTGTCGTGCGCGATGGACCGCCAGGACTGCCTGGGCCTCTTCGCCCTTGATTGGAACGAAACGCATGTTGGGACGCCCGACTGCCTCACAGATCGCTTCCGCGTCGTTCGCATCATTCTTGCCGCTCTTGCGGTACGCCGCTACAAACTGACCGGCCATCAAACGAGCGTCGTGTCCTAGTCGCTGCAGCTCCCGAGCCCAGTAATGTGAACCGGCGCAAGCTTCGATCCCGACCAGGCAGGCGGGCACATTGGCAAAGAACCTCAGCACCTCCCCTCGGGACAGCTGCTTACGCATCACAACCGTGCCGTGCGCATTCACCCCGTGTACCTGGAATGTGCTCTTGGCAATATCCAAACCAATCCGAGCAACTGACTTCATGACTCCTCCTCGATGATGAGGCGGTCCGCACCGCCTTCACACATCAGCTTCCCGCAGCGCGGGAGGGGGAGTCCATATCATTAGTAGGCGTCCTAACGGCGACGCAAAATAAAGCGTCGGTCACGACTTCGTCGCATACCCGGTCGCAGGAAACCTGCTGAAGATCAACGGTGTCGCTTCCAATAGTGGGGCCTAAACACACGCGGCGACTCCCAGCGGGGCCGTAGGCTCCGGCGGTAGGCTACGCCGACGCCAGACCTGCGTCCATCATCGCCTTAGAAATCTAAAGACTGCTTGTGGCCGAACTGCGCCGGCCGAGCGGCAGGCGCAGTAGCTCCGCAGAGCGGACGCTGGTCAAACGTCGGTCTGTTCAGCCAACTCCAGCGCGTCGTCGACCTCGATGCCGAGGTACCGGACCGTGCTTTCAAGCTTGGCGTGCCCGAGCAGCAGTTGCACCGCCCGCAGGTTCTTTGTCCGGCGATAGATCAGCGACGCCTTGGTACGCCGCATCGAGTGGGTCCCGTAACCCGCCGGATCTAGCCCGACCAACGATACCCACCCGTCGAGGATACGGGCGTACAAGGCCGGCCTTCCGTACCCAAGCCTGCACCGCCTCCTGGGTACCCGGCGAGATCTCGAACTGGACCGGCCGTTGGGTCTTCTGTTGCAGAACGGTCGACCGGCTGGCGACCCGATCACCGTGGCAGACATCGCGGACGCGCAACTTCACCAGATCGCAGGCGCGCAGCTTGCTGTCGATGCCCAAATCGAACAACGCCAGTTCGCGGCTGCGATTCTCCATCTGCAGGCGCGCCCGGATCGCCCATACTTCCTTGGGCTTGAACGGGGCCTTTTGCCCGACGAGCTTGCCCTTGTTCCAAGGCGTGCGGGGGCGCGGATTGTTCGTGCATTCCATGATGGACCTCCTTGCGTTGAGCCAGCAGGCGCGGATTCGCCAACCGGGTGCGCAGGGCCGAAGCGCGGGGCCAGGCCCTGGCGAGGTCCATCTTGAAACTTGAGTCGTCTGCTATCGGGCTCCGCAAACGACCGGCTCTGACCGGCCAGAAGCCGTCATTTGCGCCGACGAGGGTAAACTTTCGGGACTCTTCACGACTCTGCCGCGCCGCGCGGCAAGGATCTCTCCGATGCGTTTGTCATCCATCCTCCTCGCGCTGGTCTACTGCCCGGTTACCGCGCTCGCCGCTCAGCAGATTGCACCACCGCCGGCCGAGGTACGCGCCATCGCCAAGGAAGCCTATATCTACGGCGTTCCGATGGTGAGCGTGTACGGCACGCTCTACGTGTTCAGCGTCGACAAGACCAACAAGGAATACAAGGGCCCGTTCAATTCGATCCTGAACGTTGCCCGCGTGTTCACCCCGGACGACACGGCGTTCGTCACGCCCAATTCGGATACGCCCTATTCCTTCATCGGTCTCGACCTGCGGGCGGAGCCGATGGTCGTCACGGTCCCTCCCGTGGAGAAGAACCGGTACTTCGTGTTCCAGATGATGGACCTCTATACGTTCAACTTCGATTACATGGGGACGCGCACCACGGGCAATGGCGGCGGTGACTACCTGTTCGTAGGCCCAGGTTGGAAAGGGACCGTACCCAAGGGCATCAAGAAGGTCTTCCGCTCGGAAACGCAGTTCGTCAATATCGTCGGCCGCACGCAACTCTTCAATCCGGCCGACTTGGACAACGTAAAGAAGATTCAGGCGGGTTACAAAGTGCAGCCACTGTCGAGCTACGCGGGTACCCAGCCGCTGACGGCGCCTCCCATCGACTGGATCAAGCCGTTGCCACCGGCGCAGCAGCGGACCTCGCTTGAGTTCTTTAACGAACTCGCGTTCCTGCTGCAATTCGCTGAGCCGCCGCATCCGAGCGAATTGGCGCTGCGCAAACGTTTTGAACGGATCGGCATCGTCGCTGGGAAGCCGTTCGATGTCGCGGCGCTATCCCCAGAGACCAAGGCCGCGCTGGAAGCGGGGATGGCGGACGGCCAGAAGGCGATCGACGGGCTGCGCGTATCGCTTAATGGCAAGAGCCAAGACTTGTTCGGGACGCGCGCGTTCCTCAAAAACGACTATGTCCGTCGCGCGGCGGGCACGCAGGTGGGCATCGGTGCCAATTCCAAGCAGGAGGCGCTGTACCCGATTTACGAGAAGGATGCCAAAGGGCAGGCGCTGGACGGCGCGGGCCATCGCTATGTGCTGCGTTTCAAGGGCGGCCAGTTCCCTCCGGTCAACGCATTCTGGTCGATGACGATGTACGAGCTTCCCAGCCAGTTGCTGGTCAAGAATCCCATCAACCGCTACCTGATCAACGCGCCGATGCTCCCGGATTTGAAACGCGATGCCGATGGCGGGCTCACGCTGTACATCCAGAGCGAATCGCCGGGGCCCGATAGGGAAGCCAACTGGCTGCCGGCGCCCAAAGGGCCGTTCATGATCGCCGCCCGTTATTACTGGCCGAAGCCGCAATTGCTGCAGGGTAGATGGACGCAGCCGGCGGTGGAGCGCGTCGATGCGCCCTAGGAGAATCCAAATGAACTTCAGATCGCTGGCGGCGGCGTCCGCCGTCGCACTAACAGTCGGCATGGCTGCGACCGCATCGTCCGCGCAATCGGTCCCGACAGCAGAAGTGCGCGCAATCGCAAAGGACGCCTACATTTACGCGTTCGCGATGATGGAGAGCTACCAGACGTGGTACTCGCAGGCCGTGGACAAATCATCGTCGGCGTACGTGGGCGGCTTCAACGTATTTAGGCATTACTCTGAACCGTTCACGCCGGCAAACACGGACATCGTCACGCCCAACAACGACACGCCGTATTCGTGGGCGTGGCTGGACCTGCGTGCGGAGCCCATCGTGGTCAGCGTGCCGGCCGTGCCCAAGGACCGTTACTACGTAATGCAGTGGATCGACCTGTTCACGCAGAACTTCGCCTATATCGGCGTGCGTTCAACCGGGTTCGAGGCAGGCAGCTACCTGATCGCGGGTCCCGGATGGCACGGCGTCAAGCCGCCAGGGATCAAGCGTGTGTTCAAGGCCGAGACCGATATCGTGGGCACGCTGACGCGTACCTCGTTGCATGGGCCGTCGGACGTGGCGGCGCTGAAGGCGTTGCAGGCGCAATACGTGTTGCAACCGCTGAGTGCGTACGTGAAGAAGCCCGCACCGCCGGCGCCGCCGCCCATTGACTTCCCACCCTACGACAAGGCCAAGGCGCATTCGCACGACTTCATCACCTACCTCAACTTCCTGTTGCAGTTCGCAATGCCCCCGGATCCTTCGGAGGTCGCGATCCGCAAACGCTTTGCCAAGATCGGCATCGGGCCGGCCCAGCCGTGGGACGCGTCCAAAGTCGATTCCGCTACGCTCGCGGCCATCGATGCCGGCGTCAAGGATGGACAGGCCGAGATCGACGCGCTGGCGGCGAAGACATTCGACACGAACGGGCTATTCGGCACTCGCGCACAGATGAAGTCTAGTTACCTGAAGCGCGACGTGGGCGCGATGAAGGGGCTGTACGGCAATTCGATCGAAGAGGCGTGGTACGGCGGCTATCTGGGTGATGGCACCAAGCTGTCGGCCATTCATTTCACCAAAGCCAACCTGCCGCCTGCCAGGTTCTTCTGGTCGGCGACGATGTACACGCTGCCCGCCCGCTTCCTGTTCGCCAACCCGCTAGACCGCTATTCCATTGGTGACCGCACGCAGGGCCTGCAGTACGGCAAGGATGGGTCGCTGACGATCTTCATCGGCAACGTGTCTCCCGGCAAGAGCAAGGAGAGCAATTGGCTGCCATCCCCGCCCGGACCCTACAGCTTGGTCGTTCGCGTGTATGGTCCGAGCGAGGCAGCGCGTGCCGGTAAGTGGAAGCTGCCGCCGCTTCAACCGGTTGCAGCGGCGCGATAGAGCGAAGGGTTTGCGTCGTTGACGAGAATGTCCGCTTTGGGTGATTGCGCCTGTTCGTCAACCTGAGAAGCTGACGCTGGAGCCGCGTTCCGCGGCCGTCGGCACCAACTCCTGTCGAATGCCTCATTTGGAGATTCCGCTAAAGCACGCGCGGCGGCAGACTATGTCGGGTCCGCCTCGACTACGGTCATAGCCAGCGTCGGCTTCAGAGCGTATGGAGGTCAAGTAATGGCCGTTAGCACCTGTTGACCGGCACTGGCCTAACGGCCGCTCCCGCGGCATTGCTGCCGTTGGCAGCGCGAAGCTCAAAGGCAGCAAGCGGTCGTCGTGCCACGTTCGAGCATCCGGCTCAACTGTCAACTCCCCGGCGACCAGTCATTCGCACCGTCTTGGCGCCAGTGCAGCGTTGGGTCTATTGAGGCGCGCTAGCTATACGTCAATGGGCAATAAGTCCCGTTAAGTGTCCGAAAAGTGACCCACCAGAGAAATCGCAAGTACTTGATTGCCGCCATTAATGTGACGTATTGCTCGACGGCCTGTTAATCCGCAGGTCCCAGGTTCGAGCCCTGGTCGGGGAGCCAAAATCAATGGGTTAGCCCAGCGCGGGCAACGAACTTGGGTAATATTCTCGGTAATATTTTTTCCCGCACCGTCGCTAAGTCACCATTATTCAAGAAGAAAAAAATGCAGGGAGCGGCGGACTCTTGATCCGCAGTCGGCGCGCGCGTCACGGAGCCGAAGCGTGCCGCAAGTTCCTGAGAACATCGGAAGCGCAATCAGCATTCTCACAGCGGCTCGCTGGACAGCGACTAGACGATGCCATTCGCGAGCTCGTCATCCAGCGCACGGCAAGCCGCTATCTCGTCAGGGGGTCGGTGTGGTCGGCTGCCTCGATGTCTAAGTCCGGCCAACAGCGGTTTTATCGCGTTGCGCTCCACAGCAGCCATTGATCGCCGGGATCGGCGTAATGACGTGCGCGAGGAAATCTGAGTCGGTCAGCGCGCGCGTAAGGCGACGTCGAGGTAAGCACTAGTCAGAAGAACAACGTGCTCGCGAACCTTCGCAATGCGTGCGCGCGACACGTCGGTCTCCAGCAGACTTCGCACCGGCCCAATCATTGCACTGAGAAACATCGAGCTGACGCATGCCGAGGCCACAGGCCGTAGCACGTCGGCTAGAGCGACAGGTTGGGCGCCGCTACCGCAGAGGAAGCGAGGGGGTCCACGTGATCCCGAGGTTGCTCCGGTTCGCCGAAGCGGCAGCTATTTGCTGGGCGGTACGAAGACCTGGCCGTTGACGCCGAAGCCACCCTCCGCAGTTTCCATGATCGCCACGAACAATCGCCTGGCCGGGTCCGGCGGCAGCTTCATCGCTCCGAGAACGACGTCGGTAAAACCTTTCACCATTGCGCTTTTTTGCTCGAGCGTGAGCAAACCCGCAGGAACATGGAGCTCCACGATCGGTGCACCGAAGCTTGCCGCTGGAGCGGTTTGCGCCAGAGCGCCCGACATACTGGCCGCCGCGCCGGCGGCAACCGTCGCGGTCATGAGCAGGACAGCCCTACGGCTCAATCCGCCTGCGCTCTCCTGCAATTCCACATCCTGGTTCGACTTGGCCAGCGTATCCATATCACTACCTCCATTGATGGTGAGCATGAATCACTTGGTCCCGCGCTCATAGACCTTGCCGGTGAAACCCCAATCGCAGGCCGGAACTTCGTTGATCAGCACGTAGGTCGGCGAGCTGAACGGCCGCTTTTCGACCGTCAGGATGACTTCGTGGACGCCTTTGACGATCTCGAGCCGCTGCTCCGGTGTGAGGATGTCTTCGGGCACGTAGACTTTCGCGATGGGCATGCGAGGCTCCTTTATGGATGGTGATACATAGTTATACTATGCCTGCTATCGCTATGTGTCAATAGCTTGACCGAGATAGCTTATAGGCCTAATAATGCGAGGTATGGAAGGCGAAATGCTCAAGGGGCACCTCGACATGATCGTGCTCGCAGCGCTGTCGGCAGGACCCGCTCACGGCTATGCGGTCATCGAGGAAATCAGGCGTAGGAGCGACCAAAAATTCAATCTGCCGGAGGGAACGGTCTACCCTGCGCTGCATCGCCTCGAGGAAGCGGGCCTGCTCGCCAGCCGCTGGGTGACCGCCGAAAGTGGGCGACGGCGGCGGGTTTATTCGCTGACCAAGCGCGGCAACCGTGGGCTCGCCGAGCAGCGCGCGGTCTGGGAGCAATTCTCCGTCGCCATCGGCGGTCTCCTCGGAGCGACGCGGCCATGGAAGAATCCGGCGTGATTTCCGAATACGCCGAATCGCTTGCGGGAAGGCTTAGTTTCGATCAATCGTTGTCGCGATGCGTGCGGCAGGAAGTCGAAGACCATTTGTGGGAGGCCGTCGCAGCCGACACCACGGGCAATCCGCTCGAGGCACAGCGGCGCGCCAGAGCGAATTTCGGCGATGCTCACGTCATCGCCGCCCAGATCGCCGTAGTGTCGCTTGCCAAACAGACCAAGAAAATCGGCGTCACTGTCATTCTTGCGACCGCTGCCGTATTCCTGGCCATGACGACCCGCGTCACCTGGTATGACCTGACGCAGTGGGGATTGTGTGAAAATACGAGGACCGTAAGCGAGACGGTAGGCTTGATCGACCGTTCTGCTTTCTGGCTGGCGGTCATCGGCGGGATGGCAGGCTGGGCCTATATCAGCAGCCGCCACACTCCGACTGCCTTCCATCCGTCATACCGTGAGCAGCTACGCCGTTTCTTTCTTCTGTGCTCGATAGCAACCGGCGGACTCATCGCCTCAGTGATCTGCGACGGTGTTCTCACCGCCCTTCGGCTGTCCGGATGGGAATTGTCCTTCGATTTCCTGATCCCTATCTTCTCGATGGCCATCGAAGTCGCTTGTGCGGCCGTGCTTGTCGTTCACATCCGCGGCATCACGCAGCGAATCGCGTCCACAGTGGCCTTGCTGAACACGTGAGTTCCACCGGCTTCTGCTTACTTACAAAGCACACCGGCCCGTCGACCGGAAAATCGTGACAGGTAAGGCTCGGAATCGGCCCGAGACATTCGCGTCGCGGCGGAGACATTCGCTTCGCCGATTCGTGTTTTGGGGCATGCGGCTCGGTAATATCGCGAGGCCGAATTAATCCTTTCTAGGGGAAAACTCCCGAAACTGGACGAAAATATTACCGGCTGTTTGGGCCAAGATCGTTGACTGGCGCGGCTTTCCGGCCGATGACCGGACGGACTGTTAATCCGCAGGTCCCAGGTTCGAGCCCTGGTCGGGGAGCCAATATTTTTCATGAGTGTCGATTTCCGTTGCCAGTAACGAAGCGGATGCGACCGGGATGCCACCGCCGTTTATAGTCACTGGTTTCCCGCGGTCGCGCACGGCTTGGCTCGCACGGCTGCTCGACTGCGTGCATGAGCCCAGCCTGCGCTGGTCGGCGATCGATGATCTGGAGCACTTTCTCGTAGATGGCGCGGGCGCGAGCGATTGCATGATGAGCTTTCTCGTGCACGACGCCGTGAGCCTCCGACCGGACACGTCGATCGTGCTAGTGCGGCGTGAACGCCGGGCGGTCGAGCGCTCGCTCCACGCCCTTGGGGTCACCGTCGCCGCATGGTTGCTCGATTGCATGGAGCGCAGACTCGACACGATCGAAAAAGAGCTGAAACCACTCGTCGTGCGATACGATGACCTGGAAAACGAGACAACCTGTTCCCGAATCCACTCGTGGTGCCGCGGCCGCCAGATGGACCGAGCCCACTGGCAGGCACTGCGGTATCAGAACATTCAGGCTGACATCACCAAGACCCTTGCACTGCTAGTCAAGCGAGATGCCGCACTAGGCGCCCTCTTTGGGCCGCGTTACCGATTGTGGACAACGGGCTCACCAACCGTCTCGACGCTCTAGGCTCTGGCCTGAGCAGATCTAGAAGTTGCGTGAGCCCCCTATTCTGAGCAAACCCTTGGACTACCTGCGATAGAAAATGATGGGACATTCCATCGAAGTCTCAACTGATGAACACTAGGGCAGCGCTGCTCTGACCCGCCAGCGGTGCCCAGATTTGAGCTCGTCGGGGAGCCAATTTACTCTGGTCTATTCCGGTCACATAGGTAACAGTTTATACCGGACACATGGGTAACACTTTTGCGGCGAATGGGTTCTCGGCCGTGCCGAGGCGACCGGTCTCGTGGTCGAAGAACCCCAAGTCGTAGTCCAATAAAGCTCACCAGCCAGATTCTATCGCTGACTTCTTTGACCCCGACGTTCTGTCCGGCGAACACCGTGCTCAGATTGATCTTGCGGCGGCCGAAGCAGATGCGGCCGCACTGGGTGACGGTGATGGTGCGGTCGTGGAAAGGGTAGTGCAGTTCGTCGAGTCCGCGATAGGGGCGCGGTGAGGGTTGGTAGAGCTCCGCGGGATACTTCATATCGAGCGCTTGGTGCGGGCGCTCGTCGTTGTAGCAATCGAGGAAGTCGTCGAACCGGGCCTGCTGCTGGAGAAAGTTCTGAGCGGCGGGCTTGGTGGTCTCCTTCTTCAAGGTCAGATGCATGCGCTCGTGGCGGCCATTCTGCTGCGGGTGGCCGGGCTGGATGCGTTCGATGTGAATGCCAAGTCGTAGCCACCACACGGCGAGCTTGCTCAAGCCGAAGAGCGCGTGGGGGCTGGCGAAGGGCACGCCGTTGTCGGTACGGATGGCTTGGGGCAGACCGAACTGCTTGAACACGCGCTCGAACACGGTGAAGGCGTAGGTCTCCTTGGTGCTGCCCAGAGTCTCGCAAGCGAGCAGGTAGCGACTGGCAAAGTCGCTGATGGTGAGCGGATAGCAATAGCGGCGATCGGCGAGCATGAACTCGCCTTTGTAGTCGGCGCACCACAGATCGTTGGGTGCATGCGGCCGCGACAGGCTCGTACCCTGCGCCTTGTGACGGCGGTGCCTGCGGCCGCGGCTGACCAGGCCGTGACGGTCGAGGACAGCATGCACGGTGCTGATCGCCGGCGTCTGGATGTCGTCATGCCGCCGGCGTAGCTTCTCCCGGATCTTCGGCGCGCCCCAAGAT
>DATJWO010000024.1:0-233911 GCA_035501155.1 Bryobacteraceae bacterium
ACCCACCATACCAAACAAGCCAGACTTGCGCATCGGCGTCTCCTGTCGCACAATGCGTCGGCATGATGACGGTGACTCTCGACAATCCAAAAACCAAACCGCTCGACCAACTGTGCATCAATACCATTCGCACGCTTTCGATGGATGCCGTCCAAAAGGCCAACTCCGGCCATCCGGGCGCGCCGATGGGTCTGGCGCCGGTCGCATACTGGATTTGGGAGAAATTCCTCCGACACGATCCCGACAATCCACACTGGCCCAATCGCGACCGTTACATCCAATCTGGCGGTCACGCGTCGATGTTGCTTTACAGCTTGCTCCACCTGACCGGCTACGACTTACCGATGGAGGAAATCCAACGCTTCCGCCAACTCGGCAGCCGCACGCCGGGCCATCCAGAGTACGGGCTGACCGCCGGCGTCGAGACCACCACAGGGCCGCTCGGGCAAGGTTTCACGAATTCCGTCGGCATGGCGATCGCGGAACGCTGGCTCGCGCAATACTTCAACCGCGACGGCCACGAAATCGTCAACTACCGCACCTACGCCATGGGCGGCGACGGCGACATGATGGAAGGCGTCTGCTCCGAAGCCGCGTCGTTGGCTGGCCACCTCGGCTTGAACAAGCTGCTGTGGATTTACGACAACAACCACATCACCATCGAAGGCAACACGGCGCTGGCGTTCAGCGAAGACGTCGCGACACGATTCATGGGCTATGGCTGGAACGTCACGCGCGTGGGCGACGCCAACGATCTGGAGATGCTGGCGCGCGCGTTCCACACCTTCCAGGCGACGACGGACCGGCCGACACTGATCATCGTGGATAGCCACATCGCTTACGGCGCTCCGCATAAGCAGGACACCAACGCGGCACACGGCGAGCCGCTCGGCGAAGAGGAGATCCGGCTGACCAAGCGCAACTACGGTTGGCCGGAAGATGCCAAGTTCCTGATCCCGGATGGCGTTTATGAGCGTTTCCGGGAGCAAGTGGGTGAGCGCGGGCACGCGGCGCAGAAGGCCTGGACGGCGAAGTTCGCCGAATACGAGAAACAATACCCGGAGCTGGCCGATCACCTCAATAAGATGCAGCGGCGTGAGCTACCCAAGGGATGGGACGCCGAAATACCATCGTTCCCGGCAGACCCGAAAGGAATAGCCAGCCGCGATTCGTCCGCGAAAGTGGAGAACGCAATAGCGAAGAATCTGCCGTGGCTCATCGGCGGAGCGGCGGATCTGGCGCCATCCACGAAGACGCGGCTGACGTTCGACGGCGCGGGCGATCTGGAAGCGGGCAGCTACGGCGGGCGCAACATGCACTTCGGCATCCGCGAGCACGCCATGGGATCCATCTTGAACGGCTTGTCGACCAGCAAAGTGCGGCCGTTCGGTTCCGGCTTCCTGATTTTTAGCGACTACATGCGCGAGCCCATCCGGCTGAGCGCGCTGATGGAGCTACCAGTCATTTATGTTTTCACGCACGATTCCATCGGTGTCGGCGAAGACGGGCCGACCCATCAGCCGGTGGAGCAGTTGGCTTCGCTGCGCGCCATTCCGGGCCTGATCACACTGCGGCCGGGCGATGCGAACGAAGTCGCCGAGGCCTGGCGCCTGATCGTGCAACTGCGCCACGAACCGGCATGCCTGATTCTGTCCCGTCAGGCGATCCCGACGCTCGACCGCACGAAGTACGCGCCCGCTTCCGGCTTGACGAAGGGCGCTTACGTCCTGGGCGATGCTCCGGGCGGCGCTCCTGACGTCATACTGATCGGAACCGGCAGCGAGGTGCCGCTGTGCGTGGACGCGTACGAAAAGCTTGCCGCGAAGGGAATCAAAGCGCGGGTAGTCAGCATGCCTTCCTGGGAGATCTTCGAGCATCAGTCGCAACAGTACCAGGCGAGCGTGCTGCCTCCGGGAGTGATAGCGCGAGTCTCCGTGGAACAAGCGTCAACATTGGGGTGGGACCGTTATGCGAGCCGCAAGATCGGCATGCACACGTTCGGCGCGTCGGCCCCGCTGAAGGAGTTGCAGAAGAAGTTCGGTTTTACTCCGGACGCCGTCGTCGCGGCCGCCGAAGAAGAGCTGGCGAAGGCACGGAAGTAGTGCCGGCCCAGTTTTAACAAACACGGGAGGAGATTAGAATGGCCTCAACGATCACAACCACCACAGGCACCACGAATCGGCTGCGGGAGCTTACCAAGTATGGGCAGTCGATCTGGCTGGACTACATCCGGCGCAGCCTGATCACGGGCGGCGAATTAAAGCACCTGATCGACAACGATGGGCTGGGCGGAGTGACCTCCAATCCCGCCATTTTTGAGAAGGCGATCACCGGCAGCACCGATTACACCGATGCACTGTTGGAACTCCAAAAGCGCAAGGAACTGGACGCGATGGGGATCTACGAGATCATCGCCATCCAGGACATTCAGGACGCCGCGGACATCCTGCGTCCGGTCTACGATCGCACGCACAAGCGCGACGGCTATGTGAGCCTGGAAGTTTCGCCGTTCCTGGCGCGCGACACCGAAGGGACCATCCAGGACGCCCGCCGTCTGTGGAAGGCGGTGAATCGTCCCAATCTGATGGTCAAGGTTCCGGGAACCGTCGAAGGCATTCCCGCTTTCGAGCAGCTCATCAGTGAAGGCATTAACATCAACGTCACTTTGTTGTTCGCGATGGAACGGTACGAAGAAGTGGCGAAGGCCTACATCGCAGGCCTCCAGAAGTACGCGAACAACGGCGGCGATCCGAGCGGCTCCGCGAGCGTGGCCAGTTTCTTCATCAGCCGCATCGACAGCATGGTGGACGCCATCGTGAAGGCGCGGCTGAAGTCATCCTCCGATGCAAAAGAGCAGGCGCTGCTGAAGAGTCTGCTGGGCAAGGTTGCCATCGCCAACGGCAAGCTGACGTACCAGCGCTATAAAGAAATCTTCTCCGGGCCGGCGTGGGATGCGCTCGCCAAGAAAGGCGCTCAGACGCAGCGTGTGCTGTGGGCCAGCACGAGCACGAAGGACCCGAGCTACTCCGATGTGATGTACGTAGAGGAACTGATCGGGCCGGATACAGTGAACACCGCGCCGCCGCAGACGATCGATGCGTTCCGCGATCACGGCAAGGCGCGCGCCAGTCTGGAAGCCGACGTGGAAGCGGCGCAGGACACCATGGAAACGCTCGCGGCTGTCGGCATCTCGATGAAGAAGGTTACCGACGATCTGGTGACGCAGGCGGTAAAGCTGTTTGCCGAACCGTTCGACAAACTGCTGAACGCGGTAGACGCCAAGTGCAAGTTCGCCTCGCAAGCCCAAGTGGATCCGCAGACCTACAGCCTGCCGGAGAACCTAGGCGCGCAGCTTTCCGAGGCGATCGACGATTGGAAAATGGGCGGCAAGGTGCGCCGCTTGTGGGCACGCGACGCCAAGCTGTGGACCGGCTCCGATGAAGGCAATTGGCTGGGATGGCTGGGCATCACAGAGGATCAACTCGCGCACAAGCAACATCTGGAGAGTCTGGCCAAGGACATCAAAGCGGCCGGATTCAAGCATGCGCTGCTACTCGGCATGGGTGGTTCCAGCCTGGGTCCGGAGGTTCTCAGGATGACCTTCGGCAAGATCGAGGGCTTCCCGGAGTTGTTTGTGCTCGACTCTACAGATCCGGCGCAGGTGAAAGCGTTCGAAAACAAGGTGGATCTGGCCAACACCGTGTTCATCGTGTCCAGCAAGTCCGGCACCACGCTCGAGCCGAATATCTTCAAGCAGTATTTCTTCGACCGCGTGCAAAAGACGGTGGGAGCGGACAAGGCCGGCAGCCGCTTTATCGCGGTCACCGATCCGGGTTCGAAATTCGAACAGGTGGCGCAGGCGGACGGCTTCCGCCACATCTTCCATGGCCTACCTAGCATCGGCGGCCGTTATTCGGTGCTCTCGAACTTTGGGATGGTGCCGGCCGCGGTGATGGGCATGGATGTGCTGCGATTCCTGGATCGCGCGGATGTGATGTCGGTGGCCTGCTCGTCGTGCCTGCCGGTGGACAAGAATCCAGGCGCGCTGCTGGGGCTGATCCTGGGCGTTGCCGCGCGCAATGGGCGCGATAAAGTGACGTTGGTCACATCGCCGGGTATCTCGGATTTCGGTGCTTGGCTGGAACAGTTACTGGCCGAATCCACGGGCAAAGAAGGACACGGCCTGATTCCCGTGGATAGCGAACCGCTGGGCCCGCCGGAAGTCTACGGCAACGACCGCGTGTTTGCCTACATTCGTTTGGACAATGGCGCGGACCTGGCACAGGATAAGGCTGTCGATGCGCTCGCCAAAGCCGGGCATCCGGTGGTGCGCATTGCGCTCTCGGATATCTACAACCTGGGCCAGGAGATGTTCCGCTGGGAGATTGCGACGGCGGTAGCGGGTTCGGTGATCGGCATCAACGCGTTCAATCAGCCGGATGTGGAGGCCAGCAAGATCGTCACGCGCAAGCTCACCACCGAGTACGAGAGGACCGGGTCGCTACCGGCCGAATCGCCGATCCTTTCCGATCAGGGTGTCGATCTGTTCACTGACGAAAAGAATGCCGCGGCGCTGGCCTCGGCCGCGGGCAGCGACAAGACGCTGGCCGGATACCTGCGCGCGCATTTAAATAGAGCGAAGGCGGGCGATTACTTCGCGTTGCTCGGCTATATCGAAATGAACGACGCGCACCACAAGGCGCTGCAAAGCCTGCGAACCGGCGTGCGCGACAAGAAACACGTCGCGACGTGTCTTGGGTTTGGACCGCGCTTCTTGCATTCGACAGGCCAGGCGTACAAAGGCGGTCCCAACTCCGGCGTGTTCTTGCAGGTCACCTGCGACGACAAAGCAGATCTTCCGGTGCCGGGCCAGAAGTACACTTTCGGCGTTGTGAAAGCGGCGCAGGCTCGCGGTGATTTTCAGGTGCTGGCGGAACGGGGCCGCAGGGCCTTGCGCGTTCATCTCCGCGATGTCGAAGCCGGTCTAGCCACGTTGCAGGCGGCCATCGCGAAGGCGTTATCTTAAGAAGAAACTTGAGCGAATCCGTGTGGGTGTCCCTCGCTTTGCCGGGGCGCTGCTGGATCATGAATCGGAGAGGGGACGCATGCAACTAGTGGAAGAAATCGCTGCAAAAGGAAACGGCGCGGCCGGACGCCCTGGCGATCCGTGCGTGATGGTGATCTTTGGCGCATCCGGCGATTTGACGAAGCGAAAACTGATCCCGGCGCTGTACAATCTCGCCAAGGACAATCTGCTGTCCAAGGAATTCGCCCTGGTGGGATTCGCACGCAACGAGCTTTCGAGCGAGCAGTTCCGCGACATGATCGGCAAGGAGATCGGAGACTTTGCCACAACCAAGATCGACCCCGATCTGTGGCACTGGTTTTCGCGCCGCATTTACTACGTTTCCGGTGACTTCACCAACGCTGCCGCTTACCAGGCCTTACGCGATCAACTCGCCGCCATCGATAAAGAACACGGCACCCGCGGCAACTACTTCTACTATCTGGCGACCGCGCCCAGTTTCTTTGGCCCGATCGTCACGCAGCTGGGCGAAGCCGGGTTGGTGCACGAAGAGCAAGGGTGGCGCCGGGTCATCATCGAAAAGCCTTTCGGACACGACTATGAATCCGCCGTGGCCCTGAATAAGGAGATCCGCAAGGTTCTGGACGAAAAGCAGATCTACCGCATCGATCATTATCTGGGCAAAGAGACCGTGCAGAACATTTTGGTGTTCCGCTTTGCCAACGGAATCTTCGAGCCGATCTGGAACCGGCGTTATATCGATCACATTCAGATCACGGTGAGCGAGACCGTCGGCGTGGAACAGCGCGGCGGCTATTACGACAAAGCCGGCACGTTGCGCGACATGGTGCCGAATCATATCTTTCAGTTGATCTCCCTGACCGCCATGGAGCCGCCCGTCTCGTTCGACGCCGACGTAGTCCGCGACGAACAGGCCAAGATCCTCAAGGCCCTTTCGCCCATGACCGACGAAGAAGTGTTGATCCGAACGGTGCGCGGCCAATACGGCGAGGGGTTTGAAGGCAACAACCGAGTGCCGGGCTATCGCTCGGAGCCCATGGTGCCGCCGGACACCCGCACGGAGACCTTCGTGGCCATGAAGCTATTCATCGACAACTGGCGGTGGGCCGACGTGCCGTTCTACCTGCGGACGGGAAAGCGCCTGCCGAAACGCGCCACTAAAATCGTGATTCAATTCAAACGCGCGCCGTTCGTGCTGTTCCGCCGGACGCCGGTGGACCGGCTGGAACCGAATCGCTTGACGCTGCACCTGCAGCCCGACGAAGGCATCTCGCTCACATTCGGAGCGAAGATTCCGGGTCCGGTGGTTCAGATCGGCGGCGTCGACATGAACTTCAATTACACCGACTATTTCAATGCCACGCCGCAGACCGGCTACGAGCGTTTGTTGTACGACTGCATGCTGGGCGATGCGACGTTGTTCCAGCGGTCCGACATGGTGGAAACCGCCTGGCACGTGGTAGCGCCCATCCTGGACGTTTGGGAGGCTCTGCCGCCGCGCCGGTTCCCCAACTATGCCGCGGGCACCTGGGGCCCGCCCGAAGCCGACGAACTGCTCTCCAAGGACAATCGTCACTGGAGCAATGCATAGATGATCCTGGCCGGGGATATCGGCGGCACCAACACCCGACTTGCGTTCTTTGAAGGCACGCCGGAGCGCTTGACGCCGGTAGTGATCGACATTTTTCCCAGCCGCGAGCACAAGGGCCCCGAAGAGATCGCGCGGGCTTTTCTTGCGAAGCACCAGCGCACCGCCGATGCGGCCTGTTTCGGGATCGCGGGTGCAGTTCGCAACGGCCGCGCCGAGACGCCGAATTTGCCGTGGGCGGTGGACGCACAGGAGATTGCCCGGGAACTCGGCCTGCCCGAGGTTCACTTAATCAACGATC
Organism: Bryobacteraceae bacterium; assembly: GCA_035501155.1. Taxonomy (GTDB): domain Bacteria; phylum Acidobacteriota; class Terriglobia; order Bryobacterales; family Bryobacteraceae; genus Palsa-89. The sequence continues at coordinate 6,937 of DATJWO010000024.1, forward strand.
TGGAAGCCAACGCGCACGGCATCGCCATGCTGGACGAATCTGATTTTGTGGTTTTGAATCCCGGTGTGCGTGTCGCCGGCGGCAATCAGGCGCTGATTTCTGCCGGCACGGGATTAGGCGAAGCCGGGCTGGTGCCGGATGGCCGCGGCGGCTACCAGCCCTTCCCCTCGGAAGGCGGCCACGCAGATTTTGCGCCGCGCAATGAACTCGAGCTTGATCTGCTCCGGTATTTGATGGGCCGGTTCGAGCACGTCAGCTACGAACGCGTATTATCCGGCCCGGGCCTATACAACATTTATCAGTTTCTTCGTGATGCGGGGCGGGGCGAAGAGCCGACCTGGCTGAGTGATCAGATTGCGCACGGCGATCCGTCCGCCGCCATTTCCAAGTCGGCGCTGGAAGGCACGTCCGCCATTTGCACTCAGGCCCTGGACGTGTTCGTCTCCATATATGGCGCCGAGGCCGGCAACCTGGCGCTCAAGGTTCTGGCGACCGGTGGAACGTTCGTCGGCGGGGGCATCGCTCCGCGGATCATCCGCAAGCTGAGCAGCACGGCGTTCATGAAAGCTTTCAGCGCCAAGGGTCGCGTCAGCTCGGTGTTGAAGGAGATCCCGGTGCGCGTGATCACGAACGACAAGACTGCGCTGTTGGGCGCAGGCCGCGTGGCCGCGCTGAGCCTTAAAATTCCACTTTCACGCTGAGCTGGATCTGGCGCGGCGTTTCGTTCAGCGGAGTAATGGCGGGAAAACCTGGCTGGAAGCCTTGGCGGCCGAAGGTCGCGACGCCGAACGTGGGTGACGGCGGGTTCGTGAACAGAGCGTCGGGATTGCCCAGATTCGCGTGGTTGAGGAAGTTGTACGCATCGGCGCGAATCTTCAACCTTCCACTTTCACCGAGCCACGGCAGCGCGAACGCGCGGGCGAGCGAAACATCGACACTGTAGAAACCGGGTCCGGTAAACGCGTTGCGGCCCAGATTGCCCAGCGTGCTCGGCGCCGCCTCCGCGAATGCCGCGGGATTCAACAACTGCATGCCTCCGGCGACGGGCGCAGGGTTGGCCAGCACAGCCTGGGTGGGATCAACGAGGTTGGGCCGGTTGTTCAGGATCAGGCCTTGGCCCGCGATAGCCGTGGTCGTGCCGATCACGGAATAGGGGAAGCCTGAGCGAAACGCCGCCAACTCGGCTACTGTCCAATCGCGGAAGAGCATGCCAGCCTTCGTCCCGGCAAACGCGGTGGGTAAATTCCAGTAGGAGAAGATCACCAGGTTGTGGCGCTGATCGTAATCGGAATTGGCGCGATCGGCCTGCGGATTGAATTGCTGGGAAAACGTGGCGCGGCCGTTCGAACTGGCGCTGGTTGGAATGCTGGTGAAGCTGAGATTGAAAAAGTCCCCGGTCAAGGGATCGCTCTGGTTGTCGATGAAGTGGCTCCAGGTGTAGGACGCCTGCACCATGCCGCGGCCGATGCGGTAGCGTGCGACGGCCGTTAGCGCGTTGTAGTCCGAGAAACCCTGATTGGCGCGGTAAGCGATATCCGGCAGGTTGGGATTGTAGCGGCCGGCCAGCGTGGAAAAGTCGCGATTGACTATGTCGGTAGTTAATAAGTCGCGGCCATAAGTTCCCAGGTCGTTGATCTCGACGGTCAGGTTGTCTGTGATTCTCTGCTGGACGCCCGCGAAATAACTGTGCGTGTAGCCGTCACTTAGGCCGGGAGCAACCAAGGTGAGATCCGGGAAATTGCTCGCCAAGCCTTGGCCCTGAAACGTTCCTAGCGTGCTGGCGACCGGCGCCAGATAGTTCGTCCGGCCGGCCGGAAGCGCCAATAGCGGCAAGATCAGGTTGTTGTTGCGGACGTTCTCCCAGAGATTGTCAAAAGGGCGGTCGTAGAACGTTCCATACGCGCCGCGCAGCAGCGTACGGCCCGTTCCAAACAGGTCATAGGAAACGCCCACGCGCACGGCGACATCATTGGAGGAGCCAAAAATCCGCGATTGGGAGGCCGTGAGCGTCGCGCCGGGGAGTTGCGCTGCGAGGTTCGAGCCAGCCCCAAGCCGCACCAGGGCATCTTTCGCCGAGCCGGTGTTTTGCGGACCACCATAGAATTCGTCGCGGAGCCCGTAGTTGATCGTCAGCCTGGGAGTTACTTTGTAGGTATCTTGGGCGAAGACGAAATATTGGGAATAAGTGTAGGTGCGATTGAAGTCCGGCTGCTGAACGGCTGGAAGAGCTAACCTGTCAATGGCTGCGCGGAAGTAACTGGGTTGATCCAGTGCAAAAGAGACCATGTTGGAAAACATGTACTGGCCGTCGCGTCCGGCTGTCAGATACCCGTCCGAACTGCGCCACAGCCCTCCTCCTCCAAGCGTTAGCAGATGTTGGCCGCGCGTCCAGATCAGATTGTCCAGAAGTTCCCAGGTGTGGTTGTTGTTTTGGTAGGCGTAGAAGGCGGGGCTGCCCGGGAGAGTGACGCCGGACTGCGCCACGCCGTTCACGTAATAGATGTCGCTCGTGGTGAGGGTCGGAATCTCGGGATGCGGGCGGTTCCAGCCAAGATCGTCGCTGCTGAAGCTCGCGCGCGCTTCATTAGTTAAATCGGGGCGAAAAGCGCGCATATAACTGACGCCGGCCGCGACCGTGTCCTGATTCAGCGGGGAGTCGAAACCCTGATAAGGCGACCAAATGAAATCCGGCTGCGATAGCCGGTTGATCAGCACGCGCCCCATCAGGCGGTCCTTGCCGTTGGCCGGGTCGTAGTCCAATCGTTCGATGGCCAGCGTACGATTCAATGAGACCGGCGGCGTCAGAGTTTCCTGGGTCACTAAACCGCTTCCCGGCGTTGTGGCTGGAGTCGGATATTGAGTTAGTAACTGCCGCGCGAGCGAGCCCTGCGCGGTGAAGTTGGTGACGAAGCCGGGCGAAGGCAACAGGAAAGTGTAGGGGCTCTGCTCGCCGCGGCTTCGAAAATATTCATAGGCGCTGGAAAAAAAGAGCCTGTCTTTCAGAACGGGCCCGCCGACAAAAAAACCTGGCTGGTCCTGCTTGTCGAACGCGCGCGGCGCTCCGATCAGGTTTTGTTGAAAGGCGTTCGCATTCAACGCGTCGTTCATCAGATAGAAGGAGGCGACGCCGTGGAATTGCGGGCCGCCTGAACGCTTAATGGCGTTGGCCAGAAATCCGGATGTCCGGCCGTACTCGGCGGAGAAGTTGTTCGTCGAAACCCGGTATTCCTGGATCGCTTCCGGCGCTACGACGGTCAGCGGTCCAGTAACCAAGTAGTTGTTGTTTTCCAGCCCATCCAGCAGAAAGTTCGACGCCGTCGGCCGCTGCCCGTTGACCGCCAGGCCTAAGCCACGCCCCGTGGCCAAGTCCGACGTGACGCCGGGCTGCGTGATCAACAAAGCGTAAACGTCACGCCCTTCGAGCGGCAGGTTGTTGATTTCTTCCGAATCGATCACTTCCGAAACTGTCGACTCGAGTGGCGCTCGCCGCCCTTGCTGCGCATCGAATGATCCCGACTTACTGGGGTCGAAGTCCGGCCCATAGAAGGGCACGACGGTCTTCGAGCCAGGCAGGAAAACGCTCTTGTATTGCCCCGATTCCCACACGTCGCTGAGAGGCCGCAGGCGAAAATCCAGTTCGATGCGCGCCGCCACGGTCAGTTCCAACTCCTGTACGTCTTGCGATTGATACTTGGGCGCCGTGACGCGGATCTCGTAGCGTCCTGGCGACAGCAGCGGCAGGTAATAGAGGCCGGATGCGTCGCTGACGGCCGCCCCGGCGAGATTGCTGGTGGAGCTCGAATAGAGGACGTTGGCTCCTGCCACCGGACGCCCCGTCACTGAGTCCATCAACTGGCCGGAAATCAGCCCCTGGGTGGTCTGGGAGAACACGGCGGCGGTGCACAGCGCAAGCAGCGCCAGCGCGCGGGAAAGTGAAGTCAAGGTGGCCACTCTAAAGCGTGCGGGCCGGACGGCCGTAGTAAGATGCAGGTTACCATGAGGAAGAAGTGGAGGCGCTGGGCGCTCGCTGCGATCATCGCCGTGGCCAGCGCAGTCGGGGCGGCGTCGCTCGGTGATATCCGCTTTTTCCACATTCTGAACCTGAAAGCCTACGATGCGCACTTCATTGTGCGCGATTTCCTGCGCGGCCGGCCAGCTATTTCGAACATTGTTCTGCTCACGGCCGACAAGAAAGCCATGGACACGTTTCCGGAATTGCGAGTCTTCTGGAACGAGCACTACGCCACCGCCATCCGCGCCGCCGGTCAAGCCGGGGCCAAGGTGATCGCGCTCGACTTGGCCTTTGGCGTTCCGATCGACCAATGGCAGCCTGGCGCAGACGAATTGCTCGCAGGCGCCATCAGCACCTCCCCGGTCCCGGTGGTTTGCGGCTACGTTTCGGAGTTGAATAGTAATAAGTCCTCGCAAGCAATTCCGGTAAACATGATGGCCGCGGCGCTGGGCCTCAGTGCTTTCGCCAACCTGACCAGCGACGATGACGATTTCATTCGCAACCAGGAACTGATCGAAGCCCCCTCCTCCAATCCCGCTGATCCGCCACCCGCGCGCTCCTTGGCGATGCGAGCCGTTGAGAAATACATCGGCGCGGACGCCCAATTCCAGAAGGGGTCGCTGGTGCTGGCGGGCCGGGCGATTCCGATCTCGGGCCAGCGTTCCATCGCCATCAATTACGCCGGACCTCCGAACACCATTCCTAGTGTCTCGTTGGCCGATTTCGAAGCCGCGGCCAAGGCTGGGAACGAGGCGCAGCTCGAAAAGTGGGTCAAGGGCAAGATCGTGCTGGTTGGGACCGATTTCGTGGACGACCGCTTCGATACGCCGTTTTACACGCTTTTTAGCGGTTCTAAGTGGACCATGCCGGGCGTCGAGATTCATGCCAATACCGTGCGTACGCTGCTGGAGAGCCGCTATCTGCTTCCGGTCCCGCAATGGCTTCGCGCTCTGGCACTACTGATGGCCACGGGGCTCACTGTGCTGGTCATCACGTCTTTGCCCGCCAGCCGCGCAGTGGGCTTGATGCTGCTGGAGGTGCTGGCCATTTTGATCGCCACGCACCTGGCGTTTGAGGGCGGGTTCGTTCTTTCCACGTCGGAACTGCTGCTGGCCACTTCCATCTGCCTGATTGCGTCGGTGGTCTATCGTTTCGCGACCGAGGAGACGCGGGGCAACCTGTTCCAACGTGCCGTGTCGCTGTTTGTCGGCAAGCAACTGGCCACATCGCTCGAGGAAACTGAGGCGATCGCCCTATCGGGAAAGCGGCTGGAAGTGACGATCCTCTTCACGGATATCCGCGGCTTCACCGCCTTCACTGAAGGTGTTTCCGAGGAGCAAGGCCCGGAGGTGGTGGTTCAGTTGCTGAACGAATACCTGGGGACCATGGTGAGCATTATCGTGATGTACGGCGGCCACGTCAACAAGTTCATCGGCGACGGCATTCTCGCGGTTTTTTCCGACGAAGATGAGGGCGCCACTCCCGGTGATCACCCCGTGCGCGCCGTCCGCTGCGCCACCCGGATGGTTACCGCGCCGAGCCAGTTCGAGACCGGCGCCGGGATCCACACCGGATTGGTGGTCGTCGGCAACGTCGGGTCGGCCGATAAGATGGAATTTACCGTCTTGGGCGACACCGTCAATTTGGCCTCGCGTCTGGAGAGTCTGAACAAGGAACACCACACCAAGCTGCTCATGAGCGGAGCCACCGAGAGCAGGCTCGGCGGCCAGGTGGAGACCTTGCACTTGGGTGTGGCGCCCGTGCGAGGCAAGTCCGTGCCGATCGATTTATATACGGTAGCTTCGCTGGTGGTGAAGGCCGCAGTCAATGCATAGGTGCTCCTTTCTGGCCGTCTTTCTGGTGGCGCTCGTGCCCGCTTTCGCCGATACCAAAGAAGAACCGGTCGGCCTGGTGCTGTCGGCTGCTGGAAGCAAGCTGCTGCGTGTGGATACCGAGACGCCGCTCGCCGCCCGTCCGGGCGACTTGCTGTTCGCTGGCGACGGCCTGCGCACCGAAAGCGGGCCGGCCTCATTTCTGTTCTGTCCCGCCAAGGCGATTGACACGCTGAGTTCTTCCGGCGAGGTGCGCCTGGATGTGAAGTCGCCGAAAGTGAAAGCTGGGAAGATCTCCGAGCAGCCGGCTCGGGCCTGCACGCTGCCCCAAACTTTGCGCGTCGCCGCCGCCAGCCAGCAGCATTATGGGGTCAGCATGACGCGCGGGATCAACAAGCCGGAAATTCCGCCGACGCCGCACGATAAACTGCCCGCCGACGTGCAGGCTGAACTCGCGCCTTACGATGCCGTGCTGGCCTCCAATTCCAAGGACCAAGCGGCGCTGGTCGCCGAAGCTACCATCTTCGAGAATCACAAGCTGGTCGCCAACACTCTCGATGCGTATTACAAGCTGCGCGAGCAGTGGCCCGACGCGGTGTGGATCAAGAGCAAGATTTTCGAGCTGGAAGACGCGCTCGCCACGCAAGCATCCGCCGCCACGGCAGCCGCGGCCGCCGGAGGCCAAACCTACGCGCTTTTGGTGGGAGTTTCCAAATACGCGAAGCCGGAGCTGGCCCTGCAGTATGCCGACGCGGATGCCGACGTCTTCAGTAAACTGCTGGAGAGCCCGCGCGGAGGCGGCGTGCCGCCGCAGAACGTGCTACTTCTCACCAACGAAAAGGCGACCACCGCCGCCGTCCGCAACGGTTTCCAGGACTTCCTGAAGCGGCGCGCCGGCAAGAACGACACCGTAATCATCGTGATCGCCGGCCACGGCACGGTGGAAGTGCCCGGCAGCAAGAACGCCTTCATCCTCACCTACGATTCCGATCCGCAGGATCTCAAAAGCACCGCGCTTGCGATGGATGAGCTGCAGTCGCTCTTTGAAGAACAGCTCACCAAAGTCGGTCGCGTGCTGTTATTCGTGGACGTTTGCAAGGCTGGGACCATCGGCACCATTCACAACACCACGGTCAATTCCAACGTGCAGCAGCTCGGCGACATCCAGGGAGACTTGTTTGGCCTGCTGGCCAGCCGCCCGCGCGAGCTGTCGGAGGAAGGGCCGCAATTCGGTGGCGGGCACGGTGTCTTCAGCTACTTTGTGATCAAAGGCCTGGAGGGCGCAGCCGACGCGAACAAGGACGGCATCGTGGACGCCGACGAGCTGATCAAATACGTCAGCGACCAGGTGCCCATGGCCACCGCCAACAAGCAACATCCGCGCGAGTTCGGCACCTACGACAACATGATGCGGCTGTCGGACGTCGGCAAGCCGGGCATCGATGTGGCGCAATGGCGCGTTCTGTTGGACGCCCGCAATGGCGGACCGCTCTACCTGGCTGACGCGGGTGCTCCGGGACAGCTGCCGTCCGCTCAGCCGCCCGCAAGCGTCGAACGATTCACGGCGGCGCTCAACGCCGGCCGCATTCTGCCCACCGATCCGGATAATGCTTTCACCGCGCTTGCGGATCTGAAGACCGCCGTTGCGCCGGAGCAATACCAGGAGCGCGAGAACCAACTGCGCGTCGCGCTCGAAGACAAGGCTCAGCAAGTCCTGCTGCGGTATCTGGCAGGTGACGAGAGGCCGCAGTCCCGGCAGGAATTCGAAAATGGTGCACGTTACATGGAAGCGGAACGCAAGTTGACGCAGGAGTCGCTGTTCCTGGAGGGCCGCCAGGACTTCTTTGCAGGCCGCGCGCTTCTTTTCGACAAAAAATTCCCCGAAGCGGCGGCGCTGTTGGAGCAATCCGTGCGCATCGATCCGGGCGCGGCGTACGGATTCAATGCACTCGGTATCGCCTACTTGGAACAGGCCGAATACGACAAGGCGATTCCAGCTTTTCGCGATGCAGCCCGGCGCGCGCAGCACTGGTCGTATCCGCTGCATAACCAAGCGCTGGCGTTGGTGGAACGCGGCGACTATCGCGCGGCCATCCGAGCCTACCAGGAGGCCATCCGGCTGACGCCTGAGTACAGCTATCTGCCTTATAACCTCGGCCTCGTTTATCAGCGTCTGAATCGCCGCAAGGATGCAGAAGCCGAATATCGCAAAGCTGAAATGCTCGCGCCCAATTCGGCGGAGCCATACAATGCTCTGGGCACGCTGAAAGCCTCCGAAGGCAAGCGCCAGGAAGCGGAGCAGCTCTATCGCGAAGCTTTGCAGAAAGATCCGAAACTGCTGGCGGCGCGCCACAATCTGGCGCTATTGCTGGTATCGGAAAAGGACCGGCACATGGAAGCCATCGGCTTGTGGCGCGAGAACCTGCGGCAGGCGCCGGACTACCTACCTTCGCGACTCAGTCTGGCCGGCGCGTTAGCGGACCAGGGCGACAACGCCGCGGCCATCGAAGAGTACCGTCAGGTGCTCACAGCCAAGCCCGATTACGTTGCGGCGCATGTCGCGCTGGCCGGCCTTTTGGCGAAGACCGGAGCGCGCGATCAGGCCATCGAGCAGCTCCGCCTGGTCTCACGAAATTCGGGCGATCCGGCGATTTTTGAGCAGCTCGGCGATCTGGAAGCGGCAGAGCAGCATATGACCTCAGCCAAACAGGCGTATGACTCGGCGCTCGCCCTCAAGCCCGATCGGGCGATGCGCAAACGGATCACAAACAAGCTGAAGTCGTTGAAATAAGGCCAGAAGAGAGAGCGGCGCCCGCGTTTATACGGGCGCCGTCTTCCTGGGCCACAGTTCCTCCTGACAAGGGTGCGGCCTCAAATCGTTAGATGCCTCGGCTGGGTACGTTGTTGCTCAGGTATTTAGGGTATTTTGCCCTTAGGATCTCAGCGTTTCTGCCCAGCTGCTGCTACGGAAGCGGTCGCTTTGGTGGGCCCCGGTGCGGGCGCAGCCTCTCCGCGTGTGATATCGATGCCGCCCTTGAAGTAAGCGCCGTCGTCGATCACGATTCCAGCCGTCTTGATATCGCCGACGATGGAAGCTCCAGTGCGCAGCGAAACGCGGGTCTCGGATTCGACGTTGCCCTTCACGGTTCCGAACACCACCACCTCTTTGGCTTTGATGTTGGCGTTCACTTTCCCCGCTGGTCCAACCGTTAACCGGTTTCGCAGCTCCAACTTGCCTTCCAGTTCGCCTTCTACGATCAGTTCCTCATCGCTCGATATTTCGCCCACGACTTTCATCGACTTGCCGAAAACCGTGCGCGCCCCCGGAAGAGAGCTAGCGGGTTGAGCGGCTGGACTGTTGGTTGGCATTGGTCCTCCCTGAACCGGCTGCCGTTGTGGTTGCGCCGCCGGTGGTTGTCCTTCGTTTGGTTTGCCCCACATAACCGCGTGAAAACTGCACGCCGTAGGCCAAACCGTGCTGCGCTGATTCGCAACACCTTAGAGCCGCCAGGGGCTGCACATTTTACGCGGAGTAAGGTGTTCTCTTTACTTCTTACGTTCGAAGAACCTCACCTTGTCGATTCCCGCGTCGACCACCACGTCGAAGAACCCGATCATCATCTCATCCCAGCTCTGCTCGCCGTAGCGCACCTCGGTGGTTGGGTCGGGGTTCGACGGGTTGTTCGCCGAGTTGTCGAAGTGCGCCACCCACAACAGGCGTGTGCCGGCTTTCAGGAGGCGCGGCTGAGCGAGCTTGTAGTTGATCTGCCAGTGGAAATCGTAGTTGCTCACCTTGAGTAACGTCTCCACCTGGCCATGCGGGCCGGGCAGCAGAAACTCGAAGCCTTTACCGCGCAGGTGCATGTGGGGAAACAGGCTGATCAGTAGCGCGTCGTTGGGCAGCGTGCCCCACACCTGGACACGATAGTCAGGATCGCCCGGTGGAATCACGAAAGTGTCGTTGCTCATTTGCAGCGAGAGCACGGCCTGCCTGGGGTGCTGTTTGACGAAGATCAGGCCGATGCGGGTGCGGTCCTCAGTGGCTTTTCCGTACGCGGTGTAGTGCATCTGGAGCACGAGATCGGAGCCGGCCGGTATGCGCTTCGCGATGCCTGGTCCCCAGCCGTCGTAGGAATTACCAGGCGTATAGACCATCAGAATGTCGCTGGTGGTGAAACCTTTCGAGAGCGGCACCGAGAAATTCATCCCAGTCGGCTGGCCCTGCAGCCACTTCGATCCCGGCTCGCGGATGTAAACCACGGCGTGATGCACCGTGGCACGATCGCTCGGACGCACCTCCACCTTCTGCACCCATTTGTCTTCGGTGAAATGCGTGGGCAGGATCAGGTATTGATATTCGACGGCGCCTTTGGCGGGAATCGGGAATGCCTTGGGCATTTCGAACACCTGGTCGGGCGTGCCGATGTTCCAGCCTTGCGGCCAATGGCGAGGCGGCGGCGCGTCTTTGGGATCGCCTTCCTCCGCGCCGGTGTCCGCCCACCCGGTCAGCGTGTGGATGTCCGCTTGGGAAAGAGAACGGTCGTTGGCAAAATGCCCGCAGCAGGGATCGGCGAACCATGGCGGCATCTTGCGCATCACCACCTCGGTACGGATCGCTTTGGCCCAGGGACGCGTGCCGGCATAGGTGAGGAATGGCATGGGCGCGATTTCGCCGGGCCGGTGGCACTCCTGGCAATGGTTCTGGAGAATGGGCAGGACGTCTTTGTAGAAGACGGGCTCCGCGCTGCTCACGATTGCGGCGGCCAGCAAGGCAGCCGAGCTAGCGAGCGAGCGAAGCAACGTACTTATCGCGGCATTGCCGGGAACAGAAATGGAAAGTCTGGCCTCCCACCGTTTCCGTGATCGACGTGTCGCTGGCGATATACGTTCCACAAACCGGATCCTTCTTCAGTTCCCGGGTCCGGGAGCTTTCGTTCACCGGGTTTGGTCCGCCCTGCTGCTGGTTCGGCGCGCGCATTGCCTGCCCGAATCCTTTCAGGACGATCCCGATCACGGCCCGCAGGAACAGGATGACGATCGCGGTTAGCAGGAGTTCGAAGATCGCACGGAACATTCGCTGCTTTAATTCTAGCGCCGGCCAATTGGGTCGATGGGATGCTACTCTTCTTTATTGCTTTCCTTGCGGGCGGCGTCAATGCGGGCCTGCGCGTGGCGGACCGCAATCAGCGCCGAGGCGATGTCCAGGCCCAGCGCCGGATTGATCATGGCGTCCTGGGCGTGCTTCAAGTCCTTCTCTGCCTGGGTCACGTCGATTTCCTGGCCCTTGTCGGCATAATCGGTGAGCACGCGCACAACGTTGTCGTTGATCTCCAGGAAGCCGCCGCGAATCGCGATCGAGAACCGGTGATCGTCCGGTGTCGTATAGGTGAGCGCGCCGATGCCCAGCTCAGAGAGCAGCGACGCGTGATCGGGCAGCACCCCGATGAAGCCTTCTTTAGCCGGAATCTGCGCCCGCACAGCCTTCTCCCGCGCGAGCAGTCGCTCGGGCGTTGCAATCTCGATATCGAAGGTCTCCGCCATTGGCTATGCGCCCTGCTTGGCCAGCTCCTCGGCGCGCTTCTTGACGTCCTCGATATCGCCCTGCATGTAGAAGGCTTGCTCCGGCAAAGCGTCGTGCTTGCCTTCCACCACTTCCTTGAAGCTGCGCACCGTATCGGCCAGAGGTACGTATTTGCCTTTGAAACCGGTGAACTGTTCAGCCACGTGAAAGGGCTGCGAAAGGAAGCGCTGGATTTTGCGGGCCCGCGCCACGGTCTGTTTGTCGTCGTCGGAAAGCTCGTCGATGCCCAGGATGGCGATGATGTCCTGCAGATCCTTATAGCGCTGCAGAATCTGCTTCACCTGCTGCGCGACGGCATAATGCTCTTCGCCCACGATGCGCGGATCGAGAATGCGCGAAGTAGAAGCCAGCGGATCGACGGCCGGATAAATGCCCTGTTCCACCAGGCTGCGCGTGAGGTTGGTGGTCGCGTCCAGGTGCGCGAAGGTAGTAGCTGGGGCGGGATCGGTATAGTCGTCGGCGGGCACGTAAATCGCCTGCACCGACGTGATGGAGCCTTTCTTCGTCGAAGTAATGCGCTCCTGCAACTCACCCATCTCGGTGGCCAGATTAGGTTGATATCCGACGGCCGACGGCATGCGCCCCAGCAACGCTGATACTTCCGAACCCGCTTGCGTGAAGCGGAAGATATTGTCAATGAAGAGCAGCACGTCCTGGCCTTCTTCGTCGCGGAAAAACTCGGCAACGGTGAGGCCGGTTAAACCCACGCGCAGGCGCGCGCCGGGCGGCTCAGTCATCTGTCCGTAAATCAGCGCGACTTTGGATTTCTTATAGTCGTGCGGGTCCAGCACGCCGGACTCCTGCATTTCGGTCCACAGGTCGTTACCCTCGCGCGTGCGCTCGCCCACGCCGGAAAACACCGAAACGCCGCCGTGCTTCAGAGCGATGTTGTTGATCAGCTCCATGATGACGACGGTTTTGCCGACGCCGGCGCCGCCGAACAGCCCGATCTTGCCGCCGCGGAGGTACGGCTCCAGCAGATCGATGACCTTGATGCCGGTTTCGAACATCTGCAGTTGGGTAGCCTGCTCCTCGAAAGCGGGGGCGGCGCGGTGGATGGGCCACTTCTTGGCGGTGTTGACCGGGCCCATTTTGTCCACCGGCTCGCCGATGACGTTCATCACCCGGCCGAGCGTTTCGTTGCCCACCGGCACTTCGATCCCATGGCCCAGGCTCACGGCCTTCATGCCGCGCACCATGCCGTCGGTGGGCTGCAGCGCAATGGTGCGCACGCGCCCTTCGCCGATGTGTTGCGCCACTTCGGCCATCACGTCGATGGGCGTGGGCACGTCAAAGCCTTCGCTGGTGATGTGGATCGCCGTATTGATGACCGGAATCTGACTTTCGGGAAACTGGACGTCGACGGCCGGCCCGGCTACCTGAATGACGTGGCCCACCACCAATCCTGCAGTTGTCGTTGCCATTTTATTTACTCCAGAGCGGCGGCGCCGCTCACAATTTCGATAATCTCTCTCGTAATGCTCGCCTGCCGGACGCGATTCATTTTCAGCGTGAGCGCCGTAATCACGTCCGCGGCGTTGGAACTGGCCGATTCCATGGCGGTCATGCGCGCGGCGTGCTCGGCTGCGGCCGATTCCAGCATGGCCCGGTAGATCTGCGATTCGATGTAACGCGGCAGCAGGCTTCCCAGCAACTGGGTGGGCCGCTGCTCATAAATGTAATCCACTTGCTCTTGCTGGTCGGGCATTTGCACGGGCAGCACCCGCGTAACGACAAGCCGGGACGCCATCATACTCTTGAAATTGTTCACCACCAAATAGAGCGCGTCGATCTCCGCTTTGCGGAACCGTTCGATAACTTTGTGCGCGATCTCTACGGCATCCTCGTAGCCCGGGGCCTTCTGGAAGAGCGTGGTGTATTGGCCTGTGATGAAACGGTGCCGCTTGCGGAAGAAATCCCGTCCTTTGCGCCCGATCAGCTCCAATTGAACTTCGGATTCCGGGTGCTCTTGAATAAATTTAACAGCGGTCCGGATGACGTTCGAGTTGAAAGCGCCCGCCAGGCCACGGTCGGCGGTGATCACCAGCAGCTGGATGCGTTTCTCGGGCCGGCTGGCCAGCAGCGCGCTGCTTTCCTCGTCATGATGCTCAGACGCGGCCTGAGCAACGTTGGCCAGCATGCGGCGGATGATCTGAGCGTAAGGGCGGGCGGCCAGCACCCGGTCCTGCGCGCGGCGCAGTTTCGCCGCCGAGACCACCTTCATGGCCTTGGTGATCTGCTGCGTGTTCTTCACCGAGCGGATTCGCCGGCGTAGATCGATCAGGCTGGGCATTGGCTAGGCCGTGATGAGCGCGCCCTGGTGCTGGGCAACGTAGCGCTGTTTGAACTCTTTCAGCACCGTCGAGACTTTAGCCCGCAACTGGTCGTCCAGGCTCTTCTTTTCACGAATTTCCTGGAGCAGGCCCGCCTGCGACGAATCAAGGAATCGGTACAGCTCGGTTTCAAACGGCCGGCACTGGTCCACTTCCAGATCGTCCAACAGGCCGGTGGTGCCGGCGAAAATGATCACGACCTGCTTCTCCACCGGGAGCGGCTGGTATTGCGGCTGTTTCAGGATTTCCATCAGCCGTTTGCCGCGATTCAACTGCTGTTGCGATGCTTTGTCCAGTTCGGAGCCGAACAGCGCGAACGCTGCGAGCTCGCGGTATTGGGCCAGATCCAGGCGCAGCGAGCCGGCCACCTGACGCATCGCTTTGATCTGAGCGCTGCCTCCCACGCGGCTCACCGACAGGCCGACGTCGACCGCCGGCCGCTGATTGGAGTTGAACAAGTCGGCCAGCAGGAAGATCTGGCCGTCAGTGATCGAGATCACGTTCGTGGGAATGTAAGCCGAAATATCGCCAGCCTGGGTCTCGATGATCGGCAGCGCGGTGAGCGATCCGCTGCCTTTTTCGTCATTGAGTTTCGCGGCGCGCTCCAGCAGGCGGCTGTGGAGGTAGAACACGTCGCCAGGGTACGCCTCGCGCCCGGGCGGCCGGCGCAGCAGCAGCGAGATCTCGCGGTACGCCGCGGCGTGCTTGGAAAGATCGTCGTAGATGCACAGCGCATGGCGCTTGCTGTCGCGGAAATACTCGCCCATCGCGCATCCGGCGTACGGAGCGATGTACTGCATCGGCGCGGGGTCGGAAGCCGTCGCCGCCACGACGATCGTGTAATCCATGGCGCCGTAGTCTTCCAGTGTTTTCACCACCTGCGCAACCGTGGAGCGCTTCTGTCCGATGGCGACGTAAATGCAAATCACGTCGCCGCCCTTCTGGTTGATGATGGCGTCCAGGGCGACTGCGGTCTTTCCGGTTTGACGGTCGCCGATGATCAACTCGCGCTGGCCGCGGCCGATGGGAATCATCGAGTCAATGGCTTTGATGCCGGTTTGCAGCGGTTCCTTCACCCCACGCCGGTCCACAACGCCGGGAGCGATGCGTTCGATCGCAAGCGACTCCGACGTTGCGATGGGTCCTTTGCCGTCGATGGGCTGGCCCAGGGCGTTCACCACGCGGCCAACCATCGCTTCGCCCACCGGCACTGACATGATTTTCCCCGTGCGCCGGACTTCGTCGCCTTCTTTGATTTCCTGGTATTCGCCCAGCAGCACGGTTCCTACCTGGTCTTCCTCCAGGTTGAGTGCGATGCCGGTGACGCCGTGCGGAAACTCCACCATCTCGCCGGCCATGACGTTTTCCAGGCCATAGACGCGCGCGATGCCGTCACCGACCGAGATCACCGATCCGGTTTCGGAAATGTTGACCGCTTTTTCGTAATGCTCAATCTCGCCGCGCAACAGGCGGGCGATCTCATCTGCTTGGATCTGAGCCATAAATCAATCCCATCCCCTATTCGGCTGCTGGCCCGGTCAGCCGGCGGCGCAGCTGTTGCAGTTGCCCCCGTACCGAGCCGTCATAGACCGTTGATCCGATTCGCGCCAGGACGCCGCCGAGCAAGTCCGGCTCGACGTCATATCGCAGGCGCATGCGCTTCCCCGTTAAGCGCGATAATTCCGATTCCAGGCTGGCGCTTTGGCGCGCTCCCAGCGGCGCGGCCGAAACCACCTCAGCACGGACGACGCCCCGCCGTTCGTCCAGGGTGCGCTCGAAGGCTTCGCAAATGTCGCTGAAGATTGCAATGCGCCGGTGATCGATAATCACGTACACAAAATTCCGGACGAGCGTCGCGCCGCCAAGCTTTTCGAGCACCCACGCCACCACCGCGTGTTTGCGCGAAGCTTGAATGGCCGGTGTCAGCAACGCGTTGCGCAATTCGGCCGATGAAGCCAAAGTCTGGTCGAAGGCGTGCAACTGCGCCACGGCGTCGTCGGGTTTCAAGGACGAGCCGGGCGCCAGGACGACATCCACCAGGGCGCGAGCGTAGCGGTAAGCGACAGCGGAGGCCATAGGTCAGTTCGCCGTCCGCAGCCCGGTTTGGGCCTGCAGGTCTTGAATGAATCCGTCCACCAGGGTTTCTTCGGCAGCCGGCGTAATGCGGGAACGCACGCGCTGTTCGGCCAGGTCCAGCGCGAGCGCGGCGGAGTAGCGGCGCAGTTCATCTTTGGCGCCCCGCGTCATCAGGTCGATCTCTTGCGCGGTCTGTTCCTGAATTCTCTGCAAGTGCTGGTCGCCCTCGCGGAGGAGGCGGGCGCTCTCGGCCTCCATTTCGGCGTGGGCGGTCTTGCGCAAGCTTTCCACTTCGGCTGACAGGCCGGCGAAACGCTTCTCGATCGCGGCCGCCTGGGAGTCCGCCTCCAGCTTGGCCTGTGCGGCTTCCGCCAGAGCCTTCTGGATCTCGTCGGTCTGCTTACGGAACAGCGCGGGAACGTTCTTCGCGATCAGGTAGCCGATGCCAGCGCCCAGAATCAGGAAGTTCGCCCACTTCCACCCGATCAGCGGATCGCCTTGCTCCTGCTGCTTTTCCGTCGCGCCGCGCTCCTGCGGCAGCGCCACACAGGCGAGTACAACGCCCAGCGCGACTGTAAATAGGGCACGACGCATCAGGCCACCGCCTTCTTCTTGAGCAACGCCTGGGCGATCTGCTCGGCGAGCGCGTCCGTGCTGGCGCCCAGCTCGCGCTTGATCGCGGCAGTTTCCGCTTCCAACTGGAGCTTGGAATTGTGGATCAACTCCCGCGCCTGGCGCCGGCCTTCTTCCACGCGCGCGGCCTGTTCGCCGGTCCAGCGGCGGCGGGCCTCATCCTGCTCCTGATAAATCTGCTCGCGCGCTTGGCGCAGTTGCGCTTCAACGGTGGCCGCCAACTCCGAAGCTTTCTTGAGAGTCGCTTCGGAGGCTTGCCGCAGGCCTTCGGTGGAGGCCCGACGGCGCGCCAGCACGTCGCCCATCGGACGGAAAAACACCCACTTCAGGTAGAAGTGAACCAGGACCAGGAGCAAAAGCGTCGGGACTGCCTTTAGCAGTAACCCACCTAGCGCTTGTAGCGTTGCTTCCATGATTGACTTAAAGAAGGGAACTTACAGACTAGAAGGCGCGCACATACAGCGACAGCGCACCCAAAAAAGGTGTCCCAAAGACGTTACCCTAGCATAGTTGCCGTAAAAATTTCAACCTGAGGAGAACCCATGGCCGGAGAGCTGTCCCAAACCTACGCCAACCATGTCCGGTTTCACCCGCCGTATCACTACTTTCTAGTCCCCGCGACGTTTGTGTTGTTGATCTTAACAATCGTTAACGTGGTGCGCCATGTCCACCGCTTGGATGCCTGGATTTTGTTGGTCATCGGGATCCTGGCGCCGCTTGGGGCGTTCCTCATGCGCCTTTACCCCTTGAAGGTGCAGGATCGTCTGATCCGGCTGGAGGAGCGGCTCAGGCTGCAGGCCCTACTCGGGGAGCCGCTGCGCTCTCGGATCGGTGAGCTGACCGAAGCGCAAGTCATCGCGCTGCGCTTTGCATCGGATGGCGAGCTGCCCGGATTGGTGGAGAAGGTGCTCAGTTCCAACATGACGAACGCAGATATTAAGAAGGCGGTGGTGCACTGGCGCGCGGATACGTTTAGGGTGTGATGTGGCCTGTAGCTGGTAGTTGGCGGGAGGCATGTCACGCGTTATCGTATGAGTGCCACCGATGAACGATCGCCTCAGCCGCGCAGAGCGTTTGATTGAGCAACTTGCCGGATACCACGCAGCCGGCATCGTTGTTATAGACAGAATCGGGTTGAAGATCGGCGCGCTTGCCCAGATTCAGAAGCGCACAACCTCCAAAATCGATGCGCTCCGGCAGTTGATCCAACGCAATGGCCAAAACCGCGCCGGTCGTTGACCTAAACTCCGCGCCAAGCTTCGTAACCGAATATTCAAAGTCACGTGCACTCAAAAATTTACTTGCCCCCAAAGCCAAATGGCAGGACACTGAAGCTTGATCCTTACGGAGGTAACTAGGACTTGAAATTAGGTGAAGCGGCGGTTTGGGAGCCGACCGAGCGATGGACAACGGCGGACGCCGGTGAACTGTACGACGTCGCCAGTTGGGGCAAGGGCTATTTTTCAGTCGGCGCCAACGGCCACCTGTGGGTCCATCCGAGCAAGGAGCCCGCGCGCGGCATCGACTTGCGGGAGCTGATCGAAAAACTCGAGCTGCGCGGTATATCGCTTCCGATTCTGATCCGCTTCGGCGAAATTCTGAAGCACCGGCTGGGCGAGCTGCATCAAGCGTTTCAAAGCGCCATCACCGAGCACGGTTACAAAGGCGATTACCGCTGCGTTTTCCCGATCAAGGTAAATCAACAGCGGCAGGTGGTGGAGGAAGTCTTCAAGTACGGGCGTCCATATCACTTTGGCCTCGAGGCCGGGTCGAAGCCGGAGCTGCTGGCCGTTCTGGCGGTAGCCGACAACGAAACGCCGATCATCTGCAACGGCTTCAAGGACGACGAATACATCGAGATGGTGATGCTGGCCAAGAAAATCGGCCGCCAGATCATCCCGGTGGTGGAGAAATACACCGAGCTGGATCTCATCGTCAAGCACTCGCAGCGCGTCGGCGTGCGTCCGGTGATCGGCCTGCGTCTGAAGCTGGCGGCCCGCGGGTCCGGACGCTGGAAGTCTTCCGGCGGTTATCGTTCCAAGTTCGGGCTCACCGTCAGCGAAGCACTGCAGGCGCTGGATCAGATGAAAGCCGTGGGCATGGAAGACTGCATCGAGCTGTTGCACTTCCACCTGGGCAGCCAGATCACCAACATCCGGCAGATCAAAGCGGCTGTCATGGAAGCCGCTCGCATTTATGTCGAGCTCAAGCGCGCCGGGGCCGGCCTGAAATTCCTGGACGTCGGCGGCGGGCTGGGAATCGATTACGACGGCTCGCAAACGGACTTCGAATCCAGCGTCAATTACACGCTGCAGGAATACGCCAACGACATCGTCTATCACATCCAGAATGTTTGCGACGAAGCCGAAGTGGCTCATCCGACCATCGTTTCCGAGAGCGGCCGCGCCATCGCCGCTTATCACAGTGTTCTGGTATTCAACGTCCTGGGTGTCAGCGGATTCGGCGACGATTCGTTTGAGCCGGTGGCCGACGACGCCGAGCAGCCGCTCATCGATCTCCAGGAAACCTACCGCTCCCTCAGTTCCAAGAACCTGCTCGAAAGCTTCCATGATGCGCAGCAGTCACTCGACGCCGCTTTGAATCTTTTCAGCCTGGGTTATCTGCCTTTAGCGCAGCGCAGCCTTGCCGAGAGAATCTACTGGGCCATCTGCCGGCGCGTTCATCGCATGGCCAAGGAGCTGGAATATTATCCCGAGGAGCTGGAGGGCCTGGACGGCATGCTCTCCGACACCTATTTCTGCAACTTCTCGCTGTTCCAGAGCATGCCGGATAGCTGGGCGGTCAAGCAGCTCTTTCCCCTCATGCCCATCCACCGGCTGAACGAGATGCCCTCGCGCAGCGGCGTGCTGGGTGACATCTCCTGCGATTCCGACGGCAAGGTGGACCAGTTCATCGACCGCCGCGACGTCAAGCGTACCCTGCCGCTGCATCCATTCAACGGCGAGCCATATCTGCTCGGTGCGTTCCTGGTGGGCGCCTACCAGGAGATCCTGGGCGACCTGCACAACCTGTTCGGCGACACCAACGCCGTCCATGTGAGCCTGAGCGAAAACAACGATGTGATCCTGGACGCAGTGATCCGAGGCGATACCGTTCGCGAAGTGCTCGATTACGTCCAGTTCAACTCCAAGGTACTGCTGGAAGAATTCCGGCGCGACGTCGAGACGGCGCTGCGCGATGGCCGCATCGGCTACGAGGAGTCGGGCCGTTTGCTCAAATTCTACGAAGAGGGCCTCAACGGCTACACGTACCTCGAGCAGTAGTCTCCCCGACAACCTGCGCGTGGTTCTGGTTGCGCCGCGCAATCCCCTCAATATCGGCGCGGCGGCGCGTGCCATGACGAACTTCGGCTTCCATCGGCTGCGGCTGGTGAATCCCTACCAGGTGGCCTATCAGGAAGCGCGGTCTGCGGTGCACGCGCAAGACATCCTGCGCGAGGCAGAAGAATTTCCGACGCTCGCCGCAGCCATCGCCGATTGCACGCTGGTTGTGGGGACCACGGCGCTCGGCCATCGCGAATTGCAGCACCCGCTCCGCACGCTCGAATACGGCGGACGCTTGATTCGCCGGTCACTGGCCTCGGGCCCAGTCGCGCTGCTGTTCGGCTCCGAAAAATTTGGCCTCTCTAACGAGGACCTCAGCCATTGCCACTGGCTGATGCGCATCGCGACGCGCGGTTCCATGAATCTGGGCCAGGCCGTCGCCGTGTGCCTCTACGAACTGGTGCGCCGCGCCGCCGCGCCCAAGCCGGAGCCTAGGAAAGCAGCCAAGGCAGCCGACCTGGATCGCCTCACCGAACTGCTCAGCGAGGTGTTAGAGCATTCCGGCTACGTGCACTCGTCCAGCGCCGAAGCCAAGGTCCGCCGCCTGGTCCGCCGTCTCGAGCTGAGCGCGCACGACGCCGAAGTCTGGCTGGGCATGATCCGCCAGATTCACTGGAAGCTGCGACCGTAGTAGCGCGCGCCAATGTCCTACTTCTGACGCGCGTAGCTATAGTCACCAGACACGTGGCTTTCAATCAGGTTGGTCGCGATCCCCTGCGTATCACGGACAAATCGGTACGTCAGTCCAGTACCCATAAAGCTGGTTTCCGACTGCGGAAAAATCGGCTGCTTGGGTCCTCCATCCAAAGAGATGAACAGCGTGCCGTCCGAAAACGTAACCGCTGCCGTCCGTAAGCCCCCAAAGTACGGCCCCTTATAAACGCCCACATACTTTGCCAGGACTTCGGAAGCCACCTGCACCTTCGATTTCTCGGCGTCCGAGACCTTGCCGACCCAATGTTCTTGGCCGCTGTCAGCATTCTCGTTACAGACATTTTCGAGCATCTCCATGTCTGTAACCAAATGCGCGTGAACCGGGATGGTCCAAGGCTTGGTGTAAGCGCCCGGATCCTGAAACGTCACCGCTATTTCCATGTGGCCGAAATCGGTGCGCCGGAAGCGCTCGGTCATGTGCAATGCCTCGGTGTGCGGATAGCCGTCATGAAGCCAGGTCCGGTCGTTAAATCCCGAACTTTCGACCACCAGGGTGTCATTCTCCCAGTGACCAACCGAATATCCCATCCAGCTCGGATTCGGATCGGTCTCCAACGGGCGGCCGTCCAGAAAGATCTGGCGATAAGTCAGTTCGTCGGTTAGGATGACGAGCATCGCGGGGGTTTGGACAAACCTCTTCATGCCTCCGCTCGTGCTGTATCCGGGGCCCTGGGGCAGGCACTTGTATCGCGGGTTGTCCTTACCGAAGTTCGCAGCCCGCTGCTGAAGCAGCGCCTGTGCCCAAGGCTGAATATCGGCGGGCTTGAGGTCCCCGGCCTTGCGAAGCGCGATATTACCGACTGCGGTATCGAGCGGCGTCTCCCACAGGCCCGTAAGGTCGGGCTTGCCCTCGGCAGTGCGAGGCGCCGGAGCGGTGAGATTGGGTTTTCCATCGGCGGTGCGGGGGATTCCGGGCGTGGGATAGTGTAGCCACTGCGCTGCCAGCGGTTTCACCGTCACAGCGAATAAGATGATCGCCATCGTGAGGGACTTCATAAGCCGATCCTTTGCGCTACTATACACCCGAAACTATGGGCCGAATCGTCAAGCTGGACGTAGCTCAGACGGCTTTCGCTCCTCGCTGAGGTCGCTCAGCTCCGCGGCCGGCTCCTCCAACGCCTCGATGCGTCGTCGCGCCCCGCCTTGCCTGGCACGGCATAACCACCTTTCCGAAACCCGCTTGCCCGCCGCCTCTCGAATCTCTATCCTCATCTAGAGGAGATCGTCCATGCAGACTGGTTTGCCGAGAATCATCGCGGTCACGGCTTTCGCTTGTGGATTGGCCGGCGCGCTCGCCCTTGTGGCATTCGCGCAGTCCCAATACACAATGACCGTCAACAAGGAGCGATTACTCAACACGCAGAATGAGCCGCAAAACTGGCTCATGATGAACGGCGACTACGGTTCCACCCGCTACTCCAAGCTGTCGCAGATCAACCGGGAAAACGTCAAGAACCTTCGCATGGTTTGGGCGCTCGCGCTCGGCGGCATGCAAGACGTCGGCCAAAACGGCCCCGAGAACGAGCTCAATCCTCTCATCGACAACGGATACATGTATACATCTGACGGCTGGGGCACGCTCTATAAGATCGACGCGCGCGATCCCAACCGGGGCCAGTTCGTCTGGGTCTGCGATCCCGGTGTGAAGCACCAGGGCAACACGTCGCGCACCCGCGGCGTTGCGTTGTGGGAAGACCTGGTGATCGCCGCTCTTCCCGATGGCCGCGTGATTGGCGTCAATCGGAACAATGGCGAAATCGTGTGGGACAAGATGATGGCCAAAACCAACGAGTTCGGTACCCGGGAGTTTTTCGATACCGCGCCGCTGGCAGCCGACGGAAAGGTTCTGATTGCGAACGGTGCGGGCGACGCCGGAACCCGCGGCTGGATTGCGGCGCTGGATGCGCGAACGGGCAACGAACTGTGGCGCTGGTATGTGATTCCCAAGCCTGGCGATCCTGGCAGCGAGACCTGGAAGGACAAGAACAATGCCTGGAAAACCGGCGGCGGCGGGATCTGGCAGACCGGCTCCTACGATCAAGAGACGAAGCTCACCATCTGGGGCACGGGCAATCCGGTTCCGCAATACGATCCGCAGTCGCGTCCCGGCGACAATCTGTACACCGATTCGGCCGTGGCCCTCAACATCGACACCGGCAAACTGGCTTGGTATTTCCAATACACGCCCAACGATTCATGGGACTACGACGAGGTCGGTGTTCACATGCTCTACGACACGGTCATCAACGGCGTGCCCCGCAAGGTCGTCAGCCACTTCGGCCGCAACGGCTTCTTCTATTCCCTGGATCGCACGAACGGGAGGTTCTTAAAGGCGGGTCAATACGTCAACGACCTGAACTGGACCAAAGGCATCAACCCGGAGACCGGCAAGCCGGTTGAATACAGTTCGAAGCTGGATGTGCAGGTCTACAATCCCGCCGCACGATCCCTCCGAGGCGATCCTGAAAAGCGGACCTGCCCCACCTGGCACGGCGGCATCGCTCACCAGCCCTCCGCTTATAACCCCATCAAGCACATCGCCTACGGCGTAGGGATTGAAGGCTGCTTCTCACAAAATGGCGCGGAGTATAAGTTCCTGTCGCCGAACGGCGGCTTGGATCGCAAGAACAGCGAGAAACGAACCTTCAACAGCGACCTTTATTATGGTTCGGTGACCGCCTTCGACACCATCAACCACAAGGTCATCGCGAAGGCCGTCACCGATATCGAGATTCGGTCGGGCGCTACGGACACGGCCGGCGGCGTCCTCTTCACTGCGCTGCAGGACGGCTGGGTCGTGGCCTACAACGATGAGACACTTGAAGAACTCTGGCGGTTTAATGTGGGCACCGCGCTCAAGGGCGCGCCGGTTACGTACGCGATCGGAACAAAGCAGTACCTTGCGGTTCAGTCGAGCGGCCGACACCTGCATCCGGTGCGGTTCGACAACTTACAGGACTCCAGTTATCTGTTCGTGTTCGCACTGAACTGAGCGGAGCGGCTCATTTCGGAAGAGTCTTACAGACCTCGGTCTCCGAGCCCCAGAACTCGATGCATTTCGCTCGATCCATCGGGCCTTTGCCGACCACCTTCGCGATCAGGAAGTCGACCACCAGGTTGATCTCGCGCATCTGCAGCGTTGCCGGTGGATCCGGCATGCGTGTCGGGTAGGCCGTCAGGTCGGCTTGCTTCTTGCCGTAGCATCGGCCGTCGCTGTAGGCAAACTTGTCGAAGGCCGGCATTTGCGAGTTCAGTTTCCCGCACTTGATCAGCAGGACCAGCCCGGCGCGGTTGAGCTTGGTTTCACGTAAGTTCGCGCCGTCAGGCATTTCGCCGTCGGTTTTATGGCCGTCACCAGACCAGCCATGACACCTTTGGCAGTTGCCTTTTTGCTCAAACAGCCGCATGCCGTCGGCAATGTCTTCCGCAGTGGGTGCCTGCTGTTGTTCCTGCGCTCGCGCTTCCAGGGCAAGGAATGCGGAGAGGACTGCCGCGGCAAGAGCCGCTCTTGAGAAGCACCGTCCCAGGGGGTGTTGGAGCACGTTGATCATGAACGCAGTATACAGCGATGATATCCTGAGGATTCCCATAAGCGCATGACAAAGATTCAGCTCGAATACAATCTGGTCCGCCCGCTTAACGATGCGGACGCCGGCGCCGTGGCGGATGTCCACAGCTGGTATGGAATCCAGCGCGTGCAGTTGGCGCCTTCGCTCGACAAACTGGCGGTGGAATACGACGCCTCCCGGTTGAGCGAGAAGGACGTGGAAGCTGTCCTGGTCCGCTTCGGTTTGCCGATCGAGCGGAAGTGGGCGATTCCTTAGAAATTAGGCACTGGGGGCTGGGGATTGGGGATTCGTCTCCTTCGAATTTCGATCGCGGTTCTGGTTGCGGCGCTGCTCTACGCTGCCGGCCCTGGCTTCCGCAGCCGCGCACTGCTTGACGAACACTACGCCAAGCACGGCGGCGAATTCGGCCATATCACCGAGCCCGAGTATCTGCATCTGGCGCAGGAGTTGCGCGACGCCCCCGCCGGCGGGCCGATTCTGGAAGCTCGGCGCACCGACGGCGAGTTCAGCCGCTTCGACAAGCGCCACGGCTACTTCGGCGCCTACAATCCTGACCACACCATCCGCACGTTTTTCATCCCCAACGACGGCGAGCGCTACTTCCAGCGCCAGGCTCGGCGAAGACGATGACCGACGAGGAAATGGCGGCCTACCTTCGGGATAATGGATATCCGGAGCATCTGGTACGCGCCGGCCGCGCCGGCTTGATCGAGCGCTGGCGAAAATTTGTGGAGCAGGTCGAGAAGGGGTATAAGTTGGGTCTGGAGGATTATCGGAACGACCTGGATTTGCGGGGAATCATAGCGATGCTCGGCTTGGATGCCGAAGTCAGCGAACTGGACCAGCGCTTCGAAGCCCTGCTCACAGATCGAGAAAAGCGCGTCTGGGAGAGTACCGCCGAAAATCCTTTCTGGGACTTCGGCTACCCTCGCAGTGCGCGTGCTCCTCTCCTGGAAGATCTAAGAAAGGAAGGACTTATTGGTTAATGTCTCAATCTCAATAGACATTATCCAGATTGTTCTGTTACACTCGCTATGATGTCGCAGCTGGGCCATCTACGGTTGTTGGAAGCCGAAAGCATCCATATCATGCGCGAGGTGGCGTCCGAATTCCAGCGGCCCGTCATGTTGTACTCGATCGGCAAGGACTCTTCCTGCCTCCTACGCCTGGCCCAGAAAGCCTTCCACCCCGCTCCGATCCCGTTCCCGCTGCTGCACATCGACACCACTTACAAGTTTCGCGAGATGATCGAGTTCCGCGACCGCTACACGGCCGAAATCGGCGCGAAGTTGATCGTCTACACGAATCGCGAAGCCATCGAAGACGGCGCCAACCCGTTTCGCCTGGGCACCCAGCGCTGCTGCGGGCTCTTGAAGACGAAAGCCCTGCTGGACGGCCTGCGGCAGGGCGGGTTCGACGCGGCCATCGGCGGAGCGCGGCGCGACGAAGAAAAATCGCGGGCCAAGGAGCGCATCTTCTCCTTCCGTGACGAAAAGGGCCAGTGGGATCCCAAGAACCAGCGGCCCGAGTTGTGGAATCTCTTCAACGCCCGCATTCATCCCGGCGAGAGCCTGCGGGTCTTTCCGCTTTCCAACTGGACGGAAATGGACGTCTGGCAGTACATCCACGTCGAAAAGATCCCGATTGTGCCGATGTATTTCGCCAAAGAGCGCGAGATGCTCGTGCGCGGCGACACGCTAATCCCGCTGGAGCAGTCCTTCATCCCTCTGCTACCCGGTGAGAAGCCGCAAATGGTCCGGTGCCGCATGCGCTCGCTCGGCTGCAGCCCGTGCACCGGCGCCATCCGCTCGGACGCCGACACGATTCCCAAGATCATCGAGGAGCTGGTGTCCTTCCGCCGTTCCGAACGCGAGAACCGCGTGATCGACCACGATCAGGAAGGCTCCATGGAGATCAAAAAGCGCGAGGGCTATTTCTGATGGCCGCGATTGCCGACCAGCAGCCTTCCTTCGAGATCGAAGATTTCCTCGCGCAGGAGCAGGCCAAGGACCTGCTGCGCTTCACCACCGCCGGCAGCGTGGACGACGGCAAATCCACCCTGATCGGCCGCCTGCTTTACGACTCGCAAAGCGTCTACGAAGATCAGCTCAAGTCCGTGGTGAATTCCACGGTGAACCGCTCGGCTGGGCCGATCGACTTTTCGCTGCTCACCGACGGCCTGCGCGCCGAACGCGAACAGGGCATCACCATCGATGTCGCGTATCGTTATTTCGCCACCGCCCGGCGCAAGTTCATCATCGCCGACACACCCGGCCACGAGCAGTACACGCGCAACATGGCTACCGGCGCATCCACGGCCGAGCTGGCGGTAATCCTGATCGACGCCCGCAACGGCGTGCTTGCGCAATCGCGGCGCCACGGTTATATCGCCTCGCTGCTGGGTATCCCCAACTTCGTGGTCGCGGTGAACAAAATGGACGCCGTCGGCTACGACGAACGCGTATTCCGGGCCATCGAAGCCGAATACCGCGAATTTCTGGCCAGCCTGAACCCGCCCCACGTCTATTTTCTGGCCATCAGCGCGCTCGAAGGCGACAACGTCGTGCGGCGCAGCCGGAACATGCCCTGGTTCAACGGGCCCAGTTTGCTGGAGTACCTCGAAACCGTCCCAGTGCAACATCGTTCGCGTGTCGCGCCGTTCCGTTTCCCCGTCCAGCGCGTGATCCGGCCAGACCAGACTTTCCGCGGTTACGCCGGCCAGGCTGTTTCCGGCGTGGTTCGTCCCGGCGATACCGTTCTGGCCCTGCCATCGGGGCGGCGTTCGCGCGTGAGGAGCATCGAAACGTTCGATGGCCGCCTCGAGGAAGCGGTGGCGCCGATGTCGGTGACGCTAACGCTCGAAGACGAGATCGACATCAGCCGCGGCGACATGATCGTCTCGGCCCAGAAACCTCCGGAAGTCACGCGCCATTTCGACGCGAGCGTAGTGTGGCTCAGCGAGCAGGCGCTCGACGCCGCGCGCCAGTACCTGTTGAAGCATACGACACAAACGATTCCCGCTGAGGTGAAGGCGGTCCGGCATCGCGTCAACGTCTCGACCATGGAACACGAGGCGGCCGACCAACTGGAGATGAACGCCATCGGCGTGTTGCGCATCGAAACCAGCCGCGCCGTATATTTCGATCCTTATACGCAAAACCGGGCCACCGGCAGCTTCGTACTGATTGACCCGGTCAGCAATGCCACGGTCGGTGCGGGAATGATTCTCGCCCCGGTGGCCATCGAGCGCGGGCGTGCGCCCCAGTCGAAGCTCGAAAACAAGGCCGGCCGCGTCACTCCGGTCGAGCGAATTGCCCGCTACGGGCATGGCGGCGACACGGTATCGCTCGGCGCCCGCGTCGAATTGGCGTGGCTGGTGGAGCGCAAACTGTTCGATCGCGGCTGCGCGGTGGCGGTGGTGGAGCATGCTTCCTCGCAAATGCTCGAAGCGCTGGAACAGGCCGGGCTGCTGGTGTTGCTGGTCTCCAACCGGCCTCCGGATTGGGAATTGCCGGAAGACGATGAGCTGGCGGCCGATTCCGTCATCGCGACCATGGAAGAAACCGGCATCCTGCCCCGTAAAGAAACGTTGACCGGCGGCGAGGGGATTTAGCGGCATGACTCTGGACCAGAAAATCGACGGCGCAGCGGCGTTGATCCGCGAGGTATTCACCGGGAACAGCGCCGCTGCCTGCGTCACTTGCAGCTTTCAGACTGAATGCATGGCGCTGGTCGACCTGGTCATCGCCGAGCGGCCAGAGATCCCCGTGTTGTTCCTCGACACCGGCTATCATTTCCCGGAGACCTACGCCTACCGCGATCAGATGACCGGCCATCTGCATCTGAATCTGGTGAATCTGGGGTCGAAAATGCCGGTCGCCGAGCAGGAATCCCGGTTCGGCATTCTGAACCAGACCGCGCCGGACCGCTGCTGCGGCATGCGCAAAGTAGAGCCGCTCTTTGCCGGCTTGGCGGACTACGGCGTCTGGTTTACCGCCTTGCGCCGCGAGCAGTCGCCCACGCGCGCCAATCTGAAGGCGATCGACGATTTCAGGCTTCCAACCGGACACCAGTTACTCAAAGTGAGCCCGCTGGCCGACTGGACCAACGCCGACGTCTGGGCTTATCTGAAGCGGCGCGGCATCCCCGTGCTCCCGCTCTACGATCAGGGCTACACCAGCATCGGCTGCGCCCCCTGCACCACTCCGCCGCTCGATCCGGATAACCCGCGCTCGGGCCGCTGGGCTGGGCACAAGCTGGAGTGCGGCATCCACATTCAGGCGAAATAGGATCATGGAGATCGTCCTCGGATTCCTGATTGCGGTGGCTATCGGGATCACCGGTGTGGGCGCCGGCGTGATCACGGCTCCGGTCCTGATCCTGTTCTTCCACGTTCCCCCCGCACACGCCGTGGGCACCGCGCTAGCCTTCAGCGTCGCCGTCAAGATGCTGGTTGTGCCGATGCAGATCTACCGCAAGCAGGTGGATTACAAAGTGCTCGGCTATCTGCTCGCGGGCGGCATTCCGGGCGTCCTGGGCGGCTCTTTCGTTTTGGCCAAGCTGAACACCCAAGGCACGCAGGGCGTTCTTTACGCGGCGCTCGGCTGCACGGTGGTCGTCATGGCCGCTATGAACTTGTACCGCCTGTGGCTCAAGCCGGTGCAGGAAGGGACCAGGAATCTGGCACGCTGGCTGCCGGCGATCGCGCTGCCCATCGGCGCCGAAGTCGGGTTTTCCTCAGCGGGCGCGGGCGCTCTCGGATCGCTGGTGTTGCTGTGGCTCACGCCGCTGAGCGCAGCGCGAGTGGTTGGAACCGACCTGTTTTTCGGTCTCTGCGTGTCATTGGTCGGCAGCGGCTTCCAACTGAGCGCCGGCAACTATGACGCCGTAATCCTGGGCAAACTGGTGATCGGCGGGCTAGCGGGCGCATTCGCCGGAACCTATCTGGCGGCAATTACACCGCAGCGCGCCTTCCGCGTCGTGCTCTCGTTGTGGCTGATCACGCTCGGCATCCAGTTGGCCTGGAGCGGCGTGCGGCAGTGGTGAGCGCGGTTCTACGCGTCGGCCTTCTTCGTGGCGCTCGCCAGATGCGTGTTGAAGAATTCCAGGGTTAACGCCCAGGCCTGCCTGGCCGCCGCCGGGTTGTAGCTGGCCCGCGCGTCGCAGAAAAACCCATGATCCGCCGCCGAAAACACGACGTTGACGTAATCCTTCTTCGCGGCGCTAAGCGTTGTGGTCACCGCCTGCACTGCTTCAGCGGGAATGTGCGTATCCAGACCGCCCCAGAAAAGCATGGTCGGTGCGTTCAGATCCTTCAAACGGTCCACCAGGCTCGGGAAGAAGCCGGGAGGCGCGATGCCGCCGCCATAATAAGAGACCGCGCACGCCAGCGGCACGGTAAGCGCCGCCAGAATCGACGTCCTGCCGCCCATGCAATATCCCGTTGCGCCCACTGGAAGATTCTTCGCTTCGCCGTTCTTCAACCAGCCGTAAGCGGCCTGGATGTCTGCGGTCAAGCCCGCGTCGGTCAACGCCTGCAGGTGCGGCATCACTGCGGGGAAATCGGTGTAACCGGCTTCCAGTCCCGGCGCCGTGCGGTGAAACAGTTCCGGCGAAATCGCGAGATAGCCTTCGCGGGCGAAGCGTTCCGTGACGTCGCGTATGTGGGCATTCACGCCGAAAGCTTCCTGAAACACCAGCAGCCCCGCCCGGGGGGTGCCGGAAGGATGCGCAACATAGGCGCGGAGCGAGGTGCCGTCGCTCGCGGAGAGATTGACGTATTCGGTTTTGGTAGCCACGGATGAATCATATCTCAACGCGCGGCATCCCGACGAACGACGGCACGCTCCAGCGCCCAAGACTATTCGTGCCCGTGTCCGAGAGGCATTCCGAATTGCAGCCAGAAGGCGTTGCCGATGGGCCGGTTCTCCACCAGCATGTCCTTTTCATACTTCGCGATCAGAGCGCACTTGCCGATGTGATACTTCACTTCCGGCCCGAAGGCAAAGTCACGGCCGCGATTGCCGTCTCTCACGATCACGCCGTTCTGGACGTCGTTGGTCATCTGGCGGTAGAAGAACCCGTTGCCGCCAATCGCAAGCTTGCGCGTAACTTTCACCATCCCGTCGTACTCCCAAACAAACTCCCGCCCCGACCTGTAATTCGTCGCCGAATCGGCGCCGTTGATGATGTATTGATACTTCGAGCTGATCTCCAGACGCCCATGTTTGGGCAAATAGGTAAACGCGGCTTCCGGAGTATAGGCAAAGTTGTGCTGGCCGATGTTGATGAGATCGTTTTTATTGAAGGGGAATCCCGGCGTATAGAGATCAAAGCCGTACCACCAATGCAAATCGCCTTTGGCATACGCGATCGCGCCCAGCTGAAGATCGGGGTTGGCAAAGCCGGTCTTGGCCTGCGCGCCGAACGGCGCGTTCAGACTTTGATACAGGAAGGGCAGGGCGGCCGAGCTGAACAGCGTCCCGCCTAGCAGATGCACGCCCCAGTTGTGCACGATCTTGGGCGCGAACGCGGCCACGCGCAGGTGAAATCCGGGCATTTCATTTTGGCCTTTGGAATTTGCCAGGCCGTTGGCCATGTAGTAATTGTTGAACTCGAGAAACAGCGTCCTCCCCGGGGCCGGCGCCATGCCGGGCATCACGGTTTCGACGCCTGCCGGGTAAACGCTCGCTCCGTTCTCGCTCGCCAGGGCCATCGATGCTGTGATTGCACCTGCGGTGCAGCATAGCATCAGGCGGATTGCGTAACTGCGCCACTGGCCGCCTGTCCAAGTTCGATGAAAGAAATTGTGCATGAAATGCTCCCTGAGAAAAGTCGGCCGGCTGGAACCGCGCCCGGTGATCTCATCGGAACGAGAGGGGAGAGTATGAACGCCGGTGAAGGCAAGATAAGCGCTCTTGGCTCACCAAGTCCGGCCGATAAGGGTTCCGACGGCAAAATCTCTGAAGGGGTCTACTCTAAAGTGCGAAAAGAAGCAAACGTTCAGGTCAGGCTGTTCTGGTGCATTGGGCTTATCCTCGTGGTGGCGCTTGGCAGTTCCACCTACGCACTGTTTTCCGTGAATAACATGCGGCGGGAGTTGGCGCAGGAGGTGCTCAGCAACGCCTCGCTGCTGGATGACGCGCGGCAGGTGACCATTTCCATCGCCAACATGCGCAGCGCGATGCGTGGCATCTCGCTCTTTTCGATGATGCACAACTCCGCTCAAACGGCCAAAGCGCGCGACATGTTCCTGGCCGCCAACCAGGACGCGCAAAAAGCCGTCGACGCCATGGAAACGCGGAATCTCACCACCTCGGATCAGGCCATAGTGCGCGAACTGCGCTCCCATCTGGCGCAATGGAACGACCATTTCAAGGAATTTGCCGACATGAGCATGGCCGGTCAAGGAGAGCAAGCGAGCCAGATGATCCTGAAAACAACCACGCCGATCATGGACTGGATTCAGAAGGCCACCGCGGAGTTAGGCGCCGCCAGCCGCCAGCGGCAGTTGAAGGGCAACGCGGCTATGGAAGCTTCCATGAACCACACCGAGAGCCTCAACTGGACCATCCTGGTTCTAGTGCTGCTCTGCGGGGCGGTCGCAGCCTGGGTCGTATTCGGGCTGGTACAAAGCCTGAAAGAGATCACGCACTCCATCGCCAGCGGCGCCGAACAGGTTTCCCGAGCGGCGTCGCAAGTTTCCGGAGCCAGCCAGACGCTAGCGCAACACTCTTCCGAGCAGGCAGCCTCGCTCGAAGAAACCTCCGCATCGGCGGAGGAGATCAGCGCCATGGCCCGCCGCAACACGGAAAACTCGAAAACTACGGCGGACATCGTGAGCGAATCCGGGCGCCGGTTCGTCGAAACCAACCTGTCATTGGACGAAATGGTGGCGGGCATGCAGGAGATTCACGCGTCGAGCGACAAAATTTCCAAGATTATTAAAGTGATCGATGGCATCGCGTTTCAAACCAATATCCTGGCCCTCAACGCGGCGGTGGAAGCCGCGCGCGCCGGAGAAGCCGGGATGGGATTTGCCGTAGTGGCCGACGAAGTACGCAGTCTGGCGCAACGCTCCGCGCAAGCCGCCAAAGACACCGCCGAACTCATTGAAGAATCCATTGCGAAAGCTGGCAACGCGAGAATGAAAGTGGATCAGGTCGCCGAAGGGATTCGCGTGATCACGGCCGATTCCGAGAAATCCAAAACCCTGGTCGACGAAGTCCACATCGGCAGCCAGGAACAGTTGCGGGGGATCGAGGAAATCGGCAAGGCCATCACGCAGATGGAGCAGCTGACTCAATCCACAGCCGCCAATGCGGAGGAAAGCGCCGCGGCCTCCGAAGAGCTCAAGGCTCAGTCCGACACGTTGAACGATATTTCGATCCGCCTCAGCGCCATGGTGGGCATCCATCTTTAAAGCGGGCCTACCCCTTACTGGCTGATGCGCTTCGTACCACACCTAGTACCGCGCTCGTCCAGTACCAGAGAACCTTGGGATCCGCTCGTTCGGCGAGCTATCTTGAGGTATGGGAAAGCCCGCCCTTCGACGCTGCCTGGGAGTTGTCTTGGGCTTGACGATGGCGGCCAGCGCCGCGGACATTCAGCAACACCCTGCATTCCGGAGCAATTCTTACCTCGTACTGATTAACGCAACCGTGTTGGATCCTGCTGACCGGCCGGTCCGCGGTCTCACGCGGGATCACTTCCGCCTCTTCCAGGACAAAGTCCAGCAGAACATCGCGTACTTCAGCGAAGAGGAGGCGCCGTTGTCGCTGGCCATCGTCTTCGATACGAGCGGCAGCATGCGGAAGAAAATCTCAGGCGCTTACGAGGCTCTGCGCACGATACTGGCGACATCCAATCCCGGAGACCAGTTTTGCTTGATTACTTTCGCCAGCCAGGCCGAACTGGCCGTTCCCTGGGTCTCGGATGAGGCCTTCATCGAGAAGAGCGCCGGAATTACCGAGCCGAACGGGCGTACCTCGCTGCTGGATGCGGTCCATCTTGCACTCGACCAAACGAAGCTAGCCACAAACCCGCGCCGTGCCGTGCTGGTCCTTTCCGACGGCGGAGACAACCACAGCCGGTACCGGGAACGCGAGATCGCCGGGGCATTAGAGGAGGCGGATGTGCAGATGTACGCCGTGGACATGGAGGAATCGCCCTACCTCACCGCGCGCTCCGACGAAGAGCTGGAAGGCCCCAGTCTGCTCGAAAGGTTGTGCGAGCGCGCCGGGGGAAGGTACTTCCACGCCCAGAACAGTCGCGAGTTGGCCACGGTGGCCGATCGCATCAGCAAAGAACTACGCTCGATGTACGTGCTCGGATTCGTTCCGCCGAACGGCGTCGACGACGGAAGGTTCCACTACGTCCAACTCAAGCTGGATCGCCCGGCCGGAGGGCCAAAGCTCTCCGTCTATTGGCGCCACGGCTATCGGGTTCCCGGCGAATAAATGCGGCTGGCCGGTCGTTTTGGCGACCAAAGCTCTCCCAGCGCATCTAACAGGAGCGAAACCGAAAAGCGGATCACCTGTTTGTCCAGCGACAACGAGGTGATAAAATGAGTAGGATCAGGTAGATGCCATGTCTGTCGCTATACAGATCGCTCCGCCCGCTTCGCGCCTGGTGGCGACGGATCTGCTCCAACTCATTGGCCACACGCCGCTTATCCGCCTGTCGCGCATCGCGCGCGAGTTCCCGGGCGTCGAGATCTTTGGCAAAGCGGAGTTGTTCAATCCCGGCGGCTCGGTGAAGGATCGTGCCGGGCTGAACATGATTCTGGACGGCGAGCGATCAGGCAAGCTGACGCACGACAAGATCGTCCTGGATGCCACCAGCGGCAATACCGGCATCGCCTACGCTATGATCGGCGCGTACCTGGGCTACAAGGTGAAGCTGTGCCTGCCGAAGAACGCCTCCATGGAGCGCAAGCACGTGCTGCAGGCCTATGGCGCAGAGATGGTATTCAGCGATCCGGGCGAAGGGTCGGATGGGGCTATCCGTTTGTGCCGCCAGATCTACGAAGCCGATCCAGACCGCTACTATTACCCCGATCAGTACAACAACCCCGCGAACTGGAAAGCGCATTACGAGGGAACGGCGGTCGAGATTCTGGCGCAGACCGAAGGCCGCATTACACATTTCGTGGCCTGCATGGGGACTAGCGGAACGTTCATGGGCAACACGCGCCGCCTGCGCGAAGAGGTTCCTGGAATTAAGTGCATCTCGGCGCAGCCATCCTCCGGCTTCCACGGCCTGGAGGGCTTGAAGCACATGCCCACGGCGATCGTTCCCGGCATCTACGATCCCAAGCTAGCCGACGACAATATCTGGGTCGAGACCGAAGACGCCTACGCGATGTGCCGCAAGCTGGCGCGGGAAGAAGCGCTACTGGTGGGTATCTCGTCGGGCGCCAACCTGGTGGCCGCCACCAAAGTCGCGCGGAAGCTGGCAGAAGCCAAGAAGCCCGGCGTAATCGTGACCGTGCTGTGCGATGGCGCCTACAAATATCTGAGCGAGCCATTTTGGAATGATCCGGATTGAGAAGCAGGCATGGGACGCCATGGTGTCGCATGCTGAAGCCACATTTCCCAAAGAATGTTGCGGCGTGATGGTCGGCTCCGAGGGTCTGGTGCAGGAAGCCGTCCCGCTGCCCAATACTTACACCGGTCCGCAGGAAGATTTCTTCGTGATGGATCCCAAGGACCTGCATCGCGTGGATCGGCAAGCGCGCGAGAAGGGCCTGGACGTTCTGGGCGTCTTCCATTCGCATCCCAACTGCGACGCGTATTTCTCCAAGCGCGACCTGGAAAACTCCTGCCCCTGGTTCTCCTACGTCGTGCTATCAGTAAAGGACGGGCGGTTCGACCACGCCAATAGCTACCGGCCCGACTTCGATCAGACCGCCGCTCCCGAGGAAGAGTTGATTTATGGCTAAGATTTTGATTCCCACTCCGCTGCGCCAATACGCGGACAAAAAGGACTCGGTGCAACTGGCCGGCGCGACGGTCGGCGAGGTGCTCACGTCGCTCACCAGCCAGTATGCCGACCTCCGCCGCCATCTTTACAATGACGAAGGCAAATTGCGCAGCTTCGTGAACGTGTACGTGAACGACGAGGACATCCGCTATCTGAGCAAGGAAGCCACGCCGATCAAGGACGCCGACACGGTTTCGATCGTGCCCAGCATCGCGGGCGGATCGGCGGGTGTAGCGACGCCTGCGGTGACACTTTCGAAGGACGAGATTCTGCGCTACAGCCGCCACCTGATCATGCCCGAAGTGGGCATGGAAGGGCAGTTGAAACTGAAGGCGGCGAAAGTTGCGCTCATTGGAACCGGCGGCCTGGGCGCTCCGCTTGGCATGTACCTGGCTGCCGCTGGCATCGGCCGGATCGGCTTGGTCGATTTCGACGTCGTCGATTTCACAAACCTTCAACGCCAAGTGATCCACGGCACTAAGGACGTCGGCAAGAAGAAGCTGGACTCGGCCGCCGAAACGATGCTGGACATTAATCCACACATCGATATCGACCGCCATGAGACGGCGCTCACCAGCGAAAACGCGCTGGACATTCTGAAGGACTACGATATCGTCATTGACGGCACGGATAACTTTCCGACGCGCTACCTGGTGAATGACGCGTGCGTCTTGCTGGGTAAGCCGAACGTCTACGGCTCCATCTTCCGCTTCGAGGGCCAGGCGACGATCTTCGCCTATCCCGGCGGACCGTGCTACCGCTGCCTGTATCCCGAGCCGCCACCTCCGGGCCTGGTTCCGAGCTGCGCCGAAGGCGGGGTGTTGGGGATCTTGCCGGGCACCGTGGGCCTGATTCAAGCCACCGAAGCAGTGAAGTTGATTCTGGGAATCGGCGAACCGCTGGTCGGCCGCCTGGTGCTCTATGATGCGCTAGCCATGCGCTTCCGCGAGCTGAAGCTCAGGCGCAATCCGGAATGCCCCGTGTGCGGCGATCACCCGACCATCCGCGAGCTGATTGATTACCAGCAGTTCTGCGGCGTGCCCAATCAGCCGCACGAGCCGGCGGCCGCTGAAGGCGACATCGATCCGGTGGAAGTGAAGGCTAAGATCGACCGCGGCGACCGGTTTGTGCTGATCGACGTTCGCGAGCCGCACGAATACCAAATCTGTAATATTCCTTTTGCGCAGCTGATCCCGCTGGGCGACCTGCCCAAGCGCATCAACGAACTGAACTCGGCCGATGAGATCGTGGCGCACTGCAAGAGCGGCGTCCGCAGCGGCAAGGCAGTGGACTTCCTCAAGCAGGCCGGCTTCAAGAAGGTCCGCAACATGCGCGGTGGCATCCTGGCCTGGAGCGATAAAGTCGACCCGAGCGTGCCGAAGTACTAGGGCGAGATCAGAGTCACGCCATTTTGTATATGTAGGCGTCCAGCACGGGTCCCTCCCGAACAGGTCCACCCACTGGCCCTGCGTGTTGCTTAACCATCTTATAAAGCAGACTGTACGGGCTCACTAGTATAATTCGATCCATCGGGAATTCGAGAGGTTTTTGAGGATCATTCGCCAAGTCGTACAACAGTGTTGAAACCCACGTGTATAGCACCTTGGACCCCTTCTCGGCGACATCGGGAGACACAACTACCAGCTTCCACTGATCCTCTTCCTCGAAATGAAACCAGAAAGCTGCCGCCACTTTGAGGAGTCGGTTTTCTTCCAGCTTGTCCACGATTCTTCGCCCGTTTTCAACATCGTTCGTTACCAATATCGTCTGATACATGCGAGAACTCCATGATCGGGATCGGAGACAGCGCTTAACAACCCCTCGGCCTCGTGCTGAAGATGCGTTTCGTAGCGGCTCGCCTCGCTCCAGCTATTCACAGCGTGCCAATTCGATCTGAGCGGAGTGTCGGCTTGCATTGCAGCCTCAAATTCCGGCTTCAATCCTGAAACCTTGGTCAGTTCTTCTAGATCGTGGGTCCACGCACTATTCGCGAGTCTCTTGTCTGGGAAGTCGAACTGATTTGTACGCCGGGCGATACATGCCTTCAATGCACATTCTACCGTGTATCCACATATATAGTACGCGCCCGAGTAGAGCTGAGCTTCCGTCAGAGCTCTGGCGTGCTGGAGATGAAGCTCAGCCAGTTATTGAAAATCGCTTCGAGTCAAGCTTGCCTGGCCTCAAGCCGAGGTTACTGCACCCGCTGTGGCAATCCGTGCTATCGCCGGGCCGAGACCGTGACGATCCCGAAGTCAAATCCCAGCCGGAGCCGTTCGTAATCGCGTCCCAGGACCGACGCCAGAGAGTACTCGCCCGGCTTCAGGTCCGCGCTCGGCCGGATCGCCACGACATCCCCGTTCACGCCCACGATGTCGAAGTCGGTCAAGTCCTTCGCGCGGAAATGCGCCCAGTCCCAAAAATACCGGCTGACTGGCATCTGCAGTTCGCGGTAGTCGCCTTTCTGTGCGAGGCGAACCAGATGCAAATCGGCGGAGCTCACGCCATGCAGGTAAAAAGTCGGCCGCGTATCATTGCCGATCTGAATGCCTGCGTGGCCGCCGGGAAGATGGATGAGCGCATGGTCGGAACCCACATTGAGGACTTCCAATGCAGCCGGCCTGCCGTCCCAGAACGGCATCAGGACGGTGTGCGAGAGGCCAACCCACCCGCCGGCGGCATGATAATAGACACCCAGGGGAGCGGGTATCCCCGTGATGTCCAGATTTCCAGGTGAGCTTGGAGCGGCATTCTGGGCGGCTGACGAAAAGGCCAGAAGCGTAGCGCAAGCGATTGACGAAACGAGAGTCTGAGTGGTCATGCGAGTGAGCCCTCCAGACGTTTGACGGACCCCGGTGAAACTGATTTCCCGCCAGGATTTCCTGGACTACTTTTCAGCGGGCGGTTTCTCGGGCTGTTCGCGCGCGTCCTTGCTGATCATGTTCTTGTCGTTGTGGAAATTGGACCATTCGCCCTGCAGCGGGGCCTGGAGCATTACCCCACCGTCGGTGCACCCCACGCTGATCAGTGAAAAAAACGCAAAGACAAGAATAGCCAAAATCCGCATACTCCGCCAATGTAACACATGCCGAACTTCCCGGTTGCAACTGGGAACAAATGGGTTATGATAGTCCGTTACAGTTCAGATAAAGGACGCGAGCTAGTACTCATGGACCCTCATTTTCACGGACCATCGGGTTCGCAGCCGAAGCTGGCTTTGGCCAACTTCCGGAAAGCAGCGGGAATCTCGCTGGATGAGATCGCGGAGCGCACCAAGATCAGTACGCGCTTCCTGTGCGCCATCGAGAGCGAAGAATTCGAAAAGCTTCCGGGCGGAATCTTCGCCACCAGCTACTTGCGTCAATATGCGGCAGCGATCGGCTACGACGAAGACGCCCTGCTGGCCTGTTACGCGAACCAAGTGAATCCGCAATCCGCCCCTGCGAAAGGCCCGCGGCGGGAAGGCGGAAGCCGCGGGATTCTGTACCGCTGGCTGCGGACCCCGGCGCAAGCACAGCAGTAGTCGTCCTAACCCTGAGCGCCACGCGGTGGTACACCCGCTCGCATTCTCACCTTATCCCCTCCCCTCGCATATTTTCAGCGCCGATAAGCAACGTAGGAAGGCGATGAGCAGCGTTTGATCCAGCAAGGGACGCAGGTTCGTCGGCAGCATGGTTTATGAAGATCAGCGGCTCTAGAGCCAGAACAATTCCTAGCCCGGGATCCACGGTGCCGGCGTCGAGAAGTGAGGGGCAACAGCAGAATCGCCGCACCGGGGGCACCACCGATCAGGTCCAGATTTCCAATCTGAGTTTCTATATGGCCGCCGCGAGGAGTGATTCGCCGGCGCAGATGGAAAAGCTATCCGCACTGCGGACGGCCGTTTCCGGCGGGCAATATCAAGCGGACGCGAACGTGGTCAGCGCCAGCATCATTCAGGAAAGCCTTCAGTTGAGCGGCGCAAACTGGTTGTGAGGCAGCCGATGCAGGATGGGAAAGCAGTGAATCAGGTGAAAGCGGCCCGGCGCATTGTAGAGAAGGTGCGCGGGCGGCTGATGCACCCCACCATTGACGCAATGGATCGGGGGGCGGCGGAGTTAAGCGCCGCAGTGCAGTGTCTGGCCCTCTTGGAAGCAGTGCTCCAGTCTGAGGTCCCCGAGAGCAGGTGGCCTGGGCTGGGAGGTGAACTGGCGCGCCTGCGCCTGGAGGTGCGGAACGTCCAGGACCTACTCGAAGGCGCCGGCAAATTCTACGCCGGCTGGGCGCGCCTGATCGCGCCCGACCGCGCGCCCGCCAACTACACTCCGGAAGGCAAGGCGGACGAGCGGGCCTCTAACGCAGCCGGCGAGGTGGTGCTGCATGGGTAGCATCATGACGTCACTGCTGAACTCGGCCAACGCCATGCGGGTGTACGAAGGCGCGCTCGAAGTCACTGAGAACAACATCACCAACGCCAACACTCCCGGCTACGCCAAACAGGTCGCCAACCTTGAAGCCAGGCCGTTCGATCTGGCCACTGGCGAATCCGGGGGCGTTGCGCTCAACGGCGCGCAAAGCTCGCGCGACCAATTTGCCGAGCAGGCTGTCCGCGATCAGCAGACCGCTGTGAATTTCTATCAACAAAAAGCCTCCGATCTTTCGCCGCTGGAAAACTACTTCAGTACATCCAACACCTCCGGTATTGGCCCGGACATGAGCAGCCTCTTCTCGGCCTTTTCGCAGCTCAGCGTCAACCCGAATGACACTGTATCGCGTCAGGCCGTGCTCAACCAGGCCACAACCGTCGCGCTGGACTTCAATCAAGCCGCCAACGGCCTGCTGAGCCAAGGCAGCAACATTGATCAGGGGACGCGGGGCACGATCGACAATATCAACCAGGTAGCCCAGACCATTGCTCAGCTCAACCAGCAGAATCGCGTGGACCCGCAGGGCGGCATCAACGCCGGCGTGGATGCGCAGCTGAACGCGGCGTTGGAACAGCTCTCGCAATTGGTCAACTACACTGCTCTTCAGCAACCGGATGGAACCGTATCGGTATACGTGGGCGGTCAGACTCCCCTCGTCGTTTCCGACCAGGTTTACGCGATCCAGGGGGATTTCACGGCTCCCCAAACAGCGGTACTGAGCAGTACCGGCGCCGACATCACCAGCGAAATGACAGGCGGGCAATTGAGCGCCCTGCTCGACGACAAGAACAACATACTGCCTTCGTACGTAAATAGCCTGAACTCGCTCGCCCAGAACTTTGCCGATCAGGTCAATACCACGTTGGACAACGGCATCGACGAAAACGGCGCGGCGCCGGTCACGGACCTCTTCACCTACGACGCTACAACCGGCGCAGCGCAGACGCTCTCGGTGAATCCTCTGACACCGGATCAGATTGCCGCCGCACTGCCGGGATCGCCCGGGGGCAACGAGAACGCACTCAATCTGGCAGCGCTGGCCAACGCGAAGGACGCCAACGGCTACACCTTCGCGCAACTCTACGGCAATCTGGGAGGACAGATCGGAAGCGATCTTTCGGCCGCGCAAAATAATCAATCCACCAAGCAAGCGCTGCTCAATCAGGCTCAATCCATGCGCCAGCAGATCTCCGGTGTTTCACTCGACGAGGAAGCGCAGTACGTGCTGGAGTATCAACGTTCTTACCAGGCCATCGCCGAAACGGTCACTATCTTGAACAGCTTGACGCAAACGCTCATGAACATGATGAGCGGCACATAGAAGGACCCCCCATGATCAGATCCCTTAGTTCCGCCGCCCAATCCTTTCTGACCGGTTTGGATCAGATCCAGCAGCGGGCCAACCGCGCGCAGATGGAACTCACGACGGGCCTGCAAATCAACAACGTCGCAGACGCGCCGGAACAGATGCCCGGTTTGTGGCAGACCCGCTCGGACCTGGCTCAGGTGCAGCAGGTGAACTCCAACCTCGGCCGGGTGGGCACGGAAGTCGACACTGCGCAAAGCGTGCTGCAGACCGCCGTCTCCCTGGTGGAACGGGCTGAAACCCTCGGTGCGCAGGGCTCCAGCGACACCTCTAACGCTCAGACGCAGCAGGACCTGGCGGGCGAACTAGGCTCGGTACTCCAACAGTTGGCCGCGGTGGCCAACACAACCGTGGAGGGTCGCTACATCTTCTCGGGAAACAGCGACCAGACCGCTCCCTACTCAATCGACCTGACACAGGCCAACCCGATTAGCGCCTATCAAGGCTCCGCGGCCACGCGGCAGGCTTTGGCGCCGGACGGCTCCACGTTCGCCATCAGCCTCACCGCCCAGCAAATTTTCGACAGCTCCGACGGCACCCAGAACGTTTTCACGTCCATCAACACTCTGCGCCAGGCGCTCCTCAACGGCGATACGGCAGGGGCCTCCGCGGCGATGTCCGATGTGCAGAGCGCAGACACTTACCTGAACCAGCAACTGGCTTTCTATGGAACCGTGCAGGATCGGGTGGCGTCCGCTACCGACTTCGGCCAAACCTACGTCACCGAGCTGCAATCGCAGCTAAGCGGAATTCAGGACGCCAACGAGGCGGAAGACATCACCGAACTCACTCAGGCGCAAACGCAACTCCAGGCTGCGCTGGCTTCGGAAGCGGCGTTGCCGAAGAAAACGCTGTTCGATTACCTGGCCTAGTATCCAAACGACGAAGACAGCACGCGGTTGGAAGCGTCTACCGTCGCGCTGGCCATGAACGGAAACCGCCAATCGCGTACCTCAACTTGAAACCCGCCCTCGGGATTCGCTAGCGGCATCACCTGCCAGAGCGGAAATTGCGCGAACTTCAAAAACGCCTCCACCGGCGAGGTGCGGCGCGCCGCTTCAATCGCCGGACTGGGGGCCGGCTTATAGATGATCATGCCAGCGGCGGGATCGAATTGGGAGTTCAATATGTTGAGCTGGAAATTCATCGCGAAGTCCGGCCGCTCCACCCATCCGGCCCAGGCAAAGGGATTCACCGGCGAATCGGGGAACGCCGCCGCGCGCAGCGGCGGACCGCCCTGGTACACGCGCGATTCCAGGATCTCCACGGCGCGCTGATGCGAGAGTGCGCGGCCGCCGTCATACACCACCAGGAACAACAGCGCGAAAATGGCCAGGCCGCGTCCCGACCCGGGCTTAGCACCCATCTCGGAACTCACTAGCCGGCCGAGCATCGGTCCCAGCCAAGCCAGCAGCAGAACCGCCCAGATCCACAGGTCTACGAGGTCGTTCAAGTCCAGGCGCAACCATCGCGACGAGAAGGGCAACAGCATGCGAATGCCGTAGGCGTTGGTCCAATCCAGAAGCAGATGGCTGGCCACTCCGATGAGCGATAGCCCCCAAGCTGCGAGCCACCCGCGCCAACTACGCCCGATGGCACAAACCACCAGCACCGGCAGCAGTGCCATCACCGGAGCCGCGGCGATGGAATGCGTGATACCGCGATGATTCTCGAAATAGGCGAGCCCTCCGCGCAACGCGGCGAGGACATCGATGTCCGGCACATTGGCCGACAGCATGAGCACCAGTGCAGCCCGCGGATAAAACCGGTCCAGGCCGGCGCGGCTCAGCGCCAACCCGGTCAGCGTGTGTGTGACGTTGTCCATTGGGCGTCCTCGACACGGGCCGGGCGCCGCGCGCGAAAGTCTGGAGGAACCAGCAGAGTTAGCGCATTGGGGACGATTTCCACGCTGGCCGGGGCTACGCCGGTGTATTCGCCGTCCACCTGTAGATGCACGCGGACGCCGGCGGGCGGCAAGAATACGGCCTGTCGGGTGCGCAGGATGGTAACACCCGGCATGTCCCGCAGACGATGAGTCACCACTCCCAGCATGTACCGTAGATATCGAAACGAGCTCTCGCCTTCGAAAAGCACCAGCTCAAACTCGTCGTCCAGCAGTGAGATGCTCGGCGCAATTTCCAGGTCGCCGCCGTAGTTGCGGACGCGGCTAGCCAGGGCGAAACTGGTTCGATAATCGCGGCCGTTCGCTCCCACGGTAAATTCCGGGATTCGCCGGCCGACCTTGGCAAATCCACCGATCCAATAGGCCACTTTGCCGAACGCGTCCTTGAGCCGCAGATTCAAGCTGTACACAATGTCGGCATCCAGCCCGGCGCCCGTCATTAGCAGGAAGTATCGCGAAAAGCCTTCGGCGCTGGTGAGAAGGCCGACCGCCACGCGTTCCTTCACCGAGTGAGCCAGCGTCTCCGCCGCGCGTTCCATGGTCCGGCCAAGCTTCAGTTCGTTGCCCAGAACGTTGGCCGTTCCCGCCGGAAGCACGCCCAAGGGAACTTCCGAACCCACTATGCCGTTGGCAATTTCGTTGATGGTGCCGTCGCCGCCGGCCGCGAGAATGAGATCGGCGCCCCGATCGATTGCCGCGCGGGCGATCTGCCCGGCTGTCCCAGGACCTGCCGTGGGGAGCGCTTCGACGGCCATTCCGCTCTCGTTCAGGATCTTCAGAGCCTGGTGAAGTCCATGCCTTCGCCGTCTGAGTCCGCCCGCGAAAGGATTGTAAATTAGAACGGTGCGCTGGTAGGTCTCGATAGTACCCTAATTATAGTAGATGCACGACAAACGCGTTACAGGCGAAATCGACGAACTGCGCGAAAAGCTGCATCACCACGATTACTTGTATTACGTCCTGGACCGCCCCGAGGTCAGCGACGCCGAATATGACCGGCTGATGCGGCGCCTGAAGGAACTGGAGGCCGCCCATCCCGATCTCATCACGCCCGACTCGCCCACCCAGCGCGTCGGAGGCAAGGCCCGCGAAGGCTTCGTCAAGGTGCGCCACAGTTCGCCCATGTTGAGCTTGGACAATGCCCTGAACGAAGAGGAGATGCGCGAATTCGACCGGCGTGTGCGCGATCTTCTGGATGGCCAGCCGTACGAGTACGTCGCCGAGTTGAAGCTGGACGGGCTTTCCATGGCCGCCCACTACAAGGACGGCCTTTTTGCGCAGGCCATCACGCGCGGTGACGGACAAGTCGGCGAAGATGTAACCGAAAACGCCCGCACTATTCGCAGCCTGCCCTTGCGCGTCCGGACCAAGCTGGACGCCTTTGAAGCGCGCGGCGAAGCTATCATGACGTTGAAAGCCTTCGACAAACTGAACGCGCGGCAGGGGCAGCAGGGCTTGCCGTCATTTGCCAATCCGCGCAACGCCGCTGCCGGATCGCTGCGCGCGCTGGAGCCGTCGCTGACTGCTTCGCGTCAGCTGGAATACTTCGCCTATTTTCTGTTGGTAGACGGCCGTTTCCATTACGACAGCCACTGGGAATCGCTCGAAGTGCTCGCCAAGATGGGCTTCAAGGTGAATCCGCACCGGAAGAAGTGCGCGGGTTTAGACGACGTTCTGGAGTATTACCGGACCTGGGAGGCGAAGCGCGAATCTCTGGGATACGAAATCGACGGCATCGTGGTGAAAGTGGATTCCATCGCGCAGCAGGCCGCCCTCGGTTGGACCGCCAAAGCCCCGCGCTGGGCGATCGCCTTCAAGTTCCCGGCGCATCAGGAACAGACCGTAGTCGAAGGCATCGAGGTGCAGGTGGGCCGCACCGGCGCGCTCACGCCGGTGGCTCGCTTGAACCC
The DNA here is from genome assembly GCA_035501155.1 of Bryobacteraceae bacterium. Taxonomy (GTDB): domain Bacteria; phylum Acidobacteriota; class Terriglobia; order Bryobacterales; family Bryobacteraceae; genus Palsa-89. Next base: position 51,596 of record DATJWO010000024.1, read on the forward strand.
CGTGATCATCGGCGGCGTAACGGTTGCCAACGCCACGCTGCATAACGAAGACGAGATCGAACGCCTGGGTGTCCAGATCGGCGACACAGTGCTTGTGGAGCGCAGCGGCGATGTCATTCCCAAAGTGGTGCGCGTGGTAAAGCAGGGCCACGACCGTCACCCGTTCCGCATGCCCAAGCACTGCCCGGTTTGCGGCGGCGAGATTGTGCGCGAAGAGGGCGAGGCGGCCAGCCGCTGCATCAACACCAACTGTCCCAAGCGCCTGAAGGAGTCCGTGTTGCACTTTGCCGCGCGCGGGGTCATGGATATCGACGGCATGGGCGACGTGCTGGTGGATCAGCTCGTGTCCCGTGAACTGGTGAAAAGCGTCGCCGACATTTACGACCTCACGCTGGAGCAATTGCTGGAACTGGAGCGCATGGGGCAGAAGTCGGCCGAAAAGATCCTGCGCAACATCGATGCGTCGCGCCGCCAGCCGCTGGCCCGCGTTCTGAATGGGCTCGGCATACCGTTCGTCGGCGAGCGCACGGCGCAGATTCTGGCCGAAACTTTTGGTAGTCTGGACGAGATCGCCGAGGCCGACGAGGAAACCTTGCAACAAGCCGAGGAAGTAGGACCGAAAGTTTCGCAAAGCATCCGCCAGTTCTTTCACGAAGAGCGGAACCGGAAGCTTGTGAAGGCGCTGCGCGATTCCGGTCTGCAGTTTGAGGAGACCGTGCGGAAGAAGGCGGCGGGCAAGCTCACCGGGAAGGTCTTCGTGCTCACCGGAACGCTGCCGCATCTGGCCCGGGAGGAGGCCAAGGAGCGGATTGAATCGGCGGGTGGAAAGGTCACTGGTTCGGTGAGTAAGAAGACGCACTACGTGGTGGCCGGCGCCGACCCCGGCTCCAAGCTCGACAAGGCCGCTTCGCTCGGCATTCCCGTGATCGGCGAAGACGAGCTGCTCGAGTTGCTCGGTTAGTCCAAAGCGGAGCTCAACTGGCCAAATTCATTCAAACCTTGGTGTCCTGGGGGCCGTTGGGAGTCTTTCTTCTTTCGATCGCCGACTCAACCGGCATTCCCATGATCGGCGGCGTGGATGTTCTGTTGCTGCTGCTCGGCGTCGTGGATCGTGCCGAAGCTTTTTGGGCCGCGTTCGCTGCAATCGCCGGATCGCTCCTCGGCTGCCTCATCCTCTTCTTTATCGCCCGGAAAGGCGGCGAGGCTTATCACCGCCATCACACTTCCAGCCCGCGAGGCCAGAAACTGCGCGCCTGGTTTCAGGAATACGGCCTGCTGACCGTGTTCGTGCCTGCCTTTGTGCCGATCATTCCCATGCCGATGAAAATCTTCGTGATCTCGGCGGGGGCGCTCGGCAGCCGCCCGCTTTCTTTTACGCTAGTGGTGCTCGGCGCGCGCGTCCCACGCTATCTGTTTCTGGCTTGGCTCGGCACGCGGCTTGGTTCAGACGCTCTTCCTTACCTGAGAAGCCACCTGTGGGGACTCGTGCTGTTCGCGTGCGGCCTCTTCGCTCTCCTCTACTTATTCGTCTACTTAGTCGACCGCCGAAGGTCGAATAGGTCAGGACCTACTGCGACAGCGTAAAACTTACTTCGATCGGAGCAATTACCTCGATAGGTTCTCCGTTCAGCAAAGTAGGTTGGTAGACCCATTGCTCCACGGCCTCTGCTGCCGCTCGCGCGAGCATCGGATGGCCGTCCACGATTTGCAGGTTGCGGATCGTGCCATTCTTGCCGATAGTCCCGATCAGATGCACCACTCCGGAGACACGCAGTTGCTTGGCCAGCGGCGGGTAGACGGGAATCACTTTGCGGATTAGCTTGGCCATCTGCACGCCGCCGCTCACACGGATGGGCTCGGACGAGGCTTTCGGCCGCTCTGCCGCAGGCTTCGGAGGGGGCGGGGCCGTGTTCACCAACAACTTGCCGATCGGGACAGAGCTTGCTGCCCAATAGACGTCGCTTGTGGCGAGGCGTGGTGCAGCAATGGTCTCGGGTCCCGACGGAGTGACTGGGGCCGGACTCGGACTTGTCCATGCCGGTGGCATGAATGTCCGGAGCATGGACGGACGCGACCGGCTTGCGCTCGACGCCCTTCGCATCGGCTCAGGCTCCACTGATCTGGGCGCTGGTCCAACCAGGACATCTCTCCAATGAACGAGCGGTAAGTGGTCGCTATAAATCAGCGGAATTAGGACAGCGACACTAACCACCAGTAACTCCGCACTTAGTGACGCCAGAAAATTCCAGCCTTTATTCGGCGCTTGGTCAACGAGTATCGATTGTTCAAACACGTTTATGTAGACACCGAGAAGTCCACTTTGTTCCAGCCAGCCTGGCACCGGACAGGGATGTGGATCGTGCCCGCCGATGGCTCGGCGGAAGCCGACATTTCGGCGGGAGGCTCTCGGCTCCCCGATCTAAGTCGATGAAAATACTCCGCACAGAACTGGTGCGTGGAATGCCCTTTCAGCATCCAAGATGTTAAAGATCACAGTCCATGACGCGCCCGAGGCGCTCACCTTCCAGGTGGAAGGCAAGCTAATTGGTGCGTGGGCGAGAGAATTAGAACAATCCTGGCAGACCGCCGGCCTGATTCGCGGCCGAAAGGCTCCAATCGTTGACTTGACCGGAACGCTTTACATCGATGAAGAGGGCAAGCGTGTACTGGCTGCGCTGTTTCGTCAGGGCGCGTTTTTTTTGACCGCCGGTCCGATGACTGCGTCGATCGTTGCTGAGATCACCGGATCCCCATCTTCGCGCCCAGGTACGTGGACACTTTAAGTTTCGAGCGACAATCAAGGAAGGGCATGGAACAGGACACAGTATTGGACAAGGAACAGGATACCGCGCCGGGGAAAGGGGAGGCCCGGTCGGAAGTCCATCTGACGGCCGCCCCCCGATCGAAGACGGGTTCGCGCAAGCTCATCATATTCGGTGTTTTATTGTTAATCGCTGCGGCGGGGACATACCTCTGGATCCATTCCCTGGATCGCGAGTCCACAGACGACGCGCAAGTGGACGGCCATATCATTCCGGTTTCTTCGAAAATTTACGGCAAGATCAGCCAGGTTTTGGTGGACGACAATCAACAGGTGAAGAAAGGGGAGGTGCTCGCGCGCATCGATCCCCGCGACTTCCAGGTGAAAGCCGACCAGGCGCGGGCTGCGCTCGCTGTAGCGCTCAGCCAGGCCAAAGGCGCGGATGTGGGTGTGCCGCTGGTACGCGAGACCACCGCGGGCGACACTTCCATCGCAGAGGCCCAATTGGGCAGCGCGCAAGCCGATTACGAACAGGTCAAAACAGAGTACGAGCGCGCCGCGGGAGCCGACATTTCGGTGGCCCGCGCCAACGTCGCCGCGGCCCAGGCTACGGCCGAGCGGGCGCAGGAAGATTTGAAGCGCATGAAGACGCTGGTGGACCAGGAAGAGATTTCGAAGCTCGAATACGACTCCTACGTTGCGCAGGCCCGCGTGGCGGACAGCCAACTGGCGGCGGCCAAAGAGAAGCTCGCCGGCGCAAATCAGGATGCGGCTACCAAGAAGGCGGCGATGCTGGCCGCGCAGGCTCGTGTCGTGCAGGCCCGTGCCGGAATCGCCCAGGCTCGCGCCAACGAGAAGCAGGTGAACGTTCGTACCGCCGACGCGAATTCCGCCGCAGCCAACGTTCAACAAGCCAAAGCCAACCTGGAGGCCGCCGAATTGAGCCTCAGCTACACCGTCATTGTGGCTCCCGAGGACGGGGTGGTAACGAAGAAATCAGTGGAAGTCGGGCAGATCGTGCAGCAAGGCCAAGGCCTTTTGATGCTGATCCCGCTCAACGATGTCTGGATCACTGCCAATTTCAAGGAAACGCAGCTTGCCGATGTGCACGCCGGCCAGAAAGCGGAAGTAAAGGCAGACCTCAGCGGGAAGACCTACGCCGGCCATGTGGATTCGATCGCCGCGGCCACCGGCACTCGCATGAGCCTGCTGCCGCCGGAGAACGCTACCGGTAATTACGTCAAAGTAGTGCAACGAATCCCCGTCAAGATCGTGCTCGATCCTATCCCCGGCGGCAATCAGGTTTTGCGTCCGGGCATGAACGTGGAAGCCACCATCTTCACGAAGTAGCCGCGCGCAAGTACCCGCCCACATGCAGACGGAAATACTAGAACTGCGAACACACGAGCGGACCGTGGTGAACCCGTGGCTGATCGCCTGCACGGTGATGCTGGCGACCTTCATGGAAGTGCTGGATACCAGCGTCGCCAACGTCGCTCTGCCGCACATCGCCGGAAGTCTGTCGTCGAGCGTCGACGAAACCACTTGGGTGCTGACCGCCTACCTGGTGGCGAACGCCATCGTGCTGCCGCTCAGCGGCTGGTTCTCGACCTTGTTCGGCCGCAAGCGCTTCTACATGACCTGCGTGCTGTTGTTCACGGTGAGTTCCGCGGTGTGCGGCCTGGCTCCCAGCCTGGGCGTGTTGATCGTCTGCCGCGTGCTGCAAGGGCTCGGCGGAGGCGCGCTGCAACCGATTTCGCAAGCGATTCTTCGCGAAACATTCCCGCGCGAAAAGCAGGGCATGGCGATGGCCGTCTACGGCATGGGCGTGGTGTTCGCGCCCGTGGTCGGCCCGACCCTGGGCGGCTGGATCACCGATAACTTCACCTGGCGCTGGATCTTCTTGATCAACATCCCCGTGGGGATTTGTTCGCTGCTGTTCACCTCGCTCCTGGTCTTCGATCCGCCATACCTGATTCGTAAGTCGCTCCGCGACGGCCTGAAGATCGACTACGTCGGCCTCGGACTGCTGGCGACCGGCCTCGGCGCGCTCGAGATCATGCTGGACGAAGGCCAGCGCAACGACTGGTTCTCGTCGCACGGCATCCTGGCCGCCGCCATCATCGGCGTTGTCGCGCTCACCGGCGTCGTGTTTTGGGAGCTCGCGCAAAAGGACCCGGTCGTCGACTTCCACTTGCTCAAGGAGCGCAACTTCGCGATTTCCACTTTCACGATGTTCGCGCTCGGCTTCGTGATGTATGGCAGCACGGTGGCGCTGCCCCTGTTCCTGCAAACCTTGCTCGGCTACACAGCCACGCAGAGCGGCCTGGCGCTGTCGCCGGGAGGTCTGGCCATCATGATCATGATGCCGATCGTCGGCTTTCTGCTTTCCAAGATCGAAGCGCGCTGGCTGATCATTTTCGGCCTGCTCATCTCATCTTTCGGCTTGTTCCAAATGGCTCAGTTCAATCTGCAGGTCGACTTCGAGCACGCCGTGGTGGCGCGCATCGTGCAGAGCCTGGGCCTGGCGTTCCTGTTCGTGCCGATCAACGCCACGGCGTTCTACTTCATCGCCAAGCAGCGAACCAGCTACGCTACTGGCTTGATCAACCTGGCGCGCAACATCGGCGGCAGCAGCGGTATCGCAATCGCGACCACGCTCGTGGCCCGTCGCGAGCAGTTCCATCAGCAGCAACTGGTGGCGCATGTGTCGCCGCTCGATGGGGCATACCAATCCACTCTCGAAGCCGCCAGGCAGGTGTTCCTGGCCAGGGGCGCCGACGCCGTGCATGCCGCGGCCCAGGCCGACCAAATGATCTACAACCTGGTGCAGCAGCAGGCCGCGATGCTGGCTTTCGTGGAGGACTTCAAGTTTCTCGCCATCGCATTCCTCGCGGTGATCCCAATCGTGATGCTGCTGAAGAAGACGCGTCCGGCCAAGACCGAAATCGTGGTTGACTAAGGCCGCGGGCTATTTGATCTTTTCGTCTTTTTCGACTTTGCCGTCGCGGATGTGAATCACGCGGTGAGCACGCATGGCGATGTCGGCCTCGTGCGTCACCAGCACGATCGTATTGCCCTGCTGCCAGAGCCGTTCAAACAGAGCCATGATTTCGTTGCCGGTCACGCTATCGAGCGCGCCGGTGGGCTCGTCGGCAAGCAAGATCGACGGATTGTTCACCAACGCCCGCGCCACGGCCACGCGCTGCCGCTGCCCGCCAGAGAGCTCGTTGGGCTTGTGATGCATGCGCGCCTCGAGATCCACGGCCCGGAGCGCCGTTTTCGCGCGCTCGAGCCGCGCCTGCGCGGGGATGCCCGCGTAAATTAACGGCAACTCGACGTTGTGCAACGCGCTGGCGCGCGCCAGCAGATTGAAGGTCTGGAATACGAAGCCGATTTCCTTGTTTCGAATGTGCGCCAGTTCGTCGTCTTCCATGTCGCTGACCAGGTTGCCGTTCAGGTAGTACAGGCCCTTGGTCGGCGAATCCAGACAGCCGATCAGATTCATCAGCGTGGACTTGCCTGAACCGGACGGCCCCATGATGGCCACGTACTCACCGCGGCGGATTTCGATATCCACGCCCGAAACGGCATGGATCTCCTGATCGCCCATCACATACGTCTTCCACAGATCGTAGGTGCGGATAACGATGCCTTCGCGCTTCAGAGCCTCGCCGCGGTCGAGGAGTTCCTGGGTCGCCGTCGCCATACTGTGCTATGAGCTTTCCGTCGTATCGGGGGCTTTGTTGTTCACCCGGATCCTGGCGTCATTTCGCAGCGTGCGGATCACTTTGTAGGTGCCGGTGATAATCGGATCGCGGTCGTTCAATCCGGACAGAACCTCGATATCGGTAGTGCCCGTAATTCCAGTGGTCACCGGGTGGAATTCGGCGCGGCCGTCCTTCACCACGAAGACGCCCTGGACGTCCTGCTTCATGGCCTTTTCAGTCGCCGGATCGACGTAAGCGGCCGCCTGAACGCCGGCGTTCTTCTTGGGTTGCAAATCGCCGCGCTGGCGCACCGTGAGAGCCTGAATGGGGATCGTCAGCACGTTGTGCCGCGTCGCGGTGACGATTTTGCCCGTGCAGGAAAGACCCGGCCGGATGTCGTCCGGAGGATCGTCGAGCCCGATCACGACTTTAAAATCCTTGGCTTCCTGATCCGACGTATTGCTCTGCGACGCGGCCACGCCGCTGGAACGCAGAATGGCTGTGTCACCAATCTCGGTCACATGACCGTGGAAGGTGCGATTCGGCATGGCGTCGATCGTCACCTCGGCGGGCTGGCCCACCTGCACGTTGACGATGTCGGTCTCGTCCACTTTCACTTCGGCCGTGATCAGCGACATATCGGCGACCGTCATAATCGTGCTGGCCGAGGAGTTCTGGATGCCGGGCACCACGGTTTCGCCAACGCGGACCGGAAGATTGGTCACGATTCCATCGATCGGCGCCACGACGGAGTAGTTTTCAAGAATGTCCTTGTAGCGGTCGAGTCCCGCCTCTATCTGCGCGACTCGCTTCTGCGCGGAAACCAACTGCTGGCGCGACTGGGCCTGTTGGGCCTTGGCCTGGGACAGACGAGCCTCCGCTTCGCCGATCGCCGCCACAGCCGTGTCGTACTCCGCTTTCTTTTGATCGTAATCCTGCTTGGCGAGCAATTTGTCTTTATACAGCTCGGTGGCGCGGTCTAAATTCGCCTTGGTGCGGACCAGTTCGGCCTTGCTTTTTTCGAGAGTGGCTTGCGCGGTGCGCGTCGCGTCTTCCGATGATTTCAATCCGGCTTCCGAAGCCGCCGAATCGGCGAGCGATGTCGCTACCGACGCCTTTTGTGCCACAACATCCGCATTGGCTTGGACGGATTCCATCCGGGCGACCACCTGCCCCTTCTTCACCCGGTCGCCTTCCTTGACCAGAATCGCGGTGATGGGCGCGGGTCCAACGGTGTTGGCGCCTAAGTTGATGTAGTTCTTCGGTTTGATCTCGCCGGACGCAGTTACAACCGCCGTAAGGTCCTGCCGGGCCACCCGGCCGGTCTGCACTTCTACAATGCCTCGCTGGTTGTACTTGATGCTGGCGAACACACCACCGCTCACCAAAACAACGAGGCCGATCGTCAGGAAAATTTTCGATGTAGCCTTCACTTGGGATGGTTCTCCCCAGCCGATTTAGACGTAGAAATCGAATGCTTTGTTCGATTTATTTCATAGTAACATGCAGGGCCGCGAGGCTCACGCCTTTGGATGTGCTCTGTCGTACACAGCCATCAGGTCGGCGAGCGAAACCTGGGTGTATTTCTGCGTGGTCGAAAGCCGCGCGTGACCGAGAAGTTCCTGAATCGCCCGGAGATCGGCGCCGTCGCTGAGCAGATGCGTGGCGTAGGCGTGGCGCAGGCTGTGCGGATGAATCGACGAATCGCCGCTGACCATGCGTGCGTAAAACTTGACGATGCCGCGCGCGCCGCGGTCGGTGAGCCGCGAGCCGCGATGGTTCAGAAAAAGCACGCGTTCGGCGCCTGACGCAGGCTGGCGTACGGCCAGATAGCGGTCCAGCGCGGCGGAGGCTTTCGAGGCGAACGGCACCTGCCGCTCCTTGCGGCCTTTGCCGCGCACGCGCACCCAGCGTTCGTTGAAATCGAAATCGTCCAGATTCAGGCCCACCAACTCGCTGATCCGCAGCCCGCAGCCGTACAGTAGCTCGAAGATGGCCAGGTCGCGCGCCGGATAGGGGCGCTCCAGCTTGTCGGCGGCCGAGCTGATGCCGTCCACCAGCGTGTTGGTCTGCTCGGCGGTCATCACGGCGGGAAGACTTTTCGGCGCTTTGGGCGTTCGAACCAGGCGCGCGATGTTGCTCTCCACCACGCCGTCGCGCAGAAGAAATTTGAAGAGCGACCGCACCGCGGCCAGTTTGCGGCGGATGCTGACCGCGGTCAGGCGCTGCTCGTAGAGATGCCCGAGCCATTCGCGAATCGCCGGCACGTCGATGCTCTCCAGCGCGGGCTTGGGCTGATCGGGAACGGTGAAGTAAGCAACAAACTGCTCCAGGTCCGACGCATAGTTCCGGATGGTGTGGGCGGAAGCGTTCTGGCGGCGCAGCTCGTCCAGAAAGCGCTCGACGTGACCGGCCAGCTCAGGCATAAATCGACCGGTATTCGTCCAGCTTCTCGAGCGCACGGCGGCAGACTTCAGCGTGGCGCGCTTTCTTGTCGTGCCGCCAGCGCTGGCGTGATTCTTCGTCGAGCGCCGGCAGCAGATCGAACGTGATGTTGGCCGGCTGGTAGTTGCGGGCGTCCGCGCCGGAGACGTAGGCGCACAGCGATCCGATGGCGGTTTCGCGTGGAAAGGGGCGAACCGGTTCGCCCGAGGCCAATTCGGCGGCGTGCCGCCCCGCGACCAGACCGGTGGCGATGGACTCGACGTAGCCTTCGACGCCCGAGATCTGGCCGGCGAAGAAAATCTCCCGGCGAGCGCGCAGTTGCAGCGTCGAAGTCAGCAGCGAGGGCGCATTGATGTACGTATTGCGGTGAATCTGCCCAAATCGCAGGAACTCGGCGCGCTCCAAGCCGGGAATCATGCGGAAAACTCGTTCCTGTTCCCCGAAGCGCATGTGATTTTGAAAACCAACGAGGTTGTAGCTGGCGGCGCGTAGATTTTCTTGCCGCAGTTGGACCACTGCGTAAGGACGCCTGCCGGTGCGCGGATCGGTCAAGCCCATGGGCTTCATCGGACCGAAGCGCAGCGTGTCGCGCCCCCGCCGCGCCAGTTCTTCGATGGGGAGGCAGGCTTCGAAAAATTGCGCGCGGTCTTCGGGAATGTGCGATGGCACCGCATCGGCGGCCAGGACGGCGTCCACGAAACGCTCGTATTGTTCGCGATCGAACGGGCAGTTCAGATAGTCGTCGGTGCCATCGAGCGATTTGCCATAGCGGGAAGCGCGGAAGGCAATGCCGACGTCGATGGATTCGGCATCGACGATGGGGCTGATCGAGTCGTAGAAAAACAGCCGCTCGGCGCCCGTGATGCGTCCGATTTCTTCGGCCAGAGCGCCGCTGGTGAGCGGGCCGGTAGCGACGATCGTGATCCCGTGGTCAGGAATGGACGCGACTTCCTCGCGCCGCAGTTCGATCAGCGCATTTTGCGCGATGGCTCGCGAGACCTCGCCCGCAAAAACCTCGCGATCGACCGTGAGCGCGTGACCGCCGGGCACTCGCGCGGTTTGCGCGGCACGCAGCAGCAGTGAATCAAGTCGGCGAAGTTCCTCCTTCAGCAGCCAGGGCGCCGTGTTTTCGGACTCGCTTTTCAGCGAATTGCTGCACACCAGCTCGGCCAGCTGGTCCGTCTTGTGCGCCGCGGTGGACCGGACGGGCCGCATTTCGTGCAGAATGCACGCGAGACCCGCTCGCGCTACCTGCCACGCGGCTTCTGCCCCCGCCAGACCGCCGCCGAGAATATGAATCGGACCCACTAGGTCCAGGATACAGTGCCGGTCAGCGCTAGACGGGGTGCGCGACTCCTAGCATGGTGAACTTGCCGGCCGCCGGATTCACCAGACGCCGGAAGTCACCGTAACTCATGTGAATCACGTCTTGATGCGTTCCGGCATTGAAAACGATAAACTCCTGCTCGGCGATGCTTGTGTCCACGATCACGGGCAGATGGAACAGGTTGCCAATCGGCGGCATGGCGCCTAGTTCGCATTCCGGGAACAGCTGCGCCATTTCGGCTTCGCTCGCCAGCCGGATATCCGGGTCGTTCAGGAAAGCGCCGAGCGTCTCGATGTTGATCAGACAATCAGCCGGAAGGACGGCCAGGCCGTAGCCTTGCGCTGTGGCATAGACCACCGTCTTGGCCAGCTTGTGAGGCGAAACGTGCTCGGCGAAGGCGGTTTCAGCCGCAGTGAAGACGCGAGGGTGCTTGGTATGGGCGTAATTGATGCGGCTACGATCCAGAAACTCCAGACAACGTTCTAAGGTGGTCATTGTCATAAGGACACCTCTCTTCTTGGTTTGTCCCACGCAAGAGCACCTCCACGCTTGGCGGCGTCCTAAGTCCCGCATTATCATTCTGCGACGGAGGGCTCCGAAAGGTTCTGAGCGAGACCACCCAGGTGGGACCAGTACCAGATTGGGGGATGTCGGCGAGCGCCCGGATCAGGATGGCCGCCCGGCTTCGTTTTCGCGTTTCACCCACCGCCGGACGGTCTCTTCCAGACGGCCTCTGTCGACGGGCTTGGTCAGGTAGTCGTCCATGCCGCAGAACAGACACTTCTCTCTTTCGCTTTGAAACGCGTTGGCGGTGACCGCCACGATCGGAACTGATGCGGAATGCTCGGCCAGATTCCGGATTTCTTGCGTGGCCTGGTAGCCGTCCATCACCGGCATCTGCACGTCCATGAAGATGAGATCGTAGCGGCGCGCTTTGACCTTGGTAACTGCTTCCGCGCCGTTCTCTGCGACTTCGACGGCGTAGCCGAGGTTGATCAGCTGATGAGTAAGCACCTTCTGATTGATCCGGTTGTCTTCAACCACCAGTATCATCCCGTGATTCTGCGTTCGCAGCAGATCCGGCGCCAGGGGACTGGATTTCGCAAGGCCGTCCGTTCCCAAGCTCAGTTTGGCCGTGAACCAGAACGTGCTCCCCTCGCCCAGGCGGCTTTCGAACCCGACTTCGCCGCCCATCAGATCGACCAGCCGTTTCGAGATCGCCAGGCCAAGCCCCGTACCGCCGTAGCGCCGCGTGGTGGATGACTCGGCCTGGCTGAAGCTCTGAAACAGTCGCTCTTGCGCTTCCGGAGCGATTCCAATTCCGGTGTCGGAAACGGTTACGCGCAGCAGCACGCAATCCGGTTCGGACGTGGCTCCGGCGGAAAGCGACACCCGAACGGCTCCCCGATCCGTAAACTTCACCGCATTGGAGAGCAGATTCAGCAGGACCTGGCGGAGCCGTAGGGGATCGCCGAGCAGCAGATCCGGAGTCTCGTCCTCGATCGCGACAGCGATTTCCAAATGTTTCGCCCGCGCGGCGGTGCTGACGACGCTTACCGAATTGCGTACCAGCTCCCGCAACCGGAATGACGCCCTTTCGAGGATGACCTTACCGGCTTCGATTTTGGAAAAATCCAGAATATCGTTGATGATCGTCAGCAGGGAATCGGCTGAGAACTGGATGGCTTCCACGTATTCGCCTTGATCGCTGGACAGCGGGGTATCGGCCAGCAGATTTCCCATGCCGACGATGCCGTTCATCGGGGTCCGGATCTCATGGCTCATCATGGCCAGGAACTCGCTCTTCGCCTGATTGGCTCGCTCCGCTTCGGCTTTCAGGAACTCTTCGTGCGCCAGTCTCCGGTCCAATTCTGCCGTTCGATCCGCCACCAGACGTTCTAGTTCGTGCTGCCGCCGCACGAGAACACGAACGCGCCAGCGCCACAGCAGGGCGCTTGCCAGACCCAGCGCCAAGGCCACAGCAAAGAGGAACACTTTGCTGCGCCACCAGGGCGGCAGGATCTCGAAGGAGAACCTGCTGACCGCGGACGTCTTGCCGCTGCTGGAATCAACCGCCTGGGCCTCGAAAGTATATTGGCCCGCCGACAGCTCCGGATAGCGAACCGTGCGGTCCGCTGTTTCGACCCAATCTTCCTCCAAGCCCGCCAGCCGGTAGCGAAACTTCAACGCCTCTTCATTGCGGAACGTCAAAGAAGCCAGCGAGACCGTCAAGGGATCGCGCTTCCAGGCCAATTCGCCGTTATTGGCCAGGTCCCGCATCCCGTATTCAGCTTGAACGAAGATCGGCGGTGGCGGAGGTTGCACGGGTCCGGCGCTGGGACTGAGGAAATGAGACAGACCACCGCTGGTTCCGATCCAGACCGAGCCGTCAGAGTCCTCCAGGAACCCGCCGCTGTCACAGTCGTCCCAGATCAGGCCGTCGCCGGACGTGTACCGCCTCCAGGAGCGCCCATCGAAGGCCTCCACCCCCTGGTCTTCTCCGAACCAGATCCAACCCCGGCTGTCCCTCCGCAGGAAGACAACCTCGTTCGACGACAAGCCCGGCTTTGTAAACGCCGCAATGTTGCCGTTCTGCAACTCGAAGCGGGCCGTTCCTTCGCCGGTGGCGTTGATCCACAGCGCCCCAGGATTCTCGAACGTAAGATCCTCCAGGTGGCGGCCGAGGTGGGCCGGCGAAATGTCGAGGCGGGTCCAATTCGTTTCGTCATAGCGGAACAGATACTGCCCGGAAATAGCCCAAATCCGGCCCTGCGCGTCTTCGGCCATGTCTTTCATTTCCTGGACGCCCGAGAGCGGGCTTGGCACCGGGTGAAACTCGGCTCGCCCGCGGCGGCGCTCGCTCACGAAGAGGCCTCCTTCGGTGGAAACCCAAACGCGGTCGCGGGAATCGACAAACACGCGCGATACCGGCGGCAGAGTAAATTGCCAGCCGTGCAGCGTCGCTTCGTCGATTTGAAGAAGCTTGCCAGGGTAGGTGGCTGCCCACAGATAGCCGTCCTTGGACTTCCTCAGCGACATGGAGCGGGAGGGCGGGTCGACTCCTGCCTGTGACCAGGACTTGAACCTCGTCGCGCCCGGCTCCAGGATGCTTAAGCCGCGCTCGTCGGCCACCCACAGGCGCCCATGCGCGTCGCGCTCGAGCGCCCAGATCTCGTCGCTATGCAGACCTTGCTGCGTGGTCCAGTGTTCCCAGTTGCCGTAACCCAGCCACTTCCGTATCCCGTGACCTAGGAGGCCGAACCAGATAATCCCTTCCCGGTCTTGGATGATCGACGAAACGGTTCCCTTGCCGAAGCCTTGCGCTTGGGAAATGATTTGCCACTTACCCTCCCGGTAGCGGCCTACCGAGGAGCCGAAGCTGGCCAGCACTGTTCCCGAGCGATCTTCCGCGAGGCTGAGATACGTCACGTCGCTCGCCGCGTGTTCTGGAGGTTCGACGATGTCGAATCTCTTGCTTCCAGGCCGGAGCGTCACAAGATATTTTGGTCCGCGGGCCCATACTTCGCCGTTGGCCCGCAGCAGCAGGCACTTCCAGTCGTCTTCCGGCAGACCGGACGACTTGCCATACCGCTCCATTTTTCCACCGGCCATCTCGCAAAGGCCCTTTCCGCATCCGAACAGGACGCTCCCGTCCGGTTTGGCCAGGACGCTCGCGACAGAGTTTGCATCCACCGGACTTGCGGCGCTTGCTCTCCAGGAATGGCCTCCATCCGGGGACTGAATCACCAGCAGCCCGAACTGAGTGGCCGCGTAGATTCGTCCGTCGGGTGCGGCTGCAAGAGCTGAATTGTATGGGAATTTCAGACTCTGCTGTTGATAAGTAACAGCGGCAAAGGTCCGCGGACCGGTACGGATAGCCATGCCGTCCCGGGTTCCAACCCACAATCGCCCATCCCGGTCCAGGGCCAGAGCACGGACAAATCCGTTGGGCAGCCCTTCGTTTTGCCCAAACTGCCAAAAACGTGAGCCATCGTACCGGTACAGGCCGCTCTCGGTGCCGATCCACAGAAAACCGTCTCTGTCCTGCAAAAGGCAGTTGACGCTCGGGTTGCCCAGGCCTTCTACATAGTCCCGGAAGGAATACTGTTGCCCTCGGCACACATTCGGAAGTGCTGAAAGAACAAGGAGATACACGCCGACAACGGATCGCTTGGCGAAGTGGGCCACTACGTATGACTTATCGGCAGAAGGAAGCACTGAAATCAGGGTTTTGGGCGCCAGCGAACTGCCTTCTAACGCCCCAGCACGCCTCAAGATACCGAAAAGATGCGATTCCCAGCCCACTCCCGAAGAGTTTACGCTGGTTTCCAGCAGCACCAAGGAGTGCAACCAGTGGCGTCCCGAATTGGCCAGAGGGGAAGGCAGGACGACCGGCAAACTCTGGAGCTGGACCGGCGCTTGGAAGCCTACTTCGCCACTCTTCGCGCATCCCGCCTCAAAGACCGGTTGAAACGCAGCCTGGAAAACTGGCAGTTCTATGCAGCGGTCACCGGGTCAGCCATGGCTCTGGTAACAAACGCATCCGCATCGATTATCAACAATGGAATTCGTGGCGTCACCCGCTCCAGCGCAAGCGTTCGGACCATGAAGCGCGCGTTTGCGAGTTCCAATAGCTCGCCGTTTGCAAAGGCCGTGCGGGTCGCCATGGCCCATGAGGATTTCAGCGCAGCCGGAGTGAAGGCGAGCGCTGCCAGCCAGTCTCAGGTGCCCACCATTTCGCCCGCTGGCGTGGTCCCGATCGGAAGCACGGTAAACGTCATTCAGGCGGGCGAATGGATCTCGATTTACGGAGCCAACCTGGCCAGCGAAGTCGCCTACTGGAATGGCGATTTCCCCACCACTCTGGGCGGCACCAGCGTCCAGATCAACGGCAAGGCGGCCTATCTTTCCTATGTCAGCCCGAGCCAGATCGACTTGCAGGCCCCGGACGACACCGCCACGGGCACAGTTTCGGTAGTCGTCACAACGGCTGGCGGCTCGGTAGCATCCGCGGTGACACTGAGTTCGTTCGCGCCCTCTTTCGCCCTCATCGACCACACGCATGTCTCCGGAATCATTCTTCGGGGGAACAACTCCGGTGCCTACGGCGGAGGGAGCTACGACATCCTTGGCCCAACCGGTATGTCGGTGGGCTATCGTACAGTAGCCGCGCTTCCGGGCGATACGCTGGAACTTTTCGGATTCGGCTTCGGGCCGACCACGCCTGCGGTGCACGCGGGAAAAGTGTTTTCAGGCGCTGCGCCGATCAACAGCGCCTTTAGCCTCCTGATCAACAATATTCCCGTTCAGCCGAGCTTCGTGGGACTCTCCAGTTCGGGTGTCTATCAGATCAACGTGGTCGTTCCACAGGGCCTGGGCGAGGGAGACGTTCCGATTCAGGCCATGGTTGGGGGAGCGGAGACGCAAGCCGGTGTCTCCATCTCGCTCGAGACCGGAGGCGTCTACCCAGTCACCAGTGGCGGAACTTATTATCCCGGGTCAGGTTATCCGGGGTCGGGTGGAGGCTTTGGATCCAGTTTTGGATCCGGCGGTGGAACCGGCGGTGGTGGAACCGGTGGTGGCGGCACGGGTGGATTCAGTGGCGGATCGGGCGGCTTCGGTGGTTCGGGCGGAGGCTCCGGTGGCGGATCGGGCGGTGGATCCGCGATGTTGCGGCCTGCGGGGAAACCATATCAACCCCGCCTGCGATTTGAATCGTAGGGGCTTTCGGAAGGCGGAATTCCATGATCTCCAAGCGCATCTTGTGGCTGCTCGCGGGCGGACTGGCGCTTCCTGTTCTTGCTGAACGCGCCCCGAAGGTGGAACCGATACCTCGCGATTCTCTGGAAATGGTCACGGGCGAAGTGCGGTTGGCGGATACGCCGGAGAGTAGAGCACCGGTTCTTTCCTTTCTTGACCGCGCGCGAAGCAGCTACGCTTTGCGGAGCGCAGGCCAGGGCTATGATCTGAAGGTCAGCTTCCAGGTGGACTCCGGCGGGGTAACTGCTTACGATGGCGTCTGGCAAATGGAGGACCTGTTCGATCCTCAACAGGGGCTGCGCTGGACGGCAACGGTCGCGGGCGGCGGCTATACGATCACCGAGATATCCTCGCATGGGAGTCTTTTCGCCGACGGAACGCCGGGCCCCATTCCGCTCCGGCTCCAAGAGGCGCGAGCCGCGTTGTTCGGGGCGATTCCCGCGGCGGCAAACCTGGAGCGAGTCACGATCCGAACCTCAACCGGGACCTTCCTGGGCGAGCCGGTCACCTGCGCGTTGCTTTCCGGCGCGAGAAAGAAGGTCTCTGCCGCACCCGGGCGCCGCTGGATGGAAACCGAGGAATGCATCGACCCGCAAACCGGCTTCCTGATGGTGCATTCGCAGGCGCCAGGACGCTACTACGCGTACGACTACAGGAACGCCCCGCAATTCGCCGGTCACACTTTCCCCCGCAAGGTGATGGTGACCGAAGGCGGCAAAATCGTATCGCAAATCTCCGTGGATAGCCTGGAGCCGCTAACGAATGCCGATCCCAATCTGTTCACGCCCACTGACGCGATGAAGGCGCGGGGGCGCGCCGTGGCCATGGGAGGTGCGGAAAAACTCTCACGCCTCGTTTCGCCGTCCCGGCCCGGGCGGGGCGCCAGGTTTCACCCGGTGTGTGTGTTTGGTCTTGTAACGGATTCGGGAAAGCTGGTGGATGCTCATTCGCTACAGCCAAACGATCCTTACAGTGGAGCCGCAGTGGCGGCGGCAAACCAGATGGATTTCTCCCCGCGGCCAGTCCCCGGAGAAGTGAGGGCACCACCCCGGCAGCATTTCGTGTTCATCATCGAGAGGTTCGTGGCCTCCCAATAGCATGGCCTCGCGCAAAGTCCTTCTGGTGGGATGGGACGCCGCGGACTGGAAGGTGATCCGTCCACTGATGGCGGCGGGCAAAATGCCTAACCTAAAGCGCCTGGCCGACCGCGGAGCCAGCGGACAGATCGCCACGCTGCATCCGCCGCTTTCGCCGATGCTGTGGACTTCCATCGCCACCGGAAAGCGGCCATTCAAACACGGCATTCACGGCTTCTCCGAGCCCACTCCCGACGGGCGCGGCGTGCAGCCGGTCACAAACCTGTCAAGGAAATCGAAAGCGATCTGGAATATCCTCCACCAGAGCGGCCTGCGTAGCTCCGTGATTGGCTGGTGGCCCAGCCATCCTGCCGAACCGATCGATGGCGTCATGGTATCCGATCATTACCATCGCGCCCACCGGCCGCTCGAGGACGGCTGGCCGCTGGCCGCGCACACGGTTCATCCGCCGGAATTGGCGGCGACGCTGGCCGGCTTGCGTGTGCATCCCGACTCGCTGACTCCGGAGATGGTGGAACCGTTCGTCCCACTGGCCCGCGAAATCGATCAGGATACCGACAGACGTCTGGCTGTTCTTCTGCGCACGCTGGCCGAGTGCATGAGCATTCAGTCCGCCGCTACCTGGCTGCTTGAGAACCAGCCCTGGGACTTCTTCGCGGTCTACTACGACGCAATCGATCACTTCTCGCACGCTTTCATGCGTTATCATCCGCCGCGGCAGTCATGGATCTCCGAACGCGACTTTGAGCTTTACCGCAACGTCGTCTCCGTGGCGTACCAGCTTCACGATCAGATGCTGGGGACGCTGCTCGAAAAAGCCGGCCGGGACACGACGGTCGTGCTGCTGTCGGACCACGGCTTCCATCCCGATCACCTGCGTCCCTCATCCATTCCCGATGTCCCGGCCGGGCCAGCCGTCGAGCATCGCGACTTCGGCGTCCTGGTCATCAGCGGGCCGGGCGCAAAGAAAAGTGAGATTCTGCACGGGCCGTCGGTGTTGGATATCGTGCCCACAATCCTCGCGCTCTACGGATTGCCGGTCGCCGAGGACATGGACGGCAAAGTGCTTTCCGAAGCTTTCGCCGAGAAGACGGATCTCGCTTTCATTTCGAGCTGGGAGAATATTCCCGGCGCCGATGGCCGGCATCCGCCGCACACGCGCCTGGATCCAGTGGCCTCGCACGAAGCGCTGGAACAGATGATCGCGCTGGGATATATCGAGCGGCCCGACGAGAATCGCGATGTCGCGGTGAAAAAGACGGTGCGCGAGCTCCGTTATAACCTCGGCGAGTCCTATCAGGATGCCGGACGCCATCGGGAAGCGCACGAGATCTTCAGCGAACTTCACGCCGCCGATCCGGACGACCGGCGCTTTGCCGTCCGGCTGTTTACTTCGTGCCAGGCGCTGGGTTTCCATGAGGAGATGCGGGGCATCGCGGACGACCTGGATGGCCGCGGTGAATCGGCGGTGGCGCACTTTCTCCGGGCGCAGGTGTGGATCGCGGAGAAGCGCTATCCGGAAGCCCTCGCCGCTCTCGAAGGCATCACCGACTTGGAGCTGCTCCGGCCCGGGCCGCTTCTTCAAACCGCGGAGTTGTATCTGCGCTTGAGGCGCTGGCGCGATGCGCAGGAGGTTTATGAGAAGATCCTCTCGATCGACCCCGACAACGTCCAGGCGCATCTGGGCCTGTGCCGCATCGCTCTGCGGCGGCGGAAGTTCCATGCCGCGGCGCACTCGGCGCTGGCCGCGCTGGAAAGGGTTTATCAAGACCCGCAATCGCACTTCCTGCTGGGGTGCGCGCTCGCGGGAATGAACGAATTCGGACGCGCCGCCGAGGCATTCCGCGCAGCGATTTCCTTCAACCCGAATTACCCGGAAGCGCACCGGCGGCTGGCGGCACTGCTCGACAAACATCTCAGCGATCCCGAAGGCGCGCGCGAACACCGGCGCTTGGCGCGCCGCATGACAACAACGCGTCATACGACGCGGCCCGCTTCCGGATCGAGTGTTCCCGTAACGGCGGATGTTCCGCAGGCGGCCGCAGGCGTGGACGTGCCGCCGCTGGCCCAATCCGTCATCGTCGTAGCCGGATTGCCGCGCTCCGGCACCTCCATGCTGCTGCAAATGCTGGCAGCGGCCGGCATCCCGGTGCTCTCCGACGGGCTGCGTGAAGCCGATGAAGACAACCCGCGTGGTTATTTCGAATTTGAGCCGGTGAAGAAGCTGTTCCAAAGTTCGAAATGGCTGGCTGACGCGCGCGGAAAAGCCGTCAAGGTGATCACTCCGCTGCTGGCGGCGCTGCCCGCCGGCCTCGCCTGCCGTGTGATCCTGTGCGAGCGCGATCTGGACGAGTTGCTCGATTCCCAAGACCGGATGCTCGAGCGCCGTGGTCAAATGGCGGCCTCGCCGGAGCGTCGCAGGATCCTGAAAGACGAATACGCGCGCACTACGGCCCGAGCAAAAGCAATGCTGGCAATCCGTCCCCTCACGCAACTGCTAACCGTTGAGCACCGCTCCGCGATTTCCGAACCGCTCGCCACGGCACAGCGCATCGGCGACTTCCTGGGAAGCCGGCTGGATCCGGCGACCATGGCGGCTGCGATCGACCCGGCTCTCTATCGAAACCGGTCAACGAGAGCCGAAGGGGCTGAGGATGGGAGTGGTAATGCCCCCGACCGAGCTTCCCAAGTAGACGTGCGTTACGCCGGTTGAAGTGTCGAAGGTCTCCAGCGAGACCACTAACGAGCACGGCCCGGTGGTGGGTGTCTTGGATTCAGCCGAGTAGGTCAACTGAACGCTTGCCGTGAATTCGCCCCGCGTGCCGCTGGGCGCCAGCTCCGCGAAGGTGAGTTGGGTCGAGAGGATCTGCGAACCCGACGTGGTGAAATTCACGGGACTGCCAATGGCCTTGCCGCCGGCGTTTGTGAAGGTGAGGGTCCCAGTACACGCAGGAGCCAGCGGGCCGGAACTGGTCGCTACGTTGACCAGGTTAAGCTGGGCTGTTTCCGAGCTGGCGAGGCCTACGGGCGGAAAGTGGTAGTCCCGCGTGAAGGTCAATGTCGTGCCGGCCGACCCTTGGGCCAGCGCGCAGGTCGCAAATGTACAGGCTAAGACCAGGCATCTGATTATCATGATCCGGTTACACCTCGTTAAAGCTGAAGTCCGAGAGTCAGGAATGTGACGCAGCCGATGAACGGCCCGTTACGATTGAGCAGTTAGCTCCTGCGTTTCGCCGGTTGGCTATGCTGGGGAGCATGAATGTAGCCTTCCTTGGACTCGGGAAGATGGGCATCGGCATGGCGCGGAACCTGCTGCGGGCCGGGCACAGTGTCGCGGTCTACAATCGCACCCGCGAAAAAGCGGAGGCATTGGCCGCTGATGGCGCGCGGGTGGCGGACTCACCCGCCAGCGCCTGCCGCGACGCCGAGATCATCATGACCATGGTCGCCGACGATGCGGCCCTGGAACAGGTTGTCTTCGGCAACGATGGCATCGTAGCGGCGATGAAGCCCGGAGCCGTGCATCTGTCGCACAGCACCATCAGTACCGTCCTGGCGCGGCGGCTGACTGCGGAACACGTCCAGCGAAGGCAGGGATACTTGAGCGTGCCGGTATTCGGGCGGCCGGATGCAGCCGAAGCCAAGCGGCTTCTGGTGGTTGCCGCCGGGCCGGAAGAGCTGATCGAGCGGTGCCGCCCGGTTTTCGACGCGATCGGCCGCCAGACTTTCGTCGTCGGCCGCGAGCCCTGGCAAGCCAACACGGCAAAGGTTTGTGGAAATTTCATCGTGATCAGCGTGGTGGAAGCTCTCGCGGAAGCGTTTGCGACCTTACGGAAAGCGGGCGTCGATCCGAAGATCTTCCTGGAGATCATGAACACGCTGCTCGGTTCGGCCGTAATTGCCAACTACGGCCGCGTGATCGCTGAGGAAAAATTCGAGCCGGCCGGTTTCGCGCTGCGCCTGGGTTTGAAGGACGTCCGCCTGGCGCTGGCCGCAGCCGAAGAATGCGAATCCCCGATGCCTTTGGCCAGCCTGGTTCACGATCATCTGCTGGCGGCACTGGCCCAGGGCCAAGGCGACCTGGATTGGTCCAGCGTGGCCCGTGTACTGGCGCGCAATGCTGGGCTATAATCGTTCGAGCAATGGACCGAGGCTTGCATCCGGTCCGCATTCCATGAGTCGAACCATCTTGGCGCTATTCCTGGTCTCTTGGCTCTCCTTCGCGGAGGGGCCTATAGGGCCTTCAGTTTCCACGCCGTTGCTGATCACCTCCGTGGTCATTGACGGCACCAAGGCCCCTGTGGAATTGAAGACACGGGTGGGCCAGCCGTACAACACCACCACGATTCAGGGCGACGTCCACCGGCTCTGGTCCACCGGCCGGTTCGAAGACATCCGCGTGGAATCGAAGCCCCAGGCGGAGGGAACCGCGGTGGTGTTTCAAGTGATCGAAGCTCAGGAATACCAGCTTCACCAGGTGCGCTTTGTGCCGTCGTCCTATGGATTGCAGATGATGATTCCGGAAGGTACCATCATCAACCGCCTGCGCGCGCATCAACTCGCCAATCAAGCGCAGGATCAGTTGCGAGCGGACGGGTTTCAAGACGCCAATGTGGATTACGACCTGGTGCCGTTCATCGGCAAAAAGGTGGACTTGAAGCTGACGGTCGACGCCGGCTCGCGCGTCCGGGTGAAGCAGGTGGATTTCGTGGGCGACACCAAAATGAACCCCAAGGAGCTGCGGGGCGCGCTCCAGGCGCTCAAGATCAAGCGCGTGTTTCCGGGTGTAAGGGGCTTGTGGCCCACTTGGCGGATCTATCCCGGCTACAGTGCCGACGGCGTGCAGCAAGACCTGGCTCTGCTCCGTTCGCTGTACGTTTCCCAAGGCTATTTCGACGCGAATGTCCGGCTGGACGATGTCCAGGTCGCCAACCAAGGGGCGCATGTATTCATTCGCGCCGAAGCAGGTCCACGCTACAAGGTGAAGAAGTGGGAAGTGTCGGGCCAGCAGATTGCGACAAAAGTCGGACATCCAAAGGATGAAGTGATGCGCGCGCAGGAGTTCTGCTCCACGTTGTTCAACGAGCGGCACCAGGCCGAGCGCGACGGCATCCTGGAATTCACGGTCAACATGCAGGTTCAGCCGGCCGAGGGCAGTTCCGAAAGAGCGCCGGAAGCGGATTTGAACGCGACGGTCGACCGCGGCCAGTCGTATCATGTGAACCGGATCGAGTTCATCGGCAATCGCCACTTCTCGGAAGCGGCGGTGCGCGGCAATTTCGAGATCGATGAAGGCGATTTGCTCAACGAGCATCTGCTGCGCAAAAGCATCGCCCGGCTGAATGACGCAGGCATGTTTGAGCCGGTGAATGAACGCAGTACGATGATCCGCACCAATCCAGAGACTGGAATGGCCGACATCCTGATCCGCTTGAACGAGCGCAAGCGCGGCTCGTGGAACATATCCGGACCCGTGGGTCCAGCGAGCCTGGCGGGCCCGCTGGTTGCCTCCATCAATTCGCGGCTGCCGGCTTGGGGATCGGGAGCGCTGGAACTCTCCACTTACACCGCGTCGCTAAGTTTCTTTGCTTTCGCCCGGCCGTTGCTGCCGCTGCTGGGGATCACCCAGAAGATTCCCTGGTTGCCGATCATGGCTCTGCAGCGGCCCTATAATCCAGCCCTCGGCTGGAAGTCGGGATTCTCCATTATTCCCGTACTGGGCTGGCAGTTCTCGGCCATGAGCTATGGCGTCACGCAGATGCAGCATCGGTTGCTGCCCGTGCTGCAGGGCGACCGCGGCCTGGAAGGCGACCTTCCGGTGATCGTGCAAACTCCCAACCAACAAACGGCGATGTATTGCCAGCCGCCTGCGCCGCGCTTCTCCTATTTGCGGAACGTGGCGTCCATCGCTTTGCGCTTGGCCGGGGCCCTCACGGGACTGTAAACTCGCCTAGCGGCGGTTAATCAGCCACAGGACGAACGAAAGTACGACGCTCACGAGCAGGCATGTCACGAGTGGGAAGTAGAAGACCGAGTGCTTGCCGCGAACGACGATGTCGCCGGGCAGGCGGCCCAGGCGGATGGGGAGTTTTTCTCCGAGAGTGATGAGCGCACCGAGGGCGGCGATGACCAGGCCGAGGACGATCAGCATGCGGCCGAGGTTCATTTGTGCGCGACCTTGCGTCGCTCGGCCATTTCGCGCCCGACTTCGGCGAGTTGATCGGCGGGCAGCAGCCGGGCGGCGAGGGGAAACAGTTCTTGATCTTCGACGGCGATATGGTGGGTGTACATGCGCGAGAGGCGCGCGAGAGCCTCGTTCAGCTCCTGGGCTTGTTTTAGCGTAAGGGCGCCGTCAGCGAGCCAACGCCGGCCGAGGGCGTCGACGCGTTGATGATTGCGGTCTGCGGTTTGGTGGTCGGTTTCGAGTTCCGCCAGGCAGTCGAGCGACGCTTGCGCCCGCAGCCGCGGAAACAGCGAGTCTTCTTCGTCGGCGGTGTGCTTTGGCGCCGAGTTGCGGAAGTACTCCAGGGCGTTCATGAACGCGGCGCGTTCTTCCGGATCGAGTGCCCGGCCCCGGGCGCGTTCGGAGACCTTGACCAAAACAGCAAGAAACCGCTCGATGCGGCGATGGCAGTCGCTGAGCAGTCCGAGCGGGTCGGAAAAATCGGATTCGCGCTTTTGCCCGATCTGGACCGGCATCTGCCTCCATCTTATCGCCCCGGCGCATTCAGTAAACTGAAAGCGAGAGTATGAGCTCCCAACTCCTCAGTCCCAACACCGAGGCGGCCATTTGGGCGCGGCTCTTGGGAGCCCGGAAGGGCGAGCTCTCGCCGGAGGCCGCCGAATATCTTCTGTCGGTTACCTTCGCGGAAACCGACCGCAAACGGATGGAGCAGTTAGCCGAACGGTCCGAGGCCGGGGCTCTTACGGACCAAGAGCGGGCCGAGTACGATAGCTATCTCCATATAGGGAATTTACTCGCTGTCATGCAATCCAAGACGCGTGTTGCCCTGCGGAGGAAGCCGGAAGATGACTCCCAAGCCTGACCGCTTCAGAATTCGAGATATCCAGGATAGGATTCGACGCGTGCTCATGCGTGAGTGGGACCCCATCGGGGTCGACGGTGTTGCAGAAGCTGCAGATGAATACGATAGCTACATAGGTGGAATCTATGGGTTGATCTCCCGAGGAGCTTCTGCTGTTGAGATTTCGGCACATCTCCGCAAGTTGGAAATCGACGAAATGGGGATGGTTGATGCCCAGGGATTGCCGTTCTTGGCCAATGAGAGGCGTGACGCTGTCGCGTCGTCGCTACTCAAACTGTTTTCAGAATAGCCCCGCGCCAGAGACTCTCACCTTGACACAACCCGCGCCACTTGGGTACGCTCAAGGCCGGAGTCGTGTCCCTTTCGTTCAATCTCTGTCCCGCATGCTTGGCACCGACATTCTCTCGTGGAAACAGCTCTCGCGGCGGCAGCAGAAGCCTGTCCACCTGATCCTGTTCATCACGGATCACTGCAACGCCAAGTGCGGCACGTGCTTCTATTGGCAGAATCTGAACCAGGGCGAATCGCTCACACCGGATCACATCCAGAAGATCTCGGAGGCCATGGGCGAGCTGGTTTGGCTCGACATTTCGGGCGGCGAGCCATTCCTGCGCAAGGACATCGATCAGATCTGCCATCGCTTCCTGGATCACAATCACGCACGCTTCATTAACATCCCTACGAACGCGATCCAGACCAGCGTCATCGAGCGCTCGGTGAACGGGATTCTGGAGAACAAGAATCCGTTCCGGCTGAACATCGCGATTTCGCTCGACGGCATTGGCGAGAATCACGACCGCGTGCGCGGTGTGCCGGGCAATTATAAGAAAGCTCTGGCCACGCTGGAAGCCATGCGCAAGATCCGCGAGCGCGACGAGCGGCTGTCGCTCAGCGTCGTCACCACCGTGATGCGCAGCAACATCGAAGACGTGAAGCAACTACTGCACATGGGCGTTTCCGATTGGGAGCTGGACTACCATTCGCTGAACATCCTGCGCGGCCAGCCCATGGATCCGGCGCTGCAATCGCCGACACCCGAGCAATACGCCGAGATCTCCAAGCTGCAGTTGAAGTTGTGCCGCCGTTATTTCAAAGGCCGCTGGGGCGTGCTAGGAGGCTGGACCGCAACGATGGGCCGCTTCTTCCTGAACCGCTACTACCGCCGCGAAGTGGAAGGCAACCCCAAAGACATCTCATGCAACGCGGGCGACGTGAGCTGCGTGATCGACGCCAACGGCGACGTCTATTTCTGCGAGCTGCTCAAGCCGGTCGGCAATCTGAAGCACTACAATTGGGATTTTGATCGCCTGTGGCACGATTTCCAGGCCACCGAGCTGCGTCGCAAGGTGCAGAACGGTTGCCATTGCACCCACGAATGTTTCCAGACCAAGAACCTGATCTTCACTCCCTGGCGGCTGGTTTAAGTCGTGTTTAATCCGAAGTTCAGGAAGGCGGTCGAACCGCTGATCCCCGGCTTCGTGCTGCGCTGGGTGGACCCGTTCCACCGGTCTCTGATGGATCGCCTGGAAGATGCCGCGCGTAAGTTGCCGCCTGGTTCCCTTGTCCTGGACGCCGGCGCCGGCGAGTGCCCGCACGCGCCGTTGTTTGCGCACACGCATTACGTGCGATTCGACCGCGGCATCGGCGATAAGGCGTGGGATTATTCGAAGATCGAGGTTCTAGGCGACATCTCCGCGCTGCCGTTCCGCACCGGCGTTTTCGACGCGGTGGTCAATATTCAGGTGCTGGAACATCTGAAGGAGCCGGGAATCGGTGTTGCCGAGATGGCGCGCGTGCTGAAGCCGGGCGGCCAGTTGATTCTCACCACCGTGCAGTGCTGGGAGATTCATCAGCATCCGAACGACTTCTTCCGCTACACGCGCTACGGGCTCACTTATTTGTTCGACAAGGCGGGCTTGGAGTCGCGCGTGGAAGCGCTGGGCGGGCTGTTCTGGCTGATCGGGTTTCGCCTGATGGCCGTGCTGGGCTTCTTCCAGAAGAGCTGGCGCTGGCTGATCTTTGTGTTGCTGGCTCCGTTCTTTGGATTCTTGATCCCGATGGTGTGCTACTACCTGGACCCGGTGGATCGCCGTCGAGACTACACGCTGGGTTACTTCTGTTGGTGCCGCAAGCCGTGAGTGAGGCGTCCCTCATCATCATTACGCTGGATCGCGCCGCGCTGCTTCGCCGCACACTGGAAAGTCTGGCGCGCCAGACCCGCACGATTGACGAAGTCCTGATCGTCGACAACGGTCCTTCGGCAGAAACGGAATCCGTCGCAAGGGAATTCGACGCCCGCTATATTCCGGAGCCGCAACGTGGTTATGGCAAGGCGCGCAATCGCGGACTAGCTGAGGCGCGCGGGCGTGTCATTTACTTCCTGGACGACGACTGCGTGCCTGAGCCCGATTGGGCCGAAGTGCTTTGGAACGCGCTGGAATCGGGCGCGGCGGATCTTGCCAGTGGGTCCCGGGCACCGGGCGGGATCGGATTGGCCGCACGCCTGGAGTATCTCTCGACCGACGGGCCCGTGCTGTCGCCGCACTTGACGGCTGGGCCCGCGCGGCATCTGTCGACTTCCAACTTGATTCTCCGCCGCGAAGTGGTGGAGCGAGTCGGTTGCTTCGACGCTTCGCTCACTATGTGTGAAGACCGGGATTTCACCACGCGTGCTCGTAAACTAGGCTTCCGGCTGCTCTACGAACCCAAGGCGCGGGTCACGCATTATGCGTCGATCCATCGCATGGGCGATTACCTGGACAAGATGCGGCACTACGGCCTGGGCACATCGCAGTACTTTCGCCGCTGGCAGGAAGAAGAGCGCCTCGCTCGCATCTTTCCTGCGAGTCCTGCCGCGCGACTGATCCTGTTGCCGGCCCTCGCCGCCGCGGGTACCGCATATCTGGTGGCCCGCAATCTGCCGCAGTGTCCGGATGCGGTGCCGCTCAGTCCGCTATTGTTTATCGGTCAACTCTGGTGGCATTACGGCGGGTTCGAAGCCATGCGGCAGGAGCGCCAACGGCCATGCTGAACCGGCGTATTGTCGCGCTCGGCAGGAAACTGATCCCGCGCTTCGTCGTCGATCAAATCAACCCGTTCGACCAGTTCGTTCTGAATGCCGTGCGGGAGTTCTCTACCATGCTGCCCGCCAAGGCTCTGATTCTGGACGCGGGCGCCGGTGAAGCGCAGTATGGTCCGGATCTGGTCCGCGCCGGGCACCGCTATCGCGCCATCGACCTGGGAGTCGGTGAAGGCGACTGGAACTACGGCAAGATCGATGCCTGGGCGCGCGTCGAGGCGCTGCCGTTTCCGGCCGAAACCTTCGACGGAATGTTGAGCGTCGCGGTGCTGGAGCACACTCCTTATCCGCGCGCCACGCTGCACGAGATGTCTCGCGCGCTGAAACCGGGCGGGCGGCTGATGATCATCGTTCCCACCATGTGGGAAGAGCATCAGATGCCCAACGATTTCTATCGCTTCACACGCTACGGGGCCATCCGGTTGCTCGAAGAAGCTGGCTTTGCCGTGGATCAAGTGCGGCCGCTGGGCGGCTACTTCTGGTTCATGGGCCGTAAGTTCATCGATATCCTGGAGTTTTTTGAGCGTTTCCCGCGGGCGATCCTGTGGCCGTTCCTGGTGATTCCGTTTGGGTTCGTTTTACCAATTCTCTTCACCCATCTGGACTGGCTGGATCGTGACAAATATTACACTATCGGCCAGCTCTGCTTCTGCCGCCGTGTACGGGAGCCGGGAGCTGCCGACGGCGCCGGCATTTTGCCCTAAGCCGGGCACTCAGTCCCACGGATGAACACGCTGGCCCGCTCGAGCAATCGGGAACTCGCTGAATCCATTGCCCGGCGCGCCTGGACCGGAAGTTGCGCGGCTAACGGCCATGGCCAAAGAACGCAAACGCGAGGTTTTGGCTCGCCCGCTAACGGCCGAGTATCTCGAACAAAGCGCTGCCGAGGGGTGGAAACCGATTGCGGTGGTCTGGGAACGCGAGGCCGCCGGCACTCCGGCACAGCCGGCCAACATCACGGAACCAGTGCCTTATGGCCTCAAGATCGCCGAGGACTGCGTGGCGTTGGAACAAGACGTCCAGGAAAAGGAAGCCTTGCTCATCATGCTGGAGCAGATCGTCCTCGATAAGCCGCTCACCGAAATTGCCGAGGTTCTGAACCAGCGGGGCTTCCGCACGCGTCACAACTCGAAATGGACCCCCGGAACGGTCTTTGATATGTTGCCCCGCCTCATCGAGGTCGGATCCCGGGTGTTCAGCAGCGACGAGTGGGCGGTGCGCAGGGGCCGGTTGATGAACGTTGTTTAGACGTCTCGCGTCGGCAGACCCACCCACTGGGTGTGCCAAAGTCGCCTAGCCCTTTTGAGCTGGGACCTTAACATCCACGGGATCAATCTCATCGAGCCGGGGACTCTGGCGTGCAGTACTAAGGGTGGAATCGTACCCCTCGCAGTGAGAGAGGAGGACTTTGTCATGAAAATACGAGATGTCATGGTAAAGGACGTCAAGTTTTGCACGCCAAAAATGAACTTGGCGGAAGTGGGAGAAATTTTTTGGAAAGCCGGAGTCGGCGCTCTTCCTGTAGTGGAGGAAGGCCGGGTTCTGGGAATCATAACGGACCGGGATATCGCGATCGCGCTGGGCACACGCAATGCCAAAGCGGCCGATCTCTTGGTGAAGGACATTGTTCTTCCGAAAGTGTTTTACAGCCAAGCGGACGACAACATTCACGTCGCACTCGGCACCATGAAAGCGCAGAAAGTGCGTCGGTTGCCGGTGGTGGATGACAAAGGCGCGCTGACAGGCATTCTGTGCCTGGACGACATCGTGCTGTACGCCGAAGAGACCGGCGGCGAACTCAATTACGCTGACGTCGTCGCGACCATGCAAGCGATCTGCGAGCACCCGGCAGTGGAGAGGATTCTGGCGATCGCCAGGTAGGCTTCTTCCGGTCGCTGATCGGGGGACGGTGCGGCGCGCCGGCTGTCACCGTCGTGTAGCATGGCCGTGCGCGCCGTCCGTAGGAAAGTTTGAGCGCTATCTGTCCGAGTCGCGGTGACGTGTCCCACCGCAGGACGAGTGGCGCTTTTTTAGTGTGAGTGCGGGCGTAGCAGACTCGCGTAGAACGCGTTCAGCCTGGCGCGATAGTTGGGTCCAGCGGTTTCCAGGATGTCGTTGTGGCCCGCACCGGGAATTACCCAGAATGATTTGGGCGCTTGTGCGGCCGCGTACAGTTCCTGGCCCAGGTGAAGGGGAACAATCTCGTCGCGGTCGCCCTGGATGAACAACTTCGGCTCGCGGATCCAGCGGATTTTGGGAAGCGAATTGTAGCCGCCCACCAGCATCGGTCCCAGCACCGGTAGCACGGTGGCCGCTACGTCGGCGGCGGAAGTGAAGGGTGCTTCGAGGATGAGCCCGGCGCAGGGCCGGCGGTTTGCCAAGTCAATGGCGACTGCAGTTCCCAACGACTCTCCGTGCAGGACGATCTCCCGCTCCCGGTAGCCCATTCCTAACAAGTGCGTGAAGCCGGCCTCGCTGTCGCGGTAGAGTCCGGCCTCGGTCGGCCAGCCGCTGCTTCTGCCGTAGCCGCGATAATCCAACACCAGAACCGAAGAGCCGGCGTCGGTGATCTCGCGGATGTGCCGCGCTCGCTCGGTCACGTTGCCGGCGTTGCCGTGCAGGAACAGCGTCACGAGCGGTGAACCTTCGCGCGGCACCCACCAGGCATGCAGGCGAACGCCGTCGTAGGTGGTCAGCCAGACATCCGACGCACCGATTTGCTGCTGCAAAGCCCAATCGCCAGAGGGAAATTTCTGGGGGTAGTAAACCGCCCGATTCGCGAGGAAGTACGCTGCCGCACTGGCCACGATGAGAAGGACTAGCCAGATGACATAGAGTGGCACGCGGATCACGAGGCCACTGTAGCAGGGCGGGCAGCTGAAGGGTGTGGCTGTGGTTCAATGGAATATCGGGTCAAGGAGAACAACCATATGAAGATTTGTGTGGCTGGTCAAGGCGCGTTTGGCCAGAAGCATATTGAAGCCTGCAAGAATATCCCGGGCATCGAGATCGTGACGCTGGCGGGAGGAAGCCCGGCCAGTACGGAAGAAGTTGCGAAGAAATATGGCATCCCGCATTGGACTTCGGACCTGGGCGAGAGCCTGAAGCAGCCTGGCGTTGAAGCCGTGATTCTGGCGACGCCGACCGGGATGCACGCCGCACAGGCTGTGCAGTGCATGCGCGCCGGCAAGCACGTCCACATCGAGATTCCAATCGCCGATTCCCTCGCGGATTCCGAGCTGATCCTGAAAACGCAGAAGGAGACCGGGCTCATCGCGATGGGCGGGCACACGCGGCGCTTCAATCCCAGCCATCAGTGGATCCACAAGAAGATTCAGGCGGGCGAGCTAAAGGTCCAGCAGATGAACGTGCAGACGTATTTCTTTCGGCGCACGAACATGAATGCCGCCGGCAAGCCGCGCAGTTGGACGGACCATTTGCTCTGGCACCACGCCTGCCATACTGTGGATCTGTTTCAGTATCAGACCGGCGAGTTGGCGTCGGAAGCGAATGCCGTACAGGGGCCGTATCATCCGGAGCTGAAGATCGCGATGGATATGAGCATCCAGATGAAGGTGCCGAAATCGGGCGCGATTTGCACGCTGTCGCTGTCGTTCAACAACAAGGGCCCGCAAGGGACATTCTTCCGCTACATCTGCGACAACGGGACCTACATCGCTTACTACGACGATCTGGTGGACGGCGATCAGAACAAGATCGATTTGTCCAAGGTGGCGGTCTCGATGAACGGCATTGAGCTGCAGGATCGGGAGTTCTTCTCGGCGATCCAAGAAGGCCGCGAGCCGAACGCCAGCATCGAACAGTGCCTGACGGCGATGCGGGTGCTGGATCGCTTGGAAAAGGGCTTGAACGCGAAGCTCGGAACGAGCGCCTAAGCGCGATCGCCGTTCCCTGATGTGAAGCCCTTCGCTACATTCGCCGCTGCGCTGTGTCTCTTACTCTCGTTTGGGCGAGCGGATGAGGGCCACTCGCCCGGCGATGGAGGTCCAGCCACAAAGGCGGAGATCAGTGATCCGGGCGCAATAGCGGTTGACGGCTCGAAGACGCTGTATATCGTGACGAACTTCCGCATTATCAGACGAGTCAACCTTAAGACGGGCACTATCACTACACTGCAAACAAAGACGAAGCTCGAAGCGATCAATAGTCTGGTCGTTGATCGTGACGGCAGCCTGATTGCCACAGAGTTCACAGTCGATCGTGTCCGAAGGATCGATCCTAAAAGTGGTGCTGTCTCGACGGTTGCGGGCGGAAAGCGGTTAGCGTTTAGTGGCGATGGGGGACGCGCGATCGATGCCGGGCTCCGGACACCCAACTTCACTGCCATCGACGCAGAAGGCAACATTTATATCGTTGACATGGGTAACAGTCGAATCCGGCGAGTTGACAAAAGGACCGGACTCATCTTTACTGTTGCCGGGAGCGGGCGAAGAGACTCCACCGGAGACGGTGGACCAGCGCTCGAGGCCGGATTGGAATATCCAGGCAGCGTTGCAGTGGACGACGCTGGCAACCTCTTCATTACTCAGTACGGATACGGCCCCGAAAGTCATCGCATTCGACGCGTTGATGCAATGACCGGAATCATCACAACGATAGCTGGCCTCGCGAAAGCTGGACCGACGGGCGATCGTGGTCCTGCGCTGGCGGCAGGTCTGCAATCTCCGTCACACCTGATACTTGACCGGGCAGGTGACCTATACGTTGTCGATCCAGTTAATGATCGTGTACGGTTGATCGATGCGAAAACGCGAACGATCACGACTGTCGCTGGATCCACAAAGGGATTCGGCGGTGACGGCGGACCCGCGACTCTAGCGCAGCTCGATAATCCTTCTGCCATCGCGTTGGATTCCGAGGGCAATCTCTACATTGCCGACTATGTGAACCACCGGATTCGACGGGTTGACGCACGTACGAAGATCATCCAGACCGTGGCAGGCAATGGCTTTCCTCATCACGTTCACGTTTTGATGTAAGCAGCGCGCTGCGGAGCCTAAGCGCGGAACATATCGAACGGCTGGAAATCGCCGTTCAGTAGCGGCCGTGTATCGTGCAATCCGAGCCAACCGCTGATCATGGTGGCGTAGACGCGGCGGAAATCCGTTGTGAACGGAAGGTTGTCGCCCTGGTCGAGCTGGGTGAGGCTAGGCACGACACCGTATTGGCCGCCCTTCACCTGTTTTCCGGCAACGAACATCAGGTTGGCGGCGCCGTGGTCGGTGCCGAGGTTGACGTTTTCCGGCACGCGGCGGCCGAATTCCGAGAAGATCATGACGGCCACGTCGTCAGCGCGGCCGATGCGCTCCAGATCCGTGATAAAGGCCGCGACGGCATCGGATGCGTAGGTCAGGAGCCGCTTGTGAGTGTCCTTCTGGAAGACGTGCGTGTCGAAGGCGTTGTTGCGGTACGCGGTGTAGTAGAGGCGCGTGGGCATACCGGCGTCGATCAACGCGGCTACTTTGGGGAGGTCGAGGCCGACGATGCCGTAATCCACCGGCGTATGATATTTCGTCCAGGCTTCGCGCACCAGCGCTGACGCCTTGCGGGCGCTGCGGGCCGTATCGAGCAGGAACTGCCGCGACGGATTGCTCACATGCAGGTTGTCAACCGGCTCCAGCGCGCTGCGCTCATCGTAGAACATCTCCTGCGAGAACTTGTTCGGGTCGTCGAAAACCACGGGCACATGCAGGCGGCTGCGAACGGCCAGCGATTGATGCGTGTCGATGTTCACGATGAAGTTGGGCGGAGCATCGGGCGCCATGGCGTCGGCAAGACGGCCCACCCATCCGTACGGCTCGCCGCTGTTGGGGGCAGCGGTATGCCAGTAGCTCATCGAGGTGAAGTGCGAGAACGACGGGTTCGGATAACCACAGCCGTGCACGATGGCCAGCTTGCCCTCTTTGTACATGCGCTCGAAGCCGACCATGCCGCCGCTGAAACCGAAGTGGTCGTCAATGGGCCGCAGGTCTTTGCGATGGATGCCGAGGCGCGGGCGGAGTCGGTAATAAGCGTCGTCGCCGTAAGGGATGACGGTGTTGAGGCCGTCGTTGCCGCCGGAGAGCTCCAGCACGACCAGAATCTTGCCGTTGCTCTTCGCCTGCGAGGCCAGCGCGGCGGCCGCCTGCGCGAACAGTGGCATGGGGACGGCGGCTGCGCTGACGCCGACTCCAAAGAGGCCGAGACGGAACATGTCGCGCCGGCTCGATTCGCCAAACGAAAAACGGTTTTTCATCGCTTGCGTCTCCTTAAGCGAGCTGATACTCGGGCTGGCTCATGATGAGGTGGGCCAGCAGCCGCAACGAATCTTCCATGTAGGTCTGAGCTTCGGAAATGTCCGAGGTGCCGAGTTCTTTGTCGAGGAACGCGACCAGCTCGCGGTGTGTGGCGTCGTCGGGGGCGACGCAGAGGAAGCGCTTGACGAAATAGTCGACGACCTCTGCGGTGGTCTTGAGGTCCCGACTCAGGACCATGCGAGTCAGGTTGACTTGGGCGGTGTCGCGGGGAATGGGTTTCACGCGCTCGATGGCGAGCTGCCAGCCGCGATAGCTGCCGTAGCGGGTGTTGAAGTCTTCGTCGCGGTCGGCTGCCATGTCGGATTCGGCCAGGGCGCCGGTCTTGGAATCCGGTTTGGTGGCGTCGCTGATGTCCATGCCTTCGCGGATGCGCTTGGCGACGCTGCGGATCTCACCGCTACCGGTGTA
Source organism: Bryobacteraceae bacterium (assembly GCA_035501155.1). Classification (GTDB taxonomy): domain Bacteria; phylum Acidobacteriota; class Terriglobia; order Bryobacterales; family Bryobacteraceae; genus Palsa-89. The sequence continues at coordinate 85,546 of DATJWO010000024.1, forward strand.
GCGGTCGGGCGGAAGGAAATTGATGTCGGGGAACAGGACGTCACGGGCGAAATTGGCGCGTTCCAGTAGAAGACCGGGTGTGATCCAGCTGCGGCCGCCGGCCCAGCCTGCAACGGTTGGCGGACCGAAGAGCTGCTGGCCCAGCGCGTTGGTGGACGAGTTGAAATCGGGAACGCCGGGGACGCTGGCCAGGCCGAGCTTGCGGTAGGTGCAGACGGCGAGCTGCACGGGGCTTTTGATCGCGGTGCCCACGGAAGCGGGACTGTAGAAATCACGGGACAGAAAGATCGTTTCGAGCAGCGGCGTGATCTCATAATGCGATTCGCGCAGACGCGCGCCGAGCTGCTGCTGCAGACCGCGCGAGAGATCCTCGCGCACGAAGAAGCGATAGATCTTGCCCGCAATGAATTCAGCCGTGGCGGGCTGCTCCATGATGATGTCGATGACGTCGACGCCGTCGAAGCGGCCGGTCTTGCCGAGGAAGGTTTTCTCAGTGTCGTCGTGTTTTTCCTGGTTCACGACGAACTTCAGGTCCACGAAATTCCAGCCGGTGAAGGCGCGGGCGGCCTCGCGAACATCTTTCTCGGTGTAATGGCCGACGCCCATCGTGAACAGTTCCATGATTTCGCGGGCGAAGTTCTCATTGGATGCGCCCTTGACATTGACGCCGGCGTCGAGGAAGGCGAGCATCGCGGGACCCTGCGCGACGGCCACCATCAGGTCGCGGAAATTGCCGAGCCCTTGCTGATGAAACAGCTCCAATTGGCCGAGCAGCTTGCGGTAATCGCGAACCTTCGCTTCGTTGACCGCGAAGTGGCCGTGCCAGAATAGCGCCATCTTTTCCTGAAGCGGGCACGGCGAGGCCAGCATGCGATTGGCCCACCAATAGGCCGCGCGGTTCGTTTCGAGAACACTCGCGCGAAGCCAATAGAAAAACTCATTGACGATGGGCTGAACGGGCCGGCTGCCGGAGGGCTTGACTTTGATGCCGAGCGCCTGGCCGGACTTCTTGGCGAGATCGGTGAGCGCCGGACGGCTGGGAGGGAACGGCTCCAGGCCCGGATCGTGAACGCCGGAATGCTCAAAAGGCGGCAGATGGCTCGCGTCGACGCCTTCGAACCGAACCATGCGTGCGATGGCCCGGGCGGGCGTCATTTTCGCGAGCGCCTGAATTTCCTCCGGCGTTCCGCCGAAGCCGGCGCGCTCCAGCAGGTGCGCGGCGAACTGATCGCTCCAATCGCCCGGCCCGATGGGCGTGAGATCGTCTTGCCAAGGCATACAACCTCCTGTGGATCCTGCTCAGGACGATAATCTCACGAATCGTGGTCGAGCGGCGGGCGCCGGGCTCAGGCGCGCATGGCTTTGGCGGCCGGCTGCGCGTGGCCGAGAACCTTGTGGGGGCGGTACGGCTTTTCGAGCGCGGCGACTTCGTCGGCGCTCAGTTGGATGTCGATGGAGGCGATCAGTTCCTTGAGATGCTGCGTCTTAGTGGCGCCAATGATGGGCGCGGTGACGCCCGGGGCCTGCAGCACCCACGCGCAGGCAACCTGCGCCGCCGACACACCGCGTTGCTGGGCAACGTTCGCCACGGCGTCGGCGACGAGAAAATCGTCCTCGCTGTAGTACATGTCCTTGGCCATGGTGTCGACTTGCGAGCGCGCGGTCAGGCCGCCATCGCGTTTGCGCGTTCCTGTCAGGAAGCCACGAGCCAGCGGGCTCCACGGGATGATGCCGACGCCCTGATCGATGCACAGCGGGATCATTTCGCGTTCTTCTTCGCGATAGACGAGGTTGTAGTGATTCTGCATGGCGACGAAGCGATGCCAACCATGCTCCTTGGATGTGTAGAGCGCTTTGGAGAACTGCCAGGCGGCCATGCTGCTTGCGCCGAGATAGCGCACTTTGCCCGCGCGGACCAGCGAATCCAGCGCATCCAGCGTTTCTTCGATCGGCGTCTTGGGATCCCAGCGATGGATCTGGTAGAGATCGATGAAATCCATGCCGAGGCGGCGCAGCGAGTTCTCGCAGCCTTCGATGATGTGCTTGCGGCTGAGGCCTTTCTTGTTCGGGCTGTGACCCATCTGGCCGCACACCTTGGTGGCCAGCACGATCTCGTCGCGCTTGGCCATTTCGCGGAGGTATTTGCCGGTGATCTCCTCGCTCAATCCGGCCGAATAGACGTCGGCGGTGTCGAAGAAGGTGATGCCAGAGTCGATCGCGATCTTGAAATGTTCGCGCGCGTCTTCCTGGTTGACGTGCCAGCCTTTGGTGCCGAGCGCCCAATCCGGCAGGTCGCCGCCGCCATAGCTCATGCATCCCAGACAGATGCGGGATATGGTAATTCCGGTTTTGCCGAGTAGACTGTATTGCATCGTCATCAGTGTAACTTGATCGGCAGTGTAACTCAGTGTTACCCGCGCTGCAGTACAATGACGCGCGGGAGGCAAAATGAAGCGCAGCGCGAATCGCATTCTGACAACCCACGCCGGCCGCCTGGAAGGACCGCGCAATCTGCGGGAAATCACCGCGAGCGTCATGTCAGGACAGTCTTCCGACTGGGCGGGTGTGATGGCGCAGGTACGTGAGGGCATGACGGATGTGATCCGCCGGCAGGCACAGGCCGGCATCGACATCATTAGCGACGGCGAATTGGGCAAGATCGGTTTCGGCGTGGCTTACTATGGGCGGCGCCTTTCCGGACTCGGCACGCGTCCCAACAAACCTGGCGAAACCGGATGGATGGGCGGTCAAAGTGGCGAACGCCAGGAGTTCGCTGAGTTTTACCAGGACCTGGGTTTCGACCGGATCTTCTCCTCGGATCGCGCCATCTGCAATGGCCCTATCAAATACATCGGGCACAAGGAAGTGCAACACGATCTGGATTTATTCAAATCCACGCTAGCGGACGCGAATGTGAAGTACGAGGAAGCCTTCTTATGCGTGCTGGCCCCGGGCTGGCTGGAGCACTTTTTCTTTAACGAGCACTACACCAAGGAAGAGGACTATATTTTTGCTCTGGCCGACGCGATGAAGCACGAGTACAAGGCTATCGTGGACGCCGGCTTCATACTTCAACTGGACGACCCGGCGCTGCCGGACACTTATGACATGATCGTGCCTCGGCCGAGCATCGAGGAGTATCGCAAGTTCGCCGAGGTGCGGATCGACGCGTTGAATCACGCGCTGCAGGGTCTGCCCGAGGATCGCATTCGTTATCACATCTGTTGGGGAAGCTGGCACGGGCCGCACGTGCACGACATTCCTCTGAAGCACGTCGTGGATCTGATGCTGAAGGTGAAGGCGGGCGCGTATTCGGTGGAAGCGGCGAATCCGCGGCACGAGCATGAGTGGAAAGTGTGGAAGGACGTCAAGCTGCCGGAGGGCAAGATTCTGATCCCGGGAGTGGTGAGCCACGCGAGCAACGTGGTTGAGCATCCCGAGCTGGTGGCCGATCGCATCGTCTTGTATGCCGGCCTGGTGGGCCGCGAGAACGTGATTGCCGGAACCGACTGCGGGCTGGGGCTGCGAGTGCATCCGCAGATCGCCTGGGCGAAGTTGAAAGTGCTGGCCGAAGGCGCGGCGATGGCGAGCCAGCAGCTCTGGGGTAAGGCGAGCCGGGCGTAATTTCGGCGACAGTCAAATGGGAACCACTGCGTCCGTCAATCGAAGCAGCATGATGCGGCGAAAATCATTTTCGCCGTGGGTCCGCTATCCCAGCATGGTGCTGCTGTACGGGGTGCTGGTGCCGGCCGCGAAGCTGATGGAGAAAACCGGAATGTGGCAGCGCCTTGCTGCGCGTCGCCGGCGCCGGGTCTGGCGGGACTTTGGTGATTATGCACCGACGGGCCACGATGTCTTCGCGTGTGTCTATTTCAAGAGCGGCACCAACTGGCTGATGCAGATTGTGCTGCAGGTGATCCATCGCGGGAAGGCCGAGTTCGAGCATGTGCACGATCTGGTCCCGTGGCCGGATTCTCCCGACCCGGGTTACAGCATACCGTTGGCCGACGAATCTGCGTGGAAGAATTGCCCCACCGGATTGCGCGTTATCAAGACGCACTTGGAATCCGGGAAGGTTCCTTATTCGCCGGAAGCGCATTACGTTTGTGTTGTGCGCGACCCAAAGGATGCTTGTGTATCGGCACATCATTTCATGCGCGCCGAGGGCATGGGGCCCATGACGCCTTCGGTCGCGAACTTCGTGGAGTACTTTCTTTCGCCGGGTTTCGCGTTTTACCCGTGGGCGGAGTTTCTGGCAGGATACTGGCGGCTTCGCGACCGCGAGAACGTACTTTTCCTCACCTACGAGGAGATGAAGCGAGACCTTCCGGAGACGGTGCGGAGGATTGCCGCGCTTCTCAAAATCGACTTGGCGGATGAGGAAGTGGACGCGGTGGTCCGGCAATCCTCGTTCGAGCACATGAAGCAGATCGAGCAGAAGTTCGAGACCGGCATGGTAGTTCCCTGGGCGAAGCCGCGCGGTGCGATGATCCGGCGCGGGCAACGCGGCGGTGCCGGTGAGTTGCTCACCAAGGAACAGCAACAGCGCATTGACAACCATTGCCGCGCGGAGCTGAAGCGCCTGGGTTGCGATTTTCCTTACGACGAGGCATTCGGGGTGCAGTAGCGGACATAGGTCGCGAGGTCTCGATATAATCGGCCATGCGCTCGCTCATCCTGTCTGTCGCCTCTGTTACGGTCCTTTTCTCCGCCAGTGTCGCCCAGGAAGGCATGCGATGGTGGTCGCATATCCAGGTTTTGGCCGCCGACAACATGGAGGGACGCAACACCGGCAGCGAGGGGCATCGCCGGGCGGCGCAGTTCGTGGCAGGCGAGTTTGAGCGCGCGGGGCTCAAGCCAGGGGGCACGTCGGGCTACTTCCAAGCGGTGAAGCTGAATGTTCGTTCGATCGACGAGCCAGCATCGGACCTGGCTTTGGTGGTGGACGGCAAGGCGATGCCGCTCACTCTCGGCGAAGACGCATCGTTTAGCTTGCGTGCCGACCTTGCGCCGCATGTGGACGCCCCCGCGGTATTCGTCGGGCACGGCCTGGTGATCCCCGAGATGCACATTGATGAACTCGCCGGGCTGGATCTGAAGGGCAAGATCGCGGTCTACCTGAACGGCGGACCCCGTTCCATCCCCAGTGCGTTGAAGGCGCACTACTCTTCGGCCAGCGAGCGCTGGAAGGCGTATCAGAAGGCGGGCGCCATCGGGATGGCTTCGATTGCGAATCCGAAATCGATGGACATTCCCTGGGAGCGCGCGAAATTGGCCCGGCTGAATCCCACCATGAGCTTCGCGGACCCGAAGCTGGTGGAGACAACGGGCGTGCAGTTCGCGATCACGGTGAATCCGGCGAATGCGGAGAAAATCTTTCAGGCTTCCGGGCACACGTTCGCCGAGATGTTGAAACTTGCCGACGCGGATCAACCGGTACCGCATTTCCCCCTGAACGTGGGTTTCCGCGCCAATGTGAAGCTGGGGCATTCGCAGGTGGAATCGCCGAACGTGGTGGCGATTCGCCCGGGAAGCGATCCGGCGCTCAAGGATGAATATGTCATCTTCAGCGCGCACCTGGATCATCTGGGCATCGGGCAGCCGATCAATGGCGACCGGATTTACAACGGCGCGATGGATGACGCGTCGGGGGTCGCCTCGCTGATCGAGATCGCGAGCATGATGAAGGAGCAGGATCTGCATCTGAAGCGGAGCGTCGTCTTTATCGCGGTTACTGGCGAAGAGAAGGGCGAACTTGGTTCCACATACTTCGCGGCTCATCCGACCGTGCCGCGGAAGGGCATCGTCGCGGACATCAATATGGATATGTATCTGCCGCTGTTTCCGCTGAAATATCTGGAAGTGCAGGGGCTGAATGAATCGACGCTCGGCAACGATATCAGGGCCGCCTGCAAGCGGGCTGGAGTCGAAGTGCAGGCCGACAAGGAGCCGGACCGCAACCTGTTCATCCGCAGCGATCAGTACAGCTTCATCAAAGAAGGAGTGCCCGCGTTGGCGTTCAAATTCGGCTATCTGCCGGGATCGCCAGAAGAGAAGACGGCGAAGGAATGGCTGAAGTATCGTTACCACGCCCCTTCAGACGACTTGAATCAGCCCGTGGATAAGACCGGGGCTGCCGAGTTCAACCGTATCCTGCTGGACCTGGGAGAGCACGTCGCCAACGCTGCCGACCGTCCGCATTGGAACGCGAACAGCTTCTTCAAGCGTTTCGCCACGGGGAGCTAAGAGCGCGGTAAGATTTTCACTAGATCCATCGTGCGGGCGGAAACACGCGCCTGCACAGAAACGGGGACAACCATGCGAGCCTGGATCGCTGGATTCGTTTTCGCTGCAGTTTTCGGAAGTCTGGCTTTGGCCGGCACTTCCTCCGCGCCGGTCACGTTCAACAAAGACGTTTTGCCCATCTTGCAGAAGAACTGTCAGAGCTGCCATCGGCCGGGGCAAGTTGCGCCCATGTCGCTGTTGAGTTATGCGGAGGCTCGGCCCTGGGCGAAGGCGATGAAGGTGGCCGTAGCCACGCGGAAGATGCCGCCGTGGTTCGCCGACCCGCAGTACGGCCATTTCGTGAATGACCGGTCGCTGAAGCAGAGCGATGTTGAGACCATCGCCAAATGGGCCGACAACGGCGCTCCGGAAGGCGATGCCAAGGATGCGCCCGCGCCGGTCGCCTGGCCGGTGGATGGCTGGGAAATTCAGCCCGATCTGATCGTGAATGGGCCGGAAACCGCGGTTCCCGCGCATCCGAAGAACAACGTCATCGAGTGGAGCTACATCACCGTGCCGAGCGGGATCACGCAGGACACCTGGGTCACTTCGATGCAAATCCGCCCAAGCCAGCCTTCCGTGACGCACCATATTTGCGTCTTCTTCAAGCCGCACACAGCGGATGTGAAGTACAACGTTCCGTACTGGTACGACCGGAAGCGGGATGAGAACGGCAGCGCGGTGAAGGAAGACGCCGGCATCAATGGGCGCGGAATACCCGACTCGGTCACCGACGGCACCAACGGCATCGAGGGATGCTATGTTCCCGGACAGACTACGCAAGACTATCGCATTTTCAACGCGGGCAAGCTAATCAAAGCCGGCACGGATATCGTGTTCCAGGTGCATTACACGCCCAATGGCAAGGATGTAACGGACCAACCGCTGATCGGGTTTACCGTGGCAAAGCAGCCGCCGCAGCGCGTCTACGTCAGCCTGGGCATGTCGGCGCCGAGCGATCCCAAACATTTCGCGATTCCGCCCAACGACGGCAATTGGGAGAGTCCGCCGGCCGAAGCAGTTTTCACTGAAGATACGGAGCTGGTTTGGATGTTCCCGCACATGCACGTGCGCGGCAAGGACATGACCTACCGGCTGGTGTATCCGGACGGCAAGACGGAGATCGTGCTGAACGTGCCGCATTACGACTTCAATTGGCAGCTCGGATATGACCTGGCGCGTCCGATCAAAGTACCCAAGGGCACTAAATTGATCGTGACGGCTCACTACGACAATTCCGCGAATAACAGATTCAATCCCGATCCGAGCAAGACTGTTTACTACGGCGACATGACGTGGGAAGAGATGATGTTCCCCTTCTTCAGCATCGTGGTGGACCAGGGCGTGGACGCGAGCAAAGTCGTCGACTTCAAGAGCGGGCGCGCCGGCGGCGCTTAGCGGTTCTTACCAGGGGATCGCGCCGTTGTCGTCGAAGTAGCCGCCGCTCGGGCCATCGTCGGGGATGGTTGCGTACTTGATCGCCACTACCGCGCCTTGCGCGGCGCTTCGAGGGCCGCTGTTGCCGTTGATGTCTGTGGCGCAATAGCCCGGGCAAATCGCGTTAACCTTTATCGGCGTCCGGCGTAATTCGTTGGCGAACTGCACGGTCATACTGTTCAAGGCGGATTTGGACGTGTTGTAGCCGAGCGCGAGGAATTGACTGATGGGAGATTCCGGATCGCTCGCCGCAGCCATGGAGCCCAGATGGCTCGACACGTTGACAATGCGTCCGCGCGGCGACTGGCGCAGCAGTGGAAGCATGGCCTGGGTCGTGGCCATGGGACCGAAGACGTTCGTGTCATAGACTTCGCGAACCTTCGCCAAGTCAACGTCGCTGGGCTTGCCCCAATCGGCAATGCCGGCGTTGTTCACCAGGATATCCAGGCGCCCAAACTGATCTTTGATCCATTGCGCCGTGCGAGCGATCGAGTCCGGATTGGTGACGTCGAGCGGTACGGCGCGGGCATCGATGCCTTCGCCCTTCAACTTGTCCGCAGCAGCTTTTCCCCTGCCTTCGTCTCGGGCTCCTACCAGCACGACAATCTTCCTGGCTCCTAGTCCGCGCGCAATCTCGAATCCGATGCCTTTGTTGGCTCCCGTGATGAGGGCAACCGCGCCCTGGAACAGATTTCCATTGTCCATATTTGCTAGTTTAGTCGCACTATCGTGTAAGCGGCGCGTCCGGCGCTAAAATCAGGGCATGCCTGCCGACGATCTAGCCCACCTCTGGGAAGAACACACCGCTCACGAGTTCGTCACGCGCGACACCGAAGCCACTTTGGCCACCATGGTGGAGGACGCGTACGTGAATCATGTGCCGGTGCTGACGGGCGGGTTCGGCAAGACGGCGCTGCGCGAGTTCTATTCGCGGGACTTCATCCCCAGCATGCCGCCGGACACCACGCTGACACCGGTGTCGCGAACCGTGGGCCAAAACCAGCTGGTGGACGAGATGATTTTCTCCTTCACCCATACTCAGGAAATGCCGTGGATGCTGCCCGGTATCGCGCCTACTCACCGGCGAGTCGAGGTGCCGCTGGTGGCCATCGTGAAATTTGAGGAGGGCAAGCTGAAACACGAGCACATTTATTGGGATCAGGCGTCGGTGCTGAAGCAGATCGGGCTGCTGAAAGACCCGTCGCTTCCGGTCCGCGGAGCTGAAACAGCCCGCAAAGTGCTCGATCCAAGCTTTACTTGACTTCGGCGTCCGTCGAGGTGGCGGGGCCTTCTCCCACGATCTCCAGCATCGCCTCCACGTCCTTGGCGCCGTCGTAGTGAACCTCTTTGCCGAAATGCTTGACGAAAGTGCCCTCTGGCATCGCCACGGTGCTGTTGGGATCGAATTTCGTCCCGGTGCCCACCCACCAGGTCCCCTTCAGCACGGTGATATAGCGGTCGTTCGGATGGAAATGCGGATGGCTCATGTGATGCGGAGACCATTTCACCAGCACGATGTAAAGACCCGGTTTCGAAGGGTCGCCCACAAGAACTGCCTGGCTGGCGCCGGATGGGCTGGTGGTCCAATGGATTTGATCGGGCTTCTTGTAGATCAGCGCCTTGGGGTTCAGATCGGCTTTCACGGGGCTTAGCCACACAAACAATGCGGCCACAAGCGCGATTTGCAAGAAGCGCCGCGGCGTCCAGATACGAGTCATGGTTCCCTCCTCAGGGAAATACTATCCTATTGATCTCCTGGCCGCGCAGGTAGACTTTCGAGATCTTCTCGGTATTGGCGATGTTGTCGAGCGGATTGGCGTCCAGGATGATGAAGTCGGCGCTCTTGCCCGGTGCGATAGCGCCGCGGTCCGTTAAACGAAGGAACGCAGCGGAGGTGACCGTGGCGGCGGTGAGCGCTTGCGCGGGCGTCATTCCGGCCGCGACCATCAATTGCAATTCACGATGGTCGTTGTAGCCGTGGAAGTAATCTGGCGCGGCGCCAGAATCGGCTCCGAAACCGATGCGAACACCGGCGGCATTCAACTTGGCCAGATTGTGCTGCATGATTGCGTAAGTTTTACGGGCGCGTGCGAGCGCTTCCGGCGAGCGCTTGGCGTAGGACGCGCGCAAACGATCTACTACCGCGGCGGGCGTGACGGCGCGGTACAGCGGATCGTCGAGCCAGGCGGGAGGTTCCGCATGAGTCGCGTTCTCCGCCAAACCCAGGTTCGGCATCACGTAAACGCCGTGTTGCTTGAGCAGCGCGATGAACTCGTCGTCCACTTCTTTGTCGCGCACCAAGTGGGCGAAGCCGTCGATGCCCGCCCGCACCAGGTCCTTGGCGTCGTCTAAATAATAGACGTGGGCGATGGCGCGGGTTCCGTGCTTGTGCGCCTCGTCGATGGCGGCGCGATACAGCACGGGGCTAAGCTTCTGGACGGTGCCGTTGCGATCGTCCACCCAGATTTTGATGAACGCCACTTGGTGAGCGATTTGCTCGCGCACATCGCGGCGCGCTTCTTCCTCCGTCGTTACTCCATAGGCCGAAGGCTTCAGCGCGGGATTGTTGGGCCCAGCATTCGGAGCGGCGAGACCACGGCCGGCAAGTAGAAACCAGGCGCCTCCTAATCGTCCCGCGCGTTGATCGGCGCGAATTTCCAGCGGCATGTCGCCTGGATCGGTGCCAAGCGAGAGCACCGCCGCGACGCCGCAGTAGGCATATCGATTGAGCTGATCGATGAGATTCTCCCGCGTGTAGCTCTCGGCAGAATAAGAGAGACCCTTCTGATATCCGATGTGGATGTGAGAGTCGACCAACGCTGGAATCACTGTCTTGGCGGTGAGATCCACGCGCATCGTGCCCGGCGGTGCTTTCAACTCACCCTTTTTGCCGACCTTGACGATGCGGCCGCCATCCATTAAAAACGCGGAGTTCTCGATCGGCGGGCGGCGAGCGTCGGTAATCAGCCGCGCGCCCTCGAAAAGGGTCGCGGATGCCCCCGGGGACGCACCACAGACGGCCGCGAGCAGGAGTCCACAAACTTGGTTGCGCATGGCTAGCGGCGGATGCCCTGTGGTGAAGCGCGGATCGCGCGCTCAAACGCCCAGCCGCGAATGTGCGCAATCTGTTCCTTCATGGTCCGAGACAACGGAACCAGTTTCGCGGCTACGCTGATGATGTCGTGCTCGATCAGTTCGCGATCGGCGAGCTTCGCACGGGTGATCGCCGATATCACGCATTGCTCGATCTCGGCGCCGGTCCAACCCACCGTAAATTGCATGAGCTGCTGCAGGTCGAAGGTGGAGCTGTCCACGCCGCGGCGCGCCAGGTGGATCTTGAAGATATCGATCTGCTCCTCTTCGGACGGCAGATCCACGAAGAACACCTCGTCGAAGCGGCCTTTGCGAATCATTTCGGCGGGCAGCAAATCGATGCGGTTGGCCGTGGCGGCGACGAAAAGCCCGCGCGTCTTTTCCTGCATCCAGGTAAGGAAGAACGCAAAGATGCGGCCCTGCTCGCCGCCCGACTCGGTGGACGTGATTCCCATCTCAATTTCGTCGAACCATAGCACCGCCGGCGACATGTCTTCCATCATGCGGCAGGCCTGGACGAACACGCCTTCGGGTTTGCCGTGGCGTCCTGAGAATATCTCGACCATGTCGATGCGATACAGCGGAAGCTGGAAATGCGAGGCGATGGCCTTAACGGAGAGACTCTTACCGCAGCCCGGAATACCCATCAGCAAAAGACCTTTGGGAACGATTTCGGCGCTCACGCTGTCGCGCATCTGGAACAGCTTCTGGCGTTCGCGCAGCCATTTCTTCAGGCCTTCCAGTCCGCCCACGTCGCCTAAATCCGTGATGCTGGTGATCGATTCGATGACGCCGCTGCGATTGATCAGCAGCCGTTTCTCTTCGAGCAGTGCCGGCATCGATTCCGGGCTCAACCTCGGCGCCAAAGCCAACGCGCGCCGCAAGGCGTAACGAGCTTCGTCCAGAGTAAGTCCCTGAAGCGCGCGAGCCGCCGGCTCCAGAATCTCTTGCTCCGTTTCTCCGCTCTCTTCACGCAGAAACTCCACGAGTTCCACCAGGTCGGGCGGGCGCAGATCCAGGAACAGCAGGCTGCGCTCCACTTCTTCGGGGACGAAGCGAACCGGAGAGCTGATCACCACGAACTTCCCCTGATCCAGACAGCTGGCGTACACATCGCGCAGCCGCCGCCGGATCTCGGAGGAATCGCGCAGCGGCTCATGGAAATCTTTGAGATGGAAGATGGCCGGCCCGCGGTGGGCCACGATGAAATCGAGCGCCGCGCGCGGCGATTCCGTGCCTGGTTCCGGAGCGGCGCCGATTCGGTCCAAACCCTCGGTCAGGCTCCAGGTCCACACAGGAACGGGAGCCGAAGGACACAGCCGGTAGCCCGCTTCCGCCAGCACCCGGGCCACGCGCTGCTCCTCGGCCGAGCGGATGTAGGTGAGCGGCCTGCCGGACTCGAAAACCTCACGCACCATCTTGGCGGCACGACTCTCCCGGCCCTCGGTCGGGACGTTACTGGGCAGGGTTTCTGGCGTCGCCATCGGCTGGACACTCCTTCAAATCGGCTCCTCTTATTATGGATCGTCCGCCGAACCGGCCGCATCGGGAATGGGCTATAAGTGAAGTATTGTGCGGACGCTCACCCTGGTTAGCGCATTTCTGCTGACGGCACTTGTTGCGCGGCCTGAGCGGGCGCTTTCGTCGGACCAGGCAGCCGCGCTCGCCGCCGTCCGTCAGTACGCGCTCGACTACACAGCGCACCTGCCTGACTATACCTGCATCCAGATCACGAAGCGCTGGACTCAGCGGACGGCCGCGGCGCAGCCCGTACGTCGCGACGTGTTCGAAGAGCAAGTTACCTTCTCCAATCACAAGGAAAGCTATCAGGTCCTGACTTTCAATGGCGAGAAAGCCATCGGAGTGGACCACGATCAGATCACAGGCGCCGTCATTAGCGGGGAGTTTGGCAGGATGCTCTACGGGATTTTTAATCCGCAGGCGGGCACGGCTTTCCAGTTTGCCGGCGTGGACAAGAAGCACGGGCAAGCCATGATGGTTTTCGCCTACCAGGTTCCACAACCTTCTGGGATGCGTCTTTCCTTCGGCCCGCCGGGTCCGTCAGAACGCGCCATCACCGCTGCCTTTGAAGGGGACGTGCATGCCGACGCGGGCAACAAGCGCGTATTGCGCATCACCGCCAAGTGTGCCGGCTTGGCGTCTGACTTTCCTGTCCGCGAAGTGCGAGTGGCGTTGGAGTACAAGCCCGTGATGGTCGCCGGGCAGGAATACACGCTCCCGTTTCATTCCGAAGTACATTGGCGCGACATCCAGACGACGGTGAAAAGCGAAATCGACTACACGCAATATCGCAAGTTCGTCTCCGACGCCACGCTGAAGTTCGACAGTGCCGAGCCACCGAAGTAGCGTTTCACCGTTCGATGCGTATAAGTACCAGTTCCGCGCAAAAAGCGGGATCGGAAGTGCGCCTGTTCGGCTATAATCGAGCCGGGGAGAGAAGTATTCTACTCGCCAGTCCGAGTGGTTTCCTGCTCCGGCATGTGTTGCGCCGGGCATCGTCAACCCGGACCTTCTAACGCCCGCTGGCACTTCCTGAACCCCACTCAAGCCTTGTTCCCTAACCAAGGCGAATACATAGCACTTCGCTAAGAAGCCGATCCCATCCGCTCCGCGGGTGAGGAGGAATTCATGCGTGGATTCAAATTTGTTCTTCTTCTTGTTCCAGTCTGCGCCTACGCGCAAACTCCCCCGAAGTTCACCATCCAGGACCTGGGCAATCTGCCAGGGATGCCGAATTGTACTGGAGTTGCACTCAGCCAGTCCGGTTCAGTCGTCGGTTATTGCGCGGCGGCGGCCGGCGCTGTGCTGAACAGCCAGCCCACACGTGGATTTCTCTATTCCAACGGAGTCCTGAAAGACCTGGGGCCGGCCGCACAGCCCATCGTGCTGCCTACGGCGGTGAACGACGCCAGCCTGATCATCGGCACCAACTTCGCCTCGGCGAACGGTCAAGGAAGCTATGGACCGTTCGTGTACCAGAACGGCGAGATCCGGGCCCTTCCCGGCACTAGCACCAGCTTCCTCCCGTTTGCCATGAACAATGCCGGCAAGTTCACGGGAAGCCAGGTGCTGGTCTTCGGCATTGCACTGAAGGACATTGCACGAGGCCAGGCTTATGTCGTTTCCCAGGTGGGCGCAATGCCGACTCTGCTGGCAGATCTCCCGGGTTACTCGCAATCCGGTGCCTTGGGTTTGAGTCCGAACGGGGAATGGATTGCCGGTCTGGCCGGCAATGCGCGTAGCGCCTTTGTGTCTCCTGTCCTGTGGCACAACAGCACCGCCCAGGCGCTTCCCCTGCTACCCGCCCTGGATTCCACCATTGCCATCGCCGTGAATGACTCCGGCGTCGCGGTGGGTGGGGCATTCACCATCAATCTCGCACTCGACTTCGATCCGGCGGGAATTGCCCATGGAGTTCTCTTTAAGAACAGCACCGCCACTGACCTCAGCACCCTGACGCCGCGGCGCACCAATCTGCCGATCTGGATCAACAACTCTGGTTGGATAGTCGGCTACAACAGCGATCAAGCGCCACATGGGGAACTTCAACTTGCGGCGATCGTTGAGTCCGCCGAGACGTGGAACTATGCATTCCTATACATGAACGGCAAGATGTACGAGTTGAACCAGCTGCTGGCCAATGGATCCGGATGGCAATTGTCCTACGCGACTATGGTCAACGACGCGGGGCAGATCGTTGGAACGGGCATATACCAAGGCCAGCAGCGCGCCTTCTTGCTGACCCCCGTAGTGCCCCCGCAAATCAATTCCGTGGCGGGCGCCGGGCTGAGCGTCCCCCCGGTAACGGCCCTCGCGTCCAACGGGCTGTTCTCCATCTTCGGCACGCAGTTTGCGGCAGCGGGTATCAGCCGCAGCGTCAGCGCTTCCGACATCGTGAACAACACCCTGCCCACGAACCTGGCGAACACCTGCGTTCAAGGCGGCTCCAGCCGGTGGGGCCTAACCTACGTTTCACCCACGCAAATCAACGCCGTGGCGGGAACGCTGCCGGCCTCAGGCACAGTCCCGGTTTCAGTGGTCACAAACTGTGGTCAGACCAACGAACTGGCCACGGCGGCTTTCAATGTGACAGTGGCGGGGCAGGCGCCCGAGTTTCTGTACTTCGTGCAAAACTCGAATGGGCAAGACCCCGTAGCCGTAATCCAAGCGTTGAGCGGCGCCTACGTGGGGCCTCCCAACCTGATCCCAGGAGCGACGTTCACTCCAGCTCACGCCAACGATGTCCTAACCGCATTTGGAGTTGGCTGGGGAGCGACAGATCCGCCGGTGACTGCCGGAAGCCTGGCGCCCGGAGTCGCGTCGCTCGCCGGAAACAACTATTCGCTAACCATTGGCGGCGTGACTGCGCAGATCCTTTATGCCGGAATCACACCTTCCTACGCGGGTCTGTACCAGGTGAATTTTGTAGTTCCCACCGGGCTCGCGCCGGGCAGCCAGCCCATCGTGCTGACGGTAAACGGCGTTGCGTCGCCGCCTGCAGCGTTCCTCACGATCGGAGAATGAATCGCAAGCGCAAGCGGAACTTACGGATATAATTCGTGATAGCATACTCGGTTTGGCGCCATTTTCATGGGCCAGGAGGCTTTCCCGATGATCCGTCAGAAATACCAGCTAGGCCGTGCCGCCGGTTTAATGTTCGTGTGCGGCGTGTTCGCCGTTTCCGGTTTGCGCATTACGCACGCGCAGGAAAAGCCAAATCCTAACTTTACGGGCGGCGTTGTCACCACGGTGACGGAGAATTCCAAGGGCAATATCGCCCACTTCCATTTCGGGCCGGGGGCGCGCACCAAGTGGCACATCCACGAAGGCGGCCAGATCATTTTGGTCGAGGACGGCGTCGCGCTCGTGCAGTCCAAGGGCGGGCCGCTGCTGGAATTGCATGCCGGCGAAACAACCTACGTTCCGCCAGGCGTCGCTCACTGGCACGGCGGCGGGACGAAGGAAGGCGGTACGCAGTTCAATATCAGCCGCGGAGGGATCCAGTGGCTGGATGACGTGACCGACGCCGAGTTTAACGCCAAACCCGAGCGGCTGGGTAACCCCCACTAGAACACCGCGCCGCGCGCCTTTGTGTGAGACAATACGCCGGGAAGGGGCGGTTGTATGCAAAGAGCGTGCCAAGCGGCCTGGTTTGCCGCAATCGCAGTGCTAGCGGGCGCACCCGCGTTCTCGCAGGACCACGGGATGGGCTTCAATCTGACCGGAATGTGGTCAGCGTTGTACCACGAAGATGAACTGGAGCGTACCGATCCAGGTTCACCCGCCGGCGATTACACGGGCCTGCCCATCAACGATGCCGACCGGCTGCGCGGAGATACCTGGGACGGCGACCTGGTGTCAGTCCCTGAACATCAGTGCATCCCGCATTCGGCGATCTACGCCATGCGGGCGCCGACGAATCTAAAAATCAGCACTATCAACGATCCGGCCAGCGGCGGCATCCTCGCGTTCATCATCGATGGTTCTTACACCGGCCCGCGAACCATATGGATGGATGGCCGCCCGCATCCTTCGCAATTCGCCCCGCACACCTGGGCGGGATTCTCAACTGGAACCTGGGAAGGCGACACTTTGCACGTGGAAACCACGCACATCAAGTCCGGCTACATCCGGCGCAATGGCTTGATGTTCTCCGATGAAGCGACGCTTACCGAGTTCTTCAATCTGCATGACAAATACCTGACTCTGACCAGCATTGCCGAGGACCCGGTGTACCTCACCGAGCCGCTGGTGCGTACCGAGACTTGGGTGTGGAATCCGTATTCAGTCTTTACGCCCATCGCCGGATACGGCAATTGCCTGCCCAGCCCCGAAATCCCGCGGCCTTACGGCTGGGTACCGCATCACCTGCCCGGCACAAACACGGTCATTCGAGAATTCACCGAGCAGTACGGAGTGCCGTTCGACGCAGCTCGCGGCGGCGCGGAGACCATGTATCCGGAATATCGCAAGAAGCTGAAGCAAATGAAGATCCCGCCGGCGAAAGTGTTTGAAGTCCAGTTCGCGAAGGAGCATCCGAAGGCGCAGGAGAAGCAGCCATGAAGGTTTTGCTGCTCATCCTGGCGAGCTTGTTTGCCATGCAGGCCGAGGACGTCGGCAGTGTGGCTTTCGAGGTACGGCATGTCCAGGGCAATGTCTACATGCTGGCCAGCACGCTGGGAAACGTCACGGTGCAAGTGGGTAAGGACCCGGGGCATGACGGCGTCCTGATTGTAGACACCGGCGCCCCGCAATTGCGCGAGCGGATCTTGGCCGAAATTCGCAAGCTGTCCGACCTGCCGGTCCGCTTCGTCATCAATACCAGCATGGACGCCGACCACATCGGCGCGAACGCAGATCTCTTGAAGCCCGACGCGAGACTGCCCGTCCAGGCCCAGGCTGAAATCGCGCTGTTCGCGCAAGACAACGTGCTGCAGCGCATGAGCCGCGAGGGATCGGGCGTGCCGTCCGACGCCTGGCCGACGCTGACCTTCCTGGACGAAAAGAAATTCGCGTTTAACGGAGAGGCCATCGAACTGTTTGCCGAAAAAGGCCACACGGACGGCGACAGTCTGGTGCTGTTCCGCGGCTCTAACGTCATCAGCGTGGGCGACGTGTTCCGCACCACGGGCTATCCGGTCATCGATCTCGCGCGCGGAGGGAGCATACAGGGCGAGGTCAAAGCTTTGAACCACATCCTGGACTTGACCGTGCCGAGGTCGATGCAGGAAGGCGGCACCATGGTAATTCCCGGCCACGGTCGGCTATGCGATCAGGCTGATGTTACGGATTACCGCGACATGATGACGATCATCCGGGACCGCGTGGCGGACCTGATCGCCAAAGGCAAAACGCTTGAGGAAGTGAAGGCTTCCAGGCCAACCCGTGATTATGACCGCCGCTACAGCACCAGCGAATGGACGGGAGAGATGCTAACCGAAGCGGTCTATAAGAGTTTGAAGGAAGGCGGCAAGCGATGATCGCGCTGATTCGCAGGTCGGCCACGCTGATTGGGATTGCGTGCTCGCTTTGGCTGCCGGGCGTGAACGCACAAACGCCCGCTGCTCCAAGAGCCGTCGCACCGATCGATCTAACTGGTTACTGGGTTGCGCTCGTCACGGAAGATTGGCGCTACCGCATGTTGAACGCCCCGAAAGGCGATTACTACAGCATCCCCCTGAACGACGAAGGCCGGCGTGTGGCCGATACGTGGAATCCTCAAAGAGACATCGCCCAAGGCAAGCAGTGCATGAGCTACGGCGCGCCGAACATCATGCGCGAGCCCGCGCGGTTGCACATCACCTGGGCCAACGATGAAACCCTGAAAGTGGAAATCGACGCCGGCAAGCAGACTCGAATGTTCTCTTTCGCGCGGCCGCAACCGGTCACCGGAGAGGCTACCGTGCAGGGAACCTCGTTTGCCGCGTGGCAAACGCCGCAGTCGATACGGGCTTATCTTTCGAAGATGTCGGCGCAGGACCCCAATACGCCCGGCTTCCGCGAGGCCAGCATGGCGCCGCCGCCTCCGCCGCCCGACACCCGGCGCCTTGGCGGCACGCTGAAGGTGGTCACTACGCACATCCGTCCCGGCTACATCCGCAACAATGGCGTGCCGTTCAGCGCCAACGCGGTGATGACCGAATACTATGACGTCCACTCGCGCAAAGGCGCGGATTACCTGGTGATCACGCAAATCCTGGACGATCCGCAGTACCTGAATGCGCCGTGGATAGTCAGCAACCAGTTCCGGCGCGAGGCGGACGGCTCAAAGTGGGACCCGGAGCCATGCGAACTGCTCCTGCCAACCAAGTAAGCCAGCTACCCCTTCAGCAGGGCGCCGCCTTGCTTGGCCAGTGCCTGCACTTCGCTGGAGCCGACAACCTTGAATTCGCGTGTGTAGAGTTCGTGATTGCGCTCGACGTCCCCCAGGCGATAAACGTAGTTCGCCATCAGGCCGCACGAGCGGGTCATCCCCGTGGGCGACGTATCGCCGAGCCAGTTGATCTGCTCCAGCCGCGCGCCGTTCTTGAGATGGAACCGCGCCACGGAGTCCAGCGGCTCCTTCTTGCTTTTCTCGTGCAGCAGATAACGCGCGCACAAGGGCATCAGGACTTTCTGGAGCTCGGCCGAGGCCTTTTCGTTCTCGAACCAGCTTGATTCTTCCAGCTTCGCGATCAGGCTCCCGTCGAGCGCCGCGGCGTTCTCCATCAACCATCTCCGGAATCCCGGAACAGGCGAAACTGTGGCAAAACGCTTCAGGCGCGGAAATTTCGCGCTTAAATCCTCCACCACCCGCTTGATCAGAAAGCTGCCGAATGGAACACCTCGCAGGCCTTCCTGGCAATTTGTGATGGAGTAAAACATCGCAGAGTCAGCCATCGCCGGATCGAGAACCGGCGCGTCCGGATCGAGCAAAGGCTGGACCTTTTCGCTCATTCCGCGCGACAGCGCCACTTCGATGAAGATGATCGGCTCGTCGGGTAAAGCCGGATGAAAGAACGCGTAGCAGCGGCGGTCTGCTTCCAGACGGCGGCGCAGGTCATTCCAGCCCTGGATCTGGTGTACGGCTTCGTATTCAATGAGCTTCTCAAGAACGATGGCCGATGTGTGCCAGTCGATGCGGCGCAAGTGCAAAAATCCGCGGTTAAACCAGGAGGTCAGCAAGTGGAACAGGTCCGCGGACACGGGCTCCAGGAGTGGAACATGGTACAGATCCCGCAGCAACTGGCGCCGCATTTCGATCAACACGTGCGTGCCGCCCGGAGCCATGTTCAGGCGCCGAAACAGCTCCTGCCGCGGGGATTCAACGACATGCTGCAGGTACGCCAGATTCTCGGCCGTCTGTTCACGCCGATACTCATCAGCGGCATGAATCACCTCGTCCGGATTTGCGGAGAATTCTTTGACCAGCAACTCAAAGAAGGTGCGGACCTCGGCGGCGGTCAAAGACTGGTAAAGCTGAATGGCCTCGGTTGCCAGATGCGCGCCGGCTACCTCGCCGCGCTCGGTGAGAAGGTTATGGCACAGTTCGTTGAGCTTGCGGACCGCTCGCGACGGACGCTGCGACAGCGCCTCGCTCAACCGCGGCGATAGTCCGAACAATCGAGCTATTCCCATTGCCCGCTCCTGGTTTGATTTGCGGTTGCCCTGTGCATTCATCGGCAGAAGCCCCACGGATATGTAGATCGCAAGCCTCTCACTTGCTACTGTACCGTGGACTGAAAGATCCGCGCTGTATCGAAGGATATATACTGGTTTGGCATATCAGCCTGACTGATGGAGGCCTGCATGATTCCTGAGAAGACGATCCACCGCCGTTATTTCCTTGGCGCTAGTTTTTTGGCCGGTGCTGCGATCTCGAAAGCACGGGCCGCCGGGAAGGCCGATTCGGCAAGCTCCATTGTGCAAACGTCCGCCGGCCGGCTGCGCGGAGCGATGGACAGCAAGGTTCACGTCTTCAAGGGCGTGCCGTACGGAGCATCGACGGCGGGCGCCGGAAGATTCATGCCACCCGCGAAAATGCAGGCCTGGACCGGCGTGCGCGACGCGCTCGAGTTCGGTCCGGCCTCGCCCGAATTGCCGTCGCATCTGATTCCCGAATCCATGGCGCAGCAACCCGCTTCCGACGCCCACGGCACTGAAGACTGCCTCCACCTGAACGTCTGGACGCCGGGCCTCGGCGGCAAGCGGCCCGTCATGGTTTGGTACCACGGCGGCGGTTACTCGGCCGGCTCCGCCAATTGGAACATGTACAGCGGCGCGAACCTCGCCGCGAAACACGACGTAGTCGTCGTGACCGTGAATCACCGATTGAACGTCTTTGGCTACCTGTACCTGGCCGGGTTGGGCGGTGAAAAGTACGCGCAGTCCAGCAACGTCGGAATGCTCGACATCGTGGCCTCGCTCGAATGGGTGCGCGACAACATTGCCGAGTTCGGCGGCGATCCTGGCAATGTCACGATTTTCGGGCAGTCCGGCGGTGGCGGGAAAGTCAGCACGCTGCTCGCGATGCCGGCCGCGCAAGGGCTGTTCCATCGCGCGATCGCGATGAGCGGCTCGGAAGTGCGAGGCGTTCCCGTCGACCGCGCTAACAAATCGGCTGAAGCTTTTCTCGCAACGCTCGGGCTGAAGTCGAACCAGGTCGACGAACTGCAGGCGATGCCTCAGGCCAAGTTGCTTGATGCAATGCGCGCAACCAAGGGGCTGCAACTAGCGCCGGTCGTGGACGGCCGCACCTTGCCCGCCAACCCGTTCGATCCAACCGCTCCGGCCATGTCGGCGAATGTGCCGTTCCTGGTCGGGTCCACCGAAACCGAAGTTACCTGGTTTGGAACCCCCAGCTTCGACCCTCTCACGGACGAGCAACTGCACGACCGCATCCAGGAAACGCTTCACATGGACGGTGACGCAGCGAGCAAGCTGATCACTACTTATCGCAAGGGCCGGCCACAAGCCAGCAACCTGGACCTGTTCTTCATCCTGTCCACTGACGCCGGATTTCGGGTCGGCATCGACACGGAGGCTGAGCGCAAGGCCGCGCTAGCGAAAGCCCCGGTTTACAAATACTATTTCCAATGGTATTCGCCGGTCCGCGAAGGCAAGCTGCGGTCGTATCACACGCTTGATATTCCGTTTGTGTTCGAGAACGTTGACATCGCGGAATCGATGGTCGGTTCGGGTCCAGAACGCTACGCGCTGGCGGCGAAGATGAGCGGCGCATGGGCTGCCTTCGCGCGCACAGGGAATCCCAATCATAAAGGTCTGCCGAAATGGGAACCTTTCGACGCGACCAAGCGGACGACGATGTTTTTCAACAGTGAGTGCAAAGCGGTCAACGATCCGTACCGCGAGGAACGGCTGGCGCGGGAAGCTCTGCTTTCGAAACGAGCGTAAGAGGGAAGGGGCAATGAAACTGAACGTGATCTTGATGCTGGCGCTGGCTGGCGCTCCACTGCTCGCCCAGATGGATTTCTCCGGCGAGTGGGCTGTCGTTCAGGATGAAGACAACACCGGCAACCCGCGCATCGGCGAGTATATCGGCATTCCGCTGACCCACGCTTCGCTGCTGCGCTCAGAAGCCTGGGAAGCGTCTTATCAAACGCTGCCCGAGTGGCAGTGCCGTCCGCACGGCGCCATGTATATCTCGCGCGGTCCGTCACAACTCCGTATCTGGAAGGAAGTGGATCCGGTCACTCGCCAGATCACGGCGTGGCATGCCGAGTGGCTACGGTCCATCGACAATCCCTATTACATGGACGGTCGCCCGCGTCCGTCGAAGTACGCCGCGCACACTTGGGGCGGCTTTTCGACGGCCGAGTTCGTGGGCGACATGCTGAAGATCACGACGACACACCTCAAAGAGGACTATTACCGCCGCAATGGTGTGCCTTCCAGCGACGAAGCAACGCTTACGCAGTATTGGATTCGCCGCGGCGAATATCTGACCTGGATCACCATCTCCTACGATCCGATCTACCTGACCGAGCCGATGATTCGGGCCTCCGAATATCGCCTCGCCTACAACCAGCTGATCCCGCCTTATCCCTGCGATGTGGTGGAGGAGGTGGTGCGCCCCAAAGGCGAAGTGCCCAGCTATCTGCCGGGCGCCAACCCGTTCCTCGATGATTTCTCGAAGAAGTACGATATACCGATGGATGCAGCATTGGGCGGCGCGGCAAGCATGTATCCGGAACTGGCACGCAAGTTGATCCGGGCGAAAAATGAAAAGCCCGAAAAGTCGGGTCCGAAATGAGGGCCATCGCCGTTGCCTTGATGCTGGGTGCTGCGGCCGTTGCGGCGCCAGGCCAAACATCCGCCGCCAACGCGGTCGAGATCGTGCCGGTGCGCGGGCACATCTATATGATCGCGGGAGCGGGCGGCAATATCACCGTGTCGATTGGCCCGGACGGCGTGCTGCTGGTGGATTCCGGCCTTAAGGAGATGAGCGATCAAGTGCTCGCGTCCATTCAGGAATTGCAGCAGCGGGTCCGCGTGAATGGCGCGCCCGCCAAGCCCATCCGCTACATCATCAATACGCACCTGCATCCGGACCACATCGGCGGTAACGAAAAGATCGGCGAGGCCGGCAAGACCATCACGGGAGGCAACGTGGCCGGCGACATCGGCGATGCGAGTGAAGGCGCCACCATCATTTCGCACGAAAAAGTCCTGGATCGCCTGAGTCCAAATGGCAATCCCACGGTTCCGTTCCGCGCTCTGCCAACGCTCACGTATCTAAGCGGCCAGATGAAACTCAGCGAGTTCTTCAATGGCGAAGGAGTTCAGATCTTTCATGAGCCGTCGGCGCACACGGATGGCGACAGCATCGTGTATTTCCGCGGGTCCGACGTAATCGCTGCCGGCGACATCTTCCTCACCACCAGCTATCCCATCATCGATCTGGCGAACGGCGGCAGCCTGCAAGGCGTCATCGACGGCCTAAACCACATCCTCGATTTGTCCGTCGCGGAATTCAGGACCGAAGGCGGCACACTGGTGATTCCAGGGCATGGACGGATTTGCGATTCGGCCGACGTCGCCTATTACCGCGACATGGCCACTATCGTTCGCGATCGTCTTCAAAGCATGATCAAGAAGGACATGACGCTGGAGCAGGTGAAGGCCGCCAAGCCCACCGCGGACTGGGATCCGCGCTATGACAAGAATCCGCGCTGGACGCCGGATATGTTCGTCGAAGCGGCCTACAAGAGCCTCACGCAAGGAAAGTAAGCGATGCGATACCTGGTCACTCTAACGGCGGCAATGTTTGTCACGGCGAGTGCTTATGCCCAGCGCCCGCCCCGCGCACCGGCCGGACCACCGCCCCCGGCGAAAGCCGCTGCGCCCATCGATCTCACCGGCTACTGGGTTTCCCTCATCGTGGATGAGTGGCGCTTCCGCGTCACGCCGCAGAAGGGCGATATTGCGTACATGCCCATCAACGCTGAGGCGCGCCGCATCGCCGAAGCCTGGGACCCCGATAAAGACACCGCCGACGGGAATCAGTGCAGAGCCTATGGCGCAGTGGGCGTGATGCAACGGCCGGGCCGCCTGCACATTACCTGGGAAGACGATAACACGATGCGCATCGACGCCGATTCCGGAACGCAGACGCGTGTGTTGCACTTCGGCCGGCCACCCGCGCAGCGCGGCGAGCCGAGTTGGCAGGGCTATTCGACAGCGCAATGGCTGGTACGCGGCCGTGCGCTGCTGGATCTCGGCGGTATCGGTTTTGTCTTCGGCGGCGGCCCCGCTCAGCCCGCCAAAGGCCAGGGTTCGCTCAAAGTAGTCACCACCAATATGCTTCCCGGATACATCCGCAAGAACGGCGTTCCCTACAGCGGAACCGCGGTGTTGACCGAATACATGAACCTGCTCGCCGGCGCCGAAGGCGATGTCTACCTCGCGGTCACGGCGATGGTCGAAGATCCGGTCTATCTGAACCAGCCCTTCGTCCGAACCTACACCTTTAAGAAGCAGCCTGATGCTTCGGGTTGGGATCCAACGTCCTGCTGGCCCAAATAGCGGAAAACGCGCCCGATTTGCGCTAGTGTAGAGGCGTGAACTGGGCTTGGTATGCTGTTCTCTCCGCTTTTTTTGGCGCGTTGGTTGCGATCTTCGGCAAAATCGGCGTGCGCGACGTCGAAAGCAACCTCGCTGTTGCCTTTCGTACGATCATCATCGTTTTCTTCGCCTGGGGCATCGTCTTCGTTCAAGGCAATGCACGCGATTTGTTGCGTGTTTCCCGTCACTCGCTGATCTTTCTGGTTCTCTCTGCGATTGCGACGGGCCTATCATGGCTGTTCTATTACAGAGCGCTGCAATTGGGGGAAGCCTCGCGCGTCGCACCGATCGATAAGCTCAGCGTGGCGCTGGCGGTCGCGATGGCGTTCGTCTTTCTGGGCGAAAAACCGACCACCGGCAACGTTATCGGAGGCGTGCTGATCACGGCGGGCGTTTTAGTGGCGGCGCTGGTGCGATAACGGCTGGGCTGCGGGACTCATCAAGTCGAAACATTACACGACTACCATGTTTGTGACGTGATTCGCCATCGAAGCCTCGAGTTGGTCCTGCTGTTTCCGCTGCTAGTGGCCGCTCAAGCTCCTCAGTCCCGGGCGTTGCTCAGCGCCGAGCAGATCGTCGAGCGGATGCGCGCGGCCGACGCGGCGCGCAGCGAGCAACTGCAGGGCTATACAGCCTTCCGGCGCTACGTGCTCTACAACCACCGCTTCCATAAGCAAGGCACAATCGTTGCCCGGCTCACCTATCGCAGCCCCGGTGAGAAAAGCCTCGAAGTAATGTGCGAAGACGGTTCCCGCTTGATTCGCGATCGCGTCTTGAAGCGCGTGATTCGCGCTGAGGAAGAGGCCTCGGAAGCGGCGAATCGCGGACTGGCCCGAATCGACCTGGTCAATTACGACATCCAAGTGCTCGGAACCGAAACCGACGCCGGCCTCACGCTATATATATTGGGGCTCGAGCCCAGGTCCAGAAGCCCCTACCTGGTTCGCGGGCGTGCGTGGGTCGACGCCAGCGAGTACGCGCTCGTGCGGTTGGAAGGTGTCGTGGCCAAGAAGCCATCCATCTGGGTCGGCTCGCCCGTGATCCAGCAGACTTACGTCAAATCAGGGCCATTCTGGCTACCGGATAAGAACCTGTCGACGACCGATGCGCCTCTGTTCGGCAGGACGGACTTGACGATCGAGTCAAGCGGTTATGAAATCCGCCGCGCGCCGGAACGGGAGGCCGTGGTTGTGAGATCCGGGAATTGACCGTACAACGGACGGTGAGAACAACCGCGCCACGGCTGAGCGCCGTATGGTCGGACATCGTGCGGCGTCCGTATGAGTACCTGGTTCGCCGGTGGAACTGGAAAGCGGGTGCGGTTAGCGCAGTGGTTCGAGGGTGCATTTACTTTGCTGCGAACCTCGGCGCCGGGCGCGAGGCTGCGCTGGCAGCCATGCTCACCGAGTTCGGTTACCGCACGCTGCTTTCCGGCGCAATCGGATCGGTTACGCAAGCGCTGCGAGAGTGCGAACCGGCATGGGCAGCAGGGCTCACGGCCCCGGCGGTGCTGCCCTTAATCGGCCATTTGGTGGAGTTCACCGTGCACTTCCTGCGTGGAACGCCGCGGCTCGGGATCAGCGTAGCGGTATCGATCAGCTTCACGATCATCTCGACGCTGTTCAACCTTTACGCCATGCGCCGCGGCGTACTCGTGGTGGGCGACCGCGCTGGGTCTTTGCTCCAAGACCTTGCCGAGATGCCGCAGCTCATTCTGGGATTTGTCACACTGGATGCCTGGGCGCGCCGGCGCCTGGACTAAGTTCTCCACTTGTTACAATTCCTGGCTATGCGGCCCCTTCTGCTCTGCCTCGTCGCGATGATCGTATGCGCGCAATCGGACCTGAATACAGCGCTCGCACCGTCTCGCCAGCGCATTAACGACATCGACAACCAGATCGTGAAACTGTTGAACGAGCGGGCGTCCGTGGTGCGCGAGGTCGGGCTGATCAAGAAACAGTATCACGCGCCCGCCGACGCGCCCGGCCGCGCCGAGCAGGTGCTGCGACGGGTGTCCGAGCAGGCGAAGGCTCCGCTCACTCCCGCTGCCGTCCGCCACATTTATCAGACGATTGTTTCTGAAATGACGTCCATGGAATCGAACGAAATGGCTCGCTGAACGCGCGCTATTGGCGCTGGAACTTCACGCCATCCTTCAGAAGCTTTTCGTAGCGCGCCGGCTCTTCGTTCTGTTCGGCGCACGCGTATTCGCGAATGCGGGTTCCCTCGCGCAGCATCATGGTGGAGTGATAGACCCACGGCTTGGTGAATACCTTGGGATCTTCCATGATGGCTTCGTAGTTGACCTGGTCCTTGTCCACTCGCGTGTAGCGCTCCGTGACATGGAGTTGATCGCTATGAAAGGTTCCCGTACCGACGAGCCAGGTTTTGTCGTTGAAACTGGTGACGTCCACCACCAGCGTGTCGCCCTCCCAGTGCGCAACCGAGTCGCCCAGGTAGGTGGGCTCCATATCATCGGGGTGCTTGGCGTTCAGCGGTACCACCCGAAAAACGTTCATGTACTCGTACAGGATCACGACTTGTTGTGGCGTTTGCACGATCTGCACCGGGAACAAGCCGAACGAAACCAGGCGCGGAATCCCGGCCGGCAAGCATTGAGCGGTTGGGTCGTCGATACCGCGGTTCTTATAGGACTCCAGCACTTTCTTCGCCGCCCAGGGCTGATAGGGCGCGCCTACTCCACTCGCCGGACGGGCCGTTGAGCCTAGCGCGACAGGCGCGTTAGGATCCTTACCCGTACCGCCCAGACCGTTGCCCGCGTTGGCTTCGTCCCAAGAGCCGCGAATTTTGCTGCCGGGCTGCCATACCCCGGTGAGATCGGGATGCCCGTCGGAGGCGCGCGGCACGGGCGATGAAGCCTGCGCGGCCAAGGAAGCCGCGACGAGCATACTATCGAAAATCAGATGGAAAGCTCGCATGACTGGCTCCCTATTTAGGCACGTCGACCGCTGGCTGGGCGCCGCCATCGCCCGTTCCAGCCGGCGGCCCGAAGTACAGCTTCTTGCCGTCCGGGAACGTTACTTGCCGTCCGTGGGCCCAGTTCGTACCATCGCGGGACCGCCATCCAAAGACAGTCACCTTATCGCCGGGTTTGAGCGTGGCGTCCCTATGCCAGCCCGTGCGGCTGAGCACAACCGGAGGATAGCCGTCCAATCTCCAGTTAGCGGTGTTGCCCTTGGCGTCCGTCACGTCCATGAAAAAATGGCTGTGAGGATTACTCCACTCGACCTTGGTGACTACGCCGCTGATCGTGACCGGCTTGTCGCCGTCGAATTCAGCGCCAAAAGAATGATGCGCGAGCATCGGAGCGGCTGCCAATAGCATCGCGCCACACAGCCATCCGGCTGCAAAAGGATTTCCCCGCATACGCCCCCCGGCTGCAACTATACCGCATTCCGCACGGGGTCTTCGCTAGGCGAGCACGCTGTTAGTGCGACACTAAGGTGCGTTTGCTTATCTGCGATGGATCGGCTCCCACGCGGCCGGATTCCTCCTTCGCTGCGGCCGCGCCGAGTTGGAAGTCGAACCGGATGGACGGCAGTTTCGGGAACGGTGAATCGGGGTCGTTCACCTTGGTTTCCGTGATGAGCGAGTCCGTCACGCCGAACACCGTGTCGGAATCGATGTGATCGTCATTGCGCAGATACAGCGCTGTCACCAACTCGCGATACGCCGGTGCTCCGACCAGGAAGTGGATGTGGGCGGGCCGGTAGCCGTGACGATGCTGCGCACGGATCATGTCGCCCACTGGGCCATCCATCGGGATCAGGTAGCCGAGCGGGCGCACGGTGCGCAGGCTGTAACGGCCGTCCGCATCGGCGTGAAACCAGCCGCGCAGGTCCATTATGGACGGATCATGCTTCTGCAGGTCATAGGCGCCGTGATCGTCGGCCTGCCAGATCTCAATCGACGCGTTCGGAATCGGCTTGCCGTTCAGATTGGTCACTTGGCCATAGATGCAGATCTCGGATCCGTCGCCTGGTGAAGCGATCGAGTCGCCCAGTCTGCGCTCCGGAGCATTCTGCCGATAGAAAGGCCCGAGCAGGCTGGTCTTGGTTCCCACCTCGAGCGACCGGCGGTCGTGGAGTGTATTGATCAGGCTGCTGAGGCCCAGCGTGTCCGAGAGCAGAATGAACTCCTGGCGGTACGGCGTGCAGGCCTGGCCCACTGCGGTCAGGAACCTGATTCCCTCCAGCCATTCCTCGGGAGTCAGGTCGGCTTCGCGCGCGAAGGCGTGCAGATGGCACACTAGAACCTCCATGATCTGGCGTAGGCGGGGGTTGGGAGTCGCGGACATCTGCCCCAAGGCAATGTTGGTGATGGTTTTCTCATCGATAGCGATCATGTTTCTCTCCTTATGGCACACGTGTGGCGTTTGGCTGTTTGGTGCTGCAATTCGGCTGCCTCGGCTGTGAAGCGGAGTTCAACGGACTTTAGCGACGTGCGGCGGGCCGCCTGCGAAGTTTCGCCCAGTGCCGGTTGTGTGCCATGCCACAATGGAAGAAATGGGGTTGACGGCACGGGGGTTTGGCACTCGCTTTTGGTCTCTGACCGGCGCTACTTTTCTCGGCTTCCTGGGAATCGGGACCGTGCTGCCGCGCCTGGGGCCGCATGTCCGGCTGGACCTGGGCGGCTCGGATCAGACGGTCGGCTTCGTTATCGGGATCTTCTCGTTCGTGGCACTCGGCTCGCGCTTCTTCTCGGGCCCTCTCGCGGACCAGCGAGGCCGGAAGATCGCGTTTCTCTCGGGGCTGGCGAGTTGCGCTCTGGCAGGAACCGCTTATCTGCTACCGCTTGGAATCGCCGGCATCTATTTAGCCCGCATCCTGCAAGGCTTCGGCGAGGCGTGCCTCTATACAGGAGCGGCTGCCTGGGCCGTCGAGGTGGCCGGCATCGATCGCGGAGCGCAGGCGCTCGGCTACATCAGCAGCGGAATCTGGGGTGGGCTATCCGCGGGACCGCTGGTGGGCCAATGGCTGGGATCGTTTGAACGCGCGGCGGCCATGCAGGTGATTTGCGCAGTGGTTGCGTTCGTGATGCTGACGCGTGTGCCGGAAGATTACCGCCCCTCGCCTCATCCGATGCAGCGCCGCTGGCTGCCGTCTCACCTGCTGACGCCCGGCATCGCCATCGGATTTGTTAACGTGCAATATCCCGTTATCACGGGATTTCTGATCCTGCACCTCGCGCAGCACGGCAACTCGGGACCGGCGGCGTTTTCCGCCTGGGCGGGTGTCGTCCTGCTGGCGCGTTTCTTTTTGGGCGGCTTGCCGGACCGAATCCATCCACGGATCACCTTCCATTTCGGCATCGCGGCCATGGCTCTGGGGCTCGTCGTGATTGGACTGGGCCCGTCGCCCGCTGTCGCCGTGAGCGCCGCAGCGCTGCTTGGTTTCGGCTTCTCGTTTCCGTGGTCGTCGATTGTGGCCACCATACTGCGGCGGACGCCCGACACGGAACACGGCTCAGCAGTCAGCATGCTGAGTGCGTTTTACGATCTGTTCGTCGGCATCAGTTCCTTCGCTGCCGGCGCCATCTCCGGACGCTTCGGATACTCAGCCGCGTTTATGATGGCTGCGGCCGCTTTGGGGGCGGCCGCGATTGCCGGCCAGTTCGTGTTCCGGCCGGCCCTGGTTGAAGAGGCGATTCTCGCCGAAGAGCCCCAACTAAAACTGTAGGTGCAGCGAGAGCTGCAGGAAACGCGAGCTTCCGATGGTGTGCTGGATGATGCCCAAGCTGCCTTCCGGCGGGAACGAGGGCGGTCCTTCAAAGTCGGGGAAAAAGGTCACATCGTTGTTGGGCGCGTCGAAATCCGGGTGGTTGAAGATGTTGAAGGCGTCGAAGTTGAAACGGAGGTGGTACCGTTCACCGAACAAAAACTCCTTGCCGAGGTCCATATCGAAGCGCACCTGGAACGGGCCACGGAACATGTTCCTTCCCGAATATCCGTATGTGGATTCGTACAAATCACAGCCGGAGGAATCGCACGGCGGCACGCCGAACTGCCCCGGTTGGACAAATTGCGGCGAGAACGCGTTTACGTCCAGCACCGGCTTGCCGGCGTTCACTCCCGTGGTGCCTTGCAATTGAGCCTGTTGCGCGCTCACGCCGGGCTTCAAGGGAACAATCGGGTTCCCGATGTAGTCCGACGTGCCCAGGTACAGGCTGGCGACTGAGCCGGAGAAGTCGTAAATGCTGTAAGGTTGGCCGCTCTCGGCTACAGTCTGGCCGCCGATGGTCCATCCGTTCACGAGTGCGCCCAGGCCCTTTCGCGACGTGAAATTCGGCGGCGTGTAGCTGTAGTTGATCAAGAATACATGGGTCTGATCGAAATCCGCTGAAGCGTAACTCTGCTTCGGATCCAAGGGGTTGTTGCCGGTAAAGAACAGACCCAAGCCGCTTTGCTCGTCCAATGCATGCGACCAAGTGTAGGATGCGGTGAACTGCAGGCCGTTGGAGAGTCGCTTCCGGGCCTGCAACTGCAAGGCATTGTAGTTGGAAATTCCCGAGGCCTGGTACAACACGGAGTTCATGTCATAGCCAATATAGGGCACGCGGACCGGCGCGTTGCCTGAAAACTCACTGGTTTCAATGGGTTCCAGAGTAAGTTTGCGGCCTGCCGCACCGCCATAAGAGTAAATCTGGCCGTTCAGCGGATGATCGGGTGTGGCGATGAGGGCCTGGTTGAATGGGATCGGCAGCACTAGATGCACTCCATGGTTGCCGACGTAACCGGCGCTGAACAACCAGTTATTGGCGGCTTGATATTGAATATCGAATGTCCAATTCTCGGTGTAGGGCAGCTTGTTGTTGATGTCGTAGCCACCGAAAAGGAACGGACCGAAGAAGTTTCCGGCGGGGAAATGGCCCGATATGGTCTGCGCGATGTTGGGCAATAATGCCTGGAACGCGGCAGCGCTTCCCGCGGGTTGCGGCGGAGGCGTGGTGCCAAACGGATTGGTGAATGTCGCTCCGGTTTGAGCAACCGTTGGTTGCACGAAGGGCGGAGCCAACGTGACGCCAAAGGGCCCATTGAAGCCGCCGCCGGCGCTGGGCGACAGATAGCTGAAGAATTCACCGCGGTCGTAGTAGATGCCAAACCCGGTGCGGACAGTCAGCTTCGAGGTCGGCGACCACGCGATGCCGATGCGCGGCGCAACACCCCACTGGTGGTTCTTCATGAGCGTATCGCTGGCGCCCTTCGTGCCGAATTGGGAGTTGTTCCCGGCAATCTCAAGGCCCGAATTGTTGATGGTGTCCGTAGATGCGTCGTAAGAGTATAGGCTTCCATTGAACGCGGTCAACTTTCCGTACTTCTCCGACAGGGGGCCATTGAAATCCCAGCGCAAGCCCAAGGTTACGGTCAGATTGCTGAGAACTTTGTAATTGTCGTTGATAAACGCGCCTCCCGTATCGGAGCGATAGTAGCGATTGGCCGAACCGGTAAAGGCAGTCGTATCGATGCCCGTCCGCACCGTGCCTTCCACGAAGTTGAGGAAGGTCCTGAACGAGATGCTGTCCGTGTCCGTGTTGTGGTTGACGATATTGAGCTGTGTGTGATCCCACAGGAAGCCGAACGCAAGCGTGTGCCGCCCCTTCACCCAGTTGAGCGTCGTTCCATATTCCCACTGGTTCTGGAACATGCCGGCGTTGCCGAAACTGGGGCCGGGTCCCCATTCCATGGCGTTTGCCAACGTTGGATCGTTGTTGTAAATCTCGATCTTGGGGAAAACCTGCGAGCCAAACAGATTGATCCCGAAATCACTGGGGCTGAAAGCCTGACTGGTGGATGAGTAGGCGCGCAAACGCGTAAACCCTACGCGCTGCTCCCAAGTGAGATTCGGACTCAGGATCAGTGTGTTGTTAATGGACCCCACCTGGCTACCCGCCGAGAGAGTTTGCGGAAAGCCGAGCAAATCGCCGACCGCGCCAAAAGGATTGGTGCTGGGGTTGTCTTGAACGTAATACTTTCCGCTAAGGCGGTCCTTGTCACTCACCGCATAATCCACGCTGGCGATACCCTGATCGACGTTGGACCGCGCGTTGGGGCCCTGCACCACGGCGTCATACCCCAGGCCGAGCGCTGTGGTCGGATCGGTGATCTGAGCGCTGGGAATCAAGTAATTGCCGTTAAGTTTGGTATTAAGCAGCTTGGCAGCGACCGGATCGATCTGGCTGGCCGAAATCGTCTTTCCATAGGCGGCCTGGACGGCGTTGATAATGCCCTGAGCGCTGCGATCATCCGTCAGAGAGAGAGGCACAGTGGGCGTCTTGATGGAGGAAGAAGCGTCGGCGATGCGGACGCCCTGATAAGAAAGGAAGTAAAACAGTTTGTTCTTCTTGATGGGTCCGCCGAGAGTGGCGCCGAACTGGTTACGGTTCAGAAACGGGGTTT
Organism: Bryobacteraceae bacterium; assembly: GCA_035501155.1. Lineage (GTDB taxonomy): Bacteria > Acidobacteriota > Terriglobia > Bryobacterales > Bryobacteraceae > Palsa-89. The sequence goes on from DATJWO010000024.1 coordinate 118,361, forward strand.
TGTCCGTGATCGCCGGCGAGGCGTTGTAGAAGAAAGGCGCGGCGTTCATGTCGCTGTTCTGGAACTTCTCGTAGATCTCACCATGCAGTTCATTGGAACCGGATTTGGTCAACACGCTGATGTGCGCGCCGCTATTGGCGCCCTGCGTTGCGTCGTACATAGCGGAATTGACGGCAATTTCCTGGATGGCTTCTGCCGGCGGCGTGGGAAGGGCCTGGCCGATCGCGCCGTAAACCGACGTGCTGGTCTGGATTTGACCGCCCGCTCCAAAGTTTTCACCAGTGTTCAGCACGAAACGGTTTTCGCCCACCTGGCTGGTGGAGTTGCCGTTGAACAGGTTGTTGGTACTGATGCCGTTCAGAGAGAAACTGTTGCTGGTGTCGCGCTGGCCGTTGGCGAAGATCGCCTGGTTGCCGAGTCCGGCATTGGTGCCCGCGCCTCCCAGGAAATCCGCATGGACGCCCGGGCTCAGAATGGCCAACTGCGTGAAGCTGCCGGTGCCGAGAGGAGTCAGTTGGATGGTGGATTGGTCAACCACGTATCCCGTCGTCGCATCCACCTGGTTCATCAGCGGCGTTCCAACGACATCCACTTTCGTCGCGACGGCGCCCACCTTCAGGCTGGCGTCCACCGTGGTGGTGCGATCGCCATTCACCAGCACTTCGCCGTGGCTCTCCGTATTAAACCCTTCTTTGCTGAAAGTCACTTCGTAAGTTCCGGCGGGAAGATTGGAGATCGAAAAAACTCCGCTGGATTGCGAGTGCACCGTGGTGGACAGATTGGTAGCGATGTTGCGAGCCTTTACCGTGACGTTCTGCACGGCTGCGCCGGTGGTGTCGAGCACTGTGCCGCTAATCGCGCCAAAAATTTGCTGGCCCAGAGAAGGCGCTGCCCCGACCGTCAGTAGCGCGCTGATCACCAGACATGTCATCCAATACTTTCGCGTTGTCATCGATGTCTCTCCTGTTGGAATCCCTGTTCGCCAAAGCCCCGTATGGCTGCCCGCGTAGAAGGAGCGCAACGCTGGGCAGTTCGTGACTAAATTAAATTGTTATTTGCCAGACAGAACGCAGACGCGGCGTCGGCCAAAGGGTATCAGCCGCATCCAATGAAGCAGTAATGCTACTGGATACCACGTGCGCGTTTCAAAATGATGAACGCGCTCCCCGTCCCGTTTCCGCCAGGATAGCATCTTGGAGAGTCTGGCGGCAGGCTGTTGTGATATGCTTCGCCCTGAAGGGATCTGACCATGGATCGCAAGAAAGCCTCCGATTTCCCGCAAGAACTGCTGAATCTTTTCGACCTTTACGTGCACGGCGACATCGACCGGCGCGCCTTCCTGGAAGGTGCGAAAAAGTTCGCTGTCGGCGGCGTCACCGTCGCGGCGCTTTTTGAAGCATTGCGTCCGAATTATGCCTGGGCACAGCAGGTTCCCAAGGACGATCAGCGGATTAAAACCGGTTATGAAACCGTGGCATCGCCGGAAGGCAACGGGAGCATCAAAGGCTATCTGGTTCGTCCGGCGAAGGGAGGCAAGGCGCCGGGCGTGCTGGTGGTGCACGAGAACCGCGGGCTCAATCCATACATTGAGGACGTCGCGCGGCGCCTGGCAGTCGAGGGTTTTCTGGCCTTCGCGCCGGACGGCCTGACCAGCGCCGGCGGCTATCCCGGCGACGATGAGAAAGGCGCCAAGCTGTTCCAGCAAGTGGATCGCGGCAAAATGGCCGAGGATTTCCTGGCCGCGGCGCGCTGGCTCAAGTCGCGGAGCGACTGCACCGGCAAGATCGGCGTGGTGGGCTTCTGCTTTGGCGGCGGCATCGCTAACACCTTGGCGGTGCGAATGGGATCGGACCTGGCGGCCGCGGTGCCGTTCTACGGCGCACAGCCTTCCGCGGCCGATACCGCCAAGATCAAAGCGCCTCTATTACTGCATTACGCCGGCCTGGACACGCGCATCGACAGCGGCTGGCCGGCTTACGAAGAGGCTCTCAAAGCCAACCACATCACCTACACCGCGTACATCTACGCGAACTGCAATCACGGCTTTCACAACGACACCACGCCCCGCTACGATGAGGCTGCGGCCAAACTGGCCTGGCAGCGCACCATCGACTTCTTCAATCAATATTTGAAGGGTTGATTTGCAGCGGGCCGCTAGCTGTGCTGGTGCTCGTGCGGCAGGCCGAGCCGGTTCACGGTGTCGCCCTGGAAATCGAACTCAATCAGCACGGCGGGCTCGTCGCCGACCACCCATCCTTCGTGCCCCGGCTCGACTTTGACAAACTGCGGCGCCTTATATTCCACCACGCAACCGTCGGCGAACCGCACGTTGATCTGGCCGCGCGCCATGAATCCCACGTGCGCGTGCATGCAGAGCTTGCTGCCGATGGCTTCGCTCAGATGCGTTGCCCAACTGAAACCGGGTGGGTAGATCATGCGCTTGACGCGTGCCGCGCCCGCGCGGGCGATGTCCACCTGCACGCCGCCAACTTCGTGGTGTTCGTCGGCTTCCACTGGCGCCAAAAGTGGATCGTTGCTGCTCACTTGTCCTCATTTCGGTGGATCGGGTCCACCCACGCAACCGGGCTTGGATCTTCCACCGGCTCGATGTCCAGGTTCACCACGACGGCTTCATTGTCGCTGCGGACCAGCACGCACTCCAGCGTCTCGTCGGCCGAAGCGTTGATTTCCTGATGCGGGACGTAAGGAGGAACGTAGATGAAATCGCCCGGGCCGGCCTCGGCGACGTATTCCAAGCGCTCTCCCCAGCGCATGCGTGCGCGTCCGCGCACTACGTAGATCACGCTCTCCAGCGCGCCGTGATGATGCGCACTGGTCTTTGCGTTGGCGAAAATGCTGACTGTCCCGGCCCAAATTTTCTGGGCGCCTACACGGGCGTAGTTAATGGCCGCGGCGCGGTTCATGCCGGGCGTCTGGGCAGTGTTGGTGTCCAAGGAATTGCCCGGGATCACCTTCACGCCATGGGCCTTCCAGTCGACTGTGCTCACAGGGCGGCTACTTTGCTGGGCCAGGAGACGCGTTCAAGGGCCGGTCGGTGAGCGTCTCTCCGTTCGGCAGGGTGACGGAGACAAACAAAGCTCCCGGCGCGCCGTCCCTTTGCGGGTGGCCGACAATGGTCACTTTATCACCGGGCTTGAGGGAGTTGGATCTCCAGCCCGCGCGGACCAGCACGAAGGGCGCGGTCATCTCGACGTTCCAGGTTTCCACGCTACCCTTGTCGTTGGGAACCTCTAGCTCGATCCAGGAGTGGGGATTGGCCCACTTGAATTCCTTCACCGTGCCCACCAGCGTGACGGTCTTGGTGCGGTCAAAACCGGCCATGGAATGGTGCGCGTAGGCCGTCGTGGCGATGCTCAGGCTGAACACCAACGCACATACAGCCAGCCATGTCGTAGTTTTTCGATTATTCATGATTTCTCCTATTGCTCATCGGTTCCCGCTCAGCGAACGTTGGCGTCCGGCGAACTCGTGCTCAGCAAATGCTGGTTCAAGTCCGGCAAGCACGACGCCTCGGTAATATCGGTGTCGTCGACACGCCTCCAGTATTTCGTCCATTTCCATTCACCAACCCAGCTTTTCGGATCGGACATCGTGTACTCAATTTCCAGTCTCGATCCGTTGTCAATCAGGCGCATGCGCTCGATGACGTGAAGTTGGTCGCTGGCCGGAATTCCGCTGTCGATCCAGTGGTGGTCGGCAACGAAACCAACCGTGTCCACCACCAGCGAGTCGCCCTCCCAATGCCCGATGGATTCGCCGTTGAAGCTGGGGATAATCAGATCCGGATCGGTGTGCTTGCGGCCGTCCAGGTAGATCATGCGCACGCTGTTTTCAAAACCACTGATCATGAAGATCTCGGTGGGCTTCTGCACCATGGCAATGGGCCATACTCGCGTCATGATCAACGGCAGACCGGCCGGCCAGCATTGTCCAATGTCATCTTTATACGCTTTGCCCGCGGCGGCTGCCTTCTTGGCCGCGTCGTATTCCACCTGCGCCGTGGGCGTCAGTTTGAAGTCGGGAGGGGGTGAGAAACGGAACGGGTTGTCCCTGCTCAACGAATGGAGCCAAGTTCCTGTGATGTCGAACGGGGGTTTCGGGCGAGGCTTGTTCAGGTTGGAGGGTGCCAGCGCGCCCAGTTGAGGAGGCGGCGCCGTGGGCTTAGGCGGCGAGGATTCCTGCGCTTTCAGGCTGCCCACTGCCAGCAGGCAGGACGCTGCAAGGACCGTGTGCGCTCCGTGAAATCGTTTTTGCACCTGTTACTCCTCTCCCGTATCGCTTGCGCGTCTAGCGCTGCTCCAGCTTCATGCGTACGACGCCGTTTTCGTCGATATATTCGCGGTTATTGTCGCAGACGAATTCCACCATTTCATAGTCGGCCGGCATGCGCTTGTAGGCCACAGTGTAAGTGACAGGCTTCTCCAGCACAACGGGATCTTCGATCGTGATTTGGTCGTGCAAATAGTCCGGCGCCGGCATGCTGATCCGTTCCGTGACGTGCATCTGGTCGCTATGCGGCATCCCGCGATAACCGGAGACCGAGGGTTTGATGCCGATCGTGTCCACCACTAAAGTGTCGTTTTCCCAATGGCCCACCGAGCGCCCGTAGTAGCCCGGCGGAACTTCGTCCAGTTTGAGCTGCGGCCGGTCCAGATAAACGCGGCGCACTTCGCTGAAAGCCTCGGAAATGATCGTAACCTGCTTTGGCGTCTGAATGAATTCCACCGGATAAATCGCGATGGACATCATCGTGGGAACGCCATACGGCAGGCACAGAACGCTGGTGTTGCCCAGTTGTTCGCCGCGTTTCGCAGCGGCCGCCAGCAGCGCCTGCTTGGCTTCGTACTGCTTCGCGTAGGGTTCTTTCAGCACAAGCGGCGAAGCAGGAGGCGCAGCAAGTTTCGGGTCGGCATTCCTGCCGCCGCGATAGATTCCCCAAATGCCCGTGAAGTCGGGCGGCTGCCCGGCTAGCGCGGCGAACATCCCGCAGAACGCGGCGGCACATACAATCCGGCGGCTCCATCGGCCGCTCCAACTTCTCTTCAATTTCATGACGGTTCCAGGAAAACGTCTACTGCGGACGCTGCGGCCCATTGTTCAGCACACGTCCATCCGGGAGAGTGGCATGCAAGAGAAAGCCACCGGCTTGCCCGCTCTTGAGGGGGGCGATGAGTAGCGTGATCTTTTCGCCGGTCTTAATGCTGGTGTATTTCCAGCCGCTTTGCATCAGGATGCTGGGGCTGCCAAGCTCGATGCTCCAATGCTTCACCTCGCCTTTTTCATCCGGCACGTCGATCTCGATATAAGCGTGTGGATTGGTCCATTGGAACGACGTCACCGTGCCAACCAGCGTGATGTGCTTGGTCATGTCGAACATCGTGAAGGAATGGTGCGGCAGAGCCGGGCTCACCGTAAACAGAAATGCGCCGGCGAGCACCCATACCCAGGCCCAATGTTTCCGCAGAATCCGCAGCATCATGCAAGCACCTCTGAAAGCGTATTCTCTAAATCAATATCCATGATACGCCGTCTATCGTATCAAAACGCTAAGCTTCTACAAATGTCCGGTCAGGCCGCAGGCGGGAGGCTAAAACCGCGCCCAGAAGCAGCAGCACGGCCGACCCAATGAAGGGAACTACCCAGCTGCCAGTCCGATCTACCAGATAGCCGAAACTGGAGGGCGAAACCAGTCCGGCGACGGCAAAACCAAAGTTCATCATGCCGCTGGCCGAACCGGCATGACGCGGAGCGATGTCCATGGGCACGCTCCAGATGGGCGCGACAATCAACTCCGCAAAGAAGAACGCCAGCGACAGGCAGATTGCCGCAACTTTCAAATTGTGGATCAGAATGACTGGCAACAGGAAGACAAATGCACCCAGGAATCCCGCGACGATGACCGAGCGGCGCGCCACTGCCACATTACCGGTCCGGTGCAGCAGCCGGTCGCTCGCTACGCCACCCACGGTATCGCCCACCACGCCGGCGAAAAGGACACCCGCCGAGAACAGCGCGGAGGTTTCGAGGTTCAAATGATAATTCGAAAAGAAGAATGCCGGAATCCAGCTAAGGAATAGCCACAACGTCCAGCCGTAGCAGAAATCCACGAGCGTGACCGGAAAAATGCGCCGCGCCAAATGGAGCCAGGGTGTCGTCCGGCGGCCGCGCGCTTGCGAAGGCAAGTTGGCCAGGTCCGCGGCGCGGACACCCGGATGCTCGCGCGGGTCATTCCGGAAGTAAAACGCCCATGCAAGCGGCCACAAGAGCGTGATCGCGCCCAGGATGCCAAAGGAGCGACGCCAGGTTACGAATGCCAGCAGTGCCGCCATCAAAGGAGGCGTCAAGGCATTTCCGATGCGGGCAAACGAGTGCGTGATTCCCTGCGCGAAGCCCCAGCGGGCCACCGGAGTCCAACTGGACATCGCGCGAGTGGCCGTGGGGAACGCAGCGCCTTCGGCAAAACCGAGGCCCAGGCGCAATCCAAATAGCGATGCGAATCCTCCCACGGCGCCCATCAGGATGATGCATAAGCCCACCAGCGTGCAGCACAGCGATAGAGTCCAGCGCGGCCCAAACTTATCGCCGATCCAGCCGCCGATCAGTTGAAAGACGGCATAAGGAATTGCGAACGCAGAGAACGTGAGGCCCAGCTGGGTGTTGCTGAGTCCAAGGTCCACTCGCATGAGGGGCGCGGTGGTGGCAATACTCACCCGGTTGATGAAAAGGATCAGGTACATCAGGCACAGCAAAGCAAGAACCGTCTGCGGCGTGCTGAACCATCGCGGCGGTGTGGTTTGGCGAAGTTGGCTGGGCGCCGGTGTCACGCGGCGGGGCGCCTTCCGCCCTTGATTTGCGTGCGGTGCAAGATCCGGCGGGTGTTGGGATCGAATGGATCGCGGCGATGCATCGTGCAGCGGTTGTCCCACAGCACCACGTCGCCAAGCTGCCATTCATTGCGCCAGGAAACCGTTTCCTGCGTCGCATAGGACCACAGCTCGTCGAGCAAGGCTTCGGACTCGGCCAGGCTCAATCCGCCGATATAAGCATTGCGCCTGCGGCCCAGATATAGAACAGGCCGGCCGGTCTCGGGATGCTTCGGCACCAGCGGATGATAGACGCCGGGAGAGTGTTCGGGATCGTCCATCGCGCTCAGCCCTTGCCGCACGTAGCCGCCGCTATTGTAGGTCGCGTCGTGCTTCAGTGAGAGTCCGGCGATCCGGCGCCGCAGCGCGTCCGGCAGAGATTCGTAGGCGCGGTACATGTTGCAGAAATACGTGTCGCCTCCCGCGGGCGGCACTTCGAGCGCGTACAGCATACTGGCCTTGGGCGGTTCTTCCAGATACGACATGTCGGTGTGCCAGACCGCTTCGCCGGCGCCGAGACTGCCGATGGGCTGCCCGTTCTCAATGACGTTCGACACCACGTAAATTTCCGGATGTCCCTCCACGAAGCGGCGGCCGGTCTCCTGAACGGGCGCCCAGTCGAGCTCGCCGAAGCGGCGGCTGAAGGCGATGAGATCGTCGTCGGATAGCTGCTGGCTGCGGAACCGGACCACCAGATGATCCAGCCACGCGCGATGGATGATCGCGAAGTCCTGGTCCGTGATGTTCTTCAGATCTAGGTGCTCAATGTCCGCGCCCAAGGCCGCGCCAGTCGGAGTGATCTCTGCGGTTTCCACGCGTCCACTCTATCAAAAGCCGTGGCTGGTCTATGCTAGAGAGTTGACAAAGGAGGACCAGTGGGCGAGACATCGAATCCGGTTGGCAAGATTGGAGTCTGGACATTTCAGTTGCAGCAGCAGCCTGCCGCCGAGGCAAAGGAGGCCGCGCGGCAATTGGAGGAACTCGGCTACGGTGCTATTTGGTTCGGCGAAGCCGTAGGCCGCGAGGCATTCACGCAGGCGGGCCTGCTGTTGGCTGGGACCAGGCGGATCACAATTGCGACCGGCATCGCCAACATTTACGCCCGCGATCCCGTGACCATGAACGCGGCACAACAGACGCTGGCGGAGGCTTATCCCGGCCGCTTCCTCCTGGGCCTGGGAGTCAGCCATATTCCGCTCGTCGAACAATTGCGCGGGCATCGCTACGAAAAGCCGGTGGCGACTATGCGCGCGTATCTGGATGCAATGGATAAGGCGCCGTACCAGTCGGTTCCTCCGCCTGTGAAGCCGCTCCGTGTGCTGGCTGCGCTAGGGCCGAAGATGCTGGAGCTCTCCGCCCAGCGTACCGACGGCGCACATCCGTACAACACCAATCCGGAGCACACCGCGCAAGCCCGCAAAATCCTAGGACCGGATCGTCTCTTGTGCCCCGAGCAGGGTGTGGTCCTGGAAACGAACCCAGAGAAGGCGCGCGAGATCGGTCGAGCATTCCTCGGTTTTTATCTGAGCCTGCCCAATTACACGAACAACTTCTTGCGGCTGGGGTTTGACGAAACCGATTTCAAGAATGGCGGCAGCGACCGGCTGATCGACGCGATCATCGCCTGGGGCGATTTGAGCAAGGTCTGCGAGCGGATCAAAGCGCATCACGCCGCGGGAGCCGACCATGTCTGCATCCAGGTGCTCACTGCGGATCCTAAAGTGCTTCCCATCCGCGAGTGGCGCGAATTAGCAGGGGCGCTGCTGCACTAGCGGAACAAGTCTTGCTCCGGCGGGCGGATCAGCGAGCGGGCCGAGCCTTCCGCCGGCTGCCATTCGAAGCCGTGAATCACGGCCACAGGGCATCCCTCGGCTTTGCGCATCACCAGACCCGCCGCGGCAGCCAGTTGATCCGCCACCGCGAGGATCGTTGCGGCGAGTTTCCGGCCATGCCGGTCCGTGCGCCCGCGGTAGTCATCCAGCGCGTCCAAACCTGCTACGCCGATGGCCACATCCACCAGGCCTTCCCGCCAAGGCCGGCCGAAGGTGTCCGTTATGATGACCGCGCCGGCGCCGAAGCGGTCGCGAAGCTGCCGCGCTGAAGCATCGGGATCGGCCGGAAGCACGCTGGCGAAATCGTCGCCCTCGACGTTGGATTGGTCGACGCCGGCGTTCGCGCAGACCAAACCGTGATGCGTCTCCGTGATGAGAACCCCGCGGTCCATTTTGACGATCCGCCGCGACTGCGCCAGGATCAGTTCGATCAGGCGCGCGTCCTTGTTCCACTTAGAAGCCCAGGAACGCGCCATTGCTGACGGCTGCATGGCCCGCAGATCGACGATCGCGCCTTCCGCCTTCGAGACGATCTTCTGGGCCACAGCTAGAACCACGGAAGCATCGATCGACTGCGATTCCTTGGCCGCCGCGTCAAGAATGAGCGCGGACAGATCGTCGCCTGCCAGCACTTCCGGCATTGTGGCGAGCGGGGTTATTTCGAGGCGCATGCGGATCGCAGGAACGCGGACACCGGGCCGTCATGAGGACCCGCCAAAAGCTCGGCCACGTCTTCGGGAGTGTCGATGTCGAACATTAGACCGGGCAGGCGGAGTTCTTCCGCGAAAACGCCTTTCGATCTTGCCTGTTCCATGTGAGCGCGAAAACTGCCCGGACCGAAGCGGCTCTCGATCACATTGGGCGGCGTACGGACCAGCGCGTTGGTCCCGGTGCCGTCGCTGGAAGGCACAACGATTAGCCCAGGACGCGCGGAAGCAGCGAGTTGGCTGAAGTCGCCCGCTGTGACGCGCGGGACGTCGATGGGCACCAGCATCGCCGTTGCCGCGCCCAGTTCCATCGCGCGCAGACAGGCAGCATCGGCGGAAACGCTGTGGCTAACCTGCTCCTGCTCGTCAAAAACCATCACTCCCTTCTCGCGCGCGTGGCCCGCAATATCGAGATCACTGGTCGCGACCACCACCCGATCGATGCCCTGCGCTTGGCACAGGGCCGCCAGTGTTTGCTGATAAAGAAGCCGCGCCAAGGTTTCCCGCTCCTCTGCGGCCAGATAGTCTTTCAGCCGCTGTTTGGCATTCCGCGGGCTCTTCACAGGCAGGATCGCGAAGATCACACCTTGATCCCCAATTCGCGCGCCACTACTCGCGCGAGCGCTTTTCGTTCGCGCAGTCCGCGCATGATCGTGTTGGTGACCACGGGCCGGACATCGAGCGCTTCCACCTTGCCGGCTTGTTTGCGGTCCACCTCATCCAGCACGAATACGCCGACGAAGTCGGCATAGAGCTTCGCCACTTCCGACGTCGCCGCACCCAGCCCCATGCTCTTCAGCATGTGTGCCGCCGGGCCCTTCAACGCCTTACCGCCGACGATCGGAGAGATCGCGGCAACGCGATCGCGCCGTCTTACCAGCGCTTGGCGGATGCCTGGGATCGCGACGATCGGCCCGACGCTGATGAACGGATTCGACGGGCACAGGATGATGGCCTCCGCGTCAGCGATCTCTTCGAGTACCGTTGGAGCCGGTTTGGCTTGCTCGGCGCCATCAAAACGCACGCCGGCCACACGGTCGCGCGCGCGGCGCTTCACAAAATACGTCTGAAACTCCAACTCGCCCGACGCCGTGCAGATGCGCGTGCGCACGCGTTCATTCGACATCGGCACGATCGCGGATCGGACGCCGAGCGCCTTCGCGATCTCCGACGCGACTTCGGCCAGAGTCGCTCCTTGCCGCAAACGCTCGGTCCGATATAAGTGCGTGGCCAGGTCGCGATCGCCGAGCTGAAACCAGGTGTCGCCGCCGAGCCGTCCTAGCGTCTCCAGACATCGAAAACTGTCGCCACGGATGCCCCAGCCGTGCTGTGGATTTGCCAGCCCGGCGAGCGTGTAGGTCACGGTGTCGAGATCGGGCGAGATATGCAATCCATGAATCTCCGCATCGTCGCCTGTGTTGCCGATAACGAAGACCCGCTCCGGCGCCACAACGCGCGTCAACCCATCCAGAAACCGCGCCGCACCTACGCCGCCCGCCAGCGCGACAATCGGACGCCGCTTCATGCGCCAGCTCCCGGTGGCAGCCCCGTGATCCGCAGCCCTGAATGCTTCACCTTATGCCGCAAGTTGAGTGAGATCAGCAGCGCGGCGGTGTTTTCCAGCAGCCGCGCAAGATCCAGCGGCCCAGCGTCAATCGCGCGCACACCGGGGATCAGCGCCGCCAGTTCCGCCACCGCCGCCTTGGCCTCCGCGCTGTCGCCGCAGATCAGCGTGTCGCAATCGAGTGGATGATCGACCTGCGCCAGCACCTCCGCACTCAATGCATGAAACGCCGCCACCACCGGCACTCCCGGAAGCAGCCGCGCCGCCTGCTGCGCCGCCGATCCGTCCCACAAGGCGATCGTTCGCGAAATGCGCCCGCCGATGGCGATCTCGAGCGGAACCGTCGTATCCACCAGGATCGCGCCCGGCGCCATGCTACCCTTGATAGCCTTCAAAGTGTCAATTTGCGCTGCGAGCGGAACCGTCAGCACCACGATGCCCGCGTCGGAAACAGCGTCGGCATTGGTATGGCCGGAAACATCGCCTCCAATCCGCCGCGCGGCCTCCTGAGCCCGCTCTGCGCTGCGCGAACCGATCCGCACGCGCCGCCCCGCCCGCGCAAAACGCAACGCCAGCCCGCTTCCTTCCGCTCCCGTTCCTCCAATTACCGCTACGCTCGATGTCACGTATACCTAAAATAACCCGCGCCGCTCCGCCCACGCTTGGTGTACCCTCGAAAAGGAACTGGAGGAGCACAAGTGCCAGCGATCCCCGACAAATATCTCGACCTTTTCAACAAGAAAGCTTTTCTGCAACTGGCCACCATCATGCCGGACGGCAGCCCGCAAGTCTCGCCAGTCTGGTTTGAGTACGACGGCGAACACATCCTGATCAACAGCGCGAAAGGGCGGGTGAAGGACATCAACATGCGGCGCGACCCGCGCGTGGGCTGCGACATCCTGGATCCCGAGAACCCTTACCGGCACCTGTCCATCCGCGGCCGCGTGGTGGAGATCACCGAAAAAGGCGCCGACGAGCACATCGACAAGCTCACCAAAAAGTACACCGGCCAGGAAAAATATCCGTATCGCGGGCCCGGCGAGATTCGCGTCATTTACAAGATCGAACCCGAGCGCGCTTACGCGATGGGCTGATCCGTGCTCGCTCCACGCACTGAGGCAGGCATCTCACGCGCCGACGCTTGCCGTTGATCCGCGCCACCGGCGCTGAACTTCTGGACCTTCTGCGCGAAGCCACTGGCTGGAATAACGCGGGTTACTTCAACTGCTGCGGTTGCCGGCCTCATCCTGGGCGGCAGTGTCAATCTATAGGTCCCGCCGAATCTTTCGCACGATGCTACGGCATCTATCTGCTCGCTGGTGTCGATGCAGCACGGCTCGCGAAGTATTCCGGATACGCGGCGAGTCTCTCGCGCAGTTCGAAGCCCGCTGACGTAAGCAATGCGGTCTCCTACGCGGCGGCGGCGATCGAAAAGATTCAACGGCGCCTAGCGAAGCCCGCGAGCTCGGCGCAACCGAGGTGTGCATCCAGGCCGGCCTGCCGCCACGCATCGACGGATCGTTTTACATCGATCTTTGCGCGGCCGTGAAGAAGGAAGTTCCCGAGATTCACGTCCACGCATTCTCGCCCGAAGAAATTCTCTACGGCGCCACGCTTTCCAACCGGACTATCGAAGATTATGTGCGCACCAGCGTTTCTCGCGATGGCGTGCTGGGAATGTGCGCGATATCCCGTCTGATGCTGGATGCCTGGATCCGAATCTCCAAGCCACGTGGGTGAAACAAGGGCCGGGGCTCGCGCAGGAATGTCTCAAAGCCGGCGCGAACGACTTTGGTGGCACGCTCATGAGCGAGAGCACCTCGAGATCCGCCGGGGCACCTCATGCTCTTACGCAATGCTAATTGCGTCCCCGGAATTTCGGTTTCGGGAGCGGAATTAGTCGATTTTTCAGAAAACTACCGTTACCAGCGAGGTTCCCGGCGCCGGCCGAAGCCGCCGCCTCGATTGCCGCCGCCACGCTCTTCCTTGGGGCGCGCCTCGTTTACTTTCAAGGGACGGCCATTGAGTTCCTGGCCGTCGAGACCTTGAATCGCATTGATCGCTTCGTTCTTATTGGTCATTTCCACGAACGCGAAACCGCGGGCCTGTCCGGTGTCGCGGTCGCGCACTACGCTGGCGCGCTCAACGGTGCCGTATTGGGCAAACGCTGCTTCGAGCTCCTGTTCGGTGGTCGAATAGGAAAGGTTTCCTACAAATATGTTAGTCATTGAACTTTCTCGATGTTGAAATTGAACCAGGCGGGCTTGTCTGAGGGGATTTCACGAATCATCAACAGGCGTGCTCGGTACCCCTAAAGTGTACCATGTCCGGGCCGGCCACCACGCTAATACGCACAGCGAAAAACCTAATCCAATCACGAAATTGGCCGATAGAGAGATCATGGATGTCCTCGTCGCCCGCCAGGCCATCTTTGACCGCGACCGCCGTGTACACGGGTACGAATTGTTGTTCCGCTCCAGCGCCGAACACAATGCTTTCGACGGCACTGACGGCGCCCTGGCCACCAAGGAGGTTCTAGCTAACAGCTTGCTTGTAATCGGCATGGACAACCTGGTGGGGCGCAAGAAGGCCTTCGTCAATTTCGGCCGCGGACCGCTGCTCCAGGGCTGGCACGCCTCGCTGCCCAAGGGATCTACTGTCATTGAGTTGCTGGAGAATGTCGAGCCGGATGCGGAAGTACTGGAGGCTTGCAGGAAACTCCGCCAGCAGGGCTACCAGCTGGCCTTGGATGATTTCGTGTTCCGCCCCGAGTACGAACCTCTGCTGGATGTCGCCGATCTCATCAAAATCGAAGTCAACAGTGCCTCGCGGACCGAGCAGCAGAAGCTGGTGCGCTACTGCCAGGCCCATGGCATGGACACCCTGGCCGAAAAGGTCGAGACGCACGAAGAGTTCGAATGGGCGCGCCAGGCCGGGTACAACTATTTTCAAGGCTATTTCTTCGCTCGTCCCGCCATGGTGCGCGCGCGCCAGATCCCGGCGCAGAAACTGCATTGCCTTCGGCTGCTGCAGGAATCCCAGCGGCCGGAGCTGGATTTCGACCGTCTGGAGAAGCTGATCCTGGCGGATGTCTCGCTCTCCTATCAGCTGCTCCGCTACGTCAACTCGGCCCTGTTTGGTCTCCGCAGCCAGATCCGCTCCATCCCGCAGGCGCTGATGTTCTTCGGCGAGAACGAGCTGCGCAAGTGGATCGCGCTGGCCACGCTGACCCGGGCGGCCGACGACAAACCCGGTGAGCTCATTCTGCATTCCCTGGTTCGCGCCCGGTTCTGCGAATCTGTGGCGCGGTTGTTGCACCTTGGCTTGGAGGAATCGGCGTTCCTGATGGGTCTGTTTTCCCTGTTGGATGCGTTAGTGGACCGGCCGCTCGAAGATACTCTGGCGGAGGTCAATGTCGCGCCCGAGATAACCGCCGTGTTGACGGGGAAAGTGCCCGCCGCCACTCCGCTGGCTACAATCTATGCGCTCGCCCGCACCTATGAAGTCGGCGACTGGGACCAGGTGGAGGCGCTCGCGTGCGGTCTGGGCGCCCGCGCCGAGCAACTGGGCGATGCCTACTGCCAGGCGCTGCAATGGGCCGGTGAAGTCCTGGAGCAGGGCACCTCGAAGCGGCCGTAGGGACGCTGCCCGCTAGAGCGTCCTGGCCTACGAGTCGGCCAGCGCGGCTACCAACGCCCCTTTGGCGGAAGCGTGCAGCGGATCGGCCGCCATCCGGATGTCGTGGGTTGCAATCGGCAACTCCGCCTCCAGCAGCATCTTCTCAAAACGCGCCAGAAATCCCGCCGGTAGCGCCGTTCCGCCGCTCAGCACGATCGGCAGCGGCCGGTTGGATTTGAACAGCGTCCGCGAATTCGCGAAGCCCTGCTTCATGCCCTGCACCAGCGACTGGATCATCTCGTCGTAGTACACGCTCAGAACCTGCTGGAGCTTGTCGGCGAAGAACCCGTTGAAGTGGAACGACTCCTCTTTCGCCATCCGCACCCGGTTGGCACGCTCGCCGGTAATCACCGCCGTGTTGGTGTCGATGTAATCGCCGGCCTTGGGTATCGAGAAGCTCAAAACCGGAACGGACAGGTATGCGACGCAGACGTTGCATAACCCGCCCCCGCAGCTGATTCCGATCCCCGTGTAGTTGGAACTCTCCAGCTCCGAATAGATCACGGCCAGGCCTTCGTTGATGCTCTTCACGTCGTAGCCCAGATCGGTGAGAATCTGGCGCAGCGTGGCCTCGTGGTACGTGAGGTTCTCCTCGGCTCCCAGCGGCGCCGCGGGAACGGTGAAGCACGCCTTGCGATGATCGTGGGACGGCGGCACCAGCGACGCCACGATCTTGCGCAGCATCGCCAGGCTCTCCGGCTCGGACGGGTTCAACACGCCCCGATCCATGGTGCGGCGCGTCTCCACGTTCAGCAGGTCGGCGAACCGGTCCGACTCGTTGCCGTGCACGATGATCTCAGAGCCGGTCAGCGTGTGCGGCACCTGCTCCTTCTTCAACACGTCTCCAGTGATCTTGGAGTAAGGAATGCTGACGAAGGCGTTCAGTTGCGTCTGGTAGCGAAACTCGTCACCCTCGCGTTGCGCCAGGCAGATGCGGCTGGTGCCCACATCCAATCCCAAGGCGGAAATATTGACTCTGGATTCAGTTCCCATGATTGTGTTCCTCAGCGTCGCTCGCGGCTTTGAGCGTCGCTATGATCTGCTGATATTTTTCCCGGAGAATCGGCCGGTAGCGAGCAACCGGAACTCCGTGGGCGATGGCATCGCCGCGCAATTGATCCTCGGCTATAGCCAGCCCTTCCCAAATGCGCGCGCCGGTGGCGTGCACGAATACTGGATCGTAGTCGAAACCGAACGCGTAAATGCTGGGCGATGGCGAGGCGTAGTTATCGCGCAGGCCCACGTCGGCAAACGGGAAATTGCCGGCCCAATCGGTGTGATAACCAACCAGCCAGCGGTCCGGATTGACCGAAACCTGCGCATGCGTGACGCAGTTCGCTTCCGGAATTTTGTACTTGGCGCGTAGCATCTCGGTCAGCACGCGCGCCGCGTGAATCTGCGCCGCATTGGCGGACGGCTGGTCGTCCTGGCGCAGCGTTTGCGTCTCGAATGCAATCCCCAGAAAGCTGCTGTTCAGGTTCACATAGACCACGTTCCGATCGGCCCAAATCGAGAATCCTGCGTGATTCGCCACGTCGGACTCCTCCACCAGCCGGTACACGCGGCCGAACCGGTCAATCAGAAAGTGGTAGCTGCGGTTCTTCTGCACGTAGGTCAGTACGTTTTGGCCGACGTGCTGCAGCCTGGTGTTCTGGTCGGGTACGAAATCCACCAGGTCGCTCTCGGTGGTGTGATAGACAATCCCGGCTGGATCGGTCCGCCATTGCGGCTGCGAGGCGTCGATCGCGCCGCGGGGGTAGACGGGATAAGCCATCCGTTTCTGATTGGAGACGGCGTACTCGTCTTCGATGCGCAAGCCGTTGCTGTAGACTTCATAGGACGCCGTCTTTTCCACCATCCATACGTTGGTAAAGATGTCCACGCTATCGGACGGCGCGGGTGGAATCTCCCCGATTGGCGATGGCGCATTCCGGGTGCTCGAAGCCTTAAATCCAGGGATCAGCAGGCCGCCAAACAGTAGCCCAGCCGTGAGAATCGGGAACTTTCGAGACCGGCCGGCGCGCAGGGCGGAACCCGCGTGGCGCTGCAGGTAACGCAGGCGCTCGATGGGATCCTGGATCCGCTCCGCCTTGCGCTCCAGCCGGTTTCGAGAGAGGAGAGGCACGCCGCAATACACCCGTACTACTTGATCGGTTGAGCGGTACGAAAACCTTATAGTGCCTAGGGGGATAGGCCGGGGAGTCTCGGGTAAACCGCTGAATAGCCGCCTAGCGCGGCTTACCAGCTGAAACGCCGTTTTGCAGCGCCTGCAGATGCTGCTGCACCCGGCTGTTCCTCCGCCCGTAGCCAAAGTAGATGAACATCCCGATGATGAGCCAGACCACCAGCCGCAGCCATGCCCCGGCCGCCAAGCCGCTCATCAGTCCCAGCGAAACGACAATTCCCAGGATGGGCACCGCCGGCACCCACGGCGTCTTGAAGGGGCGGTGCAAATCCGGGCGGCGCGCCCGCAGCACCCAGACGCCGGCGCAGACGATGACGAAGGCGAGCAGCGTGCCAATGCTGGTCAGATCGTTCAGCACATCGATCGGAAGGACCGCTGGCAGAATCGCCACGAAAACACCGACGATGATGGAGGAAATCCACGGAGTGTGGAAACGCGGATGCACGGCGCCGGCCCAGCGCGGCAGCAGCCCGTCGCGCGACATCGAGAAGAACACGCGGGACTGGCCCAGCAGCATCACCAGCATCACCGTGCTCAAGCCCAAGATGGTTCCGATCAAAACCAGAAACTCGCCCCAGCGCACGCCCGTCTCCGCGATGCCCAGGGCGATGGGCGCGCCGACGTTCAGCCGGGTGTAGCTGACCACGCCCGTCAGCACGCCAGCGGTGACGATATAGAGAATGGTGCAAAGAGTGAGCGATCCCAGAATGCCGACCGGCATGTCCTTCTGTGGATTCCTGGCTTCCTGCGCGGCCGTGGACACCGCGTCGAATCCGATATACGCAAAGAAGATCTTGCCCGCGCCGCGCAGCACGCCCGACCATCCATATTTTCCGAACTCGCCCTGGTTGGGTGGAACGAACGGCGTCCAGTTAGCTTTCGCGGCCGGCAGATGCTGCAGCAGGAATGCACCCGCGACCGCTATGAAAATCAGTACCGTCCCGACTTTGACGAATACGATAATGCTGTTGATGGTCGCCGATTCCTGGATGCCAATCACTAAAATCGTGGTGACGATGGCAATCGCGAGAAAAGCCACCAGATTGAACACGGCCGTGGCATGTGGAAGACCTGTCGCGCTCACTCCCGCGGGCAGCGAGGACGCCGGTTGCCATAGCCCCTTATAAAGGACGAGTATTTGTCCGGGGGTGTCGATCAGTTGCGGCGGCAGTTCAATGCCCAGCCGCGCAAACAACTGAACGATGTTGGCGCTCCAGCCCGAAGCGACGGTCGCCGCGCCGAAAGCGTATTCCAGAATCAGATCCCAGCCAATGATCCACGCGAAAATCTCCCCTAACGTCGCGTAACCGTAGGTGTAGGCCGAGCCGGCGATAGGGATCAGCGAGGCGAATTCGGCGTAACAAAGCCCGGCGAATGCGCAGCCCAAACCAGCCAGGGTAAAAGAAAGTACAATGGCCGGCCCCGAATTCTGCGCCGCGACAGAACCCGTAAGCACGAAGATGCCCGTGCCGATGATGGCCCCGATGCCCAACGCCACCAGATTCGTCGGCCCCAGGACGCGCCGCAGCGCATGTTCCCCCGATTCGCTGGCCTCATCGCGAATCATTTCCAGGGGTTTCTTGGCTAGAAGGTCAGGCATCGTTTGTCAGAAGCGTAACATAAACGCCGCTGACGTTACCCGCTATGCCGCAGGAGTGACCTCGATCTCCTTGGCGACGCTCGTGGCCTCGGGCACGGGCTCGCCGAACTCGCTAAGTGTCTTGATGTGCCCTGCAATCGCCTCGCGAATGTTGCGCTCCGTCTCTTCCAGCGTGGGGCCAGTGGTCACGCAGCCTGGGAGGTCCGGCACATAGGCGGCCCAATTGGACTCGGCCTGTTCGAAGATGACCGCGTATTTCTTGCTCACTGCTTAGCCTCCAGATCAGCCGCCTTGAGAATCGATTTCAAAGTTCCCTTCGGCAAATCGTCCCCTGGTCGGCCAGGGACGGTTACCACGTTCGGTTTCGACGGATGCTTGTAGTGCCGATGACTCCCAGTGGTGCGCACATGGCGCCACCCATCCGATTCGATCAGCCGGATAACGTCGCGTACTTTCACACTCTCCCATTCTAGTCTTAGAGCCCTTCCCACCTCTTGCCCGTAACCCTTACTTGGAAGTGCCGCACCGCCCTAGCGAACCGAGGGAGCTACACTCGTAGAACGTATGCCGCTCCTCAGCGTCCGGAAAAGCAATCGAAATGAGGTGCTCAGAATGAGCATCGAGCAGATAGTGTCGATCGCCGGGGACGGCAACCTTCGTGATCAAAGCGAGTCTAGCGAAGAGCTTCGTCAGTTCTTTACTGGCGTTCCGAGTGAAAGGCTCTTTGGCCTATGCAAGGCACTGCCTTGAAACGCCGTTTAATCGAGGCGGCTTTGTATTGCAGGATATTGTTAACGAGCTGGGTCGGCGCCTCGATTTCGAGGTCGAGAATGGGCTGTACCAAGGCAGGCGCAATGCAGTCGGTTTTGACGGGATCTGGCGGTTAAGGAACGAGACCAACATAGTGGTGGAGGTGAAGACGACGGACTATGTAGCGATTTCCCTCAACAAGTTACAGCTATTTCATCCTGTCATGCATGGACCTGGCATACGCGTTCGCAGGCCCGTACTCATGGATTGCGGCGAACAAACACAACCTTAATATGACGGATCGCGGAGAGAGATCTTACTGGCACGTGGCGCTCACGACCATTGGAGAAGATGCGCTCGCAATCAACGTCTCCAGGGTTGGCGAGAAAGTGCCTCTGAACCCGTACCGATTTGAGTTTGCAAGGTCAGCCGGACAGTAAGTCGTACCATTCGTAATTAGCGTTGATCTACCCGCCTGCGATCGCTCCTACTACATAGAACGGCTCGACCCCCGACGCCACCGCTTCCGGCAGCGGCGCATCCGGCGATTCGTGCGACAGATCCTCCGAGCAGGCGAAAAACCGCACGAACGGCCGGCGCTGCTGCGTCACATGATCCCGAAGCGTGCCGCATAGCATCGGGTAGCGCGCCTCCAGCGCATCCAGAACTGAACGCTGCGTGACCGGCCCTGCCACTTCGAGGGTCACCTCGCTGGCATCGATCTTGCCGAGCGTTCGAAGATGTGCCGGAAGCGCCACACGGATCATGGCAGCGTCTGAGCTTCCACCGAAAGCACCGCGGGAAGATGCTCGGCGATCGGCATCCAGTTGTCGCCGGAGTCGGCCGAAGCATACACCTGGCCGCCCGTGGTGCCGAAGTACACGCCGCATTTGTCCAGCGAATCGACAGACATCGCGTCGCGTAGGACGTTCACGTAGCAGTCGCTCTGCGGCAGGCCCTTCGTCAGCGCTTCCCATTCGTTGCCGCCGGTCCGGCTGCGGTGCACCTGCAGCTTGCCGTCCAGGGGAAAGTGGTGCGAGTCGCTCTTGATCGGAACAACGTAGATGGTCTCGGGCTCGTGCGCGTGAACGTCGATCACAAACCCGAAATCGGTCGGCAGATTGCCGCTGACTTCCTTCCACAAGTCTCCGGCATTGTCGCTGCGCATCACGTCCCAGTGCTTTTGCATGAACAGGGTATCCGGCCGCGACGGATGGAGCGCGACATGGTGGACGCAGTGGCCGATCTCAGCCGTTGGATCGGGTATGTATTCCGACCGCAATCCTTGGTTGATCGGCTTCCAGGTCGTGCCGCCATCGTCTGTGCGGAACGCGCCCGCCGCCGAGATCGCGATGTACATTCGCTGCGGGTTCTTTGGATCGAGCAGGATCGTGTGTAGGCACAGGCCACCGGCGCCCGGCTGCCACTTCGGTCCCGTGCCATGGCCGCGTAGTCCAGGCATCTCGTGCCAGCTCTTCGCGCCGTCGGTCGTCTTGAAAATGGCTGCGTCTTCCACGCCGGCGTAAACCGTGTCGGGGTCGGTGAGCGAAGGCTCCAGATGCCAAACGCGCTTAAACTCCCAGGGATGCTGCGTTCCGTCGTACCACTGGTGCGTGGTAAGCGGCTTGCCGGTTTCCGCCGTGGCATCGTAGACGAACTTGTTGCTCAAGCCCTTAGGCATTTCACCGGGCTTGGGCATTTCCTCGCCGCCGGGCGTCTCCCAGGTCTTGCCGCCGTCGCTCGATCGCTGCAGCACCTGCCCGAACCAGGCGCTGGTCTGCGACGCGTAGATCCGGTTAGGATCTACTGGCGATCCCTTCATGTGGTAAATCTCCCAGCCCGGGAAGTGAGGTCCGCTGATTTCCCACTTCTCGCGCTTGCCGTCCGATTCCAGAATGAACGCGCCCTTGCGCGTCCCCACCAGCACCCGTACTCTGCTCATCCCCTCGCTCCTTTATTTGAATTTTGGCAGCAGCGGCCTCGGATCGCGATCCCGCCACCGCCGCCTGGTCTCTGCCAGAGTCTGTTCGCGGTCCTGCTCCATACGATCGATCAGGGCGCAGGGCGCCCCCGTCTTCTCGTGCCGCGCGGCCCAAATCAGCAAGTCCAGCAGAACCGGCGCCAGATCGATCCCTTTTTCCGTCAGCCGGTAATTCACCCTGCGCCGGTCGGATTTTTCCGATTCGGCACTGATGATCCCGGCCGCTTTGAGCTTCTCCAAACGGTCCGCCAGGATGTTCGTGGCAATGCCTTCGCCCGACTCCTGGAACTCCTTGAACGTCCGGTACCCGCGCACCATCAGGTCGCGAACCACCAGCAGCGACCACCGGTCGCCGAGCATGTCCAGCGAGATACTCACCGGACATCCGGACCGGCGTTTAGACTTCGACATCGCAGGCAGGATCGAGCTTAGCAGGATCGCTTGCAGTTTACAAGTGAAATCCTGGTTACATCGAGCTTGCATACTTCAGTGCCATTTAACGTCACAATGAAGCATAGGTAGGGACTTGTCAAAACGCATATGCCGGACGCACCAAACCAAAGCTTGCTGGAAGCACTGCTGGACTCCTGGGACCGAAACAATTCAATCCTGATCAACTTGCTCCATGTCATCCCGGAAGGCGGATTGGAGGCAAGCGCGATGGAAGGTAGCCCCTCCGTCGCGCAGATGTTCACGCACATTCACTATGTCCGCTCAGTGTTCCTCTTCGAGGATGCTCCTGCGTTCGCCGGAGAGGTGCCCGAGAAGGAGTGGGCGGCCGAACGCGACCGCGGCCGCATCGCGCAAGTGTTGAACGCCAGCGCCAAGGCGGTGCGGGACGCTGTCAAGACAAGTGTCGAAACACGCCGCGAGATGAACCTTCACTACGACCACCCGATTCTTCTGCTTCAGCACATGCTCTGGCACGAGGGCTACCATCACGGGCAGATCAAACTGGCCCTCAAACTGGCGGCCCGCCCGATTTCCGATGACGACGCTGGACCGGTGACGTGGGACATTTGGATGAGAAGAAGTAAAGCTCGCCGCGTTGCTTACCTCGGCCCGTAGTGAAACATATGGGCCTAGGCAGACCTTATCGCGTGACGATTCCTGGCTGATCTTCCACAGGGAAGGCGGCTGACTCGGGCGTTTACAATCTGGACCGGCCGGTCGGGATCCGCCCCCGCAAGAAATGGTTGCCAGGCTAGCCATTTCTCTTCCGGTTTTCGCCAAACAGATCGAAGGCGCTACTCGAAGCGCAACAAAGTACAAAGGAGATTCTCAAATGCGACTCAAAGGACGACTTGCGCGACTCATGATGGCCGGTGGTTTGGCGGTGATGATGGCAGGGATCTCTCAGGCCGGTGGAGCTAGCTGGACCCCGGGCGATCCCCCACCGAACAACGGGGTGTTGGTCTGTTTTCTGGCGATTGGCGATGTCTTGGGAACGATGGCTACTTCGATCGTCAATCTCCTTTGACTGGTCGCTTGGGTCGGGCCTGCTTAGATTACCGGAGGGCCCCGTGACAACTCCGGATTGGGCCGGCGCGGCGGCAGGCCACCGCTTCCATCCATGGCGCTGAACCTCGAATCGCGTTATCTTCGATGGGTACATGAGCGCGTCATGGCAGGAAATCCAGCGCCTGTTTCACGCCAGCGTAGACCTGCCTACGCTGGAGCGAGCCGGGTTTCTCGCGCAGGCCTGCGCCGACCCTGAACTCCGGCGCGAGGTGGAGTCGCTGCTTGCTCACGCCGAGGACGAGGACAGCGACCTGACGCGCTGCATTGGCGACCTGGCCGCGATTGCTGTCAACTCCGAAGACCTGGACGAGGAGTCCATCGGTCAGTACCGGATCGTGGGCACACTCGGCTCGGGGGGCATGGGCGCGGTCCTGCTCGGGGTCCGCGATGATGGAAACTTCCAAAAGCAGGTCGCGATCAAGGTCATCCGCAAGGGCATGGACACCGCGGAGGTGCTGAACCGTTTCCGCCGCGAGCGCCAGATCCTTGCTCACCTCGAACATCCCTGTATTGCTCGCCTTCTCGACGGAGGCGCCACCGCTAGCGGCGCGCCTTATTACGTCATGGAGTATGTACGGGGTGAGCCGATCACAACGTACTGTTTTCGCCTCAACTTGTCCATTTCCGATCGATTGGACCTGTTTCGCCAGGTTTGCACGGCTGTTGAGTACGCTCACCGCAATATGGTTCTTCACCTGGACCTGAAGCCGGCGAACATTCTGGTCTCGGAAGACGGTAGTCCAAAACTTCTCGATTTCGGCATCGCAAAGATCCTGGAACAGGAGCCTGATCCGGAAACGCAGACGGTAACCGGCGTGATGCGCCCGCTGACACCTGAATACGCGTCGCCGGAGCAGGTCCGCGGCCTACCTCTGTCAACGGCAACGGACGTCTACTCGCTGGGCTGCATCCTGTACGAATTGCTGACCGGCGAAAGCCCCCAGAGGGTTCCGAGCCGCGACCCTCTAGCGGTAGTGGAGGCCGTCTGTCTTCGCGAAGCAACACGTCCGAGCCTTGCAGCGCCACAACCTGTTCGCTCGAAACTGCAGGGCGATCTGGACAACATAGTTCTGAAGGCCATGCAAAAGGATGCGGCCCGCCGGTACGGCTCGGCCGAGCAGCTATCGGAAGATCTGCGGCGCCACCTTGCAGGATTTCCGGTGCTGGCGCGTCCCGACAGCGTTGCTTATCGTGCGCGCAAGTTCGTCCGGCGCAACCGTTGGCTCGTGGCCACAGCGTCTGTCGCAGTACTGGGCGTCTCGATTGGAGCCGCCAGCGCGATCCATGAGGGCCGCCGCGCGGCTCGTCGGTTCAGCCAGGTCAGAACCCTGGCTAACCGCATGCTGTTCGAGGTGGAAGGCAAGATGCGTGACGTGCCCGGCGCCGTGAAGGCGCGTGAAGCGCTGGTGAGCACGGCCCTGGAATATCTCGATAGCCTGGCGTCGGAGGCGGGCAATGACACTTCATTTCAAAAAGAGTTGGCTGGCGCTTACGAGCGTGTGGCCAGCGTACAGGGCGAACCCGGTAGCCATAGTCTCGGTCAATACGAACAGGCGGAAAAGAGTGAAGGGAAGGCGATCGCCCTGCTGGACCGGGCAGCGGCATCGGATCCGGCTTTGCGCCGGCAGCTCGCAGTCGCCTATTACCACTTGGGCCGAATCCGGATTGCAGTGGAACACCCCGGGCCCGCCGAAGATGCCGCCACACGCTGCGTGGCGATTCTTCAACCCTCCGTTAAAGACAAGCTCACCCGTCTCGCCCTGTCCGATTGTTACGAGCTTCTGAGCGATGCTGCCGATCAAGCCGGCCACACCCAGGAGGCTCTCGACAGGTCTCGCGAGAGCTTGCGGCTGCGGCGGCTGGCTCTCCAGGAGAGTCCCAGCGCGAGCGAGACCTTTGCCGTGGCGATGTCGGCCGGACGCCTGGCCGACGCGGAGAAGAAACACGGCGATCTGACTCAGGCTCAGCAACATCTCGGCGAGGTAATTGAGCTGCTCCAGCCGCTGGCCGGCCAGAATGCATTTTCCGTGAGATATCTCCGAAACCTCGAATTCGCCAACAAACGGCTCGGGTCGATCTATGCCGATTGGTTCGAACCGAATCTCGGTAACCAGGCCAAGGGCGCGGAGTACTTTGAAGCCGCTCTGGGAATCGCGGAGAATCTCGCTCGAGCGGACCACGCTTCCCCAGAAGCCGCGTTCGAGGCCAGGTCCGCCCAGTGGCTGCTGTCCCGAACCCGCCTGGACGCCGACCCCAAAGAGAGTGTTCGCCTCGAGGAAGAGATTGTGCGTGCTCAGCGGCAGGCCGTGTCCGCCTCCGGCCACAAAAAATTTGATGAAAACTGGCTAGCGGCGTTCCTGGTGACCCTCGGCGAGTCGTACGCCCGGGTCGGCCGAACCGCCGACGGGATTCGTGCCCTGAGCGAGGCCTGCAATCTCACGCGCACGAGGGCTGGAGGCAAGAACGCGAAGATCGAGGATATCCTCGACAGCGCAACTGCCCACCGGGTGTACGCCGAACTGTTCGCCGAGGCCCGACAGCCCGAACAAGCCGCGCAGCAGTACGGTGAAGCGCTCGAAATAGCGCGCTCGGCCGGAACGCTCCCAGTGGACTTGGACCTTCATTTCGCTATATCGGAACTCCATCGCAGCGCGGCGGCTTTCTATAAAGGCCAGCCCGGTAAAGCTGCGGAGGCGTGCCGCCTCGAGCGGGCGGAAGTGGATTCCTGGGCGGGTTGGGGACGGCTCGGTGGAACTCAGAATGTCTTGAGCGAGTCACGTCTGGCGGACGCTCAGGCGGCAGTAGCCAAGTGCGGCCCGAAAGAGTCTAGCTCTTCGGCTCTGTCCCCGCGCTCAGTTCGCGGCGGAGCCACGCCTCTCCCAGAGTTAGGTCGCGCTTCACGGTAGCCAGCGTCAGTCCCAGCGCACTTGCGATTTCTTCGCGCTGGAATCCGCCAAAAAATCGCAGCTCGATCACGCGCGCTTTTCGTTCGTCCAGCGCCTTTAGCCGATCCAGTGCCTCATCCAATGCGACCAACTCGTCCGCTCGTTGCTCGGACATGGCGGAGGCCTCTTCCAGCGGCGCCCGATTTCCCGCCCCGCGTTTGAGGGCCTTGCGACCGCGAGCAAAGTCCACCAGAACCTGCCGCATCACCTGTGACGCGATCGAGTAGAAGTGAGGGGCGCTCACCACCGTCGGTGGTTCCTGGTTCATCAGCCGGAGATAGGCCTCATGCAGCAAAGCCGTGGGTTGCAGCGTATGACCGGGCCGTTCATTTCTTAAGTGGTGAGCGGCCAACCTGCGCATCTCCCGGTAAACAATAGGCATGAGCCGATCGAATGCGGCCCGGTCGCCTGATTTCCAGTCGGCTAGCAACCGCATGACTTCGTCCGAGTTCGTCGAGGGGGAAGGCGCGCTTTCCATTTCGACACCATCGCGTAACAGATGTTTCGCCGATTCTATCATTCCGGGGCCGCCCCCAAAAAAATTGCTTTGCCCGCTAGCCATTTCTAATCCGATTTTCGCCAACCAGGTCGAACGCGCGAATCGAAGCGCAACAAAGTACAAAGGAGATTCTCAAATGCGACTCAAAGGACAACTTGCTCGAGTTTTGATGGCTGGCGGTTTGGCGGTGATGACGGCGGGGCTCTCCCAGGCCGGTGGAGATTGTTGGTGCGGTCACCCAGTACCCAAGGCCGTTACGCAGTCCGTGACCGTTCAGCCTGGTTTGACGGCTCAGACCAGCCTTTTCTCCTCTTTCTGGAGGGTCCTGTTATCACTAATTTGAGGTCTCGGCATGTTCCGGAGACACTCAGTCCACAAAAACCGGCGCGCGCCGAGGCAACTGCTTAATACGATCCGCCGGGTTCACAGCAGAGCCAGGGCGCGCGCCAGATCAACCTTGTCAAGCCTCGCGGAACCGGCTCTCTTCCAGAACATCCGTGTTCCGGCAATTATGTCTCCAGGCTGGAACGATAAGATCTACCTCGGCCCGAAGTGAAACACCGGCCGATCCAGTTCGTAAGCGCCCAGATCGGGCGCTTTGCCCGCGAACCCATCCGTAATCGTCGGCAGCACGACCCCCGCGTCCACTGCAGCTGATCCAGGCCGAAGCCCAAAATTGTAGTGCACGAATACGTCGTAATCCACGAGTAGAAATACACCGGGCCGCCGAACATCGGCTGCACGCTCAGGCGCCGGCCGCGGAATCGAAACAGCGATTGCGGAACACGCGAATGTTGCGTGCGCCGCCGTCGGTTTCGATGCAGTCATCGCCCATGTTGAGGATGTCGTTCCCGTAGAAGTCGATGGCCAGCGGTACGTGCCCGGGGATGTCGTTGGGTGCGCCGTCCGGAGTGCCGTAGGTCGCCACGTCCACGCCGTCCGCACCAGTTCGCGATGTAGTTATACGCCACCACATGACCCTGACCATGCAGGGGACAACGATTGAGACTACTGCGGCGAAGCGCAGACGAAGTTGGCCGCCTCGTCGATGCTGCCCGAACCTTTGTAGTGCGCCACCTGCGGGTAGGGGCACAGTGGCCGGGTGCGATCCGCCTTGCCCGGCATGCCGTGCGAAGCAATCATCTCAGTCGGAGCCTTGCCGTTCTCGACCCAATTTTCCAACGCGCTGACCGAATCGAACCTGTTCGGTCCTTCGCCGCCGCCGCAATGATCCATGCCCGGCGCCATGAACAGCCGGATGGAAGCGGACGCCTTAGAAGCTCCGCCCATCTTGTCCAGCACGCTGGTGTAGTAGTTGATGCTATTCTCGGGCGCGATGAGCGGGTCGGTCCAGCCGTGGTACATCAGCAGTTTCCCACCGTGCCCGAAGAAAGGCTTCAGGTTCGGATCGGTCGCCTGGATGATCCCATGGTCGGCTTTCTCGGCCAGCGCGATGCCCTTGTCGAAATCGAATGTGCGCCAGTCCCAGTTCGCATCGTGGTAAACGATGTTGCGGAACTCGGCCATGCCGATCTCGGACGGCTCCTTGCCGCCGGCCATCAACATCCATCCCAGTTCGCTGCCCGGCTCCAGGCCCGGAAAGAAGGGCACTCCGGTGCGCGGATTGGTGGCGGGCGCGTAGATTTTCTTCACCGATTCCACCTGCGCGGCCGTTAGACAAGTGGGTGCATCATCCCCCTTGCATTCGAGTTCCTTCGGATCGAAGTGGCAGCGGCGGGGATCATCGATCAGCCCGTCTTTCAGCGCGTCCACAGCGTCGCAGGCAGCGATCGCGGCTTGGTGGATCAGCCGGTATTTGCTCGGCGGAATGAAGCTGGCGGCATCCTTGTGTGTGATCGCACCGACGTAAACCGTGGCTGCGGTCAAATGCGTCCAGTAGTTGGCGGGCGCTCCGGCAATGATCCCGTCATAGTCGGCAGGGAACTTCTGCGCTTCTTTCAAACCCTGCTTGCCGCCCGACGAGCATCCGTTCCAGTAGGAATAGCGGGGCGCCTTGTCGTAGAAGGCCTTGGTGATGGCTTTACCTTTGACGGTCATCTCATGCACGGCGCGATAGCCAAAGTCGATCACTTTCTCCGGATGGCCAAGCGCAAAGCTGCCGTCCAAAGCGTTGCCTTCATGCCCGGTGTCCGTGCTCGCGGTCGCATAACCACGCTCGAGCGCCTGCATCAGCGCGGGATAGCTGATGGAGCCGGTCCAGCCCCCGTTGCCGACACCTTGAAACTTGCCATTCCAGCCGACCATGGGCAGCCAGACTTCGACCTTGATGTCCGAGTCCTTGCTGGGCCGGATGGTCGCGGCCACGCGGCAGAACGCCGGAAGGTTCTTGGGCGACACCGGGAGCGGAAAAGGGCCTTGCGGTGGAAGTTTCAGCTCGCCGGCGGCGACGGTCTGTGCCGAAGTGATCGTGGTATCGGGAAGCGCAAGCGACGCCAGGCTTTCGCATGTGGCGGCTGATAAGACAGTGGCGCAACCAATCGCGACACCGAGAGA
The DNA here is from genome assembly GCA_035501155.1 of Bryobacteraceae bacterium. Lineage (GTDB taxonomy): Bacteria > Acidobacteriota > Terriglobia > Bryobacterales > Bryobacteraceae > Palsa-89. The sequence continues at coordinate 147,021 of DATJWO010000024.1, forward strand.
CAGGGCGGAGAAGAAGCGGTTCGTCATATTCGAACCGATTATATTGCGCGCGCGACGGCCGCGGGGAAATGGCTCAGAAATTCCGCAGACGCAATGGTCCAGCCGAAGTAATTCTCGACGTTGAACAGCGTCGCTTCCTGCATCGCCGGAGGCCCAGCGGCCATCGCGCAGTCGGTGATCAGGATCGGCCAGTAGTCCAGGAAATAAGCATGACGCAGCGTGGATTCCACGCAAACGTTGGTGGCAATGCCGGTGAAGAACAAATAACGGATGCCGCGCGACCGTAGTTCCTCATCCAAAGAGGTGCGTGCAAATCCGCTGTACAGCGTTTTCACGATGACGATGTCGCCCGGCTGCGGGGTCAGCTCGTCGACAATCGCGAAATCCCACGTGCCCTCGGTAACCAGCGTGCCTCTCAACTCCGGGCGGCAGCGCATCATCCGGATACCCAGCTCTTTATGCCAGTTCGGCGATTCCGGGCCCCCGCTATTGCTCAAGTCGGCCTTGTAGCCCACCTGCAGATAAACGATGGGCATTCCCGCGCGGCGCGCCGCGTCCACGATGCCTGCAATACTGCGCACCACCGCCGGCGCTCCGGAAATATCGTAGCCGGCAATGTCCAGCATGCCGCCTTTGCTGGCAAAGGCGTTTTGCATGTCCACAACAACGACCGCGGACTTGGCGAGATCAATTTCGACCGGTTCTGGTCTGGCCTGTAAAGTTGGCATGCGGCGCTCGTCCGCACACCACTCTACTACACCGAAACCGCCTCTTTCACCGGCATGCCGGCCATCAGTTTGCGCTTCTCTTGTTGCAGCCCGTGCACGGCCATCAGCGCGCCGATGGGATGCGCTCCCGCGTTCACCAACGGATCGGCATCCTGGCCCGGCTTGTCGGTGTCGAGGTGCTGGAACTGGAAGGTCTCCTTCAGCGCGTCGGCCTGTTGCCGGTTCAGCCCGTATTCGGAGGCGACCGTGCCGATGTCTTGAAACGCGCGCAAACGGAGGCTGGCTTTGAAACGCAGATCGTAGAGCACTTTGTTCAGCTTATAAGCGGCCAGCGGCGGGTGATTGTAGAAGTGATAAGGATGGTTGTGGAACGTGTAGGGCTGCGGATCATCGGCGTTCAGCTTCTCACCGGGAAGGAAGCGGACTACGGCATGGCCATGGTGCGAAGTCGGTTGATAGGAAAGCAGTTGCAGGTGCTGCGGGCCGATGACGCCGAGCGCCGCCGCCCAGGGCAGCATTTCGGTGTTCCCCACTTCGTCCAATTGCTCGGCTGATAGATTGATAAACGAAGCCGCGTGGCTGTTTTCCAACTCATGCAGGCACCAGCGGTCAAAATCGTAAGCCGGCTTATAGTATTTCCAGGTGCCTGGATAATGCGACATCCCGCCTGAGGCCAGCACCGCCACGCGCTCGGGTCGCGACTCGACGATCTCCGCGATCGCCCGGCCCAACATGGCACAGCGCCGCGCGCTCGGCAGCGGCGGCAGGTAAGTATTGATAAACAAAGGCACAACCGGGATCGCGCGGTTCTCCAGCACCCATTCGAAGATCGCCGCAAAGGAGTGCCCTAAATCGGCTTCCTGGGAGTAAGCCATGTCGAAATCGCGCGCAACCAGTTGCTCCAGCAGCGCTTCAGCCAGCTCCTGATGAATTGCGGGATTCCAGCTCTTGCCGGCGAAGGCCGCCGTGGCCCGGTCGCTGGACATCACGGCAAACGTCGGCACGGTCCTCAAGAAAAACGTCTCCATGTGATCGCTGGCGAAGATAATTAGCGCGTCTGGCTTCGTTTCGTCGAGGGTCTTACCAAGCTGGCGCATGGCCGCGATGCCCGCGTCGAGCTGCTTCTGGTCCTCCTCCGGCGGCCGGGTGAAAAGCTGCGGCGCGTGCATGGTCGCCATAGCGGCAACAATTTTTCCCATAGGTCCTCCCTGCTAGGTGCGGCAGGGAGAACGGCAAGCCGCACTCCAAACTGTAAATCGTTGTACCTAGGGAGCTTGTACGGGCCGTAAGGGTCCGCTTGCGGAATATCACGCACCCAGGTTCCCGATGCTACTTCTTCCGGGGAAAGAGACGATCGCCTTCCGACCAGTGCTGGACCATCGCCGTGACCTCGCCCTTTGCGTCCCGGATGAACTCCACGCCGGTTCCCTCCATAGTGAAGCTGGTTTCCGAGTGCGCGACGAGCGGAATCTGTCCGTACCCCGGATCGATCATCAGGCGGTCGCCTTCCAGCGAGACAGCAATGCCTTTCGGAAGTGTGGGCGATGCGTAAGCGCCCACGTATTTCGCCAGGACGTCCCGCGGGACCGCAAATTCGTCGCCGCTCTTGCCCACCAGGTGCTGCTTGTCGCGCTCGTTCTCGCAGATGTACTCGATCAGCTCGCCGTCGGGGATCAAGTCGAGCTCGAGCGAAAGGGTCCAAGGCCGGGTGTACGACTTGGGATCATCGTAGGTCACCTGCAGATCCATGTGGCCGGCGTCGCGGCGGTGATAGCGCTCCACCAAGCGCAGCGCTTCGGTGTGCGGATGACCGGCGAGGTCGAGAGAGGTTCGGTCATTGTATCCGGCGGTGGTCACTGCCAGCGTATCTCCCTCCCAGTGTCCAATCGAGTAGCCCATCCAGGTGGGATTGGGGTCGTCGGGCAATGTGCGGCCATCCGTGAAGATCTGTCGAAAGAGGGTTTGATATTCGTACAGGATCACCACTTCGTTGGACATTTGCAGAATCTTCATCGGGAAGTTGCCCACCCCGATTCCGGCTTTGGGTCCGGGCGGAAGGCAGTGAATCCCGTCGGTATCGTTGCGAAAGTTGGCTTCCCGCTGCCTGTATAGCGCCGCGGCCCAGGGCAACATCTCATCGGACTTGAGACCCTCGGTGACATAGAAGAGAGCCCCTGTGTTCTTGACCATCCAAACGCCGGACATATCCAGCTTACCGTCGGCCAAGCGCGGCGCGGGGGCCGAGAGGTCGGGCTTACCGTCGGCTGTACGGGGAACTCCTGGGGTGGGCCGATTCGGCCACTGGGCAACGAGCGTAACACTCATGACGCCCAAGATCACGGCGAGTCTCAGCATGGAAGACCTCCCTGCTAACATTGCGAAGCTACTTGGCGAACAGATCTTTGTAGTTGCGATTATTCTCGCAAACGAACTCATCTACTTTATCTAAATCCGTTCGCAGTGGGAAGGCGCGGCTGAGGGTCCAGGGTTTGGCGAAGACGTTGGGGTCTTCGATAGTGGCGTCCCATTGCAGATGATCGTAATCGACGCGGCGCAGGCGCTCGACGATATGCAGCGCATCGGTGTGCTTGTAGCCGCCGGGCAGCTCCGTCTTGTCGTTGAAGCCGACGCTGTCGATGACCAGAGTATCGCCGTCCCAACGGCCCACCGAGTCACCCATCCAGGTGGGATCGGGGTCCGCCGGATGGACGCCGCCAATCGGCACGATGCGGAACATGTGCAGGTATTCGTACAGGATGACGACCTTATCGCGGCCCTGCACAATCTGCCATTCATACGGCACGAAGTAAGCCAGCGGCACGCCCGTGGGCATGCAGTCGGCATAGACGCCGGCGTCGTCCGGACCGCGGATCACTTTGTATTTCTCTGCGCCCGGCTTCAGCTCGGGCGGCTCGTCCTTGGCGCGCGGCGCGAAGTTGTAGACGCCCGATAGATCCGGTTTTCCATCGGGAAAATGCGGGATTGCCTTGGCCGCGGCTTCGGCCGTACCCGCGGCTCGCGGCTGTGTGCCTGCTACGGTGACCGTCACGGCCTTTGTGGCGACCGAGTTCTTATACCCATGCACTGTGAGCGTGTAGGTGGTGGTCTGCTTCGGAGTTAGCCGGACGGTGCCTTGGGCCGACACGCGCCCCAGGTCGGGGTCGATGGTCACGCCGGCCTGATTCTCGGTGGCCCAAGTCAAGACGGCGGATTGGCCGGGCTGAATCGAGGCCGGCTGGACGGCAAACTTCCGGATGCGCGCGGGCGGTGCAAAGCGCGCTTGAATTCGGCCCGACGGACCGAGTGGAACCTGCTCCTGCGGAGCCTGTTGCGGCGGGGGCGTCTGTCCTCTTGCCAAGGCCAGCACCGCAATCAGGGACAGCGGAATTGTTCTCATCAGAAGGCAGCACGCAACTTTCGCACTAACGTCCGGCCGCGCTCTCCATGGCCTTCTCGGCGGTGGCGCGCTGCAGCGGCCACATCTGGAAGAAGTCGACATAGGCCACCAGGAACGGGAACGTCACGCTGAGCAGAGCGGAAGCCAGCCAGATCTCGTGGTCGTAGGCGGGCGGTCCTTCCTTGAGGGTGCCCGTGACCACCGGGGCGAGCGCGCTGAACATCGCCGCCAGCGCCTCGCCGACCACGATGGAGGCCACCAGGTTCAGTACGCCTTTGAGCGGCTGCTGGAACTTCGCGAACACCGAGTTTTGCAGCATGTTCAGCATGATGATCGTCCCGAAGATGAACGGGATCGTCACCGACAGCAGGAACTTCATCGGGTCCACGTGCATCGCAATCACGCCGATGTAGAACGCGCCGCCGCCGATCACCAGCGCGATGATCGTCCAGACGACCCCCAGCACCGGCTGCTTCATCAGGCTGGGCGACTTGCTGAGCGGCCACATATCGAACAGGGCCACCAGGAACAGCGGGGCGATCGCCGTCACGTAGAACACCACCGCGTTCCAGGCGTTGAACAGCCCGTGCGGGTCGAGCGACGCCACATACACCGGCGCGCCCTGCATGAAATCGTAGTTAAAGAACACGCGGAATAGCCCGTAATTGATCAGGTAGCACGCCACCAGCATGGTGAAACCGGCCGCCACTTTGTTTGGGATCACCGCTGTGAACGGCCACCCGCCGAACATGATGGACATCCAGAACATGATCACAACCGAGGCGATGATGGTCATCGAGACCATCGGCGCGGGCGGGCTGACGCTGGCGCCGGCGAAGACCCAGTGAGCATAGGTCACCACTACGCCCACTACCGCGCAGAGCAGTATCAGAAGGATGCCCCGCAGCGGCTGGCTCGCGCGGCCGATGAAACCCGGCTCCTTAGAGCCCCAGGTGACCGACGCCACCAGCTCCATGGGGATCAGACACAAAAGATAAAAGGCCACCCATCCGGAAAACTGCGCAAAACTGAACAAAGAAATGAAACCCAGCGCAATAGCCATGACAAGGATGCTGGCTACAATGCCGAGAGTTGGTTGTTTGATACCTGACAAAATGACACCTCTTTCGAAACGCGGATAGCATCCTATCACAAGTTCACCTGGGCCCGGAAGCCACCCTGGGAACTAGGGCATACTTGAAAGAAACCGCATGCCAACCATCCAACACATCCTCTTTCCTTACGACTTTTCGCCGGCAGGAGACCACGCGGTGCCGTACTTGCGCGCGCTGGCCAGCCGCCTCAATGCGAAAGTAACTTTGTTTAGCGTGGTTCCTCCGGCTTGGACCGAGCCGCCCGCTCTGATCGCTCCGCGCGTTGATGTGGACCCGGAGGAATTCCGCAACGAGATCCAGGGGCGCTTGGATGAAACGCTTAAGAGCGAGCTCGCGGGCCTGAACGTGGAACGCATCACCGCTCTCGGCGATCCAGCCGTGAAGATCACCGAATTCGCTCAGGACAACCGCGTCGGACTCATCATGATGCCGACTCACGGTATGGGCCTGTTTCGCAGCCTGCTGCTTGGTTCGGTAACGTCGAAGGTTCTGCATGACGTGCATTCCGCCGTATGGACCGCCGCGCATGCCGAGAAGCAGCACGCCAAGGAGTTTCCGCAGAAGATCCTGTGCGCGCTGGATGGATCCGAGCGGAGTCTCGCGCTCGCGCAGTGGGCGGTCGACTTCAGTAGCCAGATGGGCGCGAGCCTGCAACTGCTGCACGTGGTTCGGCCGGTGAGCGACTGGCTGTCGCTGGACGTTGAGCGGACCCTGCAGGAGGAGGCGCGCCAGGAATCGCGCAACCGGATTGAAGAGATGATGAAATCCGGCGGCGTGCAAACGCCCCTGCGCGTCGCGGTCGGCGAAATTATCGCGGCGGTGACCGAGGAAGCGCGCCAGGAAGGCGCCGATCTGGTGATCCTCGGCCGCGGGGTCATCCACGCGAGCCTAGGCCGCCTGCGCACGCACGCGCGAGGCATCATCCAGCACTCGCCCTGCCCGGTGATTAGCGTCTGACCGGCACCGTCACGTTCGTGCACTTCCGGCGTTCGGCAACACGGCGATAAAGGCGGCGGCCAATCGCAGGGAGCGGCGGAACGGCCAGCAACGGCGCCCACAGGAACGAAATCGGGAGCAGGCACAGAACTTCGCGGATGGCGCCGAACCCGCCGAGAATGCGCCCATCGAACGACAGCTTGATTTCGGCGTCCGCCTCTTGCGCGGTGACCCCGGCGTTGGCGAGCGCATCTCGGCTGCTGGATCCCTCATAACGATGCACCCCCAGCCAATCGAATGCGCGGAACAAGGTAATCCAGCGGCGGCAGAAGGCACAGCCGTCGTCCCAGATGACCAGGCGGCTCCCCGGCGCCTGTTCCAGAAACAAAACGTAAGGAGCCAGGATATTCAGCCCGAAGGTGAACATCGTGGAAGTGTGCGCGCGGTCCATGCCGAAGAAAATGGCGGTGTGCAGCACGAAGCCGAGTGCGAAAGCGGCGCGCCGCAGCGCCGGCACCCATAGGCCAACCGCCAGAAAGAACTCGATGCCCACCGTCGCTGCGGCGGTTAACGTCGGCAGCCAGGTCGCGCCCAGAAACGCCGGCATGCGCGTGGCCTGTACGATCGTCTGTCCGGCTAGAAACGATGGATTCAGTTTCAGGAGCACGCTGTAACCGTAGACAATCGAGAGCTGCAATCGGGGCAGCAGCGTGGTCCAACGGCTGACTTGCTCAGGGTCCTGGCGGAAAAAGCGCCGGTCGAGCGAGAACGAGCAGCCGGAATCGGCCACGATCAGCAGAAAGACGACCAGCGCCATGAAGTAGAGATTGCTCCAATCCAGGTTCTGATCGAGGACGAGCTGATAAGTCAGGCACGCGAGCAGTATGCCGCCGCTGAGCCGAGTCCGGAATCCGAAGGCAAACGAGACGCTGGCGAGCATCCAGATGGCGACAAACACCGGAATGGAGCCATGCGGAAGGTCCGGAAGCCACGGAAATGGCTTCGAACGGACGACGTCCCCGCTGAAGAGGGCGCGCAGAATTTCATACTGAATAGCAGCCCTTCCAAAAGCCGCGATGCCCACTGCGGCTCGTGCCACCCCCAAGGGACGGGCACTGGTTTGCGCTCCGAAGAATTTGTCTAGCGGCACGGGTAGTGCTCCTCGGCGCCAGTCCGGAGGTTGCGGACGATGATCCGTGCTGGTTTCGGCGTCTGAGAACAGAGATAAGGCGTTAGCAGAGCGCCATCCACTTGCGAGCGCAGCAACTTCCCGCGCCCCGTCCGTGCGCGGAGCTGGTCCAGCGATTCGCGGGCTTGGCCGGGGTATTCGAGGAAGATATCGTGGCGTTCGCCGGACTCGGCGAACATGCCCCAACGAAAATTGCTGTCGCGCCGGACGATCTGGATTGCAGGCACCGCGATTTGAACCGCCAGATACAGGACGAAAAACGCCGCGGATGCACCCAAACGCATCTTGCACATGATAGCGGACGGCGTGTGAAGTGTGAAGCCGCTAAGGGGAATCGAGGGCTGACCCTCCTGTTTGTTCACGAGACTGTCACGTAACGGTGACATCAAAGCTGGCCTACAGAAAGGGATTGCGTCCATTTGGTTATCGGCTTACACTCGCCTAAAGGCGTTTGCGAGATGGGAGGTTCTGGCAAATGGTCCGGAATTTCTGTTTGGCCACGGCCCTGCTGTTTCTAATGGCTTCGGCCGGTCTCGCGGATATTGTCCCTATTTCTCTGTCGCAGGACGTGAACGGCAGTGGTGGTGTGCTGGTCTGCCGTTACTATCCGGCATTTACTTGCGACTCAGGGGGCTTCGACTTTGACGCATCGAATTCGCAACCAGGGCCATACAGCGTGAACAAGACGGGCGAAGCAGAAGCAAGTGGGACTTTCCCGGACGACTCCGTAGCCGAGACTGTGCAAGTACAGCAAAGTTCAGATGAAACCACCAATTCGATCTTTGTAAAGATGTCTACTATCGATCAGTACCTGCACCAGGGAGCGAGTTATTTGATAGGACTCGACAGCGAGTTGGGCAACGATTACTCTTTTGAGTTCAATCTCACTAGTGCATCCATATTACATCTTGTAGGATCGGTCTCACACAGTAATGACGGTTTTGGCGGGGAGGCCGGCGGAAGCTTTGGTCACACTGGGTTTCGATTAGCGGGACCTGGAATCGAGTTGGGCTCTCCTTGTCCTCTCTGTGATGCGTACTACCCCACCAGCTTCGACTACACCTTGGCACTCAATCCAGGTGTATTCACTCTTACCGCGTTCGCGGATGAGAAGGATGGGGAGAGTAATCTTTTTTTCGGCGATAGCGGCGCGGCGGATGGGGAATTATCGCTCAACGCCCTTTTCACGCCGGTCGTTCCCGAACCGAGGTGGGTCGTCTTTCCGGCGCTGTTGCTCGCCATCGGCATCGGCGGTGCCGCTCTCAGAAAGCGCAAGCCGGCAGACCTGTAAGAGGAGAGTACCGCTGTGCCCAAGTTGGCTCCTGGTTGCTTCCTGCTGGCGTTTTCCTACGCCGTGCCACAGGGCATGGCCGACATTATTGTGCTCGACGCAACCGGAGGTGTTTCGGGCTCCGGCTCTGCCTACGTGTCGTTAAACGGCGAATCTCAGAGCTTCAGTTTTTCGGACCCCATGAGCGGATCGGGGTCGGCTATGGTGACATTTCCGGGAGAGGAGCCGGGCTACGGTTCACAGGCTTCGTCTCAGGCAAGCGCCGGTCAGGGATGGAGTCTAAACGGCAACAGCCTCAGCATCGATTTGAACTCGTCGTGGTCTGGTTCCGTAGAGGGCGCCTTTGCGGGGCCTTTCAATCTGAACTACTCTAGCGCCCAGGCTATGACCAACCTGTCCCTGGAGGTTGAGTTAACCAGCACATATGCGGTGCAGCTCAGTGGCACGATGACCGCGTTGACCCAAGGGCTGACCAACGGCCTTTTGGATGACTACCAGATTGCCACTTTCGACGGAGTGTCTTTCAGCAATTATCTGAATGCGCCTTGTTGCAATACGATTGAGTGGCCGCAATTTGTCCTTGGCCCCGGCATTTATTCTATGAGTGCGGATAGCTCTTGGTCAGATGCGGCGATCAGCGGCTTTGGGAATCCTCACGACTTTTCGGACTTTGCCAACGTAGAGTTCAATGCAGACTTCACGCCAGTTGTTCCTGAACCGAGGTGGGTCGCCTTTCCGGCGCTGCTGCTGATGGTGATTGGGAGTTTGGCTGTTCGAAAGCACAGAGCAGCCTGATGCGGCGATGAGTGTTGGCGTCCCCAAGGGGATTCGAACCCCTGTTATCGCCGTGAAAGGGCGGTGTCCTAGGCCGGGCTAGACGATGGGGACTTGCCGGAAAGGAGCCTGCAGTCTTCAATGTAACACGGCCGGCGGCTCTAAGCCGGCGCGAAGAGTTTACAGCGTCTTCAAATACGCGATGACGTTGGCTTTATCTTCGTCTGACAGCAGATCCTGATAGGCCGGCATGCCGTTGCCGCCTTCGTTGATCTGCGCCAGCACGTTGGCGTCGTTCACCGGCTTGCCGTTCGCCAACTTGGCGTGCTTGAAAAGGCCTTTGAGCGACGGCCCCACTTTCACGTCGTCGGTGTCGGTGTTGTGGCACACGGCGCACTGGTCGAACACGTCTTTCCCTTTGGCGGCATCGCCCGCCGCCTTCTTCTTGCCCTGGGCCAGCAGTCCCGCTGTCAAAAGCAACCCGATACTACAGCCCACAATCCACTTGCGCATTTGAAGAATCCTCCCGGATCGGTAGTAAAACTTTAGTCTACAATCTTCTAGCGCGGCAAGGGAGAAAGGCGGCTTACTTCAGGGCTGCCCGCTTCCGGAACTTCCAGACCAGCGCCATCAATCCCAGGCCCGCGGCGGCCAGCGGCAGACCCGAAGGCTCGGGCGCGGCAGCCGGAGGATCCACGGTGCCGAAGTCGTCGACGCCCCAGCCGTCGCTTCGGGAGCTATTGAGCCACCGAACCGTGCCAATTGGCCCCGACGATTGGATCGCCACGAAATACACATCGCCGTTCTTCGCGTTCGGCGAAAACGAGTAGGATGTTCCATCGCCGGTTTTGATAGTCAGCACACCGCCCTGATCGTTTACATCGGTCATGAAGAAATAGAGCACGGATTGCGTGGTGCTCAGTTGCACTTTCGTGATGTCGTTGGAATCCAGCCAGTTGTTGCCGCCGGAGGTGGTGTTAAACCGGCCTGAAAACGGCGAGTCGGCGCTGTCCAGAATGGTGAACTGATCCGTTTTCGTTCCACTGGACAAGGTAGGGCTACCGGCCTTGCTTGTGGACATTACGCTGAAGGTACCCACGCCAGTCGTCAGTGTGTTGTATGCCCCCAGGCTGGAGTCCTCAAAGGTCTCCAACATTTCCGGGCCGTCCCCGGCCCCGAAGTTCGAGAGAATCCAAGCGTCACGGTCGGCCACGGCGGTCGGGATGGCACCCGTACCCGCGCCCGCGTAGGTAACTGTGATTGTGTCGGCATTGGCGGAGATTGCAGCGAACCCTGCCAGCATCAACAAGATGGTGCGAAACATTGTTGTCACTAAGTTAGCATGCAACAGGGGCGCGCGACCCTCATGAGGCGTCGGATACAGTACCATGCCGGGCCAGGTAATGGGAGCTTGGTCGCGATAGTACCTTAAATTCAGCTACATGCAGGAAATGGCTTCGTTTTGTTAAAAATCACTGATCTTTGACTGATTCGTGAGCAGTCTGTAATGTGATTCACGTTACCGGCCCTGAGTGGCCGTAGGCAAGCCGGCTCGCCGGATATATACTGTTCAGCAACTCTGCTTTCGAGAGAGGAAGGTCTTACCATGAAGTCGTTATTCCTGACGGCTCTGACTGCCGCGGCGGCGCTGGCACAGGCGCCCCAGAAGATTCCCTTCGACGCCGATATCAACTTCCTGAAGTTGAACTATCAACTGAACCTCGGTGAAGTGCTTGGCGTGGCCATCAACTCCAAGGGCATGATTGTGGTTTTGAACCACCCGGGCAGCGCGACTACCGGCCCGATCTACGGCAACGCAACGACGCAGCTGCTGGAATTCGATCCCAATGGCAAGTTCGTGCGCGAACTGGGCCACGGAGTCTACGGACTCGGCTACGGGCATTCGGTTCGTTTTGACAAATACGACAATCTTTGGGTTGTGGATAAAGGCACGCACACCGCGATGAAGTTCAATCCAGCCGGAATGGTGGTCATGAATTTGGGCCGGCGGCCGGAGGGCCCGGATGTGCCCGAGTATTACGACCCGCGCAAGATCATGCAGAATCCTCCGGTGCCGCGCGACGGCTACTTCTACGCGCCGACCGACGTCGCTTGGGACGCCGAGGACAACATCTACATCAGCGACGGCTATGGCAACTCACGCATCGCCAAGATGGACAAGCACGGCAACTGGATCAAGTCCTGGGGCTCGCGCGGCACGGCCGATGGGCAGTTCAACACGCCGCACAACATCGCGATTGACCGCGAAGGCAACGTCTATGTAGCCGATCGCGGCAACCGGCGCATTCAGGTCTTTGACGAAAACGGCAACCATCTGCGCAACCTGCTGCAGAACGTCCCTTACGACAAGAAGCGTCATCCAACGCTGGGCGACGTTCCAGCGAACGCGCCCGACAATACAGCGCCTTGGGCGCTGTGCATCACGAACACGACACCGCAGTATCTCTATTCGATCGATAACGAGCCGGGGCGGCTTTACAAGTGGTCGCTACCGGATGGCAAGCTGATCGGCTATCTCGGCGAATCGGGCCGCGATGTCGGGCAGTTCAATTGGCCGCACGGGCTGGCGTGCCCGTCGGAAAACACGATTTTCGTCGCCGACATGAACAACTGGCGCGTGCAGAAGCTGACGCTGCACCCGGAGAAGGAAACGAGCACGAAGTAATTACTGCGCCGGTTCGATGCGCAGCAGGGCGCCGTGCTCTTCGTCGGTGATCAGGTACAGGTAGCCGTCCGGTCCCTGGCGGATGTCGCGGACGCGCTGGCGGAATTCGGTGAGCAGCGATTCGCGGCGCAGCTCCTGAAATTCCTGATTGAAGAGAATGCGCTCGATGTGGCCGGTGCCGGGAATTTCGCCCGTGCGCAGCGCGCCGACGAAAAGGTCGCCTTTCCACTTGGGCAGCTTGTCGCCGGTGTAAAACGTCATGCCGGAGACGGCGATCGCGGGCGTCCAGTAGACCACCGGCGGCTCGAAACCGGCGTGGCCGGGAGGCGCGACTTGCCAGGGACCTTGATAGGTGCGGCCGTAGCTCACTTTCGGCCAGCCGTAGTTCAGGCCTGGCTTCAGGATGTTGATCTCGTCGCCGCCGTTAGGGCCGTTTTCGCTCTCCCAAATTTCGCCGGCGTGGAGAGTCAGGCCGAGCGAACTGCGGTGCCCGAGCGTGTAGACCTCAGGGCGGTGGCCGGGCTGGCCGACGAACGGATTGTCATTCGGGACGGTGCCGTCGTCGCGCAGGCGCAGCACTTTGCCGCCGAGTGTGTTGGGATCCTGCGGGTCGTTGCCGGTGGTGACCATGTAGAGCATGCCATCGCCGCCGAACGCGATGCGGGACGTGCTGGCCTGGCCGAGGTTGAAGATGTCCTTGCAATCGACCAGTGCGTGGCCATCCCATTGTGCTCTCGCGATGGCGACAGAGCGCTTGGGATCGTTCGCCTTGGTGTAGACAATATAAACCAAGTGATTCTCTTCGAACTTGGGATGCAGAGCGATGTCCTGGAGGCCATGGACAGCGCCGGGCGAACCGGATTCGCCGGTGCCGAAGGCGGCCGGAACGCCGGCGACCGGCTTCGGATCGAGCTTGCCGTTGCGAATGATGCGCATCTGGCCGAAGCGCTCCGGGATCAGGATGCTGCCGTCGGGAAGGAACGCCATGCTGATGGGATATTCCAGTTCGCGGGTGACGGCGACGACGCGGATGCGCATGCCTTCGGCGGTGTCGAACTCCATGGGCAACTTGGGCAGCGGCTTATGAGCGAGCCCTTGCGGAGCGACGGGGATGTGGAACTTCGGGTCGAACGGGACGTTTTGCTGGCTGAAGCCGGATTGGGCGATGAGCCCGGCTAGCAGTGCGATGGGAATTCTTATCTTCATAAGGAAAATGCCTTCCGAGTGATCCTATCACTTGCATGCCGTCGAGTGTCAACCGCGGCGAAGCATCAACGATGTGAGCCAGAGCAACGCGATGCTGGCAGCCAAGATCAGATAGAACCAGTTGACGCTGAGCGTTACGGCCAGCGCGGCCACGGCCGCGGCGCATCCCCAGCACCAGAACTCAGCCTTGAAGCCCGCCGACCAATGCGCGGGTCGTCCGCTGGAAGCGATGCGCGGACGAAGCGCCGGCCAAAGACGGGGAACAGCCCTGCGATATTGCTCGTAAGCCGGACCGTGGCTGGCCGCAAGGTCGGACTCCTCGCGCAGGATCAACCGGTAGCAGAACAGCGTCATGGCGACGACGGCGAAGACGAATCCTGCTCGGTTCATTAGGGCGCCCATGCCAAATGCCATCAGGATGGTCGCTAGATACAGCGGGTTGCGGACGCGGCGGTAAGGCCCTCCGGCCACGAGCGATTCCGTCTTGACCTCGGTCGCATACACAACGCCGGCCTGGAGGTACGACGAGGCCCAGGTCCGCAGCAGCGCCGCCAGCGCCAGCACGAAAGCGGCAAGCCCGAACAGAGCGCGCACCGCAAGCCCGGCATCCACATGCAGGATCGATTCCAGCCAGTTTGCCAGCACGGCGGCTCCGCTCTGACGATCCAGGGCGTAGAGCGCAAACGAACAGCCGAAGATCACCCCGAAGACCAGCGCGCGGTTTGCGAACTCCCAGTTAGTAGCTTTCATTGAGATGCCCATCAGGATACGCGTTCCAGCATAGCCAAGTTCCGGTATGCTGAGAAAGGTAAAGGGGGCCGGAATATGGGAACCCGATTCGCCGTCGCGGCGTGCGCAACTTACGCTGTTTCGTTGCTATTTGCCCAGCCTACCGGAATTCGGCCGCGGCCTGCGCCCGCCGACTACGCGGCCTCCAGGCAATCCCGAGACGCCACGTATGCAGCGTCGGTCGTGCCTCGCGATCAGGTAAAGCGCATGTTTGCCGCCGACATTAGCAAGGATTACCTGGTATTCGAGGTGGCCTGTTATCCAGGCAACTCGGGTTCGGTGAAATTGACGCCGGGCGATTTCCGGATCCGTTCGCCCAAGGGCGACTTCATTCAACCGGCCGACGCGTTCACCGTCGCTGCGGTGATCCAGGATGAGCGCGCACCGCGGCCGCCGTCCAGCAGGGACACCAATGTCATCACCTCGGCCAATGTCGGCTACGAAAGCGGAACCGATCCCTACACGGGACAGCGGGTTCATGGCGTCTATACCGGCGCCGGCGTGGCAGTGGAGCACGGCCCTGACCCCGGTTTGATTGGTCCTCCGCCACGGGGCAGCACGCCGTACGATCGCAGAGTCCTGGAGACCCAGTTAGGCGACAAAGCGCTCCCCGACGGCCAGTTCACGGCAGCGGTTGCGGGGTTTGTTTATTTTCCGGCAAGCCGGGCGAAAAAGAAGTCCGGCGGCTACACGCTGGAGTACCTGGGCGACAATTCGGGCAGCGTGCAATTCGAAGTGCCGGCCAAGAGCCGCTAGTTATTTGCCCTGTACTTCGTTCATGACGCCCGCCGCCTGAATGGTGGTGTGATAGCTTTCCATCATCATCCAGAGGCCGTCTTTATTGGGCGCGAATACGCGGCTGGACCAATATGCTTTGCCGCCGTAAGTGGGCTGGCACATGATGGCGACGACGGCGGTATCGAAGTCCCACATGCGCGCGAACAGCACGGGGGCAACGCCGACCTTGGGCGCCTTGGGATCGCGGTGGGAAATGAAATTCCAGCGGTCCTGCTTTGTGGATACGCCGTAAGAACCCACCACCACCTGATCGTCGGCGACGTGCATGCGCCAGTGCTCCGGCGTGCCGTCTTCCTGTTCCATCCAGCCTTTGATCGCGGCCTTTTCGTTGGCAGTCACCGGAACGTACGGCATCACCTTGCACGGGTTGACGCACGGAATGGCGTAGGGCGAGCGGCCGTCGGGATTTTCCGAGCGCGGGCGCGTCGCGATTTCGGTATTGTGCAAAAGCTTCCATCCTCCGGGGCGCTCCACCCAGAAGTGCGCGGCGTACTTGTTGCCCTGGTTTTCTTGGATCCAGACCACTTTGCCGTATTTGTGCTCGACGATCTTCACCTCGCCGGTGCTTGGAACCAGCGGCTTCAGGTGCAGCGCGAGTGCGTCCTCCTTGGAGTAGAAGACGCCGTCGGTGTCGATCCAGGTGAAGTCCTGGTCGAGGTACTTCTTCACTGTCGGCATGTCGCCCTTTTCGTAGGCTTGCACGAAAGACTTGTCCAGAGCCGCGACGGGGTCGGCGCCGGAAGCCGCACTGACAGAGGCGGCCGCGGCGAGCACCACGAGGCTCATCACTGTGATGTTGCGCATCGGATTCACCTCAGTTCTTCCATGACCTGATCGAGAGCCGACTTGGGCGGCCGCGTCTGGGAGACCGGCAGGGTGGCGAGCGGCGCGTCGGTCATGTTCAACATGTCCATGAACGTCGGCCGCGTGGTGTCGACGTAATAGACTCCGGTCAGAACCTCGCCACTTTTTCCGGCCTCATCGATGGCTTGCAGCGCGGCGAATTTGCTGGTGGGATCGTAGTCGGGGTGGAGGTTCCGGATGCGGAGTTTCGATCCGTCGTGCATCTGTACCTCCATCACCTCGCCCTCGGGGACCTCCGCGGAGATGTCTTCGTAGAATGGCACGAAATCGAGCTCCTGCAGAGGCTCTTCGTGATCCTTCGTGTAGCTGTAGCTTTTCGTCGAGCCTTCGTGATCGTTGAAGGTGGTGCAGGGCGAGATGACGTCGATCACGGACAGGCCGTTGTGCGCAATGGCCGCCTTCAGGATGGCGGTGAGTTGTTTCTTGTCGCCGGAGAAGGTCCGGGCCACGAAGGTGGCGCCGCATTGCAGCGCGAGAGCGCAACAATCGAAGGGCGGCAGTTCGTTGATCACGCCGGTCTTGAGTACCGATCCAAGGTCGGCCGTTGCGGAGAACTGGCCTTTAGTCAACCCGTACACTCCGTTGTTCTCGATAATGTAGATGAACGGCAGATTGCGGCGCAATAGATGCATATATTGGCCGAGGCCGATGGAGGCGGTATCGCCGTCGCCGGTGACGCCGATGCCGAGCAGCGTACGGTTGGCCAGCATCGCGCCGGTAGCTAGCGCCGGCATCCGGCCGTGCACGCCGTTGAAGCCGTGCGATTGGCCCAGGAAATAGGCCGGTGTTTTGGACGAACAACCGATGCCCGACAGCTTCGCGACGCTCCAGGGCTGAATGCCGAGGTCGTAGAAGCACTCCACGACGCGTTCTGAGATCGCGTTGTGGCCGCAGCCGGCGCAGAGCGTGGTTCTGGAGCCTTTGTAGCTCAGGATCTCGAGGCCGATTCGGTTCACCTTCTTGGGCGGCGGCGCCGCTGTCGTGCTCATAAACCCTCCTGCAGGACCACATGGTCCGTGATGGTGCGCGCGTCGAGCGGAAGCCCTCCGTAGTAGCGCACACTTCTTAGCTTCGCGATTTCGGCCGGGTCAAATTCCATTCGGATCAATTGGAGCAACTGCGCGTCACGGTCCTGTTCGATCACGTAGACGCGTTCGTGGCGGCGGATGAAATCGCGAAGCTCTTGCGTGAATGGATAGGCGCGCAGGCGGAGATAACTGGTTTCGAGCGCGTGCTCGGAACGCAATTGGTCGCGGCTTTCTTCGACGCCGTAGTGCGACGTGCCAAATGCAACGAAGCCAACCTGCGCGCTGGGGCGGATGTCCACTTCGGGGCGGGGGACGTGCGCGCGTATCGTTTCGAACTTACGCGCCAGGCGGTCCATGTTGTTGACGTAGTCGTCTTCGCGCTCGGTATACTGCGCCTTTTCGTTGTGCCCGCTGCCGCGCGTGAAGTAGGCGGCGTTGGGATGCGGGGTGCCGGGCAGAGTGCGGTAGCCGACGGCATCGCCGTCGACATCTTTATAACGCGCGAATCCGCCCAGCTTGGCCAGGTCTTCGGCCGTGAGCACTTTGCCACGGCGGATGGGCTCGGTGGGATATTCGAACGGGTCGGCCATCCAGTTGTTCATGCCCAGATCCAGATCGGTCATCACGAAGACGGGCGTTTGATATTGTTCCGCAAGGTCGAACGCCTGGATGGCCATCTGGAAACACTCTTCGGGAGAGCAGGGAAACAGCAGGGGATGCTTGGTATCGCCGTGCGAGAGCAGCGCCGTGGAGAGGATGTCGGCCTGCGCAGTTCGCGTGGGGAGTCCAGTGGAAGGACCGACGCGCTGGACATCAAAGATGACGGCGGGAATCTCGGCGTAATAGCCCAGGCCCACAAATTCGCTCATCAGCGAGATGCCGGGCCCGGCAGTCGAGGTCACTGAACGAGCGCCGGCCCATGCGGCTCCCAATACCATGCCGATGGCCGCCAACTCGTCTTCGGCCTGCACGACGGCGTAGGTGGCCTTGCCGGTTTCCTTGTCGACGCGGAAGCGCTTCAGATAGCCGATCAGGTATTCGACCAGCGAAGACGACGGCGTGATGGGGTACCAGGTGACGACCGTCACGCCGGCGAAGACGCAGCCCAACGCCGCGGCCATGTTGCCTTCGATGATGATCTTGCCGCCGGTCGCGTTCATACGCTCGATGCGGTAAGGATCGGTCTTGACAAAGGTCTTGGAGGCGTAATCGAAGCCTGCCTGGCAGGCGCCCCAGTTCAGTTCCGCGGCCTTCGCCTTCTTCTTGCCGAACTGGCGGAACAGCGCCTTGTGGACCTCTTCCAGTTCGATGGAGAGAATCCACGCGACGATGCCGTCATAGATCATGTTGCGCACCAGCTTGCGCAGCTTGGCTTCCGGGCAGACCGGACCAACCAGCTTGTCGAAGGGCACCGGATAGAAGTGGAGGTCCGAGCGGAGCGCGTTCAGTTTGAGCGGCTCGTCGTAGACCACGGCCGCGCCGGCGTCCAGACTCATGACATCTTCGCGCGCTGTCTCCGGGTTCATGGCAACCAGAAAATCGACTTCTTTCTTGCGGCCGATGTAGCCGTGCTTGCTGGCGCGAATGGTGAACCAGGTGGGCAGCCCCTGAATGTTCGACGGGAACATGTTCTTGCCGGACACGGGCACGCCCATCTGGAAAATGGAACGCATCAGAACATTGTTGGCGGTTTGGCTGCCGGAGCCGTTGACCGTGGCGACTTGAATACTGAAGTCGTTAACGACAGGCTGTTGAGACTCGCCGGACGGTGGCGAGAACGGTGAAACCTCTGTGGTAGACATTTGATTTTTGCGGCTTTTTCGGAAGTTCCTACGTTGAGAATACACGAAAACGAAGGCGCTGGTTCGTGGCCAATTATAGCCAGCCCAATCAGTGTATGATGACGGACCGGGGAATCTTTCGTTAAGGAGTTTGTGCGATGTTCGCTCGAAAGGGTTTCTGGCTCGCAGCCGCGGTGGGCGCGTTTTGGATCGCCCAGGCCGTTCGGGGCCAGGAGTCCGAGCCGCCGATGCCGGCGGTGTTGCAGAACTACCAGACGGTGACGGCCGAGCGCCTGAAGAATCCGGAAGACGGGAACTGGCTGATGATCCGGCGCACCTACAATGGCTGGGGCTACAGCCCTCTGAAGGAGATTACGACCGCCAATGTGAAGCGGCTGCGCCCGGTGTGGGGATTTTCGACCGGCGAGACGAAGGTCCATGAAGCGGCGCCCGTCGTGAACAACGGCGTCATGTTCGTCACCACGCCGGAGAACCAGTTGATCGCCATCGATGCCAAGACCGGCAATCTGTTGTGGCGTTTTCACAAGAGCCGTCCGCAGGGAGCGATTGTGCCGCACGAAACCAACCGCGGCGTGGCGCTGTATGGCGACAAGGTTTACTTCTGCGCGGGCGAAGCTGTGCTGGTGGCAGTGAATGCGAAGACGGGCGAGGAGGCCTGGTCGACTCCGGTGGCAGAGAATAAAGCCGGATATTACACGACGCTCGCGCCGCTGATCGCCGACGGCAAAGTGATGGTGGGCGCTTCCGGCGGCGAGTATGGAATCCGCGGGTTCGTGGCGGCTTTCGATCCCGATACCGGCAAGGAATTGTGGCGGACCTATACGATACCCGCGCCGGGCGAACCCGGCAGTGAAACCTGGCCGAAGGGCGGCGATCAATGGAAGAACGGCGGCGCACCGGTGTGGGTCACCGGCAATTACGATCCCGCCACCAACATTGCTTATTGGGGCACCGGCAATGGCGGGCCTTGGATGGGTGACAGGCGGCCGGGTGACAATCTGTATACCGCTTCGACGCTCGCGCTCGACGCCGCCACGGGCAAGATCAAAGGCTACTTCCAATATCATCCGAATGACTCCTGGGACTGGGACGAGGTGTCACCGCCGATCCTGGTGGATTTCCGGCGTGGTGCGCGAACCATCCCCGGCTTGATCGACGTGGCTCGCGACGGCTATCTGCGTTTTCTCGAGCGCGGCGATGGCGAGATCAAGTTCATCGAGGGAAAGCCTTACGTGAAGCAGAACGTGTTCACGAAGCTGGATCCGGAAACGGGACGCGCGGAAGTAGATCCGGCGCATAAGCCGGGCACTGGCAAGCAGGTGGTGTATTGTCCGTCGCTGTGGGGCGGCAAGAACTGGCCGCCGATCGCGTTCAGTCCGCTGACGCGGATGATTTACATCCCGGCCAACGACAACCTGTGCGAAAGTTCCGAAGGGCAGGATGTCACGTTTGAACCCGGCAAGGGTTACACGGGCGTGAAGACGCAGCTTCTGGCCGCGCCGGGCGCCGATCATATCGGCGAAGTGCAGGCGTGGAACGTCGATACGGGCAACCTGGTTTGGACGCACAAGTTCGCCAAATCGCCGGATTGGGGCGCGATGCTGGCTACCGCCGGGGGCCTGGTGTTCAGCGGCGGCACGAACGACCGGCACTTTCACGCTTTTGATGCGGCCACAGGCGAATTGCTGTGGGAGTTTCCGACCAACTCAGGCATTCTCGCGCCGCCGACGTCATTCGAGATCGACGGCAAGCAATACATCGCGGTCCTGACCGGCTGGGGCGGCGATTCTCGCGGAATGGAAGCCAACTTGAACCGCATCTATCCCGGCGAGTATCCGGAAGTGCCGGAAGGCGGCTCGGTCTGGGTGTTCGCTCTGGAGTAGAGCAAGCATGACTATATTTCGTTGTGGGTTGCTAGCCGGCGCGATGGTGGCGGCTTGGAGTGCGAACGCGCAGGATTGGACCAGCTACGGGCTGACGCCGGCCGAGACGCGCTACAGCCCGCTCGCCGAGATCAACGCGTCGAACGTGAAGCGCCTGGGCCTGGCTTGGTCCTATGAAGTCGGGCCTGGCGGTGGTGGGCAGGAAGCGACGCCGCTGGTCGCGAACGGCACGCTGTACGGAATCACGAATTGGAGCATCGTGTTCGCGGTGGATGCCGCGACGGGCAAGGAGCGCTGGCGCTGGGATCCGCAGGTGAACCAGACAGCAGTACGGCCGCGTATCTGCTGCGGCGTTGTGAATCGCGGCCTGGCGATGTATCAGGGCATGATTTTGGCGCCGGTGATTGACGGCCGGCTAGAGGCGCTGGACGCCGGAACCGGTAAGGTGATCTGGGAGGCGCGCGTTGCGTTTCCGCAGGATCGTTACACCATCACGATGGCGCCGCGCATCGCACGCGGGAAGGTCATCGTTGGCGTTAGCGGCGGCGATCATCCGACGCGCGGTTTCTTCGACGCCTACGATGTCATGACCGGGCATCGCGCGTGGCGGTTCTATACAGTGCCGGGCGATCCGTCGAAGCCTTATGAGAACTCGGCCATGCGAAAGGCGGCGCCGACGTGGGATGGCGAGTGGTGGAAGCTGGGAGGCGGAGGCGCGGTTTGGGATGGCATGGCCTACGATCCAGACGCGGATCTGCTGTACGTCGGAACCGGCAATGCCGAGCCTTGGCCGGACGAATTTCGTAACCACAACGGCAGGGACAATCTCTATGTCTGCTCCATTCTGGCGGTGCACGCGGCGACGGGCGAGCTGAAGTGGCATTACCAGGTGGTGCCCGGCGATACGTGGGATTACGACAGCGTGCAACAACTGGTGCTGGCGGACCTGACAATCAATGGCCGCCGCCGCAAGGTGGTAATGCAGGCCAACAAGAACGGCTTCTACTATGTGCTGGATCGCATCACCGGCGAGTTCATCTCGGCGCAGCCTTTTGCCAAAGTGAACTGGGCCAGGGGCATCGATCCGAAGACCGGCCGGCCGATTGAGAATGGCGGCGCGCGCTACAACCTGGAGCCGGTGACGATTTTCCCGTCGGCGGGCGGCGCGCACAACTGGGCGCCGATGTCGTTCAATCCGGTCACGGGCTTGATGTATATTCCGACGTCGACCAATAGCAGTTGGACGTTCGCGCGGACCGAGAAGTATGAGTTGGACCCCGAGCACACCAGCAACGGCCTGGTGAAGCCGATGCCCAAACCACGTCCCAACGATCTGCCGTTCATCGGGCCCGAGCCGGTGGAAGGAGCAGGCAGCCGGGGCGCGTTGGTGGCGTGGGATCCGGTAGCGCAACAGTTCCGGTGGCGCGCGCCGGGGGGCGGTGGAATCGGCGGCGGAACGGTGACCACGGCGGGCAATCTGGTTTTTCAGGCGATCAACGACGGGCGCCTGATGGCGTACAGCGCGGACAAGGGCGAAAAGCTGTGGGAACTCCAGACAGGCCTCGGCAGCGGCATGGGGCCGCCGATCACCTATCAAGTGGGTGGGAAACAGTACGTGGCGCTGATGGGCGGCGTGGGTTCGGTAACGGGCAACGCCGGTCCGCAGAATGCGGAGACTTCCAACAAGCCCAAGCTGCTGGTCTTTGTGTTGGACGGCACGGGCAGCCTTTCCGCGCCAAAACAGTAAGGTAGACATGAGGAGATTCAAGATGCAGGCGTGGTTGGCGGCGTTGGCGGCGGGATTGCTAGGAGCCCTGGTGTTGGTTGCGCAGAATAGTGCGCAGAGCGGCGCTTCGCAGATAGACGAGTTGGTTCTGGCGAATCGCATCCTCACGATGAACGGCGTGCTGGATGCCTACGGCCACGTGAGCGTGCGGAGCGCGCGCAATCCGAACCATTACTTCCTGGCGCGGCACTTGCCCGCGGGCGTGGTGACGCGGGCGGACATCATGGAGTACGACCTGGACAGCAAGCCGATCGATGGCGATGCGAGCGGCAGCTACACCGAACGATTCATCCACGGCGAGATCTATCGCGCGCGGCCGGACGTGATGGCGATTGTGCACTGCCATCCCGCGGACTTGGTGGCGTTCAGCGTAAGCGGCATGCCGCTACGTCCGCTGATTCACACGGCCGGATTCCTGAGCGACCCGGTTCCGGTGTTTGAAATCCGCAAGGCCGGCGGAATGACGGACATGCTGATTCGCAATCCCGCGCTGGGGCGCGCGCTGGCCGAAACGCTGGGGAAAAACCCGGTGATTCTACTGCGCGGCCACGGCGCCGTGGTGACGGGAGACAAGCTGCACGTGGCGGTTGGCAGAGCCTATTTCACCGTGGTGAATGCGCGCGTTCAGCAGCAGGCCATGCAGATGGGCGGCAAGGTGACGTATCTGGAGCCGGAGGAAGCCATGAAGTCGGGAACGCAAGATGGCTTCGAGCGCGCCTGGACGCTGTGGAAGCACGAAGCCGAGGCCAAATAGGTTAAGCGATTTTGCCGAATCCGGGAGGAGCCTGGAACCCGCCGATTTCGCGCGCCAGCAGTTGGGCAAAACGGATCGGCGTGGCGTCTTCCAAGTACGGTCCGACGATCTGAAGGCCTACGGGCAGCCCGCTTTTGCTCAGGCCGGCCGGGGCGGTAGTGGCCGGGCAGCCGGTCAATGTGGCAGGCGTGATGTAAGCCAGAAGATTGAGGAACGGCTGCTCTCCGCCTTCGGGCATCGAGAGCGTACGGACCTCGGTGGGACGGCGGTCGTGCGGGAATGCGGTTGTAAACGTCGTGGGAAGCAGGAACACGTCCACCGATTCGAAGAACTTCTCCCAACGCGCGCGGTAGCCGAGGCGCTTCCGATTGCGCGTCTGCCAATCGGCGAAGGTACTGAGCGAGCCCTGGGCCATGCTGTCGGTGCGCTGCGCGATCCGCTCACGCGCCTGTTGCTGCACGCCGGGCGGCAGTGCGCTGAAATCGAACGCGCCGAGCATGAAGAAGTACGTGTCCAATAGTTCGGAGAATTGGAAGCCTTCGGGCCAGCCCTGCTTGACTGTGGCGCCGGCCTTTTCGCAAGCGCGAACCGCGGACTCGAGCACTGACTTGGTTTCGGCTGAAACAGGCACGGCTGGATCTTCCAAGACGTAACCGATGCGGAAATCGGCGAGGCGCTCATGGCGCGGCGCGGGCAGAGTCCATTGATAGGCTTTGGAGTCGGGAGGCTCGGGCCCAGCCAGAACTCGCAGCGCGGCTTCCAGATCTTCGGCGCTGCGCGCCATGGGACCCGCGACCGCGAGCAGCGTGGAAAATCCCGGACTCGTTTGGACGCCTCCCGGCAGGTGGCCGGACATGTTCACAATGTCGAGGGTCGGCTTGTGGCCGTAGATTCCGCAGAACGAAGCCGGATTCCGGATGCTGCCGCCGATGTCGGAGCCAATGCTCAAGAACGCCATACCCGCGGCCAGCGTTGCAGCGGAACCTCCGGAGGACCCGCCAGGAGTTCGCGAGAGATCCCAGGGATTATTGGTGACGCCGTAGATCTCGTTGAAGGACTGCGCGTCCATCAGGTTCAAGGGCACGTTGGTCGCGCCCAGCAGGATGGCGCCAGAGTCGAGTAGGCGGCGCACCGGGACGGCATGTTGAGGCGCCTTGACGTCCTTGAACGCCGGGACGCCCCAGGTGCAGGGCCGGCCTTGAACGCCGAAGCTTTCTTTGACGTTCACCGGAACGCCGTGAAACGCGCCTGTGGCCGAATTGCGGGCTGGCAGTTCGTCGGCCTGTCTCGCCGCCGCGAGCGCTTCCTCGCGGAACTGGTACACGTACGCGTTGAGCTTGGGCTGGAAGGCGTCGATGCGGCGCAGGAGGTGCTGGGTCAACTCGACCGACGAGATTTTACGTCCGCGGATGGCCGCTGCGGCTTCGGTGGCGGATCCGAAGTCTGGATCAAAGTGGATGGGCACTCCAGCAGTCTACTAGAGTACCCGAGGCCTTCAAAGGCCTTTCTTGACGAGGAATTCGACGAGGTCCACCACGCGCATCGAATAGCCCCACTCGTTGTCGTACCAGGCAATTACGTGCACGAGGTTCCCATCAAGCACCTTGGTCATGCCAGCGTCCACGATGGAGCTGTTGGGATTATGCAACATGTCGGTGGAAACAACCGGGTCCTCGGTGTAAGACAGTATGCCCTTCAGCGGGCCATTCGCCGCACCCTCCAGCGCCTTGTTCACCTCTTCGGCCGTGGTGCTCTTGGAAGTCAGCACCACCAGGTCGACTACGGAAACATCCGGTGTGGGGACGCGCATGGCATAGCCGTCCAGCTTGCCTTTCAGTTCCGGGATCACCAGTGAGATGGCCTTGGCGGCGCCGGTGGTGGTGGGAATCATGTTGAGCGCGGCGGCGCGGGCGCGCCGTAGATCCTTGTGCGGGAAGTCCAGGACGTTCTGATCGTTGGTGTAGCTGTGGATCGTGGTCATCGATCCCTTTTGGATGCCGAACTTCTCGTGCAGCACTTTGACCACCGGCGCCAGGCAATTGGTGGTGCAGGATGCATTCGAGATGACGTTGTGCTGCGCCGGGTTGTACATGCCGTCGTTTACGCCCAGCACGATGGTGACGTCTTCGTTCTTGGCCGGCGCTGTAATGATCACCTTCTTCACCGAGCCGCGCAAGTGCTTGGCGGCGTCCTTCTTGTCGGTGAATTTGCCGGTGGATTCGATGACGATCTGCGCGCCCAGGGAATTCCAATCCAGCTCGGCGGGGTCCTTGGTCGCAAAAATCTTGATGCGCTTGCCGCAGACGGTAATCGAATCGCCGTCGGACTTCACTTCCTGGTGCAACGGCCCCAGGATGGAATCGTATTTCAGCAAGTGCGCCAGTGTCTTGGTGTCGGTAAGATCGTTGGCCGCGACAAACTCAATGCCGGGACGATCCAGGGCCGCGCGGACCACGTTGCGGCCGATGCGGCCAAAGCCGTTGATGCCTACTTTGATGGACATACACCTCCAGTTTATTAGTGTTTGGGGCCGAAAATCCTCGCACGCAATCAGAAGCGCGCGTTTGTAACCTGGCTGTTACTTCGCGACCAGGGGCGGCGCGGTAGATCCGCCCACATCGGCATACGCTTCTTTGACTTGCGTCACCTTGGATCCCGTAAAGGTGACAAACGTGATCTTGCCCGGAGGATCCCCGTAGATCCAGTCCTCGGTCTCGGTTCCATCGGCCGAAGTATTGCGCTCCTTCATGCGCGGTTTCCCCAACGCCAGCACCACCTGGTCCCGATCCATGCCTTCGACGGCTTTGTTCGCTTTGACCGCTTTCTGAATCGGAGGCGGGAGGGTATCTACGTAGTTTTCCGTGGCGCTATGTTTCTCGAAATCCAGCACCGGCGCGAACATTTTCTTGATTTCATCCGGCTTGAGAGGCGGAATGGGTTTGTTGAACAGCAGCGCGATGCTGGTGCCGCTGGGTGCGGCCGTGTTCTGCTGGGTGTTGATGGGCGCCAGGGTCGGTCCCATGCCGACCTGCACGTGGTCGTACCAGTGCCCCTTGCCTTTCATGCCGCCGTTGATCTCGAAGATGATCTTGTCGTCTTCGATGTTGACGTGCGTGATCTGGACCAGGTCTCCCACGCGCGCTGCCGGTCCAAACTGCTGGCCGGCGGCCGCCCACGCCTGCTTGTCCCAGGTGCCGGTGCTTTCAAAAGGCAGGGGCTTTTTCGACCGCGGCAGGTAGGCCTTCACCGTGGCATACTCGGACATCAGCCCGCGCAGAATGTCGACGCGATCGTCCTCGGTGAGTTTCTTGTCGGCGGCTGACGCCGAGAGAGAAAAGGCAGCGCCGATAGCGCCGAGCAGAAAGCAACGACTGAGCCGGCTCACGTTATGATTCCTCCCGCAGCAGGAATGCTTCCTGGTGTTGGATCGGAGCCTTTTGCAAATAGAAGAACAACACAACAGCCACCGCGCTCGTCAGAAGGCCGCCTTCCGGGCCGTAGGCGCCTCCGCTCCAGAGTTGCCCGATTTTCCAATGGATCGAGTACCCAGTAATTCCCATTGTAAACCCACTGAGGTTCACCCCTAATAGCGGCAGCGCCCAGTTCCATCCGAAGTGCAGGCCAATAGGCAACCATAGATCGCCGCTGCGTACGAAAGCCCAGCCCAGCACTACTCCCCAAAGGATGGTGTTGAACAGAGCCAAGCCGTTGAAGTTGATGTTGTAAGAATGGCCCAGGCCGAATAGCACCGCCGTGGGCAAGATGGTGGCGAAGGGGCCGATGGCCTTCACCAGCACTTGAAAACCGTAGCCGCGGAAGAGCATTTCTTCGCCGACCGCGCCGAACAGCAGGATGATCGACACGAAGAGCAACGAGGGCAGCTGGAAGTGCTCGTTCGGAGCGGCTTGGACATCAGCGGCGCGGACCGCCACCGGCCCCAGCACTACGACCATCGCGGCGCCGAGGCCGCCCAATACTCCCAGCGACAGGTTGCGGCGGGAGGCGGCGGTCCAGCCCAAGCCGATATCCGCCAGGCGGCCGCGTTCGTAGATGCGCAGCGCAATGGCGTTGGCCACGGCCGCCGCGGCGAAGGTGCCTATGGTGGCTACCACCAGAACCGGCACGCCCAACAGCATGATGAGCACGGGAAAAATAAAGAAGTAGCCCAGGATTGCCACGAGCGCGAACACGCCCACGCGGACCACGACTCCCAGGTAGTTCTGCTGTGTTGGCGGCGTCGGCAGCAATTCTCAATCTTACGTGAATAGGGAGATGCCCGCGACGCCGGCCGCCCCTGCTTCGATGCACAATGGCGCGTTTTCACGAGTGACTCCGCCCAGCGCGTAGACGGGCAAGTGGGTTTGCTGGATGGCCGCGCGAAATGCGTCGAGGCCTATCGGCGCGGCGGCTTTGGTGACACTGGGGAACACCGGCCCATACACGGCGAAGTCCGCACCTTCGCGCTCTGCGGCTTGCAGTTCGGCGATGGTGTGGCAGGAGACGCCGATCAGAAACCCCGGCGGGGCGATTTTGCGGAGAACGTTTGGCGCGGCGGAGTTGGCCGGCAGGTGCACGCCGTGTGCGCCGCAGGTCAGCGCGATATCCATGCGCGTGTTGACGAGGATCCGGCTGTTTCCCGGCAACGCGACCGCTGCTCGCACCAGTTCCGCCAGCGCTCGCGCGGAGAGTTCCTTGGCGCGGACTTGGATCATATCGACGCCGTCGCGGGCGGCGCGAGCGGCCACGTCGAGCGAATCCGTAATGCAATAGCGCGTCACAGGATGCGGAGGCCGGTCTGCGGGAATTGAATCACCCACTCTTTTACCGGCCCGTGCTGTTCGTAATCGGCGCGGGTGAGTTCCACGGCGATGTCGCCCGCGAATTCCAGACGCAAGCGCTCGGGCTTGTCGACGACGCGCAGCAAAGCCGCGGGGATCTGGTTCGCGGCCAAACGGCCATCCCGAGGCGCGACGCCCAGCAGGTCCGGCCGGATGCAGAGCCACACCTGGTCGCCAATCAGGCGGCCGGGAAAATAGGGGCCGGTCAACTCGAAATCCTGATAGCGCAGGCGGCTGAGATTGCGGCCGGGATCGAGGCTTTTGATTTCCACGGACAGCAGATTATAAAGCCCGAGCAGGCGCGCCACATCCACGTTGGCGGGCTGTTCAAAAACCTTGCGCGGCGCTCCGCTCTGCACGACGCGCCCCTCGCGCAGCACCATCATCTCGTCGGCCAGCTCGAAACACTCCTCGGAATCGTGGGTGACCAGCAGGATCGGGATGCCGAACTCCTGGCGCACCTGCCGGAGCACCGAGTACAACTCGGCTCGCAACGGCGCGTCCAGGCCGCGTGCCGGCTCGTCTAGCAGCAGCACTCGAGGCGCACCGATCAAAGCGCGCGCGATGGAGCAACGCTGCTTTTGGCCTCCGGAGAGCTGATAGGGGCGGCGGCCGGCGACGTCGGCCAGATGAAATTTCTCGAGCATCTCGTTCACCTTGCGATGCCGCTCCAGGCGCGGCCGGCGCTCGACGGCGAATTCGAGATTCTCGCGCAGCGTCATGTGCGGAAACAACGCGTAATTCTGGAAAACGTATCCACAGTGGCGCGACCGTGGCGGCACATGGACGCCTGCGGCGCCGTCGAACAGAATCTGATCGTCCAACAGAATCCGGCCTTCGTCGGGTCGTACGAAACCGGCGATGGAATCGAGCGTCAGCGTCTTGCCCGCGCCGCTCGAACCAAACAGCACGGTCACGCCGGCGGTGGCGCGCACGTCGACATCGAGCGAAAAGCCCGCAAAATCGGGCCCGGGCGCGTACTGCTTGCGGACGCGCGCCTGGATCATAACGCGGTCTGCCGCGGGCCGAACGGATTCGAGGTCAGGCGATTCGCCAAGGTGAGAATCGCCAACGCCAACGCGGAGATGATCAGCACCAGCACGCGGGCGACGGTGCCTTGCCCGCCTTCCACCGCGTCATAAATGGCGACGGAGACCACCTGGGTGCGGCCGGGGATATCGCCGGCGATCATCAAGGTCACGCCGAAGTCGCCCAGCGATCGTGCGAAGGCCAGCGCTCCGGCGGCCAGGATCGACCGGCGGGCCAGCGGCAAGGTCACGCGCCAGAACAGCCGCAGTTCGGACGCGCCCAGATTGCGGGCCGCGCGCTCATACGAGCGGTCCACGCTCTCAAAGGCCGCTCGCGCCGACTTCACCAGCAGCGGCGTGGAATGAAATAGCGACGCGATTACTGCCGCCTGCCAGGTGAATACCAGCGGCCCACCGAACAGCGACTCGTACACGTGGCCAATCGGGCTGTTGCGGCTGAGCAGGACCAGCAGATAGTAGCCCAGCACGGTCGGCGGCAGCACCAGCGGCAGCGTCACGGCGGCGTCCAGTACCTCCTTGCCGCGGAACGAGCGGTTCGCTAGTGTCCATGCCAGCCACAGTCCCACGGCCAGGGCCAGGGCGGTGGAAATGGACGCCACGCGCAAGCTGAGCCACAGCGGGAACCAGTCGATGGCCATGGAGATACATTATGGTATCGCAGGCCCCCACGCCAAAACATCGCGAGCGTGTAATGTTGCCGCGGCTGGTTTATTTAGCGGCTGCCATCCTGCGTTCCATTTCCTCTGCCGAGACGTCCTCGACGTGCTTGGCGAGCCACCATTGGTTGCCGAATACGTCCTGGACGCCGGCTGAGCGGTCGCCATAGACTTGATCGGCGGGCTCGCGCAGCGAAGTGGCGCCGGCCTGGAGGGCACGCCGGTAGCCGGCATCCACGTCGTCCACATAAACATGCAACATGGCGGGGAAGTGCTTGCCGCCCTCGCCGGCTTCGCCCATCATGACCACCGAGTCACCGATGCGCACCTCGGCGTGCATCACCGAGCCGTCCGGCCGCTGGTGGCGGCTGATTTCGGTTGCGCCCAAGACGTTCTTTAGAAAATCGATGAGCTTTGCGACACCCGCTGTCACGATATAGGGCGTGACGGTGTGGTAACCGTCCGGGACTGGTTTCACGTTGGCCATAGAACGCTCCTTCAGCGGCCATTTTATCCGTCGCGCGGTGAGCCGGTATTGTAGAAAATTGCCGCGAGGCCTAATCGGCGAGCGGCACGTGGTTCTGATATGGCGACCGCCGCGCTACATAAGCCGACGGATTGATGCCCGAGAACGCGCGGAAGTCATGGATGAAATGCGCTTGATCGAAATAGCCAGCATCCAGCGCAATGCCGGCCCAGTCCACTTTGCCCCGGTGTTGGATCTGCCCGAGAACCTGTTGGAACCGGCGGATGCGGCAAAAGACCTTGGGTGTCAGACCCACTTCATCACGAAAAACCTGAATGAATCGCTTCGGGCTGAGGCCAGTCTCCTGCGTTACCGCCGCAATCGAGGTGGCCTGCGGCTCTGTCACGAACTGGCGCAGCGCGAAGCCCACGGCCCGGTTCGGTTCCCGCCCGCGCGCCAGCTCCCGCAGCAGACGGTTTTCGAGAATCTGGAACCGCTGCCGATGCGTCGCCGCCTCCAATAGCTGGCAGCGCAGGTCGTCCGCGTCCGAAGGCCATAGCGCATCGAGCGGCGCCTGCCTGTTCCAAAGCTCCCCCGCGGGTAGCCGGAAAAACGGAAACGCGCCGCCCGGCCGGAACTGCACTCCCATGATGTAAGCCTGCTCGGCGGTGTCAATGACGGTGTACTCGGACCGCGCGCCCGTTATCAGCGCGCCGCGAAAGGTCTGGCAACGATCCGTGTCCTCGCGGTCGTAGACCCGCAGCCGGTCTTCCTGAAGGTTGATGACCAACTGCATCTCGCCGCTCGGCAGCACGCGCTCCTTGGCATGCGGCTGCGGGTGGCCTTCGGAAAGCCACAGCGATGCGATGT
Source organism: Bryobacteraceae bacterium (assembly GCA_035501155.1). Taxonomy (GTDB): domain Bacteria; phylum Acidobacteriota; class Terriglobia; order Bryobacterales; family Bryobacteraceae; genus Palsa-89. The sequence goes on from DATJWO010000024.1 coordinate 177,926, forward strand.
ATCGCCTTAGCGGTGCAATGGTCCTGTGCGACCAGTAGGCCACGGTTTACCTGTCCTTTAGTCTTGCACAGAGCCTTCCCAGCGGATCGCATCGAATAGCGCACGGAGCCCGTGGCCTTTCTCGCGGTTGACCATTTCCACGAAACCGACGCGGCCTTCCAGATGCGCGCGAAAGTTCGGGAGTGCGGCGCGATTTTGTGAATCGGGGCCGGAGCGGACGCAATTGGTTAGAATGGCTTCCAGCAATTCCAAATCGCGCCTGCGCAGGCTAACTTTCTGGTTCACAACCACTCCCGCGAGTTGCTGGCGGATGCCTTGCCGCAGGATTCGCGTCTTGCGGAAATTCACGCTGAAACCTTCTTCGAGAGCGATGGCGGCAGCGTGCGTTGAGAATCGTCCAGCCACGCGGCTGAACTCCTCATCGCCCGAGAATGCCAAGTCGTCGGCATAGCGCGTGTAGACGGCGCCGGCGGATTTGGCGAGTCCAGAAAGTCTGCAGTCCAAACCGTAAGCGGTGAGATTCGCCAGAGCCGGCGAAGTCGGTGCGCCTTGCGGAAGGTGGGGCCGTGCGTATAGAGCGCGAGCGTCCTGCCACTCCGCCGGCCCGATTTCCGGCGGCCGAACACGCCAGACCTCGCGCGAAACAGCGTTAGTGCAGATCCCGCCTAGGCGGTCGGCAACGGTTTCGGGATAGCCGAGCGTTCGAAACAAAGCCTGAACGCGGGCTGCCGGGAAGGCCGGGAAGAAATCCTGCAAGTCAACACGCAGCACCGTTCGTTTTCCGGTGTGCGGCGCTGCAAAGCTTGCGATGGAACGTCCTTTCACGAATCCATGCACCGCAGGATGAACCGGAATCCGGTCGAGAATATCCGAGAGAATGTCCCGCTGCAGTTGCTTCAGCCACGGCTTCGGACTTTCAATCAGGCGCACGCCGCCGGACCGCTTGGGCAGAATCCGGTAGTGATAATGTTGCAGCTTGGGCCGCCGGAGTTTGTTGCCGAGTTCCTTCAGATCGGCGAACCATTCCAATTCGCCGACGCTCAGGCACAGCCAATCAGCCAAATCGCCGACAGTAGCGATCACCGGAAGATCCCAGCCTTTCGCGGCGGCGACGGGCTGCATGCGCTGCGGTTCGGCGAGCCACTCTGCGATGGAGATTTCGCGGCGATGCTTGCGTAGTGCGTTCCGGAAGCCCGGATCGTCCGCCAGGAACCGCACGACGTCGCGATGTCGAGGATGCGTGCCGCCGGCGAATCGCTCGACATAACGGCGCGCCAAGGGCCCCAGCCAGCGCCACGACCGGCCAAGTGTTTGCACGGCCCGCGCATGGACGTCTCCGACAGCTGGCTCGCCCGCCAACAAGCTCCGCGCGAGCACGCTGATTACAGCCGAGGCAGGCATAGTGAAGGCAGCGGAGGACTCCAACCAGTCAGACTGTGCGTGAGCAGGTCTGCGAGGCTCGGCACAGCAGCGACGCTCACGCGACGAAACGGGAATGTAACACTCTCCCCCGGGGTAACCCCGGAGAGGGAAAACCGAACCCGGAAGTTCGATCCCACCAAGCTTGAAGCCTCCGCCGCCCAAGGCATTTTAACCCGGCTTTGGTATAATAGACTTAGATGTTTGCTTTTCCTCCGCGCTCGCGGATGAAGGTTTCCGGTCCCGCCGGTGGCTGCTCGCTCCGATCCCGCACTTCCCCCATCGTTCCCGCATGGAACTAATGCAAACTCTGGAATGAAACTCAGCGTTCAGATTACGCGCGGAATCGAATCCCTGTTTGGGACGCGCGACGAAAATATCCGTGTGCTGGAAAAAGGCCTGGGAATCGCCACCAGCCTGATGAACGATTCGCTGGAAATCGAGGGCGAGGAGCCCAACGTCATTCGCGCCGCCAGCATTCTGGAAGATTATGTCTCGCTGGTGAAAGAAGGACAAACTTTTCCCAACGGCGATTTGAATAGCTACCTGCGCGTGGTCACCGAAGATCCCGAAGTGACGTTGCGCAGCCTGGTGCACAGCGGACGGCAGCGGAATTTTGGCAAGAAAACGCTCGCCCCCAAAACCGTCAATCAGCGACGTTATGTGGAAGCCATCGAGCGGCACGATTTAGTCTTCGGCGTTGGCCCCGCGGGCACCGGAAAAACGTATCTCGCCGTCGCCATGGCGGTCTCGGCGTTCCTGAATAAGCGCGTCAGCCGGATCGTGCTCACGCGGCCCGCCGTCGAAGCCGGCGAACGCCTGGGATTTCTCCCTGGTAATTTGCAGGAAAAAGTCGATCCTTATTTGCGCCCGCTCTACGACGCGCTTTACGACATGCTGGACGCCGACAAGGTCGAAAAGCTGCTGGAGCGCGCCGTGATTGAAGTAGCGCCCATCGCGTTCATGCGCGGGCGCACGTTGAACGACAGTTTCATCATCCTGGACGAAGCTCAGAACAGCACCGCCGAGCAGATGAAAATGGTGCTCACGCGCCAGGGCTTCAACTCCAAAATGGTGGTGACCGGCGACCTCACGCAGATTGATCTTCCCACGGGCAAACGCAGCGGTCTGAACGACGCGGTGGACGTGTTGCGCGGCGTTGAGGGAATCAGCTTTGTCTATTTCGACGAACGCGACGTCGTTCGCCACGCCCTGGTGCAGAGAATCGTAAGGGCCTATGAGCGCTACCAGGAAACCACGGGCGCCAGCCGCCAGCTTGCTTTGAAGCTGGGTGAACCTGTCGGGGAAGCTCTGCCCGCGTCCGGGGATTCGGTCCCGCCGGCGGCCTCGTCCGAGGGACGCGAAATCCCACTGGTCTAGTTTTAGCCATGCCCCGCACGCAGACTGCGCTGCTGTTTCATTCCGCCACGCCAGGTGTTTCCCGGCGCGGCTTGCGTACTTTTGCTAAACGCTTGGAGTCGGAAGTCGCCGCTGGACGAAAGTTTCATTGCCTGATTTCGGACAGCGACGAAGTGCGGCGGCTGAACCGCGACTTCCGCAAGAAAGACTACGCCACCGACGTCTTGTCGTTTCCGGCGGCCGGCGCCGCGGGCTTCCTCGGCGACATTGCCATTTCCTTCGAACAGGCGCGCCAACAGGCATCCGAATACGGCCACACCGTTGGCCAGGAGATCGAAATCCTGATGCTGCATGGCCTGCTCCACCTGCTCGGAATGGATCACGAAACCGACCACGGACGCATGGCGCGGGCCGAAAACAAATGGCGCGCCGCGCTTGGCTTGCCGCGCGGCCTGATTGAGCGGGTGCGCGCGTGACGTGGTTCGCCATCGCCGCCACCGTCGTCTGCGCGGCGTTGTTGTGCCTCTTCACGGTGGTGCAGGTGCTCTACACGGAATCGATGCGTCTGCGCGCGCGGGATCTCCCGGCCCTCCAGTTCTTCAAAGAGACTCTGGAAGAACGGATCCGCATCGGCGCCGACCAGGGGCTGCTGGCGTTTTCGCTGATCAAGCACACGTTGCTGCTGCTCTTAGGCGTGTGTTTCCTCGCCGCCCGCCCGGCCGGCGTAGGCGTGCCTTGGCAAAATCTGTTCGAAGCCGCCCTCTTCGCCTGGCTCACAATGCTGGTGTGCACTTATGTCTTCGCGCAGATCCTCTATCGCAAAACCAGTGGCCATTGGCTGCTTCCGCTCGCTCCGGTGCTTCGTATTTGCGCGCTGGCTGTGCGCCCCTTCACTGCGATTCTGGGCTTCTTTCAATCGCTGGTGGATCTGTCCGAACCCATACGCACCAGCGAGGAGAACGGACAGGCCGGCGACATCGAAGCGCTGATCTCGGCCGGCGAAGAAGAAGGCATCATCGAGAAAGACGACCGCAAACTCATCGAGTCCGTGGTGGCCTTCGGCGATAAGACCGTTCGCGAAGTGATGACGCCGCGGCCAAAAATCGTGGCCATCGAAGCCAGCCGGTCGCTCGAAGATCTTCGGGAGCTGGTGATTGAGCAACAATACTCGCGCATTCCGGTATACGAAGACACCATCGATCATGTCATCGGCTTCGTGCACGTGCGCGACATGTTCGAGCTGGACGAAGCCGGGCGCGAAGGCCGCCAGGTGAAAGAACTGGCCCGGCCCATCCGTTTCGTTCCTGAGACCAAGCCGGTCAATGACCTCCTGCGCGAAATGCAGGAAGACGGCACGCACATGTCCATCGTGATCGACGAGTACGGCAATACGGCTGGTCTCGCCACCATGGAAGATATGGTGGAAGAAATCCTGGGCGAAATTCACGACGAACATGAGCCGGAGCGCGACGTTCACGAGCAGGCCGACGGCAGTTTCGTCATGGCGGGCAGCCTGGATCTGGATCGTCTGCATGACTTGCTCGACTTTCGTCCGCCCGACGAGACCGAATCCACCACGGTCGGCGGCCTGGTAACCGAATGGCTCGGGCGCGTGCCGCACGTCGGCGAGTTCATCCAGCGCGACGGAATCCGGATCGACGTTCTGGCCGGTGACGAATTGCGCGTCGATCAGGTGCGCGTCTCCAAGGTCGAACAAAAAACCCAGCCGAAAACGATGTCCGGAACCCGCCCATGACCACCGAGCCGGCCGCGGACGCTACACCCGCAAGCGCTTTTCGTTCGGGCTTCATCGCCATTCTCGGGCGTCCCAACGCGGGCAAATCCACGCTATTGAACGCGCTTGTTGGCGAAAAGCTGGCCATCGTTTCCGAAAAGCCGCAGACCACGCGCACATCCATCCAGGGCGTTGTGAACATCGAGGGCGCGCAGATCGTGTTCGTCGACACCCCGGGCATCCACAAGTCTACGAATCTGTTCAACCGCCGCATGATGGAGACCGTTCGTGCTGCGTTGGAAGATCGCGACGTGCTCCTGTATCTCACCGACGTGACGGCGCCGTTCACCGCCGAAGATGTCGAAGCGATGTCGGTTCTGCGCGATCTTTCTACACCCACCCTGCTGGTGCTCACGAAGATCGACCGGCTGCGCGATAAGCGGGCGATGCTGCCGCGCATCGAGGAGATCAAGGCAGTGCGGGACTTCGACGAATTCATCCCCGTATCGGCCGTCACTGGCGAAGGCCTCGGCAGGCTTCGCCAGGCCATCGTCCAGCGCCTGCCCGAAGGACCGCCCTATTTTCCACCCGAGTACCTCACCGATCAGCCCGAACGCTTCCTGGCCGCCGAAATGATTCGCGAGCGCATCCTGCGCGACACCCGCCAGGAGGTCCCGCATTCCGTGGCCGTGCTCGTGGAGCGCTGGGACGAAACGCCGCGGCTTACCAAAATCGCCGCCACCATCTACGTCGAACGCCCCGGCCAGAAGGCTATCCTCATCGGGGCGGGCGGCGCGCAGCTGAAGAAGATCGGAACTCTGGCTCGCCAGGACATGGAACGCATGTTTTCGCGCAAGATTTTCCTGGAACTGTTTGTGAAGGTACGGAAGGACTGGCGCGAGAGTCCCGAGTTCCTCAATGCCATTGACTGGCGCTCCATGCGGGGTACAGAATTAGACTCGGAAGAAGACACCAACTAATGCGATTTTTTGCTTCAGTCCTGATTTTCGCTTTGCTTGTCGCCCCGCTTTTTGCCGAAAAACACGATGCGCACGTATCGGATGACATGATCATCGATCAGGTGCGGGTCAGGCTGATCAACGATCCGGATGTCGGCGGCCAGGCCATTCAGGTAGATTCCCACGACGGCGCCGTCACGCTGATGGGCAAAGTCCGGTCCGACAAGCAGAAGTCGAAAGCCGAAAGGTTGACCAAGAAGGTAAAGGGCGTCGTCAGCGTCGACAATAAACTGGTGATCAGCCCGGACTGAACCGCTCACGTTTACGTTTCTTGACACTTCTCCTGTCGGTTTGCCCGTAACCCGCGTTCGGCCCTCCGCGCCAATTCATTGATGAAATTGGGGATTGCGTTTTTGGCTTTGACCTTGACCAGCGTCGCCCAGACGCCCCAGGCGCTGAAGTCGATCATTGGGGAAATCACTGCTGTCGATACGGCCGCCAAACAAATCCAGATCAAGGGCGACGACGGAGCTACGTACACTGTTGCTCTAACGGACCGTACTACGCTGGTTCGCGTTCCGCCGGGTGAAAAGGATCTGAAGAAAGCCACTAAGGTTGATTTCTCGGAGGTCACCGCCGGCGACCGGCTGCTGGCGCGGGTGCCTGCCGAAGGAAGCGCCGCCGCTCTTCCGGCGCGAACCATCGTGATCATGACCAAGGCCGATCTGGCGCAAAAGCACGAACGGGACCGCGCCGAATGGCAGCGCCGGGGCATCACCGGCATCATCACGACCCTGAATCCGGACTCCAAAGAGATCGCCATCGACACGCGTGGCCGCGACGCCAAGACTGTGGTCATCGAGGCTTCGGCCGCAACCTTCCGCCGCTACGCGCAGGACTCGGTGCGCTTCGCCGACGCCAAGCCAGGCTCGTTCGCCGAACTGCAGGTCGGCGATACCATCCGCGCTTTGGGCGACAAGAATGAGGACGGCACGCGTTTCAAAGCTGAGGAACTGGTCTCCGGCGCTTTTGAGACCATCGCTGCCACCGTCGAGTCCGTGGACGCGGCCGAGGGCCGAGTGACGCTGATGAATCTCCAGACCAAGAAGCCGGTGGTCGTGAAGACGAATCAGAATTCCATGCTCCGGCGCCTGGAGCCTGGGATCGCGGCGATGCTGGCGAGACGGTTGCGCCCTGGTGAGGCCGGCGCGAATGGCGGACCGGGTGGCTTTAACGGACCTCCCGGCGGCGGTCCCCCGGCGGGCGGCGGTTCTGGCGGCCCTCCCGGCGGATTTCGCGGAGGATTCGGCGGCCCCGGCGGTGGCCCGGGTGGACCCGGCCGCGGCAACTTTGACCTTCAGCAAATCCTGGAACGGATGCCCGCTCTGGCGCTGGCGGACTTGAAGAAAGGGGATGCCGTTATCGTCTCCAGCAGCAAGGTCTCCGACGGTTCCCCGCTGACAGCCATCGCTTTTATCGCCGGCGTCGAGCCTTTCCTCGCTGCGGCGCCCCGAACTGGTGGCCAGGTCAACCTCGGTTCCTGGAATCTTGACGTTGGTGTGCCGGAACAATAGCCGGTATGCGGTCCTAAATCAAACCCATGAAATTCCTACCGGCACTTTTACTCGCTCTGTCCCTGGCAAGCTTTGGCCAGTCCACTGGCGTCGTGCGCGGCGTCGTCAGCGACGAATCCGGCGCCGTCGTTCCGGGCGCGAAGGTCACCCTATCCACACCGGGCGGGCCGGCGAAATCGACGACTTCGGGCGAAGATGGCGCCTATGCCATCACCGGCGTCGCGCCGGGCAAATATTCCGTGCAAGCATCTTCGCCTGGTCTGACACAGCCGCAACCCCTCACCGTCGACGTTGGTCAAGGGCCGCAACCGGTCACCGCCAATTTGCAGCTCATGGTTGCGCTTGAAAAGCAGGAAGTCACCGTGCAGGAAAATACGGGTCCCGCCCTGGCTGTGGACCCCTCTTCGAACGCCGGCGCGTTGATTCTTCGCGGCGCGGACCTGCAAGCGCTGTCCGACGACCCCGACGACTTGCAGGCCGACCTGCAGGCGCTGGCTGGACCCTCTGCCGGACCAAGCGGCGGCCAAATCTATATTGACGGATTCACCGGCGGCACGCTGCCCAGCAAAGATTCCATCCGCGAGATTCGCATCAACCAGAATCCGTTTTCGCCCGAGTACGACAAGCTCGGCTATGGGCGCATCGAGATCCTGACCAAGCCAGGCACCGACAAGCTGCATGGCAACGCTTTTGCTGATATCGGCGACGACATCTTCGACGCACGGAATCCCTATGCCGCTCAGAAGGCGCCCTTCCTGCAGCGCAACTTCGGAGGCTCCATCAGCGACGCGCTGGGCAAGAAGGCTTCCTTCTTTCTCGATTTTCAAGACCGGGATATCAACAACGGAAACATCATTAACGGAGTTAACGTTGGCTCGGCGGCCACCGGCTTTGCGATCGCGCCTTTCAACAGCGTGTTCGAAGCCCCGCAGAACCGGCTGCGAGTCAGCCCTCGCGTCGACTATCAGCTCAACAGCAACAACACGCTGACGTTCCGCTACGGCTATACGCGTAACGATCTCCAGGACCAGGGGGCCGGCAATCTGAGCCTTCTGACGCACGCGTTTCATACGCTGAATAGCGACCACACCGTCCAGCTGACCGAAACGGCGATCCTCAGCACCAAAGTGATCAACGAAACGCGCTTGCAGTGGTATCACACCCTGGAGGACCGGACGGCCAACACCAATCTGCCTAGCGTGACCGTGGCCGGCGCATTCAACGGCGGCGGCGCTCAGGTGGGACACAGCTTGGACACGGAGAATCATTACGAGCTCCAGAACTACACCACCATTTCCGGCGGCGCGCATACCTGGAAGTTCGGTGTTCGCGTCCGGGCCGTCACAATTGACGATTTCTCGCCTCAGAACTTCGGTGGAACCTACAGCTTCAACGGCGGTTATGCTCCCATTCTGGACGCCGCTGGAAACCCGGTGGCGCCAGGAATCACCTGTGACCAAACCATTCCCAATCCCGCCGATTGCGCGCTGCTTAGCTCCATTCAGGTCTACCAGCGCACTTTGCTGCTCCAGCAGATGGGGCTCAGTCCGTTGGCGATCCAACAGCTCGGCGCGGGTCCCTCACAATTCACCATTAGCAAGGGGCTTTCGCTGGTGAGCCTCAATCAGGTGGATCTGGGCGCGTTCGTCGGCGACGATTGGCGCGTCAAGCCGAACCTGACCCTCAGCCTGGGGCTGCGATTCGAAACGCAAACCAATATTCACGACTGGCACGATTGGGCGCCGCGCATCGGCTTCGCCTGGGCGCCAGGACAGAGCAAGAACAACCCACGGCCCAAGACCGTGCTTCGCGGCGGTTTCGGCATTTTCTACGACCGGGTCAGCGAACAGGACATCGAGACCGCCGAGCGCTACAACGGGATTTTGCAACAGCCATTCGTGGTGACTCAGAGCGCCGCCAATCCCATCCCGTTTGAGCCAAATGTGGTTGGCGTGCCCCCGGGCTTACTGTTGCCGCCACAGTCGCCGCAGACCATTCAACTGCTCGATTCGCACCTGCGCGCGCCCTACATCCTGCAAGAGGCGTTCACCGTGGAGCGCCAGTTGCCCAAGAACACCACGATTTCGGAATCGTATGTGAATTCGCACGGCCTGCACGAACTGCGATCAGCGGATATCAACGCTCCGCTGCCGGGCACCTATACCGGTCCTGGAACCGGTATCTATCCGCTCGCGGGCGTCTATGCACAGGATCCCATTTTGCTCATGCAGTCCTCTGGCCTCTACAACCAGTGGCAGTTGATTACCAACATCCGCACGCAGTTGAGCCGCCGTGTCTCCCTGAATGGGTTCTACATGTACGGCCGCGCGTACAGCAACACGGATGGGGTCAACACTGTGCCGTCGAATCCCTATAGCATGCAGGGCGAATACGGACCTTCCACGTTCGACCAGCGCAACCGCATGTTCATCGGCGGCACTTATGCGGCGCCATGGGGAGTCTCGATTGCGCCATTCATTACCGGAAACACCGGTGCGCCGTTCAACATCATCGCCGGGACTGACCCATACGGCGACACGCTGTTCAACGAGCGGCCTGGAATTGCCACCGCGTCGACGCCTGGCGCCGTGAAGACAGCATATGGTTATCTCGACCCGAATCCGCAACCGGGCGAAGCAATTCTGCCGCGCAATTTCGCCCGGAGCCCCGGCAGTTTCGACATCAACCTTCGCTTGTCCAGGACCTTTGGATTCGGCGGAACGCGGGAAGGCTCGGCCGGAAATGGCAATTTCGGCGGTGGCGGCGGGCCTCCCGGTGGTGGACCTCGCGGCGGCGGTGGTGGTCGAGGCGGTCCTGGCGGGGGCTTCGGCGGCGGTCCCGGTGGCGGACCTGGAGGCTTTTTCCGTGGTCTCAATGGCGGATCGACCGGGAAGCGCTACAACCTCACGGTCTCCGTCCAGGCCCGCAACCTGCTTAACCATGTCAATCCCGGGCCGGTCAACGGGATCATCACCTCGCCGTTGTTTGGCGAATCGAACAGCCTGGCCGGCGGCTTTGGCGCCTTCGCCCAAAGCGGTCTGAACCGCCGCATCGATCTGCAGGCCCGCTTCACCTTTTAGCGGGTTTCAGAACCTCGCGTCGCCGGGCTGAAAAAAATAGGTCAGCACCAGTTGGCTCTGGACCGGACGCGTTCCTTCACGTGCCGGATGGAATCGGGATCGCCGCGCCGCCGCAAGTGCCTCCTCGGTGAGTAGCGGCGCGCCGGCGCCTTCGGTGGAAGCTACATTCGCGGTAATCACGTTGCCGCGCTCGTCAATCGTCACGATCACCTTCACGCGCGCTTCCGCGGTTACCCGCGAGCGAACGGCGGCAGGGATCTCCAGTTGCACTTGAGGCCCTTGGAATCGTTTCAGCGGCGTTGTGGCTGCTGCCGGTTTCGAGGCGGTCAACGAAGGAGCGCCGGGAACTTTCGGATGAATTGGAGGCAGCGGTTCCACGGAGCTGTATACCGACCATTCCCGCTGCAACTCCGGACTTGCGACGCCCAGCGTCACGGCCGCCGCCATCGCCAGTCCCAGTGTCCACCAGCGTTTTTGTTTCTTTACCGGCGCCTGCTTTGAGGCCTTGGCTGCCGGGATGGGTTGCGTTAGCACGGGTGCCGGAGCGGGAACCGGCGACGGCGCGGGCAACAACAGCGGCGCCTGCTTGGGAGCCTGCGTCCAGAACGTTTCCATGGCCGACAGCAGCTGCTTGAACCGCTCATCGGCGGCATCGGGCTGCGCCTGGACGGGGCCGATTTCGCGCAGCTTCTTCGTTTGCGCCGCCAATTCACCTTCCAGCAGACCGATCCGCCGCGAGAGGTTCGCTTCCACTTCGCGGATCAGTTTCGCCGGGTCAGCCGCCAGGGTCTCCCGTTCGCGCCGGTCTTTGAACAGTCGCCGTCCCGCTACGCTGCCGTTCATGACCGCTGGCAGAGACGTCTCCGGCTGCGATTCCCCGGCCGCTTGCGCCAGCAGTTGAATCTCTTGTCCGAAGCGCTGCGCGTCCCGTTTAGACAGGCAGCGCCACTCCGACGGCTCCGTTTCCTCATCGGATTGATACAGCCCGAAGCCGACCAGTTCGTCCTCGCCGAGAAAGTCGGCAATGCGCGTGAACTGCGCAATGGTCGCGCGCCGTAAGGAGGTGGCTCCGGCGAACGCCGCGCCGAACGCGCGCACTTGCTCGGCCGTCACGGCCCCCGAATATTCAGCCGTGAAGTTGAGTGAGACCGGTTCGAAATCCGACGCCACCCATTCGCCGCGCCCGGCCTCGATCTGCACATCTTCGGACAGCAACTGGAAAAACTTCCGCGTCTCTTCCACCACGCTCACCAGCTTGTCCATGGGCACTCCGGCGCCGTGCCGGTTCAATTCCAGACGAACGCGCAAGCGAGCCATCTATTCCACCCCCGGAATCGAAGCTGCCGGCTGGGCGGTGAACGCCGAAAGAATGCCGTCCAAAGCGATGCGCAGGTTGTGCCAGCCTTCCAGGCAATCGGGAGCAGCTTCGACGATGCGATCGCAGTAACGCGCTGCGGCATGGTGATCGCGGCGCTCCAACGCCACCGTGGCCAGGCCCTGCAGCGCCGCAGCGGATTGAGGCGCCAGGCTCAGTAGTTTTTGCGAATACTCGCGCATGTGTTCCAAATCGTGGGTCTCTGCACTCATCGCGATCAGGTTCCCTAGCGTCTCTTGAGAATTGGGCTCGGATTCGAGGAACGTCTCATAGGCGCTTTGGGCTTCGTCGAAGCGGCGCAACAGTTGCAGCGCGGTCGCCTTCCCGAACCACGTCGGGCCAGGTTCACGGGCCGCCTGCGTGAAGACCTCCAGCGCTTCTTCGGCGCGATTTAACTTGAGCAAACATGCTCCCAGGCCGATGGCTGCCGCTTCGCGCCGCGGATCCAGCCACAGCGCGCGTCCGAATTCCTGAGCCGCGGCGTCCCACCGCTCCGCACCCGCCAGCCACACCGCGAGGTTGTACCGGCAATCGGCGCTATCCGGATCTGCCAGCACGGCGGAGAAATGGGTTAGCGCTTCGTCCACCCACTCGGACTTGACTGCGTCCGTCACAATGGCCTCCGAACCATTTTGGGAACCACCATTTCCCAAGCTGCCTCGTCTTCGTCGGCGAGTGGCGGCGCTTCCACTACTTGCAGCGCCCTCGACGGGACCTCCCGCGGTATTACTTCCACCTGCGGCACAAGCGCGGTTACCGGTTCCCGTTTAGCGACTTCCACCGGCTTCAGTTGGGCCAACAGCGTCTCGAAAGTCACGGGAAAGGAGAAAGCCTTGGGCTGCTCGCATCCGCCGGCGAGCGCACCAACCGCCTGCGGCCGCGGCATCGGGATAACGATATGCCTCTTTGGAGACACCATGAGCGCCCGCTCCTTCTTCTTCAGTAAGCCGAGGAGGAGTATCTTAAGGATCGTCACGTAGACCGGCGGAGTTTAGGGTACTAGCCGTGAATTCTTTCCTTATGATTCCCCGAAGAAATGGTTGCTGGATCTAAGGTCGGCGATTCCGCTCCGATAAGCTCTTCAGGCGCCAAGGCTCGATGCGCTGCCGTCGGACCTGCCTGTCACAATCTCAAAGCCCAGTTAAGGAACAAAAAGATGAAAGCTCTCCTTCTCAGCGCTGCCTTCGCGGTGACCAGCCTTGCCCAGACCCTAGCGCCGGCCAACGTCCCCAATCCCGGTTATCGCGCCATCGTCCAGGAGGCTCAGTCGCACATCCAGAGGCTCGACATCCAGCAATACCGCGCCTTCCGGCAGGCACATCCGGACCTGATGCTGATTGACGTCCGCGAGACCGAGGAGTGGACCAAAGGCCGAGCCGCCGGCGCCATCCACATATCGAAGGGGCTCATCGAGCACGATATCGAGGCAAAGGTGGCCGACAAGCAAGCCAACATCGTTGTGTACTGCCACTCCGGCTCAAGGTCGGCGCTTGCGGCCGAGAATCTCCAGCGGATGGGATATGCCAACGTTTACTCGCTCGATGGCGGGTTGACCGCTTACGAAGCCGCCGGCCTGCCGGTCGAGAAGTGACGGGGCGGAAGCACTCATGTTGAAGTCCGAGTGGTTCCACTCTGTTCGTGCACTCCGCCGCACAGCGATGCTCAGCCTGGTGGTCGCCGCCGCATCCGGCCTCTTGTCCATCTACTTAACCACTGAGCTGGCAAAAGCGAACCGCACGCAAGGGGAGATCGGGTCCGCGCAAGTGCTTTCGATGGCGCTCTACGCACACGGACTGCAGATGTCTCAAGCCACCCGAAATATCCTGTTAGACCCTTCCAACCATACCGCCTATGCCAACCACGCCGCCGCTGTAAAGGACTTCGAGACCACGCTTCAGGACCTCCAGCAGCGAACCGAAAAACTTTTCCCAGGCTCGGGCGGAAAACCAATGCTGGTGTCCATCGAGACTGATTTCCGCCGGCATGTGGCGGTGCAGCGCCACATTCAGGAACTTGCCCGCGCCTCGAAATTCCAAGAAGGCAAGAACACGCTAAATTCCGAGGACACGCCGCTCTGGAGAAAGTACAAGCAGTCGATCTTGGAATTTGGCAAATGGCTTGAGGAACGCGACGTAGCAACATCCGCGAGAATTCAGTCGGCCACTGGTTGGGCCCAGACGCTCTCCTGGGTGTCCGGACTGCTCCTGGTAGCGGCCGGGTTGGCGACATTCGCGGCAACCGGTCAAGTCTCCCGCAAGCTGAGGGAACTGGGAGCACTGGTGCTGGCCGGAGCCACCCAGATCCTGGAGGCCGCCAGGCAGGTTGCATCGTCCAGCGAGTCGCTCGCGCGAGGCGCCTCCGAACAGGCCGCGTCGTTGGAAGAAACCTCCGCTTCAGGCGAAGAAATCAACTCGGTGGCCGGCCAGAACACGGACAACTGCCGATCCGCGACAGAATTGGCGGCGCACTCGCAGCAACGACTTAGCGAGACCAACGTGATTTTGGACCAGGCCGTAGCCGCGATAGCCGAAATGAATCGCTCCAGCGACCAGATCTCCAAGATCATCAAGGTGATCGACGAGATCGCATTCCAGACCAATATCCTGGCGTTGAACGCGGCGGTGGAAGCGGCCCGGGCCGGTCAAGCGGGTCTTGGCTTCGGCGTCGTGGCCGACGAAGTCCGAAATCTCGCGCAACGCTGCGCCCAGGCGGCCAAAGACACGGCATCCCTCATTGAGGGATCTATCGCAACTTCACGGGATGGCAAGGCCAAAGTGGATCGCGTGGCCCAGTCGATCCGCGACATTACTATCGAGTCTTCCAAAGTGAAGACGCTGGTGGAAGAAGTAAACCAAGGCAGCCTCGAACAGGCGCACGGTTTAGACCAGATGGCCCGGGTACTCGCCAGAATGGAGCAAACTACCCAGACTACGGCGGCCTCAGCCGAAGAAGGCGCATCGGCGGCCGAGGAGCTGAATGCACAGTCGGAGACGCTCCGGGAGATTGTGGAACGCCTCACAGCTGTGATCGGCAGCTAAAGACGCGCCTTCCGGTCAGCCAGTCGGCTTAGCTCAGCAGCAACAACGTCCGGGATTTCGATCTCGCCTTCAGCCAGCCGCCTCTGCCGCTCCTGGCGCGAACGGTCGAATGGCATGCGGACTGGTGGAGTGCCGTCGACCGGCCGGGCGGACCGGACCGCGTTCGCGAAGGCTGCGACGTTCTCGCGAAATGCCGCCGCGGGCCCCATCAGGTCCGGCTGCATCGCGACGATCAGGAATCCGAAGCCGGCCAGTTCCTCGGGAATGGGCGGCGATCCGGCCAGGATGCCAAGTAGCTGCACCGCGATGCCCAGGCCAGATCCCTTGTGACCACCCCATGCAGCAAACGCGCCGGTGAGCGCGGCGGCAGGATCGCGCGTCGGCTCGCCATTGTGGTCGAACGCCGCGCCCTCCGGCAGATCGTTGCTCAGCCGGAGCGCCTGCTTGACCTCCGCATGCATGATCGCTGATGTGCCGATGTCGTAGATCACCGGTTCATCTGCGCTTGGGAATCCGAAGCAGATGGGGTTGGTGCCGAGCCTGCCCTCCGACGCCCCGTATGGTGCAACCCAGGGCGATGCGTTCGATGCGATGACGCTCACCAGGCCATGAGCCGCCGCCATTTCCGCGTAGTAGGAGAGCATGCCCGTATACCAGGTATTGTTCGCGCCAACCGCCGCGATCCCCGCCGCCTCGGCTTTCTGAATGACGACGCGAGTGGCGTAGTGCGCGACCACGTATCCGATATGATCGCCGCCATCAATCCGCGCCGAAACCGCCGTCTCGCGCAGCGTCCGGATCGGCCGCCGCCGGTCCCCCACGCGCTGGATGCGCTCGGCGATGCTGATGGCACGCGCGAGGCCGCCGTAGCTCAAGCCGCGCAACTCGCAGTCAATCAAATGGTCCGCGATCAGCCCGGCGTCCGTGGCATTGTGGCCCAGCGCCGCCATGACGCTGGCGGCCAGGTCACGTGCTTCTTGAACCTTTAATCGCATGTCCCTCTCAAAGTCACTGCGGCATCAGCACAGGAATCACCTTGTTGCCATGACGGCGGTAAATGCGGAAGTCGGAGTCTAAAGTGAAGACCTCTCCGGACGTGTGGACTTCCGACAGCCGAACCAGGCAGGCGTCTGCAAGGGACATCGGACGGTTGCGGTAGCGACGCAGTAGCGCCCGAAGGTCCGCCTGTTCCTCCTGGACATCCAGCGCAACGCGAATCACTCCCCGCTCCAGCAAGGCAAACAACGGATCGGCTTCCCGGCCTTCCCGTTTCAGAAGAAAGGCAGCTTCGGTCAGGACTGGTTCACATGTAAGCATCGGCGGAGCAAACCGCTTCCATTGCTCGCACGCCCATGAATGGTGCCTCAGCCCGGCCGCCAGGAAGCTGACCAATGGGCCGGTGTCCAGCAGACCCGGACCCTTCTTCACTGGCCAAAGCCGTCCATGTATTTCGGATTCTCGGCCAGATCTTTTGGCAAACCCTTCACCGACCCCGCGAGGTCGCGCGCCAGGTCATAGCACGAGACTGCGCTCGCCACTGGCTGTTCGTGCAGCGCCTTTTCCAAGCTTTCCCGTACCAGCATGGATTTGGTCGTCCGCCTCGCCTTAGCCTGTTTGTTGAGCTGGGCCAGAAGATCCTCGGGCAGTTTGAGCGAGATGGTCCGCATGAACCCAGCGTAATACGCTCCGTGCTGGCGCGCAATACCAGAGGATGACGTCCGTCACGAACTACCAGACACCAGTCGCCCTGCTAAACTGAATAAAACCATGGCCATAAGCAAGGATTTGCTGGACATCCTGGTATGTCCGCTCTGCAAGGCGGCGCTCGAAATGAAGCCCGACCAGAGCGGCCTGAAGTGCGTCCAATGCAAGCGGGTTTACCCCATTCGCGACGACATCCCCGTGATGCTGATCGACGAGGCGAAGGTCGAAGAGTAATCGGTTTCTGGAAATGAGTCATGTGCTGGAGCGCCTGGCGGTCGGCGCGCGGGTCGCGGTTGTGCGGCTGCGGTCGCTGGGCGATTGCGTGCTCACCACTCCCGCGCTGGCGCTGCTGAAGCAGGCCCGGCCCGATCTCGAAATCGCCGTCGTGTCGGAGGACGCCTTCGCGCCGATCTTCGGCGGCAATCCTGACATCGCGCGCATCCTCGCGCCTCGCGCTACCGAAATCGCGCGCTGGCGCCCGCAGATCACGTTGAATCTCCATGGCGGCGCCACAAGCGTCCGGCTCACCTTGGCTTCGGCCGCGCGGCTGCGGGCCGGGTTCGGACACTTCCGCTTCCAGCCGGTCTATAACGTCCGCATTCCGCGCGCCCAGGACATCCTGGGCGTCGACCGCAAGGTCCACACAGCCGAACATCTCGCCTCGGCGATGTTCTATTTGGGCGTTCCTCACTCCGAGATCCCCCGCGCCCGCCTTTTCGCAACGCCTCGCCCGCGCCCGAGACCCTATGCTGTTCTCCATCCCATGGCATCGGCGCCGGACAAGACGTGGCCTGCTGCGAATTTCCTGGCCGTCGCCGAACACCTCGACCGCCAGCTCGGCCTGGAGCCGGTCTTCATCGCCGGTCCAAGCGAAAGCCTTGCTCCCTTCGATCGCTACCCCTGTCTTGCCGGCGCATCGCTCGAAGACCTGAAGTCGCTTCTCGCGGGCGCGGCGCTGTTCGTCGGCAACGACAGCGGCCCGGCGCACATGGCGGCAGCATTCGGACTGCCGGTGGTCGTGCTCTTCGGCAACTCCGATCGGGAAATCTGGTCGCCCTGGCGCACGGAGTCCGTCGTTCTCACCAACCCGAACGGCATCCATTCGATCGGCGTATCCGAAGTGGTGCAAGCAACCACCAGCCACCAGCCACTCGCTACCAGCCACCGGCAGGCACCCCAATGACCGAATTCCGCCGCCTCCTCCGCTACGTCCGGTCCTATACCGCACCCCTGCTTCTCTCGGTGGTGCTGATGGCCATCGTCGGCGCGATGCAGGGACTCACGGCGGTGCTCATCGGCCCCGTCTTCGACCGCGTCCTGAAGCCCGACTCTCCGGATTCGCTGGTCCCGTTGTTCACCATTCCACTCTTCCAGCACACCGTCTATCTGCAGGATCTGCTGCCGGCCGCCATCCACAACGTCTGGAGCATGGTGGCCGTGGCTATTCTGGGCACGTTTCTGCTCAAAGGCCTCTGCGATTACGCGGGAAACTTCTTCATCAACTACGTCGGCCTGTCCGCGGTCACCGATCTGCGCCAGGAGGTATTCGATTGCGTGCTGCGGCAGGACGCCACCTTCTTCGAATCCAATTCCACCGGGCGCTTGATGTCGTCCATCATGAACGATCTCGACAAGATCCAGCTCGCCACATCGCAGATGCTGGCGGACTGGCTGCGTCAATCGTTCTCCGTCGTTTTCCTGTTGTGCGTCGTGCTTCAGAAAGACTGGCGGCTCGCCTTGGTCAGCCTGACGCTGCTCCCCTTCGTGCTGGTGCCGACTATCCGCATTGGCCGCCGCATTCGGCGCACCACGCGGCGGGCGCAGGACGATACCGCCGAACTCAACCAGATCCTGCAGGAGACCATCAGCGGACATCACGTGGTGAAGTCGTTCGGAGCCGAGGACGTCGAATCGAATCGTTTCTTCCTGGCGGCGAACCGGCTCAAGTCGAGCAATCTGCGCTACGTCGTTCAGCAAGCGCTCGCCTCGCCGCTGATTGAATGCTTCGGCGCACTCACCGTCGTCGGGCTGCTCACCTACGCGCGGTTCCAGATCAAGAACGGCGCCATGACCGCCGGCGAGTTCACCAGCTTCGTCATTGCTCTGTTCCTTTTGTATGAGCCGGTGAAACGGCTGGCGGGCATTCACAACATCTTCCAGCAGGCGCTGGGCGCATCGCAGAAGGTCTTCGGCTACCTGGATCGCGAACAGCAAATTGTGGAAAAGCCCGGCGCTCCGAAGCTGCAGAAGTTCCAGCATTCCATCGCGCTCGACGACGTCAGCTTCCGCTACGCCAATGCGCCTAACGGATTCGCGCTGAGCGGTGTGAAACTGGAAGTGAACGCGGGCGAGGTGGTGGCGCTGGTTGGCCCGAGCGGAGCGGGTAAGACCACGCTGGCCAACTTGGTCCCTCGCTTCTACGACGTAACTGGCGGCGCGGTCCGCATCGACGGCAAGGACGTTCGTGATCTGCAACTCGCCAGCGTGCGCGGCCATATCGGCATCGTCGCCCAGGAAACATTCCTGTTCAACGACACTATCGCCAACAACATCCGCTACGGCCGGCCCAAGGCGAAGGACGACGAAGTGCGCGAAGCCGCACGCAACGCGCTGGCCGAAGAGTTTATCGAGCGCATGACGGAAGGCTATAACACCATCATCGGCGAGCGTGGCGCGATGTTGAGTGGCGGCCAGCGCCAGCGTCTGGCCATCGCGCGGGCGCTGCTCAAGAACGCGCCGATCCTGATCCTGGACGAAGCCACGTCGCATCTGGACACCGAGTCCGAGATCCTGGTGCAGAAGGCGCTGCAAACCCTCATGACCAACCGCACCGTGATCGTGATCGCGCATCGCCTGTCGACGATCCGGCGCGCCGACAAGATCGTGGTGCTGGATCGCGGACGCATCTCTGAAGTCGGCACACACGAGGAACTGATCAATCACGGCGGCATTTATCAACGGCTGCATGAGCTGCAGTTTCTTCCCGCCGATCCTTTAGTCAACCCATGATGGTCAAGCCATGAGCAATCCCATTCGCAGCATGACCGGCTTTGCCCGGGTCCAGCGCACGACGCCGCTGGGCGAGATCAGCGTCAGTCTGAAGAGCGTGAATCATCGTGGGCTGGATCTGCATTTTCACCTGGGCTCGGAGTTGGATGCGTTCGAGGGCGCGATGCGAGCGGCGCTGAAACGGTCTGTAGCGCGCGGCCACATTGACATACGCTGTACCGTGGCGCCTCCCAATGGCTCGGCCGGCGGGCTGAATGTTCCGCTGTTCCGCGCCTATCTCGCGGCGTTCAAGAAAGCGGCCGCCGAAGAAGGTCTTACGGCGCAGCCGGACTTGAACCGCATACTCCAGGTTCCGGGCATGTTCGGAGCATCCGCCGAGGTTGAATTGGACGCGGCCGTCGAAGGAGCCATCCTCGCGGCTCTGGGCGCCGCCATCGAAGAGCTGAACCTGTTCCGCGGGCGTGAAGGCGCCGAGCTGGCTGCCTTCATTTGCGAGCAAAACCGGGCTATTCAGGAGGGTGCGGCGGAAATGAAAAAGATTCGCTCCACCGCGGCGCCCGCGTTCCAGAAGCGCCTGCACGACAAGCTTCACGAGCTGCTGGGCACGTCAACCATCGATCCGCAGCGTCTGGCGCAGGAGGCCGCGCTGCTGGCCGATCGCAGCGACATCGGCGAGGAGATCGCGCGCCTCGAGATCCACTCCCGCCAATTGGACGAAATCCTGGAAGGAGGCGGAGAGGTCGGTAAGCGCCTGGACTTCCTTCTTCAGGAAATGAATCGCGAGGCCAACACCATTCTTTCCAAGACCAACGGCATCGGTGAGCTGGGCGTGCGCGTCACCGAACTGGCACTCGCCTCCAAAGCCTCTATCGAGAAGATCCGCGAACAGGCGTTGAATCTCGAATGACGTCGGTCTTCATCGTCTCCGCCCCGTCGGGATCGGGGAAGTCGACCCTGGTGCACCGCCTGCTTCAGACGGTACCGGGCCTGATCTTCTCCATCTCCTATACGACGCGCCCGCCGCGCCCCGCCGAGACCAACGGTGTTGACTATAACTTCATCTCCCGCAAGGACTTCGAGGCGCAGCTGGCGCGCGGCGAGTTCCTGGAATATGCCGAGGTTTTCGGCAATTACTACGGCACCAACCGCAGCAGCTTCGAGGCGGCCGTGCGCGAAGGCAAGGACCTGCTACTCGACATTGACGTCCAGGGTGCGAGACAATTGAAAGTAGCGATCCCGGAAGCAATCAGTATTTTTGTGCTTCCACCGTCCCGGGAGGTTCTGGAACAGCGGCTTCGTACCCGGTCGCAAGACAGCGAGGAAGTGATTCGGCGCCGTCTGAGGGGAGCGGCCGAAGAGGTTCGGAATTATTCCCAATACGATTATGTCCTGATCAACCGGGAGATCGACGAGGCTTCAGCCAGGCTGGCATCCATCGTGAGGGCCGAGCGGTTGCGGAAGGCGCGCATGGAAGAGGAAGTCCGGCCGATCCTGGACAGTTTCAACGAGAACGGCGAGAGCGATCCGGACGACGAGAAGAAGTGAGGTTGAAAACAAATGGCTGAGAGAATGAGGAACAACGCGATGTACGCCATCCCCGACGATGGGGAGCAGAGCACGTACCGCTACATCATTGTGGCCGCCAAGCGCGCCCGCCAACTGCAGAATGGCGCCCGCCCGTTTCTCCCCACCACATCCAAGAAGCCGACGATCACTTCCATGGAAGAAGTGCGGCGTGGATTGGTGAAATACACTGATTTGGCCAAGGCGAAAGCCGAGGAAGCTGCGGCCGAAGAGTAAACGCATGAAGGCTGTTCTGGGCGTGGGCGGCGGGATCGCCGCTTACAAATCCGCGGAACTGGCCCGGGCTCTGATGGAGCGCGGTCTGCGTGTCCAAGTGGTCATGACCGCTGCCGCCCAGCGGTTCGTCATGCCGTTGACCTTCGCTGCGCTTACCGGTAACAAGGTCATCACCGATCTGTTCGCCTCCGGAAGCTCCGAGGAAACGCTGTCGAGCGCGGTCGAGCATGTCGCCGTTGCGCAAGAAAACGATGTTCTGGTAATCGCACCCGCCACCGCGGACTTGATGGCGCGGATGGCACGCGGCCTGGCAGACGATTTCCTCACCACGTTGTACCTGGCATTCACCGGGCAGGTTGTTCTGGCGCCGGCGATGAACAGCAACATGTGGGCGCATCCGGCTACCCAAGAGAATCTGGCGATTTTGCGCAAGCGCGGGCACATGGTCGTGGAACCGGAAGAAGGCCTGCTGGCCTGCGGTACCACTGGTCCTGGGCGCTTGGCGGAGCCGGACAAGATCGCCGACGTTGTGGCGGGACTTGGCCTGCACCTGCGCGATCTGGAAGGCGAGACGGTTCTCATCACCGCCGGTCCGACGCAGGAGCCGCTCGATCCGGTGCGCTTCATTTCGAATCGCTCGAGCGGCAAGATGGGCTATGCGTTAGCGGAAGCCGCGGCGCGGCGCGGAGCTCAGGTGGTTCTGGTTTCCGGCCCCGTGCAGCTTCCCGAGCCGTCCGGAGTTCGCGTGGTGCACGTTCGCACGGCGGTCGAAATGCATGACGCAGTGATGGAGCATCTGGCCGAAGCCGGCATCATCATCAAGGCCGCTGCCGTGGCCGACTATCATCTGTCGCACGTGCCGCAGCACAAAGTAAAAAAGACCGCGATGCGCATGTCGCTGGAGCTCGATCCCACGCCGGATATTCTGGCGGAATTAGGCCGCAAGAAAGCCGACCGGCTGCTGATCGGATTCGCGGCCGAAACCGAGAGGCTGGTCGAGAGCGCGCGGCAGAAGCTGGAATCGAAGAACTGCGACATGGTAGTGGCCAACCTGGTGAACCAGGAGGCCACGGGTTTTGAGTCCGACGAGAACGAAGTGGTGTTGGTGTTGCGAACCGGCGAAACGATCCCGCTGTCACGTGCGCCCAAACGGGTAATCGCCGATCGCATCTTCGATCAGGTCATGAAGCTCCGCTTGGCCCTGCACGCCACACGATGACCAGGGATGAGGTTCGGCGCCGGCTGGAGTTTTACCAGGACCTCGGAATTAAGACACTCTATCGCCGCGCAGCCATTGATCATCAACTACCAACCCTGACTCCTGTGCTCCCAATCCCAGCTCTCGAACCGGATCATGACAGCCTCCCGAAAATCCTCGCGGATATCGGCGACTGCACGCGCTGCCGCCTGCACGAAGGCCGCAACAAGATTGTCTTCGGTAGCGGCAACGAGCAGGCCAGACTCGTGTTTGTAGGTGAAGGTCCGGGCGCCGACGAAGACGCACAAGGCCTGCCGTTTGTTGGCCGCGCGGGTCAGCTTCTCACGCAGATGATCGAAGGCACGGCGTCGAAAGAAGGCATTCCGCTGCAGCGCCCGGAAGTCTACATCTGCAACGTGGTCAAGTGCCGGCCGCCCGAGAATCGCACGCCGCAGCCGGACGAGATGGAGGTCTGCGGCCAGTTTCTCTTTCGCCAGTTAATGGCGATTCATCCCAAGGCTATCTGCGCTCTGGGCTCCACGGCAGCCAAGGCGCTACTCGGAACCAAAGACGGTGTGACGCGGCTTCGCGGCAAATGGCACAAGTGGCGCGACATTCCGGTGATGGTGACGTACCATCCTTCGTACCTGCTACGGCCATACAATCAAAACGCGAAGAAGGAAGCCTGGGACGACCTCAAGAAGGTTCTGCACTTTGTCTACGATTGAGTTCCCCCGCTGAGCAGCCTCAGCTCGTGGATGCGGTTCACCTCCAGCACCAGGTCGCCCTTGGAATCGACGCTGAACGCTGGCGTGAATTTCGCCCCCCAGACAATCTGGTCGTGCCGGTACGAAAAGCGGGCGTGCACCTGCTGGCTGAAGGTGTCGTCGAAGCCCTGGATCAGGATCAGGAACTCGACGGAGAGCCGGGCCAGATCCTCGCGGTTCTTCCCGTAGAGTGGGCTCGAGGAATCGATGGGATGCACGATGGTCCAGGTAAGCGGGAAAAAGTAGACATTACGCCGCTCGAGCGGCAGGTCCACGAAACTGCGCTTGAGCTGGCCGTCCGTGGTGTCAACCGTCATGAGCAGGACGCGCGCCTCCAGGTTCATGAGCACGTTAGTGCGGGCGTTGGTGATGCGGAATTGAAAACTGGTGCCGTCCTGGTAGGGAGTAATGAGCGCATTGTTGCTGAACAGAATTTTAGCGGTGGGCCGGGAGAATCGCCCGTACAGCAGGCCGGTGACGACGGCGAAGACCATCAGGCCGGTAGCAGCCTCCAGGGCGGCGATTCCGTTGGCCCAATCGCCTTCCGGGTAAACGCTGCCGTAGCCGACGGTGGTGAGCGTGTGGACGCTGAAGAAGAAAGCCTTCGCGAAAGGGCCTAATTCGGTGCTGCCGTGGAGATGGTCTATGCCGACCACCAAATAACTGCCTGCGAAGAGCAGGTTCACCCCGATAAACACCACCAGAACCACCAGGAAGAAGCGCGGCCAGGTGGTATCGATCAGCTTGAGATAGAGGTTCGCGTCGCGCCGGCGCAGGCCTTTCCGCCTCACGTTGAAGGTGCCATCCGCGTTAATGGTGCGCCGCAGGGCGCCGCTGAATTGGGTAGTGAGGCCGGGATCGAAGGATTCCTGTTTCATGGGAGTGAACTCAGAATAACCCACCGGCGCTCGAGGGCGGCGGACTTCAGGAAGCTGCCGGCACGACGGGCGCGGCAGGGACAGCGAGGGCGTGGAGATCGTCGAGCGAGCCGTTGAACCAATTGAGGTCAACCGGCGTGCAAATCCCGGGCATGTGCCCGCCCTGGGTGTGTTGCCAGAAGGTCCAGGAGATCCACGGCTTGGGGATGCGTGGCGCCGCTGCCTGCGTGTAGTGCGCGAGCCAAACCGGGTGACGGGCCAGCGCGGGATCGTTCTTGAGGATTTCCACGGCGAAGGCCGGGCTGAGGTAGATGATCGGCTTCGTGCCAAGCGCGCCCTCCACCGGTTCGAGCCACTCAGTGATGATGCGGATCCGCTGCGGAAGCGGGATATTGCTCCACAGGCTGGGCGCTTCCAGGTCGAGAACAGGCGGGAGATCGCCCGGATCGAGCTTGCCGACGGTGCGGAGGAACAGATTGGCTTGCGCGGCAGAGGAACAGTCGGGCGTGAAGAAGTGATAGGCGCCGCAGAGCACTCCGGCTTGAGCGGCATTCGCGCGATTCTTGACGAACGACCGGTCCACTAAGGAGGCGCCCTCCGTGGCCTTCAGGAACGCGTAGCGGATTCCAGAGGCGGCGACGGCTGGCCAGTCGATCGTTTCCTGGTAATAAGAGACGTCGATACCGGGGACGGTGGGGAGTTGTGTTGGTGTCGGCACTCACAGGCAGCTTAGTACGGGCTTGTGCGGAACGCCGCGCTGTCGCGCCTTTCGTGTTGTATTTTCAGGGAGGAAAAGCAGCGAAAGTTTGTGACCGGCTATCGCAGCACGCCCATTTTGTCCAGCGGCCAATAAATGAAAACGGCCTTGCCGTAGATATCGCGGCGGGGGACCATGCCCCAGGCGCGGCTGTCGTTGGACGAACTGCGGTGATCGCCAAGCACGAAATACTCGTCGGGGCCGACGATGCGAGAGTCCATGGAACTCACGTCGCGGAATTCGGGCGGCACGTAATTCTCGGTGAGCGGCTTGCCATTGATGAGAACGATGCCGTGGTCCACGGCAACGCGGTCGCCGGGGACGCCGATGACGCGCTTGATGTAAGACTTGGTAGGATCGCCCGGAAACCAAAAGACCACCGTGTCCCCGCGGTCGATGCGGCTGAAGTGGAAGCGGTAGATGAACTTATTGATGAAAATGCGTTCCTGATCGTCGAGCGTGGGCATCATGCTGGTGCCCTCCACCTTCACGGGTTGGTAAAGGAACAGGATCACGATGATGGCCAGGACGACCGAGACGACCAGGTCGCGAAACCAATGAGCCAGCATCCCGAGAATCGAGCGCTTGCTTGCCTCTGGGCTGGCAACGGATGCTGGAGCCTGGTCTTGCTGGTCCATCACTTTCTAGGGAACCTGTTTCAATTTTCCCACTGGCGCGCCGAAGCTTGCAACGCGGGTACTTACTTAGCTGTGTTGCGGTAGAGCAGGAACGAGCCCAGCCCTAAAATCGCAAACGACATGCCCAGGATCCAGTAGAGATTCTGGTAGATGCGCGGCTTCACTTCCTGGATGTTGGGCTGGCCGGTGTCTTCGCCGGAATCGGCACCGCCGCCGCCACCCCCGCCGGCATCCGTCAACGAGCCGGTGCCGTCCACTTCAATCTTGAAGCTGGTGTTCTCGATGCGATAGATGCTGGCCTGAGTCTTGGGCTCCGATCCCACCAGTTTCAGATCATCGCTTTTCACGGTGACGCCCGGCGGGACGACAAAGTTGGAGGAGTCTTCGGGCTGGATCAACTTGTCCGAGAAGACCAGGGGATTGGTGGTAGGGATGGTGTAGGTCAGGTCGAAGCGGGTCTCGCCGGGAGGAATCGGGTAGTCGATCTTGTAGACGTTCGGCTCTTTGGTTTTCTCGGCAGGGCGCTGGATGGGCATGCCGCCGGCGGGATTCACCGTGACGCTCACCTTGCCTTTGGCCTCGGGCGGAAGATAGAAGCGCGCCGAGCCTTCCTTGGGATTGTTGTAGGTCAGGTTGGGGCCGCCCTGGTACAGGAGGCCTTCGCTGACGGTAGTTTCCGACGTGCCCGGCTGCAGAACGATGAAATGCTGCGTGACCTTGGCGGTGCCGGGTTTGTTGGTGGAATCGTAGACGTCCACCTGGACGCCCGTCGAGGGCATGCCGGGCGGGATCATTTTGTTGTACAGCACGCCTTCATACATGGCGCGGACCAAGCGCGGGCCCTGAGCGTCGTTGCTGGCGAAGCTGAACTTGCCCTGCGCATCGGTCTTGGTGGTGCCCAGGTTCTGCATGCCCGCCTGCGTGGGCTGGACCAACATCACGACGACATTGGCTTGCGGCTGGTTGGTAGTGCCGTTGACAATCACGCCATCCACGGCGGCGAAGGCTGGTGCCAGCGCCAGCAACGCTGCACATACGAGCCGGTTCATGACGCCATCACCTTTCCGCACGCCCCGCAGAATTTCATCGACTGGGGAAATTTGGCGCCGCAATGCGGGCATTGGTCCGAGATCTGGACGACAGGATCCACCTTGGCGACGGCGGCTTTGGCTTGCACGGGTTTCGGTTCCGGCGGAGGCTGGACGGCGTCGATTTCGGCCAGGACTTTCGCCAGCTCGCGCTGCAAATCCAGCTTGGTCTTTTGATAATCCTCGTCGGAGAGTTTGCCCAGCCGGAATTCGAACTGCAAGTCGCGCAAGTTCTCGTAGATCTGCGCCTTGCGGAGGTCGAGATGCGCGGTGGGCGACGGCGCGGGCGTTTCCGGAATGTCCTTGGCGCGAACGAACAAAGTAAACAGAATGGTGCCGAAGACCAGGGCAACCGCGGCTGTGACGACCATCAGTCGAGCTTTTCCACTTCTTTCTCGATCTGGTCGTGGTAGCGGGCCAGCAGCGGATCGTCCGCAGCGCCGGAGGCAGTCACGGCGGCGGCCGGCTTGCGGCTGTATTTGCGAATCACGAACACGACGAGAATCAAGCCCAGCGCGGCGGCGGTGTAGAAGGAAAGCGATCCTAAGATCCCCGGCGGGGTGATGATTACATCCGGCCCCATGTCCTGCGCAAATTTGGCCAGGATGGCGTCATCGGACATACCGGCCTGTTCCATCGCCAGAATCTTCTTCTTGTTGTCCCAGCACGTGCGGCAGGGGTACGGATCCATGCGGCACGCCATGTTCGTCTTGCAGCCACACGGGCAGTTCAGCCGCGTGGCGATGCGATTGACCGCAGGGCTCTCCAACTGCTCGGCCGACTGAGCGTAAATGCCACTCACGCCGCCAACCAACAGGCCAAAGAAAATCAGGCTACTTCTGAACCGCTGCATGCTTTTGTGTTACTCCAACGACTTGTGTCCGCGCGTACGCCAGGCGCACCTTGCTGGGCACCAGGCAGATAATCGTTCCGAACGCTAGCACCCAAAATCCGATCCAAATCCACGAGACCAGCGGGAAGACATACGCCTGGATCACGGCGCGCTTGTTGTCGCTGGAGAGGCCGGCGAAGTTGATGTACAGGTCTTCGTCGAGACGTCGGCGGATAGAAACTTCCGAAGTCGGTTGCTGGCTGGCCTTGTAGAGACGGCGCTCCGGATAAAGATCGCCGACGGATTTGCCGTCGCGCAGAGCTTCTACAGTCGCTCTCTGCCAGGCATAGGTGTCGTTTTCCCCGGAGTCTAAATTCGCGATGCGCAGGTTGTAGTGCCCGAGCTGGAATGCGCCGCCCGGCGCCACTTCCTTGGTGACGTCCTGATTGAAGGCCGCGCCGGTGTAGCCAATAAACATGAACACGATGCCCATGTGCACCAGGTAACCGCCGTAGCGGCGAGTGTTGCGATGCGTGAGCTCCACCGCAGCCGGGATGATGCCGATGTGATTCTTGGCATTGATGGCCGAAGCGCCCTTCCAGAATTCCGAGAAGATGGTCGCGGTGACGAACATGCAAAGGCCGAACGACACCAGTGCGTAGGGATGCTCAAGCATGCCGCCGACGGCGAGCCCGATCATGAGCACGACCGCAGCCACGGAAGGCCATAGGAATGCACGCCGCAGGCTTTCGATCGAGCTTCTGCGCCAGGCAATCAGCGGGCCGATGCCCGTCAGCAGCATCAAGAAGAGGGCGATCGGTACGTTGATGCGGTTGAAGAACGGCGCGTCCACGCTAATCTTTTCGCCGCTGACGGCTTCCGAGATTACCGGGAACAACGTGCCCCAGAGCACCGCAAAGCAGCTGGCCAGCAGGATCAGGTTATTGAACATGAAGCTGGACTCGCGCGAGACCACGCTTTCCAGGCGCGCTTCACTCTTCAAGTAGTTCAGCCGTTCCAGAATCAGGATGATGGTGGCGGCGATGCCGATGGCCAGGAAGAAGACGAAATATTTTCCAATGGGCGATTGCGCGAAGGCGTGCACCGAGCTGACTACGCCGGAGCGCGTCAGGAACGTTCCGAAGATGCACAGGAAAAAGGTCCCGGAGATCAGGACCATGTTCCAGACCTTCATCATGCCTTTCTTTTCCTGCATCATCACCGAGTGCAGGAACGCCGTGGCGGTGATCCAGGGCAGCAGCGAAGCATTTTCCACGGGGTCCCAGCCCCAATATCCGCCCCATCCGAGCACAGCGTAAGCCCAACCTTGGCCGAGCAGAATGCCGGTGCTTTGGAAAAGCCAGGTCACGATCGTCCAGCGGCGCGTGGTATGAATCCAGGCCTCGCCGGGCTGCTTGGTGATGAGCGACCCCATCGCGAAAGCGAAGGGAACAGTGAAGCCGACGTAGCCCAGGTAGAGCATCGGCGGATGGATCACCATGGTCCAATACTGCAGCAGCGGGTTGAGGCCCTGGCCCATGCCCTCGACGATGTTGCCGCGGCCCGCTTCGAGAACCGAGAATGGGCTGAGCACGAAGCCGATCAGGATCAGGAAAAACGCTTCGGTGACCATGAGCACCGAAGTGACCCACGGCATCATGTCGCGGAACTTGTGGCGATTGGTGAAGACGACGATCGCCGAATAGGTGGACAAGATCCACGCCCACAGCAGCAGCGAGCCTTCCTGGCCGCCCCACCAGGCAGTGAACTTGTAGATCGGCGACATGCTGGCGTCGCTGTGCGCCGCTACGTAGGCCAGGCGGAAATCGCCAGTCTCCAGCGAATAGACGAGAAGGACCGCGGCAACGGTGAGAAGGATCCAGACCGAATAGACCGCCCGTTCGGCGCTCACTATCAGGAAGGAATTTTTCTTGAACTTGCCGACGAGGGAGCCAACGACGGCATAGATGGCCAGACAAAATGCCAGGAGAATCGAGAGAGCGCCTATATTTTCCATTCGAGCTTAGTCCTCGGAACGGAGCGCGAGCGTGGCTAGGATCTGGCCGGAATCGCGTCCTTTTTCAATTGTGGTTTGGCTTCGTACTTGGAGGCGCACTTCGCCTGTACCTTATTGGCATGAAAGACGCCGTCCGGACCAAGCTTGCCGTCGGCCAGCGCCTGCGCGTTGTCCTTGAACGTGTCGGGCAGCGGATCGATTCCGTTGTAGACCACCGCGAGATGCACGGGGTCGTCGCGCAGAATGCCGGGTGTCTGGTGCAGGACGAATGTGACCTCGGCGCCCTTGCGCACAATGGAGCCTTCCTCGACGTAGCCATTCACGCGCAGTCGTCTGCCTTCGGCCTGGTCGCCCATCTTTTGGACTTCTTTGATTTCCTTATAGTACGTCTTACTTTCGCTAACGCCACCCAAGGCAAGCCAGGCGAGAACACCGATGATGATTGCCACCATGGCACCGAACTTCCAGTAGGTCGTCATGTTCTGCTCCTAGAACTTTCAGTATAGCGCCGCCAGCCTAGGGGTTCGTTCTCCAGGCTTAGGACGGACGAAACCGGAATTTTCATCCCGGTTTTCCTCGAAAACCTCTCACAGCAATCTATCGGCCAGTTCTTCCGTAGCGTAGCGACTGTTACTATATGTCCTTATTCCCCAAGCTCATACCCAGCCACTTTGGGATAGCCACCCAAGCCGATGGCATTGGGGCAGGCGGCCGCAATCTTCGGCTTATCCCCCGACTCGGGTACCCTGGACATAAGCTAAGCCCATCTAGGAGGGGTGGTTTGAGCGCGTATTCGTATACCATTGGCGCGGTTTCCTACCTGTTCGCAGACTTGAAAACACTGCTCGCTAAGGCTACGCCGGCGCGGTCGGGCGACGAGTTAGCGGGGCTAGCGGCCACTAGCGCGGAAGAACGCGTGGCCGCGCAGATGGCTCTCAGCGAGTTGCCGCTCAAGACGTTTCTGGACGAGCCGGTGGTGCCGTACGAATGCGACGAAGTCACGCGGCTGATTTTTGACCATCATGACAGCGGCGCGTTTGGGCCGGTGGCGCATCTGACCGTCGGCGATTTTCGCGACTGGCTGCTCAGTGAACAGGCGACCGGCGACGTTTTGCGCGCGCTGGCTCCCGGCTTGGCGCCAGAGATGGCCGCCGCGGTCTCCAAGATCATGCGGCTGCAGGATCTGGTAACGGTCGCGGCAAAAATCCGCGTGGTGACGCGCTTCCGCGATACGTTGGGTCTGGCCGGCAGGCTGTCCGCGCGGCTGCAGCCCAATCATCCCACCGATGATCCCAAGGGCATCGCGGCGAGCATCGTCGACGGCCTGTCCTATGGCAGCGGCGACGCGGTGATTGGAATCAATCCGGTGTCGGACAACGTGGTCACGGTGGAGACGCTGCTGCGGCTGGTCGATCACGTCCGCGAGTTGTATCGCATTCCGACGCAGAGCTGCGTATTGGCGCATGTGACCACGCAGATGGCCGCGATGCAGCGCGGCGCACCGGTGGACCTGGTGTTTCAATCCATCGCCGGTACCGAGGCGTCAAATGCGTCGTTCGGCATCAACATTGCGATGCTTCAGGAGGCACGGGAGCGGGCGCTCGAATTGAAGCGGGGCACTGTCGGCAACAACGTCATGTATTTCGAAACCGGGCAGGGCAGCGCGCTTTCGGCCGGTGCGCATCACGGCGTCGACCAACAGACTTTGGAAGCGCGCGCCTACGGACTCGCCCGGCATTTTGAGCCGCTGCTGGTGAACACGGTTGTAGGCTTCATCGGTCCCGAGTATTTGTACGACGGCAAGCAAATCCTGCGCGCCGGACTGGAGGATCATTTCTGCGGCAAGCTGCTGGGGCTTCCCATGGGCTGTGACATCTGTTACACGAATCACGCCGAAGCCGATCAGGACGACATGGATGCTCTGCTGACGATGCTGGGGGCGGCGGGCGTCAACTACATCATGGGGATTCCGGGCGCCGACGACATCATGCTGAACTACCAGAGCACGTCGTTTCACGATGCCCTTTATTTACGCAGCATTTTCGGGTTGCGGCCCGCGCCGGAGTTCGAGGCATGGCTTAACGAAATCCGGCAGGAGCTGCCGCGTATGGCGGGGTTACTGCTCGAAGCGTAATCCCTGTCACGCAACGCGGGCACGCGGTACGCATCTTACTGAACAGGGGGAACTCGATGCAAAGTGTTATCGGAATACCCATTCTCGCTGCTTTGTTTCTGGCCTCCGGCTTTGCTGCCGACAGTCAGAAAGATCACAATGACGCTTTTTTGCCGGGCCCGGACAATGAAGCTCAAATGGCCAAGCAGATCCGGCACAAGCTGCTGACGTTGCCCTACTACAGCATTTTCACTGACTTGGCTTTCCAGTTGGAGCCAGGAGGAGTGGTCGTGTTGGAAGGAGCATGCCCTCCGGAGCCGCCTTGGGATATCAAGTCCGACGCGGAACGGGTGGTGAAGAAGGTGCCGGGTGTGACAAAAGTGGTCAACAACATCAAGGAGCTTCCGCTTTCGCCCATGGACTGGCAGATTCGGCGAGCGGTCGCGCGGGCGATCTATGGAGAGTCTTCCATCGGCATGCGCTACGGCTATCAGGCCCTGCCCTCAATTCACATCATTGTGGACAACGGGCATGTCACGCTGGAGGGCGTGGTGGACAATCAGTTTGACGACACGCTGATCCGGACTCGGGCCAACTCGGTCCCTGGCGTTTTCTCCGTTACAGACAATTTGAGAGTCACGAACGAGAACGAAAGCAAACACGAACATAAGAAGGGTTCCTAGCGATACTGGATGAATGACCCGGCTGCGGGACTTCACAACGGCGCGCGTCGGGTTGGGGCGCGCCGGCCACAGCGTTCCCACGCGCGAGCTGCTCGATTTTCAATTGGCGCACGCGCGGGCACGGGACGCGGTGCACCTGGCCTTGGACGTTCGGTCGCTGGTGGCCGAGTTGAAGCAAAAGGGCATCGAGCCGGTGACAGTCGCTAGCGCCGCGGCGGGTCGCGGTGTCTACTTGCGCCGGCCGGATCTGGGGCGACGGTTGAGCACGGGGTCGCGCGACAAGCTGACCGCGATGCACGGCGAATACGACGCCGCGTTCGTGATCGCCGACGGGCTGTCGGCATTGGCGGTGCATCGGCACGCGGCGGCATTGTTGGAAACAGTGCTGGCGGGTCTGGGTTGGCGCATCGCGCCCGTGGTGATCGTCGAGCAAGGGCGCGTAGCGATCGGTGACGAGATCGGCGAACTGCTGGGCGCGAAGCTGGCGGTGGTTCTGATCGGCGAGCGGCCGGGCCTAAGCTCGCCCGATAGCCTGGGCGTGTATTTAACGTGGGAGCCGAAGCTAGGCCGCACCGACGCCGAGCGCAACTGTATTTCGAACATTCGGGCAGAGGGACTGAGCTACGCAGCCGCTGCGCACAAGCTGCTGTTCTTGATGAATGAAGCGCGCCGTCGGAAACTATCTGGCGTGCAACTCAAGGAAGACGCGCGCCTGCTGCCCGGCCCCCGCCCCTGAGGTGCGCGTAGTAACCGAGATCTTCCCCGGTTAACATTTTGGTCAGGAGAATGATCTGGCCGGTATGCTGCGAGAAGTGTTCGACGACGTGGGCGATGGCTTCGAGCACAGTCACCTGGTAGCCCTGCGGCGTAATGCGCTCGGTCAGCCGCGCACCGGAAAGGCCGCGAATGATTGCAGCAGCTTCGGCCGCACGAGTCTTGACGAGATCGGCCAGTTCAGCAGCCGATGTTCCGCCTCGCGCATCAAACTCAGCGTCACGATTGCGATTGTCGGGGAGGCCGGCAATGCCCGAACCGATCCACTGCCTGACGTTCCCGGAGAGATGCAGCACCAGATTGCCCACTGCATTTTCGTTTTCCGAGCCGCGCGCCCAAATCTGCTCGGGTGTCAAACGCACCAGACAGTCCTGGATGCGGCCGGATAGCTGCTCCAGCTTCTCCGCCGAGAATTTTAGAAAAATCTCTTCGGCGTTCATAAAATCTCTTCGGACCAGTTTTCCAGGATCGATTTGATCTTGCCGGTGAACTGGTCGGCCAGCGCGCCGTCAATCAAACGGTGATCGAAGGTAAGCGCGAGATAGGCGATGGAGCGGATTCCGATGGCATCGTCCACGACCACCGGAACTTTTTCAACCGTGCCCAGGCCGAGAATCGCGACCTGCGGCTGATTGATGACCGGCGTCGCGAAGACGCTGCCGAAGCTGCCGAAATTGGTGATGGAGAAAGTGCCGCTCTGCACTTCATCGGGCTTTAACTGGCGCGAACGCGCGCGCGTGGAGAGATCCACGATGGCTCGCTGCAGACCTACCACGTTCTTCTCATCCGCGTTGCGGATCACCGGCACGATCAAACCGTTCTCCAGCGCCACGGCGATGCCGATGTTGATTTCGTTGTGATAGATGATGTTGTTGCCTTCGATGGAGGCGTTGAGAATCGGGTACTGGTGAATGGCCTCTACTGTGGCTGCGATCACGAACGGCAGATAGGTGAGCGAATAGCCGTAGCGCTGCTGAAATTCGGATTTGTAACGCTCGCGCATCTTGGCGATCTTGGTCATGTCGGTCTTGTGGACCGTGGTGACGTGCGCCGAAGTATGCTTGCTGCGGATCATGTGCTCGGCGATGCGGGCGCGCATTACGGTCATCGGCTCGACACGAGCGCGCGGCGCTTCGGCGCGGGGCATGGGAGGCTGCGGAGCAGGCGGCGCCGGGGGCACGTAAACAGTGGGCTGCGTTGCCGGTGGGGGAGCCGCAGCGGCAACTTGAGCCATGGTGCGGGCGCCCTGGGCCGACATGTACGCTTCCAGGTCCTGCTTGGTGATGCGGCCGGCCGAGCCACTACCTCGCACCTGCTGCAGATCGATGCCGTACTCGCGAGCCATCTTGCGAACGAGCGGCGAGAGCGGGCCTGCGCCCTCTGGCTGGAGAGGCATCGGCGGCTGGGACTCGGGAACCGGAATCGGATAGGGACCAGCCGAAGAGGCAACCGGCTCCGGCACACGAACCGGCTCGGGGGCCTTGGCTACGGGCGGAGCAGCGGGTGCGGGCGGAGGCGGCGGAGGCGCTGCTTTTACGGCTGCCGGAGGCTGGGCGGGTGCCGTGGCCGATGCTCCGTTTCCCGCGCCTTCTTCGATGCGGCCGACGATGGTACTGATGGCTACCGTCTTGCCCTCTTCCACCAGCACTTCCTTCAAGACTCCGGCCGAAGGAGACGGAATCTCGGTGTCCACTTTGTCGGTGGAGATCTCGAACAGCGGCTCATCGCGATCGACATGCTCGCCGGGCTTCTTCAGCCACTTGGTGAGCGTTCCCTCCACGATGCTCTCGCCCATCTGGGGCATCACTACATCAATCATGAATATGTCTCCGTGTATGCAAGGTCCGCTCCCTCGCGGTCGCGGCTCGGTAATTCGTAGCCAAACTCGTGTGCAAAACTTCTCGACAACGCAGCGAGAACTTCTTCGCGGCCGGCGGCGACGCCGAGTTCCCGCATGGAAGTGACCGGCTTGGTCAGTCCGCAAGGAACGATGTACTGAAAGTAGCTCAGGTCCGTCGTATGATTTAGCGCAAAGCCATGTGAGGTGACCCAGCGGCTGATGTGCACGCCGATCGCCGCCACCTTTTTGCCGTCCACCCAAACACCGGTCAGTCCCGGCTGGCTTCCGGCATTAATGCCAAATTCCGCGAGCGCTTCGATGAGCACGCGCTCGATGGTCCGTACGTATGCGACCACGTCGCGCTTCCATTCTCGCAAATCCAGGATCGGATAGCCGACAATCTGGCCGGGCCCGTGGTAGGTGATGTCGCCGCCACGGTTGGTGGGGTGGAACTCGATGCCGGCCCGCTGCAGCAGGTCTTCGTGGGCCAGTAGATTGCCGCGGTTGCCATTGCGGCCCAGCGTGATGACGTGCGGGTGTTCGACGAACAAGAGCTGATCCGGGGCGCGGCCCTGCTTGCGCCGCTCGACGCTGTCACGCTGAGCGGCCAAGGCGTCGGCGTAGCGCAGGCGGCCAAGGTCGCGCACTTGAAGAGCGCGGTCAGGCATTGATAGTGAGACCGTAGACGTTGTTGAAGGCTTCGCCCAGGGCTTCGTACAACGTGGGATGCGCGTGGATGGTGTTCATGAGGGTCTCGACGGTGGCTTCCGACTCCATCGCCGCGACGGCTTCTGCGACCAATTCGTACGCCTCCGGGCCGATAATATGGACGCCCAGAATTTCGCCGAGCTTCTCTTCCGAGACCACTTTCACGAAGCCCTCGTGCATTCCCAAAATACTGGCCTTGCTGTTGGCGGCGAAGGGGAACTTGCCGACCTTCACCGCGTAGCCCTGGGCGCGGGCCTGCGCCTCTGTGAGACCGACGCTGCCGATGCCGGGTTCGGTGTAAGTGCAGCCGGGGATGCGGTTGCGGTTGACCGGCTTCGCCGCTTTTCCCGCCATATGCGCGACGGCCACCATGCCTTCCATGCTGGCGACATGGGCCAGTTGCGGCGTGCCAGCCACGACGTCGCCGATGGCGTAGACGTTGGGTTCGCCAGTCTGTTGATTGGCATCGACTTTGACGAAGCCGCGGTCGAGTTCAACGCGCAGCTTGTCCAAGCCGAGGTTATCGGTGATCGGCTTGCGGCCCACGGCGACCAGGAGCGTTTCGGCTTCCAGGTCTTCACGTTTGCCGTTGGCTAGAGCGACGCACATGCGGACGCCGGTTTCGGTCTTGGTAATGTCCTCGGCTTTGGCGCCGGTTTCGCAGCGGATCCCGGTCTTCTTGAAGTAGCGCTCCAGCTCCTTGGAAACTTCTTCGTCTTCTACGGGGACCAGCCGCGGCAGCATTTCGAGCACCGTGACCTTGGTTCCGAAGCGGTTGAAGATGGATGCGAACTCCACGCCGACCGCACCCGCACCGATGATGACCATGGTCTTGGGGATGGCGGGTAGGTCGAGAATCTCGATATTGGTGAGGATCGTCTTGGGGTCAGGCTGAAGGCCGGGAAGCATGCGTGCCTCCGAGCCGGTGGCCACGATGACGTTTTTGGTTTCGAGCGTCTGCGCACCTTCGGCAGACTTCACGTCCACTTCGAGCAGAGCCTTGCCGCCGCGCGGGCGGATGGCGCCGAAGCCTTTGATCCAGTCGATCTTGTTCTTTTTCATCAAGAACTCGACGCCCTTGGCATGCTTGGCGACGATTTTGTTCTTGCGGTCGAGCACTTTGGCGTAATCCATGCGCGGGTTATCGCACAGGATGCCTTCGTCGGCCGAATGCACGAAATGGCCCCAAACGTCGGCGGTGTGGAGCAGCGACTTGGTGGGGATGCAGCCGACATGCAAACAGGTGCCGCCGAGCTTGGGATCTTTCTCGACGATGGCGGTCTTCAGTCCGTACTGCGCGGCGCGGATGGCTGCCGAGTAGCCGCCCGGGCCGCTACCGATCACAACGAGGTCATAGGTCATTTTTTTTCAGGATAGCATTGGGGGTCGCGGAGCCTGGCTGGTTCGCGGCGATTCTTTGCGTACCCCATTGCGGGTACGGGCTGAACCTAAGGCTCAGGTGAGTACTAAGGTTGGATTTCGCACGAAAGGGCGGGAACGCCTTCTAGCACCAAGCGCGATCCTGGCTTAACGTTGATGTAATCCCGATGTCGCGCCCGCCGAAACAGCCTGGACCGAACTTGATCCGCCACTACGCCCTGGGCGCCATCTTTCTGGTTCCGCTTTCTATCGGAGTTCTGCTGGTGACGAGCAACGCCAGCCAGAACGACCACGCCAACCAGATCAGCCACGACGTGGGTGCGATGTACGCGCAGGGCATGGACTTTTCGCAGCCGTCCAACCAGGACATCGCACTGAACGTGGCCGAGGGGCTGGAGGTGAACCTCCGCGCTGGGCAAGGAGTGTTAATCCTCAGTAAGATCCAGGTGGTTCAGCCTGGGGCTTGCGCGTCGCGACCATCCGGAAAGTGCACGAACGAAGGCCACGCCGTGGTGACACAACGTTATACCTTGGGG
This sequence comes from Bryobacteraceae bacterium, assembly GCA_035501155.1. GTDB lineage: Bacteria > Acidobacteriota > Terriglobia > Bryobacterales > Bryobacteraceae > Palsa-89. The sequence goes on from DATJWO010000024.1 coordinate 215,187, forward strand.
AATACCGCGTTGCGATCCAGTTCTTTCGGGACGCCGGACAGCGTGGACAGCCGTACGGGCAACGTAGGAGACTGGGCCAACGATCTGACCGCACGGGCTGACGGATTCTCGGGCAGTCTGAAGCCGGGAGAGTCCACCTACGTGGCCGAGTGCTACCTGGCTTCAGCCGAGGCGCGCGGCGGTGTTTATTCGCGCGCGATGTTTTAGCGCATCATTGATTGGCGTGGTAGACGATTGGCTCCGCACCGTCAATCACCTCAAACCCCGAAGGAACGCTGAACAGTGTGGGGTCCGGCTCCGCACGCACGATGTTGGTCAGTTTGAACGTCTGCTCGCCCATTCTGGGGTCAGTCCGCTTGCTGTAGACCACGGTCTTCAATTCCGGCGAGGTCCAGACCTCAGTGACAATGCTGATCGGCTTGTCGTTGCCGATTTGTCCAGCGGGGATGGTGCGTGTAGTGCGGGTTCCTGTAACCAGGACGCCTTCCATCGTTTGCGAGCCCAGATCTTCGGAAGTAACCTCACCCTGCTCCTTCAGATTGTCCGCAATCTGTATAGCGAGCCCGCGAGGGGCAATGGCGGCGGTAGCGGCTACGCCTCCTCGCATCACCATTTTGGTCTCAGCGCCGGCGGCGCCCGGCGGCGGAGGGGGCATGCCAGGACCTTTCATAGCCGTCTTTTCCGTAAGGTTCAAGACGTAGGAAGTCTGGGCAACCGGATCTTGAATAAAGACCAAGTGGGGCGCTTTTGCCGGGGAGATGTTGCCGATCGTCGGCAGCGGAGCGTCCTGGCGTGTGCGTCCCAACGAGTCGCGCGCCATCGTGCCCGTAGAAGTTTGCACGATGCGATTGCCATCCGCCAAAGTTTGTACAGATTCGTTGGTCATGGTGGCCGAGTAGGGTGCACCTTGGACAGGCGCACCGAACGCCTTGCCAAATGCCCCGGCCGTAACGAAGCCCACATCGCCGCCGGCTACAGCGACGCCAGGTCCAGCGACTTGAACGTGGAATTGCGGCGGTGGCGGTGCGTCCTGCGCCAAGGCGAGGGGACAGGTGCACAACGTAAGAATGAACACAGCTTTCATGACAGGTTAATCTCCTTACAAAATGGCTAACTGCATTACGGCCATACGCGGACCGCTTGCGATCCGTCGGGGGCAAAGCTCACTTCCGTGATATAGCTAAAGCCGGCGGGAACCGCGCCCGGCGGGAACATGGCGTCGGCGGGGATGGCGATCTCAACCAGCGGCTCGGCGGGTTTCCAGGCCGGGCTCTGCGCCACATGGCGCGCTGCCGTTCGATGTCTGGTGTGAACCGTAGTAACGGCCACGGGCGTCTTCTCAAACGCGATTGCAGGCGCAGGTGACGCCGGCGGCGGATTGAGGGTGAGACGTTCCATGGGCGACGGACGAAGCAGCACTACCGCCAAAATTACGGCGGCGGCCGCGGCCACTCCTAAGATTGGCGCCCAGACGAGACGGCTCCGGCGGGGAGCGCGGATCATCGAGGCTTCGTAACAATCCAGGAACGATGCGCTGATCTCTTCGTAAGCACTCACCGCTCGCTGGCACTCCTCGCAGCGCGCGACATGCCAGTCGACATTGGTGACTTCGTCAGCCGGCAACTCACCATCCAGCCAAGCCACCAGCCTTCCTTTGTAATCACACATTGCATTTCTCCGCCAACTTCTTGATCGCGCGATCCACGATGTCCGCCACCGTGGAAGTTGCGATTCCCAATACTTCGCCGATCTCGCGATAGCGCAGGCCGCTGGCCCGCAGCAGAAGGCACTCGCGTTCCGGGGCCGCCAGCGTCCGGATCGCATTTCCCAAACGCCGGAACTTCTCTTTTTCCAGGATCGCCTGTTCCGGGGTGGCCTCGTCTAAGGGAGCGTCGACGCCGTCATCCAGCGGCGTGCTGAAGCGGCGGTCGTAGCTGGCCTGCCGGTTGCGCGCCTGATTGTGCGCCACACGGTATAGCCACGCGCGGGTGTTTTCCGCCGATCCGCCCGAAGAAACGTGACGATGCAGGCTTAGAAAGGCGTCCTGGACGACGTCCTGCGCTTCGTCGTGGGAAAGCCCCAGACAAACCAGGTAGCGCAGCAGGGGTTTTCGGAGCTCACGAAACAGGGTGTCGGCCTCGCGGTCGCTGATTCCGAAGCGCGCGAGCGGCAGGGCGAAGGGTACGGAATCGCCACTCATTTCGTCCTCGGCATCGCGCTTCTAGTCATACAACAAATCAGCAGCGCGATTTTCCGGACGTGCGGCGCAGGATATATTCAGGCGGACGCTGGGACGGACTCTTCGACGATGCGGCCGTCGAACAGCGTAATCCTGCGGTCTGCGCAAGCCGCGTAGCGCGGATCGTGCGTGACCATGCAGATAGTGGCGCCGTCCTTGTGCAGTTCACTCAGCAGGGACATAACGGCCTCGCCATTAGCGGAGTCGAGGTTGCCGGTGGGTTCGTCGGCCAGAAGGATGGAGGGATGCCCGGCTAGCGCGCGGGCCACGGCAACGCGTTGCTGCTGGCCGCCGGAAAGCTGCGAGGGGTAATGCTTCACCCGGTGCGACATGCCCACGCGCTCCAGCGCCTCCTGCACCAGCTTCTTGCGCTCGGCGGAAGGCATGTTGCGATAGGTGAGCGGCAGTTCGACATTCTCATACACCGTGAGGTCGCCGATCAAGTTGAACGCCTGGAAGATAAAGCCGATCTCGCGGTTGCGGACGCGCGCGCGCTCGGAGAGCTTCATATCGTGAACGTGGGTGGCGTTCAAGACGTACGTACCATCCGAAGGCGTATCCAGAAGGCCTAGGATCGCCAGTAGCGTGGACTTGCCGCAGCCGGACGGGCCGGAGATCGAAAGGTACTCGCCCTTGCGAACCTTCAGCTCAATTCCAGCGAGCGCGTGGGTTTCCACCTCGTCGGTGGTGAAGACTTTGGAAACGCCTTTGAGATCGATCAGAGTAGGGCCTTCGGGATTCACACGAACTCCTTTCCGGCGTCCATTGGAGCCACCGGACGCTCAGCAATAAGACGTACGTGGGCGGCCCTGGTTTGGTTCAAGAAATATTTGGAACGGAATTAACGCCGCATCAGGCGAGTGGCAATACCAGCCTGGCCTCGCAGCCCGGGCCGTCGGACGCATTTTGCAGCGTGAGAGTGCCGCCGTGCGCCTCGGCGATCTGGCGGCTGAGCACCAGTCCGATGCCGGATCCGGTGGGCTTGGTCGTGAAGAATGGGACGAAGAGGTTGGTGGTATTGGGCAAGCCAGGACCCTCATCGCGCACCCAGACCGTCAGGCGCGAATCCTGGCGGTCCCAACCCACACGCACCCTGCCGCCGGTCTCGAGCGAGGCATCCACGGCGTTGCGGAGGACGTTGATCAGCAGTTGTTCGAGCTGGTCGGCGTCGGCTTCCAGCCTCAGATCCGGTCCGGGCAGCAGCACGGGTTCGATCCGCGTCTCTAATCCGATCACTCGACGCACCAGCGGGCCGATTTCCACGGGCTCGAGCGTCGGTCGGGGCAGCCGGGCCAGCCGCGCATACGCGCTCATAAACCGGCTGAGCGCTTCGCTGCGCGTGCCGATAACGGCCAGGCCTCGGCGCATGTCCTCTTCCCAGTCGTCCGGGCGAGGCTGGCGTACCAGAATGCTGTCCAGGCTGCCCGCGATCGACTTGATGGGCGCAAGTGAATTGTTCAGCTCGTGCCCGAGCACGCGCACCAGGCGCTGCCACGCTTTCAGCTCTTCTTCGCGCAGCGGGCGGGTGAGATCGGTGACCACCAGCAACTGATGCGGCAGGCCGCCTTCGCGGAAGACGCTCCGGCTGATGCCCCATCGCCCGGTAGCGCCCGGAAACGAGCGGGCGACCGTCCGCTGGGCGTCGCCTTCCAGGTACGGATCAAGTCCCAGCGTCCCGGCGGATTGTCCCACCAGCCGTTCAGCCGGTTCGCTGAGCAGGCGCTCGCCGGCGCGATTCACCAGACGCACCTTGCGCTCGGCGTCGAACGCGAAGACGGCGACGTTGATCTCCTCCATCACTTTGCGCAGCAGCGTGGTGGCTTCGAGCGCCCCTAACCGTTGCGCGCGCAGGGTCGCACTCATGGCGTTTACCTGCTCCATCACTTCGCCCAGCGCGTCTTCGCTTTTGACTCGGCCGCGGATGGAATAGTCACCTTCGCGCATGGCCTCCAGCAGATTGGCGAGCGTGCGCAGCGGCGAAGCGACGCGCTCCCGCAATCCGAAGCTGACGATCAGCCACACACCGACGATCAGGGCAGTCAGAGTCCACTGGACCCGCGGCGTGTAATCGCCCAACCACAAGATCAGCATGGAGGTCAGCACGGCGGGGGCGCCGGCAATCAGCGCCAGCACCAGGATGCGCTGCTCGTGCACGAGGTGGGGCTTCAAGAACTTCACGTATTACAACATTACAACCCGTAGCGCTGGAGGCGGCGATAGAGTGCGCTGCGGCTGAGTCCGAGGGCGTTCGCGGCGTGGCTGACATTGCCGCCGTAGCGGCCGAGGGCTTTCTTGATCAGGAACGCCTCCACTTCTTCGATGCTCATGTCCTCCAGACGCGGGCTGCCTTCGCGGGAGGAGCGCAGGGCGAGGTCGGCTGGTTTGATCTCGCTCGCCTGCGCCATCAACACGGCGCGCTCGATGACGTGATTTAATTCGCGGACGTTGCCCTGCCAGGGATTGTCCAACAGAAGCTGCAGGGCGGCGTGGTCGAATCCGCCGATCCGCTTGCGGTAGCGCTGCGCATGGGCCGACAGGAAATGCGCCGCCAACAGCGGGATGTCTTCGCGGCGCTCGCGCAGAGGCGGCAGATGAATTTCAATTGTGTTCAGGCGGAACAGGAGGTCCTGACGGAAGCGGCCGGCTTGCACTTCCTCGTCCAGCCGGGCGTTGGTTGCCGAGATCACGCGGACGTCCACGCGCTTGGTCTTCGACGAACCGACGCGCTCCATCTCGCCGACTTCCAAAACGCGCAGCATCTTGGCTTGCAGGTTCAGCGGCACGTTGGCGATTTCGTCCAGAAACAGCGTGCCGCCGTCGGCCAGCTCGAACCGGCCCACGCGGTCTGCCTTGGCGTCGGTGAAGGCGCCTTTGACGTGGCCGAACAGCTCGCTTTCGAACACGCCCTCGGCCAGGCCGCCGGCATTTACGGTGACCATGGGCTTGGAGGCGCGCGGTGAAACGGCGAACAGCGTCCGGGCAACCACTTCCTTACCGGTTCCCGGCTCGCCGGTGATGAGCACGTTGGCGTCCGATGGGCCGACACGCGTAATCATCTGGACCACCGGCTGCATGGCGGGCGACTCAGCGATCATCGCCGGCAGGCCTTCGGCGCGCAGCAGCTTGTTTTCGGCCTCCAGGCGCAGGCCGCGCCGGATGGCGTTGCTCAGGTCGACCTGGGTCTTGATGATCGCGAGCAGGCGTTCGTTTTCCCAGGGCTTCTGTACGAAGTCGCGCGCGCCGCGCCGCATGGCTTCGACCGCCAGCCCGACGGTGCCCCAGGCCGTCATTACGATCACCGGCAGAACCGAGTCGATGGTCTGAATCCGCGACAACAGATCCAGTCCTTCCTGGCCCGAGGTGGTGTCGCGGGCGTAGTTCAGATCGACGATGACGACGTCGAAGTCGCGCGCTTCCAGCGCCGCGATGACGCCCCCCGGCGAGGTGGCGGACTCAATCTGATAGCCTTCGCCCTTGAGCAGCAGCCGCAGCGCTTCCAACACGTCCGGCTGATCGTCGGCAATCAGAATTCGCGGGGCCGAAGCGTTCTGCCAGTCCCTAATCCCCAATTTCGGGTCTCCCTACTTCGAGATCCAGCCATCCACGATTTCGATGATCCGGTGGCCGTACTCGGCGTTCTTCTCATTATGGGTGACCTGAATGATGGTGGTGCCTTCGTCGTTCAATTTCTTGAAGAGATCCATGATCTCTTTGCCCTGGCTGGAATGCAGATTCCCGGTGGGCTCGTCGGCGAGAATGATCTTCGGATTGGCGACGATGGCGCGGGCGATCGCTACCAGCTGCTGCTGGCCGCCGGAAAGCTGGTTCGGATAGAGGTCCTTCTTGCCGACGATCTGAAAGCGATCCAGCACGTCGCAGACGATGCTGTCGCGCTCGGATTTCTTGATGTTGCGATAGGACAGCGGAATGTCGAGGTTTTCGTAAACGGTCAGCGAGTCGAGCAGGTGATAGCTCTGGAACACGAAGCCAAAGTACTTCTTGTATAGCTCCATGCGGTCCTTCTTGTTGAGCTTGTGGATGGCATGCTCGGCCAGATAATATTCGCCCGTCCAGGCGCTGTCGTGCATGCCGAGCAGATGCAGCAGCGTCGACTTACCCGCGCCGGACGGTCCCATGATGGAGATGAACTCGCCATCCTGGACATCGACATTGATGCGGCGCAGCACGAACGTCTTGGTGGGGCCGTGTTCAAAAAATTTTTCTACGTTACGAAGGGAAATGATAGGAGCGCTCATACGGGACCGTCAACGCGGCCGCCGGTATCCGGGCAGTGCTAGGGACGCAGGATATAGGCGAGGCGCGAAAGAATCTCTCCTGGCAGCGGGCAGGACTCGACGTGGATGGCGTTCTGCAGGCGTATGGGGTCCAGAGCGTCCGGCAGGCGGAGCGATGCCAGCTTCGAGAATCCCAGCATTGCGAGCGTGATCATCAGCACCGCGAAAAAATCGATATTTCGACTACTCATCCTGCCACCTCCACGTTCTCTTCCACAATCCGCCCGTCAAACAACCGGATGGTGCGGTCCGCATAACGCGCATAACGGGGATCGTGGGTGACCATGCAAATGGTCGCGCCGCCGCGATGCAGCTCACGCAGCAAATCCATGACGGCCTCGCCGTTGGTCGAGTCCAGGTTTCCGGTCGGCTCGTCGGCCAGCAGGATGGAAGGGTCGCCTGCCAATGCTCGCGCGACAGCCACGCGTTGTTGCTGGCCGCCGGAGAGCTGCGAAGGGTAATGCTTAATGCGGTGCGACATTCCCACGCGCTCCAGGGCGTCATGCACGCGCTTCTTCCGCTCGGCCGAGGGCATACCGCGATAGGTGAGCGGCAGTTCCACGTTTTCGTACACCGTCAGATCGCCGATCAGATTGAACGCCTGGAAAATGAAGCCAATCTCACGATTGCGAATGCGCGCTCGCTCGCTGAGTTTCAGATCCTGCACCGGCTTGCCGTTCAAAATATAGGTGCCATCGCTGGGTGAATCGAGCAGGCCCAGGATGGCCAGCAGCGTGGATTTACCGCAGCCCGACGGCCCGGAAATCGCCAGGTACTCGCCCTTCTTCAGCTGGAGGTGGATGCCGGCCAGAGCGTGCGTCTCCACCTCGTCGGTCTGGAATACCTTGGTGACGCCGTTCAGGCTGATCAACGCTGCTTCATCAGTCGCCATTGGCTCTCTCTTTCCGCCCCCTTGCGGTCGCGCTTCAGTTCAAACGGATGCGGTTATAGGCGTCCTGCGCCGACATATCCGACAAAATCACCTGATCGCCCACGTTCAAGCCGTTCACGATCTCGATATTGTTCACGGAGCTGCGCCCCAACGACACCGGCACCCGCAGGGCGTCCTTGCCGTCGCCGTCCAGCTTAAATAGCGTGATCTTCGCTCCGGGTTGTCCGATGACCGGCCGGCCGACATAAACGACATCGGTCAGCTTCTCGATGGTGATGGTGCCGTCAACGCTCAGGTCCGGTCGCGCACCCGGCGGCAATGGTCCCTCCAACTGGACGTCCACATCCACCGTTCCATTCACCGCCGCTGGATCGATGCGGGAGACACGACCGGGAATGATTCCGTTCCGCGTGTCGATGGACGCTGCTTGGCCGATCGCCACATCCTTCACCTGCGTTTCGGGGATCTTCAGCGTCGCCTTCAACTTATGCGGCTGCGCGATCTTGGCCAGAATGGTGCCCGGCGCGACGCGCATTCCCACTTCGAGCGGCATACCTGTCGTGCCGAGCTGCGTCAGCGTGCCATCGGTAGCCGCGCGAATCGTCAACTGATCCACCTGCTCTTTTTTCAGCTTGTAGGCGGCCTGTAGCTTCTCGATCTGGACTTTTTGCGCATCTAGCTGGGCCTGAATGGATTTGTCGCTGATGTCCAATTGCTGTTTCGAAAGTGCATAGCGGCCCTCCAATTCCTGCCACTTCGCGACAGAGAGCTTGGTGTCCAGGTCGGACTTTAACCCGAGCTTGGTCAGCTGCGTATCGCGATCGGCCTGCAACTGCGCCTGGTTCATGTCGGACTTAACCTGCTCGGTAGTGGCTTTCTGTGCGAGCTGCTGTGTCTCTAGCGTCACTCGCAGATTTTCCAAATTGGCCTGTGCCGCTTTGATCTGCCATTCCAGGTCGGCCGCATCGAGCTCCATTTGCGGATTGCTCAGCACCATCACCACGTCGTTGGGATGAACCGAGGCGCCGGGCAGGAAGTTGATCTTCTCCACGCGGCTGTCGAAGGCCGCGGGAATCCACATATACTGTTCCACCACCAGCGTACCCAGGCCCCGGACGTCGCGCACCATCGGGCCGCGCTTGACCGTGTCGATCCAGACCGTTGCGCGGTCCACCGACGGCGCGGCGGGCTTCAGCCGGGACAGTCCCCAGGTGATCAGCGGGATGGCGGCCACGATGACCGCGATGAATACGATCCTGCGGATCAGCTTCCGGCGTGCGACTTCTTTACCGCGGGGAACATCCATGGGGGCTTTCTCCTGATTAGCGAGGGCAAATACGGTTCCAATGTCGATGGTACTGAAAAATAAGGGCCAATGCTCCAAGGGGCCGTGCTCTGCCCGCCCGGTGTGTCCGGTTCTGGGATTTGCTGTGTGCGGGTGAGACCGCGGCGGCTAACCTCTGCTGACTGCCAGGTACAGCATCCCGAACGCCGCGATGCCCTCCCTGGGCTCGGCGTGGTGCCTCCTACCGGTTCCGGCAAGGTTCCTTACGGCGTAGGCGGCCGGCCCAAGCAAGGAACCGGATTGTCTTTTCTCCACGAAGTATTTGATTGTTTACCTGGGTTTGGTCTGACGGGAATTGGAGATAGGCCCGCGCGAAACCCGATCCCGTCGCCATTCCGACACTGGCAAACTTTCGTTACAATTCACTATAACGCTACAATTTACTAGAACCTCGAAGGAATATCTCAGAAGGCGCTCTCGAGCAACGGTGTAAAACGTGACTGACGCGTCGCCCTTTCACTTCCACGATGAAGCCGCTCTTCTCGAGAGGCTTTCGAGAGGGCTGAAGCGGCATCCGAAGGAAGTGGTCTTCGTGGTTGGATCGGCCCTGTCCGCTCCACCCAAGGCCGGCGTGCTTGGGGTTCCGGGAGTTGACGGCGTCATCGCGCTGATTCGCGGCGAGTTCCAGGACGATGACGCGCAGTTGGCCGCATTCGAGAGAGCACTAGCGTGCGAGCCGGAGAACCGATACCAGGCGGCGTTTCTTTTCTTGCAGGGCCGGCGTGGGCAGCAAACCGCGAATGAAATCATCAGGCACGCAGTCCTCGCCGCTCGGTGCCCACCGCTTGAACCAAGCCAACTTGCCCAGGTCACTGACGATGAGAGCTGCCGGCGCCTGGAATTAGACGGCTCAGGATGGGTGCTACCCCCGGGCGTGGAGAGCTTGGGGAGACTAATCGCTGGTTATCCGGGCCGCTTTGGTGGGTCGGTCCTTACCACGAACTTTGATCCCCTTATTCAGGTCTCAATCCGCCGAGCCGATGGCAAGTCCTACCGGACCACACTCCACGCCGACGGGAATCTGGCACAGACTGAGGCAGATGGGTGCCACGTTGTACATCTGCACGGCTACTGGTATGGCTCCGACACGCTTCACACCAGCCGACAGCTCAGTCAACCTCGTCCGCACTTGGGAGACTCCCTCGCCCACCTGCTCAGGAACAAGCTTGTGGTTGTATGTGGGTACGGGGGGTGGGACGACTCCTTCACCGAGGCCTTGGTCAGCGTCCTTCGGGATGACACGGCCTTCCCGGAAATAATCTGGGCTTTTCATGGTGAACGGCCAAACCTGCCGCAGAAGCTTTCCCAACGGCTTGAGCCAGGAATCAACCGCGGTCGCGTGACCTTGTATGACGGTATGGACTGCCATCGCTTCCTTCCGGCACTATACGGCCTGTGGGTTGACCTAGAATCACCCTCGGTCCCCTCTAGCGGATCTCGGTCCAATCCTGTGCACGTTGGAGAGGCCCTGCGGGATGAGATCGAGCGGCGAGGCAGTGAGACCGCCCCAAGTCGGGCGATGGTTCTAGAGGGTGACGACGAAGACCGACCGCCCCACGTTGAGATCTGCGTTGGTCGGGAAAACGAGTTACAGCAAATTAAGCAGTCTAAGTCCAAGGTCATCTTCGTCACCGGAATTGGGGGCCAGGGCAAATCTACGATCGCAGCGCGCTATTTTACAGACTGTCAGACGGAGCCCGGTGGGTTTTCTATACTGGCATGGCGAGACTGCAAAGAGGAGAGTGAGCGCTTCGAAAACCAACTCGCCTCTGTCATCGAGCGCCTGACCGCAGGTCGGATCACGGGCCAAGATTTGGCGAAGCAGGACGCGGAAACGATCGTTGACGTGCTTCTCGGCCTTGTTCCCGACCATGGAGTACTACTCGTGTTCGACAACGTGGACCACTATGTCGATCTCGAAAAGGAAACGATGGCTGGCAGTCCTGAGATCTTGATCCAGGCTCTGTTGAGGTCCAAGGTTCACGCGCGCGTTGTGTTCACGTGCAGGCCGAACGTGGGCTACGACGACCCACTTGTTCTTAGCCTGCGTCTTGAGGGCCTGGATCTACGCTCCACTTATGATCTGTTTGCGGAGCGCAAAGCGCAGTCAGATTCCAAGGACATCGAGGAGGCACATCAGGTGACGGATGGGCACGCCTTCTGGCTGGACCTGCTTGCGCTCCAGGTGCTGAGACGGACGCCCGCAACCAGCCTCCGCGAACTGGTGGCCGAGATTCGTTCTGGCGGGGGCCACCTTCCGGACCAGACCCTGAAATCGATCTGGGCCTCTCTGCGTCCACGCGAGCAGACGGTCCTTCGGGCTATAGCGGAGACGGTCAAGCCCGAAACAGCGGTCCAGATTGGCGACTATGTCGCCCATGAGCTGAACTACAACAGGGTTATGAAGGCCCTCAGCACGCTCCGATCCCTCAATCTGGTCGTAGTGAAGCCTCGAACGGATGCTCCAGACCTTCTTGAATTGCATCCACTGGTTCGGCAGTTTATACGGAATAGGTTCCCGACTGGAGAGAGACTTTCCTTTATCAACGCGATCATACGAATATACAAACTGTTCATCGACCGTCACAAAGTGCAACTATCGGAGCGGCCTCCGATATCGGTTCTGGAGTATTGGACCCAGAATGCAGAACTCGATATCGAAGCTGGACGGTTTGATGATGCGGTAACAACCCTCGCTGAGGCAGCGGATCCATTTCAGTCAAGTGCCTATCCGAGAGAATATTGCAGGGTAGTGCGCCTGTTGCTCAGCAAGATCCCCTGGACCACAGACTACGCCAAATACAAATACTTCGACGCTGTGTTCATGGCACACACCTCGACGCTGTCGTACCTAGGGGAACGCAGTGAGGTCGAGAGTCTTCTGAATGAATACGAGAAGACAGTTCCGAATAGGGACGCTAGGTACATTCGATACTGCGGCGAACGCTCCCACTCTAGTTGGATCCGCGGCGACTTCGCGGCCGCTCTCGAATGGGCACGGCTGGGCCAGAGTCTCAAGGCGGCATCCGGCGCCGACATCGCTTATAGCATCGAACATCAACTCGCGCTGGCCCAAAGAGACTCCGGTCAGCCGGAGCTGGCGCTGCCGAGTTTCCTAATGGGTCGGGCTCTGGCGGAGGTTCTGGACCCGGACGAGTTAGATCCCGAGCGTGGTGGGGACCACTATGGGAATATAGGGCGCTGTCTCCATTTCATGGGACAAGTCGATGCCGCCCTGATTTGCTACCAGAAATCTGCGCTTGTGATTGAGAAACGACCACGCACCGACCATGTGCGCAACCAAGGCTATATCCGGACATGGATCGGAGAACTGTTAGCCGCTCGGGAGCAATATCGACTGGCAGAAGCGTTCTTTCAGGCGGCGTACCTCAAATGGTCTCAGGTTTCGCCGCCAAAAGCTGCCAGCGCTCTCCAGCAAGTTGAACAGATGAGTTCCCGTTTGGCCCGTGGCTCCAGAAAGAGCGACTTGGAGGCAGAGAAGGTATGTCTCGATTGGATCTTGGGCCGGAACGTTGACGCGAAGTACGCGTGAACCGATCGAGTCCAATGTCTTCGCCGGCGACAGGTTAGGGTGTGCGGGTAAGACCGCGGCGGCTAACCTCTGCTGACTGCCAGGTACAGCATCCCGAACGCCGCCGCCGTGATCGCGATCGATGCACCCGCCAGCGCCTTGATCAACGGCTCTTTCCACATCAGCCGGGCGCGCGGCGTGCTGGCCAGCCAACCGGCGATGAATCCACCCGACAGCCCGCCCATGTGCGCCCAGAAGTCCACGCCGGGCAGGAAGCTCAGCACGATTCCATAAATGACCCAGCGCGCGTAAAGCGACTTTACCGCCGCTCCCAGGGCCGAGCGATCCGTGAATCCGAAGGCCAGCATCGCGCCGATCAACCCGAAAATCCCGGCCGACGAACCGACCGAGCTATGCAGGCCGATGTGGGAGCTAGTCCAGAATCCAGTGACCGTGGAGAAGAAATAGAACACGATCATGCGGCTGGTGCCATACAACATTTCCACCTCGGCACCCAGGTCAAACAACACCCAGGAGTTCATCAGAATGTGGAAAATGCCGCCGTGAAGAAAGCCGGCTGTGATCAGCCGCCACCACTGGCCCTGCATCAAGGGCGCAGGCAGGCTGGCGCCCCATTCGGTCAAGCCGGATTGGGGGCTGAAGTACTGGGCGGCGAACAGGCCGGCGTTGATCAGCAGGATCATCATCGTGGTGAAGCGCGCTTGGGGGATCAGGCCGCCTAAAATCTCGCCCGGATTGCGCCGATCGATGGCCCTTGGTCCCAGATGCACTTCGCAGTAAGGACAGACCCGATCGTTGGTCGTCACAAACGCCCGGCAGTTCGGGCACATCCGCCGCTTATCCACTGCCCTTTATTGTACAGCGCGGTTTTATTTTGGCATGCAAAAATCGGGTTACACTTGTTCCGGATGCCAAAGACGGAGCAGGAGCATCGCCAAGACATCCTCGACGTGGGCCGGCTGGTCTACCAAAAAGGTTGGGTGGCGGCCAACGACGGAAACATCAGCGTCCGCCTCGACGCGCGCCGGATTTTGTGCACCTGCACCGGCGTCAGCAAGGGCATGATGACGATAGAAGACCTGATCGTTTGCGACTTGGATGGCAACCAGATTGAGGGCTTGCGCGCAAGAACATCCGAAATCGCGATGCATTTGACCATCTATCAGATGCGCCCGGATGTGTCGGCCGTGGTGCACGCGCATCCCCCTGTGGCGACGGGCTTCGCAGTCGCCGGCAGGCCTCTGAACCTGGCGATTCTGCCGGAAGTGATTATCGGCCTGGGATGCGTGCCGTTGGCTGAATACGGCCTGCCCGGAACGCCGGCTCTCACCGAAGGCATGCTGCCCTACATTCCCAAGTACGACGCCATTCTGCTGGCCAATCATGGTTCCGTGTGCTACGGCGAAGATGTGTACAAGGCGTTCTTCCGCATGGAGACCGTGGAACATTACGCGCGGATCGCTCTGGTGGCGGAGTTGTTGGGCGGGCCTCGCGTGCTGCCCCGGGACGAGGTGGCGAAGCTGTTTGCTTCACGCGAGCGCTACGGAGTGAAGTCGCAAACGAATATGGAGCCGGGGCATCCGGTGGTGGCGGAAGAAGCCGAAAGCTAATGCGCTTGCGCCTGCAGCCGGGCCGAGTCAGGCGCGGTACTTCTGGAGGATCGCTTACGCCAGGCGGGCAAGATCGCGGCTGCAATCGCAACCGCCAGCCCCAGCTTCACGATCTCGAGAATACCGTACAGTGCGTGCAGGCGGCCGAAGTTGGCGCGTGAAGAGGCCGGTTCGAGCGACCGCGCCATCTCGATCATCTCCGGAGTGACCCGGAAATGTTGAAAAACCGCCAGCGCCACCATTCCAACGGCCAGTCCCGCGAGCACCTGCTGCCGTCCGCCAAACAAAAGGACAGCGGCCAGCAGAGTTCCCAACACGATTTCCGCTAGTTCCCAGCTTTCAAAATAGAAAGCGTTCTCGTCCGCGACCAACTGGCGCAACAGAACGCGAGAGTTTTCGTTGCCAAGGGTTTGGATAAGCGGCGCGGCAGCCGCATCCGGCAAAGCCAGTACACGATCCACGGCGCTGAAGTTCTCGGTGGCGACGAACATCATGAACAGGCTGCCCAAAATCCAGCAGCCCGCTAGAAAGGCGGCGATCCGATGAGGATGCATGGCGACCCTGACTTGCAGAATAACGCATTCCGCGCGAACCGATTACGCGGCCTCGTTAGCGGCGCATGTAACGCTCTGCCAGAAAGAAGCGTCCACAGGATGTGAAACAGACCGTTTGGCTGGTTTCGGTACTCTTGCTGAGTTGCGCCTTCGTTGCCGCGCAGGAGAAAGGCCGTGAAAGCGGGTCGCACGGGCAACAGAGCCGCGGACAGCAGAGCCGCGACGTCGGGCATGGTTACGTTCCCTCCCGCGGCCCAAAGCCGACGCCATCACGCCCGCAGTCTCGTCCTGAAGCGGTCCATCCCGCACCAAATCCCCAGGCAAACCGCAATTTTGCAGACAAATCCGGTCATCCCGAAGCGCCCCATGTCCATCGAAACGGGCAGTGGGTGGGACATGACACCGGCCGCGCCGATCCCCGGTATCATCTGGACCACCCCTGGGAGCACGGCCGCTTCACCGGGGGATTCGGCAAGGGGCATGTCTGGAGGCTGGCTGGCGGAGGCCCGTCGCGGTTCTGGTTCAACGGGTTCTATTTTAGCGTTGCGCCGCCGGATCTCGCCTACTGCGGAGACTGGCTGTGGAATTCCGATCAGATCGTTGTTTACGCGGATCCCGACCACGACGGATGGTATCTGGCTTACAACGTAAGGCTGGGTACATACGTCCACGTCATGTTTCTGGGTAACGGTTAGAACTCAGCGATCGGACGCCCAGCCTGGATTTGACAAGCGTTGAAGCGTCCGGTATTCTTATAAAGGTTTAGCGAGTTGTGTCTTCTGCTCCCGGGTACCGTTGTCTTTATTAGGCAGCCAGTCCGGGGGTCGGCCCCGATGTTTTGAAGGGAGTCTGAGCCTTTCAGGATATGGGCCAGTCCACAGTAAGTACCCTCGCAGCTTAGCAGTCGATTAGGTTTTTTAGCGGTGTGGCCTCGCGCCCGCCGTTGTGCTCTAACGAACCAAACAACGTCTTAGGGGAGATTCGTGCCGACGTTCAACCAACTCGTGCGAAAAGGGCGGAGACCGCCCCGGTACAAGACCGCCAGTCCGGCGCTGCAGTCCTGCCCGCAGAAGCGCGGCGTGTGCACGCGCGTGTACACAACCACGCCGAAGAAGCCCAATTCCGCGCTGCGCAAGGTGGCGCGCGTGCGGTTAACCAACGGGATCGAGGTAACGACTTACATTCCCGGCGTTGGGCACAATCTGCAGGAGCACTCCATCGTGTTGATCCGCGGCGGCCGCGTCAAGGATCTGCCGGGGGTGCGCTATCACGTGGTGCGTGGGACGTTGGATGCGGCCGGCGTGAGCGACCGCAAACAAGGGCGATCGAAATACGGAGCGAAACGGCCGAAGGGGCCGGCGAAATAGCGTATGCCACGGAGACGTAGACCAGAGCCTCGCGAGATCCTGCCGGATCCGGTGTATAACTCGACCCTGGCGGAGAAGTTCATCAACTCCATGATGTGGGACGGCAAGAAGAACACCTCCCAGCGCATCTTTTACGGAGCGATGGACCGGATTAAGGACAAAACCGCCGACGATCCGCTCAAGCTTTTCAAGAAAGCGGTGGAGAACGCCAAGCCGCTGCTGGAAGTGAAGACGCGGCGCGTGGGCGGCGCCAACTACCAGGTGCCGGTCGAGGTTCCGCAGAACCGGCGGACCAGCTTGGCCATCCGCTGGATTTTGCAGAATGCCAGGTCTCGCCCCGAAAAGGGCATGCCGGACAAGCTGGCTAACGAATTAACCGACGCCGCCAACATGCGCGGCGGAGCCATTAAGAAAAAGGACGACGTACACCGCATGGCGGAGGCGAATAAGGCTTTCGCGCACTATCGCTGGTAGGTAAACGAGTTTAGAAGCAACAGGTTTTTATGGCACGCACCATACCGATGGACAAAATGAGGAATATCGGCATCATGGCCCACATTGATGCCGGTAAAACCACAACCACTGAGCGTGTCCTCTACTACACGGGACGCACTCACAAAATCGGTGAAGTGCACGAAGGCACCGCGATCATGGATTGGATGGAGCAGGAGCAGGAGCGTGGCATCACCATCACCTCCGCCGCCACCACGTGCCAGTGGCGCGACATCACCATCAACATCATCGATACGCCGGGCCACGTGGACTTTACCGCGGAAGTAGAGCGCAGTTTGCGCGTTCTGGACGGCGCAGTGGCGGTCTTTGACGCCGTCGCAGGCGTGCAGCCGCAGTCGGAAACAGTCTGGCGTCAGGCCGACAAATACGGCGTGCCGCGCATCTGCTTCATCAACAAAATGGACCGCGTGGGCGCCGATTTTTACCACGCCGTCGACACCATCGTGGACCGCTTGAAGTGCCGGCCGGTGCCCATTCAGATTCCGGTTGGGGCCGAGGATCAGTTCAAGGGCATCGTCGACCTGGTCACGATGAAGGCGCGCATCTGGCGTGACGAGACGCTGGGTGCCGAGTATGACGAAGTCGACATCCCGGCGGATCTGGTGGAGAAGGCCAAATCTTATCGCGAGCAGCTCATCGAGGCGGTCTCCGAGTCCGACGATCATCTGTTCGCTAAATTCGTTGAAGGCGCCGCCATTTCTGAAGAAGAACTGGTGCAGGGGCTTCGCCAAGCGACCATCTCTCAGAAAATATTTCCGGTAGTATGCGGTTCGGCGTTCAAGAACAAGGGCGTGCAGAACCTGCTGGACGCAGTGGTGGACTACCTGCCTTCGCCGCACGAAATTCCGGCTGTGCAGGGCACGCTGCCGGACAACCCGGAGGTGACCGAAGAGCGGCCCGCGTCTGATGACGCCCCGTTCTCCGCGCTGGTGTTCAAGATTATGACCGACCCGTTTGTCGGGCAGCTGGCGTTCATCCGAGTCTACTCGGGGCGGCTGGGCGCGGGCGAATCCGTATTCAACGTCGCCAAGAACCGCAAGGAGCGCGTGGGCCGCCTGGTCAAGATGCACGCCAATAAGCGCGAGGACATTCAGGAGATACTCGCCGGCGACATTTGCGCCGCCGTTCTCAAGAATGTCTCCACGGGCGACACCATCTGCGACGAAAAGAAGCCGATTCTGCTCGAGTCCATCGACTTCCCCGAGCCGGTGATCCAGCTCGCGATCGAGCCCAAGACGAAAGCGGATCAAGAGAAGCTGGGTATGGCGATCCAGAAACTGGTGCAGGAGGATCCCACGCTGCGCGTAGCTACCGATCCCGACACGGGCCAGACCATTCTTTCCGGAATGGGCGAGCTGCACCTGGAAATCATCGTCGACCGTATGCAGCGCGAATTTAACGTTGGCGCCAATGTCGGTAAGCCGCAGGTGGCCTATCGCGAGACCATCCGCACCAAGGCCGAGTACGATTACACGCACAAGAAGCAAACCGGCGGCAGCGGCCAATACGCGCGGACCAAGCTGAGAGTTGAACCAGATCCGGGCAAAGGCTTCGAGTTCGATAACGACATCACGGGCGGGTCGATTCCGAGGGAATTCATTCCGGCCGTCGAAAAAGGAGTCCGCGAGGCGCTGGAGGGCGGCATTCTGGCCGGCTATCCGATGGTGGATATCAAAGCCACCGTGTTCGACGGCGCTTATCACGAAGTTGACTCTTCGGAAATGGCCTTCAAGATCTGCAGCTCCATCTGCTTCAAGGAAGCCTGCAAGAGAGCCAAGCCGGTTTTGCTGGAGCCGGTGATGCGCGTGGAAGTTGTGGTTCCCGAGGATTACATGGGAACGGTGAACGGCGATCTGAGTTCGCGGCGCGGGCGGCTGGAGGGCACCGAAGTCCGGGGCACCACCACGTTAATCAAGGCCATGGTGCCGCTGTCGGAGATGTTCGGTTATGCCACCGAGCTGCGGTCCCGCACTCAGGGCCGCGGCAGCTTCACGATGCATTTCGGGCAGTACGAAGAAGTTCCGAAGAATCTGTCGGAAGAAATTGTGGCGAAGGTTCAAGGGAAAGTGACCAAGTAGGAGCGAACAGGAGAGCGAAACATCCATGGCGAAGGAAAAATTTGACCGCAGCAAGCCGCATGTGAATATTGGGACGATCGGGCACATCGATCACGGCAAGACGACGCTGACGGCGGCGATCACCAAGGTGCTGGCCAAGCACAATCCGAAGGTGAAGTTCCGGTCGTTCGATTCGATCGACAATGCGCCGGAAGAGAAGGCGCGGGGAATCACGATCGCGGTGGCGCACATCGAGTACGAGACAGCCAACCGGCATTATGCGCACGTGGATTGCCCGGG